>CAWGSB010000001.1:0-4870 GCA_963825105.1 uncultured Alphaproteobacteria bacterium
TCATCTCTCAACGTCGTCCCTGCGAACGCAGGGACCCATACGCCGTGCCGTCGATGTTGTAGGCGGTGTTAACGGCTTGTTGGACCACTGTGCCACTACCTCAGACGACCGGGGTTATGGGTCCCTGCGTTCGCAGGGACGTCACAAGAGGGTTCAAGTTTCCAAACAGCATGGCTTCGCGTTCTCGCGGCGGTGTCCGCCCGAGGTTTGCCAAAACTGCCGCGCCAATCAGAGGGCGCAGGGAATGCCGGGTGCGCGCTGCACCCGCGGTCTCGCGTGCAAAAAGCAGAAGGAAAACGCACACGAGCATACAGGTTCAGCGGAGGCAATCCGGCATTCCCTGCGCGATGGTTTTACGGCTTATTTCGAGCTCTCCCCGGCGATCAGGATTTGTTTGTCACCGTCGCCCCGTGGATGATGGCGGGCCTGACGCCTGGTTGGGCCGGCTTCGCCTCCGCGGGACTTGACTGCCAACCTTGAGGCGTCAGGACCACACGACTTCACCGTCCGCAGCAAGTGCTCTCGTCTTTGGCACCATCAGCGTCCACCGCATCCCGTCCCAACGTTCGTGACGATGGCCAACGCCCCTCTTCCGGGACGGGATGGCCATGATATAGGGCTGATTCGGGTTTCGGAAAAACAGAAATATTTTTGCCAAAGGGGCTGGACAGGTGGACGCAAGGTAGCGACTGATTTGCCCGTCGGGCGCAAGTTTAGTGTCATCCGTCAGGCCGCGTCGGCGACCGCGCGGACTTGCAGGCGAACGCCGGTCTCGGCCTGCAATACACCGATGACGGCAAGCAGGTTTTCGGCGGTGGGATTGCCCGACGGTCCGAACATCCGCATCAGGCTTTTCGGCGACCGGCCGAGATCGGCCCCGAGTTTTTCGAAGCCGATCGTGGCGTTGATGCAGGAGCGCAGCGCGGCGCGTCGCTCTTCCAGATCGCCGTCGAGCAGCGCCTGCATCGCCTCACCCAGCAATGCTTGCCGGAATTTGACGTCGCGGCGCGCCCGCGCCTGCACGGTCTCGCGAAAACTTTTCGTCAGGGGCATGCGTTATTTCCTTCCGGACCGTCCGCCATATAGCAAGCGAGCGCCCGCTTAGCGCTCCCGCGTGTCGGCGAGTTCGCCGAAATTCACAATACTCACGCTGCCTTCGGGAAACCGCGCGGTGATTTCCAGCGAGCCGCCCAAGGCCTCGATGTAGCGCCGCAGGTTGCTGACATACATATCGGTGCGGCGCTCCAGCTTGGCGACGGCCGGCTGGCCGACCCCGAGTTCGCGCGCAAGCTCCTCCTGCGATCGCTCACGCGCCTGGCGCAGCTCGTGCAACGCCATCTCGCGTCTTCAGTTCGGAAACGACGCGCCGCAACGCGCGCCTGGCGCGCTTCGGAGAAACCCTTGGTGAGTTGCTTGAACGGGCGATGTCCGGTCATCGGATCAAACCTTCCTTCTTCAATTCCTGGATATGGACGTCGTAGAGTTTATCAGCGACCGGGATCATGCGATCGTAAAACCGGTCATCCCCCGTCTTGTCGCCGCCGATCAGCAGGATCGCCGTACGCCGCGGATCGAAGGCGTAGAAGATCCGGATGGGCTTTCCACCGCTTTGCACCCGCAATTCCCGCATGTGATCGTGTCTGGAATTCTGATGCCCGATGAGTAGGGAAACGGCAGCTTCGGCCCCTGTTCTTCAAGAAGCATCACCGTCGCCGCGACATCCTCCTGCTGAGCCTCGCTTAACTCGTTCCACCACGCTGCGAACTCATCGGTGTTTTCGACGTTCCAGGACATGAATCATATATTCCATGGAAGGAATAATGTCAATCGCTATTCCATAGGTGGAATATCGTGGAACATTCCGTTCGGCCGTCACCTCGCGCGCCTGAGGCTGCCACGTCCACCGCATCCCGCCCCGCGTCTCTGACGATCCGGATACGCCCCTCGGTGGGGCAGGATATAAGGGATATAATCCTCACTCGCACCTGAGGCAAGAGAAAATTTCTGAAAATCGGAAATTTCTCTGGATGGCGAAGCCCAGCCCGAAGGCAGGCTCGGCGGACAAGAGCGGGGCGAGGTGAAGCGCCCTACACCGGCAAGCCGCTCTGCTGCGCCAATTCCTTCAGCGACACCTGCGGCCGCGCGCCGATGTGCTGGATCACTTCGGCCGCGGCGAGCGCGCCCAGCCGGCCGGCCATTTCATGGCCGGCGCCGCGCACCAGGCCGAACAGGAATCCGGCGGCGAACAGGTCGCCGGCGCCGGTGGTGTCGACCATCCTGTCGATCGGGAACGCCGGCACCGCGGTGACGCCGTCGCGCGAGGCCACCACGCAACCCTTCTCGCTGCGGGTGACGACGCCGAGATTGACGTCGGCGCGCAACTGCGTCAGCGCGGTGTCGAAATCCGAGGTCTGGTACAGCGAATGCAGCTCGGCCTCGTTGGCGAACACCAGGTCGACCGTGCCGCCCCGCATCAGGTCGAGAAACTCGCCGCGATAGCGGTCGACGCAAAACGAATCCGACAGCGTCAGCGCCACCTTCCGGCCCGCGTCATGCGCGATGGTCGAGGCCTTCACGAAGGCGTCCTTGGCGTTCTTCGGATCCCACAGATAGCCCTCGAGATAGACGAAGCTCGAGGCCGCCACCTGGGCGGCGTCGATGTCGCCCGGCATCAGCTCCTGCGCCGCGCCGAGATAGGTGTTCATGGTGCGCTCGCCGTCCGGCGTCACCAGAATGTAGGAGCAGCCGGTGGCGGGCCCGTCGGATGCCGGCCGGGTCTCGAACGCGACGCCGGCGGCGCGGATGTCATGGGTATAGAGCCGGCCGATCTGGTCGTCCTTGACCTTGCCGACATAGGCGGCGCGGCCGCCGAGATTGGCGAGGCCGACAATGGTGTTGGCCGCCGAGCCGCCGGACATCTCCGTCGCCGGCCCCATGTCGCGGTAGATCGCAGAGGCCCGGGCCTCGTCGATCAGCGCCATGCCGCCCTTGGTCATGCCGTGACGGCCAAGAAAGCCCTCGTCGGTCTGCACCAAGACGTCGAAAATCGCATTGCCGATCCCGAGAACGTCGTATTTCGCTGAAGTCATTGATCGGTCCTGCTCTCGGCAATTGCGCTTGTGCGGAAAATCCGCTCCAAGCCGGTTTGAATGGGCGCAGCGGCCTATCACGATCGACCCTGCGCCAGCAAGCCACACCTGCGAGTGGATCGATACGATGAAAACGATCAGTTCAAATTCCCCGGACCTCATCCTGAGGAGCCCGGCAGAGCACAGCGAAGCCGGGCGTCTCGAAGGATGGCCGCTTGCACGGTCGCCTGTGGCCATCCTTCGAGACGCATTGCTCACGCAATGCTCCTCAGGATGAGGTTCAGAGCCGATATCGAAATGCTGCCGAACGTTGGAAACACGCTATACAAGCCTGCCATGATCCGTTCTTTCCTCACGGTATCCACGGGCACGCTGGCCTCGCGGCTGCTGGGATTCGCGCGCAATTCCATGATCGCGGCGCTGCTCGGCGCGGGCCCGGTCGCGGACGCCTTCCTGGTGGCGTTTCAGCTGGTCAATGTGGTGAGAAGGCTGTTGACCGAGGGCGCGCTGAACGCGGCGCTGGTGCCGGCCTGGCTGCGCCTGCGCGAGGCGGAAGGCGCGGTGGCGGCCGCCGCCTTCGCCGGACGGGTGCTCGGCACCGTCAGCGCGGCCTTGATGGTCGCGACGGCGTTGATCGGCCTGTCGATGCCATTGGTCATCACCGCGCTGGCGCCGGGCTTTGCCGGACATCCGACCCTGCAACTGGCCATCGACGATGCCCGCCTGATGCTGCCCTATCTCGCCTTCGCCGGACCCGTCACGGTCATGATGGCGCTGATGAACGCGCAAGGCGAATTCGCGCTGACGGCCTTTTCGCCGCTGCTGTTCAACATCGCATTGATCGCGGTGATGATCGCGCTGCTCGTCTGGCGGCAGGACGCAGGCCGTGCCGCGCTGGTGATCGCCGCCACGGTCGGCGTCGCCGGGCTGCTGCAGCTTTCGATCCTGCTGTTGCGCCGTGGCGGCCGCGTCGCGACGCCGCTGCGCGTCTCCTTCGACGCCGACATGCGCGGCTTTTTCGGCAGGGCCATTCCCGGCATGATCGCCAGCGCCTCGCCGCAATTGCTTGTCGTCGGTGGCGCGGTCATCGCCTCGTCATCGCCATCGGCGGTGTCGTGGCTGTATTTCGCCAATCGCCTGATCGAACTGCCGCTCGGCATTGTCGGCGTCGCCATGGGCACCGTGCTGGTGCCCGAACTGACGCGCGCGCTGCGCGGCGACGATCCGGCAGCCGTCGCTCACGCGGAGTCGCGCGGCCTCGAACTGGCCGTGGGCCTCGCATTGCCGGCGACGCTGGGATTGATCGTGCTCGGCGAACCGATCGCGCGGATGCTGTTCCAGCACGGCGTCTTCACTGCATCCGACACCGCGGCCACCGCGCAGGCGCTGAGGTGGCTTGCGCTCGGGCTGCCCGCCCATGTGTTGGTCAAGGCGCTGTCGCCCGCCTTTTTTGCGCGCCACGATACGCTGACGCCGCTGTGGGCGACGTTCAAGGGATTCGCCGTGTCGATCGTTTTGGCTGTGGTGCTTGGCCAGCTGTTGGCGCGGACGGGATCGCGGCAATCATCGCGTGCGGGGCGTGGAGCAGCGCCCTGTCCCTGATCCGGCGCGGCGCGGCGACCTTCGGATTTCGATCGACCCCGCCGCACGCCGAAGGCTGCCGCGCATCGCCGCGGCGGCTTTTGCCATGGGCGGGCTGTTGTGGCTCGCGGCGCGGTTCGCGCCGGCGCTCGGCGCCACCGCGCATGGCCTCGCTCAGGCCGCGCTGCTGCTGCCGCTGA
>CAWGSB010000002.1:0-5643 GCA_963825105.1 uncultured Alphaproteobacteria bacterium
GCCGGACATCGATCCGGCTGACGACCGTGGCGTATTGCGGGAAGACGTCGACCAGGCCCTCTTCCTCGAGCCGCATCAGCGCGTCGCGGATCGGCGTCGAACTGACCCCAAACTGCCCGGCCAGCGCGGCGCGCGACAGCGGCGATCCCGGCGGCAATTGCAGCGAAAGGATCATGTCGCGCAGCCGCTCGAACACCTGCGGCGCGGCCTGACGGTCGCGATCGAGCCGCCCAGGGCGCGCCGGACAGATTTTTGCGTTCTTCGCCGGCGAATGCCCGCGGATGGCCGGCGAGAAGCTGGCCTTCGGTGGCGAGCGCCTCAAGCGCGATACGCCCGGCTTCTATCTGCAGCCGGCGCTGTTCACCGACGTGACCAACAAGATGCGGATCGCGCGCGAGGAAATCTTCGGGCCGGTTGCGGCTGTGATTCGCGTCAACGATTATGCGGAGGCGCTCGCCACCGCCAACGACACCGAATTTGGCCTGTCCGCCGGCATTTGCACCACCAGCCTGAAACATGCCAGCGACTTCAAGCGCAACGCCGAAGCCGGCATGGTGATGGTCAATTTGCCGGTCGCCGGCGTGGACTATCACGTGCCGTTCGGCGGCCGAAAAGGCTCGAGCTATGGCGGCGCGCGAACAAGGAAAGTACGCCGCGGAATTCTATACGGCCGTCAAGACGGCCTACACGCTGCCGTAAGGGATCGTAGCCCGGATGAAGCGAAGCGCAATCCGGGGCGCCTCAACGGAGAAGGGGTACCCGGATTTCGCTGCGCTTCATCCGGGCTACGCAGTCATCGTGCCCTTTTCCGCCATTCCCACCGCCCACAGCGCAAAGGCATAGGCGATCGCGACTTCGTCGAGCCGGTTGAAGCGGCCCGACGCGCCGCCGTGGCCGGCGCCCATATTGGTGCGCAGCAACACCGGGCCGCCGCCGGTCATGGTGGCGCGCAGCCGCGCGATCCATTTCGCCGGCTCCCAATAGGTGACGCGCGGATCGGTCAGGCCGCCCATCGCCAGAATCGCCGGATAATCCTTCGCCGCGACATTGTCGTAGGGCGAGTAGGACAAGATGGTCCTGAAATCGGCTTCGCTCTCGATCGGATTGCCCCATTCCGGCCATTCCGGCGGCGTCAGCGGCAGGGTGTCGTCGAGCATGGTGTTGAGCACGTCGACGAACGGCACTTCGGCGACGATGCCGGCGAACAGTTCGCCGGCGCGGTTGGCGACCGCGCCCATCAGCATGCCGCCGGCGCTGCCGCCATGGCCGACGATGCGTTTTGTCCCGGTATATTTCGCTGATATCAGCGCGCGCGCGCTGGCGGCAAAATCGTCAAAGCTGTTGGTCTTCTTCTCGCGCTTGCCGTCGAGATACCAGCCCCAGCCCTTGTCGGTGCCGCCGCGGATATGCGCGATCGCATAGACGAAACCGCGATCGACCAGCGACAGCCGGTTGGCGGAGAACGACGCCGGCATCGCCATGCCGTAGGAGCCGTAGCCGTACAGCAACAGCGGCGCGCTGCCGTCGCGCTCGAGATCCTTGCGGTGCAGGATCGACACCGGCACCTCGCGCGCCGTCATGCGAGGTCGCCATGATGCGGGTGGTGACGTAATCGGCGGGGTTGTGGCCGGAGGGAATTTCCTGGCGCTTGCGCAAAGCGCGCGTGCGGCTCGCCATGTCGTAGTCGTAGACTTCCGACGGCGTCGTCATCGACGAATAGGAGAAGCGCAGATTGGTGGTGTCGAATTCGTAGCCGCCCATGGTGTCGAGCGAATAGGCCGCCTCGTCGAAGGCGATGGCGTGCTCCTCGCCGCTTGCGAGATCGCGGATGACGATGGCGGGCAGCGCATGGGCGCGCTCCAGCCGCACCAGGTGACCGGAAAAAAGCTCGAGATCGAGAATATAGACGCCGGCGCGATGCGGGATCAGGTCGCGCCAGTTGGCGCGCTCGGGCGACGTCGAGCGGCGCGGTGACGATCTTGAAATCGATGGCGCCGTCGGCATTGGTGAGAATGAACAGCTCGTCGCCGCGGTCGGCGACCGAATATTGCACGCCTTCCTCGCGCGCCGCGACCAGGCGCGGCGGCGCATCGGGATCGGCAAGATCGATCAGCCGCTGCTCGGAGGTTTCGTGGTCGCCGCCGGCGATCACGCAGAAGCGGCTGCTGGAGCTTTCATGGATATGGGTGAACCAGCCGGGATCGTGCTCTTCATAGACCAGCACGTCGTCCGCCTGCGGCGTACCGAGGCGATGACGCCAGACCTGCATCGGGCGGTGGTTGTCGTCGAGCTTGACGTAAAAGAAGCTGTTGCAGTCCGTGCTCCACACCACCGCGCCGTCGGTTTCCTCGACGAGGTCGCCAAGGTCGACGCCGGTCGCCCAGTCGCGCACGCGGATCGAGAAATATTCCGAGCCCTTGATGTCGGCGCTCCAGGCGTCAAGCCGGTGATCCGGCGAATGCCGTGCGCCGCCGAACTTGAAATATTCGTGGTCGGCCGCAAGCGCGTCGCCGTCGAGCACGATCTCGGTCTCGCCGCCGTCGCGCGGCATGCGGCCGAACATTTCGTGCTGGCCGCCCTCGCGGAATTTGCGCAAATAGGCGTAAGGACCGTCCGGCGAAGGCACGCTGGAATCGTCTTCCTTGATCCGCCCGCGCATTTCCGCGACCAGCGTCTTCTGCAAGGCGCGCGGTATGGCCGAGCAGGCTTTCGGTATAGCCGTTCTCCGCTTCGAGATAGTTCCGGATATCCGGGTCGAGCACGCCGGGGTCGCGCAGCACTTCCTGCCAGTTTTCGTCTTTCAACCAGGCATAGTCGTCGACGACGGTGATGCCGTGGGTGGTGAACGAATGCGGCCGGCGCGGCGCGACGGGCGGTGTCGGGGAACTCTTCTTGTCCATCGGTGTGTCACTCTCGTCGTGCTTGCGGATCGGGCGACGTCCCGCACTGCCATATCGGTTCTCGCCAGCGGATTGCCAGATATGCCGCCATTGCGCCAGAGCCGCGCACGGCTTGTTGGCGGGCGGGTTGTATGGTTAGGCTTTTCGGCCCGCCACAGAAGCCCGGCGGCCGCATGAAGTAATTCGTCATGCCCGGCCTTGTGCCGGGCATCCACGTCCTGTCTTTGCTTAAGCAAGAAAGACGTGGATGGCCGGGTATAGGCGAGCGGAAGCGACGCCGTCCTTGGGACGGCTACGGCCCCGCCATGACGAGATCTGAGACAAGGCCTGATGCTCTTCAATTCCTATCAATTCATCTTCCTGTTCCTGCCGATCGCCCTGATCGGCTATTTCGCGCTGGGCCGGCTCGGCAGTCTCGCGCCCGTGATCTGGCTGGCGCTGGCGTCATTGGCCTTCTACTCCGTGAGCAACTGGCAGTTCGTGGCTCTGCTGCTGGGGTCGATCGCGTTCAACTACGTCATCGGTCTGCTGCTGATCGCAAGGAATGCTGCGCAGCGGAGTGCGCTTCGCCGTCCTCACGGTCGGGGTCGCCGGCGATCTTGCTGGTGCTCGGCACCTTCAAATATGCGGGCTTCCTGGCCGCCAACCTCAACGCGCTGTTTTCCACCGGCCTTGCCGTCAACATCCTGCTGCCGGTCGGGATATCCTTCTACACCTTCACCCAGATCGCCTTTCTGGTGGACGCCTACCGGGGCAACGTCGCGCGTTACCGGCTGCCGCATTACGCGCTGTTCGTGACCTATTTTCCGCATCTGATCGCGGGACCGATCCTGCACCACAAGGACATGATCCCGCAGTTCGAAAGCGCGGAAGCCAAGCGACCCGAATGCCGCACCTGATCCTGTGCGGCCTCATCATCTTCGCGATCGGCCTGTTCAAGAAGACCTGTCTTGCCGACGGCATCCAGCCGCTGGTCGTGCTCGCCTTCGGCCCGAACACGCCGTCGTTCGACCAGGCCTGGATCGGCGCGCTGGCCTACACCTTCCAGCTCTATTTCGATTTCTCCGGCTATTCCGACATGGCGATCGGAATCTCGCTGATGTTCGGCGTGTTCCTGCCGCTCAATTTCAATTCGCCCTACAAGTCCAGCAACATCATCGATTTCTGGCGACGCTGGCACATGACGCTGTCGGCGTTCCTGCGCGACTATCTCTATATCCCGCTCGGCGGCAACCGGCGCGGCAACGGTGCTGCGCTATGTCAACCTGATGATCACGATGGCGCTCGGCGGGCTCTGGCACGGCGCGGCCTGGACATTTGTCATTTGGGGCGTGCTGCACGGCCTGTACCTCTGCGTCAACCACGCCTGGAACAGTTTTGGGCCGCGGATCGCGCCGCGCTTCGAACCCGCGGCGAATCTCGCCGCGTTCTCCCTGACGTTCCTGTCGGTCGTCGTCGCCTGGGTGTTCTTTCGCGCCGACAGCATGGCGTCGGCGGTGTCGATCCTCACCAGCATGGCCGATCCCACAAGGATCGTGTTCGGGCGCGGCGAGATGGCTTACGCCGCCTTCATCGCCGTCTATGCCGCGATCGCCTGGTTTGGGCCGAACACGCAGACCATCATGGGTTACGATCACGCGAACCGGAGCGTCGGCGAGGGGCTTGGCGCGTGGCGGATGCGCTCCGCGCTGCTCTATGCCGGCGCGGCGGTGCTGGCGTTCGGCATTCTCGGAATCCAGCAGCACAGCGAATTCATCTATTTCAGGTTCTGATGAGTATCGCAGCCAAAGATCTGCTCCGGTTCCTGTGCGTGAGCGCGGCCATCATGCTGATGGCGGCCGCGCTCAATTTCGCCGTCGATCCGCTGCAGCTGTTCCGGCCCGCGCGTTTGCCCGCGATGTATTCGCAGGACAGCCGGATGCAAAACGCAGGATTAATCCGCAGCCAGGATTTCGATACGGCCTTCATGGGCACCTCGCTCGCTATTCACTTCCGGCAGAGCGATATCGACCGGCTGCTCGGGGTGAATTCGCTGAAGCTGGCCATGACGGGGTCGAATTCCCACGAACAAAGTTTTGTCATCGCCGCGGCGCTCGCGCGCCATGCCAAACGGGTCATCTGGCAGGTAGACGACTGGATCTTCGCCGATGCGCCGGATATCGACCAGGACGTCTATTTCCCCGTCGATCTCTACCGAAGGAATACAAAAGGCATTGCGGGCTACCTTCTCAGCGGCGCCATGGCGCGCAAATCGGCCTGGATGCTGACGCGGTCGAATCGGGCCGATCGAGCCAATCATCACACGGCTGACCACCGGCGCCCTGTTCAAATTCGCAATTCCCCGCGTCGACGACATCAACATCCTCAGGCCCAATGTCGACCAGGCCGAGGCGTACAACGCCAAGAAGGCGGTTGCCGCCTTCAGATACATCACCGCTCCGGGGCGCCGCATCTACCTGGCGAAGGGGTATAATTATGATGCGATGGTCCGCAACTTCGAGCGCGATGCGGTCGGCCTGATCGCCGGGCATCCCGACGTCCGGTTCGACATCTACCTGCCGCCCTATTCGATCATGCAATGGGTGGCGATGCGGGACGCCTCGCCGGCGACGCTCAAAATCGTCTACGACTTCTCCGCCTATATGGCCCGGCGGCTCGCCCCAGCAGGATGCCGGAACGCCCGCCTGCATGACTTCCGCGCGGTGAAGGAGTGCACGCACGATCTCGGCAACTACGGCGACGT
>CAWGSB010000003.1:0-44562 GCA_963825105.1 uncultured Alphaproteobacteria bacterium
GATCAGCATGCGGCGGATTTCGCTGGTGCCGGCGCCGATCTCGTAGAGCTTGGCGTCGCGCAGCAGCCGGCCGGTCGGATAGTCGTTGATATAGCCGTTGCCGCCGAGCAGCTGGATGGCGTCGAGCGCGCATTGCGTCGCCTTCTCGGAGGCGTAGAGAATGGCGCCGGCGGCGTCCTCGCGCGTGGTCTCGCCGCGGTCGCAGGCCTTCGCCACCGCGTAGACGTAGGCGCGCGACGCATTCATCGTCGTGTACATGTCGGCGATCTTGCCCTGCACCAGCTGAAAGGTGCCGATCGGCTGGCCGAACTGCTTGCGCTCGTGCACATAGGGCATCACCACGTCCATGCAGGCCTGCATGATGCCGAGCGGACCCGCGGCCAGCACCGCGCGCTCGTAATCGAGACCGGACATCAGCACGTTGACGCCGCGGCCGACCTCGCTGAGCACGTTTTCTTCCGGCACTTCGCAATTGTCGAATACCAGTTCGCAGGTGTCGGAACCGCGCATGCCGAGCTTGTCGAGCTTCTGCGCGGTGGAAAATCCCTTCATGCCCTTTTCGATGATGAAGGCGGTGATGCCGCGCGGACCGGCGCGGCATCGGTCTTGGCATAGACCACCAGCGTATCGGCGACGGGGCCGTTGGTGATCCACATCTTGCTGCCGTTGATGACGAAGCGGTCGCCCTTCTTCTCGGCGCGGGTCGCCATCGACACCACGTCGGAGCCGGCGTTGGGCTCCGACATCGCCAGCGAGCCGACATGTTCGCCGGAAATCAGCTTCGGCAGATATTTCCGCTTCTGCGCTCTCGCTGCCGTTGCGGCGGATCTGGTTGACGCAGAGGTTGGAATGCGCGCCGTAGGACAGGCCCACCGCCGCCGACGCGCGCGAGATTTCCTCGACCGCGATGCAGTGCTCGAGATAGCCGAGCCCCGAGCCGCCATATTCCTCCTCGACGGTAATCCCGTGCAGGCCGAGCGCGCCGATCTTCGGCCAGAGATCCCGGGGGAATTGATTGCTCTTGTCGATTTCGGCGGCCCGCGGCGCGATCTCGTTGGTCGAGAAATCATGCACGGTTTCGCGAATCGCGTCCGCGGTTTCGCCGAGATCGAAGTTGAACATCCGATGCGCGTTGGGGATCATGGTCGGGCGGCCTCCGGGCAAATCGTGCGGCTTTTCTCGCGCACAGCCTTATTCTTTGGAAATAGGCTTGTCACGGGCGGAAAGATGCCGAGAAGGGGCTTGCCCGGTATACCAGCGGCCCCGCGCCCCGATGCCGCCAGAATGCACAAACTCTCCCTTGCTCTGGCGCGCGCAACGGGATGTAATTCGCTCAAACTAATCGCCCTCCGGAGCACACCACGGAGGGGACAATCAGGGAGACTGCCCGATGCACGGGACGATCGATCTCGCCGGAGAATATCCACCAGAAGGCCGCGCGGGACCAGGCCTGGTCCATTCCGCTCGAGCGATATCGATCGTCGGCCAGCCCGAATTGTTTCGGACCGATTCCTTCTGGCCCTATTTCGACCGGCTGCGCAAGGAAGACCCGGTGCATTACTGCAAGGACAGCATGTTCGGGCCGTACTGGTCGGTGACCAAATACAACGACATCATGGACATCGAGACCAATCATGCGGTGTTCTCGTCGGCGGCTTCGCTCGGCGGCATCACCATCCGCGACGTCCCGCCCGACCTGCGCCGCGAAAGCTTCATCGCCATGGATCAGCCGCGCCACGGCGCGCAGCGCAAGACCGTCGCGCCGATGTTCACGCCGACGCATCTCGACCAGCTCGCGATCAACATCCGCAAGCGGTCGGCCGAATGCCTCGACAATCTGCCGGTCAACGAGGTGTTCGACTGGGTCGACAAGGTCTCGATCGAACTGACCACGCAGATGCTCGCCGTGCTGTTCGACTTCCCCTGGGAGGACCGCCGCAAGCTGACGCGCTGGTCCGACGTCGCGACGACGCTTCCCGGTCCGGACGGCCTCGTCGCGACGGAAGACGAGCGGCAGGTCGAACTGCTGGAATGCGCGACCTATTTCGGCAAGCTCTGGAACGAGCGCATCAACCAGCCGCCGAAGAGCGACCTGTTGTCGATGATGGCGCACAGCGACGCCACCCGCGACATGGACCCGAAGAATTTCCTCGGCAATCTGATCCTGCTGATCGTCGGCGGCAACGACACCACCCGCAACACCTGTCGGGCAGCATCTATGCGCTGAACAAGAATCCGGATCAGTACAGGAAGCTGCGCGAAAATCCGGCACTGATCGACAGCTTCGTGCCGGAGGTGATCCGCTGGCAGACGCCGCTGGCGCATATGCGCCGGACCGCGCTCGAGGACATCGAGTTCCGCGGCAGGCAGATCAAGAAGGGCGACAAGGTCGTGATGTGGTACGTCTCGGGCAACCGCGACGAAGAGGTCATCGATCGTCCCTACGAGTTCATCATCGACCGGGCCCGGCCGCGCACCCACATCTCCTTCGGCTTCGGCATTCATCGTTGCGTCGGGCATAAGGCTCGCCGAGCTGCAATTGAAGATCATCTGGGAAGAAATCCTGAAGCGCTTCGACAATATTGAGGTGGTCGGCGAGCCCAAGCGGGTGTATTCGAGCTTCGTCAAGGGCTACGAGACCCTGCCGGTGCGCATCGCCGGCTGAGCACCGCCCGCAACGATCATCTATTTTGGACAACGAACGATGAACATCCAGACAGCAGTCCGAGCCGACAAGGCCGAGCTTCAGCGCCTGGCGCGCGAAGAGGCCTATTCCACGCCGCTGAAGGATTTTCATCCGGGCGCGCCGCGGCTGTTCCAGAACGATACGCTGTGGCCGTGGTTCGAGCGGCTGCGCAAGGAAGAGCCGGTGCATTACTGCACCAACGCGCCGATCGAGCCCTACTGGTCGGTCACCAAATACAACGACATCATGCATGTCGACACCAATCACGGCATCTTCTCTTCCGACGTCTCGCTCGGCGGCATCTCGATCCGCGACGTGCCGCCGGGCTACGACTGGCCGAGCTTCATCGCGATGGACCAGCCGCGGCATTCCGCCCAGCGCAAGACCGTGTCGCCGATGTTCACGCCGACGCATCTGGACGAACTCGCGATCCTGATCCGCGAGCGCACCGGCAAGGTGCTCGACGCCCTGCCCCGCAACGAGACCTTCAATTTCGTCGACCGGGTGTCGATCGAACTGACCACGCAGATGCTGGCGACCCTGTTCGACTTTCCCTTCGAGGAACGCCGCAAGCTGACGCGCTGGTCCGACGTCTCGACCGCGCTGCCGAAGAGCGGCATCGTCGAATCGGCGGAACAGCGCCGCGCCGAGATGGACGAGTGCGCGGCCTATTTCTCCAAACTCTGGAACGAGCGCGTCAACGCCGAGCCGAGAAACGACCTGATCTCGATGATGGCGCATAACGACGCCACCCGGCACATGGACCCCGACAATCTGATGGGCAACATCATCCTGTTGATCGTCGGCGGCAACGACACCACCCGCAACACCATGAGCGGCTCGGTGCTGGCGCTGAACGAACATCCCGACCAGTACCAGAAGCTGCGCGACAATCCGGCGCTGATCGACTCGATGGTGCCGGAAGTGATCCGCTGGCAGACGCCGCTGGCGCATATGCGGCGCACCGCGCTGGTCGATACCGAAATCGGCGGCAAGAAGATCAGGAAGGGCGACCGCGTGGTGATGTGGTACGTCTCCGGCAACCGCGACGAAGAGGGCATCGAGAAGCCCGACGAGTTCATCATCGACCGCGCCCGGCCCCGCACCCATCTGTCGTTCGGCTTCGGCATCCACCGCTGCGTCGGCATGCGGCTCGCCGAGCTGCAATTGAAGATCGTGTGGCAGGAGATGCTGAAACGCTTCGACCGGATCGAGGTGGTCGGCGAGCCGAAGCGGGTCTATTCCAGCTTCGTGCGCGGCATCGAATCCCTGCCGGTGCGCATTCCGGCGTGACGGCGCCGTCTTGACCGAGCAACCATTCACGTGACCGGAACCAATCGGATCGAGCAGCTCGCGGGCATCATGGCGATGGCCGGCTTTCCGCACTCGTCGGGCATGCGCGTCGTCGCGGCCGAACCGGGCAAGGTGTCGCTGGCCTTGTCGAAGCGGCCGGAACTGACGCAGTTCTTCGGCCATTTCCACGGCGGGGTGATCACCGGCCTCGCCGACCAGGCCGCCGGCGCCGCCGTCACGACTGCCCTCCCCGAAGGCCGCATCGCGGTGACGGTGGAGATCAAGATCAACTTCCTCGGGCCCGCGGACGGCGAAGAAATCATAGCCCGCGCGGAAGCCATGCAGGTCGGCGGGACGATAGGCGTTGCAAAGGTCGAAGTGATCTCTAAACACAACGGGGCAGAACGCATCTGCGCGTTCGCCACCGCGACCATGCGCGCGGTCGATATTCCCGCTCAAATGGTTGACCCGTCCCGCCGATGACCCAGCACGAAACCGACGAATTCCACGACATCCGCGACGCCGTCGCCAAGCTCTGCGCCCAGTTCCCCGGCGAATACTGGCGCAAGCTCGACCGCGAGATGGCCTACCCCACGGCCTTCGTCGACGCGCTGACCGAGGCCGGCTATCTCTCGGTGCTGATCCCCGAGGAATATGGCGGCGCCGGGCTGAAACTGTCCGCGGCCGCCGCGATCCTCGAGGAGATCCAGCGCGCCGGGTGCAATGGCGGCGGCTGCCATGCCCAGATGTACACCATGGGCACGCTGCTGCGGCACGGCAGCGACGCGCAGAAGGCCAAATGGCTGCCGAAGATCGCCAGCGGCGAATTGCGGCTGCAGGCGTTCGGCGTCACCGAGCCGACCAGCGGCACCGACACCTCGTCGCTGAAGACCTTTGCGAGGCGCGACGGCAATGACGGCTATATCGTCAACGGCCAGAAGATCTGGACCAGCCGCGCCGAATATTCCGACCTGATGATCCTGCTGGCGCGCACCACGCCGAAGGAGCAGTCCAAAAAGCGCACCGACGGCCTGTCGGTGTTCATCGTCGACATGAAGGCGGCCAAGGGCAACGGGCTCACGATCAGCCCGATCCGCACCATGATGAACCACTCCACCACCGAAGTGTTCTTCACCGATCTCCGGGTGCCGGCCGAAAACCTGATCGGCGAGGAAGGCAAGGGCTTTCGCTACATCCTGTCCGGCATGAATGCCGAGCGCATCCTGATCGCGGCCGAATGCATCGGCGACGCCAAATGGTTCATCGCCAAGGCCTCCGCCTACGCCAAGGAGCGCGCGGTGTTCGGCCGTCCGATCGGCCAGAACCAGGGCATCCAGTTTCCGATCGCAAAGGCCTATGCGGCGATGCGCGCCGCCGAGCTGATGGTGAGGGAAGCCACCCGCAAATACGAGGCCGGGCCGATTGCGGCGCCGAGGCCAACATGGCCAAGATGCTGGCGGCCGATGCCTCCTGGGAGGCGGCGAATGCCTGCGTGCAGACCCATGGCGGCTTCGGCTTTGCCGAAGAATACGACGTCGAACGCAAGTTCCGCGAGACGCGGCTCTATCAGGTGGCGCCGATCTCGACCAATCTCATTCTGTCGTACATCGCCGAACACGTGCTGGGCATGCCCCGCTCCTACTGAGAAACCGACATGCTGCCGCTTGAGGGAATAACCGTCATTGCCGTCGAACAGGCGGTCGCCGCCCCGTTCTGCAGCTCGCGGCTGGCCGACGCCGGCGCCCATGTCATCAAGGTGGAGCGGCCCGAGGGCGATTTTGCCCGCGGCTACGACGCGGCGGCGAAGGGACAGAGCAGCTATTTCGTCTGGCTCAACCGCGGCAAGGATTCCGTCGTCATCGACCTCGCGACCAAAGAGGGCCGCGCCAGCCTCGAAGCGCTGATCGCCGGCGCCGACGTGCTGCTCCAGAACCTGAAGCCCGGCTCGATGGACAAGCTCGGCTTCTCGCGGGAGCGCCTGCGCAAGGATTACCCAAAACTGATCTGCTGCACCATCTCGGGCTATGGCGACGACGGCCCCTACGCGCATCGCAAGGCCTACGACATGCTGATCCAGGCCGAGAGCGGGCTGGCGTCGATCACCGGCGGACCGGAGGGCCCTTCGCGCGTCGGCATATCGGTCGTCGATATCGCCACCGGCGCCACCGCGCATGCCGCGATCCTCGAAGCCTTGTTCGCGCGCTCGCGCAGCGGCAAGGGCGCCGACATCCGGATCTCGATGTTCGACGTGATGGCCGACTGGCTCGCGGTGCCGCTGCTCAACGCGGAGGCCGGCAATCCGCCGCAGCGGATGGCGCTCGCGCATCCGTCGATCGCGCCCTACGGCGCGTTCCGCTCCAGGGACGGCAAGGACATCCTGATTTCGATCCAGAGCGAGCGCGAATGGAAGAAGCTTTGCGCTGAGGTGCTGGGCCAGCCGGACCTGCCGAACGATCCCCGCTTTGCCAACATGGTCGAGCGCGTCCGCAACCGCGCGCTCACCGACAAGACCGTCGGCGACATCTTTGCCACCATGACCCGTGACGAATTGCTGAAGCGCCTGTCCGACGCCGACATCGCCTTTGCCGAGGTCAACACCATGGCCGACCTCGCCGTGCATCCGCATCTGCGCCGCATCGAGGTCGATACCCCGAACGGGCCGGTGAGCTATGCCGCGCCGGCCGCCATCGTCGTCGATCAGCCGCGTCACTACGGCGCCGTGCCCGGGATCGGCGAACGCCCCGGAAGCGCAAAACCTCCTCATGCCCGGATCAAATCGTCATGACCGACAAACCCGATATCGATCATTTGCGCCAATGGATCGGCCGCAGCACCCAGGCTTCCGACATCGTCACGGCGCAACTGGTGAAGGGCCTGCGCGCCACTCTGTTCATGGAGATCGGCGAGCCGAAGCCGGGCGATGCCGCGCCGTGGACGGTGCATTGGTGCCTGGCGCAGCCGGTTTTCCCGATGTCGGAACTGGGCCCCGACGGCCATCCCACCCGCGGCGGCTTCCTGCCGCCGGTGCCGCTGCCGCGCCGGATGTGGGCCGGCGGCGAACTGGAATTCTTCGAGACCTTGCGCGTCGGCGACGAGGTGACGCGAACCTCGCGCATCGCTGATGTGACCATGAAGACCGGCAGCACCGGCGTGTTGTGTTTCGTCTCCGTCGACCATCTGGTCACGACGCCGCGCGGCACCGCGATTGCGCGAGCGGCAGGATATCGTCTATCGCGATATGGGAAGCGCGCAGGCTTCCGCGCCGGCCAGGCCGGCGCCGCCGCCGCCCGCGGCGAAGCACCGCGAAAGCCACATGGCCGACCCCGTGCTGCTGTTTCGCTATTCGGCGCTGACCTTCAACGGCCACCGCATCCATTACGACCGCGACTACGTCACCAAGGTCGAGGGCTATCCCGGCCTGATCTTCCACGGCCCGATGCAGGCGGCGTTCCTGGTGGAATTCGCGGCGAAACTGCATGGCGGCGCGGCGCCGAAGAAATTCAGCTATCGCGGGGTGCAGCCGCTGTTCGAAGGCAGCGAGTTCAGCGTCAACGCCAATGACACCGGCGCCGGCATGGAATTGTGGACTGCGAATTCGTCCGGCCAGCCGACCATGAAGGGCACCGCGACGTGGTGAGGTATATGTGACCGTCATTGCGGGAGCGAAGCGCGAAGCAATCCATCTATCGGCGACCGCATCCGTCGCTTTGGATTGCTTCGCTTCGCTCGCAATGACGGGCTTTGCATGCGCGTTATCCTCTAAAAGCAAAAAGCACTTAAAGGCACACGACATTGTCCCGCAAACCCACCAAAAGCAGCAGCAAGTCGGTCAGCGTCAAGCAGGCGACGCTCGACCTGTTGCGGGCGTTCGGCATCAAAAAAGTGTTCGGCAATCCCGGCTCGACGGAATTGCCGTTCCTGAGCGACTGGCCCGACGATATCGACTACGTGCTGGGCCTGCAGGAAGCGTCCGTGGTCGGCATGGCCGACGGTTACGCCCAGGCCACCCGCAACGCCGCCTTCGTCAATCTTCATTCCGCCGCCGGCGTCGGCAACGCGCTCGGCAACATCTACACCGCGCACCGCAACCAGACCCCGCTGGTGATCACCGCGGGCCAGCAGGCGCGCAGCATTTTGCCGCTGCAGGCGTTTCTTTATGCCGAGCGCGCCTCGGAATTTCCGCGGCCCTATGTCAAGTTTTCGGTCGAGCCCGCGCGTGCCGAAGACGTGCCGGCGGCGATCGCGCGCGCCTATTACGTGGCGATGCAGCCGCCCTGCGGACCGACCTTTGTCTCGGTGCCGATCGACGACTGGACCCATCAGACGCAAGCCGTCGAAGCCCGCCACGTCAGCCGCGAGCTCGGTCCTGACGCGAGCGCGATGAAGCAACTCGCCGCCGCGCTTGCGGCGAGCAAGCACCCTGCCTTCGTGGTCGGTCCCGGCGTCGATCGCGCGGCAGGCCGTCGATCTGATGGTGCGGGTCGCGGAGAAGGCGAAAGCGTCGGTGTGGGTCAGCCCGTTTTCGGCGCGCTGCAGTTTTCCGGAGCGGCATCCGCAATTCGCGGGCTTCCTGCATGCCTCGCCGGCGCAGCTCTCGGACGCGCTTCGCGCCCACGATCTGGTGGTCGTGATCGGCGCGCCGGTCTTTACCTTCCACGTCGAAGGCCATGCCTCGATCTTCGACGGCGCGACCACGATCTTCCAGATCACCGACGACCCGACCTCGGCCGCGGTAACGCCTGTCGGCACCAGCATCATCGCGACCATGAAGCCGGCGCTGACGATGCTGCTCGAGTTGCTGCCCGAGACCAAACGCGCGATGCCGGCAGGCCGCATTTTGCCGCCTGCTCCGGGCGCGGCCGATCCGATTCCGGTTGAATATCTGCTGCACGCGCTGTCGTCGGCGATGCCCGACGACGCCGCGCTGGTGGAGGAAGCCCCCTCGCATCGTCCGGCGATGCACAAGTTCCTGCCGATGCGCGGCCAGGACAGTTTTTACACCATGGCGAGCGGCGGCCTGGGTTACGGGCTGCCGGCCGCGGTCGGCATCGCGCTCGGCCGCCCCGGCGTCAGGACCGTCTGCCTGGTCGGCGACGGCTCGGCGATGTATTCGATCCAGGCGCTGTGGACGGCGGCGCAACGCAAGCTGCCGCTGACGGTCGTGGTGATCAACAATTCGGGCTACGGCGCGATGCGCTCGTTCAGCCAGGTGATGCAGGTGCGCAACGTGCCCGGCCTCGATCTGCCCGACATCGATTTTGTCCGGATCGCGGAAGGTTTCGGCTGCGACGCGGTGCGCGTGACAAAATCATCCGAACTCGCGCCGGCGCTGAAGCGCGGCCTCGCGCATGACGGCGTCAGCCTGATCGAAGTGATGGTGGATTCGGCGGTGCCGCTGCTCTACGCGCAGAAGAGCTAGGCGGAGAGATTCAAGCACCAGTCGTCATTCCGGGGCGATGCGAAGCATCGAACCCGGAATCTCGAGATTCCCCGATGTGCAATTGCACATCTGAGGTCTGGTGCTGCGCACCATCCCGGAATGACGGAGCGTCACTTCCCGTAGGCTTCCCGCATCTTCGCCTGGATCTTCGCCATGCCCGCGATCCAGCGGTCGTAATTTTCCGTTTTCTTGCGCATGTAGCCGAGCACTTGCGGATGCGGCAAAATGACAAAGGTTTCCTGCTCGATGCCGGCGAGCGCGTCCTTCGCCACCTGCTCCGGCGTCAGGTCGCCGTCGCCGGATTGCGGCCCCTTCGGGATCGAGCGCAGCATGTTGGTGTCGACGCCCTGCGGGCACAGGATGGAAACCTTGATGCCATCGGCCTTGTGCGAGATCGCCAGGTTCTCCGCGAAGCCGACCGCGGCATGTTTGGTGGTGGAATAAGCGGGGCTGCCGACCTGCGACAGGAGTCCGGCGGCGGAGATCGTGTTGAGGAAGTAGCCGCCCCCGCGCGCCTTCATCCGCGGGATCAGATGCCGCGCGGCGTAGATATGGGCCATGACATGGATCGCCCAGCTTCGCATGAACGGCTCGTCGGACGTGCCGCCGGCGTTCTCCGACATCGGATCGAAGCCGCCGCCGATGCCGGCATTGGAGCAGAACAGCGCGATCGGGCCGAACTGCCGCTCGGTCTCCTCGATGACGTGGACGATGTCCTTCTCCTGCGCGACATCGCATTTGAATGCCGCGCCGCCGATCGAGGCGGCCACCGCTCTGCGCGCCTGCGATATCGAGATCGGCGACGATCACCTTGGCCGCGCCGGCGCGGTGAAAGGCCTCGCACAGCGCGCGCCCGATGCCGTTGGCGCCGCCGGTGACAACCACGATCTTGCCCGCCACCTGCATTGCGCCCTCAGCTTTCCGGAAGTTTCTCAGGTCAGAACGAGATCGAGCACGGCCGTGTAATGGCAGGCCGCGCCCAACAGCACGAAAGAATGCCAGATTGCGTTCTGGAAACGCAAGCGCTGCCAGGCGTGAAAGATCACCCCGAAACTGTAGAGCAGGCCACCGGCCACGATGAACCACAGCGCCAGCTGCGGCAGCGAGGAAAGGCCGGCGTCGTAGGCGATCACTCCACTCCAGCCCATCGCCAGATAGAGGCCGACGGATACCTTGTCGAAGCGTCCCGGGAAACGCAGCTTCAGCACAATGCCGACCGCGGCCACGCTCCAAACCCCGGCCAGCAATGACATCGCGAATATGCGGTCCTGCAACTGGGCAAAGACGGGCGTATAGGTTGCCGCGATCAGAACGTAGATCGCCGAATGATCAAAGCGGCGCAGCAGCCATTTGCGTCGTGACACCGGCCAGAGATTATAGGCGGCCGAAAATCCGAGCATCGCGAGCAGGCCCGCGGCATATACCGACACCGAGACAATTTGATATGCGGAAGCGAATATGCCGGCCAGCACGATCAGCACCGTGGCTGCGATCAATCCGCTGAACACGCCGATGCCGTGCACGACGCCGTCGGCGATCAGTTCGGCCCGGTCGTAATTCCAGCGCATGGCGCCGGCCGCGGCGTGGACCGAGGTCGAGGCGAGCTGTTTCAGTTGGAAGATGGTCATGGCGGTCCGGCAAGCTTCTCGGCTAGAGCGATAAATCATGGCTCTTTGGGGGTCAACGAAACCCTTCGGCTGCAAATAGCGTCCTAAGTATGAAACTTGATTTTGGCCCGCCAATCGCCACTTTCCGGATAGCCCTCCTGCCGCTCGCCGCCGTCGAAACCGAGTTCTCCCCGCCCGCATGACCCCCAGTTTTTCCGAAATGATCGAGGAAGCGCGCCTGTCGGCGCGGGCGCTGCTGGATTACGGCGACCACTTCTTCAATCCGACGGTCCGGCTCGGCGTCACCGGGCTGTCGCGCGCCGGCAAGACCGTGTTCATCACCGCGCTGATTCACGGCCTCACGCGTGGCGGCCGCTTTCCGGTTTTCGAGCCTTTTGCGACGGGACGGATCGCCCGTGCCCGGCTGGAGCCGCAGCCCGACGACGCGGTGCCGCGCTTCGACTATGAGAACCACGTCCGCACCCTGATCGAGGAGCGCCGCTGGCCGAATTCGACGGTCGATATCAGCGAGCTGCGGCTCGTTATCGACTACCAGCGGCAAAATGGCGCGGACCGCACGCTGACCCTCGATATCGTCGACTATCCCGGCGAATGGCTGCTCGACCTGCCGCTGCTCAACAAGAGTTACGAGCAATGGTCCCGCGAGAAGTCTTGCCCTGTCGCGGGAGCGCCCGCGCGCGCCGCTCGCGGCGCCATGGCACGCTTATCTCAAGACGCTGAGCGCGGAAGCGCACGAAGACGAGCAGGCGGCGCTGCGCGCCGCGCGGCTGTTCACCGAATATTTGCGCGGCTGCCGCGACGAACGCTTTGCGATGAGCCTGCTGCCGCCCGGCCGCTTCCTGATGCCCGGCAACCTCGCGGGCTCGCCGGCGCTGACCTTTGCGCCGCTCGATCTGCCCGACGAGGGCACCGCGCCCGAGGATTCGCTGTGGGCGATGATGGTCAGGCGTTACGAGGCCTACAAGAACGTGGTGGTGCGCCCGTTCTTCAGGGATCATTTCGCCCGGCTGGACCGCCAGGTGGTTCTGGTCGATGCGCTCGCGGCGTTCAACTCCGGACCGGAGGCGCTGCACGATCTCGAGGCGGCGCTGGTGGAAATTCTCGATAGTTTCAGGATCGGCCGTTCGACGCTGCTCTCCAGCCTGTTCCGGCCGCGCATCGACCGCATCCTGTTTGCCGCGACCAAGGCCGATCACCTGCACCATTCGAGCCACGATCGCCTGGAGGCGGTGCTGCGGCGGACCGTGGCGAGCGCGGTCGCGCGCGCCGAGGACACCGGCGCCGAGATCGATGTCGTTGCGCTGGCCGCGGTGCGCGCCACCCGCGAGGCGATGGTCGCGCGCGGCCGCGACAAACTGCCCTCGATCCTGGGAACCCCGGTCCCCGGCGAGATGGCGGCTGACGAGGCCTTCGACGGCAGGACCGAGGTCGCGACCTTTCCCGGCGATCTGCCCGCCGACCCCGAGGAACTTTTCGCGGGCGAAGGCGCGTTTCGCGGACTTTCCAGCGCCAGCGCCGACAAGTCCGACTTTCGCTTCCTTCGCTTCCGGCCGCCGCAACTGGAAAGCGTGAACGCGGACGGCCCCACCCTGCCTCACATCCGCCTTGACCGCGCCCTCCAGTTCCTGATCGGAGACAGACTGCAATGAGCGAGCGTTCTCGTCACCGGCGGCCGGCGACCTTCAAGCTCGACGATCCCGGCGTGATCGTGGTGGACGGCGACGAAGCCGGCCGCCCGTCGCGCGGCACCGTCCGCGTCACGCCGGAAATCGACCCGGGGCCGCTGCCGGTCCCGGTCGAGGCGCCGCTCGTCCCGGTGCGACACGGCTTTCGCTGGGGCGCGGTGTTCTGGAGCGCCGTGGGCGGACTGATCCTGCTCGGTCTTGGTCTCGGTGTTGTCAGGCTGATCGAAGATCTGTTTGCGCGCAGCGAGGGCCTCGGCTTTCTCGGTCTCGCCTTTGCTCTTGCCGCCGCGCTGGCGCTTGCCATCGTGGTCGCGCGCGAGGCGTTCGGGCTCATTCGCCTTGCGACCATCGAAAAACTGCATGCGCGCGCCGCCGGTGTGCTCTTAAGCGACGACCGCGCGGAAAGCCGCGCCATCGTGCAGGAACTGATAAAACTTGCGCACCAGAATCCGCATCTGGCCCGCGCCCGCGCCACGCTGCAGGGCCACGCCGACGACATCATCGACGGCGCCGACATGATCCGGCTGGCGGAGCGCGAACTGATGACGCCGCTCGATCAGGAGGCGCGCCGGCTGGTCTCAATGGCAGCCCAGCGCGTCTCGATCGTCACCGCCGTCAGCCCGCGCGCCATGGTCGACGTGCTCTTTGTATTCGTGGCCTCGCTGCGGCTGATCCGGCAGCTGGCGCGGCTCTATGGCGGGCGGCCGGGCGCGCTCGGCATGATCCGGCTGATGCGTCACGTCATCGCGCATGTCGCGATCACCGGCGGCATGGCGGCGAGCGACAGCCTGATCCAGCAGGTGCTCGGCCATGGCATCGCCGCGAAACTCTCGCAGCGGCTCGGCGAAGGCGTGCTCAACGGCCTGCTCACCGCGCGGCTCGGGCTCGCCGCGATCGACGTCACCCGCCCGCTGCCGTTCACCGCCTTGCCGCGGCCCGCGCTCGCCGATCTCGCCAGGGATCTGCTGCGCAAGCGCGACGGCGAGGAGTGAGCTTCGAATCGAATTGAGAATTGGCGGCTCGCCACGTGCTCGGCGTCACCTCTCCCCCTGTGGGAGAGGTCGGATCGGGCCGATGATGCGAAGCATCAGCGGTACGATCCGGGTGAGGGGTTACGGTCTATCGAGAGACCGTGACCCCTCACCCCAACCCTCTCCCACAGGGGGAGAGGGAGCTCACCGCCCGCGCGGAGACATCGAACCAATTCTTCGATCCAAGATCGGACTTTACGCCGGCGCGACGATCCTTGTCCGCAGCGACATCAGCCCCTCGAACGAAATCACCATGTCGTCGCCGGGCTGCAGATAGAGCTCGGCCGCGTTCGGCTGGCCGACCGCGACGCCGCTCGGCGCGCCCATGGCGATGAGGTCGCCGGGCTCGAACACGACGTAGCGCGAAAAATGCTCCAGCACGTCTGATATCTTGTAGAGATAGTCGCCGGTGTTGGAGCGCAGCCGCTGCTTGCCGTTGACGTCGCAGGTGACCCAGAGATTGTCGGTGTCGGCCACCTCGTCCATGGTCAGAATGTAGGGGCCGACCGGCGCGAAGCCGGGCATGTTCTTGGCGGTCCAGAACCGGCTGCCGGAAGCCACCTCGCGTTTCTGGATTTCGCGGGCGCTGACATCGTTGGTCAGCGTGAAGCCCGAGATGTACTCCATCGCCTCGGCCTTCCTGACGCCATGGGCGCGCTTGCCGACGACGTAGCAAAGCTCCGGCTCATAATCGAGCGTGGTGATGTCGGCCGGCTTGACGACCGCGTCGCCGTCGCCCGACATCGTCGAGACCAGCTTGATGAAGCCGGTCGGCTCGTTCGGAACTTCGGTCAGCATCTTGTTGGCGGCGAGTTCCTCGCGATGCTTCTTGTTGTTCTTGCCGACGCAGAAGAATTTCGACGGATCGGGAATCGGCGGCAGGAATTTGAGGCCGGCGATCGGGCGAAGCAGTTTTGCGCGCTCGGCCGCCGCAACCAGTTCTTCAAGCGCTTCAAGCGTCTGCGCGCCGCTCGTCAGCGCGATCTTCACCGACGTCGCCGGAACCGCCCGGTGCAACGCGTTCGCGGCGGCGACCACGTCAACGATATTGTCGCCGCTGACGATGCCGAACCTCGCGTCAACACCCAGCGACGGATCGACAAAAGTTGCAAGACGCATATTCACTTTCCTCCCGGCAATTGCACGTCGTTGTCTTTCACGAGCTTGCTCCATTTGGCAACGTCGGCGTTGATATAGCGGCCGAACTCCTCCGGCGTCTGCGGCTTGGGCTCGGCGCCGAGCGTCGCCAGATGATCGCGGAATTCCTTCGTCTGCATCGCGGCGACAATGACTTCGTTGAGCTGCTTGACGATCTCAGGCGGCGTATGCGGCGGCGCCAGCAGACCGAACCAGCCCACCGATTCGTAGCCGGGCACGGTTTCGGCAGACCGGCGGCAGGTCCGGATAGAATTTGGATCGCCTGGTGTCGGTCACGCCCAGCGCCTTGAGCTGCCCCGACTGCACGAACTGCTGCACCACCGGTCCCGGCGCAAACATCACGTCGATGCGCCCGCCGAGCAGATCGGTCACCGCAGGGCCGGTGCCCTTGTAGGGAATGTGCAGCATCTTGATCCCGGTGTCGCTCGCAAACAGCAGGCCGGAAAGATGCGACGCCGCACCGACGCCCGCCGAGCCGAACGTCAATCCTTCCGGCTTTTCCTTTGCCAGCCGGATCAGATCGGCCGTCGAGTTGACCGGCAACGTCGGGCTGACGACGAGCAGATAGGGCGGCGCCGCCGCGATCACGATCGGCGAGAGGACCTTGTTGACGTCAAACGGACCGTCGCCGTCGGTGCTGCCGGATACCGCCATCAGCGCGCCGGTCGACGCCATGAGTAAGGTGTAACCATCGGGCGGCGCCTTCATCACCGCCCGGGTGCCGATCGCCGCCGGAGGCGCCGGGCTGATTTTCCACCACGACCGGCTGGCCCCATTTGCTGTTGAGATTTTGCGCGACGATGCGCGCCAGCACGTCGGTGCCGCCGCCGGCGGCGAACGGCACGATCATCTTTATCGCGTGGTCGGGATAATCGGCGGCCGAGGCCGGCAGCGCGATCGCGCAAACCGACAGCGCCAATGCGGCAATCCGAACAAACATTTTTATGATCCTCCCCGAATGCGGCCTTATGCTATGGGGCTCGTCATTCCGGGATGGTCCGAAGGACCAGACCCGGAATCGTCGAGATTCCGGGTTCGCGCTTCGCACGCCCCGGAATGACGCTTTTCTGGTCGCCACGCGCAATGGCGGATGAATATCGCCCGCCAGCACACGCGCAGCGATAGAGCGGCGAGTCCGGCGGCGGCGAAAGCTCCGGCGTCCAGCCGGTCAGCTTCTCCAGCGCGTAGGTGTCCATCACGATCCCGCGCCAGCTTCGATCGACCCGCTCCAGCGGCTCCCTGACCGCCGTCGTCGACGCCCACACCGGGCTCGGTATTGTCCGGCTCGCGCCCGACATAGAGCCCGGCGTGACCCCTGATCAACATTCATGCCGGGATCGCGAAAGCCCATGAACCGGCCGCGCTCGTTGATCTGGATCACCGGCACGCGGCCGTTGAAATACCAGCGCAGCATGGCGTAGGTCCGGTAGTCCGTGGTGGCGATCCAGGTCGCGCCGGTCTTCTGCAGCTCGGCCTGCGCCCGGTCCACGACCTGCTCGATAGCCCGCCTCGCCGCCGATCGGATCGGCCTTGCCGATGAAATTCCAGGGAGCAGACGACATAATAGAGAAACACCAGAACGACGAAGACGATGCCGGAAGCGATCGCCGCATTGGCCCAGGAGATGGTCGATTTGATCATCCATGCCGGAAACCCTTCGCGCGGCAGCATCGCGATGTTGATGGCGGCGGCGGCAAATCCGGCCGGCCACATGAACATCGGCCAGGTATCGCCGACCCGCAAGCGTCAGCGATTTCCAGAAGAAATAGGCGAAGGGAACGATCACCGCGGTCGAAAGCAGAATGGCCACCGCGTCGCCCCGGCGATATCCGCGCCACGCCGTCAACGTCACGCCCGACAAGCACCACCGGCAGCAGGATGAATCCGACCAGCCCGAACTGCAGGCCGATGAAATCGCCGACGGTGCGCAACGACAATTCATGGGTCGCGGTGGCGCGCACGAACTGGAAGCGGAACGACGCCCAGTCGTGCTCGGCATTCCAGATCAGCACCGGCGAGAAACAACACCACCGCGATCAGCGCCGCCGCCCACGGATACGGGCTGAACAGCCAGCGCCGGCGCCAGTCCGGCACCAGCATGAACGCCAGCGACCGCCGGAACCAGCATCACGGCGGTGAATTTCGACAGCAGCGCCAGCCCGCGCGAACACGCCGGCGGCCAGCCACCAGCGCGCATCGCCGCTCTCGTCGAGCCGGACCAGCGCCCACAGCATCGCGACCGCAAACGGGATCAGCGCGACGTCGGGCGAGACCTTGGCCATCAGCAGCCCGTAATAAAGCGCGGCTTCCGGCATCAGCACCGCGAGCACGACCGCGCGGACGTCATGGGTCACGCGCCGGACGATATCGGCGAGCAGCAGCTGCGTGACCAGCATCGCCAGGATGCCGGCAAACCTGACGCCCAGATTGGTGTCGCCGAAGATCGCGGTGCCGAAGCGGATGAACCACGCGATGACAGGCGGATGATCGAGGAAGGAAAGCACGTTCTCCTTCGACCAGGTCCAGTAATAGGCCTCGTCGGTGCGCAGATCGATCACGCTGGCGTAAACCACCCGCAACGCCGTCATCGCGGCGATCAACGCGGCAACGGCAAGCAATTGCCGAAAGGCAGAATTGTCCGGTTTGGCGCGGCTGCTATCGGGGGCGGCAATCGTCACGACGCTTTCTCCCCGACTCCGAAAGGGGTGTCAACGTGTTCGCAGCGGGCTCAGCCGTCTCGCCTCTTCCGTGGGAGACGTCGGCGCGCAGCGCCGGGTGAGGGGTTACAGCCTGACGAAGACCGTACCCCTCGCCCAGCCCTCTCCCAAATGGAGATGCCGCGCGCATGCCTCGGTGCTCCGCCGGTCGAAGCAGCGGAACGCGTTCACTCGAAGTGGAATTAAACTCTACTATCGCCGATCTCTGTCGATGAGCATTCGATTGGATCGCATGGCCCCCTTTTCCCGGGAACAGCTGACAAAACTCATCCGCGGCATCAGCGTCCGGCAGATCCGTCTCGCCTGCGGGCTGGTGCTGTTTGCCTATCTGGTCAGCCATTTCCTCAACCATGCGCTCGGCAATATCTCGATCGATGCGCTTGCCGCCGGCGTCTATTACCACACCGCGTTCTGGCAGTTTCTCCCGGTCGCGATCGTGTTTTACACCGCGGCGCTGGTCCACGCCGGCCTCGGCATCTGGGCGCTTTACGAGCGCCGGCAATTTCGCTGGAAGGCGATCGAGCCGCTCCAGCTCGTGCTCGGCCTGAGCATCCCGGCGCTCGTCATCACCCACAT
Organism: uncultured Alphaproteobacteria bacterium; assembly: GCA_963825105.1. GTDB lineage: Bacteria > Pseudomonadota > Alphaproteobacteria > Rhizobiales > Xanthobacteraceae > Bradyrhizobium. The sequence goes on from CAWGSB010000003.1 coordinate 18,215, forward strand.
TGCCGGCGTGCGGCTCGGCCATACGCTTTTCGGACATGAAAAGCTCTATCCGCAGGTGCTTTTTGCGTACTGGATCGTGTGGCCGTACAAAATCTGGCTGATGCTCGCGGTCATGATCATCGCCTGGATCCACGGCTGCATCGGTCTTTATTTCTGGCTGCGGATGAAAGCGTTCTACCGGCGCGCGGCGCCTTATCTGCTCGCCGCCGCGGTGCTGGTTCCGACGCTGGCCATGCTCGGTCTCTATCAGGGCGGACGAAGCGTCGTCGACAGCGACAGCGCCGAATGGAGGGCGGAGAATCTTTCGCCGCGCCAGGTCGGCACGCCAGCCAACAGGCCGTATCTGGACAGCATCGAGGATTATTTCCTGATCGGCTATCTCGGCCTGCTCGGACTTGTGCTGCTGGCGAGGGGCGTCCGCGCGCTGAACGAGCGCCGGGGCGGCATGGTCACCCTGTCCTACGGCAATGGCCGGACGGTTCGGGTGCCCGAAGGGCCTCAGCGTGCTCGAGGCGAGCCTGCGCAACAATGTCCCGCATGCAAGCGTCTGCGGCGGCCGCGCCCGCTGCTCGACCTGCCGCATTCGCGTGATCGGCGACTGCAGCGTCGTTGCCGGAGCCGTCCAGCGCGAGGCGTTCGTGCTCAACCGCGTCGGCGCGGCGCCGACCCCGCCATCCGCCTCGCCTGCCAGCTCAGGCCCGAGACCGATCTCTCCTTCTTCCAGATGTTCCTGCCGCAGATCACGGTGTCGGCGAATGCGCAGACCTCGCAGTCCGCCTCGCATCGGCCAGGAGCGCTATCTCGTCAGCATGTTCGTCGACATGCGCGGCTCGACCAAGCTCGCGGAAAAACAGTTGCCGTTCGATACCGTCTTCATCGTCAACCGCTTCCTCGGCGCGGTGTCGCAGGCCGTGATCGAATGCGGCGGTCAACCCAACCAGTTCGTCGGCGACGGACAGCTGGCGCTGTTCGGGCTCTCCACGGCTCCGCAAACCGCCTGCCGCCAGGCGCTCCGCGCGGCGGCCAGGATATCGGCCAATGTCGACGAGTTGAATCAATTCCTGAGCCACGATCTGCGCGAACCGATCCGCTTCGGCATCGGCATTCATGGCGGCGAAGTGATCATCGGCGACATCGGCTACCGCGACCACATGGTGTTCACCGCGCTCGGCGACGCCGTCAATGTCGCGGCAAGGCTGCAGGACATGACCAAGACCCTCGCCTGCGAGGCGATCGTCTCGGAGGAGGTTCGTATCACCGCCGGGCTTGCGGCCGACGCCTTGCCGCAGCAGCAAGTCGCCATTCGCGGCCGCTCCGAGCCGATGATTGTCCGCTCGGTCATGAGCGCGAAGACGTTGTCCGCGCTGGTTAACGATGTGGAAATCGCCGCGGCCTGACAGCGCCGCGACGTCGTTGTGTGATCCATCACACACCTGAACATTCGTTCAGAAAATTGTCCTCGAACCAGAACGCTGTTTTCTCGAACCCCGTTCGAGAAGGCTGCGACTGATGGGCGATGGGTAAGACTGAAACATCAACCCGCGCCACGGCGCACATCGAAGGAGAACGATCATGTTACGCAAACTCACTCTTGCACTGGTTGCCGCAGCTTCCCTCGGCGCGATCGCGCTGGCTCCCACCGCCGCTTCCGCGGGCGGCGGCGGATGGGGCGGCGGCTTGCGGTGGCTTCCATCATCATCACTGGGGTCATGGCTTCGGCATCGGCTACATCGGCGTCGGCGTGGACGACGGATGCTATGTGACGAAGCTCGTGCCCACCCCGTTCGGCTACCGCATGCGCACCGTCAATATCTGCGGCTATTGATCGAACCCCGCTTCGCTCGATCCGAAAAGCCCCGGTCGCCCGCCAGCGGCCGGGGTTTTGTGTTTTGCGGTCCGGTCCGGCGCCATCCAACGCAATCGAACAGCGCTCGGGTTTTGTTGCGTTGCAACGTCCCGTTCCCGCGTCGAAAGCAGAAATTGACTTCGCAGTTCCCGGTGCGGACTATTCTCCGCCGAGTCTGGAGGAGACCGGCTCAACAAAAAAGCTTCGGAGGAAGCACGATGCTCGACAGACGAGAGATGATGAAGCGCGCCGGAATGGCGGCGCTCGCCACAGGTTTCGGTTCGTTCAAGGCGCTGGCGCTGGACACCGTGACATTACCCATCGGCAACGGCGAACGGCCGCTGGTGAAATATCCGCAGAAGCGCCCGATGATCGGCCTGACCAGCCGGCCGCCGCAGCTCGAGACGCCATTCTCCATCTTCAACGACGGCCCGATCACGCCGAACAATGCCTTTTTCGTCCGCTATCATCTGGCGGATCTGCCGCTCAATCTCGACCCGGACAAATTCACCCTCGAGATCAAGGGCAAGGTCGATCGTCCCCTCAAGTTGTCGCTGAAGGACATCAAGAAGCTGCCCGCGGTCGAGCTGGTCGCGGTCAATCAATGCTCGGGCAACAGCCGCGGCTTTTTCGATCCGCGCGTGGCCGGCGGCCAACTGGGCAACGGCGCGATGGGCAATGCGCGCTGGCGCGGCGTGCCGCTGAAGACCGTGCTCGACAAGGCCGGCGTGCAGCAGGGTGCGAAACAGATCACCTTCAGCGGGATGGACGGACCGGTCAGCGACAAGACGCCGGATTTCGTCAAGGCGCTCGATATCGACCATGCCCGCGACGGCGAGGTGATGCTGGCCTACGGCATGAACGGCGAGGATTTGCCGTTTCTCAACGGCTTTCCGCTGCGCCTGATCGTGCCCGGCTATTACGGCACCTATTGGGTCAAGCACCTCAACGAAATCGCCGTGATCGATAACGTGTTCGACGGCTTCTGGATGAAGACCGCCTACCGGATTCCCGACACGTCCTGCGCGCTGCGTCGAGCCCGGCACCGCGCCGAAGGCGACGATCCCGATCAACCGCTTCGACGTTCGCTCTTTCATCACCAGCGTGACCGATGGCGCGAAACTGAAAGCCGGCGCAACGACGCTGAAGGGCATCGCCTTCGACGGCGGCAAGGGCATCAAGGAAGTCGCGGTCTCGATCGACGGCGGCAAGACCTGGACGCCGGCCAAACTCGGCAAGGATCTCGGCAAATATTCGTTCCGCGAATGGAAGCTGCCGGTGAAGCTCGCGGCCGGCAGTCACGAACTCAAGGTTCGCGCCACCAATAATGCCGGCGAGACGCAACCGAGCGAGCCGCGGTGGAATCCGGCCGGCTACATGCGCAACGTCGTCGAAACCGTTCGCGTCACCGCGGCGTGAGGAGAATTGTCATGAACCGTTGCTTGCTTCTTGCGCTTCCCCTCTCCCTTGCCGCGATCGCGGCCTTTAGTTTCGGCTCGGTCATCGCTGCGCCCGTCAACTACAAGATCCCGGAGGAAACCGCGGCGCTCAAGCCGGGACCCAATCTCGACGTGGTGAAGAACAATTGCACGGCCTGTCACTCGGCCGACTACGTCCAGACCCAGCCGCGCGGTCCGAAGTTCAAGAAGGATTTCTGGCAGGCCGAGGTGACCAAGATGATCAAGGTCTATGGCGCGCCGATCGCCGATGCGGACGTCCCGAAGATCGTCGAATATCTCGCCGCGACCTACTGAAGTCCGATTGCCAACTGAACCCGCGCGCGCGCAACCGGGGGATGCGGCGCGCGGGTCCTCAATTCAATAAAATTGCAGCGATCGGCGTATTGCGGTCATTTGCCGCCGCCAAACGATCGAAAAAGCGGGCAAAAGCTGCAAATGCGCCGCGATAATGATCGTTTTTCGCCGAAATCCTCGTGTCGTTTAAGCTATCAAGCCTGTCCGATACCGCGTATCCTGCGCCCGGGCGTGCCGGTTTTGCGGGGACCGGCAGTTCGTTTTTGTTTTTTGATCTCGCGGAGACGACGTTAATGGCTAAAGGTACTGTGAAGTGGTTCAACCCGACCAAGGGCTATGGTTTCATCCAGCCCTCGAGCGGCGGCAAGGACGTTTTCGTGCATATTTCGGCGGTCGAGAAAGCTGGCCTTTCCACGCTCAACGAAGGACAGACGGTGGAATACGAAGAGGTTGCCAATCGCGGCAAGACCTCAGCTGAGAACCTCAAGGTTTGACGCCAAGCGCGCGGCCGGCAACAGCGCCCTCTCGGAAGCCATCCGGGAGTGGGGCTTGTCAGGAAAATCTCAGGACCAACCGCAATCGGCTGATGTGGGCACCGCTCAATCCTCGGTGACCCATTTTTGAACCGTCATGACATCCGGCGGCTGAGAATAGCCGCGCGGCCACATGTCCACGACCCATTCGACCCTGGTCGCGCGTTCGACCAGCACCGCCGTGTTGTGCGGGGTCTGCAGCATCAGCGCGTTGCCGCGGTAATGCGGGTCGCCCACCACATGATATTTCAGCAGGCCCCATTGCTGCAGCACCAATAGCAGGCTGGTGGTGTTGCGGGTGGTGTCCCAGCAATCGTAATTGTGCTGGTCGTCGAGGGCGCGGATATCCGCTTTCGCGACGCGCCTGTTGGTTCCGATCACCGGCCCCATGCGGCGGTCGAACCAGATCACCGCTTTCTGCACCGCCGCCCGCTCGGCCGCGGCGGAAGCGCGGCCCGACGCGAGAATCTGCGTCAGCGCATTGCGGTCGCCGGCGGTGAAATCGAGGATCTCGCGGCGTCTACAGACAAAACCGTAGCAAACCGTCATGCGTTGCGCCGAGGGCGGAAAAATCGACACCGTGCTGTAGAGCGCCGCCTGCGGCGCGCTCAATTCGAGCGCATACGCCGGCGACGAAGCGGCGATCAGGAGCCATCCGACCAGGCACATGGCAAAACCGCAAAACGCAGGGGTTTTGCGTCCTCCGCGAGGTCGTGCCCGCCTTTCCATCAGCCTCATTCGCAGCCACATTTCGATCGAAAAAAGTGGGGCGAAACTATCGCAGCGGTTTCCCGGTGCCAAGGCTGGCTGCATGATAGTGCACGGGAACTTGAAGCTCATGACATGACATCCGATCCCCCAACTTTGCCGCCCTTTAAGGCGCCTTACGCGCCCGATGACGGTCTCGTTGCGGGCCGGCTTCTCGAAACCGCTCGGTTGAGTGCGGAGCAGGATGCGCGGATCGACCGCACCGCGACGCGGCTGATCGAAGCCATTCGCGCCAATGACGACCGGCTCGGCGGCGTCGAGGACATGCTTCGCGAATTCGCGCTCTCCACCAAGGAGGGCCTGGCGCTGATGGTGCTCGCGGAAGCGCTGCTGCGGGTGCCGGATGCCCGCACCGCCGACCAGTTCATCGAGGACAAACTCGGCCAGGGCGACTTCGTGCATCACGAGACCCGATCCAGCGCGTTCCTGGTCAACGCATCGGCGTGGGCGCTCGGCATGTCGGCGCGGGTGATCCAGCCCGGCGAGACCCCGCAAGGCACGATCGGGCGACTGACAAAGCGGCTGGGCTTGCCTGCGGTGCGCGCCGCCACGCGGCAGGCGATGCGGCTGATGGGCAGCCATTTTGTTCTGGGCGAGACCATCGAGGCTGCGTTGGCGCGGGCGCATTCGGCTGGCGCACCACGCTATTCCTTCGACATGCTCGGCGAAGGCGCGCGCACCGCCGCTGACGCCGAGCGCTATTTCCATTCCTACGCCAGCGCCATCGAGGCGATCGGCCGCACCGCCGGCGATCGGCCGCTGCCCGACCGGCCCGGCATTTCGGTCAAACTCTCGGCGCTGCATCCGCGTTTCGAAGCGCTGAGCCGCGAGCGGGTGATGACGGAACTGGTGCCGCGGCTGATCGATCTCGCGCGCCGCGCCAGGGCGTATGATCTGAATTTCACCGTCGATGCCGAGGAAGCCGACCGGCTGGAACTGTCGCTGGAGGTGATCGCGGCCGCGTTCAGCGACACTTCGCTCGAAGGCTGGGACGGTTTTGGTCTTGCCATCCAGGCCTACCAGAAACGCGCCGGTGACGTGATCGAATACGCCGACGAGCTCGCGCGAACGCTGAACCGGCGGATGATGGTCCGGCTGGTCAAGGGGGCCTATTGGGACACCGAGATCAAGCGCGCGCAGGAGCGCGGCCTCGACGGCTATCCGGTGTTCACCCGCAAGGCGATGACCGATCTCAACTACATCGCCTGCGCGCAAAAACTGTTGGCGCTGCGGCCGAGGATTTTCCCGCAATTCGCCAGCCACAATGCGCTGACGGTGGCGACCGTGCTGGAACTTGGCGGCAGTGAGAGCGGGTTCGAATTTCAGCGCCTGCACGGCATGGGCGAAGCGCTGTACGCGCAATTGAACAAGGATCGTCCTGGATTGGCCTGTCGGACCTATGCGCCGGTCGGCAGCCATCGCGATCTGCTGGCCTATCTGGTGCGGCGGCTGCTGGAGAACGGCGCCAATTCGTCCTTCGTGGCGCTCGCCGCCGACGACGCGATCCCGGCGGCGACGCTGCTGCGCCGCCCGGCCGATATCATCGGCACGCCTGCCAACGCGCGGCATCCGAACATCCGCATGCCGCGCGATCTCTATCGGCCGCAGCGCCAGAATTCGCGCGGCATCGAATTCGGCGAGCGCGCCGCATTGGACACGACTGCTCGCCGCGATCACCGCGGAAACCGCGGCTGTCGCGGCAGCGCCTGTCATCGACGGCCAGACCAAAGCGGGGACGGCGCGGCCGATCGTCAGCCCGATCGACCAGACAAGCATTGTCGGGAGCGTCATCGATCCCACGCCGGAGCAGGCAAACGCGGCGGTTGCCGCCGCGCGCGAGGGATTTTTGCCCTGGAGCCGCACGCCGGCGGCGAGGCGCGCGGAAATCCTGGAACAAGCCGCGGATTTGCTGGAACAACGGCGTGCGCGTTTCATCGCGCTGTTGCAACGCGAGGGCGGCAAGACGCTCGACGATGCGCTTTCGGAAGTCCGCGAGACGATCGATTTCTGCCGCTACTACGCCGCCGAAGGCCGCGAATTGTTCGGTCATGACAAGACGATGCCGGGACCGACCGGCGAGAGCAACCTGCTCCATCTGCGCGGCCGCGGCGTGTTCGTCGCGATCTCGCCGTGGAATTTTCCGCTGGCGATCTTCACCGGGCAAGTGACGGCGGCCTTGATGGCCGGCAATGCGGTCGTCGCAAAACCCGCCGAACAGACGCCGCTGATCGCATCGGAGGCCGTTCGCCTGCTGCATGAGGCCGGCGTGCCGGCCTCGGCGCTGCATCTGCTCCCCGGCGACGGCCGCATCGGCGCGGCGCTGACGGCACACACTGATATCGCCGGGGTCGTCTTCACCGGCTCGACCGAGGTCGCGCGCGCGATCAACCGTGCGCTCGCCGCCAAGGACGGTCCGATCGTGCCGCTGATCGCGGAAACCGGCGGCATCAATGCGATGATCGTGGACGCGACCGCGCTGCCGGAGCAGGTCGCCGACGACGTCGTGACCTCGGCGTTCCGCTCGGCCGGCCAGCGCTGCTCGGCGCTGCGGCTGTTGTTCGTCCAGGACGACGTCGCCGAGCGCATGATCGAGATGATCTCGGGCGCGGCGCGCGAGCTCGAAATCGGCGACCCGCGCGACCCCGCCACCCATATCGGGCCGGTGATCGATGCGGAGGCGAAGCAGCGGCTGGAGGCGCATATCGCGCGCATGAAACGGGAGGCCCGTGTGCATTTCGCAGGCACCGCTCCCGCAGGCCTCTACGTCGCGCCGCATATTTTCGAGCTTGCCGATGCCAATCAACTGACCGAGGAAGTATTCGGCCCCATCCTGCATGTGGTGCGCTATGGAGCCGAGCGGCTCGATCGCGTGCTGCAGTCGATCGAACGTTCCGGCTACGGGCTGACGCTCGGCATCCACTCGCGCATCGACGACACGATCGAGGCGGTGATCGAGCGGCTTGCCGTCGGCAACATCTATGTCAACCGCAACATGATCGGCGCGGTGGTCGGGGTGCAGCCGTTCGGCGGCCATGGGCTGTCGGGCACCGGGCCGAAGGCCGGCGGCCCGCATTACCTGGCGCGCTTTGCGACCGAACAGACCGTGACCGTCAACACAGCAGCCGCCGGCGGCAACGCCGCGCTGCTGTCGGATACGGAGTAGATGTAGTCTCCGTCATTGCGAGGAGCGCAAGCGACGAAGCAATCCAGTCTTGCCTGCCGCTCGATGGATTGCTTCGCTTGCGCTCGCAATGACGTCGAAACTTGTCGTTGCATCCCCCCGCCAACATCGGTCAAATACGACGCAGAATTCACCTGTCATCGACAAAACGGTTCCACAACGCGGAATAAGACGGACAAAAGTCACGGGAGCGACGCCACCATGGAAAAGGGCATCTTCGAAGGCCTCAAGGTTCTGGACTGCGCGAGTTTCATCGCAGCGCCCGCGGCCGCGACCGTGCTGTCGGATTTCGGCGCCGACGTGATCAAGATCGAGCCGCCCGGCCACGGCGATCCCTACCGCAACCTGCCGAACCTGCCGGGATACCCGGCGAGCCACCACAATTTCGCGTGGATGCTGGAGTCCCGCAACAAGAAGAGCCTCGCGCTCGATCTCTCCAGGCCGGAAGGCAAGGCCGTGCTGTATCGCCTCGTCGGCGAGGCCGACGTCTTCATCACCAATTTTCCGCCCGGCGTGCGCAAGCGGCTCGGGATCACCTACGAGGAACTGATGCCGCTCAATGAACGGCTGGTCTACGGGTCCTTCACCGGCTACGGCGAAAAAGGCGAGGAGGCCGACAAGCCCGGCTTCGACAGCAACGCCTATTGGGCGCGCTCGGGCCTGATGGATCTGGTGCGCGCGGACGAGCACACCACGCCGGCGCGCTCGATCGCCGGCATGGGCGACCACCCCTGCGCGATGGCGTTTTACGGCGCGATCGTCACCGCGCTCTACAAGCGCGAGCGCACCGGCAAGGGCTCGCATGTCAGTTCCAACCTGATGGCCAACGGCGTCTGGGCCGCCTCGGTGCTGGCGCAAGCCAAATTATGCGGCGCGAAATTCGCGGAGCGCCGGCCGCGCGAGCACGCGCTGAACGCGGTGACCAACCACTACAGGTGCAAGGACGGGCGCTGGCTCATCCTGTCGCTGCTCAACGAGGACCGGCAATGGCCGACGCTCGCGCGTTGCCTGGGGCGCGAGGATTTTATCAGCGATCCCAGGTTTGCCACCCGGGCCGACCGCCATGCGCGCTCGCTGGAATTGATCAGGATTTTCGACGAGATCTTTGCCACCAAAGACCTCGCCGAATGGCGCAGGATCCTCGACGGCAACGGGCTGGTGTTCGGCGTGGTCGGCATCCTCGACGATATCCCCCACGACAAGCAGATGATCGAGAACGAAGTGCTGGTGCCGTTCGAGGGCGACACCATGCTGACCATCAACAGCCCGATCTGGGTCGACGGCAGCCAGAAGGTAAAGCCGCGGCGCGCGCCCGGCATCGGCGAGCACAGCGACGAGATTCTTCGCAACGCCGGCTATGACGAGGCGGCGATCCGGCAATTGCGGGCGTCCGGCGCGGTGGCGTGACGCTCAAGTCTTAGGCTCGAAATTGCGGCAACGGAAGCGCGCTCCCTCTCCCAAAGGGAGAGGGTTGGGGTGAGGGGTTACGGTCTATCGTTGATCCCTAACCCCTCACCCGGCGCTGCGCCATAGCCGAAGCTTTGCTTCGGCGTCATTCTTTGGAACGGCCGCCGGAGGCGGCCTATGCCTCTCCCTATGGGAGAGGTGAGCTGAGCGCGCGGCAAGCGCCGAATCCAAACTGAAGGTCGAAGTCTACGCTGTTGTTGATCAGCACCCAGCCGAAGGCGGCCAGCCCGATGATCGTCGCGCCCGCGATCGCCCATCCGCTGACGCGGATGTCGCCGATGGTTTGCCGCACGCTCTCGTTGCGGGCGATCGCGCGATTGCGCTCCTTTTTTCCCCGTCCGCATCGTCCACCATCTGCCCTCCCCTTTTTCCCTCGAGCGTCGGCTGACAGGCGCTATTTAACAAAACACATCCCCATCCGCGACGCGCCGACCGGCTGACAGGCCAGCCCCTCGGCGCAGGTCCACGACCCAAAACTCTTGTCGTTGTCGGCGGCGTTGGCGTGCCTGACATAGCAATGCGCACCCCAGCCGTCCTCATATTCGGTTCCCGCGATTTCCCTGCTGCCGCGCAATTGCGGCCGGCTGGAAAAGCCGCGCGAGAAATCCGGGCGCTTGCCGTCGCGCATTGCGGTGAGAATGTCGCGGCGTCGGATCTGGTCGCCGAAGAAATGCGGCGACGCCGGCACCACCGTCGAATTGTCGGGCTTCGCCGCCATCCAGTCGACGCCGGGGAAATGAAAGCCGCCGATGCCGCGGGTCTGATGGCAGCCCGCGCAGGTCACGTCGTTGAGCCGCCGCGCAAAACCCGCGACCGAGCGGATGTTCTGCAAGCGGCCGCCGCGCTCGGCTGCCTTCTTCAGGGCCACGACGACGTCACTCTCCTTGAACACGGGTTCAACCGATGCGTCGTCGCCTTGCACGAGGCCGAAGGCGGGCATCAGGTCCGAGGTCGAAAATCCGACCGGGGTCGGGGCGACAGCGCCTTTGGCCAGGAATTTTTCGGGAACCAGAATCGTGCCGCGATCGAGTTCGCTGAAATGGACGGGATCGAGCAGCCAAGTCTTGAATTCGCGCCCGAGCTTTGCGTCCGCCAAAATCCGCTCGCGATCGATCTGGTTCTCCAGCGGCGATTCCTCGAACGCGCCTGTTTGCGCGTTGTAATCAAACACTTTCAGCAAATAGTCGGTGCGAAAATCGCGCACCGCCGATTTCGGCGCGTGCGCGATCTGAAGATTGGTCTCGATGCGGTCGATGTTTTCAGGCCGGATCAAATCCAGCGGGCCGTCTTTCGCCGTCAGTTTCTCCGCAAGCGCGGCTGCCGGCGAGCGGCAAATCGCCGGCGGCGAGCCAGCGACGGGCAATTTCGGCGCAGGTGATGGTCTTCCCGCTGCCGTCGATCGCAAGATCGCCTTTGGCTTTCAGCACCACGTTCAGCGTCATCGGCAGCCGCGGCGAGGCCGCACCCTCGCCCGTCGTTACGGGCACATCGGTCCGCGTCAGGCGGTAGAGCAGCCTGATCTCACCGCAATTCGCCTCGTGAACGTAGGCGCGGTCCATCCGGTTGACGATGCCCGCCAGCACAAAGCGTGTCTCGGAGGAATCGAGCAGCGCGCGATCGAACAGCTGAAAATCGAAAGCGTTTCCGACGCCGATGGTTTCGCTGGGAAGACTGGCCTTGTGCCGTGCGATGTAGCGGTCGAACTCGCCGTCGATCGCCTTGCGCACGGGAGCCATCGACGGCAAGGCGAACAACTGGTTGTTCATGAGAGGCGCGTCGGCCGACCTCGCCGGCAGCATCACGCGGCCGAGACCGAACCTGCCGCGGTCGAGTTCGCGCAAGACAGTCGGATCGGTGATCGCCGTGCCACGCTCGAGCGCCGGTGCGCCCTGCGCATGGCCCACGGGCAGAACGCCGGCGAGCAAAACCAGGAATGTGACAAGAAATCGCACGCGGCCCATGTCCTGACAAACACCGCATCGGAGCCCTCATTCCAGGCGTCTCGCAGCAGCGTTTCTGTTTCAGGAAACCTAGCCGAAAAGCGGACATACTGTCTCGCGGCGATCCGAACGCAGCGAGACCTTCGCTTCACGTCACGGTGAAGCGATCGGTTCTAGCGCGCGACGATCAGGCCCTTGCTGGTCACGACCACCCAGCGGCCGTCCTGGCGGCGGATGGCGTCGATCCGGCCGAGGCCCGGCACGGGATCGCCGGCATAGACTTCGTAGATTCCCCGGCGGCCTTCGATCAGCGCACCGCCATCGGCGACGTCACGCAGCACCCAGCCTTCCACCGTCGGCAGCCGCCCTACTTCGGTCTTGGGCGCGGCTGGCGCCGCCGGAGGCGCAATCGAGCCGGTGACTTCCTTGGGCGCAGCCGCCGCAGCAACGGGCGCGGGAGCAGCTGGCGTGGCGTGAAGCTTTTCCACGGCCTCGCTGAGCCTGGCGAGTTTGGCGGCAGGCTCGGCCTGCGCCTTCTCGACCCTGTCGAGGCGGTCGCTGGTCTTGTTGAACTGGGCGATGCCGAGTTTGGAGGTTTGTTCGACGCTGGCCTTCAGCGCCAGGATGTCGGCGTCGATCCGCGCCACCGAGGCTTCGAGCGCGCGTTTATCCGTGCCTGCTGCGTCACCGCCGACGAAATGCGAAAGGCCCGCGGTCGCCAGCGCGCCGCCGAGCGCACCCGCCGCTACGGCCAGCGTCACTATCGCTGCCATCGCGAGCCGGCGCTTGCCGAACATTGCCGAGTTCGGCTCGGATTCCATTTCGGGGCCGGCGGTGCCTTGCCAGGCGCGGTCGCCGGCCGACATGATCATGACCTTGCCCGGGGGACGCGGCGCGTCCGCCTTGTGAGTTTCTTTGGGAGCCTCCGGCTTGGGCGCGTCAGCTTTGGCAGCGTCCGCCTCAATGGCGGCCGCCGGCCCGGGCGCCAGATCGGGCGAACCGGCTTCGGGGCTGTCGGCGGCAGCCAGCACCGGCTGGATCGCGGTATCGGATGAATTGGGAATGGCCGGTCCGGCACTGAGGGAACCGGATTCACCGCTGCTCTGCTTGGCGTTTTGTTCGCTCACGTTCAAAATCTCCAGTAAAGCTTGACCATTTGGTAACTTTCATTGCTTGCGAATTCGTTACCCGGCCGCCGACTTACCGAAATTTTAGGAAATTTTCGGGGCAGCTTTGCCGCGCCAGGCGGCGGCGCTCGATGGGCGGCCGGTTTTCGGGCCGACCCTGCCGTCGATGCACGGCGAGCTTGCCGGCGCCCGGGCCTTTTCACCCGTTTGACAAAGGACCTGACGGTCTATTCAAAGGCAGTCAACAAGCCTGCTGCAACGAAACCTGGGAGAAACGCACCAATGAAGCTCTACGACTCGATCGGGCCGAACCCGCGCATTGTCCGCATGTTCATGGCGGAGAAGGGCATCGAAATGCCCAAGCAGACCGTCGACCTGCGCGGCGGCGAAAACCGGCAGGCCGAGCATCTCAAGCGCAACCCGCACGGGCAGATGCCGACGCTCGAACTCGATGACGGCAGCTATTTGTCGGAAATCACCGCGATCTGCGAATATCTCGAGGAGAAGAATCCGAAGCCGCCGATGATCGGATCGACGCCGGAAGAGCGCGCCGAGTGCCGGATGTGGACCCGGCGGGTCGATCTCAACATCTGCGAGCCGCTCGCCAACGGCTATCGCTTCGGCGAGGGCCTGAAGTTCTTCGAAAAGCGGATTCCGGTTGCGCCGGAAGCCTCGCCCGGCCTGAAGAAGATCGCCGCCAACCGGCTGCAATGGCTCAACGGGCAGCTGGCAGGCAGGGAGTATCTGTGCGGCAAGCGCTTCACGCTGGCCGATATCCTGCTCTACTGCTTCCTGGATTTCGGCAACCAGGTCGGCCAGCCGCTCGATCCCGCCAACACCAATATCGCGGCCTGGATGGCGCGCGTGGCGCAAAGGCCGTCGGTGAAGGCGTAAGAGTTCAATACCGCCGTCATTCCGGGATGCGCCGAAGGCGCAGAGCCCGGAATCCATACTCCCGATGGTGGTTCTGGATTCCGGGCTCGCTCACTTCGTTCGCGCCCCGGAATGACGCTCTGCGCTACATCACCACCGGCGCGTCGGGCAGTTCGTTCTTGCCGCCGCGGTGCTTCGGAAAATGCGCCGCCAGTTGCTTCGACACCGCCTCGATCCCCTTGAGAACTCCGCGCTCGAAATCTCCCGCCTTGAAATCGGTCTCCATCTCCGCGCAGATTTTCTGCCAACCGCTCGCGCCGACCTTGGCGTCGATGCCGCGATCCGCGATAATCTCGACGTCACGATCGGCCAGCAGCAGATAGATCAGCACGCCGTTGTTGTGGGCGGTGTCCCAGACCCGCAAATGCGAGAAAATATCGAGCGCGCGCTCCCGCGCCGGCTGATCGCGGAACAGCGGCTTGCCGTCCAGCGCGCCTTCGACGACGAAGCGGACCTGGCCGGAATGCGTGGCCTCGCCCGCCTTGATCGCGTGCTCGATCGCCACCAGCACTTTCGGCGGGAAAATCCGCCGGACCCGCCAGTGGTGCTCGAGTAGATGCTTGCCGATGCGCCTGATGCCCATGCTACCAGCTCCAGATTCTACCAGCTTCCCGACGCGCCGCCGCCGCCGAAACTGCCGCCGCCGCCGCTAAATCCGCCGCTGTCGCTCGAACCGCTGCTTCCGGAATAGGTGCCTCCGCTACCGGACGACGCGATGGTCTCGCCGAACATGGTGAGAAGGAAGGCAACAACGCCCAGGATAAGGGACACCGCCAGCGACCCCGCGATAAACCATGCCAGCACCCCGACCACGCCGCCCATCGTTACCGAGCCCATCAATCTGCCCAGCACGGTCCGGAAGAAGGCGCCGACGACAAAGAGCGCGAAGAGGACGAAGGGGTTGGTCGGATCGACATGGCTCAGCAAGCCGGGACTTGGCTGCCCCCGCGGCGCGGGCAACGGCTCGCCGTCGATGACGCGGACGATCCGGTCGACGCCATCGGAAATCCCGCCGGCGAAATCCCCGTTCCTGAATTTCGGCGTGATCACCTCGTCGATGATGCGCCTGGCGGTGACGTCATTGAGCGCGCCTTCGAGGCCGTAGCCGACTTCGATGCGGAGCTTGCGGTCGTTCTTGGCGATGACGAGAATGGCGCCGTCGTCGATCTTCTTGCGGCCGACCTTCCAGGCCTCCGCCACCCGGATCGAATATTGCTCGATGGTTTCAGGCTGCGTGGTCGGCACGATCAGCACCGCGACCTGGCTGCCCTTCCGATTTTCCAGGCTTCTAAGCGTTTGCGTCAGCGCAGCGATGTCGCCTGAAGACAGCGTCGCGGTCTGATCGACCACCCGTCCCGACAGCGGCGGCACCGCGACGTCGGCGAAGGCCGCGAAAGCCCAGCACATCACCAGCGCAAGCAGGGAAGCCCTTGCAGCGTTCATCGCGGCGGCCGATCCCTGTCGAACTACTTTGCCGGCGCCGGCGCCGGATTGAAGTCCACCTTCGGCGCTTTGGAAATTTCCTTTTCGTTCTCGACGGTGAAGTTGGCCTTTTCCTTGTAGCCGAACACCATCGCCGTCAGGATGTTCGGGAACGTGCGGATGCCGACGTTATAGTCCTGCACCGCCTTGATGTAGCGATTGCGCGCCACCGTGATGCGGTTCTCGGTGCCTTCCAGCTGCGCCATCAGGTCGCGGAACAACGCATCCGATTTGAGCTGCGGATAGTTTTCCGCCACCACCAGGAGTCTGGACAGCGCGCTGGTCAGTTCGCCCTGGGCGGCCTGGAATTTCGCGAACGCGCCGGGATCGTTGACGAGCTCGGGCGTCGCCTGGATGCTGCCGACCTTGGCGCGCGCATTGGTCACGCCCAGCAGCACGTCCTTTTCCTGCTGCGCAAAGCCCTTCACCGAATTGACGAGGTTGGGCACCAGATCGGCGCGCCGCTGGTACTGGTTCAAGACCTCCGACCAGGCCGACTTGACCTGCTCGTCATTGGTCTGGATCGCGTTATAGCCGCAATTGGTGAGACTCAAGGTCGCCAGCGCCGCCAGCACGGTCCATAATCTGCGCATCGGAATCTCCCGTTTCAAATCTTCCGCAAGGTATCAGAACGATGCCGGGGGCTGTAAATTTTTTCCTCCGTCATTCCGGGGCGATGCCAACGGGTCCGCGCAAAGCGCGGCCCGATGACAGGCTCCTCATCGAACCCGGAATCTCGTGCCAACAACTCCGAGATTCCGGGTCTGGGCCTGGCGGCCCATCCCGGAATGACGGCGGTTGTATTAACCCCGCGCTGCTCCCGCGACAATTTCGCGCCCTTGGCTCTTGCCTATCATTTGATGAAATAGTCAACATGGCCAGAACACGAGGAAACGCAGCCCAATGAACCCAGACGTGACCGCCTACGAGACCATCATCGTCGAACGGCCGGAGCCGCGCATCGCGCGGATCGTGATGAACCGGCCCGAGGCGCGCAACGCGCAAAACCTGCAGATGACCTATGACCTCAACGCCGCCTTCGATTCCGCGGTGCAAGACGACGCGGTCAAGGTCATTATCCTCGCCGGCAATGGTCCGCACTTTTCGGCCGGGCACGATCTGCGCCCCACCGGGAAAAACGCCGCCGGCGTCGATTTTCCGCCGATCGGAAATTGGGGCGGTTTTGGCGAGCCCAACGCCCACGGCCGCTTTGCCCGGGAGCAGGAAATCTACCTGCAGATCACAAGGCGCTGGCGCAATCTGGCAAAGCCGATGATCGCGGAAGTCCACGGCAAATGCATCGCCGGCGGGTTGATGCTGGCCTGGGCCTGCGACCTGATCGTCGCCAGCAGTGACGCGGAATTCTGCGATCCCGTGGTCGCCATGGGCGTCTGCGGGGTCGAATGGTTCGTTCATCCCTGGGAGCTGGGTCCGCGCAAGGCCAAGGAATTCCTGTTCACCGCCGACGTCTGGAGCGCCGAAGAGGCGCACCGGCTCGGCATGGTCAATCACGTGGTGCCGCGGCCCGAGCTCTCCTCCTTCGTGATGACGCTGGCGCAACGGATCGCCGCAAAACCTTCTTTCGCGCTGAAACTGACCAAGGAGGCGGTCAACCGCTCGGTCGACGTCATGGGCCAGCCCGCGGCGATCGATCAGGCGTTCGCGCTGCACCAGCTCTGCCATGCGCATAATCTGCAGGAGTTCGGCATGGTGGTCGATCCCGCCGGCCTGCATCCTTCCGTCAAGAAACCAGCCCAAGTAAAGTAATTCGAGCGAAGTAGAAAAAAATGGACCTCACCTTGAGCGACGAGCAGCGCCTGCTGCGCGAAAGCGTCGACCGCTTCATTTCCGAAACCTATGACGCCGATCACCGCCGCCGCGCCGCGGGCGATCCGCTCGGCTTCAGCCCGGAAATCTGGAAACAATTCGCCGAGCTCGGCTGGCTGGCGCTGCCGATCGCCGAGGCCTATGGCGGGCTCGGCGCGGGTGCGATCGAAACCGGCATCCTGATGGAAGCGTTCGGCCGCGGCCTGGTCGCCGAGCCCTATCTTTCCACCGTCGTGATCGGCGCCAGCCTGGTCTCGGAATGCGGAAACGAGGCGCAGAAACAGGCGATCCTTCCCAAGGTCGCCGACGGCTCGCTGGTTCTCGCGTTTGCGCATTCGGAACGCGCGGCGCGCTTCGATCTCGCTCATGTCGAGACCACGGCGAGGAAAACGCCGGCCGGCTGGCGGCTCGACGGCCGCAAGACCGCGGTGCTCGACGGCAATGCCGCGAACCAGATCATCGTCTCCGCCCGCGTCGCCAGCGATGACGGCACGCCCGGCAAACTGTGTCTGTTTCTGGTGCCCTCGGGCACCGCCGGGCTGACTTCAAGGGATTTCCCGCGACTTGGCGGCGGCCGCGCCTGCAATCTCGATCTCGCCGACGTTCGCCTGCCCGCCGACGCCCTGCTCGGCGACGGCAGCGATTCTTTGCCGAAAATCGAAGGCGTGATCGATCGCGCGATGGCCGCGCTCGGTTCTGAAGCCGTCGGCATCATGCAGATCATGCTCGACAGGACGCTCGAATACACCAAGGTGCGCCAGCAATTCGGCCGGCCGCTCTCCGCCAACCAGGTGATCCGCCACCGGCTCGCCGACATGGCGATGCAATGCGACGAGGCGCGCTCGATCGCGCTGCGCGCCGCGCTGATGGCGGACGCCGAACCGGTCGCGCGCGGCCGCGCCGCGTCGGGCGCCAAGGCCAAGATCGGCAAATGCGCGCGCTTCGTCGCCGAACAGGCGGTGCAGCTGCACGGCGCCATGGGCGTCACCGAGGAGCTCGATATCGGCGCCTATTTCAAGCGGCTGCTCGCCTTCGACACGCTGTTCGGCGGCAGCGCGCACCACTATCGCCGCCACGCCGCGTTGGGCGGGCGGGCAACGGCTCAAACCTAGAGCATGATCCGGAAAAGTGGTAACCGGTTTTCCGAAAAGATCATGCTCAAACAAGAAAGGAGCGCACACCATGGATCTCAGCTTCAGCACGGAAGAGCGCGCCTTCGAACAGGAAGTCCGCGAATTCATCGCTCAAAACCTCACGCCGGAGATGAAGCGCGCGACCGCATTGACGCCGTCGGTGTTCTCCGATCCGGACATCGGCATGGCCTGGCAGAGAGCGCTGCATAAAAAGGGCTGGGGCGCGCCGGGATGGCCGGTGGAATATGGCGGACCGGACTGGACGGCGGCGCAGCGCTGGATTTTCGAGGCCGAATGCGCCCGCGCCGGCACGCCCAATGTCAACGTGATGGGCGTCAAGATGGTCGGCCCCGTCATCATCGGCTTCGGCACGCCGGAGCAGAAGAACTTCTATCTGCCGCGAATTCTCTCCGGCGAGGACTATTGGTGCCAGGGTTACTCGGAGCCGGGCTCCGGCTCCGACCTCGCCTCGCTGAAGACCCGCGCGGTGCGCGACGGCGACCATTACGTCGTCAACGGCACCAAGATCTGGACCACGCATGCCCATCACGCCAACCGCATGTTCGCGCTGGTGCGCACCAACGACACGCCGCGCCAGCAGGACGGCATCAGTTTTATTCTGATCGACATGAAAAGTCCGGGCATCACCACAAGGCCGATCCTGACCATCGGCGGCGATCACGAGGTCAACCAGGTGTTCTTCGACGACGTCCGCGTGCCCGTCGCCAACCGCGTCGGCGAGGAAGGCAAGGGCTGGACCTACGGCAAATATCTGCTCGAATTCGAACGCGGCGCCGGCATTGCCTCGGCCAAGTTGCGCGAGGCGCTGAAAACGGTTTCGGATCTCGCGGAATCGGAAGCCACCGGCCGCGCCATCGACGATCCCGATATCGCGCTGCGGATGTCCGAGATCGAGGTCGATATCGACACGCTGGAGATGACCGAACTGCGCGTGCTGTCGGCGCTGCAGACCGGGCAAAACCCCGGCGCGGTGTCGTCGCTGTTAAAGCTGCGGGTCAGCGAAATCCGCCAGGCCGTGACGCGGCTGGGCGTGGAAGTGATCGGCAATGACGGCCTCGCCGTCGAGCCGATGCGGCCTTTCTACAAGCTCAACCAGGAGCCGGCGATCCCGGAAAGCATGCTGCCGATCGTGCCGGAATATCTCAACGGACGCGCCTACACCATCTTCGGCGGCTCGTCGGAAATCCAGCGCGACATCGTCGCCAAGATGGTGCTGGGGCTGTAAGGCCGACACCGTCGTTCCGGGGCGCGCGTGAGCGCGAACCCGGATGAATTGTCGGCCTCGAGATTCCGGGTCTGCGTCCTTCGGACGCATCCCGGAATGACGGACCCTAATTAAACCCTCGCCGCCTTCGCGTCCCGGATCGCCTGCCAGACCTTCATCGGCGTCAGCGGCGTAATCAGGTTCTTGATGCCGAGTTCGCCGAGCGCATCCATCACGCCGTTGGTGATGCAGGGCGGGCCGCCGATCGCGCCGGATTCGCCGCAGCCCTTGGCGCCCAGCGGATTGGTGCGGCAGGGCGCGCTTTCATCGAGCGTGACCTCGATCGGCGGAATATCGTCGGCGCGCGGCAGGCAGTAGTCCTGGTAGCTCGCCGTGAGCAATTGCCCTTCGGCGTCGTAGGCCACGCCTTCATAGAGCGCCTGACCGATGCCCTGCGCGACGCCGCCGTGCACCTGTCCGGTCACCAGCATCGGATTGACGGCGACGCCGACGTCGTCGACCGTGGTGTAGCGCACCACGCGGGTGACGCCGGTCTCCGGGTCGATCTCGACCTCGCAGATATGGGTGCCGTTCGGCCAGCTCGGCCCGTCGACTTCGCCCGTGCTGTCGACGCTCAGCCGCGCGCCGGCTTCCTTCCTGGCGATCTCGAACAGGCCGATGCGCTTGTCGGTGCCGACCACCGTGAGCATGCCGTCGCGGTATTCGATGTCCTCGACCGACGCTTCCAGAATATTCGCGGCCTTCTCGCGCGCCTTCGCGATCAAATCGTTGGCGGACACCGCCAGCGCGGTGCCGCCGACGAACAGCGAGCGCGAGCCGACGCTGCCGAAGCCGGTGGCCAGATCCGTGTCGCCCTGCACGATGTCGATCCTGTCCATGGGGATGCCGAGCGATTCCGACACCATCTGGGTGTAGGTGGTCTGCAACCCCTGCCCCATCGCCATCGTGCCGGAATGCAGGATGACGCGCCCTTCGGCGGTCGCCATGCAGGCTGACCGTTTCGGTATGCGCGCGGCCGCCGGTCCATTCGATGTAGCTGGTCAGGCCGCGGCCGTAGAGCAGGCCCTTCTTCTTCGCCGCTTTCTTGCGCGCGGCAAAGCCGTCCCAGTCCGCGAGTTTTGAAGCGCGCTCCAGCATGTGCGCGAATGCGCCGGAATCATAGACCTGGCCGACGGCGTTGGTGTAGGGCAGTTGCGCGGGCTTGACGTAGTTCGCTTTCCGGATCGCGCGCGGATCCATCCCGATCTGCCGGGCGGCGGCGTCCATCAGCCGCTCGACGATGAACACGCCCTCCGGCCGCCCCGCGCCGCGATAGGCGCCGACCGGCGCGGTGTGGGTCATCACCGACTTGACCTCGTAATGCACCAGCGGCAGGTCGTAGACGCCCGACTGCACGAAGGGGCCGAGCACCAGCGGAATGATATTGCCCGCCCCGGTCGAATAGGCCCCGGTGCCGCCGACCGAGCGCACCCGGTAGGCCAGCACGCGGCCCTTGGCGTCGAGCGCGAATTCGCCGGTCGAAGTCAGGTCGCGGCCATGGGTGCTGCCGACGAATTCGTCGCTGCGCTCGCCGCGCCAGCGCACCTTGCGGTTCAGTTTTGTCGCGGCATAGGCCACCATGCCGTCTTCCGGATGCAGGTTGGTCTTCTGCCCGAAACCGCCGCCGATATCGCCGACCAGCACGCGGACGCTTTCCTTCGGCCGCTTCAGGACGGCTTCGGCCAGCACGTCGCGGGTCGAGCCCGGCGTCTGGGACTGGACATGCAGGATCAGCCGGCCGGTTTTCTTGTCGACCTCGGCGATGGTCGAGCGCGGCTCCATCGCGGATGGCACCAGCCGCTGGCTGACCACATCGAGCGAGACCTTGTGCGCAGCCTTGGCGAACGCGGCTTCGACCGCGGCGGCGTCGCCATAGCTCATGGCGGCGACGATGTTGTCGGGCGCTTCCGCCCACACCACGGGCGCGCCCGGTTTTGTCGCCTCGATGGGGTCCACCACCGCCGGCAGCACCTCGTATTCGACCGCGATCGCTTCGGCGGCGGTCTGCGCCGCGATCCGCGACGTCGCCACCACGGCGGCGACCGGCTCACCGGCAAAGCGCACGATTTCGTGGGCGAGCAGGCGGCGCGGCGGCACCGTCATCGGCTTGCCGTCCGGACGCATGAACACCAACAGCGTCGGAATGGTGCCGATGTCGTCGGCGACCAGGTCGGCGCCGGTGTAAACCGCTTCGACGCCCGGCATCTCGCTTGCTGCCTTGGTGTCGATGGACACGATCTTCGCATGCGCATGCGGCGAGCGCAGCACATGCAGCCACAGCGCGCCCTCTTCCGGCTTGTCGTCGATGAACTGCCCCTTCCCGGTGAGAAGTCGCTGGTCTTCAAGACGCTTGACAGGCTGGCCCGCACCAAAACGCATATTGCCGGGAAGAATATTCATCAGGTTGTCCTTCGAGTCTTTTTGTTGGCAGGCGGGGTTTTAGCGGATTTTGGGAGCGATACAACCAACCGGCGTCATTCCGGGGCACGCCGCTTGCGCCGTCATTCCGGGATGCGCCGTAAGGCGCAGGCCCGGAATTCTCGGAGGTTGTCGGCGCGAGATTCCGGGTTCACGCGGAGCCTGTCATCGGGCCGCGCTTCGCGCGGACCCGTTGGCGTGCCCCGGAATGACGGTGCTTGGCGTCACCCAATCTCCCGCAGCACGGCCTCGACCGCCTTGCGCTCGTCCGCCGTCAGCGCCGCCTGCGGCGCGACGGGATCGCCGACCTCGTAGCCCTGGATCGCAAGCCCGGCCTTGATGCAGGCCGCGAGGTTGTAGCGCGCAAACGCCTCGTTCAGCCGCCACAACCGCCGCTGCAGGACCAGCGCATCGTCCCAGCACGCGGCCTGGCAGAGATTGTAGAGTTCGACGCTCTGCCGCGGAATCAGGCACGCCGGGCCCGCCATCCAGCCCACGCCCCCGATCAGCATCACCGCAGCCGGGATATGCGCGGACGCCGAAAACACTTTGATGCCGTCGCCGCAGCGGTTCATGATCGACAGCAGCCGCCCGGTATTGGTGGAGGCGTCCTTGATGTAGCCGATGCGCGGATGGGTTGCGAGACGCGCGATGACGTCGAGCGTGAGGTCGGAGCGCTGAAAATTCGGATTGGTGTAGATCACCACGGGAATATCGACCGCATCGGCAATCGCGCGAAAGTAGGATTCGACCTGCACGTCCCCGAGCGGGAAATAGGCTTCGAGGATCGCAAGAATGCCGTCGGCGCCGAGCTTCTGATAGGCCTTTGCCTGCGCCACCGCATCCGACGTCGAGGTCGAGGCGACGCCGGCCACGACCGGCACGCGCTTTTTTGCCGCCTCGATCGTGGTCTGCACCACCGCCAGACGCTGCGCGTTGTTGAGATAGGCGAACTCGCCGGTCGAGCCCAGCGGCGTCAGCCCGTGCACGCCGGATTTGATGAGATCGTCGCAGAGGCGAGCGAGCACACGGTCGCGGATTTTTCCGTCGGCGTCGACGGGCGAGACCAGATAGGGAAAAACGCCGTGGAAGTCGGTCATGGTTGGTTGAGGCCTGATGAATTTGCGAGGCAGCAATTGCCTTCGGATTTAAAAGGGGCGCCCGCAAAAAAAGCCGGTGCGGGCCGAAGCCGGCACCGGCTGATATGGCGGCGATGGAAGTTCAGTACACGAGGCCGGTGCCCGGCGGCTTGTCGAGGGCGGCGGCGAGCGAGCGATATTCCTCGCTGCCGGTGCCGGCGAGCGCCGCGATCCGGCTCAAATGATACTGCGCCTGTTCGCGATTGCCCTGTTCGATCTGCCACAGCCCGTAATACTGCCAGGTTCGGACGTGGCCCGGATCGGCCTTCAGCGCGCGCTCGTACCAGACCTGCGCCAGCCGATAGTCACCCAGCTTGCGGTAGGAATAACCGATCAGATTGGCGACCTCGGCCCGGTCGTCGTGACCGAGCGCCTTCAACTGCAGAATTGCACCGGCATACTCGTTGCGGTCGTAGATCGTCGCATAGGCCGCGCGGTAGCGGTCGCGGAATTCCTGCTCCGAATTCTTCTGGCCCCCGCCGTTCTTTTTCTTGCCGCTCTTGACGTCGGATTTGGGCGGCGAGGGTTCGGGATCGCCGGCGGCACGAACGCTTCCGGCGCCGAGCGACAGCGCGAACAGCAACGCAACAGCCAGCGCGCCAAGGCGATGGTAACGGGTCATGAGAATTCCCTCCCGGGCTGGGACCAGGACATCATGCTACGGGAAATTCATTCGCCCGACAACAAACCTGCGCCTCACTTGCGCCACAAGCCGCGCCCGATTGTGGCCAAGTTGAGCCCGCTTGACAGCAACGCTTCGGCAAAGCGCCGATGGCGATGCAGCAAAGATCCGGCGCATGCCGCAAGTCATTTTTCCGCCGCACTGGATTTGGATTATCCACAGGTAAGCGAAGTTCAGTTTGTATGCGTGCTCCTGAGTAAATTCGCGGCGGGAATTTAGGACGGAGACGAGTAACCCGGCTGCGAGAGCCACGATGAAGACGCTTTACGATTTGCTCGGGGCGCTTCCACACGATGACGCCGAAGCTCTCAGGACCGCCTTCCGCAGAGCCGTCAAGAGCGCCCACCCCGACATCAGGCCCGACGATCCCGATGCTGCTCTGAAATTCAGGGAGATCGTCCGCGCCAGTGAAATCCTCGGCGATGCCGA
The DNA here is from genome assembly GCA_963825105.1 of uncultured Alphaproteobacteria bacterium. Lineage (GTDB taxonomy): Bacteria > Pseudomonadota > Alphaproteobacteria > Rhizobiales > Xanthobacteraceae > Bradyrhizobium. The sequence goes on from CAWGSB010000003.1 coordinate 42,159, forward strand.
GCAGCGCGCGGCCTACGATCATCTGCTGGGGCTCGCGCGGCTGGAACAGGATCAGGCGTCCAGGCAAGCCATCGCCGCCAGGATTTACAAGCTTGCCTCCGGCGTGATCGCCCTTGCCGGAGTCTCGGTCGCGGCGGTCGGGGGATATTTGCTGTTCATGCACGTGTCGGCGGCGTCGGTTGCTCCGGCAGACAGCATTGACATCGCCATGCGCGCATCGCCCGAGATCACTGCAGTCAGCCCGGCAGGGCCGGCGGACACAACCGACAGCAACGCTTCGCCTGCGAAGCGTGAGAGCACCAACGTTCCCGCTGCGGCGATCACAACAAACGTAGCGATGTCCCGGACTTCTGCGCAGATCGCCCCGGCGGCCAATGCCGACCCGGCTCCCGACTTCGCCGCGAGCGAGGCGAGGTCCTTGCGAGCCCGGGGAATGTCCGCTTACCGCAACGGCGACCCGAACGGCGCGATCGCCGACCTCGACCAGGCGCTTCGGCTCGACCCGAAATTCCTGCCGGCCTACATCGACCGCGGCACCATTCTCTACCGGCAGAGAAAATTCGACCGCGCCTTCGCCGACGTCGCGCCGGCAAAGGCCGGCGAAAAGCCTGGCCGCACCAAATCCACACCGACGACGGCGCGGAAGCCGCATCTTGATCGGGCCGCTATCGCAGTTCTGCCGATGCCGTCGCCACGACGGCAGACGGCTGCGCAGGATCCATCGCGGGAAGAAGATTTTTGGCGTCGCTAAGGGTACGCTAGAGCGAAGGCTTCGCTCGCCTTGCTGGCGCTCCATTCGGAGTAAAACTGCGAACTCTTATATTATTGAAATCCGGATGTAATTTTTCAAGATTGCGATTGGCTCACGTTGTCAACTCGATTCGCCCTGCCAACAGGGCCGGTATGAGAAACCAGTTGATTTCGTTCTGAGCGATGGTGGTTCGGCATCGAACTGATGGCGGACGTTTGATAGACTGCGGCGCGATCGATGCTCAATCATGCGAGCAGGACTATGGCAAGCAAGCATTCGCTCCAGGGATTGATTAAATGGCTGACGCGAGACCCGTGGCGGGATCGATTCCCGGAGGTTCTTGATAGCCATATGCTGCCCGCCTGCGACGAAGCCGACCTTGAGGTCGACGACCTCGTCTCAACGCTCGGGGAAGGCTTTTTCATGAGTACAGTCTGGGCCTGTGCGTTCGAAGATTTTCTGACCCGGGAATTCGACGACGGCAGCAATATTGTCGACGACTATCTGAAACGACGTGGATGGAAGGAAAGTGCCTCGGTTCGGTCCTACATAGCCGCGCTGCGCAGGTCGGTCGTGAGCCTTTATGAAGTGAGCGATATTGTTCGGGACACGTCGTTCCGGGCGCGTGATCTTGTGCGCGGCGGCGAACCGATCCTGATCAGCGAGCGAGCGGCGACCCGCTCACTCAAACAGTGGGACCGGATCGCCGCGCGCGTTGTTCGGGTCGGGTCGCAAACGCTGATAGGCGGAGCTGTGTTGCCGTACGAACACGCCGCATCGGAAGAAGTCCTCGACGCCTTGCACAAGTTCGAAAAGCTCAACAAGAAGGAAAGACAGGAGCTTGCCGATAGGCTTGGACAGACCTTGGACAATGCTGCGATTGCCGATCTGACCCAGACCGAACTGCTGCGTGCGCTGAGTCCGATGATCACAACCGTTTGGCTCATCGAGCGGATAGATCGAGCCGGCTCCGCAGGAGTCACTGATGTGCGCAACGCTGAAGGCGATGAGCTTCTCATCTGCACGGTGCGATATCCTCTAGCAGCAGGCACGACAGACGATGACATCCGAGCTGCGCTGGCGCGGTGTCCCGGGCTGCGCCAGGAAAATGCGACGTTCTGGAACTGGTTCGGTCCGGGGAGGTCGGCCGTGTCATCGGGCGTTCAGAAACGACCTCCGGAATCGCTGACCTTCGAAACCTGGCTCGACGATGGTTCGCTCGTGCTTGGTGGTGTGGAACTCGACGACGCGACCCTGATCCTTACCGTCAATTCCCGGACGCGTTCCGACCTTGGGCGGACGCTGTTGTCGAGGACGCTCGGGGAACTGGTCGGGCAGCCCCTGGTCGAGACGGAAACCGTTGAGCAACTGATAGCGTCACGGGACGCTGGTTTGCCGCCACAGCAAGATATCCCCGAGGATCAGGCTTGCGCCATCATCCATGATAGACTGGATCGCCACTATCGCGAGCTGCTCGATCAGCCCATTCCGGCGCTGGGAAACAAGTCACCACGCGCTGCCGCCAAAACCGCGAGCGGCCGCATCAAAGTCGTCGATTGGCTCAAAATGGTGGAGAACCACACGGCAAAGTCGGCGGACCACAATCCCACCATGGCGAACTATAGTTTCAGTTGGCTATGGAAGGAATTGGGC
>CAWGSB010000004.1:0-94461 GCA_963825105.1 uncultured Alphaproteobacteria bacterium
CCTAACCCTCCGCCACCGCGTCGCCCCAGGGCTGGGATATCTCGGTGGCGCCGCTATTGGTCCCGCTATCGCGCAGCACCACGCTCGGGCAGGCGAACTTCATCGGAAAAGTCTGCACGCGCGCTTCTTCGTAGTCGAAACGCGCCCGCAGCGCTTCCCGCGTTGGCACCGGCAGACGCACATCGCCGATCACGACCGCGCCTTCGCTCGCATCGATGCGCGGCTGATGGATCGCCGCATCCAGATCCATGCGGTAGTCCATCACGAAGGACAGGATCTGCGTCACCGCCGGCAGGATGCGCCGTCCGCCCGAGCCGCCGAGCGCCAGGCGCCGGCCGTCGGCGGCCTGCGCCAGCACCGGCGTGTAATTGGTCAGGCAGCGCTTGCCGGGCGCCAGCGAATTGGGGCCGCCGGGCGTGGGGTCGAACCACATGATGCCGTTGTTCATGGTCACGCCGGTTTGCGGCAGCACGAATTTCGAGCCGAACGTCGACAGCAGGGTTTGCGTCACCGCCGCCATGTTGCCCTCGCGGTCCACCACCGAGAAATGCGTGGTGCAGGAAGGCGCCAGGTGCTCGGCGCCCAGCGCGCGCCTGCCGTCGGCATCGCCCATGTCCTGCAGGCGTTCGCGGTAGGCCGATTGCAGCGCCAGCGCATAGGCCGTGTAGGCCGCCGCATCCGGCCCGCCGCGCCCGGCCTGCAGGTTCTGCTGCAGCAGGCGCAAGGCATGCGCCAGCGTCGGTCCGCAGGTGAGCTCCGGCGTCGCGTACACCTTGCCGCCGCGATAGGGAATCGCCAGCGGCTCGCGCAGATGGGCGCGGAAGGAAGCGAGGTCCTCGACCGACAGCGCGCCGCCGCCCGCCTGCACATCGGCCGCAATGCTGCGCGCCAGGTCGCCCTCATAGAAATCGCGCGGGCCCTCCGCCGCGAGGTATGAAAGCGTCGCCTTGAGCCTGTCCTGCGGCAGGCGCACGCTGGTCTTGATGCCCCATTGCGCGTTCGGCGGCAGGCCGTCCAGGAGGTAGGTGGCGGCGCTTGCGGGGTAGCGCCGCAGGTCGGCGGCCGAACTCGCAATCATCAGCGTGGTCCACCAATCCACCGCGAGACCCTCGCCGGCGAGATCGACGCTCGGGCGCAAGCAATTCCCGCCACGGCATTTTGGCGTGGCGGCGGTGCGCTTCCTCCATGCCCGCCACCACGCCCGGCACGGCGATCGAACCGGGACCGCTGAGATTGCGGTCATCCTTCACCCGCGGCCAGGGAAAGATGTCGGAGGCGGCGCCTTCGCCCGTCAGCGGATAGTCCTCGGGGCGGATGCCGCCGGGCGCGCGCATGCCGTAGTCGATCACTTCATAGCGGTCCTCGCGCGCGCGGTAGAGCACCATCGCCCCGCCGCCGCCGACGCCGCTCATCCAGGGCTCCAGCACGCCCAGCGCGAAGGTGGTGGCGATCACCGCGTCCACGCAGTCGCCGCCCGCCGCCAGCACCCCGGCGCCGACTTCGGCCGCTTTTCGCGATTGCGCGGCGACGATGCCGCCTTTGGAGACGACGGCCGGTTTGCGGATTTGCTGGGAATTGCTGAAGAGGTCACTCATGGTGTTGCCTTGTCCTTGATTATTTTTGCGGGATTGACCACCAGGGATACTGGCTCGGCATGTCCTCCGACACCTTTCCCGGAAACGACGGTGACCGCTTTTCGATGAAGGCCTGAACGCCTTCGCGCACGTCGGCATGGCCGCCGCGTTCGACCGACATCGGCTTGTCGATCGCCAACAGCTCGAACGGGTCCGGCGCGCCGGCGAAGCGCCACAGCATCTGACGGGTCAGCGCGATCGAGACGGGAGAGGTTTCCGCCGTCATCTCGCGCGCGATTTCCCTGGCGCGATCGAGCAGCTCCGCAGGCTCGACGACCTCGCTGACAAGACCGCCTTGCCGCGCTTCATCGGCATCGAACGTCCGGCCGGACAGGCACCAGCGCAACGCCTGCGGCAGCCCGACCAGTTTCGGCAGGAACCACGCGCTGCCCGCTTCCGGGACGAGGCCGCGGCGGGCAAAGATGAATCCGATTTTTGCGCCCTTTGCCGCAATTCGAACGTCCATCGGCAAGGTCATGGTGATGCCGACGCCGACGGCCGCACCGTTGATCGCCGCGATCGAGGGTTTTCGGCAGTTGAAGATCGCCTCGACGAAACGGCCGCTGCGGGCGCCTGAACTGGCAAAGACGCCTGCGCCATGGCTGCCGGATGTGTCAAAGCTTTTGGCGCCACCCGATACGTCGGCGCCCGCGCAAAACGCGCGGCCCGCGCCGGTGACGATGATCGCGCGGACGTTGTCGTCGCTGTCGGCGCGCGCGAACGCATCCGCGATCTCCGCACCCATCAGGCCGGTATAGGCATTCAGTTTTTCGGGGCGATTGAGCGTGACGATCATGAACGGACCGTCGAGATCGCATGTGATGTGTTCGTAGCTCAAGACTGACGCCCCCCGTTTTCATTCCTTTTTGCGGCTTATTGATCGATACCGTCGCCGAGCCTCCAGAACAATAGGCAGGATGGGGGCGTCATGCGAAGCCCGCGGTCGGGTCGAGTTGGCGAAGCGCGCCAACAATGGCACATTGCGGGCGGTCCAGACATCCGCGCGGAGGAGAGAAACATGGCCGGTGTGAAGCAAACCAGGGACGGGGCCGTCGGTCTGTTGACGCTCAGCGAGCCGGCGAGCCTGAATGCCATGACGCCCGATCTGCTCGGCGCGCTCGCGGCCGCCATCGGCGAGATGACCGATGAGGCGAGCGTGCGGGCGCTGGTGCTGACGGGCGAAGGCCGCGGGTTCTGTTCGGGCCAGAATCTCAAGGCATCGGAGGCGCTCGGGACCGACATTGTCGCCGGCGTGATGCGCCATTATTGGCCGGCGTTTCGGGCGCTGCGCGAGTGCCGTGTGCCCGTCGTGGTCGCGGTCAACGGCGTTGCGGCGGGCGGCGGGTTCAGCCTTGCGATGGCCGGCGACATCATCGTCGCGGCGCGCTCGGCGAGCTTCATCCAGGTTTTCAGCCGGATCGGCCTCGTGCCCGATCTCGGCTCGACCTGGCTGTTGCCGCGCCTGGTCGGCCGCCAGCGCGCGCTCGAACTGATGCTTCTGAACGAGCCGCTTTCCGCCGAGCGTGCGCTGGAGTGGGGATTGGTGAGGCAGGTCGTCGATGACGACCGCCTGCCCGACGAGGCGATGAAGCTGGCCCAGCGCCTCGCCCAGGGGCCGACGCGCGCGCTGGTCGCCACGCGCGCCTTGCTCGAGGAAAGCGAGCATTCAAGCTACGGCGCGCAGTTCCGCCGCGAGATCGAGGTTCAGGCCGACATCCGTCGCAGCGAGGATGCGCTGGAGGGCCGCAAGGCGTTCGTCGAAAAGCGCGCCGCGCGGTTCAGCGGGCGCTAGAGCGGGATGACTTTCTGGAAAAGTGCATCACCGCTCTATCTTTTCGAAAAGATCATGATCTCCGAGCAAACAGCATCGCGTTTGATGCCGATGGGAAAACCGGTGTCCACTTTTCCGGATCATGCTCTAGTCACGCCTGCATCGAGGGAGCATCTCCGCAGGCTCCCGATTATTTTCGCCTGAGTAGTCGTTCACCGGTCATTTTCAGATAGACTGAGAGAAGCTGGGAAAGATCATGCCGCTGACAGTTCCGTTCGAGCACCGAAACGACATCGTTATCGTCGCGCCACCGGAAGCGATCTTCGATTACGTTACCAATCCAAAGTCGTGGCCGGAATGGCTGCCTTCGTCACACGAGATCGACTGCGAAAACCGCCCGATGCGTTTTGGCGATACCTTTCACGAACATTGGAGCACGCGCTCGGGTCGCGTCGACCTTGATTGGGTAGTGATCGCCTGCGACCGCCCTCGTCTCTGGATCGGGCTGACCCAGACCGCCTTTATCGGCCCAATCGTTGTGCAGTACGATTTCGAGCCATCAGGCAGCGCGACACGGTTCATCCGAACCGTTCGCAACCCGCAACGCCCAAAGGCTCCGACCCCGGATCAAATTCAGCGGCTGGACGAGGAAGCAAAGCTCGGTTTGGGGAATATCAAGGCAAAGGTTGAAACTGCAAGACGCGGATAGCTGACAGGCACGATCATGGCCCGCATGAGCATCCACGACTTCCTTGCGGAACCTTTCTCGTGCCCTGCGGCCAACTGGAGTTACGTCAGCGCGTCTGTCTTGTATCTGTTGCCGACCGGATGATGATGCGCCCGTCGCTCCCTTGGACCGACAACCAGGGCGACGATCGTCGCCAGGTAGGTCCCGGCGTGTGCTTCGCCAGGCTCGAACAACGCAACGGACCAAGTGTTGAGCCGTCAGGGGCAACCTTGGCGGCTCACTTGCATCGCGCCTAGAGCATGATCCGGAAAAGTGGACACCGGTTTTCCGAAAAGATCATGCTCAAACAAAAAGATAGAGCGGGATGACGATTCGAAGAAAAGTCATCCCGCTCTGGCGCTGACATCTCGTGAAATCCCGAGATGTCCGAATGTCCCGTGAAATCACGAGACATTGCATCTCCAGAAATCCGGGCGAGTTGGTGTGGCCATCCCGCGCGCCGGAGGGCCGCAATGCATTCGTCGAAAAGCGCGCCGCGCGGTTCAGCGGCAGGTAGCTCTTCGCCGCCCTGTGCGCGTCAGCTCCGGTCCGTCTTCGAATTTCGCGGCACCGCGACACCATCCTCCGCCATCATGCGACACCGCCGAGATAGAGCCGCTTGACGATGTCGTTGCCTTTCAACTCGTCGACGGAACCGGCAGCGACGACGATCTCGCCATGGACGATGATGTAACCGCGGTCGGCGATGCGGATCGCCTGATTGAAGTTCTGCTCCGCCATCAGCACCGTGAGGCCGACCCGCCGGTTGAGCTCGCCGATCTTGGCGATGGTCTGCGATACCAGGAGCGGCGACAGGCCTACCGAAGGCTCGTCGATCAGCAACAGGCGCGGCGAGGACATCAGCGCGCGCGCGATGGCGAGCATCTGCTGTTGGCCCGCCCGACATGGTGCCGGCGAGCTGGTGCTGCCGCTCCTTCAGCGTCGGAAATGTTTCGAAGGCGAGCGCGAGGTTGCGGTCGATGTCGCGGCGGGCCGCCTTTCGGAAGGCGCCGAGCATCAGGTTTTCCGCTACCGTCAGCTTGGGAAACAATCGCCGTCCCTCGGGGACCAGCGCCACGCCGAGATCGACGATGGCCTCGGGCGCCAGCCTGGCCAGATCGTGCGCCTTCCCGTCGATCGTCAGCGAAATCCCGCCGCGCTGCGGGCGAACCAGGCCCGCGATGCATTTCATCAGCGTGCTCTTGCCGTTGCCGTTGGTGCCGAGCAGGGCGACGGTCTCGCCGGCCTCGACATGGAGCGTGACGCCGCGCAGCGCCTTCACGGCGCCGTAACCCGCATCGAGGCCGGTGATGACGAGGCTAAGTGCCAAGGTAGGCCTCCTGCACCCGCTGGTTGGCCATGACCTCGGCCGGCGCGCCGATCGCGATGATCCTGCCGGCGTCGAGACACATCACGCGCTCGGAAAAACGCATCACGGCGTGCATGATGTGCTCGATCATGATGACGGTGATGTCGTGGCCTGCGAGCGTCATCAGGAGATCAAGCACCTCGTCGACCTCGGAGCCGGAAAGGCCGGCCATGGCCTCGTCGGAAATCAGGAGCTTCGGGCGCGTCGCCATCGCGCGGGCGAGCTCCATCTTGCGCAATTCCACCTGGCTGAGCCGCGTGGTCGACACGTCGGCCTTGGAGGCGAGGCCGGTCCGCGTCAGGATCGACATCATGGCGTCGCGGCGTTGCGCGGCCGGGACGAACTCGTCCGCGGCCGTCGCGAAGTCGACCGCCACCATGAGGTTTTCGGCGACCGTCATGCTCTTGAACGGCCGCGGGATCTGGAAGCTGCGCGCAATGCCGCGGCGGGTGCGCATATGCGGCGGCAACCGGGTGACGTCCTCGCCGCGGAACACCACGGTGCCGGCCTCGGTGCGGAACGCGCCGGAGATGCAGTTGATCAGCGTGGTCTTTCCCGAGCCGTTCGGGCCGATGAGGCCGAAGCGCTCTCCCGGGCGGATATCGACGCTGACATTGTCCAGGGCGGTGAAGCCGCCGAAGCGCTTGGTGAGTGCGGCGATCCGCAGCAACGGCTCGGGTGCTTCGGGCGACGTCATGCCTGGCCCCCCGTGCGATTGCGGACAAGCCGGCGGAACAGGCCAATCAGACCCTCCGGCGCCGCCACCACGAACAGCACCAGCATGACGCCGAGCACGAGCACATTCACTTCCGACGAGATGCTGACGGTCAGCAGTTGCTGCGTCGTGCCCAGCAAGATCGCGCCGAGAACCGGGCCGATCCAATGCGCGGTGCCGCCGATCAGCGACATCGCCAGCACCGAGACGGAGTAATTGAGATTGAAAGCGGACGTCGGGTCCGCGTATTGCAGGTACATGGCGGCGGGCGCACCGGCTGCGCACATCAGCGCGCCGGAGATGACGCACGCCATCACCTTCAGCCGCAAGGTCGGCACCCCGGTGCATTCCGCCGCGAGCTCGTCGTCCTTGAGCGCCTGCAGGCCGCGGCCCATCCATGAGATCTGCATGTAGCGGGCAATCGCAACCGTCAGCACCACCAGCAGCGCCTGAACGAAGAACAGCATCTGCACGTAAGTGTCGAAGGGCGGCATCACCGGCGGCCGCTGCAGCTGGATGCCGGCCGCGCCGCCGACATATCGCCAGTTCGTCACCGTCGTCTCGATGATGATGGTCATCGCAATCGTCGCGATCGAGAAGTAGATGCCCTGCATGCGCAAGGTCACAAGACCCACCGCGAAGCCGAGCAATGCGCCGACGATCGCGGCGGCGGCGATCTGCACGGCGAGCGGCGCGCCGGTCGCCTTGAACAGGAACACGGCCGTGTAGACGCCAACGCCGAAAAACGCGCTGGTGCCGAAATTCACGTAGCCCGCATAGCCGCCGAGGATGCTCCATGCCACCGCGAGCACGATGAATTGCAGGATCACGTAGCCGGCGAAGAACGGGTATTCGTTGCGGATGAGCTGTGTCATCAGCGCGACGGCGGCGAGAAAGAGGACCGCCCCGATCCAGAAGCGGATGCTGCTGCGGCTCATGATCACCTGCCGAACAGGCCCTGCGGCCGGACGGCGAGTACGCCGAGCAGCATCGCAAACGAAATGGCCGGCGCCCAGGAGGCGCCGAACAGGGTCAGGACGATCGTCTCGGCGACGCCGAGGATGATGGCCGCGAGGAGCGTGCCGCCCATGCTGCCGAGCCCCGCCATGACCACGACGCAGAATGTCCGCCCGATATAGGCGCGGTCGAGTATCGGATCGACCGGGGCGACGATGATGAGCAGGGCGCCGGCGATCCCGAGCACGGCGGTCGCGATGCCGAACGCCCATTGCTTGATCCAGACCGGGTTGGCGCCCATCAGCCGCAGCGCCTCCTGGTCCTGGGCGACCGCGCGGATCGCGCGTCCCATGAAGGTTCGCGACAAATACAGCGCCAGCAGGATCGTCATCGCAGAGGCGACCGCGAAGGCGACGAGCATCCGGATCGGAATCCGCATCTCGCCGATCCGCCAGGCCTTGCCGATATAGGACGCGGTGACCGAACGCTGGTCGACGCCGAACTGCAGGATGATCAGCACCTCGATGATGAACGCGATGCCGAAGAAGAACGCGATCCCGCGCACGCCGGCATCGCTGCCGCGCCTTTCGAATGTCTCGTAATACAGTCGGTAGGCGGCAAGACCGAACAGGAACAGCAGCGGCGAGATCAACAGCCCCGCCAGCAGCGGGTCGATATCGAAGCGATCGTTGAGCAGGAACACGCCGTAGGACGCCAATACCAGAAACGCCGGATGCGCCACGTGGGGAACGTCGAGCAGGCCGAACGAGACCGACAGCCCGAGGCTGACGGCCGCATAGAAGCAGCCGAGCAGCGTCCCGAGCACCACGGCATCGAGCAGCAGATCCATTGAAAACAATTGAGGTCCCCCCTGAGCCTTCTTAAGGCACCGTTGCCCGATTCGCGCGCGCCCGGTCATCCATCCATGCCCGGGACGCATTTGTCCGGACCCCGGTCAGCGCCGCCAGGGTCCGGAGAAAAAGGCCGCGAGGTCTACTTCCGGGCGGCCTCGAACGGACTGATGAGATCGCCGGTCTTCAATTGTTCCGGGAACAGGATCACCTGCTTGCCGGAGCCGCGGAACTGCTCAATGTCCTTGTCCACCACGCCGCGGAACTGCGCCATCAGCGTCGCGGTTTCCTTTCGCTCGCCGTCCGCCGAAAACGCGATCGGGCCGACGATGGTCTTGGTCTCGTGCTCGTGCAGGTATTTCGCGATGGCCTTCTGGTCGAGCGACCCCGTCGCCTTGATGGCCTGCTCGATGAGTTGGCCGCTGGCGTAGCCGAACGGCGCAAGATAATAGCCCAGCGGATCGACCTTGGCTTCCACGGCCCGTTTCGCATAGGTCTCGAAGAACGCCTTGGTCCCGTCGTAATACATGCTCGGTTCCGGGAGCCATGAGTTGTAGTTGACGACGCCGTTGAGCAGCGAACCCAGATTCTGCATCACCGCGGTGAATTGCAGGCCGACCATGGCGCCGCCGAAGATCTTGACGTTGTCTCCGATCCCGATCTCGTTCACGGCGCGCAAAATTCCCGCCGAATCCGGCGGATAGGACGCGACATAGACGATGTCGGGCTTCGCGGCCTTGAGCGCACGGATGATGCCGGAGAATTCCACGGTGTTGGGCGGATAGGCCTGGTCGAAGACGATCGGCATGTTGCGCTTCTTGGCGACTTCCCGCGCGGTCAGCTGCCAGATTCTGGGCGAATTCCTGGTCCGCCGCCAGAAGCGCAACGGTCTTGCCGCCGGCCTTCTGGCCGAGATCGAGGAACGCGCGTCGCCCAGCTGTCGGCCGGTCCCCACGGCGCGTTGTTGAACCACATGTCGTGGCCAACCTTGCTGTTCACCTGGAACGAGAAATTCCCGATCAGCAACAGGCCGCGCTGCTTGACGAGCGGCATGATCGGCGCCGTCGGCACCGTCGCGTAGGGCGCGAACAGGATATCGACCTTGTCGACATCCAGCAGTTTCGAATAGATCGCCGGGGTCTCGGAGGCGCTCGATTTGTCGTCATAGACGACGAGTTCGACCTTGCGGCCGAGCAGGCCGCCCCTGGCGTTGACATCGTCACGCCAGATTTCGATGCCGAGCAGCGACGCCTTGCCGCCGCCCGCAAGCCCGCCGGTTTGCGGCATGCTCATGCCGATCTTGATCGGCGGCTGCTGGGCGATGACGCCCGAGGTGTGTCCAAGCACGGCGACGGCGATGGCTCCGCCGAGAAGCGTCCTGCGTTTCATTGATCCTCCCCCATATTTCGTTTTCTTCGATTGGCTGCCCGCGTTCGGATTCTTAGCCCGATTGCTGCGGACAGGATGGTGTCGCGCCGAAACCGGCGCGCTTGCAGGAACGTTAGAACCAAAGGGTGCCCGACCACAATAGGACTCTAGTGCGGTCTTTGGGACTTGACGTTCGCGCCGATACCTTGCAGCGACGCTGACGGGAACTTCAAGCCCGCCACACTAGCTCGCCGCCGGCGCCGATGTGGGGGATTGCCCATTCCCGGCCCTTGCCGCCGGTTTGACAATCGCCGCCGGGTCGGCGCCGACGCGTCCGCTGGTCTTGTCAGCCGCCCCTTCGCGCGCCAGCCGCATATCGAAGCGGATGCTCGGCAGCCCCGGAATCGGGCAGTTCGGATCGTTCGCCTTGAGGTCGACGGCGAGGTCGCCCGACGAGCCGAACACGACGTCATCCGCAAGATGCGGATCGTCGCGCAAATAAAGGGCCGTCACCAGCTCGCGATAACCCGGCGCGCCGACCAGGAAGTGAATATGGGCCGGCCGCATGCCGTGCCGCGCCTGCGCCTTGACCAGGCCGCCCACCGGGCCATCCATCGGGATCGAGTATCCGATCGGCTTGACCGTGCGCAGCATATAGACGCCGTCCGCATCCGTGGTGAACACGCCGCGATAGTCGATCGCGGTGGCGCTTTCCTGGATGTCGTAGAGGCCGTCGGCGCCGGTCTGCCAGATCGAAACGGTCGCGTTGGCGAGCGGTTTGCCGTTGACATCGGTCACGCGGCCGTAGAGCGCGCACTCGCTCCCGGGCTTCACGGTCCTGGCGATCTGGCTGCCGGCCGCCAGTTCTTGGCGAGGTCTCGCGGTAGAACGGGCCGAGCAGGCTCGTATGGGTGCCTTCCTCGATGGCCGTGCTGTCGTGCAGGCCGTTGACGAGCGCCGACAGGCCGAGCGTATCCGAAAGCAGGATGAATTCCTGGCGCTCCGGCGTGCACATCTGGCCGACCGCGGTCATGAATTCGATGCCCTTGATCCATTCCGCGGGCGTCAGGTTCACCTCGCGGGCGAAGGCATGCAGGTGCCTCACCGCGGATGCCATCACCTCCCGCATCCGCGGGTCCGGTGTCGTCGCCATCTGGTCAAGCACCGCGTCGGTGATCGTTTCCGGTGTCAGCTCTCGCATACGTCCCTCCATTTGACCTAACGGCCTTGATCGCAGCCTAGCGCGCTGCGGGCACGGCCGCCAGTTCCGCGTCGGCGAGCCGCCATCTGGCTTGAGCGCCATCAGTCGAAAATGACCCCGACCCGGAACTGGCGCATGCACAGCGGCAAGACAATGCTGATCTTTAGGGATGGCGGGGGCGACGCACTGCGGCATCCCGCATCTGCCGCTAGGTCTGGGCCGCACCGCAAACAAGGAAGCGCACCCCTAGCGGATCAACGGGCTTTCCCAGACGAGAGATAGGAGCTCCTTGAGCTGGGCGAAACGCTTGGGCCCAAGCTCGGCGATCCACTCGCGCTCGATGTCGTGGAGTATGTCGTGGATTTTTGAGTATGCGGCATGTCCGCGTTTGGTAAAGCGGACAATGCGCGCGCTGCCCTCGTCCGGTACGTCGGAGCGGACGATATAACCAAGGCCTTCGAGGCTCCCGAGTAGCTGGTTGATGGCTTGCTTGCTCATGCCGGCGCGCTCGGCCAGCGTACCTGGCCGAACCCCATCCGGACCCGGAAAATTCAGCACCGCCATATGTGGCAGGCGCAGCTCGTCGAAACCGGCCGCGTTGAGTTCCTTGATAATGCGGCGATGGATTGCCTGAGCCGGGACGCGGAGTAGTGCGCCGATGAGCATATCCCTCGTTTTGACTGGTGAACTTTTTGGCGATGAGGTCATTGACGTTTACAGTAAATTGCATTTACAGTGCGTAGTCAATGCAATTTACCACGGGAGACGCTCATGCTACAAGAGGCCATCGATCTCCGCGTCAATCCTTCTGACGAGACCATCCATCTCGGGCCGCTCGCGGTGCGCTTCTTGCTTACCGCAGACCACTCGAGTGGAAGCATCGCGGCCTTTGAGCTCATTGTCCCCGGCGCGTCGCGTCTGGCGGCGCCAGCGCATAGCCACGACCATTATGAAGAGACGATCTACGGCATCGACGGAGTGTTGACCTGGACTGTCGCCGGAAAACAAATCGAAGTCGGCCCGGGGCAGGCGCTATGCATTCCGCGAGGCGCCGTTCACCGGTTCGATAACAACGGAAGCCAGGACGTGAAGGCACTCTGCGTGATCACACCAGCCGCGATAGGTCCGCAGTATTTCCGCGAGTCTGCCGAGGTGATCAATGCGGCGGCTGGTGGTCCACCGGACCGAGCGAAAATGACGGAGATCATGCGCCGTCACGGCCTCACGCCGGCTCCGCCTCAGACGTAGCGCTTGGGGGCGGGCATTCCGGCCGCGAAGGTCCCGCAGACGCAAAGTATGCGTTGCTCAGGAGACCACCATGATCGCAGTGAGCCGACAGGTCCCCGATCTCGATCGTCATCTGATCAACGACATCGACATATCGCGAGGCCGAGCTTTTGAATTGGAGGACAGATCAGACACGGCGATCGGGCGCTTCGAAGGCTGGTGGGCCCGGCAGGACTCGAACCTGCAACCAGACCGTTATGAGCGGCCGGCTCTAACCATTGAGCTACAGGCCCCGCCGCGAGCGGGCGTATGAGACGGCCGGCAACGGTGCCGCCACCGTTTACAGGGACGGCCGCGATCCGGCAATGCCGCCGCTCTACTCCACCGAAACGCCGGCGAATTCGACCACCTTGCGCCATTTCTCGGTCTCGTCCGCAATCAGCTTGCCGTATCCGGCCGGCGTCATCGGCTTCGGCATGCCGCCGAGGGTGGCGAACCGTTCGACCAGCTTCGGATCCTTCAGCGCTTCATTCACCGCCTTGTTGAGGATGTCGACGATTTCCGGCGGCGTGCCCTTCGGCGCGGAGATGCCGTAGAAGACCGACGCCTCGAATCCCGGCACGGTCTCGGCGATCGCGGGAACGTCGGGCACGCTCGGCCAGCGCTGCGGCGAGGTGACGCCGAGCGCGCGCACGCTGCCGCTCTTCGCCTGCGCCATCGCGGTCGGCAGATTGTCGAAGATCAGCTGCACCTTGTTGGAGATGACGTCGGGAAAGGCGACCGCCGATCCGCGATAGGGCACGTGCAGCATGTCGCATTTGGTCATCGCCTTGAACAGTTCCGCCGACATATGCACCGAGGTGCCGTTGCCCGACGAGGCATAGGAGATCTTGCCGGGATTGGCCTTGCAGTAGTCGATGAACTCCTGGACGGTCTTGACCGGCAGGGCGTTCGACACCACCAGCAGGTTGGTCAGCTGCGTGATGCAGCGCGACCGGCACGGTGTCGCGGATGAAATCGAACGGCAGATTCTTGTAGAGCGAGGTCGAGATCGCGTTGTTGGGCGCGACGAACAGCAGCGTGTAGCCGTCCGGCGTCGAGTCGATCCCGGCCGCGGTGGCGATGTTGCCGCCGGAGCCGGCGCGGTTTTCCACGACGAATTGCTGGCCGAAATGCTCCGACAGCGCACTGGCTCATGATGCGCGCCACGGTGTCGACCGGGCCGCCGGGGGGAAAGCCGATCAGCCAGCGCACCGGGCGGTTCGGATAGTCGGCAGCCGATGACGGCGTGACGCCTGCCGGCAAGGCTCGCCAGACATGCCAGACCGAACAGACCTGCGCGCGAAAATGCGATCATGGTTTCCCCGCTATAGCTTCGTTGTTGCCGCCGCTTTTCACATCAGCCGCATCCATGCTTTCATAGAATTGCGGATTTGCCTACATTCCCATTGGGCGAATAGCATGATGCGGCGGCGCGGGAGATCAGCCGATGAAAATCGCTTCGGCCGTTTGCGCCGGCATTTTGCTGCTGGCGGGCAGCGCTGCGGCGCAAGATGGAGGCAAGGCCATTCCAAAGACCACGATCAGCCTGGGGACGGCGACGCCCGGCGGCGGCTTCCCGCTCTACGGCAACGCCTTTGCCGAGGTCATGAACGCGGCCGATCCGGCGCTTTCGATCGTGCCGCGCAACACCAAGGGCAGCAACGAGAACATTCCGCTGCTGGAAGAAGGCGAGCTCGATATCGCGCTGGTCGCCGGCGAACCCGCCTATGAAGCCTTCATGGGCATCGGGCGGCCGCGCGACAAGTCTGAAAATCCTGACCGCGATCTATTCGAGCCCCGGCATGTTCGTGGTGCGCGCGGACAGCCCGTACCGGACCATCCGCGATCTCAAAGGCCACCCGGTCGCGTTCGGCGCGCGCGGCTCCGGCCTGCCGATCCTGTCGCGCTATGTGCTCGACGGCCTCGGACTGAAGCAGGACGAGGATTTTCAGTCGGTCTATCTCGACCGCGCCGGCGACGGCCCGGCGATGGTGCTCGACGGGCGGGTCGCGGCGCTGTGGGGCGCCGGCATCGGCTGGCCCGGATTCAAGGCGGTGGCGGAAGGTCCCGGCGGCGCCCGCTTCATCGCGCCGGATGCGGACGAGATCGCGCGCATCCGGGCCAGGCACAGCTTTCTCAAGCCGCTGACGGTGCCGGCCGGCAGCTATCCGAACCAGAATGCCCCGATCCAATCGGTGGGCTCGTGGAGCTTTATTCTGGCGCGCGAAACCTTGCCGGACGATGTCGCCTATCGGCTGGCGCGCACGCTGCACGGCGTCGAAGGCGCGTTGTGCAAGAAACTGCCGCAGGCCTGCGAGACCACGGCGGCGAACACCGTTGCGGCCGCGCCGAAACCGGAACTGATTCATCCCGGGAGTGATGAAGTACTTTCGCGAGATCGGGGTGGTGAAGTGAGTCGTCGTCCCGGCCAAGCGAAGCGCCAGTCCGGCGCGCCATAACCACCGATGCAAGTTTGATGCAAAGCGTGGAGCGACCAGCCTGGCACATCACGATACACCTGTGGTTATGGGTCCTCGGACGTTCGCCGGGACGACGTTACGCAATCACTTCTTCACCAGCGGGCAGGCCGGATCGGGCGGGCCGAACGCTTCGTCGCCGGAAATCTTCGCGAGGATCTTGTAGTAGTCCCACGGGATATTTGGACTCGTCCGGCTTCTTGACCTGCACCAGCATGAGGTCGTGCACCATCAGATTGTCCTCGCGCAGCCTGCCGTTGCGGGCGAAGAAATCCTCGATCGGCTTCTCGCGCATCTTCGCCGCCACCTTGAGCGGCTCGTCGGTGCCGCTCTCCTTGATGGCGTTGAGGTAGTACATCACCGAGGAATAGACGCCGGCCTGCCACATCGTCGGCATCCGGTTCATCTTGGCGAAGTAGCGCTTCGACCATTCGCGGGTCTTGTCGTCCATGTCCCAGTAGAACGAGGTCGTCAGCAACAGGCCCTGCGCCGCCGGCAGGCCGAGCGAATGAATGTCGGTGATCAGCGCGAGCAGGGCCGCCATCTGCTGGCCGCCCTTGAAGACGCCGAATTCGGCGGCGGTCTTGATCTCGTTCATGTTGTTGGGCGGCCCGCCGGCGATGCCGATGATCTTGGCCTTCGAGGCCTGCGCCTGCAGCACGAAGGACGACAGATCGGGCGTTGCCAGCGGCGGCCGGACCGCGCCCAGCACCTTGCCGCCGTTCGCGATGACCACGTCGGAAGCGTCGCGTTCCAGCGAATGCCCGAACGCGTAGTCGTCGGTGATGAAGAACCAGCTGTCGCCGCCGCGCTTGACCACGGCCTGCGCGGTGCCGACCGCGAGCGCGCGGGTGTCGAACACCCACTGGATCGCATAGGGCGAGCAGAACTTGCCGTGGAAATCCGCGGTGCCGGTGGAGTGCGTGATGAACAGCTTCTTCTTTTCGTTGGCGACGTTCTGCACCGCGAGCCCGACCGCCGACACCGGCACGTCGACGATCAGGTCGACCTGTTCGGTGTCGTACCAGCGCCGCGCGATGCCGGCGCCGATATCCGGCTTGAGCTGATGGTCGCCGACGATCACGCTGATCGGCTTGCCCAGCACCTTGCCGCCGAAATCGTCCACCGCCATTTGCGCCGCGGTCACGGAGCCCTGGCCGGTGGGCGTCGACGCCGGGCCGTTCATGTCGGTGAGAACGCCGATCTTGACCACGTCGTCGGAAACCTGGGCCAAGCGCGGCCGGCGATGACGACATGGCGGCGGCGAACGCCGCAGCATGGATATTGTTCTGGCTGAAATCACAAATGTTCTCCCGTTATGATCTGGCGCATTGGCCATGTTGTTTGACCGGGAGCGTGGCCCGGCCGTTCCGCGTTCTTGCAATTAATTGGCAGTCTGCGTCAACGCGGCCGACGGGGTCAGGCGGCGAACCGGACGTGACCGGCGGACGCCGGGTCGTAACCGGTGAGTTCGGCGGCGCGCTGCTTCAGCCGCCGCTCGCCCAGAAAGCCGATCAGCGCCTGGATCGATGGCCGGAAATAGCTGCGCTGCCGCATCAGCAGATCGAAATTCTCCCAGAGCAGCGGGACAAAATCGAGCCCCGCCGATTTCGCCGCGGCGCGGGTCGCGATGCCGCAGTCGGCCTTGCCGGCGCGGATCGCGGCGGCGAGATCGGGACCGGTGAGACATGGCGGCTCGAGCCGGCGCAGATCCTTCGGTCCGGCGCCGGCGCGCGTCAGCAGCACTTCGAGCAGCATCTGCGCGCCCGCGCCGGGCTGCCTGACGGCCATTTTGGCGCCGGAGGCAAGAACGTCGGCCAGGCTGTGCAGCTGTTTCGGATTGCCGGGGGCGAGCAGAAGCCCCTGTTCGCGCCGCACCACGCCGACCAGCACGGCATCGTGCAGCCCGGGCATCGCGCGCACCGCCGCGATATTGGCGTCGTCGGCGGAATCTTTCGAGATGTCGGGGCTGTGGAAATGGATGGCCGCGGCGATCACCTCGCCGCGCAGCAGGCGATCGACGCCGCGCGCGGTGCCCTCGGCGAGCGAGGCGAGGCCGGACCCGGATTCGCGCAAGGTCCATTCCAGCAGATCGTCCTGGCTGCCGCCGACGATGGGCGGCGGGTCGGCGGCGATCATGCCGGCCGGCCGCGCCAGCCCCGAAAGCACCCAGAGGTCCAGTTCGTGGCGCGGAAACAGCCACTTGCCGGTCACCTTGCTGCAGGGAATCGCGCCTTCGGTCACCAATTCATAGAGCTTGCGCTCGCCCAGCCGGAGATAGTCGGCGGCCTCGCTGGTGGTCAGAAATTCCATCCTGCATTTGTATGCATATTTCTGCTTTTGTTCAATCAATTGACAAAAGGCGGAATTCTTGCCGAACAAGGCGGGTGGAGAGAAGCAATGTCTGACCAATTCAGCGCCTGGCAACTGATCCTGAACGGCGATGCGGCGCTGTTTGCGATCGTGCGGCTGTCGCTTGCGGTCAGCCTGTCCGCGGTCGTGCTGGCGGCGCTGGTCGGCATGCCGCTCGGCGCGCTGCTCGCGCTGACCCACTTTCCCGGGCGCTCGTTCCTCGTGGTGCTGCTCAACGCGCTGATGGGATTGCCGCCGGTGGTGGTGGGGCTTGCGGTTTATCTGTTGCTGTCGCGATCCGGACCGCTCGGGACGTTCGGCATTCTGTTCACGCCAGCGGCGATGGTGGTCGCCCAGACCATCCTGATCGTGCCGATCATCGCGGCGCCGACGCGCCAGACCGTCGAGGATCTCTGGGCCGAGTATCGCGACGAACTGACCGCGATGGGCGTCAGCCCGGCCGGCCGCATGACGACATTGTTGTGGGACGCGCGCTACAGCCTGCTGACGGCGTTGCTGGCGGGTTTTGGGCGCGCCGCCGCCGAGGTCGGCGCGGTCATGATCGTCGGCGGCAATATCGACGGCTTCACCCGCACCATGACGACGGCGATCGCGCTGGAGACCTCCAAGGGCGATCTGCCGCTGGCGATGGGACTGGGGCTCGTCCTCGTCGTCATCGTTCTTGCGATCAACGCGGCGGCGTGGGGGACGCGCGTCTGGTCCGAACGGCAGGCGGGCTGACCATGCGGGCGCCGTCAAGCGATCTTCCCCTGGTTCTCGATGGCGTCTCGCTGCAGGCGGGCGCCACCACGATTCTCGACCGCTTGAGCCTGACGATCGCGCCGGGTGCGCCGACGCTGATCGTCGGGCCGAACGGCGCGGGCAAGACCACGCCTGCTGCGGCTCTGCATGGGGCTCGACGGCGCCGTCGGCCGGCCGCGTCACCTGGGGCGGCCGCGCTCGAGCGCGCCATGGCGCGCCGCGCGATCCTGTTTCAGCGCCCGGTGATGCTGCGCAGGACCGCCGCCGCCAACGTCGCCTATGCGCTGGCGCAGGCCGGCACGCCGCGCAACGCGCGCGCCGAGCGCGTCGCCGCACTTGCTGGAACGGGTCGGGCTTTCCGATCTGGCGCAGCGGCCGGCGCGGCGGCTGTCGGGCGGCGAGCAGCAGCGGCTGGCGCTGGCCCGCGCGCTGGCGCGCGATCCGGAAATCCTGCTGCTCGACGAGCCCACCGCCAATCTCGATCCCGCCGCGACGCGCGGCGTCGAGGAGATCGTGCTGATGGCGGCGCAATCCGGCATCAAGATCGTGATGGCCTCGCACGATCTCGGCCAGGTGCGCCGGCTCGCGGGCGAGGTCATCTTTCTGGTGCGCGGCGCGCTGTGCGAGCAGGGCCGGGCGGACGATTTTCTCGACCATCCGGCGACACCGGAAGCCGCCGCCTTCCTGCGCGGCGATCTCGTGATTTGATATTGTCTGAACAGGAGTGTGCCATGGCGATCTCGTTTCGTTACTCGTATTCGCGCTGTCGCTGTTGGCACCGTTGTCCAATCTTGCGCCGGCGAGCGCCGAGGATCGGTCGATCGTGGTGGCCTCGACCACCTCGACCCAGGATTCCGGGCTGTTCGGCTATCTGCTGCCGATCTTCAAGGCCAAGACCGGCATCGAGGTGAAGGTGATCGCGCAGGGCACCGGCCAGGCGCTCGACACCGCGCGGCGCGGCGATGCCGACGTGGTGTTCGTCCACGCCAAGGCGCAGGAAGAAAAATTCCTCGCCGAGGGATTCGGCGTGAAGCGTTTTGACGTGATGTACAACGACTTCGTGCTGATCGGGCCGAAGAGCGATCCCGCCGGCGTCAAGGGCAAGGATATCGAGACCGCGCTGAAGACGATTCAGGCCAAGGCCGCGCCATTCGTCTCGCGCGGCGACAGGTCGGGCACGCATTCGGCCGAACTCGCGCTGTGGAAGCAGGCCGGCATCGATATATCAGCCACCAAAGGGCCCTGGTATCGCGAGATCGGGCAGGGCATGGGGGCGGCGCTCAACACCGCGGGCGCGATGAACGGCTACGTGCTGTCCGACCGCGGCACCTGGATCTCCTTCAAGAACCGCGGCGATCTCGAAATCGTCGTCGAGGGCGACAAGCGGCTGTTCAACCAATACGGCGTCATGCTGGTGAACCCGGAGAAATATCCCGTCCGTGAAGAAGGAACTCGGGCCAGGCCTTCGTCGACTGGCTGATCTCGGCGGAAGGCCAGGCCGCGATCGCCGGCTACAAGATCGACGGTCAGCAGCTGTTCTTTCCCGACGCGGAGAAGAAGGGGAGTTGAGGAAGCGCTATCCTCTTTAAGGTCGTCCCGGCGAACGCCGGGACGACCTGGATGATGTCTGTGAGCGTCACGGTTGCCAAGGTGAGCGATGCCGTGGTCCACCATCGCCGGCATGATCCTCGACCCAGCGCCTGCCGGCTTCGCTTACTCCGCTCGACGCAGCACTCGCGGCGTTGCTGCCGCGGCTTGAGCCGGTCGCGGCCGATCGCGCTTCCGCTCGCGGAAGCCCTGGGCTGCGTCGCCGCCGATATGCCGCCGCTTCACGCGCATCCGCCGCGCGACATCGCCGCCGGCGACGGCTGGGCGTTGCGCGCCCGCGATCTCGTCGGCGCGTCGTCCTATTCGCCGCTGCCGCTGGCCACATCGCCGGTGTGGGTCGACGCCGGCGACGCCATGCCGGAGGGGTGCGACTGCGTGATCGATGCCGATTCGGTCGATCAGACCGGTCCGATGGTTCAGGCGCTGGCGGAAGCGATACCGGGGCAGGGTGTTCGCCGCGCCGGCGGCGATATCGCCGAAGGAAATGTCGTCATCGCCTCCGGGCGGCGGGTTCGCCCGCTCGACCTGTTGATCGCGCGGGCGGCGGGGCTCGATAAACTCGAACGTGCGCCGCCCGCGGCTGCGCATCGTCAATATTCCCGCAACCTCGGGCGATGCGGTGACGGCGCGGCTGATTGCGGAAAACGCCCGCGCGGCCGGCGCCGATGTCGTTGGCGCCGAGGCCGCGGGGCGCGATGCGGCATCCATCGCCAGAGCGCTCGAACCCGGCGCGTGCGATCTGCTCATCACGATCGGCGGCAGCGGCGTCGGCCGCACGCGATGCTGCTATCGCGGCGCTGGCCGCGGCGCGGCGAGGTCATCGCGCATGGCATCGCGTTGCAGCCCGGCCGGACCGCTGCCGTCGGCAGGATTGGAACCGTTCCCGTGATTGCGCTGCCGGGCGCGCCGGATCAGGCGCTCGGCGGCGTGGTGGACGCTGGTCCTTCCCGCGCTGGACCGGATGTCCGGGCGTTGGCCGCGACAGGCCGCTAACCCTGCCGCTGCAGCGCAAGATTGCCTCAAGCGTCGGCATCACCGAGATCGTCCTGCTCGAAAGGATCGAAGGCGGCTGGATGCCGCTGGCGGTCGGCGAGCTGTCGCTCGACGCCATCGCCCGCGCCGACGCATGGCTCGCCGTACCGGGCGGGACCGAGGGCTTTGCTGCGGGCACGCCGGTCGATGCCTATATGCTGCGGGAGTGATACGGGTTCCGACATGACCAATGCGCCGTCGCCGAAACCGAGACAATGTGGATCAGGACCAGTTCCTGACCATTCTGTCGCGCGAGGATGCGCTGGCGCGGTTCGAAGCCGCGCTGTTTCCGCGCCCGGTTGCCGAGCGAGCGGCGACCGCTTTCCGACGCGCTCGGCTGCGCGCTGGCGCGAGGATATCGTGGCGCCGATCGACGTGCCGCCGTTCGATCGCTCCAATGTCGACGGCTTTGCGGTGCGCTCCGCCGATCTCGCCTTGGCCTCCGAAGCCACGCCGGTCCGCGTCAAGCTGAACGACGAAGTCATTGCCTGCGGCACCGCGCCGGCGCGGCCGGTGCTGTCGGGGACGGCCACTCCGATTGCGACCGGCGGTCCGCTGCCGCGCGGCGCCGATGCCGTCGTGATGGTCGAGCACACCCAGCCCGCAGGCCATCGCGCGATCGAGATCCGCCGCGCCGCCTCGCCCGGACAATTCGTGTCCTATGCCGGCTCCGACATCGCGCGCGGCGAGGCGCTGTTGCGCGCCGGCACGATGATCGGCTCGCGCGAGATCGGCATGTGCGCGGCCTGCGGCATCGCGCAAGTTTCCGTCGCGCGCCGGCCGCGCGTCGCGGTGATCTCCACCGGCGACGAACTGGTGCAGCCGGGCCGGCCGCTGCGGCCCGGCCGCAAATCTACGACACCAACGGCGCGATCGTCACGGCGGCGGTGAACGAGAACGGCGGCGAGGCGATTTTTCTCGGCGCCGTTGCCGACGATGAAGAACAACTCGAAGCCGCGATGCGCGGGGCGCTCGCGACCAGCGACATGCTGGTGCTGTCGGGCGGCACCTCGAAGGGCGCGGGCGACGTGTCCCATCGCATCATCGCGCCGGCTCGGCAAGCCCGGCATCATCGCGCATGGCGTCGCGCTGAAGCCGGGCAAGCCGCTGTGTCTCGCCGTCTGCGACGGCAAGCCGGTGGTGATCCTGCCGGGGTTTCCGACTTCCGCAATGTTCACCTTCCACGACATGATCGTGCCGGTGCTGCGCCGGATGGCGGGCCTGCCGCCGCGTTCCGACGCCAAGGTCACGGCCAGGGTGCCGGTGCGGATCGCGTCCGAACTCGGCCGCACCGAATTCGTGATGGTGTCGCTGGTCGAAGGGGCCGACGGCCTGATCGCCTATCCCTCCGGCAAGGGAAGTGGCGCGATCACCTCGTTCGCGCAGGCCGACGGCTTTCTGAAGATCGATGCGCTGGCCGACCAGATGCCGGCCGGAACCGAGGCCGAGGTGACGCTGTTCACGCCGCATGTGCGGGTGCCCGACCTCGTCATCGTCGGCAGCCACTGCACCGGGCTCGATCTGGTGACGGCGCAGCTGTCGCGCGCGGGCCTTTCCGTGCGTTCGATCGCGGTCGGCAGCCTCGGGGGTCTCGCGGCGGCCAGGCGCGGCGAGTGCGATTTCGCGCCGATCCATCTGTTCGACGAAAAGAGCGAGACCTACAACACGCCGTTTCTCGGCGACGGGCTTGAACTGGTGCCGGGCTGGCGCCGGATGCAGGGCATCGTGTTTCGATCCGGCGATGCGCGGTTCGAGGGATTGAGCGCGCAAGCCGCGGTGCGCGCGGCGCTTGCCGATCCCGGCTGCATCATGGTCAACCGCAACCAGGGCGCGGGCACGCGCATCCTGATCGACCGGCTGCTCGGCGAGGTCGCGCCCGACGGCTACTGGAATCAGCCGAAGTCGCATAACGCGGTCGCCGCCGCGATCGCGCAGCACCGCGCCGACTGGGGCATGACCATCGCGCCGGTCGCGCAGGCCGCAGGCCTCGGCTTCATTCCCTTTGCCGAAGAGCATTATGATTTTGCGCTGGTGACGGCGCGGAAACAGCGCCCGGCGGTGCAGGCGTTTTTGGCGGCGCTGGCGTCGGAGGAGAGCCGCGCGGCGCTGGAGCAGGCGGGGTTCAGGCCGGCCTGATCCTCACTCTCCTCCAGTCGTCGCCGGCTCGCGCTCGCAAGTGCTCGACTTGGCCGGGACGCACTTAGAATGAGCGTGGCCACCTGCTCAAATGAACGCCATGCCGCCGTTCAGCGACGATGGTCTGGCCGGTCATGTAGTCGTTGCCGAGCACCATCAGCACCGCCTGCGCCACTTCCTCGGACCGCCCCATGCGGCCGAGCGGGATTCGACTCGCCAGATCGGAGCGTCCGCGCATCATGTCGGTTTCGATCAGCGCGGGCGCCACCGCGTTGACGGTGATGCCTTCCTTGACCAGCCGCGCCGCATAGCCGCGCGTCAGACCCTCCATGCCGGCCTTCGAGGCGTTGTAGTGCACGCCGATGGCGCCGCCGCCGCGTGCGGCCAGGGACGAGATATTGACGATGCGTCCCCATTTCTTCGCGCGCATCGCAGGCAGCACGGCCTGGGTGCAGAGAAAAGCCGATTTCAGGTTGACCGCGATGGTCCGGTCGAACTCGCTCTCGGTGAGGTCATCGACGCCGCGCACGATCGCCATGCCCGCGTTGTTGACGAGAATGTCGATCGGGCCGAGCGCGGAGGTGACGTGATCGACCATCTTTGCGACGGCGGCGGCCTGCGATACGTCGGCGGCGGTGGCGATCGCGCGGCCGCCCTTGCTCTTGATGGCAGCGACAACCGCCTCGGCCTCGGTGGCGCGCTCGCGAAAATTGACCGCGACGGCGGCGCCCGCTTCGGCAAGCGCCGTGGCGATCGCCGCTCCGATGCCGCGGGATGCACCCGTCACCAGCGCAATGCGGCCGTTCAAATCCGGCTTGATGGTCATGACCAAAATCCCCAGTTCGCGATGAATCAGCCCCCGTCCAGCGCCGCCAGCCGCTCCGCCTCGGCGATGTCGTCCACCGTGTTGGCGTTGAAGAATGGATCGAGCGGTTCGGCCGGCCATGTCACGGTGGCAAGCCGGTAGCGCGCGGTCCAGCGGTCGATCTTTCTGACGTCCTCGACCACCAGCGCGTGGCGAAGCTCCTCGCGCAACGCCACGCTCCACAATCCGATCACCGGATGCGACTGCCCGCCGGAGGCGGCGACCGCGAGCTGCGCGTTCTGTTCGCTGCGGGCGCGATGCAGGCGCGCGACCAGATCGCGCGGCAGGAACGGACAGTCGGCGGCGGCGCTCAGCACCCACTCAACCCCGGGCCGGTTCGCGGCCGCCCAGTCGAGACCGGCGAGAATGCCGGCGAGCGGTCCCGGAAAATCCGCAACCGTGTCTGGAATCACCGGCAAGCCAAAACTTGCAAAACGCGCCGGATCGCCGTTGGCGTTGAGGATGAGCCCGTCGCATTGCGGCTTCAGCCGCGCGATCACGCGCTCGAGAATCGTGCGGCCGCCGATCCGGCGCATCGGCTTGTCGCCGCCGCCCATCCGCCGCGCCAGCCCGCCGGCCAGCAATACGCCGGGGGTCGCCGGCGCGTCTTTTGACGTCGCCGGGAAATCATTCGTCACGGTCGGCGCCCTTGCGCTTGTGACGCGCCGATTCCTCCTCGACGAAGGCCAGATTCTGGTCGTAGACGATGCGTGCCTCGCCAGAGAGCGCAATGAAGCGTTTTCCCCGCGCGCGCCCGACCAGGGTCAGTCCGACCTGCCGCGCCAGGTCGACGCCCCAGGCGGTAAAACCCGAGCGCGAGACCAGGATCGGAATTCCCATCCGCACCGTCTTGATCACCATCTCGGAGGTCAGCCGTCCGGTGGTGTAGAGAATCTTGTCGGCGGGATCGACGCCGTGGCGGAACATCCAGCCCGCGATCTTGTCGACGGCGTTGTGGCGGCCGACGTCCTCGGTGTAGCAGAGCGGGCGTGCCTTCCTTGCACAGCACGCAGCCGTGGATCGCGCCGGCCTCGAGATAGAGCGACGGCATGGTGTTGATCGTATGCGTCATCTGGTAGAGCCAGGACGTGCGCAGCTCGGCTTCCGGCAGCACGACGCTTTCGATCGCCTCCATCAGGTCGCCGAACGCCGTGCCCTGCGCGCAGCCCGAGGTCTGCGTGCGCTTCTTCAGTTTCTGTTCGAAATCGGTGTGGTGCTCGGTGCGCACCACCACCACCTGCAGGTCGTCGTCATATTCGACCTCGGTGACGACGTCGTCGTATTTCAGCATGTTCTGATTGAGCAGATAGCCGAGCGCCAGATATTCCGGATAATCGCCGATCGTCATCATGGTGACGATCTCCTGCGCGTTCAGGTAAAGCGTCAGCGGCCGCTCGACGGGCACGTTGATCTCCACGGTCGCGCCGGTCTGATCGGTCCCGGCGACGCGTTCGGTCAGCCGCGGATCGTGCGGATCGGGGAGGATCAGGGGGACGGGGGCCTTGGAGATCTTCATCATGAGCGAGAGGTTAGCATGACATTGCCCGTTAGCCGATATAAAGCTTCTCGGCGTAAGAACAAATGCGGTCGTATCCGTCATTGCGAGCGAAGCGAAGCAATCCATTTCACGGTTCGGTGAAACGAAGAATGGATTGCTTCGTCGCCTTGCTCCTCGCAATGACGTCGGAGGATGCCGGTGCCGGAGAATAGAGATGAAAGTGATTGGCCTCGCCGGGTGGAGCGGCGCCGGCAAGACGACGCTGCTGTCGCGGGTCATCCCCCATTTCCTTGAAACCGGCCTGCGGGTTTCCGTGATCAAGCACGCCCATCATAGTTTCGATGTCGACGTGCCGGGCAAGGATTCCTGGGTGCACCGGCAGTCGGGCGCCACCGAGGTGCTGGTGTCCTCCGCCAGGCGGTGGGCCCTGATGCATGAATTGCGGGAGGCCTCCGAGCCGCGTCTGCCGGAATTGCTCGGGAAGATGTCGCGGGTCGATCTCGTCATCGTCGAAGGCTTCAAGTCCGAATCCGCATCGCAAGATCGAGGTGCATCGCTCAGCCAATGGCAAGCCGCTGTTGTTCCCCGGCGATCCCGCGATATCAGGCATTGCGACGGATGCGGTGGTTGAAACCGCGCTGCCGGTGGCCCATCTCGATGACATCCCCTCCGTCGCCGCTATGATGCAGCGGTCCGCGATGTCGCTCGAAGACCTGCTGGCGCGCAGCGCCGGCGAAAGCTGAGACGAAAAATGGCGCAATTGTCCGACGATTGCTTTGCCTTCGGCGGCCCGATGATGTCGGTCGATGAAGCCGTCGGCATCATCGCCGCGCGGGTCACGCCGGTGAAGGAGGTCGAGACCGTTGCGCTGAACGAGGCCGACGGACGCATTCTCGCTCACGACATTTCGGCTCCGTTGCCGCTGCCGCCTTTCACCAATTCCGCCGTCGACGGCTATGCCGTGCGCAGCCGCGATCTTCCGCCCGGGGCGGAGGCCGCCTTTGCCGTGAGCGGGCGCGTTCAGGCCGGCGCGGCGGCAGCCGGGGCGATCAGACCGGGCGACGCGGTGCGGATTTTCACCGGCGCGCCGATGCCTGACGGCGCCGACACGGTGTTCATGCAGGAGGATGTGCGGCTCGATGGCGAGGGAAGGGTTGTGCTCCCGGCGGGTTTGAAGCCCGGCGCCAATGTGCGCCCCGCGGGCGAAGACATTCCGGTCGGTTCTGCCGCGCTCAAGGCGGGCCAGCGGCTGCGGCCGCAGGACGTTGCGCTGGTGGCGGCGTTCGGCCTGACCGAGCTCGATGTACGCCGGCGCATCCGGGTCGCGGTGTTTTCGACCGGCAATGAAGTGGTATCGCCGGGCAGCCGGCGCAAACCCGCGCAACTGTTCGACTCGAATCGCTTCATGCTGATGGCGATGCTGCGCCGGCTCGGCTGCGAGGTCAGCGATCTCGGCATTTTGCGCGATGATCGCGCTTCGCTGGCGCAGGGTCTGAAGAAGGTGGCCGATGCGACACGATCTGATCCTGACCACCGGCGGGGTTTCGACCGGCGAGGAGGACCACGTCAAGGCCGCTGTCGAAAGCGTCGGCACGCTGGTGCTGTGGCGCATGGCGATCAAGCCCGGCCGTCCCGTGGCGATGGGAATTATCGGCGGCACGCCGTTCATCGGGCTGCCGGGAAATCCGGTGGCGAGTTTTGTCACCTTCGTCCATGTGGTGCGCCCGACCGTGCTGGCGCTGGCGGGCGCCACACAACAGCCTCTGGTTCCGATGCCGGTTCGCGCGGCTTTCACCTACAGGAAGAAGATCGCGCGTCGCGAATATGTCCGGGTCGTCTTGCGCAAGGCGCCCGACGGCGCGCTCGAAGCGACAAAATTTCCGCGCGAGGGCGCTGGACTGTTGTCGTCGCTGGTGGACACCGACGGGCTGGTCGAACTCGGCGAAGAGATCACGCAGGTCGAACCGGGCCAGACGGTCGGGTTTCTCGGCTATGCAAGCCTGATGTGAGGCGCCGTTCTCAGGCGATGTTCGTTGACGGGTTGCGCCTCGTTCGCCAAGGTTGGCCGCATGACCACGACAAAACTCGACCTCACCGGTCTCAAATGTCCGCTGCCGGCCTTGAAGACGCGAAAGGCGCTGAAGGCGCTGAAGCCCGGCGACCTTCTTGAAGTTCGCTGCACCGATCCGCTGTCGGCGATCGACATCCCCAATCTGATCCGGGAGACCGGCGACAAGGTCGAGATCGCCGAACGCGCGGAGCAGCACATCGTGTTCGTGATTGAAAAAACAAATGGCCTGATCGGAAAGGCGAATGATTAGCCGCCTGCTTTCGCAGAGCGTAGAGATAAAATTGCATCGCTACCTTTGGCCTATCGACACAAGGCTCCGCTTCTGTCCCAATCGATTTTCTCTGTGGGGCGGAGAGCAGATTCTCACCGATACATGATGCGCAATTCTGGGTAGAACCCCGGACAAGCGGTCACGAGCGGCATAACCGGTCTCCTCGGGTGTTAAGAATTTCGAATGCGCGGTGATCCCGGCGCATCTCGGAATGGTGCGAAGCAGCAAAGCAGAAGCCTGCACGCCGTGAAGGAACTTAAGATAACGGGATCGTGGTTAGCAGACATGCCCGGCACGGGCGGCTGTAGGGGAGGGGAGGACTGAATGGCTACAATTGAAAACGCCGGAACTGTATCCGGCGGCGGTGAGGGAATTCTCGACCGCGAGCATACGATTGCAAAGGCCGGCTTCAATCGCTGGCTGGTGCCGCCCGCGGCGCTCTGCATTCATCTGTGCATCGGCATGGCCTACGGCTTCAGCGTGTTCTGGCTGCCGCTGTCGCGCGCGATCGGGCTGACGGCGCCCAAGGCCTGCCCCGACATGTCGCTGATGCAGGAGCTGTTCACCACCACCTGCGACTGGAAAGTCGCCAGCATGGGCTGGATGTTCACGCTGTTCTTCGTGCTGCTCGGCGTCTCCGCCGCGATCTGGGGCGGCTGGCTGGAGCGCGTCGGTCCGCGCAAGGCCGGCTTCGTCGCAGCGTGCTGCTGGGGCGGCGGTCTGCTGCTCGGCGCCTTCGGAATCTACGTCCATCAGCTCTGGCTGCATGTGGCTCGGCTCCGGCGTGATCGGCGGCGTCGGTCTCGGCCTCGGCTACATCTCGCCGGTGTCGACGCTGGTGAAATGGTTTCCGGATCGCCGCGGCATGGCGACCGGCATGGCCATCATGGGCTTCGGCGGCGGCGCCATGATCGGCGCGCCGCTGGCGAACATCCTGCTGAACTATTTCAAGACCCCGACCGATGTCGGCGTCTGGAAAACGTTCGTGGTGATGGGCGTGATCTATTTCGTGTTCATGACGATCGGCGCCTTCGCCTATCGGGTGTCGCCGGCCGGCTGGCGTCCCGACGGCTGGACGCCGCCGAGCGAAAAGAAGACGATGATCTCGGAGCATCACGTCCATCTCGACAACGCGCACAAGACGCCGCAGTTCTGGCTGATCTGGTGGGTGCTGTGCCTGAACGTGTCGGCCGGCATCGGCGTGATCGGCATGGCCTCGCCGATGTTGCAGGAAATCTTCGCCGGCAAGCTGATCGGGATGCCCGACCTGACCTTCAGCCAGCTTTCGGTCGAGCAGAAAACGGCGATCGCGGGGATCGCGGCGGGCTTTGCCGGTCTGCTGTCGCTGTTCAACATCGGCGGCCGTTTCTTCTGGGCGTCGCTGTCGGACTATATCGGCCGCAAGAACACCTACTACACCTTCTTCGTGCTGGGCATCGCGCTCTACGCGCTGGCGCCGACGTTCGCCAATATGGGCTCGAAACTGCTGTTCGTTTCTGCCTTCTGCATCATCCTGTCGATGTATGGCGGCGGCTTCGCGACCGTGCCGGCCTATCTCGCCGACATGTTCGGAACGCAGTTCGTGGGCGCTATCCACGGGCGGCTGCTGACGGCGTGGTCGACCGCCGGCATCATCGGCCCGGTCGTGGTGAACTACATCCGCGAGTTCCAGCTCGCGGCCGGCGTGCATCGCGACCACCTCTACGACACCACCATGTACATCCTGTGCTCCATGCTGATCGCCGGCATGATCTGCAACTACCTGATCAAGCCGGTCGACCCCAAATGGAACATGAGTGCCGAAGAAGTGGCCAAGCTGCAGGCGGCGAGCGCGAAGAGCGCATCCGGGGTGCAGTCCGGCTCGTTCGGCATCGGCAAGGGCGGCCTTGACGCCAGGGCCGCGCTGTTCTGGGCCTTTGTCGGCATCCCGCTCGCCTGGGGTGTGTGGAAGACGCTGGAAAGCGCGATGAAGATCTTCTGATCGCAGCCCATTGCCGCGGGACGACAACCGTCGTCCCGCGGTCTAACGCCTTGTCCAATCAATCCTGGAAATGAGAGTTAAGGAGGATTCCCATGCTTCGCACTCCGGCTCCGGCCGCCGCAAAGCCTTCGAAAATGAAGCTGACCGCGGAGAAGCTGAAGGAAATGAAGGCCAAATGGAGCGCGAACAAGGGCAAGCTCAAGGAATGTCGCAGAGAGGTGAAGTCGAAGGGACTGGCCGGCGACGACCGCTGGTTCTACATCGAAGACTGCATGGGCAAGACCTGAGATCGGTGGCCGGCCATCAATGTTGATCAAGGGGCATGACAGCGAGGGCTGCGTGCCCCTTAAATCATTATTTATGCAGCATTGTTTCCTCTTGGCATGTGGCATACCACGGATTAGAGTCGCGCGACATAAAGACAAGAAACGAGACGCTCGAATGGTTCATGATGTGCAACAGGTCCGCTCGTTCGAACATCCCGGCGCGGGACGCAAGCGGGCCAAATCGACCCCCAAGGGACGCCAGATCGATCCCCAGGCCGCTGAAGAAATCGCGCTTCTGCTCGGCGACCGGCCGCGGCGGCGCGATCTCCTGATCGAGCATCTGCATCTCATCCAGGACAAATATCATCAGATTTCCGCGGCCCACCTCGCGGCGCTTGCCGACGAGATGAAGCTTTCGTTTGCGGAAGTGTTCGAGACCGCGACCTTCTACGCGCATTTCGACGTGGTGAAGGAAGGCGAGGCCAACATCCCGCCGCTGACCATTCGCGTCTGCAATTCGCTGACCTGCGCCATGCTGGGCGCGGAAAAATTGCTGCAGGAATTGCAGAACGGCGCCGGCCCCGGCGTGCGCGTGGTGCGCGCGCCCTGCGTCGGGCTGTGCGACGTCGCTCCGGTGGCGGAGGTCGGCCATCACTACGTCATGCACGCCACCGCATCCGAAGTGCTGGCGACGGCCGCGCGCGGCGAGACCGATCCGGATATTCCGCCCTATGTCGACTACGACGCCTATGTGAAGGACGGCGGCTACAGGCTGCTGAACGATCTGCGCGCCGGCCGCGTCGGCAAGGAAGACATCCTGAAGGCGCTCGACGATTCCAGCCTGCGCGGGCTCGGCGGCGCCGGCTTCCCGACGGGGCGCAAATGGCGCGCGGTGCTCGGGGAGCCCGGGCCGCGGCTGATGGTGGTCAATGGCGACGAGGGCGAACCCGGCACCTTCAAGGATCGCTTCTATCTGCTGCGCGATCTGCACCGCTTCCTGGAGGGCACGCTGATCGGCGCGCATATCGTCGAGGCGACCGACGTCTACATCTATCTGCGCGACGAATATCCGGCGGCGCTCAAGGTGCTTCCGCTGGAACTCGCCAAGCTGCCGAAGGGCGGTCCCACCCTGCACGTCCGCCGCGGCGCCGGCGCCTATATCTGCGGCGAGGAATCCTCGCTGCTGGAAAGCATCGAAGGCAAGCGCGGCCTGCCGCGGCACAAGCCGCCATATCCGTTCCAGGTCGGGCTGTTCGGATTGCCGACGCTGATCAACAACATCGAGACGCTGTTCTGGGTGCGCGACATCTTCGAAAAGGGCGCGGCCTGGTGGAATTCGCACGGCCGCAACGGCCGCCACGGTCTGCGCAGCTACTCGGTGTCCGGCCGCGTCAAGAATCCCGGCGTGAAGCTCGCGCCCGCCGGCCTGACGGTGCGCGAACTGATCGACGAATTCTGCGGCGGCATGGCGGACGGCCACAAGTTCCATGCCTATCTGCCGGGCGGCGCGTCCGGGGGCATCCTGCCGGCGTCGATGGACGATATCCCGCTCGATTTCGGCACCTTGGAAAAATACGGCTGCTTCATCGGTTCCGCTGCCGTCATCGTCCTGTCCGAGCAGGACAGCGTGAAGGACGCGGCGCTGAACCTGATGCGTTTCTTCGAGGACGAAAGCTGCGGCCAGTGCACGCCCTGCCGCGTCGGCACCGAGAAGGCGGCGCTGCTGATGCAGAAGCCGGTCTGGAACCGCGAATTGCTCGAGGAATTGAGCCAGGCGATGCGGGACGCCTCGATCTGCGGTCTCGGCCAGGCGGCCTCGAATCCGCTGACGTCCGTCATTAAATATTTTCCGGAAGAATTCGTGCCGAAAGAGGCCGCGGAATGACCAAGATCAAATTCGAACTCGACGGCAAGCAGGTCGAAGCCAACGCGGGCGAAACCATCTGGCAGGTTGCAAAACGCCAGGGCCGCGAGATTCCGCATCTGTGCTATTCGCCCGAACCGGACTACCGGCCCGACGGCAATTGCCGCGCCTGCATGGTCGAGATCGAGGGCGAGCGCGTGCTGGCGGCTTCCTGCAAGCGCACGCCGAGCGTCGGCATGAAGGTGAAATCGGCGAGCCCGCGCGCGGTCGCCGCGCAGAAAATGGTGATGGAGCTTCTGGTCGCCGATCAGCCGGCGCGCGAAACCTCGCACGATCCCGATTCGAAATTCTGGCACTGGGCCGAAAAGGTCGAGGTGACCGAAAGCCGCTTTCCCGCGGCCGAGCGCTGGCAGGGCGACGCCAGCCATCCGGCGATGCGCGTCAATCTCGACGCCTGCATCCAGTGCGGGCTGTGCGTGCGCGCCTGCCGCGAGGTTCAGGTCAACGACGTCATCGGCATGGCCTATCGCAATCACGATTCCAAGATCGTGTTCGATTTCGACGATCCGATGGGGGAATCGACCTGCGTCGCCTGCGGCGAATGCGTGCAGGCCTGCCCGACCGGCGCGCTGATGCCATCGGTGATGCTGGACGAGAACCAGACCCGCGTCACCTATGCCGACAGAAGGTGAATTCGCTCTGCCCGTTCTGCGGCGTCGGCTGCCAGGTCACCTATCAGGTCAAGGACGACAAGGTGATCTACGCCGAGGGCCGCGACGGCCCGGCCAATCACAACCGGCTCTGCGTCAAGGGCCGCTTCGGCTTCGACTACATCCACCATCCGCATCGCCTGACAAAACCGCTGGTGCGGCTGCCGAACGCCAGGAAGGACGCCAACGACCAGGTCGATCCGGCCAATCCCTTCACGCATTTCCGCGAAGCCTCCTGGGAAGAGGCGCTCGACATCGCGGCAAAAGGCCTCGTGAAAATCCGCGATGAAAAGGGCGTGAAGGCGTTGGCCGGTTTCGGCTCCGCCAAAGGCTCCAACGAGGAAGCCTATCTGTTCCAGAAGCTGGTGCGCACCGGCTTCGGCTCCAACAATGTCGATCACTGCACGCGGCTGTGCCACGCCTCATCGGTCGCGGCCCTGATGGAAGGCCTCAATTCGGGCGCGGTGTCGGCGCCGTTCGCAGCCGCGATGGACGCCGAAGTCATCATCGTGATCGGCGCCAATCCGACGGTCAATCATCCGGTCGCGGCGACCTACATCAAGAACGCGGCGAAGCGCGGCGCCAGGCTGATCGTGATGGATCCGCGGCGGCAGATCGCTGTCGCGCCATGCCTACCATGCACCTCGCGTTCAAGGCCGGCAGCGACGTCGCGATGCTGAACGCGATGATCAACACCATCATCAGCGAGGGGCTGACCGACGAGCAATATATCGCCGGCTATACCGAGGGCTTTGACGACCTGAAGGAGCGCATCAAGGAATTCACGCCGGAGAAGATGGAGCCGATCTGCGGCATCCCGGCGGAGACCCTGCGCGAGGTGGCGCGGATGTATGCGCGCTCGCGCGCGTCGATCATCTTCTGGGGCATGGGCATCAGCCAGCATGTGCACGGCACCGACAATGCGCGCTGCCTGATCGCGCTCGCGCTGATCACCGGGCAGGTCGGCCGGCCCGGCACCGGGCTGCATCCGCTGCGCGGCCAGAACAACGTGCAGGGCGCCTCCGACGCCGGCCTGATCCCGATGTTCCTGCCGGATTACCAGCCGGTCGGGCGCACCGATCTGCGCGCGCCGTTCGAGAAGCTCTGGCACCAGGAGCTCGATCCGGTGCGCGGCCTCACCGTGGTCGAGATCATGAACGCGATCCACACGGGCGAGATCACCGGCATGTATATCGAGGGCGAAAATCCCGCGATGTCGGACCCCGATCTGCAGCACGCCCGCGAGGCGCTGGCCAAACTCGATCATCTGGTGGTGCAGGATCTGTTCGTCACCGAGACCGCGTTTCATGCCGACGTGATCCTGCCGGCCTCGGCGTTCGCGGAGAAATCCGGCACCTTCACCAATACCGACCGCCGCGTGCAACTGGCGCGCGAGGTGATAAAACCGCCCGGCGACGCGCGGCAGGATCTCTGGATCATCCAGGAGATCGCCAGGCGGATGGGGCTGCCCTGGAATTACAGCGGCCCGGCCGACGTCTTCACCGAGATGACGCAGGTGATGCCGTCCCTGAAGAACATCACCTGGGAGCGGCTGGTGCGCGAGGGCGCGGTGACCTATCCGGTCGACGATCCCGAAAAGCCCGGCAACGAGATCATCTTCACCACCGGTTTCCCGACCGAGAGCGGCCGCGGCAAGATCGTGCCGGCGCGCGTGCTGCCGCCGGACGAACTGCCGGACGACGAATATCCGATGGTGCTCTCGACCGGCCGCGTGCTCGAACACTGGCACACCGGCTCGATGACGCGGCGCTCGCAGGTGCTCGACCAGATCGAGCCGGAGGCGGTGGCGTTCATGTCGCCGAAGGACATGCGGCGGCATGAAGGTCTGGCCGGGCGATCTGGTGCGGCTGGAGACCCGCCGCGGCGCGGTCGAGGTGAAGGTGCGCTCCGACCGCGACGTGCCGGAGAACATGGTGTTCATGCCGTTCTGCTACGCGGAAGCCGCGGCCAATTTGTTGACCAATCCGGCGCTCGATCCGTTCGGCAAGATTCCCGAATTCAAGTTCTGCGCGGTGAAGGCCGAGCGCGCCGAGATCCGCAACGCGGCGGAGTAAGAGGAAACATTACTCCCTCTCCCCGCTTGCGGGGAGAGGGTTGGGTGAGGGGGACTCTCGTCAGGTTCGAACTCGTGGAGAGTCCCCCTCACCTGGATCGTAATGGCGATCCGACCTCTCCCCGCAAGCGGGGCGAGGTGACTGAACTTCCGCACGCGCCAATCCGACCAAAAGTCATCATGCCCCCATGGTGAGGAGCACGGCAACGCCGTGCGTCTCGCACCGTGAGGCCGCGGCTGCGTGATTTGATCGCCGCTCAGTGGCCGCCCGCGGCCGCGGCCTGCTGGGCGATCTTGTTTTGTGCGACGATTCCTTCGAGCCGCGAGATATTCTCCAGCAGGCGCTGGCTGGTCAGGACGAGAAAGTAATAGCCGAATTGCGGGTTCTGAAAGTAGATCTCGAGCAGCTTTTCGTAGGTGATGGTCAGCACATGCCCTTCCTCGATGCATTCGATCGTCGCCGTCCGGCGGTTGTCGGGCGTCAGGAAGCCGAGTTCGCCCATCAGACGTCCCGGCGGAAGCTCGACGCCGATTTCCTTCACCAGGAATTTTCCGGTGACGGTCAGCAGCATTTCGTGGGCGGCATCGTCCTTTTTCATCAGGATATCGCCCTTGCGGTACTTGCGCTCGGTCATGAACGGCTTGAGCCATTCCATCGAGGTGTCGCCCTGCGTCGCGGTGCGCGCCTTCTTGACGAGGGTGAGCATTTGGCGGAGGCGATAGGCATTGATGGGGATCATCAGGAGATACAAGAGAAAGGTCGTGATGGTTCCGCTGAGCGCGCCAAAGCCGGCGAAGAATGCGCAGCCGATCATGTTGGCGACCCGCAGCGGCACCATGGTCTGCGTCAGCAAGGTGGCGACGAAGAAGATGGCGCCAACCAGGGCGAACATGTTGGCAAGGTTGATGTTGGCCAGTACAATTTCCAGCAGGCGGTTGAAGATCGCGTCGTAGGTGACGTTGTTGGGATCGAGGCCCAGTTGAACCAGGATCTTTGCGATCCGGAGGTTGTCCGCCGCCGTGTCGAGAATGCGATCCAGCGTCGTGGACATGTCTGCGCTGCTGAAATTCATCGGATCTCCCAGGCACGCTCGTCGAGGCAAAGCATCATCAAAAGCGGAACGTCAAGACCGGCGGCGGCTCCCGGCCGGGAGGAAGAGGTTGTCCCCAGGCCGAGCGGAAGCGCCACGCCAAGCTCGCAAGGGAATTCATCAATTCCCTGGCCGCTCCAGGTTCGGTCAGAGCCGTCCCCGAACCGAATCTATTCTGCGCCCGGCGTGCGTCAATGATGAA
Source organism: uncultured Alphaproteobacteria bacterium (assembly GCA_963825105.1). Lineage (GTDB taxonomy): Bacteria > Pseudomonadota > Alphaproteobacteria > Rhizobiales > Xanthobacteraceae > Bradyrhizobium. The sequence goes on from CAWGSB010000004.1 coordinate 35,123, forward strand.
TGAAGAGCGGCAGATAGATCGCGACCTTCAGGGCCATGATGGCGGCGACGGCGGTCCCCGCCGCCAGGATCGTGACGGCGGCCACGCAGAATCGCTTGATCATCGCCAGATGCGCCGCCGCACCGGCTCCGGCCGGGCTCTCGGCTCTGCGATGAACAGCGAGCCCGTTCGAAGCGGGCCGCGCGTGTGCATCAGCATCGTCATGTCAAAAATCCTTCAGCCGCCGTTTGACCGCTTCCGTCATCTTGCCGATGAGGGCGGTCAATTCGCTGCCCGGAAGCGCGTCGCGAGGCGCATGCAACGATGCAAGCTGCCGGCCAGCGGATTGCCGTTGTTTTCGAGGTCGAGTTCGAACCTCTCGGACAGATAGATGGTTGCGCACCCGGCCGGCCGGCATTCCTTCTTGCAAACGACAGCGCGGAGTTCTCGAGCAGGAAAATTCCGCCGATCTGTCCGTTGACGTCGCGGGCAACCCAAAAGCCTTCCATGTTGCGGCCGATGAAAAACGCCGGGATCGTCTCGTTGACGATGCCGGGATCGAGCGGCACGAATAGCGTGCTGACGGTTGCGCGCGCATCGGCCGGCGCCATGCCGGCGCGTTCGCTTTCCAGCGCGTTCGCAACGGCCGGATGCCCCGGCGTCTGCCGCGGCGAAAGATCTGGGCATGTCAGCGTCATGGCGGTCATTGCGTGTCTAGCGGTTGCGCCGCAGGTCCCTGGAGCTGCCGCGGACGGGCATACCCGGCCTCCGCCGCAGCCCGTTGCATCCGGTTGCTGACAAAGGCGTCGAGCGTTTCACGGAGAACGGCGAGAACGGCTTTGAGCTGTTCGCGGACGTGCTGTTTCTGATACGCGGTATTGAAAGTGATCGCGGCCATGGCGGCCTCCTCACGAATCTAACGGCCATGATGTGCCGACGAGGCCATAGGAATGCCAGATGGCTCGGCGTTGCGTCTCATAGGAGAGATATAAAGATCCCGGAGGGGAAATGACGCGCCGCTGCGATCCGCTCCGGGCACTTATGCCGCGCCTATGAGAGAGAGCCGCAGGCCGCCTCGATTTCCTATGCCGTCATCCGCATCTTCGCACCAATAGCTCGCAATCCGGGCTGACGGTGGAGATCGAAGATGTCTCACTTTCTAACCAGCGACGACAAATATCGCGATTTGATCTACGACGATGATTATCGGTCGTATCTCATGGCCCGAAGCAAATCGCCGATGGCTACCAGTTCGGCAGGATCGCAGGGAAAGCGCGTTCGCGTCCACGCGCGCAGCGCTTTGCGGCGCGTCAACGGCTACTTCAGGAGCATGATCGAGGCGATCGCCAATGCGAAGCTGCGCCGCATGGAGCGCGAACTCGAGCTCCGCGGCATTCGCTTCGACCGGTCGAACGAGAGCTGGGTGGCGCGCAAATCCCGGCCAACCGAGCGTTAACGATGAGAAAGCGGGCCATCCGGCCCGCTTTTTCGCATTCACCTTTTCGCGCGGAGCGTCACATGCGACGAGCTTTCGTTCACCGCATCCGTTCTTGTTTCCCTGCTGCGCAAGGTCGTCAACGCCGTGCTGACGTTTCTCGGCCCATCCTGGGATGGGCCGCGCAGGAAATACCGGCCGCACGATCACTACATGCGCGGTCCCGGGCCGAAATGGCGCGAAAAGCACTCTCTCGATCGCGCATCCGCCGGCAGCACCTGAATTCTCGGCGCTGCAATCCCTCGGCGTCCTGCGCAACCCCTGGAGCTGACTGGTTGCCCCGCGAGGAAAGCCCTTTCCACAGGCCGTTGTCGCGTTTGAACGGTTTGCCGACCGAAGACGCCTTCGGCTGGTCAGCTTCAATCGCCGCGGCGAAGGCGCGCTTGAGACGGTCGTCATCGATCCGCGCGAGGTATTGACGCAAGACCGTGGCGGTGAGTTCATTCGGCTGCAGAATGGCGGCGCATAGCTCGGCACTGGTCCGGCGAAAGAAGCCGAAATCCGGCTTGCCGTCGTGCTGCGGACCAAGCCTGTCGATCTCGCTGGCGATCGCCATGCACGGCCAGTCTGTCGGCATTGTCCAACGTCACGGCGAAGCGCAGAATCGCCAGCTGCCAGGCGCGCAGGGTTTTGGCGTGCCATTCTTCTCCGGGAACGCTTGAACTCATTCGAGATGCCTCTACGACGTAGCGGCCGAATCCTTGGGAAGGCGGCGACCGTGCCAGCTCTCGATCGGACAGGCCAGATCCTCGTCGCCGATCTCGGCGATCGCGCTCGCGACCTCGGCTTTCGCGGCATCGGCCAGTTCGACGATCGGCAGGCGGGTGTTCGGCGACATAAGCCGAGCAGGCACAAGGCATATTTCAGGGCAGCCGGGCTCTCTTTGGCGAGCGCGGCCGTCAGCGGCGCCAGCCGGCTTTGCAAATATCGCGCGGACTGCAACCGTCCCTGCCGGCAGCTCGAGAAGATCGCCCGGCACAGTTCCGGCGCGACATTCGATACCAGCGATATGCAGCCATCCCCGCCATCGGCGACAAAGGCCAGCGCGGTCGCGTCGTCTCCGGACAACAGCCGAAACCCCGGCGGCAGCAGCGACCGCAGGCGCATCGGACGCGTGACATCGCCGGTCGCATCCCTCAATCCGATGAACTGCCGCGATTGCGCCAGCCGCGCCAGCGTGTCGTCGGACAGTTCGCGGATGGTCCGGGAGGGAATGTCGTGCAGGATGATGGGCAGCGAGGTCGCGTCGGCGATCGCCCGAAAGTGCGCGTAAATGCCGGCCTGCATCGGCTTGTTGTAATAAGGCACGACCGAGAGCACCGCATCGGCGCCGGCGGCCTCGGCGCGCCGCGTCAGCTCGATGGCCTGGCTGGTCGAATTCGATCCCGCGCCGGCGATGACGCGAACGCGGCCACGCGCGATCTCGACGGCGGTGCGGACGATGCTGTCGTGCTCGGCCGGCGTCAGGGTGGAGGCTTCGCCGGCGGTTTCGCCGACCACGATCGCCGAGACTCCGGCCTCGATCTGGCGTTCGCAAAGTTTTGCGAATGCCGCCAGATCGAGTTTACCCGTCTTCATCGAACGGGCGTGGGAAGATCGGGGATGTAGCCCGACAGCCAGGTGGCGGGATTTGCAAGGTGTGTCATCGGATTTCACGCTGCGTTTTCCATCTGGGCGAAGCCTTGCCGATACGCTGACAGCACCAGGCCCTGCTGGCACCGGACGCCGGCCTCGATCCGAAAGCCCATCTGCTCCAGCCTGGTCCGGATTTTCAGGCGAGACGCCGCTTTCGCGGGAGTCGATCAGGACGGCAATGGCCGCGCTGGTGCAGAGGAATTGCGAGATCTGGGCCAGCGCCGCCTCGATGGCGCTGAAGCGAGTTTTGGCCCGTGATCAGGCCGACCGCGTGCTGCCCCTTGGAATGCGGCAGGTCGCGGTGGTGGCCACGCGAATGAATCCGCGCCGCCGCAGCGCAAGATAGAGTTCCAGGCTATCGCTGCCGGCGACGATGGCGCGATGCAGATTGGACAGGCGGGTGAGCTCGATCATGGTGTCGACGACCTGCTCCCGGTTTGGAGCGGAATGAGGCTGACCCATCTGGCTCTCCTGGGTGATGGCTGCTCTGATGTGTCATGCGACGCGCGCGTGTGGCGGCGGCGGCGGAAGAGGGAGCTTGCCGCCCATGTCGAGCTCGATTTCGCGCGACAGCTCGACGATGGTTTCGGGGTGATGGCCGTTCTCGAACAGCGCGTATTTGACGGCTTGCGCGCGGTTGACGAACAGGCCGCCATAGAGACCGTTCTGTTCCTGGGCGACCCAGTTGCCGCGGCTGTTCTTGCCGATGAAGACGATGGTAGATGCAGAGCTGCACGAGGGAGGTTCGACGAGCTTCACGTTGGTAGTCCTTCTGGTGGCGAGCAGCGCGTGCTTCCGGCGCCGCGACCTATCCGTCGCCGTGTTCTTCGTGTGCGAATGTCCGGATGGTTTTGCGTGGTCGGGAGACGGCTTTACTCATGCGCCCAATATCTTCCCGGCCGGATATGAATTCGAGGGCGACAGGGCGGCGATCTCATAGGCGCCGTATAGGATCGCCGGGCTGTCTCAGACCGGGACGGAATGATTGAAGCTGCTGACCAGGGCGAACAGCGCCGCGTAGGCCACCGTTTCATCCCAGTGATTGAGAGCGGCGCCGAACGGCGGCTCGCGCCTCATGGTGCCGATGACGGCGCAGAGGATGATGGACATCCACAGCAACGCGGCAAGGCCTCTGCCGAAGCCGATGCTGGCGAACGCCGCGAAGATGACCAGGATGCTCATTCGCAGGAAAAAGCGAACGAGCACCTGGGTCGATCTCAGTTCTCGCGACAGATTCGGAAGCTGCGCCAAGACTCGGAAACTCCGACGTCAGTTCGTTCGCGGCTTAGCGCGAAATTGTCGCAGCAGACCGGCTCGTAGAGCGGGTTGACGTCGCGCGATACGGTGGGGACGCTCGGCCGGCTCGCCGGCGCGCTGATGCGCTGGGCCTCGACGAACGCGCTCAGGATCGCCAGCGGCAGATCCGCGTGACGGGCTTCGATCGACCGGTCGAGCCAGTCGGGAAGCTCGCGCTCGCGCGACAGCGCGCAATACCATTCGCCCTCGTCATAGGCGATGCGGCGAACCTGCCAGAGCGGCAGTTCCAGGTCGATCAGCGCCAGCGCGGCATCGGTCCAGGCTTCGGACTGAATCAATCGTTCGATCCGCGCCGTCTTCTCGCTCTGTCCCATCGACGGAAAGCGCCGGCACGCCTCGCCGATAATCTCCGACATCAGCTCGGCCGTCACGGCATGCGCGTCGCGCAGCCGGTCGCCGAGTTCGCCGGGATCGACGATGTTCTCTGAAGGAGCGGCATGGCGTTATCTCACATAAGGCACGGCCGCTACCAGCAGCCGCACCCGCAAGATGGTCAAAACGCCATTTGAAAACGAGATGGGACGAGGGCCCCAAGATATAAGGATTTCATAAGTAGGCTGGGCGGGCTATCCGCAGGCCGACGCGTCCGGCAAGCGGGCTCAAGCGTGCGCCGCAGCTCGCCCATTGGGCAGTGCGACAGACGCCTACTGCCAATGGAGTCAAGGGTTACGGTCGGCGCCTTGCCGGCCGAGCGCGGCCCTTTATAGATTCCTATAACGTTGCCGGCCGCCTCGAAAACCTATGCGCCGGGTGGCACTTCACCGCCACTGATACGGGCAAGGCCAGGGTCGCAATCCGATCCGCGGATTGATCCATCGCAATACACCTTCCCGCGAAACGCGCAGAAGTTGCGCACCGGAAACAAGCGCGACAAGGAGCATTTTCATGTGGGACGTCGTCATGCTGGCCCTCGGCCTCGGCTTCTTCGCGGTCGGCATAGGCTACGCCTACGCCTGCGAACGGCTTTAGTTTTGACGCGTTTTCTTCACGCGAACCGGTACCCACTTCGCTCGAAAACGCTTTTGAGGAGAACGACCATGATCTTCGATTATTCACTCGCCGCCATCGTCTCCGCAGGCCTGCTGTTTTACCTGACCTACGCCCTGCTGCGGCCCGAGCGGTTCTGACCGCCGAAACAGACTGCCCCGGCATTTGCTCCGGGGCGGCACCCATTCCCGAAACCAACGTGCAACCAAGGCACACGACCATGACCGCCATCGGCTGGATTCAAATCATTCTGTACTGCGCCATCATCGTCGCGCTGGCCAAACCGCTCGGCTGGTACATGACGCGCGTCTTCAACGGCGAGCGCACGTTCCTGTCGCCGGTGCTGCGGCCGGTCGAGGCCGGGATCTACTGGATCGGCGGCGTCGACGAGAAGCGCGAGCAGCACTGGCTGACCTATACGGTCGCGATGCTGCTGTTCCATGTCGGCGGCTTCCTCATCATCTACGGCGTGATGCGGCTGCAGGCGGTGCTGCCGTTCAACCCGGCGGAGCAATCCGCGGTCGCCGAGGACCTGTCCTTCAACACCGCGATCAGCTTCATCACCAACACCAACTGGCAGAACTACGGCGGCGAAAGCACGCTGTCCTATCTGGTGCAGATGCTGGGCCTGACCCACCAGAATTTCCTGTCGGCGGCGACCGGCATCGCGCTCGCGGTGGCGCTGATCCGCGGCTTCTCCCGTTCCTCGATGCGCACCATCGGCAATTTCTGGGTCGATGTGACGCGCTGCACGCTCTATGTGCTGCTGCCGATCTGCGTCGTCTACACGCTGTTCCTGGTCTGGCAGGGCATGCCGCAGACGCTCGGCGCCTATGTCGACGCCACCACGCTGGAAGGCGCCAAGCAGACCATCGCGGTCGGCCCGGTCGCCTCGCAGGTCGCGATCAAGATGCTCGGCACCAATGGCGGCGGCTTCTTCAACGCCAATGCCGCGCATCCGTTCGAGAACCCGACCGCGCTGTCGAACTTCGTGCAGATGATCTCGATCTTCGCGCTCGGCGCCGCGCTGACCAATGTGTTCGGCCGCATGGTCGGCAACCAGCGTCAGGGCTGGGCGATCCTGGCCGTGATGGGCGTGCTGTTCATCGCCGGCGTCACCGTCACCTATTGGGCGGAAGCCGGCGGCACCACCGCGCTCGACGCGCTCGGGCTTTCCGGCGGCAACATGGAAGGCAAGGAAGTCCGCTTCGGCATCGTCGCCTCCTCGCTGTTCGCGGTCATCACCACGGCGGCGTCCTGCGGCGCGGTCAACGCCATGCATGACAGCTTCACCGCGCTCGGCGGCATGATCCCGCTGATCAACATGCAGCTCGGCGAGATCATCGTCGGCGGCGTCGGCGCCGGCATGTACGGCATGCTGCTGTTCGTCGTGCTCGCGATCTTCGTCGCCGGCCTGATGGTCGGCCGCACCCCGGAATATGTCGGCAAGAAGATCGAGGCGCGCGAAGTCAAGATGGCGATGCTCGCCATCCTGATCTTGCCGTTGATGATCCTTGGCTGGACGGCCGTTGCCGTGGTCTTCCCGCCGGCGGTTGCCTCGATGGCCAACGCGGGACCTCACGGCTTCTCGGAGGTTCTTTACGCCTATAGCTCGCAAACCGGCAATAACGGCTCGGCTTTCGCCGGCCTAACAGGCAACACGCCATTTTATAACATCACCGGCGGCGTCGCGATGTTCGTCGGCCGCTTCTTCATGATCGTGCCGGCCATGGCGATGGCCGGTTCGCTGGCCGGCAAGAAGTCGATCCCGCCGTCCGGCGGCACGCTGCCGACCACCGGCGGCCTGTTCGTCGGCCTGGTGGTCGGCGTGATCCTGATCATCGGCGGTCTGACCTTCTTCCCGGCGCTGGCGCTCGGACCCGATCGTCGAGCACCTCGCGATGACCGCCAACACCCTGTTCTGATCGAACTCATTTCGGAGTTACGTCCATGGAAGTCGTCCATAAATTGAACAAGCGGATGCCGGTGTCGGCGATGCTCGATCCGAAGATCGTGATGCCCGCCATCGGTTCGGCCTTCGCGCAAGCTCGATCCGCGGCTGATGATCAAGAGCCCCGTGATGTTCGTGGTCGAGGTCGTGGCCGCGCTGACCACGGTGATCTTCCTGCGCGATCTCGTGACCGGCGGCGAAAACCTCGGCTTCACCTTCCAGATCATCCTGTGGCTGTGGTTCACGGTGCTGTTCGCCAACTTCGCCGAAGCCGTCGCCGAAGGCCGCGGCAAGGCGCAGGCCGAGTCGCTGCGCAAGACCCGCATCGAGAGCCAGGCCAAGCTGTTGACCGGTTCCGACAAGACCTATCGTCTGGTCTCCGGCACCAGCCTCAAGGTCGGCGATATCGTGCTGGTCGAAGCCGGCGACAACATCCCGTCCGACGGCGAGGTGATCGAGGGCGTCGCCTCCGTCAACGAGGCCGCGATAACCGGCGAATCCGCGCCCGTGATCCGCGAATCCGGCGGCGACCGCTCGGCGGTCACCGGCGGCACCCAGGTGCTGTCCGACTGGATCCGCGTCCGCATCACCGCGGCGCAGGGCTCGACCTTCATCGACCGCATGATCAAGCTGGTCGAGGGCGCCGAGCGGCAGAAGACGCCGAACGAGATCGCGCTCAATATCCTGCTCGCGGGCCTCACCATCATCTTCGTGTTCGCGACCGTGACCATCCCGAGCTATGCGACCTATGCCGGCGGCCGATTTCGGTGGTGATCCTGGTGGCGCTGTTCGTGACGCTGATCCCGACCACCATCGGCGCGCTATTGTCGGCGATCGGCATTGCCGGCATGGACCGGCTGGTGCGCTTCAACGTGCTGGCGATGTCGGGCCGCGCGGTCGAGGCCGCCGGCGACGTGGATACCTTGCTGCTCGACAAGACCGGCACGATCACGCTCGGCAACCGGCAGGCCACGGCGTTTCGCCCGGTCCGCGGCGTCACCGAGCAGGAGCTGGCGGATGCGGCGCAGCTGGCGTCGCTGGCCGACGAGACCCCGGAGGGCCGTTCGATCGTCGTGCTGGCCAAGGAAAAATACGGCATCCGCAGCCGCGAGATGGCGGAATTGGCCGCGACCTTCATTCCGTTTACGGCGCAAACCCGCATGAGCGGCGTCGACGCCGGCGCCTCGTCGGTCCGCAAGGGCGCGGTCGATGCGATCCTGAACTATATCGGGGGCGGCACGTCGCACCCCGTGGCTTCGGGAAGTACCGTTCGGGCCATCCAGTCCGCGGTAAATTCCGAGGCTGCTCGCGAGATCCAGGCGATTTCGGACGAAATCGCAAAATCCGGCGGCACCCCGCTGGCGGTCGCCAAGGACGGCCGTCTGCTCGGCGTCGTGCAGCTCAAGGATATCGTCAAGGGCGGCATCCGCGAGCGTTTTGCCGAACTGCGCCGCATGGGAATCCGCACCGTCATGATCACCGGCGACAATCCGATGACGGCAGCCGCGATCGCCGCGGAAGCCGGCGTCGACGATTTCCTGGCGCAGGCGACGCCCGAGGACAAGCTGAAGCTGATCCGCGACGAGCAGGCCAAGGGCAAGCTGGTGGCGATGTGCGGCGACGGCACCAATGACGCGCCGGCGCTCGCCCAGGCCGATGTCGGCGTCGCCATGAACACCGGCACCCAGGCGGCGCGCGAGGCCGGCAACATGGTCGATCTCGACTCCAACCCGACCAAGCTGATCGAGGTGGTGGAGATCGGCAAGCAACTGTTGATGACCCGTGGCGCGCTGACCACGTTCTCGATCGCCAACGACGTGGCGAAATATTTCGCCATCATCCCGGCGATGTTCCTGGCGTTCTATCCGCAGCTCGCCGTGCTCAACATCATGCATCTGGCGAGCCCGCAGAGCGCCATCCTGTCGGCGATCATCTTCAACGCGCTGATCATCATCGCGCTGATCCCGCTGGCCCTGAAGGGCGTGGCGTATCGCGCCATCGGGGCCGGCGCGCTGCTGCGCCGCAACCTGATGATCTACGGCGTCGGCGGCATCATCATTCCCTTTATCGGCATCAAGGCGATCGACCTCGTCGTCGCCGCCTTGCACCTGGTCTAACCCTAACCGTCATTGCGAGCGCAGCGAAGCAATCCATCGGACCACCAAGAAAGTCGATGGATTGCTTCGTCGCTTCGCTCCTCGCAATGACGAAAATATGAGGAGACTACACCATGTTGAAAGAAATTCGCCCCGCCATCCTTGTCCTGGTCGCGCTGACGCTGATCACGGGCCTTGCCTATCCGCTGGCCATGACCGCGATTGCCGGCGTGATCTTCCCGAAGCAGGCGCAAGGCAGCCTGATCGAGCGGGACGGCAAGGTGGTCGGCTCCGCCCTGATCGGGCAGGAGTTCAAGGACGACAAATACTTCCATGGCCGGCCCTCGGCGACCTCGGCGCCGGACCCGGCCGATGCCACCAAGACCGTTTCGGCGCCGTACAATGCGGCCAATTCGGGCGGCTCCAACCTCGGCCCGACCAGCAAGGCCCTGAACGACCGGGTCAAGGAAGACGTCGACAAGCTGAAGGCGGAAAATCCTTCCGCCGCCGTTCCGGTCGATCTCGTCACCACCTCCGCCAGCGGCCTCGATCCGGATATCTCGCCGGAGGGCGCGCTATTCCAGGTGCCGCGGGTCGCCAAGGCGCGCAACATGCCGGAGGATCGCGTCCGCCAGCTGGTCACGGAGAACACCCAAGGCCGCCTTGCCGGATTGCTCGGCGAACCCCGGGTCAACGTGCTGGCGCTGAATCTGGCGCTGGACGCGGCTGCATCCAAGTGAGCGGAGACTAGGCTGCAGCCAGGCCTAGGGACTATATTGACATATGGTCCAGCAGCGCCGCGATCCCGAACAACGACCCTCGCCGGAAGCCCTGCTGGAAGCAGCCCGGCGCGAGGACAGCCGGCCGGCCGGCTCAAGATCTTCGTCGGCGCCGCCCCCGGCGTCGGCAAGACCTACGAGATGCTGCAGAGCGCGCATGCCAAGGTGAAGGCCGGCGCCGATGTCGTGGTCGGCGTGGTCGAGACCCACGGACGGGCGGAGACCGAGGCGCTGCTGGAGGGCCTTGAAGTTCTGCCGCGCAAGCGGATCGAGTACAAGGATCAGATCCTCGAGGAGATGGATCTCGACGCGCTGATCGCGCGCCATCCGCAGATCGCGCTGGTCGATGAGCTCGCCCACACCAACGCGCCCGGCAGCCGCCATCCGAAGCGCTATCTCGACGTCGAGGAACTGCTCTCGCGCGGCATCGACGTCTACACCGCGGTCAATATCCAGCATATCGAGAGCCTCAACGACGTGGTCGCGCAGATCACGCATGTGCGGGTGCGCGAGACCGTGCCGGATTCGGTGTTCGACCGCGCCGACGCGATCGAGCTGATCGACCTCACGCCTGACGATCTGATCCAGCGGCTGAAGGAAGGCAAGGTCTACGTCCCCAAACAGGCCGAGCGCGCGCTCGAGCATTATTTCTCGCCGGGCAACCTGACCGCGCTGCGCGAACTGGCGTTGCGGCGGACCGCCGAGCGCGTCGACGAACAACTACTGACCCATATGCAGGCCAACGCGATCGCCGGCCCCTGGGCGGCGGGCGAGCGCGTCCTGGTCTGCGTCAGCGAGGATCCGCGGGCGGCGGGACTCGTGCGCTACGCCAAGCGGCTGGCGGACCGGCTGCACGCGCCCTGGACCGCCGTCAGCATCGAGACGCGGCGCAGCCTGCAACTGACCGACGAGCAGCGCGACCGGCTTGCCGATACGTTGCGGCTGGCCGAGGCGCTGGGAGGCGAGGCGCTCACCATTCCCGGCGTCGGACGCCGCATTGCGGACGATGTCATCAACTTCGCGCACGCCAACAACGTGACCCAGATCATCATCGGCAAGTCGACGCGCTCGCGCTGGTTCGAAATCATGCGCGGCTCGGTGGTGCATGATCTGGTGCGGCGCGCCGGCAATATCAGCGTGCATGTGATCCCCGGCGACGAGCTGCCTGCCGAGCCCACTGCCAAAACCGCGGTGCAGACGGCGGCGCGGCCCGAGCCGTTCGATCCCAAGCCCTATCTGATGGCGCTCGTGATCGTGGCCATCGGCCTCGGCGCCGCCGAACTGATCAAGCCATGGTTCGGCATCGAAAACGTCGACCTGGTGTTCCTCACGGCGGTGGTGAGCGTGGCGGTTCGTTACGGGCTGTGGCCGTCGCTGCTGGCCAGCGTCGCGGCGTCGCTGTGCTACAATTTCTTCTTTTTGCCGCCGGTCTATACCTTCACGATCACCGATCCGACCAACGTCGCGGCGTTCTTCTTCTTCATGCTGATCGCGATTCTGGTTTCCAATGTCGCGGCGCGCGTGCGCACCCAGGCCGATCTCCGCGATCGGCAGGGTACGGACCACGGAATCGCTTTACGCCTTCAGCCGCAAGCTCGCGGGCACCGCGACGCTGGACGATGTGTTGTGGGCGACCGCCTACCAGACCGCGCTGATGCTGAAGGTGCGCGTGGTGCTGCTGTTGCCCGAGGACGGCGTGCTGACCGTGAAGGCGGGCTATCCGCCCGAGGATCAGCTCGACAAGGCCGATCTGGCCGCCGCGAACTGGGCGTGGAGCAACGACCGCCCGGCCGGACGCGGCTCGGATACGCTGCCGGGCGCCAAGCGCCTGTTCCTGCCGATGCGGACCGGGCGCGGGCCGATCGGCGTCATCGGCATCGACAACGACAAGACCGGGCCGCTGCTGACGCCGGACCAGCGCCGCCTGCTCGATGCGCTGGTGGATCAGGGCGCGCTGGCGATCGAGCGGGTGCTGCTGGTCGAGGATATGGATCGCGTCAAGCGCACCGTGGAATCGGACCGGTTGCGCTCGGCGCTGCTGACCTCGATCTCGCACGATCTCAAGACGCCGCTCGCCTCGGTGCTCGGCGCCGCCTCCACGATGCGCGATCTCGACAGCGGCCTGAGCGATACGCAAAAGCGCGATCTGCTGGCAACCGTGATCGACGAGTCCGAGCGGCTCAACCGCTTCATCGCCAATCTGCTCGACATGACCAAGCTGGAATCCGGCGCCATCGTGCCGAACACGGCGCTCCACGACATCGGCGAGATCGTCGGCAGCGCGCTTGCGGCGCGCCAGCAAGATCCTGGTGCGCCACAAGGTCTCGCTCGAGCTCGCCGCCGATCTGCCGATGCTGGAGCTCGACGCGGTGCTGTTCGAGCAGGTGCTTTTCAACCTCCTGGACAACGCGGCGAAATATGCGCCCGCCGACACCACGATCTCGATCAGGAGCCGGCGGGACAGGGATCAGGTCACCCTGCAAGTCATCGACGAGGGCGAGGGCATTCCGCCGGCGGAACTGGAGAGCGTGTTCGACAAGTTCTATCGCGCGCAAAAGGGCGACCATGTCCGCCCCGGCACCGGCCTCGGGCTCGCGATCTCCCGCGGCTTCGTCGAGGCGATGCATGGCACGATCTCGGCCGCCAACCGCACCGATCGCAGCGGCGCCGTGCTGACCATCCGGTTGCCGATCCCGGCGGCATCGAAAGCGCTGGACACCGCCGCATGACCGCGCACGCCGATCAAGGTCCTGGTCATCGACGACGAGCCGCCGATCCGCAAGTTGTTGCGGATGGGGCTGAGCACGCAGGGCTACGAGATCCTGGAAGCCTCCAACGGCAAGCTCGCGCTCGAATTGCTGGCGCAGAATCCCGCCCTTGTCATTCTCGATCTCGGCCTGCCGGATATCCAGGGCCACGAATTGCTGCGCATGATCCGCGGCCGCAACGACAGCGTGCCGATCGTGGTGCTGTCGAGCCGCGGCGACGAGGCCGGCAAGGTCCAGGCGCTCGATCTCGGCGCCGACGACTACCTGACAAAGCCGTTCGGGATGGATGAGCTGCTCGCCCGCATGCGCGCGGCGCTGCGGCACCAGCTGCAGGTCCATGGCGAGCGCCCGGTGTTTCGAACCGGCGATCTCACCGTCGATCTGGTGCGCCGCATCGTCAAGGTCGGCGACACGCGAGGTCAAGCTGTCGCCGAAGGAATACGAACTGCTGCGCGTGCTGGTGCAGCACGCCGGCAAGGTGCTGACCCACCGGTTTCTGCTGAAGGAACTGTGGGACGAGCTGACCGACGCGCAATATTTGCGGGTCTATGTGCGCCAGCTCCGGCAGAAGATCGAAGCCGATCCGGAGCGCCCGCAATTCGTGCTGACCGAGACCGGGATCGGCTACCGGCTGCGCGCGCCGGATTAGAGCGTTTTCAAGCGAAGCGGAGACCGGTTCGCGTGAAGAAAACGCGTCAAAGAAAGAATCAGAGCCCCGTTTCGATTCTATCGAAACGGAAAAGGCTCTAGCGAAATCCGCATACCACTCGAGATCCAATCCGTGCTTTTAACGATGCGTCCTCCTGGAGGGACCATGAAGATTTCCGATCTGCTGTCGCCAACGGACGTCATGTTCGACATCCGTGGCTCCAACAAACGGCTGCTGCTGCAGGAACTCGCGGCCAAGGCCGCGGCCGGTCTCGGCCTGCCTGCCGATCAGGTCGCGTCCTGGCTTCTCAAGCGGGAAGAGCTGGGATCGACCGGGATCGGCAAGGGCGTCGCGGTTCCGCATGCCCGGCTGCCGGAGTTGCAACGGCCCTACGGGCTCTTGGCGAAACTGAAGCAGGGAATCGAATTCGACGCCATCGACGGGCAGGCGGTGGACATCGTCTTTGTTCTCCTGTTGCCCGCGGCGGCGGAGAATGAAGCGCTCGGGGCGCTCGCGCTGGTGGCCCGGACAATTGCGATCGCCGGAGAACTCTCGCTCGATTGCGGGCTGCGAAAAATACATCCGAGCTTTATTCGGCGATCGCCTGACCGCTCGGAAAGCCACCGTCAATCCGCGCAGCGGATCCCAGAGCGGGAACCATCGGCGTCCGCGAAGATTATTTTCCCGCAACCGGGAGAAGTGTCATGGCACGAAAATATTCGAAAAAGGCATCCGCCAAGGTCGAGCGCGCGATGAAGAAGCGCAAGGCCGGCACGCTGAAGAGCGGCCGCTCCGGCCGGAAGGTCAAGAGCCGCAAGCAGGCGATCGCGATCGGGCTGTCCGAGGCGAGGGCCAAGGGCGCGAAGGTGCCGAAGAAGGCTGCGAAAAAGAAAAACCGCGAAGAAGCGCAAAGCCGGTCGATAGATTCGAGCTGGAGGCGGCGCGCCCGGCAGCGCGTAGCGGCTGATCTGCCCGACGGGCAAATCAGCTGGGCTCGTTTTCGACTTGGCGTGTCCAGCCCCCTTTGCAAAAATATTTCTGCTTTTCCGAAACCCAAATCAGCGCTATATCCATCGCCGTCCCGTCCCACAAGAGGGGCGTTTCGCGATCGTCACGGACGCGGGGCGGGATGCGGTGGACGCGGATGGCGCCGCTGACGAGGGCGCTTGATGCGGACGGCGAAGTCGTGTGGTCCTGACGCCCCGACGCTGGCGTCAAGTTCTTGAGAAGCAAGCTTCTCAGGGGCGACGGTGGCAAGAAAGCCCGGTCACCGGGGAGAGCGCGAAGGAAACCGTTAAAACCATTGCGTGGGGAATGCCGGGTGATTCCGGTGTGACCGGTGACTAACGCGTGTGCGTTCTACCACTACCATTGCACACGCGGCTATCGGGCGCATCGGGCGCCCGGCATTCCCTGCGCCCTCTGACGGGGCGAAGGATTACAGCAAAACTCGGGCGCATCGCGCCGCGAGATCGCGGACCCACATCTGCAGACGTCACCGCGAGGAGCGACGCGACGAAGCAATCCAGTCTTTCCTTGCGACGATGGATTGCTTCGCTACGCTCGCAATGACGGTCGTCGGAAGATGGCACTTTCAACGGGCGCAATGGGGCCATTACACTCTCCGCGCGGTTCCGAGTCAGCAACTTCAACGCATGAGGTATTGACCGTGCCCTCGAGAAGCCTCTCCACCTACCGAAAGAAGCGCGATTTCGAGAAGACCGCGGAGCCCAGCGGCGACACGCCGGTGAAGCCGTCGAAGCGGCGGCGGTTCGTGATCCAGAAGCACGCCGCGACCCGGCTGCACTACGATTTCAGGCTGGAATTCGACGGCGTCTTCAAGTCCTGGGCGGTGACGCGCGGCCCCTCGCTCGATCCGCACGACAAGCGGCTCGCGGTCGAGGTGGAGGATCATCCGCTCGATTACGGCGATTTCGAAGGCACCATTCCGAAGGGCCAATATGGCGGCGGCACCGTGCAGCTCTGGGACCGCGGCTATTGGGAATCCGACGATCCCGAAAAAGGATTCAAGAAGGGCGACCTGAAATTCACGCTGCACGGCGACAAGCTGCACGGCAGCTGGGTGCTGGTGCGCATGCGCCACGACCGCGACGGGGGCAAGCGCACCAACTGGCTCCTGATCAAGCATCGCGACGAATTCGCCAGGGAGGGCAAGGCCAACAACATCCTGGACGAGGACAAATCGGTCGCCTCGGGACGGACCATGGATCAGATCGCCGCAGGCAAGGGCAGGGCGCCCAAGCCGTTCATGACGGCGAAGTACAAAGCGCGCGCGCGCGGACGCGGTCTGGCATTCGAACCGCGAGCGATGACGTCATCTCGTCTGCCGCGCCCGCGAAGGAGCCGAAGGGCAGGAAGGTCGCGGCGATGCCGGATTTCGTCGCGCCTGAGCTCTGCACCCCGGTCGAGCGGCCGCCGAGCGGGGAGGGATGGTGCCACGAGATCAAGTTCGACGGCTATCGCGTGCAATTGCGCGTCGAGGACGGCGAGGCCACGCTCAAAACCCGCAAGGGTCTCGACTGGACCGACAAGTTCAAGGCCATCGCCAAAGAGGGCGGCGCGCTGCCGGATGTGCTGATCGACGGCGAGATCGTCGCGCTCGACCATAACGGCGCGCCGGATTTTTCGACGCTGCAGGCCGCGATTTCCGACGGCAAGACCGATGATCTGATCTTCTATGCGTTCGACCTGTTGTTCGCGGATGGTGAAGACCTTCGCCGCCTGCCGCTTGGCGAGCGAAAAGCGCGGTTGAAAAAGTTGCTGGAAGCGCGGCCCAGGGGAAAAGTCAGATCGATCCGCTATGTCGAGCATTTCGAGACCGACGGCGACACGATGATGGAATCGGCGCGCAAGCTGTCGCTGGAAGGCATCGTCTCGAAAAAGCTCGGCGCGCCCTATCGTTCCGGCCGCTCCGAGAGCTGGACCAAAGCAAAATGCCGCGCCGGACAGGAGGTCGTGCTCGGCGGGTGGAAGACCACCAACGGCAAATTCCGCTCGCTGATGGCGGGCGTCTATCGCGGCGACCATCTGGCCTTTGTCGGAATTGTCGGCACCGGCTTCGGGCAGGACACGGTCAGGCGGATCATGCCGGCGCTGAAGGCCAACGCCTCCGACAAGAGCCCGTTCGGCGGCAAGGATGCGCCGCGCAAGACCCGCGACGTGCATTGGCTGAAGCCCGAGCTTGTCGCCGAGATTGAATTCGCCGGTTGGACCGATGCCGGGAATATCCGGCAGGCCGCGTTCAAGGCACTGCGCCAGGACAAGCCGGCGGGCGAGATCGTCGCGGAACGGCCGGCGATGACCGCAATTGCCGAGCCTGCGGGAAAGACCGCGGCCAGATTGGCCAGGGCGCCGGCGAACAGATCCGCCGAGGTGATGGGCGTCGATCATCTCAAAGCCCGACAAGGAGCTGTGGCCGGACGCCGGCGACGGCAAAGCCGTGACCAAACTCGATCTCGCCCGCTATTTCGAGGCGATCGGCGGCTGGATGATCGGCCATCTCAGGGGACGGCCATGTTCGGTGTTGCGCGCGCCCGACGGCATCCATGGCGAGGTATTCTTTCAGCGCCACGCGATGGCCGGCACCTCGAACCTGCTGGAGCTTGTCAAAGTATCCGGCGACCGCAAGCCATACTTGCAGATCGACCGCGTCGAGGGTCTCGCGGCAGTCGCGCAGATCGGCGGGCTCGAGCTGCATCCCTGGAATTGCGCGCCTGATGCGCCTGATGTGCCGGGGCGGCTGGTGTTCGATCTCGATCCCGCGCCGGAGGTCGAATTTTCCGATGTCGTCGAGGCCGCCAAGGACATGCGGCGGTATCTCGCCGAGCTCGGCCTTGAGAGCTTCTGCAAGACCACCGGCGGCAAGGGGCTTCACGTGGTGGCGCCGCTGGCATACGGCGCGAAGGACAGGGTGACCTGGAAGGAGGCAAAGGCCTTTGCGCAAGGAGTTTGCCGGTGGATGGCCAATGAAGACCCCGAGCGCTATCTGCTCAACATGTCGAAGAAGCTGCGGCAGGGAAAGATCTTCCTCGACTATCTCCGCAACGACCGCCTGGCGACTGCGGTCGCGGTGCTGTCGCCGCGGGCGCGCGAAGGCGCGCACCGTCTCGATGCCGCTGACCTGGGCGCAGGTGCGCGGCGATCTCGATCCGAAACGCTACACGGTCCGCACCGTGCCGGCGCTGCTCGCCAGGACAAAGGCGTGGGAAGGCTATGACGACGCGGCGTCATCGATCAAGGCCGCGATCAGGAAGCTGGAGGCGAAATCCTAACGTCGTCATTCCGGGTGCGCGCCAACGGGTCCGCGCATAGCGCGGCCCGATGACAGGCTCCACGCGAACCCGGAATCTCGCCCAAATCATAGCTCCGGATTCCGGGTTCGCTCGTTTCACGCGCGCCCCGGAATGACAAAGAGGGATTAATGCGGCCTCGCGGCTCACAGCCTTCCCATCAACAGCAGGATCAGCAGAATGACGATGACGAGGCCGAGGCCGCCGCCGCCGTAATATCCGGTGCCATAGAACGGGCCGCCTCCGATGCCGCTGAAGCCGCCGAGCAGGGCGATCACGAGAATGATCAGGATAATCGTTCCGATAGACATGCAGCATCTCCTCCAGCCCGGCAGTGGGCATCTGTTGCTCTGCCGCCGCCTCAAGAACCAGATCGGGACCCGGAAAGTTCCCGCGTTCCGCGGCGGTTCGCCGCGCTCTTTTTTTCCGGAAACGCGGAACTACATGCAGTTACGTTAGAAGAGGGTCCAAAAATGTCCGCACCTCTCATCGTTTCGATCCCGCATCGGCTTGGCCGCGAGGAGGCGACGCGCCGCCTCAAGGCGGGATTGACCCGCGCCGCTTCCTCCATTCCCGTGTTGAAAGTCGACGAGGAGAGGTGGGAGGACAATCGCATGATGTTCCGCGTCCGCGCGCTGGGGCAGGCGGCCTCGGGTCATCTCGAGGTCGCCGACGATCATGTCCGGCTGGAAGTCACGCTGCCCTGGCTGTTGCAGCGCTTTGCCGAAGTAGCGCAAGCCGCGATCAGGCATCGCGGCAATCTGCTGCTGACCAAACGCAACTGACGATCTATTGTCCTGCGGCGATGCGCCAGAACACCGACCACGGTGGAAGCGCCGGGCCAGCCTCGCCGCCCCAGATTGCGGTGCCCTTCACATCGCTTTGTTGGTGGGCAATCTCGCTGCCCGACAGGTTGGCGAACAAGCAAAGCGCGGTGCCATCGCCCATGCGCCAGTGCGCCGTCAGCAGGCCGTTATCCGCCGCGTGCGCCTCGCCGAAGGCCGCGCCCGCAAGCCGGGGAACGATCTCTCGCCTGCGTATGGCGAGAAGTTCCCGCACCAGCGCCAGCCGCTTTTTTCCCGCCGTTTCGTTGCGCGATTGCCAATCCAGCACCGCGGACCGGAACGTCGATGGCGCCAGCGGATCGGGAACCTCGTCGCCATGTCTCGCATAGGCCCAGTCGTATTCCCTGCGCCGGCCCTTGCGGACGGCGTCAGCGAGATCGCCCGCAAAATCGCAAAAGAACGGGAATGGCGCTTTCGAACCCCATTCCTCACCCATGAACAGCATCGGAATGGCCGGCGCCAGCAACGTGATCGCCAGGGCGGCTTCGATCGCCTCGGCATTCGCATGGCTTTCGAGCCGGTCGCCGAGCGCGCGGTTGCCGATCTGGTCGTGATTCTGCAGGAAATTGACGAAGGCGAGTCGGCGCAAGCTTGCCGCTCGGCTCGCCGCGCAATTGCCCGCCGCGAAACGCGGAAGCTTCGCCCTGATAGACAAAGCCGGAGCCCGAGCGCGCGCGCAAGGTCACCGCGCGGAGACCGCTGGTAGTCGCCGTAATAGCCCTGCGTCTCGCCGGTCAGCAGCACATGCCAGGCGTGATGATAGTCGTCGTTCCACTGCGCGCGATATTTGCCGCGCAGCGGGTCTTGTTCGGCATCGAGCAGGCTCGCACGGTTGTCGCCGTTTTCCAGCACCAGATGAATGTGACGGCCGGTTTCCGCAGCAAGCCTGCCCACGGCATGGCTGAGATCGTGCAGCAGCGGGATTTCGCCGGGCTCGGTGATGGTATTCACCGCATCCAGCCGCAGCCCGTCGAAGCGGTATTCGCGAGAGCCAGTACAGCGCGTTCTCGATGGCGAAGGCGCGCACCTCCGGCACCCGGTAATCGATGACGTTGCCCCAGGGGGTCTGCGCCTTGCGTGAAGAAGGACGGCGCATAGCGGCCGAGGTAATTTCCCTCCGGGCCGAAGTGGTTATAGACCACGTCGAGAAACACCATCAGCCCGCGCAGGTGCGCCTCATCGATCAGGGTCTTGAGATCGTCGGGGCGGCCATAGGCGCTGTCGGGCGCGTACCACAGCACGCCGTCATAGCCCCAGTTGCGTTGCCCGGCGAAATCCGCCAGCGGCATCAATTCCAGCGCGGTGATGCCGACAGCCGCCAGATGATCGAGCTTTTCGATCATGGCGCGGTAGGTGCCCTCCGGCGTGAAGGTGCCGACATGGGTTTCGATCAGGACGGTTTCCTGCCATGGCCGGCCGCGCCAGTCGGAGGCCCGCCATCGGTAGCCTGCGTGATCGATCACTTCGCTCGGGCCCGAGACGTCGTCGGGCTGGAACGCGGAAGCCGGATCGGGCACGTCGATTTCGTCGTCGATGCGGAATTTGTAGCGTGCGCCGGCTTTGACGCCCGGGATGTCGGTGGAAAACCAGCCGTCTTCGCCGCGCCGCATGGCGTGGGGCTTTTCCAGCAGCAGATCGACGCGTTGTCGCCGCCGGCGCCCAAAGCCGAAACGATGCGCCGTCCGCAGTCAGTCGCGGGCCGAATTGCCGCTCATTCATGCCGAACCCGCAAACGCAAGGACCGAGCGGGGAGGCGCCTTGGCCTCGCTTCCCGAGGCGAAATCCCTGACCTCCTGTTTGACGTCGGCGGTGTTCACCAGTTGCTGCCAGGTCTTGTATTCCGGCATCTTCGGCATTTTGAATGCGATCTCTTCGGGCGCCGCGTTCAGCACGATGAAGATCGGCGCGCCGCCTTGTTCGGCGGGGCCGAGCACATAGGCGAGAAAGCGGCCTTCCGGAAATTTCCAGTCTTCTTCCTTCATCTCTTCGGCCGCCGGCGTCAGCCACAGCACGCCATAGGATCCGTCGGCGCGCCGGCCATCGAGCCAGCGGTGCGAACGTAGCTGCGGAAAGCGTCTTCGTATCCCGGTCATGTGGCCGATGAAATCGGTGAGATCGTCGCCCTCGCGGCCGAGGCCTTCCCAGCCGACCCAGCCGATTTCGTTGTCCTGGCAATAGGCGTTGTTGTTGCCGGACTGCGAGTTGCCGACCTCGTCGCCGGCCAGAATCAGCGGCAGGCCCTGCGCCAGCAACAGGCAGGCGAGCTGGTTTTTCCGCAGCTGACGGCGCAGCGCCGTGATCGCGGGGTCGTCGGTCGGGCCTTCATGGCCGCAATTGTTGCTGTGGTTGTCGTTGGCGCCGTCGCGATTGTCTTCGCCGTTGGCCTCGTTGTGCTTTTCGATTGTAGCTGAACAGGTCCTGCAGCGTGAAGCCGTCATGCACGGTGATGTGGTTGACGCTGGCGCGGGGCTTGCGGCCGTCATGGTTGAACAGGTCGGACGAGCCGGTCATGCGGCCGGACACCTCGCCGATCAGGCTGCCTTCGCCGCTCCAGTAGCGCCGCATCGCGCTGCGATAGCGGTCGTTCCATTCCGACCATTGCGAGGGAAACGCGCCGACCTGATAGCCGCCCAAGCCGAGGTCCCAGGGTTCGGCGACGAGCTTGACCGGCGACAGCACCGGGTCCTGCCGGATCGCGGTGAGAAACGCGCCGTTGCGGTCAAAGCCGTTCGGCCCGCGCGCCAGCGTGGTGGCGAGATCGAAGCGGAAGCCGTCGACGTGGCAGACTTCGACCCAGTAGCGCAGCGAATCCATCACCATCTGCAGCACGCGCGGATGGGTGAGATTGACCGAGCTGCCGCAGCCGGTGAAATCGTCGTAGAAGCGCGGATTGTCCGGCTTCAGCCAGTAGTAGGAAGCGTTGTCGATGCCGCGGAACGACAGCGTCGGGCCCATATGGTCGCCTTCGGCGGTGTGATTGTAGACGACGTCGAGCATCACCTCGATGCCGGCGTCGTGCAGCCGCGCCACCGTGGTGCGGAAGGCGTCGAGCGGGTTGTCCTGCGCGTAGCGCGGCTCCGGCGCGAAGAAGGACAGCGTGTTGTAGCCCCAATAGTTCACCAGTTTCTTTTCGACCAGCACCCGGTCGTCGACGAAGCCATGGATCGGCAACAGCTCGATGGTGGTGACGCCGAGCCGCTTGAGATGCTCGATCATCGCCGGCGAGGACAGCCCGCCAAAGGTGCCGCGCAAATTGGGCGGCACGTCTTCGCGCCTCTGCGGTCAGGCCCTTGACGTGCGCCTCATAGATGATGGTGTCTTCCCAGGGGATGTTGGGACGCATTTCACGGCGGCCCCAGTTGAAGGTTTCGTCGACCACGACGGCCTTCGGCATGCCGCGCGCATTGTCGCGCCGGTCGAAGGAAAGGTCCTCGCGCGGGCTGCCGGTGCGATAGGCGAAATGGGCATCGCTCCACACCAGCCGCCCGGCAAGCCGCCTGGCATAGGGATCGAGCAACAGCTTGTTGGGATTGAAGCGATGGCCGTGCTCGGGCTCATAGGGCCCGTGAACCCGATAGCCGTAGAGCTGGCCGGGCGAAACGTCGTTCAGGTAGCCGTGCCAGACGTCTTCGCTGCGCTCGGGCAATTCGATGCGCTCGAGTTCGCGGCGGCCCTGGCCGTCGAACAGGCAAAGCTCGACCTTCTGCGCGTTGGCGGAGAACAGCGCAAAGTTGGTGCCCCGGCCGTCCCAGCTTGCACCGAGGCGCGAGAAGGTTCCGGCGGACAATCGCATGCGTCAGCTTTCCGGTACGAGAAAAATGGCGGCCAGAGGCGGGACGGTGAGATTGAGCTCGGGCACGAGGCCTTCCAACGCATGGACCTCTCCGACGTTCCCGACATTGCTGCCGCCGTAATGGGCGGAGTCCGAATTGAGAACCTCGCGCCACTTGCCGGCGAACGGAACCTGGACGCGATAGTTGTAATACACATTGGGCGAGAAATTCACGACCACCAGGCACCGCGCGCGGGCGTCTGCGCCCTTGCGGATCCAGGCGAACACATTGCCGTTGGCATCGTCGGTGACGACCCATTCAAAGCCGGCCGGATCGCAGTCCAGCTCGTGCAGCGCCGGCAGCGCGCGATAGAGCCGGTTGAGATCGCGGATCAGGGCCTGGATGCCGGCGTGCGTCTTTTGCTTGAGCAGGTGCCAGTCCAGCGAGCGATCGTGATTCCATTCGCGCGCCTGCGCGAATTCGCAGCCCATGAACATCAGCTTCTTGCCGGGATGACCGAACATGAAGCTGTAATAGGCGCGCAGGTTGGCAAAGCGCTGCCAGTCGTCGCCGGGCATCCGCCCCAGGATCGAGCGCTTGCCGTGCACGACCTCGTCGTGCGACAGCGGCAGGATGAAATTTTCCGAAAAGGCGTAATGCAGGCCGAACAGGATGTCGCCGTGATGATGTTTGCGGTGGATCGGATCCTTGCTGATGTAATTCAGCGTGTCGTGCATCCAGCCCATGTTCCATTTGTAGCCGAAGCCAAGCCCGCCATATTCGACCGGGCGCGACACCTGCGGCCACGCGGTCGAACTCTTCCGCCGCGGTGGTGGCCTGCGGAAACCTGGAAAACACTTCGGTATTGAAGCGGCGCAGGAAATCGATGGCTTCGAGATTTTCCCGGCCGCCATATTTGTTCGGAATCCAGCTCCCCGGCGGGGCGGCTGTAGTCGAGATAGAGCATCGAGGCGACCGCATCGACGCGCAGGCCGTCGATGCCGTAGCGCTCCAGCCAGAACAGTGCGTTCGACACCAGGAAATTCACCACTTCGGTGCGGCCGTAATTGTAGATCAGCGTGCCCCAGTCGAGGTGGCGGCCCTGCAGCGGGTTGGCGTGCTCGTAGAGCGCGGTGCCGTCGAAATGGCCGAGGCCGTGCGGATCGTCCGGAAAATGCCCGGGCACCCAGTCCAGCAGCACGCCAAGGCCTTCGCGATGGCAGGCGTCGACCAGCGCCGAAAAATCTGAAGGCGTGCCGAACCGGCTGGTCGGCGCGTACAGGCCGGTCGGCTGATAGCCCCATGAGCCGTCGAACGGGTGTTCGCTGACCGGGAGGAATTCAATATGGGTGAAGCCGAGATCGCGCGCGTAAGCCGGAAGCTGCTCGGCGAGCTCGCGATAACTCAGCCATTCGTTGTCGCTCTTGCGCCGCCATGAGCCGAGATGAACCTCGTAGATCGACATCGGCGCGCTGAGCGCGTTGACACCGGCGGGCGCTGGCTGCGGATGCGGCAGTTTTGTCTCGTCGAACACGATCGAGGCGGTGCCCGGGCGCAGTTCCGCGGCAAAGGCCAGCGGATCGGACTTCAGCGGCAGATGCTGGCCCTGCGGGCCGATGATGTCGAACTTGTAGTGATCGCCCGCGGCGGCGTGCGGCACGAACAGCTCCCAATAGCCGACGCCGCGCACGCGCATCGGATGCCGGCGCGGATTCCAGAAATTGAAATCGCCGACCACGCTGACCCGTCGCGCGTTGGGGGCGAGCACCACGAAGGCCACGCCGTCGACGCCATCGAGCGTCATCGGATGCGCGCCGAGCTTGTCGTAAAGCCGCTGATGGGTGCCTTCGCCGAGCAGATACAGATCGAAATCGGTCAGGACAGGCGGAAAGCGATAGGGGTCGTCGAGATCGACCACGGTGTCGCCGAAGCGGGCGCGCAACTGGTAGCGCTTGGAGCCGTTCGGCAGGGCGCCTGCGAACAGACCGGCATCGTGAATCCGCGCAAGCTCAGCCGATTCACCGTGCTCGCCGATCGCCTCGACATTCGACGCCTCGGGGAGGAACGCGCGCACCACGGTCTTGCCGCCCTCGGTGTGAAGGCCGAGATAGTGGAAGGGATCGGAGTGGCGGCCTTCCACGATCGCATAGGCCTCAGCGGACAGTTTGGTCATGAGGCCTCGTTGGTGTTTTCGGACAATATCCGGATCGCCCCGGTCAGCGGCACCCGCAGCCAGTCTGGACGGTGCGCCAGCTCGTATTCGATCTCGTAGAAGGCTTTTTCAAGCAGAAAGAAGTTCAAGAGCCGTCCGGAAGCTGCGGGATCGGCCGGCCACAGACGTGCAGTGCTCATGATCTCGCGATAGGCAGCCAGAAATGCCGCCGTGGCGCGATCGCGCCATTCCGCGAGCGCAGCAGCAAGCTTGCCGTGCTCATCGGGCGCTACTTTCGATGCGCGCTCCAGTGCGGCGGTGGCCGAATAGTCGATCGACCGGATCAGGCCGGCGACGTCGCGCGCCGCGGGTGCCTTGCGTCGCCGCGCCTCGAGCGTTCGCCGGGCTTCGCCCTCGAATCCGATGAGGAAGATATCGTCCTTGACGACCAGCATCCGGCCGAGGTTGAGGTCGCCGTGGTGGCGGATGTTGAGGCCGTCGATGTCAGGCGGAAGCAGCGTGCTCAGGCGGTCGTGCAGGCCTTCGCGCCGCGCCAGAAGCTGATCGACCAGCAGGCGGTCGGCTTCCTTCATCGCGTCCCGCCGTTGCGCCAAGGCGTCGAAGACACGTTCGGCGCGTTCGATCGCATCCTCGATCCACTGCCGCACGTCCGCAGGGTCTGTTGCTTCCGGCGCGAAATCGGCAAATTCGCTGGTACTGGCCAGCGCGAGGTGCATCTCGGCGACGCGTCGGCCCGCTTGCGACATGTAGCGCAGATAGGGGACTTGCTCCTCGCTTTCACCTGGGTGTTCGCTGCTCGCCAGCAGAAGCTGTTCGTCGACAAAGCGATCGAGATAGGCCGAGGTGACGGTCCAGCCGTCGCCCTGGTTTTCGACCAAGGCATGCACGACCGCGATCGCGCTTTTCTTGCCGCCTTCGACCAGTTCGACGCTGCCGAGCAGCGCCGGCGCGTTGGCAAAGCCCGCGACCTCGGTGAGAAACCGGCCGATCTCGATCTCGGGATGGATGCCGGATTCGAGCTTGCGATACACCTTGACCACATAGTCGCGATCGACCAGCGCCATGCTGTTGCACTGTTCGGTTTCGATGGCGCGGACATGCTCGGGCGGTTTGATCGGCTTGTCCGAAAGTCCGGCGGTCGGCCTGAATTCGAGGCGCAAGCCGTTTTCCTCGACGGTCAGGCTCTCCCGCAGATTGCGCAGCATCAGCGCGATGAAGATCTGATCGGTCGCGACGTCCAGCAAGGTTCCTTCCCGCGCGCCCTGACGCACCGCAGCGAATGCGTGCGGGTTGTAGCGCTCGCGATCGAAGCGCACCCATTCGATCTGCATCGGCAGGACGTAACGCGCGGTGACGCCGCGCTGGGTCGCTTCGAAAAAGGCAACCCAGGGGCGGTTGTCGCCGATATCGCAAAACGGAATTGCCGATGTCAACGTGGGATGAATGGCCTCCGCCGAGCCTTCCGGATACCAGCGGGTTCGCGCCAGATATCCGGGCAGCACGTCGCGTTCGAATACGCTGCGGGTGCGGGCCAGCGACACCCAGGTCGCGCCGAGCGGCACCACGAGGGTCTCGAATTCCGGAACCACGGACGGTGCGACGCGCTCGGATTTGTCGCGTTCCTTGAGCTGGAACCAGTAGAAGCCGTAGGGCGCCAGCGTGATCATGTAGGGCAATTCGCCGATCGCCGGAAAGCGGGTGCGGCCGAGCATTTCCAGCGGGATCCGGTCCTTCCATGGCGAAAGGTCGAGTTCGGTCGCCTGCGCCGATCGCGACAGGTTGGCGACGCAAAGGATCACCTCGCCCCGATACTGCCTGACATAGGCGAGCACCGCGCGATTGGCGGGGCGGATGAACGTGATGGTGCCGCGGCCGAACGCCGAGGTCGACTTGCGCACCGCAATCAGCCGCTTGGTGGCGCTCAACAGCGAGGACAGGCTGCGCGACTGCGCCTCGACGTTGACCGCCTCGTAGCCGTAGACCGGGTCCATGATGGTCGGCGCGTAGAGCCGTGCGGGGTCGGCGCGGGAGAACCCGCCATTGCGGTCGGGCGTCCATTGCATCGGCGTGCGCACGCCGTTGCGGTCGCCGAGATAGATGTTGTCGCCCATGCCGATCTCGTCGCCGTAATAGATGATCGGCGTGCCCGGGAACGACAGCAGCAGCGAATTCATCAGCTCGATCTTGCGCCGGTCGTTGTCCATCAGCGGCGCCAGGCGGCGGCGGATGCCGACATTGATGCGGGCGCGAGGATCGTTGGCGTAGGTCGACCAGAGATAGTCGCGCTCGACGTCGGTGACCATTTCCAGCGTCAGTTCGTCGTGGTTGCGCAGGAACAGCGCCCACTGGCAGTTGGGCGGGATTTCCGGGGTCTGGCGCAGGATGTCGGTGATGGGAAAGCGGTCTTCCTGGGCGATCGCCATGTAGATCCGCGGCATCAGCGGGAAATGATAGGCCATGTGGCATTCATCGCCCTTGCCGAAATATTCCTGCACGTCCTCCGGCCATTGATTGGCCTCCGCCAGCAGCACCTTGCCCTTGGCATAGGCGTCAAGCTCGGCGCGCAGCTTCCTGATGACGGCGTGGGTTTCCGGCAGGTTCTCGTTGTTGGTGCCGTCGCGCTCGCACAGATAGGGGATTGCGTCGAGCCGGAAGCCGTCGACGCCGGTATCGAGCCAGCGCTTCATCACCTGCACCAGCGCGCTCACCACGCGCGGATTGTCGAAGTTGAGGTCCGGCTGGTGCGAGAAGAAGCGGTGCCAGTAGAAGGCGCCGGCTTCCGGGTCCCAGGTCCAGTTCGACTTCTCGGTGTCGGTGAAGATGATCCTTGTGCCCGGATATTTCTGGTCGGTGTCGCTCCACACATACCAGTTGCGCGCGCTCGATTTGGGATCGCTGCGGCGGGCGCGCTTGAACCAGTCGTGCTGGTCGGAGGTGTGGTTGATGACGAGTTCGGTAATGACCCGAAGGCCCCGCCGCTTGGCCTCGACGATGAAGCGTCTGAAATCCTTCATGGTCCCGAAATCGGGATTGATCGCGCCGTAATCGGCGATGTCGTAGCCGTCGTCGCGGCCGGGCGAGGGATAGAACGGCAACAGCCACAGCGCGGTGACGCCGAGGTCCTGCAGATAGCCGAGCTTCTCGGTCAGGCCCGCGAAATCGCCGATGCCGTCATTGTTGCTGTCGGCGAAGGCCTTGACGTGCAGCTGATAGATGATGGCATCCTTGTACCAAAGCTCGTCGCCATCCAGTGCGGTGACCGGCAGCTCCGTCGCATCGATGGATGACAACAGGTTCATGGCGTCCCTCACGCCAGACAGCGAAACAGCAGGGCGGGATTATGGAAAGCGCCGCCGGCCGCGGCGCTCTCGACAGTTTGAATTGTTTTGTTCACGGTGATGCCATTGACATGGAAACGACGTCCCGTTTCGATCGCGGGAAAGGAGACGCTCCGGACCCATATAGAAAGCCGCTGGCCGGGCATTGGTTCCCGGGGAACGCCGGGGACGCCTGAGAGTTAAACACGGCTATCCTCTTACCTCATCTAGAGAATTTAGCGACACCTCCCCCTGTTGCGTGCAAACCGCGTGCCGAATGGACCTGTTCACCAAAGCCAAGGAACTGGGAATCCAGACCGAGTTTATCGACGGTCAGGGTCACCGGCATGTGACGGACGAGGCCGCGCTGAAAATCATCATCGACGCCCTGCCGGTGCGCGCCCCGCGCCGGTTTCTCGGCGGGACGGTGGTGATGCGGTCGGGCCGTCCGGCGCGGACCGAGCTCAAGGGCGCGGCCACGTTGCCGCTGCGCTGGAAAATCATTGCGGATCTTGAGGTTATCGCGCAAGGCGAAGCCAAAGAGCGCGTCATCGTCTGGCCGCCGGATTTGCCTGTCGGTTCGTATTGGCTGCATTTGTCCGATGCCGCCTCGTTCACGGAAGAAGCGCCGCTGATCGTCGCGCCGTCAAAGGCTTTTGGCGGCGATTTCGACCGCTGCTGGCTGCTGGCGGTCCAGCTCTATGGCGTCAGGTCGGCGCGCAACTGGGGGATCGGGGATTTTACCGACCTCGAAGGGCTGATCGAACTGGCAAGCCATCTGGGAGCGGACGGTATCGGCCTCAATCCGCTGCACGCGCTGTTCGATGACCGGCCGGGCGATTGCAGCCCCTATTCGCCGAACAGCCGGTTGTTTCTGAATGCACTCTATATCGACGTTGAAAGGGTCCCCGGATTTCAGCCCGCTGCCGAGGACCAGGACGCGCTCGCCCGGCTGCGGCAAAGCGAGATCGTCGATTATGCCGCCGTTGCCGGGCTGAAATGGCGCGCGCTGCGCTTCGCCTTCGACGCCTTCAGGGCCGATCCCGACAGCGAAGCCCGGCAAGACTTCGAAGAATTTTGCAGCCGAGCGCGCGCCGCTGTTGTCGCGCTTCGCCTGCTTCGAGGTGCTCAGGCACAAATTCAACAAACCGTGGTGGGAATGGCCGGAAGAGTGGCGGCAGCCCGACGAGGCCAATTGCGCGGGCCTGCGTCAGGGGCCGGACAGGGGCGAGATCGAATTCGTCGAATTCGTGCAGTGGATCGCCGACCGGCAGCTCGGGGTCTGCCAGGCTCGCGCCAAATCGCTCGGCATGAAGGTCGGTCTCTATCTCGATGTCGCGGTCGGCGTGCAACCCGACGGCTTCGATGCCTGGAACGAGCAGGCGGCGATCTCCCGCCATCTCGCCGTCGGCGCGCCGCCGGACCCGCTGAACGTCGCGGGCCAGAACTGGGGACTGGCGGGCTTCAACGCCGCCGGCCTCGAAATCAAGTCGTTCGAACCGTACCGCGAGATGCTTCGGGCCTCGATGCGGCACGCCGGCGCGATCCGGCTCGACCATGTGCTGGGCCTGAAGCGGCTCTATCTGGTGCCGCACGGTTTTGCCGCAAAGGACGGCGTCTATGTGCAGATGCCGTTCGAGGCGCTGCTGGCGGCGACCGCGCAGGAAAGCATGGCGCACCGCTGCGTGGTGATCGGCGAGGATCTCGGCACCGTGCCGGAAGGCTTTCGCGAAGCAGATGGCCGATTGGGGCATCTGGTCGTACCAGGTGATGATGTTCGAGCGCGACGATCACGGCCGGTTTCGCGGCGTCGACCATTACGCGCCCAATGCGCTGGTCACCTTCAACACCCACGATCTCTCGAGCTATGCCGGCTGGCGCTCGTTCAGCGATCTGAAGCTGAAACGCTCGCTCGGGATCGATCCCGGCGAAAGCGACGACGCGCGCTGGCATGCGCTGAGGATGCTGAGCGAGGCCTTGCGTCATCACGCCATCGATAGCCACGATCTCTATGCGGTAGCAGGCTTCCTGGCGCGGACCAAATCGCGCCTGCTGGCGATCTCGCTGGAGGATCTGCTCGGCGTGATCGACCAGCCCAATATTCCCGGCACCGTCGACGAACATCCGAACTGGCGCCGGCGGCTGCCGCTGGCGCTCGACGAGATTGCGGCGGCGATCGATGTCGCCGCGCTCAAGCGCGCCACCGCCGGGCGGACTCGCGCCGCGGTCTGACGCGTCAGCATTTTCAAGGGTGATAAGACCTTGTCCAGTCGAATCGAAGACTATGGGTTGATCGGCGATTGCGAGACCGCGGCGCTGGTCGGCCGCGACGGCTCGATCGACTGGCTGTGCTGGCCGGCGTTCGATTCCGACGCCTGTTTCGCGGCCCTGCTCGGCACCCACCGGAACGGCCGATGGCTGATCGCGCCGGCGGAAGAGGTGACAAAATCCTCGCGCCGCTACTGGGACAATACGCTGATCCTGGAGACGCGCTTCGAGACGGCCAACGGCGCCGTCGCGCTGATCGATTTCATGCCGCCGCGCGGCACCGCCTCCGACGTGGTCCGGCTGGTGCGCGGCGTCGCGGGCAGGGTCAAGCTGAAGATGCAGCTCGTGATCCGCTTCGGCTTCGGCACGGATATCCCCTGGGTCAGGCGCACCGAGGATGGCGCGCTGCTGGCGATTGCCGGGCAGGACATGACGGTGCTGCGCACGCCGGTCGAGACCCGCGGCGAGGACTTGACCACGCTGGCCGATTTCGAGGTGAGCGAGGGCGAGACCATTCCCTTCGTGCTCACCTACGGGCCTTCGCATCTGCCGGTCCCCAAGGCGATCAATCCTGCGCAGGCCTTGCAGGACACCGAGGATTTCTGGACCGAATGGTGCAGCCATTGCACCTATGAAGGCGGCCGCCGCGATCTCGTGATGCGGTCGCTGATCACGCTGAAGGCGCTGACCTATGCGCCGACCGGCGGCATTGTCGCGGCGCCGACGACCTCGCTGCCGGAAAAGCTCGGGGGGCAGCGCAACTGGGACTACCGCTTCTGCTGGCTGCGCGACGCCACCTTCACGCTGCTGGCGCTGATGAACTCGCGGCTACACCGAGGAGGCGTCGGCCTGGCACAACTGGCTGCTGCGCGCGGCGGCGGGAGCGCCGGCCAACATGCAGATCATGTACGGCATCATGGGCCAGCGGCGGCTCCTGGAATGGGAGGCAGGCTGGCTGCCCGGCTACGAGGGCGCGCAAGCCGGTTCGGGTCGGCAACGCCGCGCATGCCCAGCTGCAGCTCGATGTCTATGGCGAGTTGATGGACGCGTTTCATCAGTCGCGCATGGCCGAGCTGAAACTCGATGACGGCACCTGGGATCTGGAATGCGCGGTGCTCGAGCATTTGGCGGCGAGTCTGGGACCAGCCCGATCACGGCATCTGGGAGCGTCGCGGCGACGGCAAGCACTACGTCTCGTCGAAAGTGATGACCTGGGTCGCGTTCGACCGCGCCATCAAGAGCGCCGAAAAGTTCGGCTTCGATGCGCCGCTCGAGCGCTGGCGGGCGTTGCGCGACACCATCTGCCGCGACGTCTGCGCGAAGGGTTTTGACGCGAGCCAGAACGCGTTCGTCGAGTCCTACGGCTCGCAATTGCTCGATGCCAGCATCCTGCTGCTGCCCGCGGTCGGTTTCCTGCCGGCGTCGGACCCGCGCGTCCGCGGCACCATCGCGGCGATCGAAAAGCACATGATGCGGGACGGATTTGTGCTGCGGCACGATCCCCGCGAGGTCTCGGACGAAGAGCAGCCGATCGAAGGCGCGTTTCTCGCCTGCAGCTCTGGCTCGCCGACGCCTATGTGCTGGCGGGCGAGATCGCCAAGGCGCAGGCGCTGTTCGACCGCGTGGTCGCGGTGGCGAACGATCTCGGGCTGTTGGCGGAGGAATTCGATTCCGGCGCAGGACGCCAGACCGGCAATTTCCCGCAGGCGCTGACCCACATCGCGCTGATCAACACCGCGCATAATCTCAGCGACGCCAAGAAGCCGGTCGACAAGCCGGCGATGCAACGGTCGAAATAGGATCGGGAAGTTAATCTCTCGTCGTCTGGCGAAGGCCGGCCCATAACCAGCGGGTCAATTGCTGCAAAGGCAACTGCCAAGGTCCTCAACGCACGACCGGCGTATGGCATCCCGGCTCGCTTCGCTCGGCCGACGACTCGCGGAGAGGGACGATCACCGTCGCCCAGCCGCTTCGTTATTCCGCAGAATCATCTCGATCGCCCCCGCAAATCCCTCGTCCTCGTTCGAGGCCGTGACGTGCGTCGCCTGTTGCTTGACGTCGTCGGTGGCGTTGCCCATCGCGATCGACAGGCCGCTCTTGCGAAACATCGCCAGATCGTTCTGCATGTCGCCGATGGTGGCAACCGCGTCGGTCGAAATGCCGAGACGCCGGGCCATCGCCTGCACGAAGGTGCCCTTGTCGCAGCCCGGCGGGGTGACGTCGAGATAATAGCTTTGCGAGCGGACGGCCGTGGCCTGCGCGCCCACGGCCTCAAGCATCGCGGCTTCGCAGCGTTGCAGCAGCGCCGGATCGGCGCTGGAGCCGACGATCTTGCAGGCGGCCGACGAGATAGGGCGCAAAATCCCCGACGACGGTCGGATCGGCGCGGATCGCGCGCTGTTCATGCGGCACGTATTCGCCGTCGCCGTTGCGGGTGAGCCACTTCTCGTTGGTGAACAGCCAGATATCGACGCCGAATTCGTTCAGCACGCCGAGACTGCGCTCGGCCGCCGACGTCGGGATCAGATGCTGCTCGATCGGGTTCAGATTGGGATCGACGATCGAGCTGCCGTTGAAGGCGCCGACCGGCAGCGTGATCGCGAGCGGCTCGATCAGAAACCGCATGCCGACGGTCGGACGGCTGCGAGGTGATGGTGAAGCCGATGCCGGCGTCGTGCAGCCGGCGCACCGCGCGCCTCGCGCCGTCGGTCAGGGTCTTGTCGTCTGTCAGCAGCGTGCCGTCGACATCGGAGACGACAAGGGCGATGCGGGTCATGAGCGGTTCCTGCGCGGCGCACCGCTGTCGGCGGGACCGAGCCCCAGTTGGTGGACGATGTCATCGACGATGGCCTCGACCGAAGCGTCGATCGACACGGTCACGGGATTTTCGTCGGCGCTCGGCGGCTCAAGGGTCTTGAACTGGCTATCCAACAGGCCCGGCGGCATGAAATGACCTTTGCGTTGCGGCGAGGCGGCTCGCGATCAATGCCTGCGTGCCCTTGAGAAAGATGATGCGGACATCGTCTCGTCCATGCACCAGCACGTCGCGATAGGCGCGCTTCAGCGCCGAGCAGGCGATCACGGCATGCTGGCCGGCCTTGCAGACCCGGTCGATCTCGTCGGCGATCGCCTGCAGCCAGGGCCAGCGGTCTTCGTCGGTGAGCGGATGTCCGGCGCTCATCTTGGCGACGTTGCTGGCGGGATGAAACCTGTCGCCGTCCTCGTAGCGCCAGGCCAGCCGTTCGGCCAGCTTCTCCGCGATGGTGCTCTTGCCGGAGCCGGACACGCCCATCACGACCAGCGCGCAGGGTATTTTGCCCGCCTTATTGCCCACGAAAATTCTCCGGAAGCGCGCCTTCATCCACGAGCCAGACGGTCTCACCCAGGGAATGCGCGCGGTTCGCCGGCACGTTCTCGCCTGCGAGCACGCGCGTCAAGATCGCGCGCTTTTCGGAGCCCGCCACCTCGAACAGCATTTCGCGGCAGGAGCCGAGCGCCGGCAAGGTCAGGCTCACACGGCTTGAAGCCATCCGTCTAACCGAGCTTGCGCCAGCTGCGGCCGTCGCGCCTGAGCAGCTCCTCGGCGCCGGCCGGACCCTCGCTGCCGGCCTTGTAACTCTGCAGCCCGTTGCTGCCCGCCTTCTTCCAGGCGTCCAGGAACGGCTGCACCGCCTTCCAGCCGGCCTCTACGCCGTCGGCGCGCTGGAACAGGATGTTGTCGCCGATCATGCAGTCGTAGATCAGCGTCTCGTAGCCGGTCGCGGGCTCGGCCTTGAAGTAGTCCTTGTAGCGGAATTTCATGTCGACGCCGTCGATCCTGATCGAGGGGCCGGGCACCTTGGTGTTGAATTGCAGCGCGATGCCTTCCGTCGGCGCCACGCCGATCACCAGGTAGTTCTCCGCCAGCGTCTCCACCGGGGTGCAGCTGAACATCGCGAACGGCGCCTGCTTGAACTTGATCGCCACTTCGGTGCGCTTGACGCCGAGCGCCTTGCCGGTGCGCAGGTAAAAAGGCACGCCGGCCCAGCGCCAGTTGTCGATGGTCAGTTTCAGCGCGGCATAGGTCTCGGTGGTGCTGCCGGAGCTGACCTCCTCGGTCTTGCAGTAATCCTCGATCTCGGTGTCGCCGATCCTGCCGGCGAGATACTGGCCGCGCACGGAATTCTTCAGCGCGTCCTGCTCGCTCTGGGTCTGGATCGCCGCCAGCACGTCGGCCTTCTCCGAGCGCACCGAATGCGCATCGAAACGGATCGGCGGCTCCATCGCGACCAGCGACAGCAATTGAAACAGATGGTTCGGCACCATGTCGCGCAGGGCGCCGGTTGAGTCATAGAAACTGCCGCGTTGGCCGACGCCGAGCGTCTCGTCGACGGTGATCTGAATGTGATCGATATGATCGCGGTTCCAGATCGGCTCGAACATGCCGTTGGCGAAGCGCAGCACCAGGATGTTCTGCACCGTCTCCTTGCCGAGATAATGATCGATCCGGTAGATCTGGTGCTCGTCGAGGATCTTCAGGAGCTCACCGTTGAGCGCTTTGGCCGACGCGAAGTCTGTGCCGAACGGCTTTTCGACTACCAGCCGCCGCCACGCGCCGTCGGCCTGTTTCAGCAGACCGGCGCGGCCGAGTTGGCGGGCTGATCGGCGCGAATGCGTTCGGCGGCGTTGCCAGATAGAACAGCCGGTTGCCGCCGGTAGACCGGTTCGCTTCCAGTTTCTCCAGCCGGTCGCGCATCGCATCGAACGAGGCCGGGTCCTTCGCATCGGCCTCGATGCTGGTGACGCATGCGAGCAGGCGTTTGGCGACCGCATCGTCCACCGGGCGGGTGGCGAACTGGCGCAGGCCCTTCATCAGGCTGTCGCGAAGCGCGTCGCTGGACATGCCCTTGCGGGTGATGCCGACCACGCAGAATTTGTCGGGCAACAGCCCGGCCGCCGCGAGGTTATAGAGCGAGGGGATCACCAGCCGGTGCGTCAGGTCGCCGGTGGCGCCGAAGATGACGAAGGCGCAGGGGTCGGGCTTCCTTTGATTTGGGAGCCTGGTCTGATTTGCAGCGACGTCTGTCACGAACGGCCGGCCTTTGGCTTGACGATGTCGGGGGCGTTCTGCCGCGCCGGATCCGGATGCTGCTGCGGCTCCTTGTGGCCGCCGAAACCGTCGCGCATCGCGGAGAGAATCTTTTCGGCGAAGGTGTGTTCCTTGCGCGAACGAAAACGCGCGAACAAAGCCGCGGTCAGCACCTCGGCCGGAACCGCCTCGTCGATCGCGGCGTTGACGGTCCAGCGGCCTTCGCCGGAATCCTCGACGAAGCCGGAATAGCTGCCGAGCGTTGGATTTTTGGCGAGTGCCGAGGCGGTGAGATCGAGCAGCCATGACGGGATCAC
Organism: uncultured Alphaproteobacteria bacterium; assembly: GCA_963825105.1. GTDB lineage: Bacteria > Pseudomonadota > Alphaproteobacteria > Rhizobiales > Xanthobacteraceae > Bradyrhizobium. The sequence continues at coordinate 70,850 of CAWGSB010000004.1, forward strand.
GCTGCCGCGCCGCCACACTTCGGCGATATCGGCAATATCGAGATCGAAACGATGCTCGGGGGGCAGCGCCTCGATATTGGCGTTCTTCAGGATGTCAAAACCTTCGGCATAGGCCTGCATCAACCCGTATTCGATGCCGTTGTGAACCATTTTCACGAAATGCCCGGCGCCTACCGGGCCGGCGTGGATATAGCCCTGCTCAATGCGGGGGTCGCGTCCCTCGCGCCCGCGCGGTGCGCGGGATATCGCCGATCCCCGGCGCCAGCGCCGCAAAGATCGGGTCGAGGCGGTCGACCACGGCCTTGTCGCCGCCGATCATCATGCAGTAGCCGCGGTCGATGCCCCAGACGCCGCCCGAGGTGCCGACGTCGATGTAGTGGATGCCGCGCTCCTTCAGCGCCTTGCCGCGGCGCACGTCGTCCTGCCAGAAGCGTGTTGCCGCCGTCGATGATGACGTCGTCGCGCTCCATCAGTTTTGTCAGTGCATCGATGGTCGCCTCGGTGATCTTGCCTGCGGGCAGCATCACCCAGGCGGTCCGCGGCTTTTCCAGCTTCCTGACAAAATCTTCCAGCGAGCTTGAGCCGACCGCGCCGTCGGACGCGATTGCCGCAACGGCTTTCGCGTCCTTGTCGTACACGACGGTCGTGTGTCCGTGCTTCATCAGCCGGCGGACGATGTTGCCGCCCATCCGCCCCAGGCCGATCATGCCGAGCTGCATTTTGAGGATCCTCAGTTCAGAGCCTCGGTGATCGCCGCTATCGAGCATCTTCAGGCCCGCCTCGAGATCGCCCTTCAGATGCACGCGCAGCGCACGCCGGCCGCGCTCGGTCAGCACGTCGAAATCGCCGCGCGCTTGCGCCGCCTTGATCACGCCGAAGCTCGCCTTCTGGCCGGGCACGGCGAGATCCCTGGCGTCATCCGCGGTGATCTGCAGGAACACGCCGCTGTCGGGCCCGCCCTTGTAGGCCTGGCCGGTGGAATGCAGGAAGCGGGGGCCGAATTCGGCGCAGGTCGCGACATGGCGCTTGTCCCGCACGGCAAGCCGCATCTGCTGCAGGCTGCCGATATGCGCGGCATCGCGTTCGATATAGGCGAGCAGCGCCACATAATCGTCCGCACTGGCGCGTGCGAGATGGGCCTTCAGCCAGGAGCCGAGATCGCCGTCGGCGCCCGCCTTGCGCAAGGCGGCGGCGTTTTTCTCGTCGGTATAGAGATCGGCCTGGCCTGAGGACATCACAGGCTCTTCCGCCGGCAGCGCGCCGGATTGTTCGAACGCCGCGGTCAGTTCGCGGGTCTTGATCTTGGCGGCCTCGACGTCAGGCTGGTTGAACGGATTGATGCCGAGCACCGAGCCTGCGACCGCGGTCGCCATCTCGAACCGAAAAAATTCCTGGCCGATATGGTCGATCGATTTCATGACAATGCGGACGACCGGGTGTCCGGCCTTTTCCAGCGCGGCGAGCTTGTCGTCATGCGCGGCGTCGTTCTCGCCTTCGGTCCGGATGTCGATGAAGAACCGGTCCTGGCCATAGATCGGGGGATCGCCGAGCGGTTCGCCGTCGATCGGGATCAGGCCCTTGCCTTCCTTGCCGGTGGATTCGGCGATCAATTGCTCGGCCCAGGCGCCGAAATCGGCGATTTTTTTCGACGACAGGATCGTCACCTTGTCGCGGCCTTCGAGGCCGGCGAGCCCCATGGCGAGGCCGAGCTGCACGCCCGGATTTTCATGCGGCGGCACGTCCGGCCCGCAGGAGCGCACCATCGAAAGCGCGTGTTTGATCAGGGTGCGAACGTCGATGCCGGCGGTCGCGGCCGGCACCAGTCCGAACGGCGACAGCACGGAGTAGCGTCCGCCGATGCGTGGGGTCGCCGTGGAAGACGCGCGCGAAACCCTGCTTTGTCGCGACCTTCTCCAGCGACGAGCCGGGATCGGTCACCGCGATGAACCTGTGGCCGGCCTTCTCGGGGCCGATCGCCTCGGACACGCGCGCGAAGAAATAATCCTTCATCACGTTCGGCTCGGTGGTGCCGCCGGATTTGCTGGAGACGATGAACACGGTGTTGGCGAGGTTGACCTTGGCCTGCAGCCTTCGGACCTGCGCGGGATCGGTGGAATCAAGCACATGCAGTTTCGGGAAGCCGGGTTTTTTGGCAAAGGTCTCCGCCAGCACTTCGGGCCCGAGGCTCGATCCCCCCATGCCGAGCACGACCGCATCGCTGAAATTCTGTCCCTTCACGCGCTGCGCGTAATCCTCGTAGTCGGCGATATCGGCTGACACCGCGCTGTTCAGCCAGCCCAGCCATTTGTCCTCGTCAGTGCCCGTCCAGACCGATTTATCGTGCTGCCAGAGACGGCGTATCTTGCCCGACGCGCGCCAGTCCTCCGTCGCCTTCTCCACGGCCTTGCCGATGTCGGTCCCGAGCGAGAGCGCCTGCCGGTCGAGGCCTGCGCCGAGCACGGTGGCGCGCTTGTGCGCGACCGCGCCGTAAAGCTTGTCGGCGGCGTCGGCGAACAGTTTGACGCCGTCCTTGACCAGCTCCGCCGTGATCGCATCGAGCGAGATGCCGGACTTTTCCAGTTCAGTGAGGACGGATCTCGCGTCCTCGATATTTTCCTCAAGACTGTCGCGCGGCTTGCCGTGATCGCGGAAGGCGTCGAGCGTCGCCGGCGGCACCGTATTGACCGTGTTGGGGCCGATCAGCTCCTCGACATAGAGCACGTCGCTGTAGTCCTTGTTCTTGGTGCCGGTCGAAGCCCACAGCAGCCGCTGCGGTTTTGCACCTTTTGCCCTGAGCTTGTCCCAGCGCGCGCCGGAGAACAGCCGCTTGTATTCCTGATAGGCCAGTTTTGCATTGGCGATGGCGACCTTGCCCTTCAGCGCAGCCAGCCGTTCCTTTTCGGTGGGGTCGTTGGCGCGCGCGATCTTCTCATCGAGCTCCTTGTCGACCGCGCTGTCGATGCGGCTGACGAAGAAGCTGGCGACGCTGGCGACGTGGGAGGGATCGCCGCCGGCCTTGACGTATTTTTCCAGGCCCGCGAGATAGGCTTCGGCGACCTGCACATAGACCTTTTGCGAGAACAGCAGCGTAATGTTGATGCTGATGCCTTCGCCGATCAGGTGCTGGATCGCGGGCAGGCCCTCCGGCGTTGCCGGCACCTTGACCATCAGATTCCGGCGCTTGACATCCTTCCAGAGCCGCTGGGCTTCCGTGATGGTGCCCTTGGCGTCCATCGCCAGATAGGGCGACACTTCCAGGCTGACAAAACCGTCATCGCCATTAAGTCGGTCGTAGACCGGGCGCAGCACATCCGCCGCGCGCTGGATGTCCTCGACGGCGAGATGCTCGAACAGCTCGGCCACCGGGCGATCGCCTTTTTTCAAGGCGCTGCCGATCGCGCCGTCATATTCGTCGGAACTGCCGATCGCCTTCTCGAAAATCGACGGATTCGACGTGACGCCCTTGACGCCATCGGTGTCGATCAGCTTTTTCAGGTCGCCCCTGGCGACGAAGCCGCGGGCCAAAAAATCCAGCCAGACCGCCTGGCCGTGGTTTTCGAGTGCTTTGACGGGATTCATGATGCCCTTGTTCCGTTCGAGCGGGTCCCTTGTCGGGTTCCCGCGCACCTTCCGGCGGGAAGCCGAATGTTGTCAACAAGCCCTTAGGCGTGCCGACCGGGAGAATATGCGTATCCCCTCGGGATAACGCCATTCACAACAGTTCGATCCCCTCAGGAATCGGCGGTTGGCGGCGATTCGGGGGACGGTCAGGCCATATGCAAGGCCGGCCCCGTGCGCCAAAAACATCCGGTTTGACGGAGTGACCGGGTCCGGCGCGACGCAGGCGTCAGCCGGGGCGCAGGAAAAGGTCGTAGAGGTAGACCGAAATTTCGAACATGATCAGGAGCACGATCATCGTTTCCAGCCGAATCCCGCGTTGCGCGTCGATCAGTTCGGTGAGCGCGGTCGTCATCACCTCGATAGCGTCGAGCTTGCGCGACAGCGCCCTGGCTCGCTTCTTGAATTGGTAGGCTTCGGCCAGATGTTCGTGCAAACGCCCGATTTCATCATGATTTGGTAGCAACTCGGGTCTCTCTTCCACCTCGACCCGTTCGAGAAGGCGATGACTGATCAGCAAGGCGTGTCCCACGGTGCGCAGCATCTGTCTCCGTTTCCACGGCAGCCGGCCGGAGCCGGCGAGATCGCTGGCGAAAGGTTCGAGCACCTCGAGCACTTTCCTGACTTCCTCTTCCTCAAAGGCGAGCGCGACATTCTTGGCAAGCGCGTCGGCAACGACAATGAGGCACGGCGGTGACAGATCCCGAACCGTGATGAAATTGTCCGAAATCTTTTCGCTCGTTCCGATTTCGATCTCCGATGCGACGACGACCGGCGCGTCCAGCCGGCCTTCGATGCGATCGCCGAGCTTTTGCAGAAAAGCCTCTTCCTCGGCCGGCGAAACCCCGATCAGGACGACGGTGCCGTAGGGGAACAGCGCGGCAAAGCCTCCGCTGCCCAGGCGCAATATGAGAGGCGACGTGCTGATCACCTCTGCTTGATTGAAGTCTGCCGCTTCGAGGCCCGCCAGTTTGAGTCGGCGACCAAGGCGGAGCGCGCGAGCGAGCTTCCGCTGTTTGGACGCCGCACATGCGGGCATGTCTGAGTTGTCAGCCATTTCGCTTCGCGATGGAGGCCCGCTCTTCCCTTCAACGGCCATGCGGAAATTCTCGGCAAGATTGCCTGTCTTGAAGCACATCGCAAAAAGCGCGGCCTTGAGTTATATCAACTTTCCAGCCATACGGTCCCTGTTCTCTCTTACTCTCTCTCCCGTGAATCCGTGCTTGTTTATGTCTCGACCCAATAGCGCGGGGTTTCGTAAATTCGGACAGTGGGGATGTACGGGATTTTTGCTGCGATCCGGTCCTTCAGCCATTCGGCCAGTATCTCGCTGGTCGGGTTTTCCAATCCCTCAATTTCATTCAGAAACCGATGGTCCAGACCATCAATGAGCGGCTGTACGGCGGCGTCCAGCTCGGCAAAGTCGATTACAAATCCGCGCTGATCAATCAGGCCGCTGATCGAAACCTCCACGCGATAGTTATGCCCGTGAAGCCGATGGCACTTGTGACCGACAGGTACGAGCGGCAAGCGATGAGCTGCCTCAAAATTGTAGTCCGCTGCTATTCTCATGCGAAAATGTCCTGCTGTTTGTGAATCTCGCGCTGTCCCAAGGCTCACCGCCGTCACGGCAAGCAAAAGTACCGCAGGATACTCATTTGCAAAGGGCTAATAGCCAACACCTCGCACCGCCCATGTCCCGCTTTGGGGCGACCGGCTCAACCGGTTCGAGGCAAGACCGGCTATTGGCTGCTGGCCTATTATGCCCTGCCATCCTGGTTGATGAAGAATGCCGGCCTGGACGCGGTCGGCCTTATCTTCCTGTTGGCCACCTTGGGCATTTCGATTTGGGCGATCGTCGATCTCGGCGTGCTGCCCGGCGACCCCGGCAGCAATGCCTTCGGCCCAAATCCGCTCGCGGAAAATTCCGGGTCGCAGCCGGCCGCCGCCTGACAGGGATCTCCGGCTTGAGCCCGCGCTCCAGGGCGGACGTCAGCCAGGCGCGCGAATCCGGATCTATGGATCCTGCGCCCTAGCGCAGGCCGGCGTTGATCTTGTCCAGCGCGGCGGAGCCGGGGCAAAGCTCCTTGGCCTCAAGCGTGTTGAGCGGCGTGTCCACCGTGTTGAGATGGGCGTGCAGGTCGTCCGCTTCGGGATCGATGTAGAGCAGGCCGGTGACGATCTGGCCCTTGGCGGCGTGCCGCTGCAGGAACGTCATCGCCGCGAGGCGATCATTCGGGTCGTAATCCGCATCGATCTTGCGCAGCGCCAGCCGCGTGCCGTCGTGCTGCTCGACCACCTGCACCGTGCCCGGCGCGTAATCGACCGTGATCGGCTCGCGGCCGGTCAGCACGTCAAGACGGTTCACCGCGTCATTGTGTTCGCGGACATAGTCGAAACTCTTGGTCGAGCCGGCGTGGTTGTTGAAGGCGATGCAGGGGCTGATCACGTCGATGAAGGCCGCGCCCTTGTGCTCGATGGCGGCGGCGATCAGCGGCACCAGCTGGGTCTTGTCGCCGGAAAAGCTGCGCGCCACGAAGGTCGCGCCGAGCTGCAGCGCGATCGCCACGAGGTCGATGGCGTTGTCGGTATTGGTCACGCCCTTCTTGGACTTCGAGCCGCGGTCGGCGGTGGCCGAGAACTGGCCCTTGGTCAGGCCGTAAACGCCGTTGTTCTCGACGATATAGGTCATGTTGACGCCGCGCCGGATCGAATGCGCGAACTGGCCGAAGCCGATCGAGGCCGAGTCGCCGTCGCCGGAGACGCCGAGATAGATCAGGTCGCGGTTGGCGAGATTGGCGCCGGTCAAGACCGACGGCATGCGGCCGTGGACCGAATTGAAGCCGTGCGAATTGCCGAGGAAATAATCGGGCGTCTTCGAGGAGCAGCCGATGCCGGAAATCTTGGCGACGCGATGCGGCTCGATCGAAAGCTCGAAGCAGGCCTCGATGATCGATGCCGTGATCGAGTCGTGGCCGCAGCCGGCGCACAGCGTCGAGATCTTGCCCTCGTAATCGCGGTGGGTATAGCCGAGATCGTTCTTGGGCAGGCCGGGATGATGGAATTTCGGCTTGGCGATATAGGTCATGACACAACCTTGCGGAGCGGGGTCAGTTTGAGCTGATCCTGGTGGTCGCCGATGGCGTCGGCGATGAAGCGGGCGGTGATCGGCGTGCCGTCATAGTGCAGGATCGGCACCAGGCGAACCGGATCGATGCCGTTCTCGTTGACGATCAGCGAGCGCAGCTGCGCGTCGCGGTTCTGCTCGACCACGTAGACAAAATCGTGGTCGGCGATGAAGCTGGCGACGCTGGAATGGAACGGGAAGGCGCGGATGCGGAGCCGGTCGAGCTGGTGCCCGCGCGCCTCCAACAGCCCGATCGCCTCGTCCATCGCCGGCGCGGTCGAACCGAAATAGATCACGCCGTATTTGGTCGGCTTGGCGGCGTTGGCCTGCAGCGGCCGCGGCACCATGTCCTGGGCGGTCTCGAATTTGCGCACCAGCCGCTGCATGTTGTCGGCGTAGACCGAGCCTTCCTCGGAGTAGCGCGCGTAACGGTCGCGCGAGGTGCCGCGGGTGAAGTAGGAGCCCTTGGTCGGGTGGGTGCCGGGATAGGTGCGGTAGGGGATGCCGTCGCCGTCGACGTCGAGATAGCGGCCGAAGTCGCGGCCTTCCTCCAGCATTTCCGCCGTCATCACCTTGCCGCGGTCATATTGCCTTGCGTCGTCCCACTTCAGCGGGCGGCACAGTCTGTGGTTCATGCCGATATCGAGATCGAGCATGACGAAGATCGTGGTCTGCAGGCGTTCGGCGAGATCGAAGGCGGTCGCGGCGAATTCGAAGGCTTCGGCCGGATCTTCCGGAAACAGCAGCACATGCTTGGTGTCGCCGTGCGAGGCATAGGCGCAGATCAGGATGTCGCATTGCTGGGTGCGTGTCGGCATGCCGGTCGAAGGTCCGGCGCGCTGCACGTTCATGATCACGGCCGGGATCTCGGCGAAGTAGGACAGGCCGATGAACTCCTGCATCAGCGAGATGCCGGGACCGGAGGTGGCGGTGAAGGCGCGCGCGCCGTTCCATGACGCGCCGATCACGATGCCGATCGAAGCCAGTTCGTCCTCGCCCTGCACGATGGCGTATTTGGCCTTGCCGGTTTCGGGATCGTGCCGCAGCTTCCTGCAATGGCTGCCGAAGGCGTCGGCGAGGGACGATGACGGCGTGATCGGGTACCAGGCGCACACGGTGGCGCCGCCATAGACCGCGCCGAGCGCGGCCGCGCTGTTGCCTTCGATGAAAATGCGGTCGCCGACCTTGTCGGCCTTCTTGACCCGCAGGCCGATCGGGCATTTGAGGTTCTGCAGCGCCCAGTCGCGGCCGAGATGCAGCGCATGGACGTTGGACGACAAGCAGCTTTTCCTTGCCCTTGTACTGTTCGCCGATCAGTTGCTCGATCAGCTTCGGGTCCATGTCGAGCAGCGCACACAGCGCGCCGAGATAGATGATGTTCTTGAACAGCTGGCGCTGGCGCGGGTCGGTATAGGTCGAATTGGTGATCGCGGTCAGCGGCACGCCGATCACGGTGATGTCGGCGCGGAATTTCGACGACGGCATCGGCTTGGTCGAGTTGTAGAACAGATAGCCGCCGGGCTCGATCGAGGCGATGTCCTTGTCCCAGGTCTGCGGATTCATCGCCACCATCATGTCGACGCCGCCGCGCGCGCCGAGATGACCGTCCTCGGTCACCCGCACCTCGTACCAGGTCGGCAGGCCCTGGATGTTGGAGGGGAAGATGTTGCGCGGCGAGACCGGCACGCCATGGCGCAGGATCGAGCGGGCGAACATTTCGTTGGCGCTCGCCGAGCCCGAGCCGTTGACGTTGGCGAAGCGGACGACGAAATCGTTTACGCTGCTGATCGGCTTTTGGACGGGCATGATGTACCTGCGTGAGTCATATCGATGAGGTATTTTTGCATGTCCCAGGCCCCGGTGGGACAACGCTCGGCGCACAGGCCGCAGTGCAAGCAGACGTCTTCGTCCTTCACCATCACGCGCCCGGTCTTGAGGCCGTCGGCGACGTAGAGGTCCTGGTCCGGATGCAGCGAGGGCGCCTTCAGCCGCGCCCGCAAATCGGCTTCCTCGCCGTTCGGCGTGAAGGTGATGCAGTCCATCGGGCAGATATCGACGCAGGCGTCGCACTCGATGCACAGGGGCGCGGTGAACACCGTCTGGATATCGCAGTTCAGGCAGCGCCGCGCCTCGCCGAGCGCGAGCTTGACGTCATAGCCGAGTTCGACTTCGGCGCGGATGTCCTTCAGCGCGACCACCTTGTCGCGATGCGGCACCTTGTAGCGCTTGTCGGCGGAGACGTCGTTGTCGTAGCTCCATTCGTGGATGCCCATCTTCTGCGACGAGACCTGCACTTCGGGAAGCGGACGCTCGGTGATGTCCTCGCCGGAGCAAAGCTTGTGGATCGACAGCGCGGCGTCGTGGCCGTGCGCCACCGCCCAGATGATGTTCTTCGGGCCGAACGCGGCGTCGCCGCCGAAGAACACTTTCGGGTTGGTCGACCCCATGGTCTTGGCGTCGACCTTGGGCATGTTCCACTTGTCGAATTCGACGCCGCAGTCGCGCTCGATCCAGGGAAAGGCGTTTTCCTGGCCGACCGCCACCAGCACGTCGTCGCAGGCGATGGTCTGGTCCGGTTCGCCCGTCGGCACCAGGTTGCGCCGGCCCTTGGCGTCGTACTCGGCCTTCACCTTCTGGAAGGTGACGCCGGTGAGCTTGCCGTTGTCGTGAGTGAACGCCATCGGCACCATGAAATTGAGGATCGGAATGTCCTCGTGAATGGCGTCCTCTTTCTCCCAGGGGCGACGCCTTCATCTCCTCGAAGCCGGAACGCACGATCACCTTGACGTCCTCGCCGCCGAGACGGCGCGCGGTGCGGCAGCAGTCCATCGCGGTGTTGCCGCCGCCGAGCACGATCACGCGCTTGCCGATCTTGTCGGTGTGGCCGAACGACACGCTGGAGAGCCAGTCGATGCCGATGTGAATATGGCTGGCGGCTTCCTTGCGGCCGGGAATGTCGAGCTCGCGGCCGCGCGGCGCGCCGGAGCCGACGAAGATCGCGTCGTAGTTTTCAGCCGAGCAGCTTCTTCAGGCTGTCGATGCGCTGGCCGCCCTTGAACTCGATGCCGAGATTCAGGATGTAATCGGTTTCCTCGTCGATCACCGAATCCGGCAGCCGGAATTTCGGAATCTGCGTGCGCATCATGCCGCCGGCCTTGGGGTCCTGGAATCGAACACGGTGCAGTGATAGCCGAGCGGCGCGAGATCGCGCGCCACCGTGAGCGAGGCGGGGCCGCCGCCGACGATCGCGATGCGCTTGCCGTTTTTCGCCGACGGCCGCGGCATCCGGCCCTTGACGTCGTCCTTGAAGTCGGCGGCGACGCGCTTCAGCCGGCAGATCGCGACCGGCGTTTCCTCGACGCGGCCGCGGCGGCACGCGGGCTCGCACGGACGGTCGCAGGTGCGTCCGAGAATTCCCGGAAACACGTTCGACTTCCAATTGATCATGTAGGCGTCGCTATAGCGGCCTTCGGCGATCAAGCGGATGTATTCGGGAACTGGCGTGTGCGCGGGACAGGCCCACTGGCAGTCGACAACTTTGTGAAAGTAGTCGGGCGCCGAGATATCAGTCGGTTTCATTCCTACCTTGTCCGCGCGATTTCAAGGAAAGCGCGGCCTTTGTCTTTGTTGTGAACGCTCATCACGGCGTTCTTGTGGTTTTCCAGCCATATCATGGACTTAGTGAATCGAGCCATTCAATATGATCGGCGGTACGCTGAAAAGCCATTTTTCCTTAACTGCCATTCACTATCGGTCTGGCCCCCCAGCTTAATGTCATCCGGCTTATGTGGCACTGCAACATGCGTATCCCCGGGCGTGACGCATTGATTTAGAACAATCAAATATCGGATCTCGCGAGGTCCCACATCAGATGATAACTGCCCGAAGATACCTTTATTCCCCCCTCGAACGCGCCGATCCCGCGAAGCGCGCGCTGATCGCTTCGGAGACCGCGTTCACATTCGTGCCATCGATCAGGACGAACCAGTCGCCGGCGCCGGGATCGGAAACCGGGGGATCGTCGGTGATCGGCCTGGAAAGCACGGGATCGCTCTCGATCAGATGCATCGAGATGATTCCATCGAGCTGTCCCGGATCGAGTTTCTCCCGCAGCGTTGCGCGCAACCTGTCTTCGCTGCCGGCCGCGGGGCGAAGGCGGACGATGCCGAGCGCCGCACCACGGCCCTGTCCGCGGCTGATCGTGATGCGCGCGATCGCGCGGATCATGTTCTTGAAGCGCGCCAGATTCGTCTTCGACCATTCGGTCGGATTCATCAAGGCTGCGCGATAGGCCGGACTGTCGAGCACGTCGAACGTCGCCGTCGAATACAGGCAGAGATATTTCGGGCTGCCTTGATGCGCGATATAGCGCCGGGCTTCGAGGAAGCCGTCGATCGCGACGCGCTCCACGAGATGTTCGCGGTCGTACCATCGGTTGAAGTCGGCCTCGTCCGATGGATCGATGTCCATCGAGGTCAACAGCATTCCTTTTCCGGCGAGCGGCATTTTTCGACAGTCCTCTATCCGGTGATTTCGGAGGCGAGGTCCGCGATCGCCTTCATCACGGCATCCCTGACGCCGGGATCGTACAGCGAGTGGCCGGCGCCCTCGACCAAGCGAATTTCGCGAATCGGGCCACACGGCGCTAAGCGCGTGCGAGGTCGCCGGCGGACACAACAGATCGTAGCGGCCCTGCACGATGAGGCCGGGAATCCCGGCAAGCTTTGCCGCCTCGGCCAGAAGCTGCCCCGGTTTCATGAAGCAGTCATTCTGGAAATAATGCGCTTCCATGAACGGCGTGGCGGGCAGCGCGCGTGATGAGTTCAGCGCCGCGAGATCGAGCCGGACACGTCCCGGCGCATGTTCGGAAAGGATCCGTTCGGTGTCATGCCAGGCGCGCGCGGCCGGGCCATGCACCGCGGGATCGGGATCGAGAATGCGGCGCCAGTAGGCATCGAGCGGCTGCGCGCGCTCCTCTGGCGGCAGCAGGCTGAGAAAATCGTCGCTGAGATCGGGATAGAAGCGCGGCAGCGCGTCGAGAAATGCGCCTTCCAGCTCCTGCCGGGTGCCGAGAAAGGTCGCGCGCAGCACGATGCCGGTGACCCGATGCGGGTGCGCCTGCGCATAGGCCAGCGCCAGCGTCGCGCCCCAGGATCCGCCGACGATCATCCAGCGCTCGAAGCCGAATTTCTCGCGGATCGTCTCCATGTCCGCGATCAGATGCGGCAGCGTGTTGTCTTCGCGGCGGCCCTTCGGGCGGCTTCGGCCGGCGCCGCGCTGATCGAACAGGATGGCGTGGAAGCGTTCGGGATCGAACAGCCGCCGGTGATCGGGCTGGCAGCCGCTGCCGGGCCCGCCGTGCAGATAGACCGCCGGGATGCCGTCGGCGCGGCCGACGCTTTCGACATAGATCTCGTGGCCGTCGCCGACCGGCAGCAATTGCGACGTCAGCGGCGCGAACGGATCGGAGCGTTGGCGGATGATTTTCCCGCGTCGGCGTCAGGCGCCATGGTCGCCGTCCGTCTCCGGCGTACCCCCGGCGAAATTGCGATAGAGGAAACGGTTGTTGTCGCCGGCGGCTTCCGTTTCGGCCAGCTTGAAAATCTGCTCGTGCATCGGCGACAGCGTGCAGGCCGGGTCGGTATTGCCGGCATCGCCGGTCAGCGCAAAGGCCTGGCAGCGGCAGCCGCCGAAATCGATCTCCCTGAACTCGCAGCTCTTGCACGGCTCCTTCATCCAGCCGGTGCCGCGATAGCGGTTGAAGGCTTCGGAATTCTGCCAGATCCAGGCGATCGAATGATTTGATCGCACGGATTCGAATTCGAGCCCGGTGATGGTTTCGGCGGCATGGCAGGGCAGGATCTTTCCCGCGGGCGAGATGTTGAAGAACTGCCGGCCCCAGCCGCCCATGCATTTCTTCGGCCGCAGCGCGTAATAGTCCGGCACCACATAGTCGATGGCGAGCGTGCCTTTCAGCCGCACTCGGGCTTCCTCGACGATGCGGCTGGTCTCCTCGATCTGCGCGACGGTCGGCATCAGCGCCGCGCGGTTCTTCAGCGCCCAGCCGTAATACTGCACATTGGCGACCTCCAGCCGGTCGGCGTCGAGATCGACCGCCATCTGGATGATGTCCGGCAGCTGGAACAGGTTCTGCCGATGCATGACCGCGTTGACCGTCAGCGGCAGATCCAGTTCGCGCGTCCATTTCGCGACTTCGATCTTCTTGGCATGCGCGCCCTTGAAGCCGGCGACGCGGTCGGCGACCACGGGCTCGTTGCCCTGGAAACTGATCTGCACGTGGCACAGCCCGGCATCGGCCAGCGCGGAGAGTTTTTCGCGGGTCAGCAGCACGGCCGACGTGATGAGATTGGAGTACAGCCCGACATCGCTGGCGTGCTGCACCAGTTCGACCAGATCCTTGCGCGCGGTCGGCTCGCCGCCGGAGAAATGGATCTGCAGCACGCCGATCTCGGCCAGCTCGGAGAGGACCTTCTTCCATTCCTCGGTCGTCAGCTCACTGCCGCCGCGGTCGAGCTCGACCGGGTTGGAGCAATAGGGGCACTGCAGCGGACAGCGATGCGTCAGTTCGGCGAGCACCGCGAGCGGAATGCCGAACGTCTCCGCCATCGAGCCGCGTTGCTCCAGCACCGCGAGCCCGTCGGAGGGATCGCTGGCTACAAGCATGGGCATCGGTCAGCGTCGGGCTCATGATGTCTTCTCGCGCGCTTCGGTCGAGAAATCCCTTGTCGGCAAGGTCCTGCAGCATGGCGATGACGTCGGTTGCGATCGCGCTGCGTTCGGCGGTGTATTTCGCGGCGAGCTGATCGATCATCTGCGCGACGCTGCGGACGCCGTCGCAGAGCTGAGCACTTCCACCGCGATCTCGTCCGGCGCCAGCACGCGCTCCGGCGCCAGGATGACCCAGACCTGCCGGGTCTCGTCGAACTTCAGCCTGGCGTGCCGCGGCAGGACCGGCCGGCTCGCCTCGCTGACACTGATGTTGCGGCTGCGGCCCGCCATCGCTTCGCCTCTATTCTTGCTTCACTTTTCCTTGGGCACAAAGGCGCCCGGCGGAATGTGGCCCTCGACATAGGCATGATACAGCGCGTCGAGCTGAACCCATAGCACATTGGTCTTGAACAGCAGCGCGTTGCAGACCGCCTCGCGCTCCGCCGGCGTCTTGGCATGGGTCTTGACGTAGTCGAGCGCGAAGTTGGCGTCGCGCGGCGCCTGCGTCAGGCGCCGGCTGAAATAGCTCATGATGTCGGGATTGACGAAATCGTAATGCGCCAGCATGCCCGCGATGCGTTCTTCGTGCAGGTTCGGCGCGAACAGTTCGGTCAGCGAGGAGGCGATGGCCTCGAGCGGGCTCTTGTCGCGGACGAAATGCACATAGGCCTCCACCGCAAAGCGCGTCGCCGGCAGGATGCCTTCGGTGGATTCCACATAGGCGCTGTCGAGCCCGAGACCTTCGGTCAGCTTCAGCCAGCGCTCGATGCCGCCTTCGGTGCCGACATCGCCGTCATGGTCCTCGATCCGGTGCCGCCATTCCAGCCGGATGCCGCGGTCGCGGAAGCGCGAGATCACCACCGCGTCCTTGATCGGTATCGTGCTCTGGTAATAGTAGCGGTTCAGCGCCCAGGCCTGCACCTGACCCTTGTTCAGCTTGCCGCCGTGCAGCAGCCGGTGAAACGGATGCAGGTTGTGATAGCGCACCGCCCCGATCTGGCGCAGCGTCGCTTCCAGTTCTTCGGCGCTGTTCAGGGGCGCGCTGCCGCCGAGCGAAAAGGCGGTCATCTTGTCCAGGGTCATCGCGTTCACAGCGTGATCTCCGTTCCATCGGCGGGAATTTGCCAGCCCGCGCGCTCGGGCATCTTGCGCTCCGGCGGAGTCGCGCAGCAGCGCCGGATTGGAATTGTTGATATGCAGAAATATCTTCCGGCCGATATCGAGGCCGGCCAGGCTTCCGATCGCGCCGCTGTCGCCGGACATCGCGATATGTCCCATGCTTTGCCCGGTCTTGGTGCCGAGGCCGGCTGTGATCAGCTCGTCGTCGCGCCACACCGTGCCGTCGAAGAAGACCAGCGGAGCGCCGGCAAGCCGGGCCTTGAGATCGTCGGTGACTTCGGCGCAGGCGGCGAGAAAATAGAAATACTTGCCCGTCGCCTTGTCGCGAATCCGAAGCCCGAGCGTGTCGCCGGCGCCGTCGCTGCCGCCGGGGTGGGTCTTGCCTTCCAGGTACCAGGCGCTCTTGCCGGGAACCGCGAACGGCAGGATCTCGATGCCGGACGGCGAGCCATCGGGCAGCGCCGGCTCGAACGCCTTGTCGACTTCGATCGGCTGGCGCCGAACATTCTTTTCGCTCAGCACATTGAAGATGCTGTTGGTCTTCAGGATCGAAAGCACCTTCTCGTGCGCATAGATCGTGAACGGCCAGCCTTCGCGCATCGACAACAGGCCCGCGACCGCATCGATTTCGCCGTTGGTCAGGATCACGCCCGATATCGGGCTGTGCCGAAGCTTTCCGGCCCTGGGGTGAAGCTGCGGTGTCGCGATCAGTTGCTGGCGCAGATCGGGAGAGGCGTTGATCAGAAACCAGTGCTCGCCGTCGGCGCTGACCGCGATCGAGGCCTGGGTGCTCCGGAGTTCGGGATGTTCGCTCCGCGCTTTCCGGCAAACCGGACATCCGCAATTCCATTGCGGAACGCCACCACCTGCCGCGGCGCCCAGGACGACGACGCGAAGCATGATCCGTCTCCTGGAGATTCAAACGCCTTGATATTCAAAAAGCTTCGAAGGTGGACACCGGCATAACCACGTTCCCAAGTCGGGAACGTGTCACACCCGAAGGTCCACCTTAGGTCAAAACGTGAAGCTGTCGCGGCCGCTTACTTGCGGGCGGCGCACGCATACATGTTGATTTCCATGCCGACCGGCACTTCGACGATCTTCGGGGTCTTCCAGGCCATTTTGGCTCTCCTTGCTGAAGAACCGGACGAATTCCGCCCTCGGGTGATAAACTAATCGGGAATGAAAAGTTCGCCAGTGAAATCTTTTGCCGTAAACCCCTAGGTTTTCATGCTGCATCGCAAAAGGAATTCACCTGATTGTGCGGCTCGTGCGTCAAACCAAAGCCGGATCAACAGGTTCATAGTCGCGTGCAACGAATCTGGGGGCTTGCCCCGGTTCGGCATCATCGGCAAATTTCCGATAAAGAACTTGTGAGAAGTCGCGGGTTCCTCGACCGGAGCCCCCGCCAAAGTGGATTGTGACCCATGCCGCGGTATTTCTTCAACACCCGTATCGGCGATGAGCTGATCGCCGATCCCGAAGGCGAAGAGCTGCGCAATCCCGATCGCGCATGGGAAGTTGCGCGCGCCATGATCCGGGAATTGCTGAAGACCGAAGGCGCCGAGGGCGGCCTGTTGAATGCGATTCTCGAAGTGACCGACGACGACAGGCGAGATCGTGCTGGAGTTTCCCTTTACCGAGGCGATCCTCGACTTCTCCGACATGCCCGTCACCAAGCACTGACCGTCATGCGCCGTCATTCCGGGATGGTCGGAAGGACCAGCACCTGGAATCTTGCGAGATGACCTCGAAATTCCGGGTTCATCGCAGCGCGATGCCCTCGGACGTGCAATTGCACATCGGGGAATGACGGGCTTGGCGGTCGACAACCATTGCTGCGCGGCGCTACAAGCGAGCGTCAAATAGGAGTTAGCAATGCAAGATCTCTGGCGTCTGTCGGCCACCGATATCGCTGCCCTGATCAGGTCGAAAAAGGTTTCGGCGAAGGAGGCGGCGCACGGCCGCGCTGGCGCGGCTCGATGCGGTCAACCCCACGATCAACGCCGTGGTCGATCATCGGCCGGCGGAGGTGCTGGCGCAGGCCGCGGACGATCGATGCGGCGATCGCGCGCGGCGAGGAGGTCGGTCCGCTGGCGGGCGTGCCGGTCACCGTCAAGGTCAATATCGATCAGCAGGGGTTCGCCACCACCAACGGCCTCAAGATTGCAGCGCGATGTCATCGCGCAGAGCAACAGTCCGGTGATCGACAATCTGCGCAAGGCCGGCGCCGTCATTCTCGGGCGCACCAACTGCCCGGCGTTTTCCTACCGCTGGTTCACCACCAATCTGATCCATGGCGACACCAAGAATCCGCGCGACCCCGGCATCACCCCGGGCGGCTCGTCCGGCGGCGCGGGGGCGGCGGTCGCTGCCGGCATCGGGCATATCGCGCACGGCACCGATATCGCGGGATCGATCCGCTATCCCGCCTATGCCTGCGGCGTTCATGGCCTGCGGCCGACCGTCGGCCGCATCGCGGCCTTCAATGCGGCGCTGCCCGAGCGCACCATCGGGCCGCAGATCTCGGCGGTATCCGGTCCGCTGGCGCGCACCATCGGCGATCTCAGGATCGCGCTGGCGGCGATGTCGGGCAAGGACGTGCGCGATCCCTGGTGGGTGCCGGCGCCGCTGGAAGGACCGGCGATGCCCAAGCGCGCCGCGCTGTGCCTTCAGCCGGACGGTCTGGAGACATCGGCCGAAGTGAAGGCCGCGGTCGCGGATGCGGGCAAGCGTCTGGAGCGCGCCGGATGGATGGTCGAGGAGGTCGCGACGCCGCCGCTGCGCGAGGCCGCCGATCTCCAGACCAAGCTGTGGCTCGGCGACGGCTATGAAGCGCAGCTCGCCGCCGCCGAGCGCGAGGGCGATCCCGGCGCGCTGGCCTGCCTGCGCGGCAACCGGGCAAAGGTTTTTCCGTTCGACGCGGCCGCGTTCTCGAAAGCCCTGACGCGGCGGGCGACATTGACGCGCGAATGGCTGCAGTTCTTCGAGACCTATTCGGTGCTGTTGATACCGGTATCGGGCGAACTGCCGTTCCCGGACGGTCTCGACATGCGCGACGAGGCTTCGTTCGCGCGGGTGTGGCGGGCGCAGCTCACGCAGATTGCCATTCCCTTCATGGGGCTGCCTGCGCTAACGGTCTCCACCGGATTGGTGGGACGGGTTCCCGTCGGCGTTCAGGTCGTCTCCGGCCGCTTACCGCGAGGATCTTTGCTTGCTCGCGGGCGAGGCGATCGAGGCGGGCGGAACGCCGGCCGCGCCGATCGATCCCGTCCGGTAGTCTTCGAAGCGAAAGAACACGATGGCTGGCATCAACGATTTCACGGCAAAGTCGCTTGCCGGCGAGGACGTATCCCTGAAGCGGTTCGAGGGTCAGGTGCTCCTGATCGTCAACACCGCGAGCGCCTGCGGGTTCACGCCGCAATACAAAGGCCTCGAGGCGCTGCACCGGGAACTCTCCCCGCGCGGCTTTTCGGTGCTCGGATTTCCCTGCAACCAGTTCGGCGGCCAGGAACCCGGCGACGCCAGGGCGATCGAACAGTTCTGCGCCAGCAATTATGCCGTCACCTTTCCGATGTTCGCCAAGATCGACGTCAACGGCGGCAATGCGCATCCGCTGTATCAATATTTGAAGAGCGAAAAATCCGGGCTGCTCGGCTCGTCGATCAAATGGAATTTCACCAAATTCCTGGTCGATCGTTCGGGCAAGGTGGTGGCGCGGCATGCGCCGACCGCCACGCCGGAAGGTCTGACAAAAAGGAAATCGAGGCCCTGCTGTGAACGAGAAGAACGATGCCATGAGCGACCAACTGCCGGACCGTCTGTCGACCGATCCGAAGAGCCCTTACTACAATGAAGCGGTGCTGGCGCGCGATGTCGGCATTCGCTTCAAGGGCGTCGAGAAGACCAACGTCGAGGAATATTGCGTCAGCGAGGGCTGGGTGCGCGTCACCGCCGGCAACGCCAAGGATCGCTACGGCAATCCGCTGACCATCAAGGTGCACGGCCCGGTCGAGCCGTATTTCCGCGACAAGGACGTCCTGACTTCTGTCTTCCGTCATTGCGAGGAGCGACAGCGACGAAGCAATCCAGCCTTCTGTCTTTGACGCACGATGGATTGCTTCGCGGAGCCTGGCATCGGGCGGCGCTCTGCGCCGACCCGTTGGCTCGCAATGACGGCTGTAGAGAATCTTCAGCCGCCTTCCGAAAGCCAAACGCCATGTCCGTCCGCATCGTCGACGTCCGCGAAGTGACAAAACCGATCGCCTCGCCGATCCGCAACGCCTATATCGACTTCACCAGGATGACGACGAGCCTCGTCGCCGTCGTCACCGATGTGGTGCGCGACGGCAAGCCGGTGGTCGGCTACGGCTTCAATTCCAACGGCCGTTACGGGCAGGGCGGCCTGATCCGCGAGCGCTTTGCGCCGCGCCTGATGGAGGCCGATCCCAAGACCTTGCTCGATGAGGCCGGCGACAATCTCGATCCGGACAAGGTCTGGGCGACGCTGATGTCGAACGAAAAGCCGGGCGGCCATGGCGAGCGCTCGGTCGCGGTCGGCACCATCGACATGGCGGTGTGGGACGCGGTGGCGAAGATCGCGGGCAAGCCGCTGTTTCGGCTGCTCGCCGAGCGCCACGGGCGCGACGCCAAATCCGCGCGTCTTCGTCTATGCCGCCGGCGGCTACTACTATCCCGGCAAGGGCCTGTCGATGCTGCGCGGCGAGATGCGCGGCTATCTCGATCGCGGCTACAACGTCGTCAAGATGAAGATCGGCGGCGCGCCGATCGCCGAAGATCGCATGCGCATCGAGGCCGTGCTCGAGGAGATCGGCAAGGAGGCGCAGCTCGCGGTCGACGCCAACGGCCGGTTCGATCTGGAGACCGCGATCGCCTACGCCAAGATGCTGCGCGACTATCCGCTGTTCTGGTACGAGGAGGCCGGCGATCCCCTCGATTTCCAGCTGCAGGCGGCGCTGGCGGAATTCTATCCCGGTCCGATGGCGACCGGCGAGAACCTGTTCAGCCATCAGGACGCGCGCAACCTTCTGCGCTACGGCGGAATGCGGCCCGACCGCGACTGGCTGCAATTCGACTGCGCGCTGTCCTACGGGCTGTGCGAATATCAGCGCACGCTTGAAGTGCTGAAGACCCAGGGCTGGTCGGCGAGCCGCTGCATTCCGCATGGCGGCCATCAGATGTCGCTGAACATCGCCGCCGGTCTCGGCCTCGGCGGCAATGAGAGCTATCCCGATCTGTTCCAGCCCTATGGCGGTTTCCCGGACGGCGTGCGCGTCGAGAACGGCCACATCACCATGCCGGATCTGCCGGGCATCGGCTTTGAGGGCAAATCCGATCTCTACGCGGAGATGAAGGCGCTGGCGGCGTAACTTAGAGACGAGTCATTCCGGGGCCTGCGCAGCAGGAACCCGGAATCTCGAGATTCCCCGATGTGCAATTGCACATCTGAGGTTCGCGTTTTCAACGCGCCCCGGAATGACGAAGGCCCTTACGACAGCCGCATATCCAGCAGCCGCCGGCCTTCGTTCTGGAGCAATTTCTTCACCGCGCTGGAGGCGACGACCTCGCCCTGGTTGGCGTAGGCTTCGTGGTTCTTCTCGATGTCCTCGAGGCGATAGAGATAGTTGACCATGATGCCTGCGGATTCGCGCAGGCCCTTCGGCGAGAGATCGCCGAGCCAGTCGATCCGCTCCAGCCGCGCGCCGTTGCCGAGGTGGAACCGCGCCACCGAATCGATCAGCCGGCCTTTCGGCGTGCGGGCTTTCAGGAAATAATGCGCCGCGAGCGGCTCGAGCACCGAGCGCAGTTGCGCCGCCAGTTCCGCATTCTCGAACCAGTCCGGCTTGTCGAGATTTTCGAGCAGCGCCCGGTCCTCGTCGGTGACCGGAACGTCGCTCGCCTGCTTCAGCCATTGCATGAAGCCCGGCACCGGCGACAGCGTCACGAAATTTTCCAGCTTCGGCAGTTCGCGGCGCAATTCCTCGACCACCTGCTTGATCAGGAAGCTGCCGAAGGAAATTCCGCCCAGGCCGCGCTGGGTGTTGGAGATCGAATAGAACACCGCGGTGCGGGCGCGCTCGATCGGCACCAGCTGGCGGTCTTCGGCGAGCAGCGGCGCGATCGCGCCCGGAATCGATTCGGTCAGCGCCACCTCGACGAAGATCAGGGGCTCGTCGACCAGAGCGGGATGAAAGAACGCGTAGCAGCGCCGGTCGACCGGGTCGATGCGGCGGCGCAGATCGTTCCAGTCGCGGATCTCATGCACCGCCTCGTAGCGGATGATCTGTTCCAGGATGTTCGCCGGCGTCGACCAGTCTATCCTGCGCAGCACGAGAAACCCCCTGTTGAACCATGAAGACAGCAGATGCACGACGTCGCGGTCGAGCGCGGCAAGGTCCTTGTGGCCGTTCATCAGGCGAAGCAAATCGGCGCGCATCGCCACCAGCTCGCTGGTGCCGCCCGGCGCGCGGTTGAGCCGGCGGATCAGTTCCTGCCGCCGCGGCTCGGAGGCAAAATGCAGGTCGCTGGCGTCTTCGTCGCTCGGCTGCGCGCGCCAGCTCTCGATCGCCTGCGCCAGCCTTTCCCGGTCCGGACCGAAGTCGCGGGCCAGGGTTTCGAAGAACGCAAGCCGGCTCGGCCTCGTCGAGATGGCGATAGCGGTCGAGCACCTCGCGCGCCATCGCGGTGCCGGAGGCCTCGCCCCGGCCCGACAGCAGCGCCTCGCACAATTCGATCAGCTCGGAGGCGTCCTGTTTGCCGTCGGATGACCCCACGCGGCGAAGCAGCGTCCGGCCGCGCTCGGAAATCGAGGCGAGAAGGTCGGAGAAAAAGGCGTTGCTGCTCATGTCGGGCGGGTCGAATCCGGATCGGTGCGGAATTCTTACATGGGATTTATGGCAGAAGCGGATCACAATCAAGCGGGCAAGAAGGCAGAGCGCAAAAGCCCGTCATGCCCTGCGAAGCACGAGCCGTCCCGGCCGAATCGGCCTTATTTCATCTCCGAAAACTCCGTCGGCGTCTTGCCGGTGACCTGCCGGAATGCGTGCGAAAACGCCGGCACGCTGGCATAGCCGAGATCGGAGGCGAGTTGCTTGACCGAGACGTTGGCCTCCATCGACAGTCTCTCGATCGCCGCAGGCGATGCGCGCGCGCTGGCACCAGCTCTTGAAGCTCAATTGCGTCTCCGAGGAAAACAGCCGCGACAGCGTCCGCGCCGAGGTGCCGACCGCGCGCGCCAGCGTCTCGATCTCGTGCGCAGCGGTGGGATCGCCGAGCACGATGTCGGCGGCGCGCCGGCAGCGCGGCTCGTGCGGCAGCGGAATGAAGGTCGTGGAATCCTCGGCGTGATGCAGTTCGAGCACGGCCAACCTGACCAGAAGCTCGGTGCGGTCAGGGCTGTTGCGGCCGTCGAACAGCGCGAGGATCGTTTCGTGCAGCAGCCGCGAGACCCTGACGACGAATTCGGACTCGAGACTTTCGCTGCGCGTCTCGCGCCTGAGCCAGGCCAGATCGAAATACAGCGTGCGCATTTCGATGTCCGCCAGCACGTCGATGGCGTGTTCGAGCCGCGCCGGCACCCACACCGCGCGATCCGGCGGCACCAGCCAGCGTCCCTTCGGCGTGGTGACCTGCATGGTGCCGCGGGCCGCATACACCAGTTGCGCCTCGCGGTGCATGTGGGTGTCGAGCCGGGTGCCCTTGCGGTAGTGGCGCGCGACCAGATGGACGCCGTCGCCGGTCGTGCGGTGGCTTGCCTCTGATGGCAGCGATTGGCGTTTCGGCGATACTCATTGGCCACATCCCGTCAGGACAAGGAACATATAACCTATCGCAGGACGTCAGAGGATTCGACCCAGGATATTGAACATGAACAGCCCGGCCCGGGTGATCGGTTTCGTCAACGCCGCCCATTTCATCGACCATTATTCGATGCTGATCTTCGCCGCCGCCGTGATCGTGATGGGGCCGGCGCTCGGCATGGCCTATTCGGAGCTGTTGCCTTACGCCACCCCGGGCTTCGTCGCCTTCGGCGCGGGCTCGCTGCTGACCGGCTGGCTCGGCGACCGCTGGAGCCGCCGCCACATGATGGTGATCTTCTTTGCCGGCATCGGCGCCTCGATGATCGCGGTTGGCCTGGTGCAGACGCCGCTGCAGCTCGGCGCGGCGCTGCTGTCGATCGGCCTGTTCGCCTCGATCTATCATCCGGTCGGCACCGCGATGATCGTGTCCTATGCCGACCGGCTCGGCCGCGAGATGGGGCTGAACGGCGTCTGGGGCAATCTCGGCGTGGCGTCGTCGGCGCTGGTCACCGGCGTGGTCGGCCAGTATCTCGGCTGGCGCTTGGCCTTCATCGTTCCCGGCATCGTCACGCTTCTGATCGGCGTGGCCTTCGCGTTGACGGTGGTTCACGAGGATCGCTCCGGCCTCAGGCAGGCGGCGGCGCAGGCGCGGGTCGCCAAAGAGGACATGTGGCGGGTGATCGTGGCGCTGTTGATCGTGGTGATCGCGATCTCCACCACCTTCAACGCGGTGACGGTGGCGCTGCCGAAACTGTTCGCGGAGCGATTGGGCGACCTCACCAAAAGCCCGGCGCTGCTGGGCGTGATCGCGGCCTGCGTCTATGTGTTCGGCGCGATGACGCAATACACCATCGGCAAGCTGATCGACCGCTATTCGCTGAAGGCGGTCTCGCTGCCGCTGTCCTTCATGCTGGCGCCGTTCCTGTATTTCGCGGCCACGCTGTCGAACCTGCCGCTGATCCTGGTCTCGATCGGCATCGTGATGGGCGCGTTCGGCCAGGTCACCGTCAACGACGCCATGGTCGGCAAATACACCAGCGAGGAATGGCGCTCGCGCGCCTATGCGGTGCGCTATTTCATCGGCTTCACCGCGGCCGGCGCGTCGGTCGGCCTGGTGGCGTGGCTGTACGAGCAGGGCGGCTTCGTCACCATGCTGCACGCCTTCGCCGGGCTGTGCCTGCTGGTGATCGCGGCCGCGA
>CAWGSB010000005.1:0-245084 GCA_963825105.1 uncultured Alphaproteobacteria bacterium
CATCACCCCGTCGAGATCGCGGCGGTGCTGAAGGCGGCGCGGGAATCCACCAACGGCAAGATCATCGCCGTGGTGCAGCCGCATCGCTTCACCCGGCTGCAATCGCTGTTCGAGGAATTCTGCACCTGCTTCAACGACGCCGACACCGTCGTCGTCGCCGAGGTCTATCCGGCCGGCGAGGCGCCGATCGCGGGCATCGACCGCGATCATTTCGTGCTCGGCCTGCGCGCGCACGGCCATCGCGAGGTGATCCCGCTGCAGAATTCCGCCGATCTCGCCGGCGTGGTCGCGGCATCGCCGGCCGCGGCGATTTTGTCGTCTGTCTCGGCGCCGGCAACATCACGCAATGGGCCTACGCGCTGCCGGGCGAATTGAAGGCGCTGGGGTAGAGGTGACGACCTTCCCCGACATCACGCCCGATCTCAAAGCCGCGATGCCGGAATTGCGCGGGCGGCTGCTGGCGAACCAGTCGCTCGCCGAGCTGACCTGGTTTCGGGTCGGCGGTCCGGCGCAGGTGCTGTTCACGCCGTCGGATGAGGACGACCTCGCCTATTTCCTGGCGCACCTGCCGCGCGAGCTGCCGGTTTACGTCGTCGGCGTCGGCTCCAACCTGATCGTGCGCGATGGCGGCATGCCGGGCGTGGTGATCCGGCTCAGCCCGCGCGGTTTCGGCGAGACCAGCGCCGAGGGCGATATCGTCAGCGCCGGCGCCGCCGCGCTCGACAAGCGCGTGGCCGAGACCGCGGCGGCGGCCAATATCGGCGGGCTGGAATTCTTCTTCGGCATTCCCGGCACCATCGGCGGCGCGCTGCGCATGAACGCCGGCGCCAATGGCGCCGAGACCAGGGATGTCCTGATCGAGGCGACCGGCGTCGGCCGCGACGGCAGAAAGCACACGTTTCGCCAATGCCGACATGAAATTCGTCTATCGCAACAGCGGCGTCGATCCCTCCATCATCTTCACCTCGGCGCGCTTTCGCGGGCGGATCGCAGCACCAGAAGCGATCCGCGCGCGGATGAACGAGGTGCAGAACCACCGCGAGACCGCGCAGCCGATCCGCGAAAAGACCGGCGGCTCGACCTTCCAGAATCCGCCGGGTCAACAGCGCCTGGAAGCTGATCGACGCCGCCGGCTGCCGGGGCCTGCGCGTCGGCGGCGCGCAGGTGTCGGAAATGCACTGCAATTTCCTGATCAACACCGGCACCGCGACCGGCCATGATATCGAAACCCTCGGCGAGACCGTTCGCGCGCGGGTGAAGGAAAATTCCGGAATTGAGCTACACTGGGAAATCAAGCGGATCGGGATCCCAGCGTAATCGTCATTCCGGGGCGCGCGGGAGCGCGAACCCGGAATCTCGAAGTGATATAGAGAAGAGATTCCGGGTCTGCTCCTTCGGTGCATCCCGGAATGACGAAAGAGCAGATCAGCGGAACGAACTGATGCGGATCACCATTCTTTTCGGCGGCACCAACAAGGAGCGCCTGGTGTCGGTCGCCATCCGCGCAGGCGCTGCATTCGGCCTTGCCCGACGCCGATCTGTGGTTCTGGGATGTCGACGACACCGTGCATGAAACCCGCTCCGAGGTGCTTCTGAAGCATTCGCGGCCGTTCGAGGATCCGTTCAGGCCCGGCACGCCCAGCGTCGGCAGGATCGAACAGGCGCTCGACAAGGCGAAGGCCGAGGACCGCCTGCTGGTGCTCGGCCTGCATGGCGGCAGGGCGGAGAATGGCGAACTGCAGGCGATGTGCGAGATGCGCGGGATTCCCTTCACCGGTTCCGGCTCGGCGTCGTCGCATCTCGCCTTCGACAAGGTGGCGGCCAAGCGCTTTGCCGCGATCGCGGGGGTGAAGGCTCCGGCCGGCGTCGCGCTGGAAGATATCGAGACGGCGCTCGCCGAGTACGGCAGGCTGATTGCCAAGCCGGCGCGGGACGGCTCGAGCTACGGCCTGATCTTCGTCAATGCGACGCAGGACCTCGTCGCCGTCCGCCGCGCCGCCAAGACCGAGGAATATGTGATCGAACCGTTCATCGCCGGCGGCGAGGCGACCTGCGGCGTGCTGGAGCAACTGGACGGCTCGCTGATCGCGCTGCCGCCGGTGGAGATCATCCCGGCGGAAGGCGCGTTCGACTACGAGGCCAAATATCTCGCCAAGGCGACGCAGGAAATCTGTCCCGGCCGCTTTGCCCCCGAGATCAACGCGCAAATCATGGACCAGGCGCTGCGGGCGCACAGGGCGCTGTCGTGCAGCGGCTATTCGCGACTCGGATTTCATCGTTTCGAAACAGGGGCCGATCTATCTCGAAACCAACACCTTGCCGGGCCTGACCAAGGCCTCGCTCTACCCGAAGGCGCTCAAGGCCCAGGGCATCGAATTCGTCGATTTCCTGCAACGACCAGATCGCTCTGGCGGAAAAACGCACGCGGATAGATAGTGCAGCTCGCCGCCTCCGGGCGAAACCGGGATGATTCGGGCTCGGTCATCGGTAAAACTTTACGATTTCGGGGCAAACTACTCAGAAGGCGGATCAAAACGCGTCCAGCCTGCACCTGTTTTACCCTTTGTTTACCAGGAAGTCCGAAGGTTAACGCTGGCGGCGCATGTGGCGCTTGGCTGCCGGGGCGTGAGCTGTCGCGGATTTCCGCTTCGACGACCGCATCGAGGGAACAGGTGGCCTCTTCTGCCTTGAGGCCAGCACCCAGCCCGGCATGACCGAGACGTCATTTGTGCCAGAACTCGCAAGCGTTTGCGGGCAACATTTGACGAGCTCGTGCAATGGATGGTGCAGGACGCCTCGCTCGATCGCTGAGATCGCCGAGGCCCCAAGCTGACCTGAAAGCCGCCGCCATCGGCGCGGCCGTGCTGTTGCGCGAGCGGCTGGGCTTGAACCGCGCGCGCGCCAGGCCGCCGCTCGAACGCGAACCGCCGCACCGGCTGATCGCAGCTCTCGAGCGTTACCTGCCGAACCGCGCCGGCGTCGCCGCGACCGTGCTGTTGCTGCTGGGCAGCGCCGGCTTCGGCATCGTCAAGGGCGGCCATGTCGAGGAATTGAGCTCGGCGCTGAGCGACACCCGCAATGCGATCGCCAATTCCGCCGGATTTCGCATCACCACCGTTGCCATCAACGGCCGCAAGCAACTGACCCAGGACGAGGTGCTCGCGATCGGCGGCGTCAACGGCCGCTCGTCGCTGTTGTTCCTCGACGCCGCCGCCGTGCGCGACAAGCTGAAAGCCAATCCCTGGATCGCCGACGCCACCGTGCTGAAGCTTTATCCCGGCCGGCTCCAGATCGATATTGTCGAGCGCTCGGCGTTCGCGCTGTGGCAGCAGGATGGCCGGCTGTCGGTGATCGCGGATGACGGCGCGGTGCTTGAGCCCTATCTGTCGCGCCGCTTCCTCTCGCTGCCGCTGGTGGTCGGCAAGGGCGCCGAAACCCGCGCGCGGGATTTCCTCGCGCTGCTGGCGCGCTATCCGCAGGTGCGCTCGGCGACCAAGGCCGCGATCTTCGTCGGCGAGCGGCGCTGGAACCTGCGGCTCAAGGACGGTCTCGATATCAGGCTGCCGGAAAACGACGTCGGCAATGCGCTGGCCAGCTTGAGCAGGCTCGACAAGGAAGACCGGCTGTTCTCCCGCGACATCGTCGCCATCGACATGCGCCTGCCGGACCGGCTGACGGTGCAATTGTCGGACGACGCGGCCAAGGCCCGCGAAGAACTGTTCAAGGACAAGAAGCCGAAGAAGAAGGCCGGTGACGCATGACCGGCCTTGATCGCAACCAGACGCCGAAGACGCGCCCGATGCCGCAGAAGCGCACCGCGCTGGTGGCGTCGCTCGATATCGGCACCAGCAAGATCGCCTGCATGATCGCGCGGCTGAAGCCGTGCCCGCCGAGCGACGCCCTGCGCGGACGAACCCATGCCGTCGAGTTGATCGGATACAGCCAGATCCAGTCGCGCGGCGTGAAGGCCGGCGCGGTGGTCGATCTCGCCGAATGCGAGCAGGCGGTGCGCCAGGCGGTGGCGCTGGCCGAGCGCATGGCCAAGGTCCGGGTCGAATCGGTGCTGCTCTCGGTGTCGGGCGGCCGGCTGCAGGGCCAGTTGATCGAAGCCGCGGCCGACATCCAGGGCGGCGCGGTGACCGCGGCCGACGTCACCCGTGTCACCTCCGCCGGCATGCGCCACGCCACCGGCGAGGGCCGCACCGTGCTGCACGCGCTGCCGGTCGGCTACGCGCTCGACGGCGTCAAGGGCATTCGCGATCCCAGAGGCATGGTGGCCCGCCAGTTCGGCGTCGACATGAACGTGGTCACCTCGGATGCCACGGTCGCCAAGAACCTGATGCTGGTGGTCGAGCGCTGCCATCTCAACGTCGAGGCCATGGCGGCGAGTCCCTATGTCGCAGGCCTGTCGGTCCTGACCGACGACGAGGCCGATCTCGGCGCCGCCGTGGTCGAGATGGGGGCGGGCACCACCACGATCGCGACCTATTCCGGCGGGCGTTTCGTGCATGCCAGCGGATTTGCGGTCGGCGGGCAACACATCACCATGGATCTTGCACGGGGCCTCAGCGCATGCATTGCGGATGCCGAGCGAATCAAGACGTTATATGGCACCGTGCTGACCGGCGGGTCCGACGCGCGCGAGTTGATGTCGGTGCCGACCGCCGGCGACAGCGAGCGGGATGTTCCGCAGATCGTGTCCCGCGCCACGATCGCGAACATCGTCCGGCACCGCGCCGAGGAGATTTTTGAAATGGTCAGGGACCGCCTCGCGGATTCCCCCTTTGCCGCAGAGCCAAAGGCGCGAGTTGTCTTGAGCGGCGGCGCTTCGCAGCTCACCGGCCTTCCCGAACTTGCAACCCAGATCCTCGGCCGGCCGGTGCGGATCGGCCGCCCGCTCGGCTTTGGCCGGCTGCCCAATGAGGCGAAGAGCGCGTCGTTCGCGGTGCCCTCGGGCCTGCTGGTCTATCCGCAATACGCTCATCTTGAACATGTCGAACCGCGGCATACGCGGCAGCTCAGGACAGGGACTGACGGCTATTTCGGAAAGGTCGGACGATGGCTTCGCGAGGGCTTCTGATGAACTTTTCCGCAACCCTTCGACTTCCACCAACTCCCGCGGCCGTCGGCCGGGGCGAACCAACGCGCGCGTAATCGAGAGGCAACCATGGCACTCAATCTTACTCCCCCTGACATCAGCGAGCTGAAGCCGCGGATCACCGTCTTCGGCGTCGGCGGAGCCGGCGGCAACGCCGTCAACAACATGATCACCGCCGGACTGCAGGGGGTCGATTTCGTCGTCGCCAATACCGACGCGCAGGCGCTCACCATGTCCAAGGCGCAGCGCATCATCCAGATGGGCACCCAGGTCACCCAGGGCCTCGGCGCCGGTTCGCAGCCGGATGTCGGCGCGGCCGCGGCCCAGGAGGTGCTCGACGAAATTCGCGACCATCTCTCCGGCGCCAACATGGTGTTCGTCACCGCCGGCATGGGCGGCGGCACCGGCACCGGCGCCGCACCCGTCATCGCCAAGACCGCGCGCGACCTGGGCATCCTCACCGTCGGCGTGGTGACAAAACCGTTCCACTTCGAGGGCCAGCGCCGCATGCGCACCGCGGAAGCCGGCATCGCCGAGCTCCACAAGGTGGTCGATACGCTGCTGATCATCCCGAACCAGAACCTGTTCCGGGTCGCCAACGAAAAGACCACCTTCGCCGACGCCTTCGCGATGGCCGACCAGGTGCTCTATTCGGGCGTCGCCTGCATCACCGACCTGATGGTCAAGGAAGGCCTGATCAATCTCGACTTCGCCGACGTTCGCGCCGTGATGCGTGAAATGGGCAAGGCGATGATGGGCACCGGCGAGGCCTCCGGCGACAAGCGCGCATTGACCGCGGCCGAGGCCGCGATCGCCAATCCGCTGATCGACAATTCCTCGATGAAGGGCGCCCGCGGCCTCTTGATCTCGATCACCGGCGGCAGGGATCTGACGCTGTTCGAGGTCGACGAAGCCGCAACCCGGATTCGCGAGGAAGTCGACCAGGACGCCAATATCATCGTCGGCGCCACCTTCGACGAGAGCCTCGATGGCATCATCCGCGTCTCCGTCGTCGCCACCGGCATCGAACAGGCGCTGATCTCGCGCAACGCAACGGCGCCGGCGGCGACCGCCACCAACGCGGTGGCTTCGACCGCCACGCCGGAAAATCGGCTGGCCGATCTGACGGCCGGCTGCGCGCCGACAATGCGCGCCTTGCCGAGCGCGCCCAGAAGCTGGAGACCCAGGCCCCGGCGCGCAAGCGGCTCCCGCCGCCGCGCCGCAGCGTCCGTCGAACAGCGTCGAACGTGCAGCGCTCGCGGCGATCGCCGCGGCGGTCGCTCCGGAAGCCCCGCAGCCGGCGGCGTCCGCGCCGATGCAGCCCGCGTCCTATGGCGATGTCACGGTTCGCCCGATCGCGCAGAAGCCGACACTGTTCCCGGACCATGACGTCACCCGGGTCGAGGTCCATGAGCCCGCGACGCCGGAGACCTTCATCCCGCAAGCGGCCGAACGTCCGCCGGCTCGCGCGCCACGGATGCCGAAATTCGAAGATCTGCCGATGCCCGCGCAGAACGAAATCCGGCAGGCCCGCGGCGAAGTCGAGGAGGAGCATCCGCAAAAGACCCGGATGTCGCTGCTTGCAGCGCCTCGCCAATGTCGGCCTCGGCCGTCGCGACGAAGAGACCGAGCCGCCGATCGCGGCCCGCGCCTCGGGTCCGGCGATGGCGCCGATGCCGCCGCTGCCGGAGCGGAAGCCCCAGCGCTCGGTGGCCCAGCAGATCGCGCCAGTGAGCCGGTATCGGAATATGCACGCCGGCCCGCGCCGCAGGGTCTGGACGTCCACGGCCGTCCGGCACCTGTTGCGGCACCGCCACAGGGCGACGATCATTTGGATATCCCGGCCTTCCTGCGCCGGCAGTCCAACTGAAGTTTGTTACAATTCTGACGACGCAAAAGGTCCCGGCGTGACCAGCCGGGACCTTTGCTTTTTGCCCGGGGCAGGGTCGCGGCGCTTTCTGCCAAGCAACTGATATTAAATGATTAATTATGTATTTTGTGATGAGATGGCAGGGCCGAAATCGTCTCCAAAGCGTGGCGCAATTTGGTTAAGCTTTGGCGCGAATACGGCAGAGATAGGGTAACAATCGGTAAAAAAGCGTGAGTTGGCGCGCTTTGGGGCAGTGACTATTGTCTGCCGTGACTTGGGGAAACCCAGAGACGAATCGGCCCGCGAATCGGGTCGCTCTCGGTCTTTAAGTAAGTCAGTAGTGGGCGGTTCTTGAATGAAATTTAGCCGGCAAACAACGCTTCGGTCGCAAGCCACCGTGACGGGCGTCGGCGTTCATTCTGGTCTTACCCGTCAATCTGACCCTCGGACCTGCACCTGTCGATGCGGGTTTTATTTTTGTCCGCACCGGTCTCGATGGCTGCGACCGCGAGGTTCAGGCGACCGCGGAATCCGTGATCGCCACCGAATTTGCAACCGTGTCTGGGCGACCGCGAAGGTCCGCTGGTTTCCACCGCCGAACATGTGCTCGCCGCGCTGCGCGGCATGGGCGTCGACAACGCCACGATCGAAATCGACGGCCCGGAAGTTCCGATCATGGACGGCAGCGCGGCCGCTTTCGTCGCCGCGATCGATCAGGCCGGTATTGTTGACCCAGTCCGGCGTCGCGCCGCTTCATCCAGGTGCTGAAGCCGGTGCAGGTCGCGATGGGCGATTCGTTCGGCGAATTGCGCCCCTATGCAGCCGGGTTCCGCGCCGAGGTCGAAATTGACTTCGCCAATCCCGTGATCGGCCGTCAGAGCTATATGCTCGATCTCAGCCCGGAACGGTTCCGCCGCGAGATCTGCCGCGCCCGCACCTTCGGCTGCATGAGCGATGTGGCGCGGCTCTGGAGCGCCGGTTTTGCGCTCGGCGCCTCGTTCGAGAATTCGGTGGTGTTCGACGACGACCGCCTGCTCAATACCGAAGGCCTGCGCTACAGCGACGAATGCGCCCGCCACAAGGTGCTCGACGTGATCGGCGATCTCGCGCTGTCCGGTCTGCCGCTGCTCGGCGCCTATCGTTCGGTGCGCGGCGGCCACAAGCTCAACCACGCGGTGCTGACGGCCCTGATGGCCGATCGCAGCGCCTGGCGGGTGATCGAGGCCGAAACCGCCCGCCGCTCGCGCGCTCACGCCGAAGTCGGCAGTGGAATGGTGGGCGGCATGATCGCCCCGGCCTACGGCCCCGACGTGTCCTGACCGTCGTCTTCGACGTGTCCTGAGCGTCTCCGGACGCCTCGACGTTGTCCTGACGCGTCTCTGAGCGTCTTCGACCGTCTCGCGCCGCGTCTCCGGACGCTGGTATCCCGAATTTGCCAAGGTAACCATGATCGGCAGCGATCGGCCCCGGCCGCCTTAATCCGGGCGAATTGCCTGCGTATCCGGTTGGTTAACGGACTTTTTTCGGCTAAACAGGCCCCGGTTGCATGGCATGGCGCCACGGGCACGGCAATCATTGCGTCCATGAGCACGCTCAAGGGCGCGCGGCGGGCACCGCATCACAGGCGTCAGGTCTTAATTCTATGTCGGCACAGCGTATGACGCTCGAATTACGCAAGATATCGGCTGGCCGCCCCGGTTTGGCCGGCAGTTGCGTCTGGCCGCGGGTCTGGTTGTGCTCGCGATCCCCCTGAGCGGATGCGGCACCGGCGCGCTGTGGGACAAGTTCCTGGCCAAGGACGACACCTTCGTCGAGGAGCCCGCGGACAAGCTCTACAATGAGGGCTTGTACCTGATGAATCAGAAGAAGGATCCGAAGGCGGCGTCGAAGAAATTCGAGGAAGTCGACCGCCAGCATCCTTATTCCGACTGGGCGCGCAAATCGCTGCTGATGTCGGCCTACGCCTTCTACAATGCCGGCGACTACGACAGCTGCATCGGCGCCGCGACCCGTTACGTCACCTTGCACCCGGGAAGCCCGGATGCTGCTTACGCGCAATATCTGATCGCGGCCTCGCATTACGACCAGATCCCGGACATTTCCCGCGATCAGGGCCGCACCGAGAAGGCGATCGCCGCGCTGGAAGAGGTGATCCGCAAATATCCGACGTCGGAATATGCCATCAGCGCCAAGGCCAAGCTGGAAGGCGCGCGCGACCAGCTCGCCGGCAAGGAAATGGACGTCGGCCGCTATTATATGGAAAAGCGCGACTACACCGCCGCCATCAACCGCTTCAAGACCGTGGTGACCCGGTATCAGACCACGCGGCATGTCGAGGAAGCGCTGGCCCGGCTCACCGAGGCCTATATGGCGATCGGCATCGTCGGCGAGGCGCAGACCGCGGCCGCCGTGCTCGGGCACAATTTTCCTGACAGCCGCTGGTACAAGGACGCCTATAATCTTGTAAAGTCCGGCGGTCTCGAGCCGAGCGAGAATCAGGGCTCCTACATCTCCAAAGCCTTCAAGAAACTGGGTCTCGGTTAGGATCTTACCTCGCATGCTGGCGCGTCTGTCGATCCGTGACATCGTCCTGATCGAACGGCTCGATATCGAGTTTTCCCGTGGGCTGGCGGTGCTGACCGGCGAGACCGGCGCGGGCAAATCCATCCTCCTCGATGCGTTCGCGCTGGCGCTCGGCGGCCGCGGCGACGCGGGCCTCGTCCGTCACGGCGTCGAGCAGGGCCAGGTCACCGCGGTGTTCGACGTGCCGAAGGGCCATCCGGCCTCGAAAATCCTCAGCGATAACGGGCTCGACGCTGCGGGTTCCGACGATTCCGGCGAGATGATCCTGCGCCGGGTGCAGCTTGCCGACGGCCGCACCCGCGCCTTCATCAACGATCAGGCGATCAGCGTGCAGACCCTGAAGGCGGTCGGCTCCGCGCTGGTCGAAATTCACGGCCAGCATGACGAGCGCGCGCTGGTCGACGCCTCGACCCACCGCCGCCTGCTCGACGCGTTTGCCGGCCTCGAGAAGGACGTCGCGGCGCTGGAGGCGCTGTGGGAGGCCAGACGCGCCGCCAACACGGTGCTCGACGCGCATCGCGCCGACATGGAACGCGCCGCGCGCGAGGCGGACTATCTGCGCCATGCCTCCGACGAGCTGAAGAAGCTTGCGCCGAAGGACGGCGAGGAGACCGCGCTCGCCGAACGCCGCACCACGATGATGCAGGGCGAGAAGATCGCCGCCGACCTGCGCGAGGCGCAGGACGCCGTCAGCGGCACCCATTCGCCGGTCCCGGCGCTGTCGGCGGCGGTGCGCCGGCTGGAACGCCGCGCCGGAAATTCGCCCGCGCTGGTCGAGCCCGCGGTGAAGGCGATCGACGCGGCGATCAACGCGCTGGAGGAGGCCGACCAGCACCTCAACGCCGCGCTGATCGCGGCGGATTTCGACCCCGCCGAACTTGAACGCATCGAGGAGCGGCTGTTCGCGCTGCGCGCCGCCTCGCGCAAATATTCGACGCCGGTCGACGGCCTGGCGGCGCTGGCCAAACAATACGCCGCCGACGTGGCGCTGATCGATGCCGGCGCCGACCAGTTGAAGAAGCTGGAAGCGGCAGCGAGCGAAGCCGACCAGCGCTACAGCGCCGCGGCGACCAAACTCTCTGCCGCGCGCGCAAAGTCGGCGGAAAAGCTCAACAAGGCGGTCAATGCCGAACTCGCGCCGCTGAAGCTGGAGCGCGCCAGATTCATGACCCAGATCGAGATCCGACGCCAAATCGCCGGGCCCGCAGGGCTTCGATCGCGTCGAGTTCTGGGTCCAGACCAATCCGGGCACAAAACCGGGGCCGCTGATGAAGGTCGCCTCCGGCGGCGAGCTGTCGCGGTTCCTGCTGGCGCTGAAGGTCGTGCTGTCCGATCGCGGTTCGGCGCCCACTTTGGTGTTCGACGAAATCGACACCGGCGTCGGCGGCGCGGTGGCCGACGCCATCGGCGCCCGGCTGGCGCGGCTCGCGGGCAAGGTGCAGGTGATGGCGGTGACGCATGCGCCGCAGGTCGCGGCACGCGCCAACCAGCATCTGCTGATTTCCAAGGATGCGCTCGACAAGGGCAAGCGCGTCGCCACCCGCGTCAACGCGCTCGCCGCCGATCACCGCCGCGAGGAAATCGCCCGCATGCTGGCCGGCGCCGAGATCACCGCCGAGGCCCGCGCCGCCGCCGAACGGCTGCTGCGCGCGGCGACGGCGTAAGAGACGGCGCGTCAATCATGGCCGTGAAATCAAGGAAAGCGCCGACCGACGTCGCCGCCCTCACCAAGGCCCAGGCCAAGGTCGAGCACAAGCGGCTGACGCTCGAGATCGAGCGCCACGACAAGGCCTACTATCAGGAAGACGCGCCGAAGATTTCCGACGCCGAATATGACGCGCTGCGCAGGCGCTTCAACGCCATCGAGGCGAGGTTTCCGGAATTCGTCACCGGCGAATCGCCGTCGCAGAAGATCGGCGCGGCGCCGTCGGGGAAATTCAAGAAGGTCCGGCACGCGGTGCCGATGCTGTCGCTCGACAACGCCTTCGCCGAGGAGGACGTGCTCGACTTCGTCGGCCGCATCCGCCGCTTTCTCAAGCTCGACGAGGACGAGCGGATCGACTTCAGCGCCGAGCCGAAGATCGACGGGCTCTCGATGTCGCTGCGTTACGAGGACGGCGAACTCGTCACCGCCGCCACGCGCGGCGACGGCGCCGAGGGCGAGGACGTCACCGCCAATATCCGCACGCTTGAGGACGTGCCGAAGAAACTCAAGGGCCGCAACGTGCCCGATATCTGCGAGGTGCGCGGCGAGGTCTACATGACCAAGCAGGCCTTTCTCGCGCTCAACGAGCGGCAGATTGAGGCCGGAGAAGCACCATCTTCGCCAATCCGCGCAATTCGGCGGCGGGCTCGCTGCGCCAGAAGGATCCTTCCATCACCGCCTCGCGTCCGCTCGGCTTTTTCGCCTATGCCTGGGGGCAGATGACCGAGATGCCGGAGGACACCCAGTCCGGCATGATCGGCTGGTTCGAGCGCTGCGGCTTCAAGACCAATCCGCTGACCAAGATCTGCCACTCGGTCGAGCAGCTGATCGCGTTTCATCGC
This sequence comes from uncultured Alphaproteobacteria bacterium, assembly GCA_963825105.1. GTDB lineage: Bacteria > Pseudomonadota > Alphaproteobacteria > Rhizobiales > Xanthobacteraceae > Bradyrhizobium. Next base: position 12,099 of record CAWGSB010000005.1, read on the forward strand.
AAGATCGAGGAGCAGCGCGCCAGGCTCGATTACGACATCGACGGCGTCGTCTACAAGGTCGACCGCATCGACTGGCAGGAGCGGCTCGGCTTCGTGTCGCGCACGCCGCGCTGGGCGATCGCGCACAAGTTCCCGGCCGAGCGCGCCATGACCGTGCTCAGGGATATCGAGATCCAGGTCGGGCGCACCGGCTCGTTCACGCCGGTCGGCAAGCTCGAGCCGGTCGGCGTCGGCGGCGTCATCGTGCAGAACGTCACGCTGCACAACGAGGATTACATCAAGGGAATCGGCGGCGACGGCGAACAGTTGCGCGAGGGCCGCGATATCCGGATCGGCGACACCGTCATCATCCAGCGCGCCGGCGACGTGATTCCGCAGGTGGTCGATGTGGTGATCGACAAGCGGCCGAGGGACGCCAAGCCCTATCACTTCCCGAAGAAATGCCCGTGCCCGCTGCATACCGACGTGGTGCGCGAGGAAACCGCGACCGGCGAGGAGGGGGCGCGCGCCCGCTGCACCGGCGAGTTCGCCTGTCCGTACCAGAAGATCGAGCACCTGAAACTGTTCGCCTCGCGCCGCGCCTTCGACATCGAGGGGCTCGGCGAGAAGCAGATCGAATTCTTCTTCGAGCAGGGATGGGTGAAGGAGCCGGCCGATATCTTCACGCTGGAAGCGCGCAACAGCAGGATCAGGCTGGAGGAAATCGAAGGCTACGGCGAAACCTCGGTGCGCAATTTGTTCTCGGCCATCGAGGAGCGGCGGCGGATTTCGCTGGAGCGTTTCATCTTCGCGCTCGGCATGCGCCATGTCGGCGAGACCACGGCGCTGGCGCTGGCGCGCGGCTACGGCTCGTGGAAGGCGTTTCACGACGCCTGCCTCAAGGTCGCCAAGGGCGACGAGGAGGCCATCGCCGAGATGGACGCGCTCGACCAGATCGGCGACACCGTGATCGCCAGCATCAAGGCCTATTTCGGCGAGAGCCATAACCGCGGCATCGTCGAGCGGCTGACCAAAGAAGTCACCATCCTCGATGCCGAAAAGCCGAAGAGCAATTCGGCGATCGCCGGCAAGACCGTGGTCTTCACCGGCGCGCTGGAGAAGATGACGCGCGACGAAGCCAAGGCGATGGCCGAGCGGCTGGGGGCCAAGGCCGCGGGCTCGGTGTCGAAGAAGACCGACTACGTGGTCGCCGGCCCCGGCGCCGGCTCGAAACTCGCCGAAGCCAAGAAGCACGGCGTCGAGGTGCTGACCGAGGACGAGTGGCTGAAGCTGGTCGGGCAGTAGAGTTCGCTCTGCGCGACGCACACTCGTTATCTGTGCCGCCTGACTGTCCGAAAAGAGATTATCGAGGAAAAATCTATTCGGCGATAAACCTCCGAACTCGTGCGGGGGGTCTCTCCCGGACAGCCAGGATCAATGTGGCGGTGCCTGACAACGTGACGTTTGGCTGCGAGCACCACGGATGAGGCCAAGGCGCCGCAAAGGTCGTTGAAGGCGCCGAGGTGGAAGACACCCGCGATAAAATGCCTGTCCCCGTGAGCGCGAAACAGATAGGCTTTCAGGCACTGTGTGCGGGAAAGTTCCCCATAGGCATTGATTCTCGACAGCTCTGAAACACTGGCGGTGGCGCGCGCGGCACGGCGCGTTCCTTTCTTACCTACGTAGCACCAATCCTGACGCGACGGCCTATCGAGGTAATCTGGTGAAAAGGCGCGATTTCATTGCTGGACTCGGTGGTGCGGCGGCGTGGCCGTTGGCGGCACATGCGCAGCAGCCGGCAATTCCGGTGATCGGGTTTCTCGGCAGTCGTGCATCCAGCGAAGACCCGCAGCTTTTGAGCTCATTCCGTCTTGGGCTGAAAGAAGCCGGCTACGTTGAGGGTCAGAATGTTTTGATCGACTACCGGTTCGCTGAAAATCAATACGACCGTCTGCCACAACTGGCAGCTGATCTCGTTAAGCGTCAAGTGGCCCTGATTGCCGCGAATGGTCCTGCGGCCCAGGCAGCAAAGGCAGCGACTTCGACGATACCGATTGTCTTCACCGTAGGGTTCGACCCGGTCGGGGTAAGACTTGTCGCCAGCTTGAACCGGCCGGGTGGCAACGTCACGGGCGTGAGCATCTTGGACGTGGAACTGGGGCCGAAGCGATTGGAATTACTGCGAGAGCTAGTCCCCAAAGCCACCATCATTGCGGTCCTTGTCAATCCAGCCGATCCCGTGAGAGCCGGAAACATATCGAGAGCCGTGCAGACGGCGGCGCATACACTCGGCCTTCAGTCGAATGTCCTGCAAGCCAGTAGCGATCGCGACTTTGATGAGGTCTTTGCAAGGCTGCTCCAGATGCGGGTTGATGGGCTCGTGATCGGCGGTGAGCCATTTTTAAATAGCCGGAGCGAGCTACTTGGTACGCTGACCGCCCGGCATAAGGTGCCTACGATATTCCAGTTTCGTGAGTTCACGGCTAGCGGTGGCTTGGCGAGTTATGGAGCCAGTCTCACAGACTCGTACCGTCAGGTTGGCGTCTACGCCGCCCGAATTCTCAAGGGTGAGAGGCCGGCCGACTTGCCAATCGTGCAGGCGAGCAAATTCGAATTGGTGATCAACCTGAAGACCGCCAAGGCACTCGGCCTTACTGTGCCAGCAAAGCTGCTGGCCACGGCCGACGAGGTGATCGAATGAGGTTGGCCACTTCCGTTATTGGCACGGAAGCGGACCCCGCGCGGTGCCCGACTTGAGTCCGTGATGCGTACATCCGTCGACACCAAATTTATTGCTTCACGCACAACGCGGCGTGCTCACTGCCCGACGAGCAAATCAAGTCGCTCTCCGATTGTGGCGTGTCCAGCCCTCTCCGAAAAAATATTCCGTTTCGCGCTTACCCCAAATCAAATCTATATCCCTCGACGTCCGGTCCCTTAGGAGGGGCGTTGCGCAACGTCATCAACGCGGGACGGGATGCGGTGGACGCGGATGGCGCTTGCAGACGAGAGCGCCTGATGCGGACGGAGAAGTCGTGTGGTCCTGACGCCCCGACGCTGGCGTCAAGTTCTTGAGAAGCAAGCTTCTCAGGGATGACGGTGGCAAGAAAGCCCGGTCACCGGGGAGAGCGCGAAGGAAGCCGTTAAAACCATTGCGCGGGGAATGCCGGGTGATTCCGGTGTGACCTGACTAACGCGTGTGCGTTCTACCACTATCATTGCATACGCGGCTATCGGGCGCATCGGGCGCCCGGCATTCCCTGCGCCCTCTGTTCTCTGAGGGCGGGACGTAAAGAGCAAAACTCGCGCGAAAACATGCGGCGAGATCGCGAAGCCATGCGCAGTAATCTCCCCTCCCTCCACGCGCCCTTGCGCGTGGCGGGGAGGGGTTGGGGGTGGGGGGTCTATCAGCTTGCTCCTCTGGCAGCGAATTTGCTGAGGCACCCCCACCCCCGACCCCTAAGAGCGAGCTTCGCTCGTCTCGACCCCGCCGCTTCGCGGGGGGGGGAGGGGAGCAACGGTCACGATGGCAGGCTGTTTGACAGATGAAGACGGATGCCGAAGCGCTTCCGTCATTGCGAGCGAAGCGAAGCAATCCATGCGTCCGCCCAGGAAGTCTGGATTGCTTCGTCGCTTCGCTCCTCGCAATGACGAATGCGCGCCCGCGCCATTCTCCTTTGTCTTTTTTCCCATGCGCGCCCCTACAGCATCCCCGACTCTTCCTCCTCCGCCTGTTCGATCAATTCCTCGCTGACCACCAATTCGCGGCGGGGAATCAGGAAGATCATGGTCGAGGCGCAGGCGGCGGATAACAGGAGGATGGCGGCGTTGAGCGCCACCGGCGTCGCAAAATGGCCGCCGAGCCAGGCGCCGAACTGCGAGAACAGCGAGCCGATCCCCATCTGCAGGAATCCCATCGCGCCGGAGGCGGTGCCGGCGGCTTCCGGGCGGATGCTGATGGCGCCGGCCGCCGAGTTCGACATCACGAAGGCGTTGGCGAACATCACCAGCATCTGGGTGCCGAACAGCCAGGACGGCGCCATATTGAGTCCGGCGATGCCCCAGATCAGGTTCAACAGGCTGCCTGCAAACTGCAGCGCCAGCCCGAACCAGATCAGCTTCTCCAGCGAATGCCGCGGCGCGAAGCGCACGCAGAACAGGTTGCCGATCAGATAGGCAAAGCCCGTGGTGGCGAACCACGCGCCGTATTCGGCGCTGGAGCGGCCCATCTGCATCACCACGATATAGGGGCCGCCGCCGGCGAAGGTGAAAATGATCTGCGAGGCCAGCACCTGGCACAGCACATAGCCGATGAAGGCGCGGCTGGTGATGAGGTGGCCGACATCGCCGCGAAATCCGCTGCCCTCGGCGCGGACCCGGCGCGTCTCCGGCAGCGCCAGCGCGATCGCCACGGCGATGACCAGCGACGCGGCGGTGATGACGTAGAAGATCGAGCGCCAGCCGAACGCGGTTTCCAGCAGGCCGCCGGTCAGCGGGCTCAGCATCTGCGCGATCATCATGACCGCGATCACGAGGCTGATCATGGAACTGATGCGCTCGCGGCTGTAGAGATCGCGGATGATGGCGCGGCTCACCACCATGCCGGTGGCGCCGCCCAGCGCCTGCAGGAACCGCGCCGCGATCAGTTGCGGCAGGGTCTCGGCGAAGATGCAGGCCGCGCTCGCCATCGACCATCAGGGCAAGGCCCGCCAGCAGCACCGGGCGGCGTCCGAAGCGGTCCGACAGCGGCCCCATGACGATCTGCGAACAGGCGATGCCGACCATGTAGAGCGACACGGTCATCTGCGCGATTCCGATATCGCGGCCGAACGCGGTGGCCAGCACCGGCAGCGCCGGCACCAGCATATAGAGCGAAATCGGCGCGACGCCGGTCATCGCGACCAAGAGCAGCAGCATGATCCGGGACGTCGCGATGCTGCTTCCGTCAGTTGCCGCGCCGGGCGGCTTGCCCATCACGCCGTGCATTCGAGTCCGATCCGATTTCGTGAATCGGACTGTAGCGTTATCGGCGCGCGGGAATACGGGCGTTTCGGAATGCGGCCATTCCGTTTTCGGGAGGCGGTTGCGGTCAACCTTGGCTGAAGCATTTGCGTCTGTGCCGCCACAACGCGGTGCGCTCCCTCTCCCGTGGGGAGAGGATTGGGGTGAGGGCGTACGGTCTATCGTGAGTGCGCAACCCCTCACCCGGCGCTACGCGCCGACCTCTCCCCATGGGAGAGGTGAAACGTGCCGAACCGGCAATCCAGACTCCTGAACCAGACTCGACTACAGCGCCAGCGGCGCGGTGGCGGCGTCGAGCCACAGCTTGGTTGCCTCGTCGACATGCGGGCGAACCTCGCGGCGGACCCGGGCGTGATAGTCGTTGAGCCAGGCGAGCTCGTCGCCGCTCAGCATCTTCAGGTCGATCAGACGGCGGTCGATCGGCGCCAGCGTCAGGGTCTCGAAGGCGTTCACCGGCTTCTCCGCGCCGGCGACGTCGGCGCCGACCACCAGCTCCAGATTTTCGATCCGGATGCCGAAGGCGTCGGTCTTGTAATAGCCGGGCTCGTTGGACAGGATCATGCCGCGCTTCAGCGGCGTGGTGCCGAGTTTCGATATTCGCGCCGGGCCTTCATGCACCGAGAGATAGCTGCCGACGCCGTGGCCGGTGCCGTGCTCGAAATCGATGCCGGCCTGCCAGAGGAATTGCCGCGCCAGCGTGTCGAGCTGCGCGCCGGTGGTGCCGTCGGGAAAGCGCGCGCGCGCGATCGCAATATGGCCGCGCAGCACGCGGGTGAAGCGGTCGCGCATTTCCGCGGTCGGCTCGCCGATCGCGATGGTGCGGGTGACGTCGGTGGTGCCGTCTTCATATTGCGCGCCGGAATCGATCAGCAGCAGATCGCCCGGCGAGATCCGCCGGTTGCTCTTGCGGGTGACGCGGTAGTGCACGATGGCGCCGTTCGGGCCGGTGCCGGCGATGGTCGGAAAGGAAACATCCTTCAGCGCGCCGGTGTCGCGGCGGAAGGTTTCCAGCGCCTCGACGGTGTCGATCTCGGTCAGCGCGCCCGAAGGCGCTTCGCGGTCGATCCAGGCCAGGAAGCGCGTCAGCGCCACCGCGTCGCGCCGATGCGCGGTCCTGGTGCCCTCGATCTCGGTGATGTTCTTGACGGCCTTGAGCAGGCTGACGGGATCGCTGCCGCGCACCGGCTTGCCGCCGGCGGCCGATATCAGACGGCTCAGCGCATCGGCGGCGGTGGCGGCGTCGAGCGCGATCGACGCGCCGCCTCGCGCCAGTTCGGTCAGCCTCGGCGCCAGTTCGTCCGGCTCCCTGACATCGGCCGTGTGTTCGAGATGGTCGCGGGCGCTGTTCGACAGTTTGCGGTGATCGATGAACACGGTGGGGCGGCCGTCCTTCGGCACCAGCGCATAGGACAGTGGCAGCGGCGTATGCGAGACGTCGGCGCCGCGGATGTTGAAGGTCCACGCCACCGCGTGCGAATCCGACAGCACCAGCGCATCGACGCCGAGTTTTGCCATTTCGAGGCGGATCCGCGTCAGCTTGTCCGCCTCCGTCTCGCCGGAAAATCGCGGGCCGTGAACGGCGACCGGCCCGAGCGGCGGCAGCGGGCGCTCGGTCCACACCGAATCCAGCGGGTTGCTGTCGACCGCGACCAGCTCCGCGCCGGCCTTGGCGCAGGCCGCCGCCAGCCGCTCGGCTGCCGCCGAAGTGTGCAGCCATGGATCAAATCCGAGGCGGTCGCCGGCGACAAGATGCCTGGCCAGCCAGCTTTCCGGGGGCGGATCGACCAGCGGCTCGATGCTCCAGGCCTTGCGATCGACCTGTTTTGCCGCCTGCAGCGTATAGCGGCCATCGACGAACACCGCGGCCTCCTGCGTCAGCACGATCGCCAGTCCGGCCGATCCGGTGAAGCCGGTGAGCCAGGCCAGCCGCTCTTCCGAGGGCGCGACATATTCGTTTTGTTGCTGATCGGCGCGGGGAATCACGAATCCGGTCAGATTCCGCCGCGCCAGTTCCTCGCGAAAGGCGGACAGCCGCGCCGTCAGCGCCACGCCGCTTTCGGGTTCTTCGAATGTCTGGAAAAGGGCTTCGAACATCGCCTGGCTACTTTAGGAGCAGGTGGAGAACTCCGCAATCGACGCAAATAAGCCCGAATTTGGCATATATTATGCTTGAATTGTGGCACCTGCGTTAGACGGGATGGAACGATTTGCTGTCACAGGCAGTTCATCCAACGATATCTGGGGGAATTCCAGGAGTGTTTCAACTCAACGACGAGGGGATACACCATGCCTGCTTTTACGTTTGAGAAGATTTCGCCGCCGGTCCGCCGCGGCCCGATTGCTCCGATCGTCAAGAAACAACGCGGTGTCATCGTCCAGATCCTGGATCGTTTCGTCGAGGCGCGCGTGAAGAAGACGTTGCGCGAGGAAAAGGGCGTCATCGCCCGCCGCCCGCACCGGGCACAGGATTAGCTCTGCCCAATAATCAGCGTCATTCCGGGGCGCGCCAACGGGTCGCGCGAACGCGCGCCCGATGACAGGCTCCGCGCGAATCCGGAATCTATAGCCACCATAATGAGTATGGATTCCGGGTCTGCGTCAAGAGGCGCATCCCGGAATGACGAAGCAACGAAGCTTTTCATCCCGCCTTGCGCATCAAGAGGCTGCTCCAGCCTTCGATTTGGATGTGGCGCTCCAGCACCAGCCCGCGCGCGCGGTAGGCGGCGATCACGCTTTGGGCCTGATGCGGCAGCAGGCCCGACAGAATGACCAGCGCCGATGGCGCCAGATGCCGGGCAATCGGCGTCGCCATTTGCCGCAGCGGATTGGCGAGGATATTCGCCAGCACCAGATCGAACGGCCCGCGGGCCGCGAATTGCGGCGCCGAGAATCCGGTGGCGCGAATGGTCTCCACCAGATCGCCCGTACCATTGAGCCGGGCGTTGTCGCGGGCCACCTTTACCGAGAGCGGATCGATGTCGCTCGCCAGCACCTTGATCTGCAGCGCCTTGGCGGCGGCGATCGCGAGCACGCCGGTGCCGGTGCCGAGGTCGAGCACGCGCCGCGGACGATAGGCCTTCAGCACGTGATCGAGCAGCGAGAGGCAGCCGCGCGTGGTGCCGTGATGGCCGGTGCCGAACGCCAGCGCCGCCTCGATCTCGATGCCGAGCTTGTTGGGCGGCACTTTGGCGCGGTCATGCCGGCCGTGCACGATGAAGCGTCCGGCGCGGACCGGGACCAGTTCTTCCAGCGTCGCCTTGACCCAATCTTTGGCCTCGACGGTGTCGAAGGCGATGCTGACGGCGATCTCGTCGCCGGCGGCGACGGCGACGAGTTCGCGGATCGAGACCTGGTCGGGCGCCTCGGCAAAATGCACGGTGATGTCCCAGCGCCCACCGGCGCCCTCGAAGGCGGCGATCGCGGCCTGGCCCTCGAAAAAGCTCTCGGTCAGGAGATCGACCACGCGCTTGGCGGTGTGTTCGTCACCGATCGCGAAACTCGCGCGGTGGGTGGCGGGAGTGAGGGTGGAGGTCATCTAGGGTCCGGAGCAAGGCGCTGGTGGAGTTGCGGGTCAGGTCATATCCGGTTGATGGCTGGACCATTCGCGTCCCGGCGCTGCGGTCGCGCAGGAGATACGTCCGATCGAATGACCGGGCAACCCGATTCCCAGCCAGACCTGATGCCGTTACTTGTTGGCCGTGCCATCGCAGTCCGAGGCGATAGCCTTGCAATATTGGCGTCGGTCCGCTCCCGCGTTGCCGTAGCACATCGCGAGCGCGGCCTTCTCCGCGGCATTCTTGTCGGCGCCAATGCCCCAGCCATATCCGGGCGTGCCGGCCTTGGGGTCCAGCACGAGGGCCACGCATTGGTCGTGAAAAACCTTCACGACCTTGCAAAGCGCTACCGCGGCCTTTGATGATTTTTTCACATCCCCGCAATAGCCCATCGCGACCTTGTCGGCCTCCTCAGGCGTTTTCGCTCGAACGGAGTAGCCCTGGGCGACGCCGTCTTTTACCACGCTCTTGGGAACGCCGATCGCGACCGCTCCGTCAGCGACGCCCGGACCTGCCGGCAAAATCAGGCACCCGAACAGCAATCCGGCAAACAACAAACCATGACGTTCCATATGCCCCTCCCGCCCAATGGAACGAAGTATAGCGCCCGCGGCAGATGCAATGCCAGACGCGGGACCGACGCACCGCCCAATTCCGTTCGATCCCTCAGGCGTCGGCGGGGACCCGGAACAGGCTGTCGATCAGGGCCGTTTGCGCGCCTCCGGCCTGTTGCAGGAATTCGGTGACGTCCAGGTCGTCGAAGCCGCTATGCCCGGAAGCCTGCCACTCGTGACGCACGAGCAAACGCCTGGTTTCGGGATCAAAGACGAGGGACCAGGAATCCTCATCGGCCGGGGCGGGCCCGCGCCAACACCGGTAGAATTCATGCTGGATCGCAGCCATGTCCGTTCCTTACCGCGCCTTCCGCTCAAGACGGTTTGACGCTTGAGGACCGCCTCAGCTTTCTTCTATTATTAGCAGATCATCGACACCGGCCGCACCGGTCGTTCACAGGCTTACATCCGAAAACTACCCGTGTTTTTCACAAGCCTTCCACAGGTTCCGTGCAAATAATTCACCGGCTTTCGGCACCGGTTCTCACGCGATCTTCAACAGGTTGTCCACAATCTATCCACCGGCTTTTCAACCGCTTCATACGGGGATGTCCGGGCTAAAAACCCCGATCCGACGTCACTTCCTGACCGCCAGCGCATAGAGATAGGCCAGGATCGCATCGACCTCCTCGTCGGAAAATTCGATCTGCGGCATCGCCCGGTGCCGGGAAACCATGCCCTCGGTGAGCTCGGCCTGCAGCTCGCGCGGCGCAAACTTGGCGTAGACGTCGCGCATCGGCGTGGCCCCTTTCAGCGGGCTCCTGCCGACGGCGCCGATGGCGTGGCAACGGCCGCAGTTTTCCTGCAGCAAGGCCTTGCCTCGGCTCCTGAGCTGGCTGGTGGTGGCGGCGTTTGCGGCCGCGGACAAACATACGAGGAGTCCGACGATCAGGAGCCGGGCCTGGTGGGCGAAACGCGGTGCCATGGGTTCGAGTCTCCTTCGTCTGCATCGTCCGATCATAACCAATTCAGGCGAGTCCGCGTCCAGATTGTCGTCACACCGGTCCGCTCAGCCAAACAGCGCGCGGTGATCCCCCAGGATCACTTGCGCGGCGTTGTGGCCGGGGGCGCCGGTGACGCCGCCGCCGGGATGCGCGCCGCTTCCGCAGTGGTAGAGGCCCTTTAGCGGCCCGCGATAATCGGCGTGTCCGAGCATCGGCCGCGCCGAGAACAACTGGTTCAGCGTCAGCGCGCCGTGAAAGATATCGCCGCCGAGCAGGCCGAACTGGCGCTCCAGATCGAGCGGCGACAGGATCTGCCGCCCGATCACGCTTGCTGCAAAACCCGGCGCGTATTTGTCCACGGTGGCGATCATGAGGTCGGCGACCTCTTCGCGATGGTCGTCCCATGATTGGCCATCCGGCAATTGCGGCGCGACGTGCTGGCAGAACAGGCTGGCGACATGCTGGCCGGGCGGGCAGAGCGTGTCATCGAGCGTCGAGGGGATCAGCACCTCGACCACGGGCTCGCGGCTCCAGCCGTGGGTGCGGGCGTCCTGCCAGGCGCGATCCATGTAGTTCAGGCTCGGGCCGATGATGATGCCGGCGGTGAGATGATCGCCTTCGCCCGGCAGCGCCGTGAACGAGGGCAGGGCGCTCAGCGCCACGTTCATCCGGAAGGTGCCGGAGCCGTTGCGCCAGTTTTTGATGCGATCAGAAATTCCGCTGGCAGCGCGTCCGCCGGCACCAACCGCGTATACAGCAGTTTCGGATTGACGCCGGAGACGACGTATTTGGCGCGGATAGTTTCGCCATTGTCGAGGACCACGCCCACCGCGCGGTCGCGCTCGACGATGACCTCGCGCACGCCGGCATCGAGTTCGATCTCGACGCCATGGCCGCGGGCGGCGCGCGCCATCGCTTGCGTGATCGCGCCCATGCCGCCGATGGCGTGACCCCAGACGCCCTTCTTGCCGTTCACCTCGCCGAAGGCATGATGCAGCATCACATAGGCCGAGCCTGCGGCGTAGGGGCTGGCGTAATTGCCGACGATGGCGTCGAATCCGTACAGCGCCTTGACCAGGTCGCTCTCGAAGACGTCGTCCAGCATCTCGCCGGCCGACCGCGTGAACAGATCGAGCAGCGAGCGCTGCTGCTCCAGCGAAAGCCTTCGCAGGATGTTGGCGGTGCCGAGCGCGTTGAAGGCTTCGCGGATCGCTGCCGGTGCCGAACCCTTCGACGAGGTTCGGCGGCGCGCGCAGCACGAAGGCGCGCAGCACGTCGGCGATCACCTCGAGTTCGCGGCTGAACGCATCGATCCTGTCCGCGTCGCGCTCGCTGAGTTTTGCCACGGACTGATGGGTGCGGCCTTCGCCGGTCAGTAGATAGCTGCCATCGGGGGCGGGAAGAAAATTCTGCGCGCGGCGTTCGACGATTTTCAGGCCATGGTCGCCCAGTTTCAGATCGGAAATGATCTGCGGGTTGAGCAGGCTGACGGTGTAGGCCGCGACCGAATTGCGGAAGCCGGGATGAAATTCCTCCGTCACCGCCGCGCCGCCCACCACCTTGCGGCGCTCGACCACCTTCACCCGCAAGCCCTCCATCGCCAGGTAGGCCGCGCAGGTGAGGCCGTTATGCCCGGCGCCGATGATGACAACGTCCGTCTCTGTCATGTCCGCTTCAAAAGGTTTGATCGATTTCGATGGTCCGTCATTCCGGGGCGCGCGTTAGCGCGAACCCGGAATCTCGAGATTCCGGGTTCGATGCCTTCGCATCGCCCCGGAATGACGTTTAGCAATCCTTACCGAAGACTTCGATATCAGCCCAGCGTCAAGTGACAATCCAGGTTCCGCGCCCCGCATTGCCGGTCGCGCCGCACTATGCTCCATTGCGCTTTCCGGCGCGCGCTTGGCCGGAATCCCGGCGCCCGCCGGGTTCGAGCCGGAGTTTGCATGACTTCACCTGATCCGTCCGTCGTCACGGACCAGCCTTCCGCGAGCCGAAACCGGCTGGTGCTGATCGTCTATACAGCGGCGATCTTTGTCAGCGCGCTGCTGCTGTTTTCGGTGCAGCCCTTGTTCACCAAGATGGTGCTGCCGCGGCTCGGCGGCTCGCCGGCGGTGTGGTCGGTGGCGATGGTGTTCTTCCAGTCGCTGCTGCTCGCCGGCTATGGCTATGCGCATTATCTGATGCAGCTCCGCAACCGCGTGACGGCGGTGGCCCTTCATCTGCGTGCTGCTGGTGGTCGCGCTGCTGTCGCTGCCGCTGTCGATCGCGGGCGGGTGGGGCGAGCCGCCGACATCGGGCTATGCGTTCTGGCTGTTGGGCCTGTTCACGGTCTCGATCGGGCTGCCGTTCTTCGCGCTGGCGGCCAACAATCCGCTGCTGCAGGCCTGGTTCTTCCGGTCCGGCCATCCCAGCGGTCCCGATCCCTATTTCCTCTATGCCTCCTCGAATATCGGCAGTTTCCTGGCGCTGTTGTCCTATCCGGTGCTGCTGGAGCCGATGTTCACGCTGCGCATGCAGAACCTGATCTGGACCGGCGGCTACGGCCTGCTGATCGTCCTGATCGCCGCTTGCGCCGTGCTGTTGCTGCGCTCGCCGGTGACCACCGTGGCCGATATGCCTGCCGATGAAACCGACGCGCCGGCGCCGCCATGGCTGCTGCGCGCGCGCTGGATCTTTCTCGCCGCGGTGCCGTCGGGCCTGTTGATCGCGGTCACCGCGCATATTTCCACCGACGTCGCGGCGGCGCCGCTGTTGTGGGTGCTGCCGCTGTCGATTTATCTGCTGACCTGGGTGCTGGTGTTCCAGTCGCGCCCGCTGCTGCCGCACAAATGGATGCTGATGCTGCAGCCGCTGGCGATAGCGGGCGTGATCGTGCTGCTCGCGGTCGGCGGCGAACAGAACCTGCTGCTGACGCTCGGCGGTCACCAGCTTTGTTTCTTCGTCATCGCGATGGCCTGCCATGGCGAACTGGCGCGCACCCGCCCGGCCGCGAAATATCTCACCGGCTTCTATGTCGCGCTGTCGTTCGGCGGCATGGTCGGCGGCTTGTTCGCCGGCCTGATCGCGCCGTTCACGTTTTCATGGGTCGCGGAATACCCGATCCTGCTGGCGCTGGCGGCGCTGTGCCGGCCGCCCGGCGACGGAGCGCCTCGCCCGCTGGAGCGGCTGGTACTGGCCGTTTCTCGCCGTGCTCGCGGTGGCGTTGATCGCGCCGTCTTGGTCCGACGGCAAGTTCATGATCTGGCTCGACGGATACCGGGTCTGGATGATCGGCGCGGTCGGCGTGCTCTCGGCATTGCTGGCGCTCGGACTGAACGCCAACCGCTGGAAGATCTTTGCCACCGTCGTCGGTGGCGCTGGTGCTGATCCGCGCCTATCCGGCCGACGACGGGCGGGTGGAGACCGTGCGCAGCTTTTTCGGCGTCCACAAGATCGAGGTGACGCCGCACGGCCAGTATCACGTGCTGATGCACGGCACGACCATTCACGGCGCGCAAAAATTCCAGAACGACGACGGCACGACGGTGACCGGGCGGCCGGAGCCGATCACCTATTATCACAAGGACGGCGGCATCGGTCAGGCGATCACGGCGGTGCGCGAGCGCAAGGGCGGGCCGCTGCGCGTCGCGGTGATCGGGCTTGGCGCCGGTACGCTGACCTGCGCCTCGGAGCCGGGCGAGACCTGGAAATTCTTCGAGATCGATCAAACCATGGTCGATACCGCGCGCGACCCGAAATTTTTCAGCTACATCAAGAACTGCGCGCCGGATCTGAAGCCGGTGATCGGCGACGCGCGGCTGACTTTTGCGAAAGAGCCGGACGGGATCTACGATCTGATCATCGTCGACGCCTATTCGTCGGACGCGATCCCGATCCATCTCGCCACCGAAGAGGCGATGGCGATCTACAAGGACAAGCTGGCGCCGCAGGGCGCGGTGGTGATGCACGTCTCGAACCGGCATCTGGAATTGGCCAGCGTCGTGGTCGGCATCGCGGACGCCAACGATCTCAAGAGCTGGGTCTACAGCGAGGATTCGGGCCGCGACAACGAATACATCTTCGCGACCGAAGTCGTGGTCTGCGCGCGCGAGGAGGCCGATGTCGGCAAGCTGGCGTCGTCGGAGGAGTGGGCGCTGACCGAGGCCGACGAGAACCAGCGGGTCTGGACCGACGATTATTCCAACGTGCTCGGCGCGGTGTGGCGGCGGCTGCGCTTCGGAGAAGAGTAGAATGATGGCCGTCTTCAGCCTGCCCTTGGCGGAACAAGGGGTATATGTCTTAGCGATGAACATTCATGGAGATTGCGATGCGCTTATGCCTGGCAGTTTGCCTGTTGGTTTCTTTCGTTTCGAGCGCAAATGCCCAGCAGGCGCGGATTGATCGGATCGACATTGTCGAATTCGGAATTTACACGGCGGATCGGAAGCTCGAACTCGATTGACGCGCAGGGAATCAAGCGAAACACGATCGATAATGTCAGGCACGCCGCCACCACAACCACCATCCCGCTTCAGAAGGACGTGGAGTTTGGCTACAGATACAAGATCGTCGGCCAGCCGGACGGTGCGCAAGTCGACATCAAGCTGGTCACAAACTATCCGGCTCCGGGCCTTCGCTCGCCATCATCCCAGAAGCCTGTCATGCGCTCTGAGCGTATTCGAAAAAGGCTCATCGGCGAAACCAGCATCGCGACTTACACCCTCGAGGACGATTTTGAGCTGGTGCCGGGGGTCTGGACCTTTGAAATCTATGATGGAAACCGCAAACTCGTCACCAAGAGCATTCACATTGGTTAACCGGCAATAGGATTGAAGTCGAGCAATCGATGCGCGAGGAGCCCGGCGTCGGCAGGCTGGCGTCGCCGGAAGCGAGCGGGCCCTGACCGAAGCCGCCGAGGCGAGCGGTAGACAGGCCTTCAGGTCTGCGCGAGAGGAAAACTGGATGCACGATAAAGTCGATGTCCTGATCATCGGTTCCGGAGCGTCGGGCGCCGCGGTGGCCTGGAGTCTGGCCGACACCAGGATGCGGATTCTCTGCCTCGAGCAGGGCGACTGGGTGAAGCCGACCGACTATCCGAGCAACGGTCGCGATTGGGAGGCGCGGCTGTTCAGCGATTTCGCCATCAATCCCAACCGCCGCGCGCGGCCGACCGATTATCCGATCAACGACGCCAATTCGCCGATCAAGGTGGTGAACTTCAACGGCGTCGGCGGCAGCACCATCATGTACACGGCGCATTTTCCGCGCCTGCACCCTTCGGACTTCAAGGTGCGCACGCTCGACGGCGTCGCCGACGACTGGCCGATCGACTACGCGACGCTGGAGCCGTACTTCGCCGAGAACGATCGCATGATGGGGGTCTCGGGTCTCGCCGGCGATCCCGCCTATCCGCCGAAACAGCCGCCGATGCCGCCATTGCCGCTCGGCAAGTCGGGCGCGCGCTTCGGCAAGGCGATGAACCAGTTGGGCTGGCACTGGTGGCCGTCCGACTCGACGATCGCCACCACGGATTACGAAGGACGCGCGCGCTGCATCAACCTCGGCCACTGCACGCCGGGCTGCGCGCAGGGCGCCAAGGCCTCTACCGACATCACCTATTGGCCGCATGCGATCCGCGCCGGCGTCGAGCTGCGCACGCGCTGCCGGGTGCGCGAGATCACGACCGACGAGCACGGCATGGCCTCCGGCGTCATCTATTACGACGCCGAGGGCAAGGAGCATTTTCAGCCGGCCGAGGTCGTCATCCTCGCCTGCAACGGCGTCGGCACGCCGCGCCTGATGCTGAACTCGGTATCGGCGAAATTCCCCAACGGCATCGCCAATTCCAGCGGGCTGGTCGGCAAGAACCTGATGTTTCACCCCTATGCGCTGACCTATGGCTATGTCGACGAGCCGCTCGACGGCAATCACGGTCCGCCGCTCTGCCTGTGGAGCCAGGAATTCTACGAGACCGACCCGCGGCGCGATTTCGTGCGCGGCTATACCTTCCAGTTCGGCCGCGGCGTCGGCGCGATCATGGAAGCGATCGTCAGCGCCAATGCCGGGCGGCTGCCCTGGGGCGAGGACCATCACGCGGCCTACCGGAAACTCGTGAACCGCCGCATCGGGCTCTCGGCGATCTGCGAGGATCTTCCCGAGGAGCACAACCGGGTGACGCTCGATCCCGTGCTGAAGGATTCCAGCGGCATCCCCGCGCCAAAACTCGACTACACCATCAGCGCCAACAGCCTGAAGATGATGGACCACGGCATCGCGCGGGCGAAGGAGATCCTCACCGCCGCCGGCGCCGGCAATATCTGCGTCGAGAGCCCGATCCTGAACGGCGGCTGGCATCTGCTCGGCACCGCGCGCATGGGCACCGACCCCGAGCGTTCGGTGGTCAACGAATGGGGCCGCTGCCATGACGTGAAGAACCTGTTCATCGTCGACGGCAGCATCTGGGTGACCTCCGGCGGCGTCAACCCGACCTCGACCATCCAGGCGCTGGCGCTCTACATCGCCGACAGCATCAAGCAGCGCCTCGCCAATCTGTTCGACTGAGAGCTATCGCGATGCCGAACCATGACCTCACCGCCGAACAGATCCGCGACCTCCGCGCGCTGGCCGGCATGATCATTCCAGCAAGCCAGACCTATGGCGTGCCGGGCGCCGACGACGAGCGGATCTTCAACGACATCCTGCGCAGCCTCGAGCGCGACCGCGACGACATCTGCCGCGCGCTGGCGCATCTCGCTGCGCTTGCGGGCGGCGCCTTCGCCGACCTCGAACCAGGGCGCCGCACCGAGGTGGCCGCGACGTTTCGCGAAGCGGGCGGCGCGCCGCTTGCCGCGCTCGTCCGCGTGGTGCTGCTTTGCTACTACCGCGACGACCGGGTGATGCGCTCGCTCGGCCAGGAACCGCGGCCGCCCTTTCCGAAGGGGCATGTCGTCGAGCAGGGCGACTGGTCGCTGCTCGATCCGGTCCGCGCGCGGCCGCCGATGTACCGGGTGGTGGACTGAAGCTGATTATCCGCAGGGCCGGACCTGCAGCGGCGTCCCCGCCATCCGTCGGCGCACGCCTGATGATGCTGGGCAGGATGGTGCCTTCCGATGTTTGCCCCTTGAGCCGTTGATCCGGATCAATGGCTGCTCCGGGAATCAGTCCTGGTAGGTGAACAGCCCGCGCGGCTGGTAATACGGCCGCGGCGCGTAGACTTGCGGCGCGCCATATTGCGGCGCGGAGCCGCGGTTGTCGTAATATTGATGTTGCGGCTGCGGATAGGCCTGCGCGTCGTACAGCCGCCGGCTGCTGCGCGGCGCCGGATAGCGCGCCACGTCCGGGCTGCCGTCGGCCGGATAGATGTAACCGTCATCGGGCCGCTCCTGCGGATACTGGCCCTGCGCCGGCTGCTGCGGGGTCAGCACGACGGGATCGCCGGCGGCGTTGTACTGCGGCACGTAGGGCTCGCCCACGTCGCGGCGCGCGACGGCGGCATTGCCGCGGGTCCGCGGGTTGCGCGCCAGCGCGATCTGCGAGGAACCGGTCAGCGTCACGGTGGTGTTGAGCACGCCTTCCTTTTCCACCAGCGCATACAGCGTCGAGGCGTTGGCGCGCGACAGCCGCACGCAGCCGTGCGAAGCGGGGGTGCCGAGCCGGCTTTCCGAAGTCGGTGCCGTGAATGGCATGACCGATCTTGGTGAAGAAGATCGAGTGCGGCATCGGCGCGTCGTCGAATTCCTTGGAGAAGTGGTCAGCCTCCATCCGGAAAGTGCGGAAGCTGCCATTCGGCGTCTCGTAGGACGGAATGCCGGTGGAGACCGGCCAGTGGTAGCGCTCGACGCCGTCGACCGCGACGGTCATCGTCTGGTTGTTCTTGTCGACGGTGATGGAGACATTGGCCTGCGCGGCGCCGGCGGCGGCAAAAAGCACCAGACCCGAGAGAGCAACGAGGAAGCAACGCATGTTGAACTTGGCCTCCAGGCTTTGACTACAACGCCTCGGCTACAACGCCTCGACTGCAGCGCCGCTCTCATCGCCCCGCATCTATATGCCAGAAATTCGGCTTTTGTTCCAGCGGCCCGTCAGCCATCGTTAATGTGCGGTGGGGCGCAAACAAGGCGGCGGCGCGATTTCGCCAGCCCGGCCGCGCTAACTTTTCGTGAGCCGCCCGCGATCCAGTCCCGAATCCACCAGGCAGGGGCCGGCTCGCCTTCAATGCAGGCTGCCGTCATTCCGGGCCGCGGCATTCACCTGAAATATTCGGTGACGATGTGCAGGTCGTGGGGCGAGGCAGGCATCCCGTTCAGGTTGGCATCGATGACCCGCCGGCAGACTTCGACCGTGGCATGGTCGCCGAGATCATTGGCGGCTTCGAGAACGATCCAGACCGCGTCCAGCGGCTTTTCCGGCTTCGACTCCTCGGAAACGGCACCGGGGCTATTGCGCATGCCGAATGAGATTGCGTTCATTGCCGATATTCCCCGCCAAGTTTCAGATTGCTCGTCTCAATCAAACCGCAAGCGCCTGCTGGCGCTTCACTTCGACATCCCCGGCAGTCTTGCGCGACTGATAGAATTCCAGGACGCTGCGGGAGGTCTCGACGTTGAGGCGGCCATAGTCGCGCTCCAGGTCGTTCAACTCCTGCGCGGTGATGCGGTGATCCTTGGCGCCAAGAAAAAGCAGCGCCATCGTCGTCGCCCACGAAAAATCCAGCGCCTTGGCGAGAATCAGCAACGTTTCCCTGTTCCGGTCCAGCAGGGCGCGTTCGATCACGTCGCCCGGCAATGAGCAGAGCAGGGACAGTCCGATCGTGACCTCTTCGAGCTTATGGGAGCGGGCGTAAATGGAGATGCTGTTCTCATTCAGGTTGCCCTGCCGAAACTGCGTTGTCACGACCCGCTTTGCGACAAAATAGCTTCGCGAGACCGGACCGAGCTTCGACTGCAGCTCACCCGTGACATCGGTCACCGAGGACTGGATCTGTTCGACCATGGTGGGACGCTCGCGTTCCAGCCGCTTCCTCACGTCGTCCGACGCCTTCGCGATCAGTTGCTGGAAAACGTGCCGGGGGATGTCCTCGCGCAGACCGAGCTGCTCGGCGAGGATGGAATCGCCCTCGGCCCGTTTGACCATGTGCAGGAAGCCGAAGTCCGAGAAGCGCGCCCCGTTGTTGCGTGCGACGGAGTTCACGACCTCCTGATTGCCGCGCGTCACCAGCACGTCGGTGACCGTCTCCTCGATCGATTTCCGCTCCGAGACCGCGAGCATATGCGTCTGGCCCTTGGTGCAGACGTTGGCGACCAGAGCGTAGGGTTCGAGCCGTTCGGACTCGCGCAGCACGGGACCGGCGACCTCGATCTCGTCGTCGAAGGCGAGTTTATGGATGATATTGACCGGGGCCCGGTCGAAGCGGGCCAGCCGCTTCGCAAGCTGCGTGCGGGCCGCGACCTCGATCTCGTCCGCGAGCCGCCCGATCACCTCGCCGAAGGTCCATATCTCGTCGTCGCTGTAGCGGCCGGCGATCATCAGATCGGTGGTATGCCAAAGGGCCCGCTTGCGGCTCTCGGGCGTGCCCCGCGAGACCGCATCGTCCAGTTCCCGGAGAAACGAACTGACTTCACTCATTTTGGCCGACCTTAAATCGCGGCAACCGCGCACATACGCTATCCGTGTCGGATCCTAGCCACGAACCCGCAAGTTTTCGGTAAAGACGGCGAATAAGTATTGCTTGTAAAAATTCGCTCAAATGCGACGGATTTTGTTAAGTTTTTGGTAATAGGCGGCACCCGTCCGGCTCCGGAAGCCACCCGGCTCAAATGCCCACCAGATCGCCCGGATCCTTGGCGGCCTCGAAACGGGGAATGAGGTCGGCGGGCAGGGCCACCAATTTCGTCGAACGGTTGACCGATGCCCCGAAAATGGCGGCGGCGGCGATCTGTTTGGCGAGCCGCGTGTACTCGGACCAGATCAAATAAAGCATCAGGGGCGGCTGCGCTTTGCTCGCCAGCAATTGTGCGCAGCGTTCACCGGCGCCTTCGGTAAGCCACCATCGCTGCGCAAGCGTGATGAGCTTTCTGAAATTGCGGAGGGTGCCGGATTGCTGAGCCGGAGGAACCCCCGCCAGTTCGGCGCAGTGGGTCAGCCAGTTGAGGCCGGCCACAATAGCGATGGCGAAATCCGTGGTCGCGGTTCCCGTGAAATCGATCACGGTATCCGCGTGGGGGCGTTGAAAAAGGTAGGCGTCGATCATTTCAATCTGACGGGCAGCTTCGCTCAACAGCCCAAATTCGCGCCCGGGGACCATCATCACGTACCGTATCGCTTCCAGCCGGGTATGATCCCAGACCGAGGCCACATCGCCGTCCGCGTCCGACAGCGTGCGCTTGCAGGCTGGATAGATCAGTTTGCCTTGGTCGGCGTCGTCGAGATATCGGGGGACGCGTTTGGCCAGGTCCTCCAGAAGGACCTCAGGGATGACAAAACCTCGCAGCGGCTGTTTCGCGGCGGGCGTTTCAAACAGCTGCTTTTTTGAATGTAACCAATCAAACAAGTCCGCTGTCCCAATGACGGGTCCATGCAGATGCTACACCCGCTCGACAAAACTATCGACCACCTTCTTCTCGCCGGCCTTTTCGAAGGCGATGGTGAGCTTGTTGCCGTCGATCTTCACCACCTGGCCGTAACCGAATTTCTGGTGAAACACCCGGTCGTCCAGGTTGAATTCCGAGGTGGTGCCGGTGGATTTTGCCACTAGCTCGCCTTCGATGGTCACGGGTGCGCGCTTGTTGCGCGAGAAGCCGCCGGCATCGCTGCGCGAGCCTGAAAACGGCGACTGGCTTTCATTAAAACCGCCGCCGGCCTGGCCGTTGCGGCCGCCCTGGCCACGGGCGCGGTTGGCCTGCGCGCGCTGCCAGCCCGGCGTCGTATAGCTGGAGCCGAAGGATTCCACATTGTCGAAGCGCGACGGGCCGTAGCCGCCAGAGCCGCCCCAGCCGGAGCCGCCCTTGGATTCCGTGATCTCGACATTGTGCGCCGGCAGTTCGTCGAGAAAGCGCGACGGGATCGTGGTCGACCAGGTGCCGTGAATCCGGCGGTTGGTGGCGAAGTAGATCTTGGCGCGGCGGCGCGCGCGGGTCAGGCCGACATGGGCGAGGCGGCGCTCTTCCTCGAGCCCGGCGCGGCCCTGTTCGTCGAGCGTGCGCTGGCTCGGAAACAGGCCTTCCTCCCAGCCCGGCAGGAACACGTTGTCGAATTCAAGTCCCTTGGCCGAATGCAGCGTCATCAGCGACACCGCGTCGTCCTCGGTGCCGCCGTCGCGGTCCATCACCAGCGAGATGTGCTCGAGAAAACCTTGCAGGTTTTCGAATTCCTCCATCGAGCGCACCAGCTCCTTGAGGTTTTCGAGGCGGCCGGCGGCGTCGGCGGAACGGTCCTTCTGCCACATCTCGGTGTAGCCGCTCTCGTCGAGCACGATCTCGGCGAGTTCGGTGTGCGAGGTTACCTCGCGCCGGGCGCGCCAGCGCTCGAAACTGGCGATCAGGTCGCGCAAGCTCCCGCGCGCTTTCGGCTTCAGCTCGTCGGTCTCGACCACGGCGCGGGCGGCCTCGAACAGCGGAATGCGGCGCTTGCGGGCGTGGTCGTGCAGCATCTGCACGGTGGCGTCGCCGAGGCCGCGCTTCGGCACGTTGACGATGCGCTCGAAAGCGAGATCGTCTGCGGCTGAGTTGATCACCCGCAAATAGGCCAGCGCGTCGCGGATTTCGGCGCGTTCGTAGAAACGGGGACCGCCGATCACGCGATAGGGCAGGCCGAGCGTGACAAATCGATCTTCGAATTCGCGCATCTGGAACGAGGCCCGCACCAGAATCGCGATGTCGTTGAGCCTGTGGCCGGCGCGCTGCAGTTCCTCGATCTCCTCGCCGATGGCGCGGGCCTCCTCTTCGGAATCCCAGGAGCCGGTGACGGTGACCTTCTCGCCGTCGACGTCCTCGGTGCGCAGCGTCTTGCCGAGCCGGCCTTCATTATGCGCGATCAGATGCGAGGCGGCGGCGAGGATGTGGCCGGTGGAGCGGTAGTTGCGCTCGAGCCGAATGACCTTGGCGCCGGGAAAATCGTGTTCGAAGCGCAGGATGTTGTCGACCTCCGCGCCGCGCCAGCCATAGATCGACTGGTCGTCGTCGCCGACGCAGCAGATGTTTTTGGGAGCAGCTTGCGAAGTCATTCCGGGCTGCGCTGGAAGCGCAGACCCGGAATCTCGAGGTTGTTTGTCTCCAGCTCCAGATTCCGGGTTCACGCCTTCGGCGTGCCCCGGAATGACGGAAGCCAGGGCCTGCGCCTTGGAAGGCGACGGCGCCTGCGACAGCAGCCGCAGCCACAGATACTGCGCGACGTTGGTGTCCTGATATTCGTCGACCAGGATGAACTTGAAGCGGTTCTGGTATTGCCTGAGCACGTCGGGATGCTCGCGGAACAGCCGGATGTTTTCCAGCAAGAGGTCGCCGAAATCGGCGGCGTTGAGGATCTTCAGCCGCTCCTGATAGGCCGCGTAGAGCTTGCCGCCCTTGCCGTTGCCGAATACCGCGGCTTCGCCCGGCGGCACCTGCGACGGCGTCAGCCCGCGGTTCTTCCAGCCGTCGATCAGCCCGGCCAGCATCCGCGCCGGCCAGCGCTTGTCGTCGATGTTCTCGGCCTGCAACAGCTGTTTCAGCAGCCGGATCTGGTCGTCGACATCGAGCACCGTGAAGTTGGATTTCAACTGCACCAGTTCGGCGTGGCTGCGCAGGATGCGCCCGCCGATGGAGTGGAAGGTGCCGAGCCACGGCATGCCTTCGACCGCCTGGCCCAGCATCTGGCCGAGCCGCAGCTTCATCTCGCGCGCCGCCTTGTTGGTGAAGGTGACCGAGAGGATTTCGCCGGGCCGGGCGCGGCCCTGGCTGAGGATGTGGGCGATCCGGCAGGTCAGCACCCGGGTTTTGCCGGTGCCGGCCCCCGCCAGCACCAGAACCGGGCCGTCCAGCGTTTCCACCGCCTCGCGCTGCTCGGGATTGAGGCCGGCGAGATATGGCGGGGTGGCCGCCGCCCGGGCGCGCGCGGCGATGCCGCCAGAAGCTGGCTGGTGGTCGGGGACGCCGTGATGGGTCAGTCTGTTCGGCTCGGTCATATGCGAATCGTGTTCCGCCCACGATGGCACCGCGGGGCCGTGAAGGGGAGCCTTCATAGCAGGATTGCAGGGCATATAGGGTTTTTGGGGCGGCTTTGACAGGTTTTATCCCGCCTGTCGCGGCTGGCCTCATTCCGGGCGCTGACCCCGGATTTTGTTCCTTCGGGGGGCCGAAATTTTCCCCACTTCCGGGCCCGGAACCCCCGGGAACATTTATTCCCAAGCCCGATTAGTCCTGCAGCCGATGCGCGGCGTTTATCTGTCGCGCTGAATTCGAAACAGAAGACGAAGGTGCTGACATGCTGAGCTGGGTCGTTACGTTTTTGATCATCGCGCTGATCGCGGGCATTCTGGGCTTTGGCGGCGTCGCCGGCGCCTCGATCGAAATCGCCAAGATCATCTTCTTTATCGCGGTCGTGCTGTTTCTGGTCTCGGCCGTGGTCGGTCTGGCGCGCGGCCGCAGCCGCGTCTAGCCCGAGCCGGGCATTGGACGGCGCGGCAGGCTTTGCGCTTGCTTCATCTAGTTTGCGCTTGCTTCATCAAGTATGAGGGCCGGTCACTCCCGGCGTCCGGTGGGAAACCCGCGTCAAAAAGTTGCGCATCAGCCTGGCAATGTCGCTCGCGAATTCATCGAGCGCGAAGTGCCCGGCATCCAGCACATGCACTTCCGCCTTCGGCACGTCTCGCGCGAGAGCTGCGACCTCGGCGATGTCGAACACCGGATCGTAGCGGCCCCAGACAATCAGGGTGGGCGGCCGGCGCTCGCGCAGCCAATTCTGCCAGACCGGGAAGGCGGCGAGATTGTTGCGGAAGTCGTAGAACAGGTCCGACTGGATATCGGCCTCGCCTGGCCGGGCCAGGAACGCGACTTCGTCCCTCCACAGGTCGGGGTCGTAGCGCTCGGGATGCGGCGAACCGTTCATATGCCGGAGCCTGGCCACATCGATCGAGGCAAGCCCCGCACGGTACTTCCCCTCATTGGCGGCCCGGTCCGCCCAGAAGCCTTTGCGCACGGCCTGCAGCCTGCCCAGCCCTTCTTCGTGCGCAATGGCATTCTGGATGATGAGCGCGGTGACCCGCTCCGGATGTGCGACGGCCACCCGGTAACCGACAGGTCCACCGTAATCCTGCAGATAAAGCGCGTAGCGGTCGAGGTGGACGGCTTCGGTGAAGGCGCCGACGATGTCGGCGATGCCATCGAACGTATAGGAGAATTTTTCCGGCGCCGGCGCCTCCGAGTTTCCGAACCCGGGATAATCGGGCGCGATCAGATGATAGCGATCGGCGAGCAAGGGCATCAGCGTATCGAACATCCGGGACGATGACGGAAACCCGTGCAACAGAAGGATGGCTGGATCCGTGCTGGGACCAGCCTCCCGATAGAAGATGTTCAGGCCTTTGACGGTAACGGTGTGATAGGTCGTCGATCGGCCGGCCGGAATTCCGGAGGCGACGGTCTCGGCAGCCTGCAAAGACATTGCCGAAAAGCAGCTCAACAGGACCGCGGTGGCGAGCAGGCGGCATGCCCGCGCCAGCCTGCAGGACGAAACGGCCGACACATTGCTCACCAGGAACTCCTCGAACGTTTCTTCGAATGCAGCGACGCGCGGGCTGCGTCAAAACGCAGCCGATGCGCCAATGCGTGATCCCGCCCGCAGGAAGAGGCGGCGGGACCGTCGCACGTAACGCGCGGTCCCGCGGTCGGCAGTTGCATGTTGGATAGGCAATGCGCCAGCGCACGCCAGCCCCGGAATCATCCCGTCGGCTCTTTGTCGCCCAGGTCCGGTTTGTTGTCGCCCACGACCAATTCTGAGGTCATCAGCGCTTGGTGATCACGATTTCCAGATATTCGCTCGGGACGACCATGGTGCCGTCTTCGGCGCGGTTCATCCGGCCGATCAGCGCCAGCAGATCGTTTTGCAGCCCCTGCTGGCCGGCGGCGTCGAGCGCCGCGAAGGCCTTGAGCATCGGGCCGTAATAATTCTTGAAGATTTCGAGGAAATGCTCCGCCGACCGGTAGCGAAAGTTGAAATCGCGCCGCCCGGCCTGGATGGAGGCGGCGGAAGGTCCGAACATTTCCTTGATGCGGGCCTCGCTCCCCCACAGCGCCGGCGATTTCGCACCGGCCGGCGGCGGCAGGTATTTGCCGAGGGTCTTGAAGAGCTGCCCGATGAAGCCTTCCGGCGTCCAGTTCGCCAGGCCGATCTTGCCGCCGCTCCTGCATACCCGGAGCAGCTCCGCCGCCGCTTTATCCTGGTTGGGCGTGAACATGACGCCAAAGGTCGAGACCACCGCGTCGAAACTGGCGTCGGCAAAGGATAATGCTTCGGCGTCCGCCTCCTCGAACTTGATCGACAGACCGTCAGCCGCGGCGCGCAACCGGCCGCGCTCCAGCAGGCTCGGCACATAGTCGGTCGAGACGACGTCGCACCAGCGCCGCGCCGCGGCGAGGGTGGCATTGCCATTGCCGGCGGCGACATCCAGAACCTTTTGTCCCGAACGAATGTCGAGGGCTTCGCAGAGTTGTTCGCCGACGATCTGCAAGGTTGTGCCGACAACGGCATAGTCGCCGGAGGACCAGGCGCCATGCTGACGGGCCTTCAGGGCCTCGAGATCGATCTGGACGGGCTGGTGCTGACTTTGGGCGGCGGATGACGCAATCATGACATTCTCCCTTCGAAACCTGCGGGTTCTGGCCCTGGGGCAAGACCTAGACCAGGGTTCCATGGGCGCTTATCCAGTTTGCGACACGACTATCCGGAATCTGAACTTTTTCGCCTCAATCGAGACTCATGGGTGAGGTTTTCGGGATTTTGAAATGATTGCCGGCTCGGACAAACCATCGGATAGGCTGCTGCCGCGCAGCGTTCGGCGCGCGCTCGATGCGATGCATGCGAATGTCGGGCACGCCTGGACGGTGACAGAACTCGCCGCTGTCGCCGGTGTTTCCACCAGGACGCTGCAGCGGCAGTTTCTGGCCTTTCTCGGCAAGGCACCGCGCGCCGTGCTTCGCGATATCGGTTTCGAACGCGCGCGGCGTGAGCTGCTGCAGGGTTCGCCCGGCGCCAGGGTCGTGGACATCGCGCTGCGTTCCGGCTTTCCTCACTGCGGACGCTTTTCCGTTGAATATCGCCGCCGCTACCGCGAGACGCCGTCCCAGACCCTGAAGCGGCAAGCCGTGTTCGTCGCCGCTCTCACGTCGATGCCTCCGTCTTTTGTGTCGTCCCGCGACTGGCCGACGGTCGCTTTTGGGCAGATCGAGGCCGGCGCGGAACATCGCGAGATCGCGGGCGCTATGGCCGACGACCTCGCCTTGGCGCTGACGCGCGCCGGGATTTCCGTCGGAAGGCAGCCGAGATCGGCGCGGTATCATCTGATCGGTGCGATCCGCGGATCCGGAACGCAGACGCGCCTGATCTTTCGATTGATCGACAACGAAACCGGCCGTCAGCTCTGGGCGCACCGCTCCGACGGCGTGACGGGCGACGACCTTGCCGCCGAGGAGCATCTCGCCACCAGGATTGCCGCGGCGCTTCAGCCATACCTGCGCCTTGCGGAAATCGATCGCGCGCTGCGAAAGCAGGATACCGACCTCAGTCCGCACGACCTCGCGCTCAGGGCGATGCCGGGCGTGCTCTCGCTCGACGCCGAGGGAAATGCGCGCGCGCTCGAATTGCTGGACCGCGCGATGGAACAGGATCCCGACCACGCGCTGGCGACGGCGCTTGCGGCATGGGTCCGCATTCAGCGCGTGATCTATCATTTCACCGCCGAGCCGCTGCAGGAGCGGGCGCGCAGCATCGAACTGGCGCGGAAGGCGCGGGCGCTTTCCGGCGACGCCACCGTGCTTGCCGTCCTTGGTAACGCCCTGACCCTGCTCAACGAGCTCGACGCTGCGGATCTGGTCATTCGCCAGGCGTTGTCGCGTGACGGAGGATCGGCGTGGGCGTGGGGCCGCAGCGGCTGGATCGACGCCTATCGAGGCAATCCCGAATCCGCGATCGAGCGTTTCAAGATCGCGCTCGATCTCGCGCCGCAGGACCCCCTCGCATTCAACAATCTGGTCGGGATCGGTTGTGCATATTTCGCGGCGGGCAATTACGCCGAAGCCGCCAGGTGGCAGGAGCGTGCGCTGATCGAGCATCCGTCCGCGATCTGGGTGCATCGAACCCTGTGCCCGGCCTATGTGCTCGGCGACGCCAGGCCGGAGGCCCGCCGAAGCTTTCAGGCGCTGCGTCAGCAATATCCGGGGCTGACGGTATCGGAGGTACATCGAGGCATGCCGCCGCTGCCGGAAACCTATCGCAGCCTTGTTGTCGATGCCCTGCACGACGTCGGGCTGCCCGTATAGGAATATTGCCGGGACTGCGGTGTTGCCCTCAGACAGCGTTGCTCCCGGCGGAAATAATTTGGCGTTTGGCCCGCGAGCGGATGCTGATGCGCGTCCTCCGACGGGGGGATGCGCGCATCGCCGACCTGATGGTCTCTGGTCGGTCGATGGAGGTGAGCGGCGTTAGCCACTTCACGCCACGAAGATTTGGTCAAGCACAAGGTGCCTTGGAAATGCCATCGAGTTGTATTGTCTGTGCGGCGAAGGGAGCCGGCCAATTTCCTTCCCCATCATTGTTCTTTCCGCATCATTGCATCGAGACGAATAGCCATGAACGATAACGATAGAGAGCAACTGTCGGCGCTGATCAGTGACATCTATGATGCCGCACTCGAACCCGCGCACCGAACCGACGTGATCGAGAAGATCGCGCACTTTACCGGCGGCCACTCGGGCGGGCTTCTCTCGAAACATTCGCTGAATAATTCCGAAAACCTCTATTGTTATATCGGGGCGGATCCCGAGAGCCTGCAGGCCTATTCGGAGAGCTATCCGAAACTCGATCCGACGGCGGGCTCACATTCCTTCGGCGTCGAGCAGGTCGTGAGCGCCGCCGATCTCGTGCCTTATGAAGAATTTCGCCGGGGACGCTTTTACCGGGAATGGGCGCGGCCCCATGGCTGGGTGGACGTCGCGAGCGCGGTGATCGAGAGATCGGCGACAAGCTGCACGTTTCTCAGCGTGGTCCGGCACGAGGCGAGCGGCATGGTCGACGACGAAATGCGCCGGCGCATGGCGCTCGTCATACCGCATGTTCGCCGCGCGCTGCTGATCGGCAAGACCATCAATCTGAAGCAGGCCGAGACGGCATGTTTTTCCGATATTCTCGATGGGCTGAGCGCCGGCATGATCCTCCTCGACGCCAACGCTCGCGTCGTCCATGCCAATGCGGCGGGTAGCGCCATTCTCGACGCCGCCGACTTTCTGCGTGCGGCCGGCGGGCGGCTCGTCGCCAGCGATGCGTCGGTCAACGCGACCTTGCGCGAAATACTCGTCGCCGCGGACGGGGGCGATGCCGTCGTCGGCGTCAAGGGCATAGCCCTGCCGTTGACCGCGCATGACGGCGAACGCTACATCGCCCACGTGCTGCCGCTGACTTCGGGCGCGCGCCGGCATGCCGGCCTTGCCTACAACGCGGTCGCCGCGTTGTTCGTGCGCAAGGCGGCGCTGGAAGCCTTTTCACCTCCCGAGGTGATCGGCAGGATGTACAAGCTGACGCCAACCGAACTGCGCGTGCTGCTTGCCATCGTCGATATCGGCGGTGTCCCGGAGGTGGCGGCGGCGCTCGGCGTTGCGGTCACCACCATCAAGACCCATCTCGGTCGCCTGTTCGAAAAAACCGGCGTCGGCCGCCAGGCCGATCTGGTCAAGCTCGTCGCCGGGTTTTCGACGCCCTTGGCGAGCTGACCTCCAGCGCTCTTTGAAAATCGTAACGGGTGCAGCCAGCCGCGACGCGGCTGGCTGCCGCTGCTTCTTCCGGTCGAGGCGGCCGTTCAACAAATTGTAATCAGGCTTCGTTCGAACGGGGGATGACGACGAGTCGGTCAGGACCTATCTGCAGCCGCGCTGGAGGCAAGCAACGAGGTCATGAGATTCTTCGAATCGCCATTCGCGCCGCGCGACTGGAAAAATGGCCTTCGATTCCGGAGCGGTTAATTAATGTTGAAACGTATATTTGTGATGGGTGCCATCACTGGCATCGCGCTGGCGCATGGGGTTGTGTTGTACAGAATTGATACAGGTCTTCGCGCAAGTGGCCTCTCGCCGGCCATGGCGGCACGATCGCACAAATCCTTCTGGTAACACCGATTTATTTCAGATGAGAAAAGCGGGGCCGATCGAACGTTGAAAGATCGGCCCATGCTGCTTGCATCAAGTCCGGAATTGCCGGACTGCGCGAACGCCGCCGTGGAGAACGCCGGCGGCGGCGTATCGGGAATGCCCGGATCGTCGCCGCCGAATCCTGTGATGTCGACGTCATTCCGCTTCACGACTTGATGATCGCGCCGTCCTCCAATCGCACGACGTTTCGTTTGCGCGTTTGCGCCAATTGCTGACCTCCGCATGTCCACGCCTTTGCGCGCAACAATATCGTGAGGATCACAACGATGGCCAACTTCACCGGAACGAACGCCGACGAAATCATCATTCCGTCTTTCGTTTCATCGACCGTGACTGCAACCGGCGGAGCCCGGCCGTCCAATGCCGCCGACATCATCGACGGCGGCGCCGGCAACGACACCATCGATGGCGGTGGCGGCAATGACGTGTTGCTCGGGGGCGATGGCAACGACCTGCTGATAGGTGGCGCCGGCAACGACATCATCACGGGCGGCCGCGGCAACGATACGTTGCTCGGCGGCTCCGGCAATGACGTCATGATCTGGAATCCGGGCGACGGCAGCGACGTGGTCGAGGGCGGATCCGGCACCGACACGCTCGTGTTCAACGGCGCCAACGTCGGCGAGAATATGAACATCTCGGCCGACGGCAGCCGCGCCACGCTGTTCCGCGACGTCGGCAATGTCACCATGGACCTCAACAGCGTCGAGAATATCCAGATCGCCGCCCTGGGCGGTGCGGACAATATCACCGTCAATGACCTGACGGGCACCGGCATCAAGCAGGTCGCCATCAACCTTTCGGCGCAGGGCGCCGACGACGGCCAGCCCGATACGGTGATCGCCAATGGCACAGCGGGCGACAATCACATCAGTATCGTCAGCAGCGGCGCATCGGTCGTCGTCAAGGGCCTGTCGGCGCAGGTGACGGTGGACGGGGCCGAGGCGGGCAACGATACGCTGGTCGTCAACGGTCTCGACGGCAACGACACCATCAACGCCTCGGCGCTCAACGCCGGCCAGATCAAGCTCACCATCGACGGCGGCGCCGGCAACGACATCATCACCGGCAGTGCCGGCAATGACACGATCCTCGGCGGCGACGGCAATGACACCGTTAGCGGCGGGGCCGGCAACGACGTTGCCGTTCTGGGCAGCGGCGACGACCGTTTTGTCTGGAACCCCGGCGACGGCAGCGATACGGTCGTGGGCCAGGCCGGCTTCGACACGCTCGCGTTCAACGGCTCCGACGCCAACGAGATCATCACGATTTCGGCGAACGGCCCGGATGTGCTGCTGAACCGCGACGTCGGCAATGTCACCATGGATCTCAACGGCGTCGAGAGCGTGGTGATCAGCGCCGGCGGCGGCGATGACACCATTATCGCCGGCAACGGGCTGGCCGCGCTGACCAGCCTGACGATCGACGGCGGCGCGGGCAACGACACCATCACCGGCGGCGACGGCAATGACCTGCTGATCGGCGGCGACGGCAATGACGTCGTCACCGGCGCGCGCGGCAACGACGTCGCGTTGCTCGGCAGTGGCGACGACGCGTTCATCTGGAATCCCGGCGACGGCAGCGACGTGGTCGAGGGTGGATCCGGCACCGACACGCTTTTCTTCAACGGCGCCAATGTCGGCGAGACCATGGACATCTCGGCCAATGGCAGCCGGGTCAGGCTGTTCCGCGATGTCGGCAATGTCACCATGGACCTCAACAGCGTCGAGAAGATCCAGATCGGGGCGCTCGGCGGCGCCGACAAGATCACGGTCAACGACCTCTCCGGCACCGGCGCGAAGCAGGTCGCGATCAACCTCGCGGCGCAGGGCGCCGGCGACGGCCAGCCGGACACCGTGACCGTCAACGGCACGGCGGGCGGCAATCACATCAGTATCGTCAGCAACGGCACCTCGATCGCCGTCAACGGGTTGTCCGCGCAGGTAACCGTCGACGGGGCCGAGGCCGCCAACGATTCGCTGGTCGTCAACGGTCTCGATGGCAACGACACCATCAACGCCTCGGCGCTCAGCCCCGGCCTGATCAACCTCACCATCGACGGTGGCGCCGGCAACGACACCATCGTCGGCAGCGCCGGCAACGACATGCTGATCGGCGGCGATGGCAACGACACCATCACCGGCGGGGCCGGCCATGACGTTGCCTTTCTCGGCGCCGGCGACGACCGCTTCGTCTGGAATCCCGGCGACGGCAGCGACGAGGTCGAGGGCGGAGACGGTTTCGACACGCTCGCCTTCAACGCTTCGGGCGCCAGCGAGAACATCCTGATCGCGAGCAATGGCCCCCGGGCGATACTGGTGAGCGATGTCGGCAATGTCATCATGGATTTCAGCGGCATCGAGCGCATCGAACTCGCAACCGGCGGCGGCGCCGACACCGTCACGGTCGGCGATCTCACCGGGACCGATGTGAAGCAGGTTGCGATCGATCTGGCGGCCGCCGGCACGGCGCATGGCGACGGCCAGTCCGATCAGGTCCTCATCAACGGCACTGCCGGCAATGATTTCATCACCGTCGAGAACGGCGGCGGCGTGGTGACGGTGAGCGGGCTTGCCGAGACGGTGACGATCGCGCACGCCGAAGGCGCGCTCGACCAGCTTACGGTGTCGGGCGGCTCAGGCGATGACGTGATCGACGCCAGCAACCTGTCCGCCAACCAGATTGGCCTCGTCCTCAATGGCGGCGCCGGCAACGACGTCATCCTTGGCAGTCACGGCAGCGACAACGTCATCGGCGGCCAGGGCAATGACGTGGCGGCGCTGGGCGACGGCAACGACGTCTTCACCTGGAACCCGGGTGACGGCAGCGACACCGTCGACGGCGGGGCCGGCTCCGACACGCTGGTGTTCAACGGCGCCAACGTCAGCGAAAACATCAGCATCTCTGCCAACGGCGGCCAGGCCACGCTGGTCCGCGACGTTGCCGCCATCACCATGCACCTCAGCAGCGTCGAGACCATCAAGCTCTCGACCCTGGGAGGCGCGGACCATGTCACGGTCAACGACCTCACCGGCACCGGCGTGAAGCAGGTTGCCATCGATCTGGGCTTCCAGGGCGCCGGCGACGGTCAGCCGGACACCGTGACCGTCAACGGCACGGCGGGCAACGACCACATCAGCGTGACGGCTTCCGGCACGGCGGTCACGGTCAGCGGGTTGGCCGCGCAGGTGACCGTCGATCACGGCGAGGCCGGCGATCTCCTGTCGATCAACGGCGGCGCCGGCAACGACACCATCGACGCGTCCAAGGCATCCGCCGGAACGATGGCCTTGATGCTCAATGGCGGTGACGGCAACGACACGATCACCGCGGGCAGCAACAATGTCCTGGTCGGCGGCAACGGCAACGACACGTTCGCGTTCAACTTCGGCTCGAGCGGGCATGACGTGATCCAGGACTTCCAGGTCCATGGAACCGGCGCGCAGGGCGACGTGATCAAGCTGACGGACTCTCCGGATCATACCTTCGATCAGGCGCTGGCGGACGGTCACATCGCGCAATCAGGAGCCGACGTCGTCATCTCCGACGGAACAGACATCGTCGCGACGTTGCAGAACATATCGCTCGCCTCGCTGCACGCGCAAGATTTCATGTTTGCGTGAGCCATGCACTTGCTGCTGCCGCATCGCGCGGCAGCAGCCATTTTTGGGCAGGGCCGGCGATGGCCCGGCTCGTGTCACTTTTTCGAGGGCATCGCGATTTTCCGGCCCAGGCCCTCGGGGCGCGGAACGCCTGCGTGGGCGTGCGCCAGCGCCTCGATGCGGGCGCGGATGTCGGGCGGAAACGGCGCGGTCTTTCGCGAAGTCATGTCGATGTGAATGGTCATGTTTTCGGAAGTTGCGGACAGCCAGCCCTCGGTGGCATGGCGCAATTCCTCAAAGGTATGCAACCGCTTCTCATCGGCGCCGACCAGCAGGATGGACACCTGCACGGGATCGCCGAGATGGATCTCCCGCAGATACCGCACATGGCATTCGGCGGTGAAGGTCGAGCCCTGGCGCTCCCGCATGTAGCCGGGCCCGATCCCGAGCTTGAGCCATAATTCGTCGATCGCCCGGTCGAACATCACATTGTAATAGGCCATGTTGAGATGGCCGTTATAGTCGATCCATTGCGGCTCGATCTGCATCACCGACGCGAGGAACGGCGCGGGCCGGTGCAGCACGTCGTCGCCGGCGGTAAGCGTCGTCATCGTCCATCCCCGTTTGTTCGACCCATGATCCCTTGACCCCTTATATATCCTTTGCAAGGGTCGGCCGCACGCCGGGAGGAACTCACTTGGGCATAACCATCACCAGCAATTTGAAGCGTCCGGAGCCGCAGGCGCTGGCGAGCGCGCTGGAAGCGCTCGCCGCCCGGTTCGGCAACCGGCTGATCACCTCGCAGGCGGTGCGCGACCAGCACGCCCATACCACGACCTGGCTGGCGCCGCAGCCGCCCGACGCCGTGGTCATGGCGCAGGAAACCGCCGATATCCAGGACGTGGTGCGGATTTGCGCCAAAAACGGCGTTCCCGTGATCGCCTTCGGCACCGGAACCTCGCTGGAAGGGCAGGTCAACGCGCCCGCGGGGGGCGTCTGCATCGACCTGCGCGACATGAACAAGGTGCTGGAGGTCCACGCCGACGATCTGGACTGCGTCATCCAGCCCGGCGTCACCCGTAAGGCGCTGAACGAGCATCTGCGCGACCAGGGCGTGTTTTTTCCGATCGATCCCGGCGCCGACGCGTCGTTGGGCGGCATGGCCTCGACCCGGGCGTCCGGCACCAATGCGGTGCGCTACGGCACCATGCGCGACAACGTGCTGGCGCTGAAAGTGGTGCGCGGCGACGGCGAGATCATCACCACAGGCACGCGGGCGAAGAAATCCAGCGCGGGTTACGACCTGACGCATCTCTTTGTCGGCGCCGAGGGCACGCTCGGCATCATCTGCGAACTGACGATAAGACTGCGCGGCATTCCCGAAACCATCGCGGCCGCGGCCTGCTCGTTCGAGACCGTGCGCGGCGCCTGCCAGGCCACCATTCTGGCAATCCAGACCGGCATTCCCGTCGCGCGGATCGAACTGCTCAACGCGGCGCAGGTCAAGGCCTGCAATTCCTATTCAAAGCTGTCGCTGCCGGAGACGCCGCTGCTGCTGCTGGAATTTCACGGCAGCGAGAACGAGGTCGCCGAGCAATCCAGGAATTTCGGCGAGATCGCCAGGGAATGCGGCGGCGGCGAATTCACCTGGACCACGCGGCCCGAGGACCGCACCAGACTGTGGCAGGCGCGGCACGACGCCTATTGGGCGGTCAAGGCCTTGCGCCCGGGCGCCGGCGTGGTGGCGACCGACGTCTGCGTGCCGATTTCACGGCTCGCCGACTGCGTGACCGAGACGGAGGAAGACCTGAAGCGCCTCCGTCTGCAGTCGCCGATTGTCGGCCATGTCGGCGACGGCAATTTCCATTGCTCGCTATTGTGCGACGTCGAGGACCGCGACGAGATGGCGCGCGGCGAGGAGTTCATGCATCGCCTGGTCGAGCGCGCCCAGGCGATGGGCGGCACCTGCACCGGCGAGCACGGCATCGGGCAGGGCAAGCAGAAATATCTGAAGGCCGAACTCGGCCAGGAGGCGATCGACGCCATGCGGGCGCTGAAGCAGGCGCTCGATCCGCAGAATATTTTCAATCCCGGAAAGATCCTGCCGGCGGTCTAAGGCGTTTTCGAGCGACGCCTGCCATCCCGATTCGCCTGAAAAAAGCGTCGTTGCGCGGTTGACTTGTTATTGCGAGCTGACCCGGACGCCGGGACTGATCTGGTCACTCGGGTAAACGATCACCCGTTCGCCCTGCGCAAGCCCTTTCTTGACCGCGGCAAAGCGGCCGGACCGGCGCTCGAGATCGATGGTTCGCAGTTGCGCGCGTCCATTGTCGACGACATAGACGCTCCAATTGTCGCCGCGGCGGAACAGGGCGCCGGCCGGGATGATCTCGGTATCGTCCTGGGTGAACACGGTGATCCGCGTATCGACCTGGTATCCGTCGCCGAGGCCCGCCCACTGCTCCCGCGGGGACAGCACGTCGATCAGCACGTTGACCCGCTGCTCTTCGACGCCGAGCGTGGATATTTTGGTGAATGCCGCGGGTTCGACCCGCCGCACGCGTCCCGCAAGCACGCCCGGACCGCCCCAATGCTCGATCGCAACGTCGGCGCCGGGACGAATTTCGACCGCGTCGACGCTGAGCACGTCGGTCACGATTTCGAGGTCGCGCGGATCGCCGATTTCCAGGAGCGGCGCTCCCGACTGGACCACGGTCTCGCTTTCCTGCACGACCTTCAGCACCACGCCGGATACCGGCGCCGTGACGTTCCAGCGTTCGATCGGCGCGTCCGCGCCATCCTGATAACGGGCGAGCAAGGCCTTCGCCTGATCGACCTCGTGGGCCGCCGCATGATCCTGGAATTCCGCGGCCCGAAGGTCGCGATCGGCAACCCGCTGCGACAGTTCGGCGCGTTCCAGCGCCTGCACAGTTGCGGCGCCCTGCGCGACAAGCGTGCGGGCGCGATCGAGATCGGTCTTTGCCTGATCGGCCTGCGCCCGCGCGCGCTCGACGGTTGCCTTGCTGCGCTCCAGCGCGGCCTCGGCGGTGCCCAGTCTTTCCTCGGCCTCGCGACGGCTGCGCGGGTCGAGCAGGGGCGCCGGGGGCGGCATGATGGTGGCAACGACCTCGTCGGAAGCGACCTTGTCGCCCGCCTTCAGCGCGACGCGCGTCAAGCGTCCCGCGAGCGGCGCAGCCACCACATAACGCTCGCGGACGCGGGTCTTGCCGTCCTCGTCGACGGTGGCGACAAAGCGTCCCTTGGTGACGGCCGCCGTCTCGACCGCTACCGGCCGCGGCATCAGGAACCAGGCGACGCCGCGCGAGCCGCAGCCGCGAGCGCCCAGCGCCATCCCCACACGACCAGCCGTGATCCGCATCGTCAATCCCTCGTCTTCAGTACCGCGACCAGATCGAGACTGGTCCACCCGGCGGCGTACGATGTAGGCGCTGGCCGCGGCGGCGGCCACGACAATGGCGGTCGCCACCACATAGGTTCGCGCCCCGACCACTCCCGGAATCTGGAAGCTCTCGTTGGAATGAAACCGCGCGATCAGCGTGACGATGCCCTGGGACGAGCAAAAGCCCGATCGGAATCGGCCAGCGCGATCTCGGCGGCGAACTGACCGAAAAGGATCTGCGCCACCTCGGCGCGGGTAAAGCCGAGCACGCGCAGGCTGGCGAGCTCCCAGGCGCGCTCCTGCAACGCGATGCGGGCGCTGTTGTACACCACGCCGACGGCGACGATCACCGCAAAGGCCGTGAGGATGCCGGCGCTGACGAGAACGAGGCCCGCGATCTTGTCCAGGAACGAGCTCAGCGTGTAGGCCTTCATCGCCACCGACTCGATGACGGGCAGTTGCTTGAAGCGGCGCGACAGGGCCGGAAGCGCCGACGGCTCGACGAACAGCGCGGCGGCCGATACCACCGCGCCTTCGCCGGTCAAGCCGGTTGAGCGTGTCGATCTCCATGTAGGAGGACATCCCGATCACCTCGTCGACGATGGCGCTGACCGGCAGGTCGATCTTGCGGCGCTGGCCCTCCATGACTTCGATCGTCACGATCTCGCCGGGGACGACCTGGATCCGCTCGGCCAGCCGGCGGGTGAGCGTGATGCCGTCCGGCGGCACGTCGATCGGACGCAGCGCGGCATCGTGCGGCCGCCGCAGTCCAGCGTTGAACGGCAAGCCGATCACCGACGTCAGATAGCTGCGATGCCCCGCGCGCAGGCGAACCGGGACAAATCGCAGAGCCTTCGGCGACGAGCACGCCGGGCTCGCGGGCGAGGTCGCCGACGACGGTGCGGTTGAGCGGATGGGGGAACGTGACCATGACGTTGCCGCGTTCGACCAGGTTGAACTGGACCTCGATCATCTGGTCGATCGCGTCGCGCCAGAACAGCCCGAGCACGACCATCGGCACGGCGAGCGCGATGCCGACGATCGTGAATGCGCTGCGCAGCGGGCGGCCGGCAAAATTGCGGATCGCCAGCACACGCCGCGGCGTCAGTGCCTTCGCCGACAGCAATCCCTCGATCCACGAACGGCGAAAGCGCCGCGGCGCGGCCGGCCGCATGGCGACCGCCGGCGCCAGCGCGACGACGTTTCGCAGCGCCGTCACGACGCCGAGCGATGCCGCCGCAAAGCTGATCGCGAAGCCGACGAGAGCGGACCACGGCGTCAGCTCGAAGACCAGAACCGGCAGGCGAAAGAAGCCGTGATAGCTCGCGATCATCGCCTCGCCAAAGACAAAGCCGGCCGGCCAGGCCCAGCACCGATCCGAACAGGACGACGACCGCGACCAGCTTGAGATAGTGCAACACCAGCGGGGTTGTCGGAAAGCCCAGCGCCTTCAAGGCGGCGATCTGTTCGCGCTGCGCGGTCACCAGCCGTCCGAGCACCACATTGAGCAGGAACGCCGCGACGCCGAAGAAGATGAAGGGAATGGTGATCGACATCACCTTTTGCTGGTTGAGTTCGTCCTCGAGGAAACGGTTCGACGGCTGATCCCTGCGGGCGATGGCGCCGACCGAACCGTAGGGCTCGAGCAGGCGGTCGAGTTCGTCGATCACCTGCCTCGGGTCGGTGCCCGGGGTCAGCGACACGATGGCGTCGTTGAACGCGCCTTTCATGTCGAAGGCCGCCTCCGCCGCGCTGCGGTCGACCCAGAGCACGGCGTAGAACCGGTCGTCCGGGATCGGTATCCCCGGTTTCACCGCATAGACATATTCGGGCGACAGCGCGACGGCGGCGACGCGAAAATTCTGGATGCGCCCGTTCAGCACGACCGGCACATCGGTGCCGAGTTGCACCGCGTTCGCCTCGGCGAAGGCCTCGTTGATCGCGACGGTTTTGCGTGTCGCCCGGCTCCGGCGGGCTGCCGCGACGTACGTGCAACCGCGCCAGCGGCTCGTCTCCGGCATGCGACAGCGAGACCATCCGCGCCGAGACCGGCAGCATGGCGGAGGGCCAATCCAGGATCACATCGCGGACGATGCGCGGCTCGACCGCGGCAACGCCGGGAATTTCACTGAGCTGCGCCACCACCGAGAGCGGCGCGCGCTTGAGCGTAACGAAGACCTGCGGAAAGCGCGCGTTGGCGTAGAAGCGGTCCCGCCCGGCGAGCAGCGAATCGTAGGTCGATATCGAGGCGACGAATACCGCGATGCCGGCGGCGACCACCAGCGCAATCGTCGTCACCTGCCCGCGCATGGCCCAGATATCCCGCAGCAGCTTGCGATCGAGCAGGGTCACCAGCGCACCTCGTCGGGGGTCAGCCTGCGTTCATTGCGCTCCTCGCCGACGATGCGTCCGCCGCCGAGGTGCAGAACGCGGTCCGCCATGCCGGCGATTGCCGCGTTGTGGGTGATGATCACCGTCGTCGTGCCGAGCTGCTCGTTGACCCGCGCGATCGCGGCCAGCACCACCTTTCCGGTCTCGTAGTCGAGCGCGCCGGTGGGCTCGTCGCACAGCAGGACATCGGGCGACTTGACGATGGCGCGTGCGACCGCGACGCGTTGCTGTTCGCCGCCGGATAGCTGCGAGGGGAAATGATCGAGCCGCTGCTCGAGGCCGACCAGCGCCAGCGCCTGCCGCGGGTCGAGCGGCTTGTCGGCGATCTCATTCACCAGCGCCACGTTCTCGAGCACGGTGAGGCTGGGAATCAGATTGTAGAATTGAAAGACGAAGCCGACGTGCTCGCGCCGGTATCGCGTCAGTTCGGCATCGTCGGCGCCGACGAGGTCATGATCCCGCCACCGCGCCTCGCCGGCGGTCGGCGCGTCCAGTCCGCCCAGGATGTTGAGCAGGGTCGACTTGCCCGAGCCGGAGGGGCCGAGCAGCACGACAAATTCGCCTTCATAGATGTCGAGATCGACGTCCCTGAGTGCATGGACCTGAACTTCGCCCATGGTATATGTCTTGGACAGGTCGCGTGCGTGAAAGACCACGCCGCGCGGTTCTCCTGACTGCCGGGGCTGGTTCAGCGACACAATTTCCTGCCTTTACTGGGGCGCTACATTATTGATTGATATTAGCTTATTCTGTCGCGCTCTTGAGACAGGTCAATTTTGTCCCCAGGGTAAAACCCGCACCAGCGAGCGCGGCATCGGGCAGGGCATGGGCGATGTGGTGGTTCGGCAAGGGCGAGCGCAAGGAAATCTGGGACGAGGAAATCCAGTGGCCGATCGGCGACATCCAGGCGGCGCACAGGATACGCGAAATCTGCCGTTCCGCTGCCGATAGCGCGCAGAAAAAGGCTGCCGCCGCGGACCGCCCGGACAAGAAGAAGCACGAGACCGAACGCTACGAACGCGCCGCCAGGGCCGCAATGGAAATCGCCATCAAGATTTCCGATGACCTGTTGCGCGATTCCTCGGTGCGCCAGATCGTGAGCCTGTGCGTGACGGCGAACGATCTGAGGACGGCGCGGATCTTGTTTCGCGCGATCCAGGCGGTATCGATCCGGGAAGACTTGCTGAACGACCATCCGGCGCTGCGACAGTGAATTTGGCTGCGAGCGGTCAGCCTTGTGCCCGGTGGAAAGTCACAAGCGCCCGGCGTCTCCACAAACGCTGATCTCGCGGGCGAGATTGTGAGCGCTGATCGCTACGGCTATTCTATGCCGACCGGGTGAACTCGGTCCACAGCCCGAGCAGCACATGCAACATCATGATGACACCGGCAAGCACGAGGCAGACGAAGGCTGCATCAAGCAAATAGTCCGCCCCGGACAGAGTTCCCAGCATGACTGAAACGATCACACCGAACATTCCTGCGATGGCGAGCAGGATCGCAATTTTGGGCGCCGACATGACAATCCCTCCTCTTGCTTTTTTCGGTAATCTTCACTCCATGTTTGCGTTTTACCTTTGACAGCGATAGCCGCCGGCCGAGCCAAGGCCATCCCCGGCGGTTGTCGTTGATTTATGTCAACGGAACGCCAATTTAAGGGCCCACGGTTCACGCTTGGTCCGGCAACTCCTGCGCCAGCCAGTAGCCTCGTTCGGATATCGCGCCTCAAATGCCGCGTAACCGGTCACGAATTTCCAGGGAATTGGTTCAAATGCACGAGGATATTCTGGTCAAACTGGAGCAGCGCCTCGGACGTTTGCATGCGCGGCAGCGCCTGGGCATCGAGCGGGACCACGAAGCCCAGATCTTCGGCCAGGGCCTCACCTTCTTTCATCTGGAAAACTGGTATTCCGTCCACTCGCTCATCCGGGGCGCGCTGAAGCTGACCGGGCTCTACTGGCGCGCGCGCCGCAATGCCGAACGCATTGTCGTCAGACATAACGACATCGGCTTCAAGGATTTGCCGCCGCGCTTCGACGGCTTCACCATCCTGCACATCAGCGACCTGCACGTGGACATGAACGAGGTCGCAATGCAGCGGCTGATCGAACTGGTCGGCGAATTGCGTTACGACCTCTGTGTTCTGACCGGCGATTTTCGCGGCAAGACGTTCGGCCCGTTCGAGGCGACGCTGGAGGGCGTCGGGCGGGTGCGAAATCAACTCAGGGGGCCGGTCTATGGCGTGCTCGGCAACCACGATACCATCCAGATGGTTCCGGGGCTGGAGGCCATGGGAATACGGATCCTGCTCAATGAGTGCGAGGTGATCGCGCGCGATGGCCAGCGCATCTTTCTGGCCGGGGTGGACGACGCGCATTTTTACCGGATGGACAACATCGAAAAGGCGGCGCTGCAGATACCGGACGGCGCGTTCTCCATCCTGTTGTCGCACACGCCCGAGATCTACCGGCAGGCGGCGCACGCGCATTTCAGGCTGATGCTGAGCGGGCACACCCATGGCGGCCAGATCTGTCTGCCCGGGTCAGTTCCGATTACCCTGGAGTCGGCGTTGCCTAGACGGATGGGGGCGGGCGCCTGGCAGTATCACGACATGATCGGCTACACCTCGGTGGGCGCCGGGTCGAGCGTCGTTCCCGTGCGCCTCAATTGTCCGCCTGAAATCACCCTGCATTGCCTGCGTTGCGGAGAGTTAATAGGGTTCGTCGCGCAAATGGGCGCGGAACAGAAGGCGGGACAGCACGAGCTCGCCGGCAAGGAAGACTACCACGCCAAGCGCGATGTCGGCAGCCGTCAGGGAGAGCGCGTCGCGGCACGCCAGCATCGGCAGCAGGGATTCGGGGATTTGATCGAGGCCGAGCGCCTGGCTGCTCGGCGGCAGGTTGAGGCGGCGCTTGACGAAACTGGAGAGCAGATCGCCCGCCATGGCCGCAACTGCCACGGTCGCGCCGATCGTCAGGTCCAGGCCGATCATCGGCGCACCGGCGGTGGTGGCGAGGACCGCGACCGCAATCCCGCGGATCGTCTTCGATGACCCGAACAGGGGTCGCCCGTCGAAAAACGTAACGCCGAAGTCGAGCGGAAGGCTGAAACGGCTGCCAAAGATTTTTTTGGCGACGACCGGCGCGCCGTTCGCCAGCGTCAACAGCACCATCAATTGCAGAATGGCTAAAATGTGCATGCGCGGAGCCTATCGCGACCGGCATCCGCCGTCATTCGATTCGATTGTGGAGCGCCTTCCGTGGCCGCGTTGCGCCGAAAGCGGATGTTCCCTGAAGGTCGGCGGTTAAACCAACCCAGACATGCGACCGAATGGTGCACCGCAATGCTGGCCCTTCCAAAGTGTGGGGTATTTCCCGGCGGAATGAATTGAAGCCTGATCGAATTACCAGCATACTCGCCTGAACAAGAAACGAAATCAGGTGAGGATCGGCATGTTCCCCATTCGGAGGCGCAACTTCATTCTCGGCAGTTCGGCGTTTCTTGTGCTCGGCGCCGGCTCAAAAGCCTTGGCACAACCTGCACCGGCGATGACGCCCCACGAGAAGGAACTCTACGAGGCCGCGAAGAAGGAAGGCGAACTGACATGGTACACCGCCCAGTCCGACGATATCACCGCACAGGCGCTCGGCCGCAGCTTTGAATCGATCTATCCGGGCCTCAAGGTCAACGTGCTGCGCACCACCGCCCAGGTCGCCTATCAACGCGTCACCCAGGAAATCAAGGCCAGCGCCATTCAGTGCGACGTCCTGAGCACGACGGACATCGGTCACTTCGTCGCAATGAAAGCCAACGGCGCCCTGGAAAAATATGTTCCCGACAACGCCGGCAAGGTGCTCGACGTCTACAAGAACTACGATCCCGACGGCTATTATTTCGTCACCTCGGCCGGCATGATCGGCATCGGCTACAACACTGCCAAGGTCAAGGAAGCCGACGCCCCCAGGAACTGGACCGACCTGCTCGATCCCAAATGGAAGGACAACATCGCGCTCGGCCATCCCGGCTTCAGCGGCTATGTCGGCACCTGGGCGCTGACGATGCGCAATCAATACGGCTGGGAGTTCTTCGAAAAGCTCGCGAAGAACAATCCGCGGGTCGGCCGCTCGATCAACGACACGGTCACGATGCTGAACGCGGGAGAAAGCGCCATCGCCGGCTCCGGGCCGGTCGGCACGCTGCTCGAGAGCGTGCAGAAGGGCAACCCGCTGGCCATGGTCTATCCGACCGACGGCACCGTCCTGATCATCGCGCCGTCCG
Organism: uncultured Alphaproteobacteria bacterium; assembly: GCA_963825105.1. Lineage (GTDB taxonomy): Bacteria > Pseudomonadota > Alphaproteobacteria > Rhizobiales > Xanthobacteraceae > Bradyrhizobium. The sequence goes on from CAWGSB010000005.1 coordinate 55,256, forward strand.
GCATCATGAAGGGCTGCAAACATCCCAATGCCGCGCGCCTGTTCATGGAATTCCTGCTGAGCGCGGGCGCCTCCAAGATCTGGGTGGATCACTTCAACGAAACGATCCGGCCGGAAGTCTCGGCGCCCGAAGGGCGCCAAATCGGCCAAGGACCTGAAGATCATCCGGCCGACGGTCGAACAAATCACCAAGGGCATTCCGGAAGTCATCAAGCAGTGGCGCGAAACCTTCGGCGTCTAAGTCACGACAGGGTAGCAAGAACGTGACTGACAACTCCCTCGACGTCCGCGCCATACAATTTTCAGGTCTTGCTTCAAGAATCAGGCGTCTCGACGCGAGCATGTTGCTGTGGCTGGCGCTGATCGTCGTGCTCGCCTTTCTGATCCTGAATCCGGTCTTGCGGCTGGTCATTTCAAGTCTGCAGGAAACCGATACCGGACGCTTCACGCTCGCCAATTATCGCACGGCCTATGGCAATGTCAGGCATCTGCAGTCGCTCCTGAACTCGCTGGAGCTTGGCGTCGGCGTCGCGCTGCTTGGCCACCTGCTTCGCCGTTCCCATCGCCTGGGCCATCTCCCGCACCGACATGCCGGGCAAGGCGTTCATCCGGCTGATGGTGTTCGCCGCCTTCGTGACGCCGCCCTATCTCGGCGCCATCGGCTGGATCCTGCTGGCGGGTCCGAATTCCGGATGGCTCAACAAGATCTGGATGGCGCTGACCGGCGCCGGGCATGGCATCTTCAATGTCTATTCGATGACCGGCCTGATTCTGGTCATCGCCGTGACGTCGTTTCCGTACACCTTCGTGTTCACGAGTTCGGCGCTCGATCTGGTGTCGTCCGAAATGGAGGACGCCGCCAACATCCTCGGCGCCCGCACGCTTCGCACCACGCTGCGCATCACATTGCCGCTGGTGACGCCTGCGATCATCGGCGGCGTCATCATCAGTTTCCTCGAGGCCATCGCCCTGTTCGGCGCGCCCGCGCTGATCGCGCTGCCCGCGCGTTTCAACGTGGTGTCGACCCAGCTCTGGCAGTTCTTCGAATATCCGGTCCGCGTCGAGGAGGCGGCGGCCTATTCGATGCCGCTGCTCGCCATTACCGTGCTGATGTTCTGGCTGCAGCGGCAGATATTGGGGCGGCGGGGCTACACCTCCGTGACCGGCAAGGGCGGCGAACGGCGGATGATCGCGCTTGGGCCCTGGCGCTGGGTCATGCTCGGCTATGCGCTTCTGGTCTGTGCGCTTTCGGTGTTCCTGCCGATGCTGGTGCTGGTTCAGGCCGCCTTCGCCAAGGCCTGGGGCCGCGGCTTCAGCCTCGACAATCTGACCCTGCACAATTTCTACTATCTTCTGTTCGAGCAGACCCAGGCGAAGCAGACGATCCTCAACACCTTCGTCTATTCGGCCGTGACCGCGTTCGCTGCGATCAGCCTGTCGCTGGCGATTGCCTATGTGGTTAGTCGAAAGCTGGTGCCCTGGAGCAATGTGCTGGCGTTTCTCTGCGTCGCCCCGTTCGTGGTTCCCGGCATCGTGCTGGCGATCGGCTTCTATGCCGCCTACGCCCCGCCGCCGCTGGCGCTCTACGGGACCGCGACCATCCTGATCCTCGGTTTCACCACCCGCTTTCTCCCGATCGCCTACACCTCGAGCGCCGCTGGCTTGCGCAGCATCAACCCGGAAATGGAAGAGGCGGTCCGCATTCTCGGCGGCAGCCGGCTGCTGGCCATCCGCAAGGTGCTCGTTCCGCTCCTGAAGAAAAGTCTCGCCGGCGCCTGGATCCTGGTCTTCATTCCGGCGACGCGGGAACTGTCCTCGGCGATCTTTCTCGTTGGGCCGAACACGCGCGTGATCTCGGTGATGCTGTTCGACCTGTCGGAGGAGGGCAATTTCGAGGTGCTGTCGGCGCTTGGCGTCATCCTGCTGGTTGCGACGGTGGCGATCGCCGCCATCGGTTCGAAAGTGATCGGGCGCGATTTCATGCTGCGGAGGAATAGTTGAGCAGGCTCAAACTGACCGGCGTCAGCAAGCGCTATGGCAATTTTCTCGCGGTCGACGAGATCGACCTCGAACTGCAGAACGGGGAATTCGTCTCGCTGCTCGGGCCTTCCGGTTGCGGCAAGACCACGACGCTGCGGATGATCGCCGGTTTCGTCGATCCCACGCTCGGCACCATCGAGATGGATGGCCGGATTCTTTCCTCGCCCGCCGGTTCGGTTCCGCCGGACCGGCGCGAGATGTCCATGATCTTTCAGAGCTACGCCATCTGGCCGAACATGACGGTCGAACAAAACGTCGCGTTCGGACTGGAGCTGCGAAGGATAGCGAGCAGCGAGGTGAAACGTCGCGTCGGAGAGATGCTGGAAGTCGTGCACATGAACCACCTTGCCGACCGTTATCCTGCCGAGCTCTGCGGCGGCCAGCAGCAGCGCGTGGCGCTGGCCCGCGCGATCGTTATCCGGCCCTCCGTCCTCTTGCTGGACGAGCCCTTGTCCAATCTGGACGCGACCTTGCGCGAGGAGATGCGTTTCGAAATCCGCCGCCTGCACGACGAGTTCCACGTGACGACCGTTTACGTGACGCACGACCAGGCCGAGGCCATGGTGACCTCCGATCGAATCGCGGTCATGAACCATGGCCGCATCGAGCAGGTCGATAACCCCCGCGCGCTCTATAACAAGCCGAAGACGCGCTTTGTGGCGGGCTTCATCGGGCGGACCAATTTCATCGAGGGTTTTGGCGACGGGCATCAGATTGCGTTCGACGGTTTTGCGCTGCCGCGCTCGGCCTTCGAACGCGATGTGCCCTTGGAAGGAAAGGCAGTGTTTTCGGTCCGGCCGCACAGCATGCGGCTGTCGGACACCCCGCCGGCCGCGCGCAACGGCTGCGCCTCGGTCGGCGTCGTCGTGCTGGAACGTGCATTCCTGGGCGAGCACTGGGACTATGTCGTGAGGCCGCGCGAGGGCGCGTCGCCGCTGCGGGTCATGACCTCGCCGATGGACGATATTGCGGTCGGCGCCACGGCGTGGCTCGAGTTTGAACCGCGCCAAATGGCGCTGATCGCGTGAGCCTGCTCGATCCCCGATAAAATAAACAGGAGCCAATCCGATGTCGTTCACCCCCGCCTCGAAGGCGCTTGCCCGCTTCAAAGTGCTCGATCTCACGCGGGTGCGGGCAGGGCCGACCGCCGCGCGGCAACTGGCCGACTGGGGCGCCGACGTCATCAAGATCGAACTTCCCAAGGGGCTCGACGAGAGCGATATGGGCGGGCCGCGGCACGGGCCCGATTTCCAGAACCTGCATCGCAACAAGCGAAGCCTCACGCTCAATCTGAAGGAGCCGGACGGGGTCGCCATCTTCAAGAAGATGGTGCGAGACCGCCGACGTCGTGATCGAGAACTACCGGCCGGACGTCAAATTCCGCCTCGGGATCGATTATGAGACCATTCGCGCGATCAACAAGCGCATCGTCTATGGCTCGATTTCCGGCTTCGGCGAGGACGGCCCCTATCGCGAGCGGCCGGGTTTCGACCAGATCGCGCAGGGCATGGGCGGGTTGATGTCGATCACCGGGCTTCCCGGCCAGGGCCCGGTGCGGGTCGGCATTCCCGTCGCCGATCTCGGCGCCGGCATTTTCTGCGCGATGGGAATTCTGGTCGCCTTGCTGGAACGCGAGGTTTCCGGCGAGGGGCAGTGGGTGCAGTCGTCGCTGCTCGGCGCACAGATCTCGCTGCTGGATTTCCAGGCGGCGCGCTGGCTGATCGCCAGGGACGTGCCGGGCCAGGCCGGCAACGACCATCCGACCAGCATCCCCACCGGCGTGTTTCCCACCCGCGACGGCCACATCAATATCGCGGCGTCCGGCAAGCATATCTTCGCGCGCTTTTGCCAGACGCTCGATCTCAATCATCTGCTCCAGGACCCGCGTTTTGCCGACGATGCCTCCCGCTCGACCAACCGGGTCGCCCTCAATCAGGCCATCGCCGATGTCACCCGGCAGCGTCCGGGCGCCGAGCTGATCGAGATGTTGAACAAGGCAGGCGTCCCCTGCGGCCCGATCAATCGCATGGACGAGGTCTTCGCCGACCCGCAGGTGAAGCATCTCGGCATGGCCGCGCCGGTGCATCATGGATCGCTCGGCGATATCGCCGTCGTCAATCAGGCCGTCAAGCTCAGCCGCACGCCGAGCCACATCGCGCATCCGACGCCGGAAAAGGGCGAACATACCGAGGAAGTGCTCAGGGAATACGGCTATGACGACAAGTCGATCGCCGAGTTTCGCGCCCGAAAGATCGTTTGAATCAGGCGCGTCCGGTCTTTGCCATGGCAAGCCGACGCCCGCAGGAGGTTCCCATGAAAACCAGCACCGAACGGATGATCGCCAAGAAAGGACGGACCGATCGGGTGGATGCAGTTCAACAATCCCGCGCGGCATAACGCCGTGTCCGTCGACATGTGGAAGGCGGTCCCGGAAATCATGGCCGAGTTCGAAAAGGACGATCAAATCCGGGTGGTGGTGCTGAGCGGCGCCGGCGGCAAGGCGTTCGTTTCCGGCGCGGACATTTCGGAATTCGGGGAGAAGCGTTCGTCGCGCGAGAGCGTCCTGGAATACAACAGGATCGCAGGTTTGGCGAACGCCGCCATCATCGATTTTCCCAAGCCGACCATTGCGATGATCCAGGGCTATTGCATCGGGGGCGGCCTCGGCGTGGCGCTATGCTGCGATCTTCGCCTGGCTGCGGACAATGCGCGCTTCGCGGTCCCCGCCGCCAAACTGGGTCTGGGTTACGCCTATGACGGCATCAAGCGTCTGGTCGACGTCGTCGGTCCGTCCTTCGCCAAGGAGATCTTTTATACCGCACGGCAGTTCGACGCGGCGGAAGCCGCCGCCATGGGGCTGGTCAACCGCGTGGTCCCCACCGCCAACATCGAGACTTATGTGCGCGACTATGCCGGAACGATCGGCGGCAATGCGCCGCTGACGATCAATTCGGTCAAGCTTTGCGTGAATGAAGCCGTCAAGGATCCCGACAGGCGCGATCTTGCCGCGGCACAAGCGGCGGTCGATGCGTGCTTTGCGTCCGCAGACTACGTCGAAGGACGGACCGCGTTTATGGAGAAGCGCAAACCTGTCTTTCGTGCGCGGTGACGCTTGACCGCAAAAAACTGCGATCGAAAGGTGGTTGCTTGAAGCAACCTGAAGTCGGCTCGGGAGCAATTGGTGCGTTCGCCAGCCGCAAGATTGCAAAGCCCTGCTGGCAATTGCATACTTGATCATATGGAATGTGCCGATGGGCACCTTGAGGAAGTAAACTATGGCGGACGCCGATCTGGATGTCGTAATTCGGAAACTTGCAAAGCAGCAGAACAAAGCTCTCATGGCCGCCGCAAAAGGTCGGCGTGATCGATACCTCGGCCTTGCCGCCAAGGCGAAAGATATGGAGACCAGGGGGCGATTTAAGCAGCTCGCGAAAAATACCATGTTGCAGGGAATTGCCGCCGCGAAGCGCCTGCAAATTTCCGCCGATAACGCCGCCGACAGTTACGCAAGGTCCATGCGAAATGCGGCAGAGGCCCAGCGCGCCAAAAAGACGGTCAAGAAGACAAAGACCTGATTAAAGTCCGGTTCGCGCCAGAAAAGGATTCAAGGTAGCGGATGGATCTCAAACAATTACGTACCTTCCGGGCAGTCGCGGAGCTCGGAAGTCTGAGCAAGGCGGCTGATCGGCTGCGGGCCGCCCAGCCTGCTCTCAGCCGGCATATTAAACTCCTCGAGCACGAGCTTCGAGTTGAGCTTTTTATCCGCAACGGACGCGGCATGCTCCTGACGAGCGCCGGCCGGATATTGCTCGACCGGACCACCGGCTTGGTGCGTCAAATCGAACAGGTTCGCGACGATATTCAATCGGCGAGCGGGAAACCAGCCGGACGGGTCATACTCGGCCTGGTCCCGACGGTAAGCGCCGTGTTGTCGGGACGACTGGCCCGCCGGATATTGACGGATCTTCCCGATATCTCGCTGCGCATCGTGGAAAGCTACGGAGGCCATCTGGTTGAATGGCTACACAGGGGCGAGCTGGATCTGGCAATTACATACGGTCCCGCCGATGACCTCCATCTTTCGGTTCATTCGATCGGACGCGAGGACATCGCCGTCGTCGGTCCGCCGGGTTCGGGCCTCGGCAGGAAAAGGCAGGTCGAACTGGAGTGGCTGGTCAAGCAAAAGCTTATCCTTCCCAGCGTTTCGCATGGTCTGCGGGCGCTGCTCGAAAAGGCCGTTGCCCGCAAGAAATTGACGCTCAACGCCATGATCGAAGCCGATTCATACCGCGCCCAGATCAGTCTGATGGAGGAGGGGCTGGGCTACACGCTCTTGCCCGCGTCCGCGATTCGTGCCGAGTTGGCGGCTGGGCGTCTGGAGATGGCAGCCCTTGTGAACCCGTCGGTTACCCGCGAACTTATTCTCGCGTCGCCGACCGCACGTCCGTCATCCATCGCCACGAGCGCGATCTCATCGCTCATCGTTTCCGAAATCGAACAGCTTTCCAGGGAAGGACTCTGGAAGATCAAGATGGCGGGTTGATCGGCGTGACGGCGGATCGCTGATGCGCGTGCCTATTGCACCGTGGCGCCGGATATCTCCACAAGCCGCCGCCATTTGACGAGTTCGCTCTCGATGAAGGCCTTGAACTCCGCAGGCGTGTTCCCGACAGGCTCGCTGCCCTGCTCGGCCAGTTTCGCCTTCAACTCGCTCGAGCGCAGCGCGTCGACGGCCGCCCGGTTGATCCGGTCAATAATCTCCGGCGGGGTCTTCGCCGGCGCAAAGAGTCCGTTCCAGAGCCTGACCTCGTAACCCTGCAAAGTCTCGGCGATCGGAGGAACATCGGGCAACAGCGATGATCGCTTCGCTGTGGTAATGCCGAGCGCTCTGACCTTGTCCGCCCGCACCTGCTGCAACACTTCGAGCAACGGCGCGAAAATGACCTGGACTTGCCCGCCCAGGAGGTCGTTCACGGCCGGAGCGCCGCCTCGATAGGGAACGTGGATCATCCGCACGCCGGCCAGCGAATTGAACAACTCGCCGGCCATATGCTGTGAGGAGCCGTTGCCGGCCGAGCCGAAGTTCAACTTGCCGGGATTTGCCTTCAGGTACGCGATGAAATCCGGAACATTGTTCGCCGGAACGGATGGATTGACGACCAGGAGATTTGGGATGAAGGCCGTAAGCGTTATCGGCGCGAAATCTGTGTGGACGTCGAAGGGCAGGCTTTTGTAGAGGCTCGGATTGGTCGCAATCGTCGTGCTCGTCCCCATCATGAGAGTGTAACCGTCCGGATCGGCCTTCGCGGTGGCTTCAGCAGCTATGTTTCCGGCAGCCCCTGGCCGATTCTCGATGATGACCGGCTGACCCAGGCGCTCGGAAAGCGCCTGTCCGAGGATACGAGCCGTCACATCGGTACTTCCCCCGGCCGCGTAGCCGACCAGGATCCTGACCGGCTTTGCCGGCCAGGCCGTCTGGGCGTGCGCGGCAGCAGCGAGCAAAGCCGTTCCAAACGTGAGCGCGAGCAAAAACAGGCGCCGCATCATCCACCCTCCCTCTCATCAGCTTCTTGCGTGACTGATCGGCAGTGCTCAGTTGTAGAGTGATTCATCTCCGAGAACGGATTGCCGGAAGCGCGTGGTCAGGATGACGCCGTCGGCCGGCGGCATGACGAAGTACAACGCCTCGGGAACGATCTTGATCTGCGCGAAGACCGGTCCTTTGCCTTGATGGGCAAGATCGCGGATCTCAGTCACCTCTTGCGCGGTCCTGACGATGCGCGATGTCCGAATGCCGGCCGCGAGAGCCATTCCGGCGAGGTCGACGCCGGCGGCGGTATGGGTTTTCTGCATGCCGGTTTCGCCGAACCGCTCGTTATCGAGCACCGCAATCGTCAGGTTCGGCGGCTTCTCCACCGCGATGGTGGCGAGCGATCCGAGGTTCATGAGCATCTCGCCGTCGCCTGTGATGACCATGACCTTCCGCTTCGGCTGCGCCAGCGCAAGGCCCAGGCCCATCATCGAGGCGGCGCCCATGGCTCCCCACAGCGGAAAATTGTTGGGGCTGTCGCCGGCGGCCGAGACGTCCCAGTTCGGCGCGCCGAGACCGGCGATGACGAGAAGATCGGCGCGGTCGCGCAGCAGTTCGTTGACGACGTCCCGGCGATGAAGGAGGGCATTCGGGTTGGTCATTTGCGTGCAAGCTCCTTGAAGTTCTTGGCGCCGAGCACCCGCTGCCCGATCAGGACCGCCGCCGGCCGCCATGTGTTGAAGGCGAGGTTTGCAGCCCCCCAGACAGTCTGCGCGACGAGATGCGGTTCGTCCGCCCGCGTGACGATGACGCCCATGGCCTCGAGCGCCGCCTGCGTTCCCTGGCCCATCGGGATCTGCCAGGGGTTGAACTCCCCCCAGTCGCCGCGCATCGTCACCAGCATCAGCAGCGGCATGTGACATATCGCGGGAAGCGACAGCATGTTGATGCAGTTGCCGACCCCGCTCGATTGCAGCAGGAGGACGCCGCGTTGCCCGCCGAGCCAGGCACCGGCGAGCATGGCCACGCCTTCCTCTTCCGTCGTCAAGGTGACGACGCGTGTCTCCGGGTCGGCCTCGAAGGCGCGAATGAGACGGCTATGGCCGGCATCAGGCACCATCCCGACCTGCTTTACGTCCGCTTCCTTGAGGACGCGGTAGACCTCGTCCGGCCACGATGGCGGCGGCGAAGACGCCTGGTTCGGTTTGGCTCCCAAATCTGCCATCGGGCGGCGCTCCTCACATCGTTTTTCGAGTTTGATAATCGCTCAGACTAGATGGTTTGTGTGGCGTGCAAGAAGCTCAATATCGTTATGGCTTCTATCGCGAAATTGAAACTCTCGAAGGCTGCCGCTTCAAAGCCCGTCTTGCCTTCCACCGCATTTGCCGCGCGGCTCTTTCCGGCGGGGCTCCGAACAAGGGCGGTGCATCACGGCCTAACGCCCCCGGAAGATTGGCTTTCGGCGCTCATTGAACGCCAGCACCCCTTCGCGGCGGTCTTCGGTGGGGACCAGGCGATTGTAGGCCTCGATCTCGAACGCCAGGCCGTCCCACAATGACATCTGCATGCCGCGATGAATGGCTTGCTTGGCTTGACGTACCGCTATCGGCCCGTTGGCGGCGATGCGCCGGGCAATTCCGATCGTGGTCTCCAGAAGATCCGGGGGTTCGACCACCCGATTGACGAGCCCCCATGCTTCCGCCTCTGCGGCGGTGAAGGGAAGGCCCGAAAGGATGAGTTCCTTCGCCCTGCGCTCCCCGACAGCCCGGGCCAGATTCTGGGTGCCGCCTGCGCCAGGCATTATTCCCAGCGTCACCTCCGTCAGCGCAAAGCGCGCATGTGTGGCGGCGTACACGAAATCCGAAGCCGCGGCGATCTCGCAGCCGCCGCCATAGGCCGCGCCGTTGACGGCCGCCACCAGCGGGATTGGACATCCCATGATCGCCCGGACCATTCGTTCGAAGATCGCGTGCTGCGACTGCCAGCTTTCGTCGGTCATGCCGTTGCGCTCCTTGAGATCGCCACCGGCGCAAAACGCCTTTTGGCCGCTGCCGGTAATGATCACCGCGCGCAGGCCCTCCAGATCGATCGAGAGCGCTTCGAACAATTCCATGAGATCGAGTCCCATGCGCGTATTCAACGCGTTGGACACCTCGGGCCTATTGAGCGTGACAAGAAGGATTTGATCGTCGTACCGGGAAACGACGATGGTCTCAAAATCAGCCCGCATCCAATTCTCCCTTTTCGGCCATGCCTCATATTCTGCTCGTGTTCGGCAGGAGGCAACCAAGGACTGGATCGGGAGGTATGCCCGGGGCTGCCCTCCAGGAGTGGCCGGGATGCCGGGCCGCTCGTTCACGCATGGCCGACGTCCGGCGTCGCGCTAGACGCATTTGCGGATGTAGGGCCGGTTGAATTCCCACAATTCATCGAGAAGATTTCGGGCGGCAGTCTCGGAATTGACGACGGGATCGATCAGCAGCGCCTGCAACGCCAGCTCCTTCGAGGCATGTACCGCTGCCTCGACGGCCAGTTGCTGCACGTTGACCTGAATGGTCATGAGTTTGGCGATCGCGTCGGGCAACGGGCCGAGTGAAACGGGATGAATGCCCGTCATGTCCGCCATGACCGGAACCTCCACGGCGGCGCTGGCCGAAAGGTTCGGAATCGCTTTCTGGTTGTAGACCACGCCGGATTCGATGAGTTGTTTGCGGTCATGAAGGATGGCCGAAATGACGGTCACGGCGCGCTCGCCCGAGGGGGTTTTCCACCACCAGGGAATCTCTGCCTTTCCCGAAAGCACGTTGTCGATCGTCTGTTCCGTTTTCGCCCGCTCGCCTTCATCCCATGCGAAATTGTATCCGCCTTCGCCGGCCTCCCAGCCGAACGGCAGGTATTCGCCGACATGGCCGTCGCCGCAGCCGAGCCAATAGCCGAAGGCTCGAAACAGATTGCGCGTCAGCGGAGAAACCGACGGGTCGTGGCTTTTTTCCTTTTCGCGCAACAGCGGATACAGGTCGGCGCCCGTCTCCCGGTCGCGGATCTGCATCAGGCACTGGAAATGATTGAGGCCCGCGCCCCACACCTCCACCCGTTCGGCGGGCAATCCCAGGATGGCGGCGACCTGCGCCCGCGCGATAAAGATTCCGTGGCACAGACCGATGGTGCGGATCTTGCTGTATTGCCCGAGCGCCAGAACGATACGGCTTTCCGGATTGGAAAAGTTGATGAACAGCGCCCGCGGACAACGCAGCTCCATCTCGCGCACAAATTCGAAAACCATGGGCAGCGTGCGCAAGGTAAAGAACAATCCACCGGGGCCGCCGTTCTCTCCCAATGTGTGGCGAATGCCGAATTTGCGCGGCACCTCGAAATCGAGCTTCCAGAGCCGGTTCCGGTCGATGGCCGTCGCATTGATGACAAACTCCGCGCCGTCGAAGGCAGCCCGCCAATCGGTGGTGCGCTCGATCTTCAGCGCCGCGCCCGATTTTTCGTTGAGCAGCTTTGCAACGCGTTCGGCACGCGCGAGCCTGTCGGCGTTCCTGCCGACCAGGACCAGGGTGCTGCCGGCCAGATCATGATTGGAAAAGAGATCGCGGAACATGCTGATGCCGAACGAGGCACTGCTTGCGCCAAGAAAGACAATTTTGGTAACCGCCGTCATGTTCGCTTCCCTGGCGCCGTTTTCGCACGCGTCGTTCAGACTGGTCCAATCGACGAAAACGTCCGGGACGAAGGCTTCAGGCAAAAACAATAACCTGAACGCCGTGCGCCCGATCTTGATGCGGATCAAGGTGATCGCCCTGGAAGCGCAGGGTCATGATGATTAACGGGCAATCGGCGTGACAATCACCTCGGCGGCAAGGCGGTGAACGTCCTCGGCGAGGCAGAGTTCTGTCCCGGGATTGAGCAGCGCGGCAGAACCGCCGGCGACGCCGTAGCGCAGGGCCGTATCGAGACTGCCATCGTTCGCCAGGCTCCATACCATCGCTCCCAGGAAACTGTCGCCGGCGCCGGAAACGCTGATGGGCTCGATGGGGAGACCGTTCGCACGCAAAGCCGTTTCGCGGGTTACCAGAAGGGCGCCATCCGGCCCCATCGAGATAGCAATGACTTCAATGCGGTAGCGATCGAGGAGGCGACGCCCGGCTTCGATGAGCGTGGCTTCATCGGCGGAAGCAATTCCTGCCAGTTCCTGAAATTCGCGAAGGTTGGGCTTGATGAGATAAACGCCTGCTTCCAGGACGGCCTTCAGGAACGGGCCGGACGTGTCCACGATGGCCTTGCTGGCTTTAGCTGCCTGCACGACTCTGCCGAAAAAATCATGCGGGACGCCGGCAGGCAGGCTGCCACTCGCGATCACAAACGCAGGCGGCGGCGTGATGTGCGCGATCGATCCCAGACATTCCTGCCATTCGATATCGCTGAGCGGAGCGCCCGGGAAGACAAGGCGAAATTGCTCCCGGGTCGTCTCGTCAAAGATCGTAATATCCTCCCGCGTGTCGTTCACCGCCGGGATCACAATGCTTCGCACGCCTTCGCGCGCAACCAGAGTCTCAAGCAGCTGTCCGGTGGCGCCGCCGGCCGGGTAAATTGCGGTCGCGTCGACGCCCAGCCGCTTGAGCACCCGCGCTACGTTGATTCCGCCTCCCCCGGGATCACGGTGGGCCTGCGCACACCGCATTTTGGTGAAAGGCACCATTTTCTTTACCGACGTCGAGACGTCGACGGCGGGGTTGATGGTGAGGGTGACGATTTGGGTCATCTGGATTTCAGCCAATGCCTTCGACCTCCGCCAAACTACGCAAGCCGACGAATGCGGCATCCTCGTCCAGGATGAGATAGGCCGGAATCGGCTCGAGATATTTGCTGAGCCGCCCCTTTGCTTCAAAACGCGCCCGGAATTGCGAGCGGGCGAAATATTCGGGCATATGGCGCAGAATGCCTCCGGCAATAAATATTCCGCCCCTCGCACCGAGGGTGAGGGCGAGATTGCCGGCGACGGTCCCGAGCATCGCGCAAAACATGTCGATGGCGGCGCGGCTCGTCGGACAAGTCCCCTCGATCCCGGCCCGGGTAATCTCGGCAGCGGGGCGCCTGGGCAGCATTACGTTGTCCAGGATGGCCAGAGCCTCGTGAAGATTCTCCAGCCCATTGCCTGAGAGAACGTGTTCTGCCGAGACATGTCCGAATCGCCGCCGCAGGTAGGCGATGACGGCGTCCTCCCGCGACGAACTGCCAGCCATCGTCGAATGGCCGCCCTCGCTGGAAAGCACGAGGTGACCGGTTGCGTGCGGTATGCTGATCGCCATTCCAAGGCCGGTGCCGGGACCAAGCGCCGCGAGGGGCGCTCCCGCGGCCGGTTGCCCGCCGCCTATCTGGAGGAACTGGTCACGCGAAAGGACGGGCAGGGACCACGCAACCGCTTCAAAATCATTGATCAGACGCACCGTGGAGAATCCGCAGGCAGCGCGCAACTCCGCCGCGTCGATCACCCAGGAACTGTTCGTCAGAGCGCAGCGGCCGTTCTGGACGACGCCGGCAGCGGCAAGGATCGCGGCGCGCAGTTTGCCGGCCTCCGGCAGACTGCCAAGATACACGCCGAGTGCTTCGCGAAAGCTGCCGTAGTCGCGCACGGCCATACGGGCAACCATGCCGACTGCGCCGTCGGTCAGGACTGCAAAGCGCGCGTTGGTCCCGCCGATGTCTGCAAGCAGCACGTTCTGATGGTTTGTCCCTGGGGATTGCTTTCATCTCCGTCGCGCCGTCTTGATCAGATCCGCGTACCAGCGGAACGATGATTTTGGAGTGCGCCGCAGCGACGGATAGTCGACGTAGGTCAGACCGAACCGTACGCTGTACCCCGAATCCCATTCGAAATTGTCCAGCAGCGACCAAATGAAATAGCCGCGGACGTCGGCCCCTCTGGAAGCGGCGGCATTCATCGCCCCGATATAGGCCCGCAGGAACTCAATCCGCCCTGGATCCGTTACCGCTGCCGCCTGATCGGGCTTGTCATATTCGCCGTACCCGTTTTCAAACACATAGATGGGCAGACCGTAGCTCTCGTGGACGGTCCGCAGCGCTTCACCAAAGGCTTCGGGATTAATCGGCCAGCCGATCGGCGTCAGAGGAACGCCGGCCGGCTTCTCGCCAAAGCCGAAGCCCAGCATGGAATCCGGCTGCGCGTTTACGTAGACCGGGCTGTAGTGATTTAGTCCGAACCAGTCGACCGGACGGCAAATGCACGCCATGTCGCCCGGTCGGATGTGGGGCTCGATGAGAGGCCGCATGAGTGACGGATACTCGCCGCGACATTGCGAATCGGGGAACGCGTTGCTCCAATAGATATTCAGGCGCGCGGCCGCCGCGGCGTCGGCTTCGCTTGCGCTGGAAGGCCAGCAGGGCTGAACATTGTGAATACATCCAATTGAAGCGCCGGGGACTTTTTCGCGGAGCACGTCAACAGCCGCGCCGTGGGCAAGATTTAGGTGGTGGATCATCCGGTGGAGATTGTCTTCGCTGCTCCGATCTCGCTTGCCCAGGGAGTGGCTGAAGAGACTGAACATCGAGGGCTCGTTGATTGTCGCGAAGCGCTTGACGCGGTCTCCGAGACGTGTGGCGACCAACGCCGTATAGTCGGCAAACCATACCGCCGACTCCCGGTTCAGCCATCCGCCAAGATCCTCCAGAGCCTGCGGCAGATCCCAGTGATACAGGCACAGCCACGGCTCGATGCCAGCCGCCAGCAGTTCATCGATCAGCCGGTCGTAGAATGCGAGGCCCGGTTCGTTCGCGGATCCTCGCCCCTGCGGCAAAACGCGCGGCCAGGCAACCGAGAAGCGATACGCCTGGACGCCCAGCCGTTTCATCAGGGCGACATCCTCCCGGTAACGATGGTAGTGGTCGCACGCAACATCGCCGGTGTCGTGATTCCTTATCTCGCCGTTTTGACCGTAGACATCCCAGATACTCGGCCCCCGACCGTCTTCCTTCGTTGCGCCTTCGATCTGGAAACTTGAGGTGGAGACTCCCCAGATGAAATCCGGGCGCAGGCCGGCGGTAGAAGGCAGCTCCGATGCCGGCTTCAAATGATCCGCTTGATCGCCGGCCGGAGTTCCGTTCGAATTCACTGTTCAGCCTTCCGCCCAGGCAGAGTGCGAGTCGCTATACTAGTAGTCCGGCCGATGACAGGATGGTCTTGAGCTATATCAAGAGTTCCTGACCGGCCGGTGCGATAGATAATCAATTGTTATTCTGCCGCTGGGGTATCCGATTGCAAAGAACCAAATGGGGCGGAATCGTCGATGAATGGTTGCGCGGAAGCGGCTTTTTTCGCGTCGGCGAGCGCGACGGTGTATTCTGGCTTGTCGATCCTGACGGCGGCCGCTTTCTTTCCAAGGGCGTGAATACGGTCTGCTTCGATCAGGACCACGTCGGAAATACCGATCGCGTGCCATACGCCGACACGTGTCGGGACAAATACGGCAGCCAGCACATCTGGCGCGCGGCGGCGGCAAATCGGCTGGCGAGCTGGAACTTCAACACGCTCGGCTGCTGGTCTGATGAACTTGTCGCCAGTGCAGGATCGTCGCCGCTTGCGACCACGCCTACGACTGCGCTTGGCGCCTCTTTCCGGCTGCACCGGCGCGACGAGATCTTTCCCGATGTCTTCGATCCCGCATTTTCAGGTCACATCCGCGAAAGCGCAGAAGATCGTTGCACGAAGCGGCGCAACGAGGCCGGATTGCTCGGCACGTTTATCGACAACGAACTGTACTGGTCGCCGGATTGGCGCGGGGCCGACGAACTTCTGACGTTGTTTCTGAACTTGCCTTCTCACCGCCCCGGCCGCGTCGCGGCCATCATGAGGCTGGAGGAGCGCTATCGGGAGATTTCGCAATTCAACGCGGTCTGGCGCACGCCGGCGCGATCCTGGGAGGAACTCGGCACGATCGGACATGTCGAGGCGCCGTTCTTCAGAATGCCGCCCGGCGGTCTGAACGACGCGCTCGAGATCAAGGCCAACCACGCCAATCCCGTGCGCGCGGCATTTTTCGCCGATTGCGATGCCTTTGTCGCCGTCGTCGCCGAGGCATATTTCGAGTTGTGCGTCTCGGCCATCAGGGCTGTCGACCCCAATCATCTCGTGATCGGCTCCCGATTCGGCTATCAGCCGCACCCCAATGTGATTGCCGCGGCCGGCCGTTACCTCGATGTGGTCTCGTTCAATTGCTACGATCTCGACGCCAGTGCGGTTATCGATGCTTATGCGGCATGCGGCAAACCCTGCCTGATTTCCGAATTTTCCTTCCGCGGCGACGATTCGGGCCTGCCCAATACCAATGGCGCCGGACCGCGGGTGGCCAGCCAGACCGAGCGCGCCCAATGCTTCGAACGCTACGTCACTGCAGCCCTGAAAAAGCCGGCGGTGGTCGGCTATCACTGGTTCGAGCATGCCGATCAGCCGGCTGAAGGACGTTTTGACGGCGAAAATTCGAATTTCGGCATGGTGACGATCGAAGACGAGGTCTATGCGGAGCTGACGGAAACGATGACCAGGGTCAATGCCGCGGCGGAGCAAATTCATGCGCAAGCGGCGCGAACCGCTTAGCGGCCGTCACACCTTGGTTTTCGCTGGACCGGCTTCGGCCTCGACAACCACGGCCATGGTGCGAAACACGCTCGACGGATTGACGCTGATCGAATCGATCCCGAGCTCCGTCAGGTAACGCGCGATCTCCGGGTAATTCGCGGGGGCTTCTCCGCAGATGCCGACGTGACGTCCGTTGCGCTTGGCGCCGACCACCGCCTGTCTGAGCATCTCCAGCATGCCCGGATCGCGTTCGTCGAAATCGAAGGCGACGATATCGGAATCGCGGTCGACGCCGAGCGTGAGCTGGGTGAGGTCGTTCGAGCCGATCGAAAAGCCGTCGAACAGCTCCGAAAACGCGTCGATCTGAATGACGTTGTTCGGAATCTCGCACATCACGTAAATCTCGAGCCCGTTCTCGCCGCGCTTGAGCCCGTTGGCCGCCATCGTCGCGATCACGCGTCGGCCTTCTTCTACGGTTCGGCAGAACGGCACCATGATGCGCAAATTGGAAAGACCCATTTTCTCGCGCACCCGGCGCAGCGCCGCGCACTCCAGCGCGAACCCTTCCGCGTAGGCCGGGTGGCTGTAACGGGAGGCGCCCCGGAATCCCAGCATCGGATTCTCTTCCTTGGGCTCGAACGCCTCGCCGCCGAGCAGGCTGGCGTATTCGTTGGTCTTGAAGTCGGAAAGTCGCACAATCACCGGCTTGGGATAGAATGCCGCGGCAATCGTGCCGACGCCTTCCGCCAGCCTCTCGATGAAGAAATCGGAAGGGCTTTTATAGCCTCGAACCAGACGCGCGATCGCAGCCCTCGCCTTGGCCGAGGCGATCTTCTCCGGCTTGAGCAGCGCCATCGGGTGCACGCCGATATGCTCGCTGATGATGAACTCCATGCGCGCCAGCCCGACCCCGGCCTGCGGCTGCATGGCGACCCGGAACGCCATTTCGGGGGTGCCGACATTCACCATGATCGCGGTGCGCGGCTGCCTGAGCTCGCTGACCGGCGTTCGCGTGACGTCGAAAGGAACGGTGCCCTGATAGACGCTGCCGATGTCGCCTTCGGCGCAGGAGATCGTGACATTCGTCCCGGTCTTGAGCTTGTCGGTCGCGTGCGTCGCGCCCACCACGGCGGGTATGCCCAGTTCCCGGGCCACGATGGCCGCATGGCAGGTCCGGCCGCCCTTGTCGGTGATGACGCCGGCGGCGATCTTCATGACCGGCTCCCAATCCGGACTGGTGGCCGGCGCGACCAGGATTTCGCCGGGCTTGAAGGCTGCAAGGTCGCGCGCGCTCGCAATGCGGCGGGTGCGCCCGGCGGCGATTTTTTCTCCGACCGCGCGGCCGGTGACGATGACGGAGCCGCGTCCCCTGAGATTGTAGGTCTCGAACACGTCGGGCGAACGCTGCGAGGCCACCGTCTCGGGCCGCGCCTGAATGATATAGATCCTGCCGTCGGAGCCATCCTTGGCCCATTCGATATCCATCGGCATGGGAACGCCGGCGTGTTTCGAATAGTGCTCCTCGATCCGCACGGCGATTTCCGCAAGGCTCAGCACCTCCGCATCGGAAATGCAGAACCTTTCCCTCTCGGCGCCCGGCACGGTCCGGGTGAGGGTCGCGCGGCTGCCGCTGCCCTTGCCGTAAACCATGCGTATCTGCTTGCCGCCGAGCCGGCGGCGCAGGACACAGCGAAAGCCCTGCTTCAGGGTCGGCTTGTGAACGTAGAACTCGTCGGGATCGACCTTGCCCTGGACGATGGTTTCGCCAAGACCGTAACAGCCGGTGACGAAAACCACATCGCGAAATCCCGATTCGGTGTCGAGCGTGAAGACGACGCCGCTGGCGGCGAGATCCGAGCGGACCATTTTCATGACGGCGACGGAGAGGGCGACCTTGAAGTGATCGAAGCCGTTGTCGATGCGGTAGGAAATCGCGCGATCGGTGAAAATGGAGGCAAAGCAGCGCCGGCAGGCTTCGAACAGATCCTTGGGCCCGCGCACATTGAGAAAGCTTTCATGCTGGCCCGCAAAACTCGCGGTCGGCAGATCTTCCGCGGTCGCAGAACTTCGCACGGCGACGGCGACGCCGGTTCCGGACTCCCGTTCAAGCTGCCGATACGCTTCCACGATCTGTTCGCGGAGAGGCGCCGTATCCATCGCCCGGTAGACGACTTCGCGCGCCTTGGCGGCTATGGCCGCAAGCTGCTTGATCTGGCGCTTGTCGATACCGTCGAGAAGCCGATGAAGCTCCTCCGCGACGCCGGGCTGCGACAGCGCATCGCGATAGGCGTCCGCCGTGACGGCAAAGCCGTTGGGGACGGCAACCCCTTGGGACGACAGGACGGAATACAGCTCGCCAAGCGAGGCGGTCTTGCCGCCGACCAGCCCGACGTCGTGCAAGCCAATTTCGAGGAAGGACCTGATATATTTTGCCATGCGATCAATAAACCACGTCGGATTTGGCCCCGTATTGAGGAAGGTCAAACCTCCTGCTGACGCAGGTCCTCGTACCACGTTCAGCCCGCGGTTGATGTGTCAACGACAGCTGGCGGCAGCCTAATCTGCGTCGGTGCCCGGGCCGGTCGGCTCGCGCTCGTGCAGCCGAACGATATTGGTGACGACCTGCGCGACTTCGGCGTCGTCGAGCGGCGGACGGCAGCGCATGCGATTCCACGCCAGCAGCAATTCCAGCGCGACCTCGGCATCGACCCCGTGCCACAGCAGGTGTCCGGCAAGCGATGCAAGGGTCGAATTGCGCTGCCCTTCCGGCACGCCTTCGCGCACCAGCCGGCGCCACTCGTCGCGGCTGCGCCCCACACGCGGCCCGCCGGCCCGAACGAAGATCCAGCGCGGCAAGGCCGCCGGCGCCATCTCGGCCGGCGAGCGGCCGGGCACCCAGGCGTAGCGTCTTCCGCTCGGATGCACAGAGGGAGGGGCGACGATGTAGCCGCCGTCGCCGCGTACATCGATGCCTTGCGCCAGTCCGGCACGATTGCGTACGAGACCGCCGGGGTGGGCGAAATAAAGGTGCCGGCCGCCGCCGCCGGTCGTCGCCTGCACGGTTACCGGAAGCGGCGCGAACTGACGCTCCAGGCGGTCGAGCGAATCGTCGCCACCGTGGTGGGGGTCGATGTCGAGGACGACGAGGTTGGAGATCTCGCCGGTCACGACGCCGACATTGGCGTCGGGCCATCGCCGATACCACTCGGTGACGGTGGCGGGCGATGCCAGCTCGTGCTGGAAGCGTTCCCACCCGATGAGCGGCCGCTTGTCGCGCGGCCGCAATGGCACCACCGACCATCCGGCGGCGCGATAGTCCATGGCCGCCCGTGCGATGGCCGAGACCTCTGATTCGCCCTGACGCGGCATGTCGGCAGCTCCGGTTACAACGATCGTTTATCACTATCCCGGCGAAGATCGTTTGCGATCAATCAAAGAACGCAAGCGCCGTCGTTGGGGCGGACCCCTACGTCACCCGGGCTCGAATAGAATTGCTTGGCTGCGGATGCATGAGTCCGCAATGGTATTGCCGCGCAAATCAGGTTCGACCCGGGTGATAGTATAACCCCGTCAACTGTTGCTATATCCCCGCAATGGAACACGACCATCGCGGCCCGCATAACCACGATCATAACCATGGCCACGAGAGCGGCGCGGAGCTTAGCGCCCCCGTGGTGGCGGCGTTCCGTGCCGGTCGCGCCTACGCGGTGCGCGGGCTTGATTGCGCGGAAGAAGTTGCGGTGCTCAAGCAGGCCGTTGGGCCTCTGGTCGGCGGCGCGGATCGGCTCGCTTTCGATATCTTGAATGGCCGTATGACGGTCGCCGCCAACGAACGCGAGGTGGCGGACGAGGCCATCTTCAAGGCCGTGGCCGCAACCGGGATGAGCGCCGTTCCGTGGACATCCCACGCGGAAACGGATGACACCGACAATCATCGCCGCCAGCAGGTGCTGTTTACCGCTGCCAGCGGCATGGCTTTGCTCATCGGCTTCACCCTTCATGTCGTGTTCGCGGGCGGCTTGGCGCCCGCGTGGAGGCTGCTCGGCAGCCACGCCAGCGCGTCCATGCCGTGGCCCGAGATTGCCGCCTATCTTGCGGCGGTTCTGCTCGGCGCGAGGTTCGTCGTGGTCAAGGCATGGTTTGCCGCGCGCAATTTGCGACCCGATATGCACCTGCTGATGACCGTCGCGGTCATTGGCGCAATGGCGATCGGCGAATGGTTCGAGGCCGCGACCGTATCGTTTCTTTTCGCACTATCGCTGGCGCTGGAAAGCTGGAGTGTCGGACGCGCGCGCCGGGCCATCGCGGCGCTCCTCGACCTTGCCCCACCCACTGCCCGCGTGCTCCGGCCAGGCGGAGTGGAAGAAACGGTGCCCGTGAATGAGGTCAGGCTGGGCAGCCGCTTCATCGTTTCGGCGGGGGAGCGCATCCCGCTTGACGGCCGGGTCACAAAGGGCGCCAGCGCCGTCAATCAGGCTCCCATTACCGGCGAGAGCGTCCCGGTGGAGAAGCAGCCCGGCGCGGAAGTCTTTGCCGGCACCATCAACGGCGACGGCACGCTAACGATCCGCGCGACCAGGACTGCGGAGAACACCACCCTTGCCCGTATCATCCACATGGTCGAGGAGGCGCACGCGCAGCGCGCCCCGTCCGAGCAATGGGTGGAGCGCTTTGCGCGCGTCTACACGCCTGCTGTCATGCTGCTTGCGTTCCTCGTATGCCTGCTGCCACCCGTCCTGCTCGGCCAGGGGTGGGATGAATGGTTTTATCGCGCGCTTGTCTTGCTCGTGATTGCCTGCCCCTGCGCGCTGGTCATCTCAACGCCGGTCTCTATCGTTGCCTCGCTCGCCTCCGCCGCCCGCGCAGGCGTGCTGGTCAAGGGCGGTCGCTTCATCGAAATGCCGGCGCGCCTCCGGGCAATCGCCATGGACAAGACCGGGACCATAACCAGCGGCGAGCCCGAGGTTGTGCAGGTCGTTCCCCTCGGCAGCCACACCGAAGCCGAACTCATATCGCGTGCGGCGGCGCTTGAGGCGCACTCCATGCACCCGCTGGCACGCGCCATTCGCCGCTACGCCGAGCGTCAGGGCGTTGCGCCGGCGCCGGCGGCGGATGTGCAAGTGCTGAAAGGCAAGGGGCTGACGGGCATCTTCGACGGCGAGCTGTTCTGGCTCGGCTCCCATCGCTATGTGGTCGAACGGGGCCAGGATGCACCGGAGATCGCGCGGCGGGCGGAAGCCCTGGAGGCGGACGGCAAAACCGTGATCGTCATTGGAAACCTGCGACACGTTTGCGGCCTTGTTGCAGCGGCCGACACGGTTCGTCCGGAAGCACGTGAAATCGTGCGGCAACTTCATGCCGCCGGGATCGCGCACGTGGTCATGCTGACCGGTGACAACCGGACCACCGCCGAAGCCATCGCTCGCGAGGTCGGCATTGACGAGGTCCATGCCGAATTGCTGCCCGAGAACAAGGTCGGGGAACTGGAAGAGATCATCGGGCGCTACGGCACGGTGGCAATGGTGGGTGACGGCGTGAATGATGCGCCAGCCCTGGCACGAGCAAATCTCGGCATTGCCATGGGCGCAATAGGTTCGGCTGCCGCGATCGAGACCGCCGACATCGCGCTGATGACCGATGATATTTCCAAACTGCCCTGGCTGGTAAGCCACTCCAGGCGAACGCTCGCAATCATCCGCCAGAACATCACGGCTGCGCTCGCCATCAAAGCCGTGTTCGTCGTGCTGACCTTTGCTGGGTTGGCGAGCCTGTGGGGCGCAATCGCCGCCGACATGGGGGCATCATTGTTGGTCGTACTGAACGGCTTGCGGTTACTTAACGGAAGCAAGCCACTCGCTTGAGCAGCCGTCGCGGCAATTGTCTTTGAGCGCACATCTCCTGACGGTCTCGTGGCGAGGCCTCGCGTGAACGCGAGGGTACAGGGTCCGCGGCAACCGAAGCCTCAGCTGCGCAGGCCCGGCGCCTCGTGGCCGCTGCGCGCGACATACTCCGTGTAGCCGCCGCCGTACTGGTGAATGCCCTCGGGCGTCAGTTCCAGCACCCGGTTGGACAGCGCGGCCAGGAAGTGGCGGTCGTGCGAGACGAACAGCATGGTGCCTTCGTATTGCGACAGCGCCGCGATCAGCATCTCCTTGGTCGCCATGTCCAGGTGGTTGGTCGGCTCGTCCAGCACCAGGAAGTTCGGCGGATCGTAGAGCATCTTCGCCATCACCAGCCGCGCCTTCTCGCCGCCCGACAGCACCCGGCACTTCTTCTCCACGTCGTCGCCGGAAAACCCGAAGCAGCCGGCCAGCGCCCGCAGCGAGCCTTGTCCGGCTTGCGGGAAGGAGTCCTCCAGCGACTGGAACACCGTGCGCTCGCCGTCCAGCAGGTCCATGGCGTGCTGCGCGAAGTAACCCATCTTGACGCTGCCGCCGAGCGCCACCGTGCCGTCGTCCGGCTCCGTGGAGCCCGCCACCAGCTTCAATAGCGTGGATTTTCCCGCGCCGTTGACGCCCATGACACACCAGCGCTCCCTGCGGCGCACCATGAAGTCGAGGCCGTCATAGATGCTGCGGTTGCCATAAGCCTTCTGCACGTTCTTGAGGTTAACCACGTCTTCGCCCGAACGCGGGGCGGGGAGGAAATCGAACGACACCGTCTGGCGGCGCCTCGGCGGCTCCACCCGTTCGATCTTCTCCAGCTTCTTGACCCGGCTCTGCACCTGGGCGGCGTGCGAGGCGCGCGCCTTGAATCGCTCGATGAATTTGATCTCCTTGGCGAGCATCGCCTGCTGACGTTCGAACTGGGCCTGCTGCTGCTTCTCGTTCAGCGCGCGCTGCGCCTCGTAGAACTCGTAATTGCCCGAATAGGTCGTCAGCTGGCCGCCGTCGATCTCCACCACCTTGTCGATGATGCGGTTCATGAACTCGCGGTCGTGCGAGGTCATCAGCAGCGCGCCTTCATACCCTTTCAGGAACTGCTCCAGCCAGATCAGGCTCTCGAGGTCCAGATGGTTGCTCGGCTCGTCCAGCAGCATGGCGTCGGGACGCATCAGAAGGATTCGTCCCAGCGCCACGCGCATCTTCCAGCCGCCCGACAGCGCCCCGACGTCGCCGTCCATCATCTCCTGGCTGAAGCTCAGGCCCGCCAGCACCTCGCGCGCCCGGCCCTCGAGCGCATAGCCGTCGAGTTCCTCGAAGCGCGCCTGCACCTCGCCGTAGCGCGCGATGATATCGTCCATGTCATCCGCGCGGGCCGGATCCGCCATCGCGGCCTCCAGCTCCTTCAGCTCGCCGGCCACGGCACTGACGGGCCCGGCGCCGTCCATCACCTCGGACACGGCGCTGCGGCCGGACATCTCGCCGACGTCCTGACTGAAATAGCCTGTTGTGACGCCGCGATCGACCGCCACCTGGCCTTCGTCGGGCTGCTCCTGGCCGGTGATCATCCGGAACAGCGTCGTCTTGCCGGCCCCGTTGGGACCGACGAGCCCGACCTTCTCGCCTTTCTGGAGCGCCGCGGAGGCTTCGATGAAGAGGATCTGGTGACCGATCTGCTTGCTGACGTTGTCGAGACGAATCATATCCACACGAGGCTGAGGGGGAGTTGTGGCCGCTCTTTAGGCCATGTGGCGCGCCTGCGGAAGAGGGTTGCGCGGTCATTGCCGCAGCCGCGGGCGGACCCTATGCTGGCGCGGTTTTCCACCGCCGGGGGCTTCATGACCACACCACTCGATCCCGTCATCGCTCAGATCATTCCGCTGCTGCCGCTGCGCGATCCCGAGACCATGACGCCGCAGAGCGCGCGCGATGCGCTCCGCGCGCTCGCCGCGGCGCGCGCCGCCGTACCGCCGCCGCCGGTCGCGAGCGCGGACGATACGGAAGTGAAGGGCGCGGCCGGCCCGCTTGCGGCGCGGGTCTATCGCGTCACGCGCGAAAAATCGCCGACCGTGGTGTTTTTCCACGGCGGCGGCTGGGTCGCCGGCGATCTCGAAACCCATGACCGGCAGGCGCGTCTGCTCGCCATCGAGACCGGCGCCGTCGTCGTCTCCGTCGACTACCGGCGTCCGCCGGAAACGCGCTTTCCCGGCGCGTTCGAGGACGGCTTCGCCGCCATGCGCGACGTTGTCACGCGCATTGCCGAGTTCGGCGGCGACAATGTTCGCGTCGGGGTGGCCGGAGACAGCGCGGGCGGCAATCTGGCGGCGACGGTGGCGATCGCCTGTCGCGACGCCGGCGTCGATCTCGCCGCGCAGTTGCTGGTCTATCCCGTGACCGACGTCGCCGGAAATTACGCGGACCCGACGGAGAACGCGCGCTTTCCCTCACGCGCGGAAAACGCCGAAGGCTACTTCCTGTCGCGCGCCGTCATGGAATGGTTTGCCGGCCATTACCTTGCCGACCCGGAGCACGGCCTGGACTGGCGCGTTTCGCCGTTGCGCGCGAAAAGCCTTGCCGGGCTTGCGCCCGCGGTCGTGTGCACGGCGTGGTTCGATCCCTTGCGCGACGAGGGCAAGGCCTATGCCGATGCGCTGGCCGCCGCCGATGTCGCGACCAGGTACCATCATGGCGCCGGCCTGATCCACGGCTATTTCGGCCTCGGCGAAGCGTCGGAAACCGCGCGGCGCGAGGCGCAACGCGCACGCGCCGATTTCAAGGCCCTGCTCGAACGGGGTGCGTAGCACGCCCTTCGTCGGCCCTCAAGAAATGATCTGCACCGGCAGCGTGCGGATCCCGCGGATGAAATTCGAATAGAGCCGCTGCGGCGCGCCCATGATCTTGAAATGAAGATCCCGCTGCAGGATTTCCTCCCAGAGAATCCGCAATTGCTGCTCGGCGAGCCGATCGCCGACACAGCGATGGATGCCGGCGCCAAACGACAGATGCTGCCGCGGCTTCAAGCGGTCGATGATGAATTCATCGGCGCGCTCGATCTTTTCCTCGTCGCGATTTCCGGAGATGTACCACATCACGACCTTGTCGCCCTTGGCGATCTTGCGGCCGGCGAGTTCGACGTCGTTGCGCGCGGTGCGACGCATGTGCAGCACCGGAGTCTGATAGCGAATGATTTCGGACACCAGGTTCGGGATCAGCTCACGCCGGCTGCGCACAAGTTCGAACTGTTTCGGGTTTTCGACGAGCGCCATCAGCCCGCCGCTCATTGAGTTGCGGGTGGTGTCGTTGCCGCCAACGATCAGCAGACCAAGCGTGCCGATAAATTCGCGCGGCGGCATATTGCGTGTCGCGTCGGCATGCGCGAGCATCGAAACCAGGTCGAAGGTCGGCGGCGCGCTCGCGCGCGCGTCCCACAGCTTGCGGAAATATTCCCCCATCCTGGCCAGCTCGGCGAAACGCTCATCCTCCGAATGCACGACGGCGTCCGGGGAATTGACGTCGGCGATCGCGACATCGGACCACCAGGTCAGCCGCTCCCGGTCCGCCCAGGGGAAATCGAACAGCGTCGCCAGCATCATGTTGGTAAGGTCAACCGAAACGCGCTCGACCCAGTCGAACGTCTCGTTGCGCGGCAGCGCGTCGAGCACCTCGGCGGTACGCTTGCGGATCAGGGGCTCGAGATTGACGAGATTGGACGGCGCCACGATCGGCGCGACGGTGCGGCGCTGCGCGGTGTGCCCGGGCGGATCCATTCGGATGAAGCTCGCGCGCTCCTGCCCCTTCGGCTGATCGGCCACTTGAATACCGCCAAGTTCCGAGCTTGACGAATAGTTCTCATGGTCGAGTTCGACCGCAAAGATGTCGTCGTAACGCGTCACGGACCAATAGGGTCCGAACCGCGAATCCTCGCAGTAATGGACGGGATCGTCGCGGCGCAGCTTCGCGAACAGCGGCCGCCAGGAGTCTTCCTGATAAAGCCTGGGATCGCTGACGTCGATCGATGTCAGCGCGCGTTGCGGCGCTCTTGCCTGGGACACTCGTTTCGCTCCCGCACCTGCCGTCGCCTCTTGTCGGGCGATAGAGCATAGGACGGGATCAGGCGTTGGCAAAGGGGACCTGAGTTAGCCGATGGTCTTTCCGTTTGCGCTGCGCCTTGGTGCCCCAAAGCGCGTTCCGTGCCTTCGGGGTAGCGGCGGCTCAATCGCGCTTGAACCGGTAGTTGAATCTGATCTCCATCCGCGGTGATCAGACCGACGGTCGGCGTCGGAAAATGCACCGGCAGGATCAGCGTATCGGTCTCGGCTACGGCGGCGAAAAACTTCCGGCGCGACACCGCCGACTGCTTCGCATCCCAGTCGACCCCCGGCGACCAGTCAGGCTCCCGGCACTGGATCGCGTGGTGCATCAGGTCGCCGGCCACCACCGCGCGCTGGCCGCGGGAGAAGATGTTGACGCAGCAATGACAGGGCGAATGCCCGGGCGTCGGCGTCAGCGTGATGGTGTCGTCCAGCGCGTAGTCGTCGTCGACCAGAAGCGCCTGTCCGGCCTCCACGATCGGCAGGCAGTTGTCCCGGAAGACGGTGCCAGGCGGATTGGCGCCTTTCGCGTGCTCCGCCTCCCAGGCCGCGTATTCCTTCTTGTGAAAGATGTATTTCGCATTCGGGAACGTCGGCACCCAGCGCCCGTCGCGCAGGATGGTGTTCCAGCCGGTATGGTCGATGTGAAGATGGGTGCAGAACACGTAGTCCACCTGGTCGTAAGCGATCCCCAGCGCAAACAGCTCGTTGCGCCAGCGTTCCTTGCCGGGAAAGTCGAACGGCGGCGGATGTCCCTTGTCCTCGCCGGTGCAGGTGTCCACCAGGATGGTGTAGCGCGGCGTCCGGACCACGAAGGTCTGGTAGGTGATGACCATCATGCCGAGCGCCGTGTCGAACACCTCCGGCTCCATCGAAGGCAAATGACGCTTGAATACGGCCTCGTCATAGGCCGGGAAGAAATCCTGCGGCCGCCGCCACGGGCCTTCGCGCTCGATCACCGCGTCGATGGTGATGTCGCCGATCCTGATCTGCCGCATTCCTGCCCCCCTGAATTGTTGGGGGAAGCGTAGCGGGCGCCTCCCGGCCGTTCAAGTTCACGGCAGAATGAATTCCCTGAACGACAGTTGATCTCCACGGCCAAAACAGGATCAGATGCACCCGAGTGATTGTACCGGCAAAAGAGCGCGCGACTAATTCGAGATGAACGCTGTCAGCCCGCAACCGCTGAAACTGAACGTCGACGGCGCGAATGCTGTCTCCGCGCTGCTGCTGCGGCCGTCGGCCGCGCAAGCCTGCTTTGTCTTCGCCCACGGCGCGGGCGCCGGGATGACGCATGTGTTCATGGAGCAGGTGGCAAGCGGCCTTGGCGATCGCGGCATCGCGACGCTGCGCTACCAGTTTCCCTACATGGAAAAGGGCGGCAAGCGGCCGGATGCGCCGGCCATCGCCCATGCCGCGGTGCGGGCCGCCGTGGAAGAGGCCGCGCGGTGCTGCCCGGGGCTCGCCCTGTTTGCCGGCGGCAAATCGTTCGGCGGCCGCATGACGTCGCAGGCGCAGGCCATCGCGCCGCTGCCCGGGGTCCGCGGACTTGCCTTCCTCGGCTTTCCGCTGCATCCGGCGGGCAAGCCATCCGACGTGCGGGCAAAACACCTCGGCGACGTCCATGTCCCCATGCTCTTTATCCAGGGCACCCGCGACAAGCTGGCCGAGCTGGCGCTGCTTGAACCCGTCGTGAAGCGCCTCGGGGCGTCCGCGTCGCTGCATTCCGTGCAGGAGGCCGATCATTCCTTCCACGTGCCGGCGCGCTCGGGGAGGAATGACCGCGAGGTCATGAGCGAAATCGTGGATACCCTATCGGCCTGGATCGGCGCGGCCGGGGAGTGAAGGCTGCGCGGCTTTGTCCACCTAAAGTCAAACCTTTGCCCCGGGCGCCGCAGCCTCAATTGGCTACCCGGGAGGCCCAACGTCTGATATCGTCAACGGCGTTCCCGGGTCCGCCAGGAAATGCCGGCTGAAAAGAAGACATGATCGCTGACAAGGCGACGCTGCGCAAAATCGCCAGGGGCTGGCGATCGCAAAACAGAAAATCGGAAGAGGAAAACGCCATGAAACGTCGTGAATTCCTGAAAACCGCAGGCGTCGGGCTCGCCGCGTCAACCACGGTCGCTGCGCCGGCCATCGCGCAGTCGATGCCCGAACTGAAATGGCGCTGCACCACGAGCTGGCCGAAGTCGCTCGACGTTCCCTTCAGTGCGTCGGAGACGATTTCGAAATACGTCGCGGAAGCCTCCGACAACAAGTTCCAGATCCAGCCTTTCGCCGGCGGCGAGATCGTTCCCGCCTTGCAGGCGCTCGACGCGGTGTCCAACGCCACGGTCGAGATGTGTCACACCGCCGCCTATTACTTCATCGGCAAGGACCCGACCTTCGCGCTCTATTGCTCGGTTCCGTTCGGGCTGAATTCGCGTCAGCAGAATGCCTGGTTCCAGGATCACGGCGGCCAGGACATGCTCAATGAGTTCGGCAAGAAGTACAAATTATACGCCATCGCCGGCGGCAATACCGGCACCCAGATGGGCGGCTGGTTCCGCAAGGAGATCAACACCGTCGCGGACCTCAATGGCCTGAAGATGCGGATCGGCGGATGGGCCGGCAAGACCCTTGCCAAGCTCGGCACCATTCCGCAGCAGATCGCGGGCGGCGATATCTATCCGGCGCTGGAAAAGGGCACCATCGACGCGACCGAATGGGTCGGCCCCTACGACGATGAGAAGCTCGGCTTCTACAAGATCGCCAAATATTATTACTATCCCGGCTGGTGGGAGGGCGGCACGGCGCTGCACTTCTTCATCAATTCGGACAAGTGGGATGCGCTGCCGAAGGCTTATAAATCGCTGCTCACGATCGCCTGCGGCTACGCCAATCTGGATGTTCAGGCGCGCTATGACGCGCGCAATCCGCAGGCGATCAAGCGCCTGGTGGCCGCCGGGACACTGCTGCGCCCGTTCAGCCAGCCGGTGATGGAAGCCTGTCTGAAGGCGTCGAACGAGGTCAATGCCGAGACCTCGGCAGCCAACCCCGACTTCAAGAAGATCCTGGATTCGCAGATGGCCTTCCGGGACGACGGGAATCTCTGGTGGCAGGTCGCGGAATATTCCTACGAAACCTTCATGATCCGCACGCGCCCGAAAGGCTGAACGGTATCGGTCGGAATCCGGATTGCTTGTGGCGTGTCGGTGCTGTATCCGCTTTGGCGGCAGCCTCGACACGTTCACAAGCCCGGTTGCGTTGCCGGCGGCCGCGCCTGCGCAAGGATGTCGCCAGGCACCGGTGCCGTCCTCTTGTGCACGCGCAACAGGAGCGGGACATTTGCACTGCCGGAAATGCCTGCCGGCGAAGCGGCATGCGTACCGCGCGAAAAAAGCGGCTTGATCGGTCGGCGGCTTTTGCTGAGATAGCTGCGGGCCGAGGTGTGCGATGAAATGGGCAAAGGAGCGCGACCTCTTAATCGCGCAGACCATGACGTTCGTTCAGTCGATCACCGGGAAGAAGCCGGAGGCTGAAACTCGGGCTGGAACCCGGATCGAGTTCGCGCCCGTTGATGAAATCGAAAAGGTCGAGCGGCCCGTCGAGATCGTAAATGAGATCGTGCCGGCGGCGCGCCCGTCGCCGGTGCCCCGAACCGGACTCCGCGAAGAAATTCAGGGCAGGGTGGCGGCGTTCCGCGCCCACCAGCAGCTTTTCGACCGCGAGCGCGACGAATATTTCAGGTCCGTTTTGACCAAGGTTCGCGCTTCGACCGGGAGCCAGCCCAAGGCGCCGGGCAACTGACCGGCTTGAGTTCTGTCCCCGCCACCCGGGGACACGATGCTTCCGCTCAAGATTCACCCGAAAATCCGGGCTAAAACCGCAAGAGACGTGCCCGCCGTCGGGGCAATGTCACATCGGGTGCGATATGGATGGGCTAACCAGCGCTGAAGCGGCCGCGCGTCTTGCCGCCGAGGGCGCCAACGAGCTCGCGCAGGACGGGCGGCGCCGGGTCTGGCAGATCGCGTTCGAGGTTCTCCGCGAGCCGATGCTGCTGATGCTGCTCGTCGCGGGCGCGATCTACATCAGCCTCGGCGATCTCGAGGAAGCGCTGCTGATTGTCGTGCTGGCTTCGGCTTCCGTCGTGGTCACGATCGTGCAGGAAGCCCGCAGCGAACGCGTGCTCGAGGCCCTGCGCGACCTTACCAGCCCGCGCGCGCTGGTATTGAGGGATAACGCGCAGAAGCGCATTCCGGGACGTGAAGTCGTTCGCGGCGACCTCGTCATATTGAACGAAGGCGACCGCGTGCCTGCCGATGCCACCTTGATCTCGTGCCAGGACCTCGAAGCCGATGAATCGCTGCTGACCGGCGAGTCCGTTCCGGTGCGAAAGGCGCTGGGCGCGGGACTGCCTTCCGACACCAGGCCGGGCGGCGACAATCTGCCGTTCGTCTATTCGGGCTCGCTGATCGTGCGCGGCCAGGGGCTTGCCGAGGTGGTCGCGACCGGCCCGCGCAGCGAAATCGGCAAGATCGGCAAATCCCTCTCCATGATCGAGAGCGAGTCGCCGCCCATCCAGAACGAAACACGACGCCTTGTCCGGCTGTTCGCCGTGGGCGGCATCGCCGTCAGTGTTCTGTTCACCGTTCTCTATGGCTGGCTTCAATCCACCTGGCTCAATGCCTTTCTCGGCGGAATCGCGCTCAGCATGTCGCTGCTGCCGGAGGAATTTCCGGTCATTCTTACCGTCTTCATGGTGATGGGAGCCTGGCGGATCTCACGTGCCGGCGTGCTCACGCGGCGCTCGGCCGCGATTGAAACCCTCGGCGCCGCCACCGTGCTGTGCACGGACAAGACGGGCACCCTGACCGAAAACCGGATGACCGTCGCGGACGTTCGGCCCGCCGATGCGATCCTGGGCGCGGCAGCCGCCGTCAGCGACGGAACGAAAGCTGGCGAGGTGATCGCGTTCGGGCGTCTGGCAAGTCAGGTCAAGCCGTTTGATCCCATGGAGCAGGCCTTTCATCTGCGAGCGGAAGAGCTCGCGCTGCAAGCCGTGCGTCCTCAAGATCTCGTGCATCAGTATCCGCTCAGCGCCGATTTGCTCGCCATGACCAATGGCTGGCGCCGGCCGGACGGCTCGCTGCTGATGGCCGCCAAGGGGGCGCCGGAAGCGATCGCCGATCTCTGCCGGCTCTCGCCCGACGGTCGCGCCATGATCGCTGAGAGCACCGAGCAGATGGCAGATCGGGGCATGCGCGTCCTCGGCGTGGCGAAGGCGGTCGTGAACGGCGATCCACCGGACTCCCAGCGCGACATCGCATTCGATTTTCTGGGCCTGGTCGGGCTTGCCGATCCCGTGCGGGCGAGCGCGCCTGCCGCCGTGCGCGAATGCCGTTCGGCCGGCATTCGCGTGATCATGATTACCGGCGACTATCCGGCCACCGCGCGGGCGATCGCGCAGCAGGCCGGTCTCGACAGCGGCGATCTCATGAACGGTGCCGATGTCGCCCGGCTCAGCGACGCGGATCTGGCCGAGCGTGTCCAAACCGCAACGGTATTCGCGCGTACGCAGCCCGAGCAGAAAATGCGGATTGTCCAGGCGCTGAAGGCCAACGGTGAAATCGTCGCCATGACCGGCGACGGCGTGAACGACGCGCCGTCGCTGAAGGCCGCCCACATCGGCATCGCCATGGGCGGCCGCGGCACGGACGTCGCGCGCGAAGCCAGCGCGATCGTTTTGATCCATGACGATTTCAGTTCCATCGTCCATACCATCCGGCTTGGCCGCCGGATCTACGACAATATCCGCAAGGCGATGGGCTTCGTGATGGCGGCGCACATACCCGTTGCCGGTCTTGCCTTGTTGCCGCTTGCGTTCGGCATTCCGCTGATCCTTTTTCCGGTTCACATCGCATTCCTGGAAATGGTGGTCGATCCCGTCAGTTCGATCGCGTTCGAGGCCGAGCCAGAGGAAGGCGACGTGATGAGCCGTCCGCCGCGCAATCCGAAGAGCCCGCTGTTTTCGGTGCCACTCATCCTCTGGAGCTTGCTGCAGGGAACGACCGTGCTGGTCGCGACCGCGGCGATCTTCCTGATCGCATGGCAGCGGGGGATGCCGGAGGCGGAGGTTCGCTCGCTGGCCTTTGTGACGCTGGTCGTGGGAAATATTGCCGTGATTTTGGCGGGCCGCTCGTTCAGCACGTCCGTCATGCGGGCGTTCACGCGGCCCAATCCGGTGCTGTGGACCGTTCTTGGCGTCGATGCAACTCTGCTGGCGACCATTCTCAGTTGGCCGCCGATGCGAAACCTGTTTCGTTTTGGTCCGCTTCACGCCGACGATCTCGGGCTCTGCGTCGCGGTGGGCTTCGGCCTGCTTGTTGTGCTTGAGCTTCTGAAGCGGCCGTTCCGCGGTGCTCTTCGCGGCTGAATGGACCCGAAGCGTGGGGCCTTGCGAGCAGAATGTCTTTGATAGCCATGCGAGGCTCCGCTAGGAATTATGAGTAGCAGCGGTCCGATGGCCCCGGGGGTGATCCGGCGCAGGGTCTTGCGGATGACATCTTGAACAGCTTCACAAGCAAAGGCCCCTGATGCGGCTTCCCTTCTTCTACGGCTGGGTCATCGTCGTCGTGACCTTCGTCACCATGGCGATCGGGGTGAACGCCCGCACCGCCTTTTCGCTGTTCTTTCCGCCCATCATCGACGAGTTCGGATGGGAGCGCGGCGTCACGGCGGGCGCCTTCTCGTTCGGCTTTGTGGTGTCCGGCGCGGTCAGTCCGCTGATCGGCCGGCTGATGGATCGCGCCGGCCCCCGCGCCGTGATGGAGCTTGGCGTCGCGCTGATGGCGGGCGGCCTGCTGCTGGCGCCGCTGACGACGCAGCCATGGCATCTCTATCTGACGATCGGCGTCATGGTCGGCGCCGGCAGCGTCTGTCTCGGCTACTCCGGTCAATCGCTGTTTCTGCCCAACTGGTTCAATCGCCGGCGCGGCCTTGCGATGGGGCTGGCCTTCGCCGGCGTCGGCATCGGCTCCATGACGCTGTTGCCGTGGGTGCAGCACATGATCGAGCAGACCGGCTGGCGGACGGCCTGCACGGCGATGGGCATTCTGATTCTGGTCGTGCTCGCGCCGATCAACCTGCTCCTGCGCAAGCGCCCCGAGGACATCGGGCTTCGAGCCGGACGGCGACGCGGCGCCTTCGGCTTCGAGCAAGCCGGTATCCTATGTCGTCGATCCCGACTGGGCCGGCATCGACTGGACCCTGGGCCGCGCGGTTCGCACCGCGCGGTTCTGGTGGATATCGCTCGGCTATTTCGGCGGATTGTACATCTGGTACGCGGTGCAGGTTCACCAGACCAAATATCTTCTCGACATCGGCTTCAGCCCGAGCGTCGCGGTCTGGGCCTTGGGTGCTGGTCAGCCTGCTCGGCATCCCCGGCCAGATCTGGCTCGGACACCTTTCCGACCGGGTGGGACGCGAATGGATCTGGACCACGAGCTGCTGAGGCTTTGCGATCTGCTTCGCGGCGCTGATCGCGCTGAAGTCCTTTCCGACCTTGCTGCTGGTCTACGTCATGGTGCTGGCGCAGGGCGCGCTCGGCTACGGTCTGACCTCCATCATGGGCGCGGTGGTTCTGGAAATATTTCAGGGCAGGCATTTCGGCAGCATTTTCGGCACCATTATGCTCGCTGCGCTCGCCGGGGGCGCCGCGGGTCCCTGGGTCACCGGCTTTCTGCACGACCTTTCAGGGAGTTATACGCTGGCCTTCGCGATCGGCATTGCCGTGAGCGGGTTGTCCGCGTTCGCGATCTGGATGGCGTCGCCCGGCAAGATTCGGGCGGTCGCGGGCCAGTTGCACCGGGTGCCGGCCCGCACCACAGCCGGCTAGGGAGAGTTGCCGCATAGTGGGCGCCTGCCGGCTTCGACCCGATGGCAGGGGCATACGGCGGAATTGTATTGACATTAATAGTGCCAAATCACTAGATCTGCGTCGACGAGATGCGAATGCAACTCAATCTGCGCCCGCGCCAACCGCTTCCGAGGATGCCATGAACGAGCATGTTCAGACCACGACGACCGAGCCGCTGTTCAACCCGCTGGCGCCGGAGTTCATTCGCGATCCCTATCCGCATTACGAGCGGCTGCGCACCACCGATCCGATGCACGTCACGCCGTTCGGGATGTTCGTCGCCAGCCGCCACGCCGAGGTCAGCCTCGTGCTGCGCGACAAGCGCTTCGGCAAGGATTTCGTCGAGCGGACCAAGCGGCGCTACGGTCCGGACATCATGGAGGAGCCGGTCTTTCGCAGCATGAGCCACTGGATGCTGCAGCAGGACCCGCCCGACCACACCCGCCTGCGCGGGCTGGTGGTGAAGGCGTTCACGGCGCGCCGGGTCGAGGACATGCGTCCGCGCATCCAGCAGATCGTCGATCAGACGCTGGATCGCATCGCCCCGCAGGGGCACATGGACCTGATCGAGGATTTTGCGTTCCGGCTGCCGGTCACGATCATCTGCGACATGCTCGGAATTCCCGAGGAACATCGCGAGGTGTTCTACACGAGCTCGCGCGACGGCGGACGCCTGCTCGATCCGGTGCCGCTGACGCCGGCCGAAATCGAGCAGGCCAATGCCGGCAACGCGATGGCCCAGATGTATTTCCAGCAGCTGTTCGAGTTGCGGCGGAAGAATCCCGGCGACGATCTGACGACGCAGCTGGTGCAGGCCGAGGAAGACGGCAGCAAGCTCTCCAATGAGGAACTGACCGCCAATATCATCCTGCTGTTCGGCGCCGGCCACGAGACCACCGTCAATCTGATCGGAAACGGGCTGTTGGCGCTGCACCGCAATCCCGATCAGCTCGCGCTGCTCAAGGCCAATCCGGCGCTCATCACCAACGCCATCGAGGAATTCCTGCGTTACGACTCCTCGGTGCAATTGACCGGCCGGGTGGCGCTGGAGGACATCGACGACCTCGGCGGCAAGAAAATCCCGAAAGGCGAAAGCGTGCTGTGCCTGTCTGGGTTCGGCCAACCGCGATCCGGCGGTCTATCCCGACCGGCCGGACCGGCTCGATATCACCCGCCCCAAAATCCGCCCGCTGTCCTTTGGCGGGGGCATCCACCTTTGCCTCGGCGCCCAGCTGGCGCGCATCGAGGCCGAGGTCGCGATCTCGACCCTGCTGCGCCGCCTGCCGGAGCTGCGGCTGGACGACGCCGAAAATCCGGAATGGCGGCCGACCTTCGTGCTGCGCGGCCTGAAAAGGCTGCCCGCAAGCTGGTGAGGACGTCCGCGCCGTCACGCGACGCCGCTGTGACTTCGCCACAGTTGTCTCTATATATAGCGCTGCTCCGGCGTTGATTTCGGGCGGCGGCGCGCGCGGCGCCGGGTCATCCTGCGATCGCGTGGTGGCCGATGGGCCGTGCCACGCCGGACCGCGCCGGAACGGGCTCAAAGGGAGACACCGTGCAGACGACGCTGCTCGGATTGGCGATTGCCTTTATCATTGCGCTGGTGGCCG
The DNA here is from genome assembly GCA_963825105.1 of uncultured Alphaproteobacteria bacterium. Taxonomy (GTDB): domain Bacteria; phylum Pseudomonadota; class Alphaproteobacteria; order Rhizobiales; family Xanthobacteraceae; genus Bradyrhizobium. The sequence goes on from CAWGSB010000005.1 coordinate 90,904, forward strand.
CGCTGATCGGGCCGTACTTCATCGACTGGAATCAGTTCCGGCCGCAATTCGAGGCCGAGGCCACGCGGGTGATCGGCGCGCCGGTGCGCGTCGGCGGCAAACTGGATGCGCGGCTGTTGCCGACGCCGTCGCTGCGGCTGCGCTCGGTGGTGGTCGGCGGCGCCAACGATCTCGGCAAGGTTCGCGCCGACAAGCTCGATGTCGAGTTCAGCCTGGGCTCGCTGATGCGCGGCGAATGGCGCGCCGACGAACTGACGATCAACGGCATGTCGCTCGATCTCGGCCTCGATTCGCAGGGCCGGATCGACTGGCCGGCATCGACCGGCAAATTCAATCTCGGGACGCTGTCGATCGACCGCCTGAACCTGACCGGCCGCATCGCGCTGCATGACGCCGCAAGCCGCGGCACGCTCGAGCTGAACGATATCGCCTTCAGCGGCGACGTGCGCTCGCTGGCAGGCTCCGTGCGCGGCGACGGCAACTTCATGCTGTCGGGGGTGCGCTACCCGTTTCGGGTCTCGTCCGGTCAGACCGTCGACGGCAACGGCACCCGCGTTCATCTCAACATCGATCCCGGCGCGCGCGCGTTGTCGGTCGATCTCGACGGCGTGCTCGTCTTTCGAGGCGCGCGCGCCGCGCTTCGAAGGCGCGCTCGTGCTGGCCGTTCCCGCCGGGCTCAAGGCCCAAGCGGACGTCATCAAGGGCGACGTCCCGATCACGCCGTGGCGGATCTCGGCCAAGGTCAAGGCCGATCCGGCCACCGCAAAGCTCGAACAGCTCGAGGCCAGCTACGGCCCCGAGGAGCGCGCGCTGAAATTCGCAGGGCTGGGGGACATTCGCTTCGGCGCGTCGCCGCTGCTTCATGCCGTGCTCTCGGCGCGGCAGCTCGATGCCGACAGGTTTGCCGCCAAGGACAACAAGGACAACGGCGCCGCCGAGCCGTTACGCTTGTTGCCGGGCTTGCGCGCGCTGATGGCGGAGATCCCGCAGGCGCCGATTCCGACGCAAATCGAATTCAGCGCCGAGCAGATCATGCTGGGCGGCCGTCCGGTGCAGAATCTTGCCGCCGATCTGCAGGAGCGACACCAAATCCTGGACCATCGACCGGCTGGATTTTCGCGCGCCGGGCGCGACCCGGTGTCCCTGACCGGCACCAACGCGCCAGCGGGTCCGTCGGCAGTTTCAACGGCGCGCTCAGCGTCGATTCCTCCGATCCGGATGCGCTGGTGGCGTGGTTGCAGGGCCGCAGCGAGGTCACCTATCGCAGCCAGAAGCCGCTGCGCCTGCGCGGCAATGTCAGCGTGGCCGCGGATCGCGTCGCCATCGAGGCCATGAAGGCCGAGATCGACGGCGGCGCCGTCGAAGGGCGGGTTGCGCTGTCAAATCGAGCGGCCGGCGGCGGCTCCCGCTTCGATGCGGAGCTGAAGGCGGAGCGTCTCGATCTCGATGCCGCGGCCGCCTTTGCGCGTTCGCTGGCGGGACCGCAAGGCGAATGGCCCGACGAAGCGCATGTTTCGCTCGACATCGGCCGCGCCATTTCGGCCGGCCAGGAGTTGCGGCCGTTCACGGCGAGGCTGGGCTACGGCTCCGAACTTGTTCTTGCTCGACCGGTTGAAGATCGGCCAGCCCGATAGCGTGATGCTGGAGGGCGGGGGCAATTTCGATCGCGTCAATTCAATCGGAAAGCTGGCGCTGAATTCAAGTGCGGCGTCGCTGGGCCAGCTCACCGGGCTGATCGCACCGTTCGCGCCGTCGCTTGCCTCGCGGCTCAATGCGTTGGGAACGGGTTCGGGCCCCGTGCGCGCAAAACTGGTGCTCGATCTCAGCAAGAACAAGACACGGGCCGATCGTCGCCATCGCGTCGCGCCGTGCTCGATCTCGACGCGCCGCAGCTCAAGGGCGCCGTCACGCTCACGGCAGCGCCCGAGATCGCGGCGCTGCGCGGGATCGATCTCGAAGCGCTCCGGCGCAGCGAATTCAGCCTTGAATCGAAGCTGTCGTCGGATCAGGGCCGCGCCTTGCTGGTGCTGCTCGGGCTCGATCGCACGATCGCGCTAAGCGAAGGCCCGGCGCAGTTTGAGGGATCGGTGGCGGGCGTGTGGCGCGCGCCGCTGCGGCTGAAGGCGAAATTGTCGGGAGCGGGGCTGGATGCCGAGGCGCAGGGGACCGCCGAGCCATGGGCGCAGGAGCCCAGGGCCAGCGTCAATTTGAGCGTTCGCAGCGTCAGTCTCGCGCCGCTGCTCGATCTCAAACCGGCGGACCGGCTGGCGCAGAACATCAGCCTGTCCTCGCGCGTGTCGCTGACGGGCAACAGGCTGACCTTCGACGATCTCGACAGCGCGATCGCCGGCTCGCGGCTGCGCGGGCGCGTGGCGGTGACGCTTGAGGAGACAAGGAACGTCGAGGGCGAAGTCGGATTGGACACGCTCGATCTCGCGCCGGCATTCGCGCTCGCCGTTGGCGCTGCCGGGCACGATCCGGCTGAGCCGCTCGGCTCCGGCCTGCTGAAAGGCTGGCGCGGCCATATCGCGTTTCAGGCGCTGCGCGGCGCGCTGCCTGATGGCACCGAGTTGCGCCCGGTCAGCGGCACGGTCAAGAGCGACGGCCAGTCGCTGACCTTCGACGGCATCAAGGGTGGAATCGGCGGTGGGGAAGCGACCGCTACCATCGACGCCAGACAGGGTGCCAACGGGATCGCCGTGAATGCGCGCGTGCAGTTCTCCGGCGTCGACGGCGCGGCGTTGCGCTATCGCAGCCTGACGATGCCCGTGGGGCGCACCTCGATGCAGATGACGCTTTCGAGCCAGGGCCGCAGCGCCTCGGCGCTGGCCGGCGCGTTGTCCGGCAACGGAACCGTGACGCTGGAATCCGCCCGCATCGCGGGCCTCGACCCGCGCGCCTTCGACGCCGCGATCCGCGCCAGCGACAATGGGCAGGCGACCGACGATGCAAAATTGCGGCAGATCGTCGAACCGGCGCTGTCCGCCGGTGCGTTGCCGGTCAAGCCGGCGCAAATTCCCTTCAGCATCGGAGACGGCCGGCTGCGCGTCGGCGCGACCACGCTCGAGTCCGATGGCGCGCGCGCCATCATTTCGGGCGGATACGATATTCCCGCCGACCAGGCCGACATCCGCGTCACCCTCGCTTCAACGGCGGCGGGTCAGGCAGCCAGCCGTCCGGAAATCCAGATCTTCGCGGTGGGTCCGCCCGACGCGCTGGTTCGAACCGTCGACGTGGCGTCGCTGTCGTCATGGCTGGCGGTGAGGGCGATCGACCGCGAAACCCGAAGGCTGGATTCGATCGAGCGCGGCGAGCCGCCGCCGGCAACGCCGGCGTCAATTCCGCCGCCAGCGGTCGCGCCGCCCGACGCCGCGACTTCCGACCAGCCGACGTCCGACGTGCCGACCCCCGGCCGCGATCCGCGAAGGCTCCAGCCGAAGCCGAAAGCCGGCGCGCCGCGCCCGCCGGCTGCGGCTGCGCCGCCAAATCCGAATCCGCCCGTGGTCAGCCAGCAGGCCGCGCCGCTGCCGCCGCCGATCGAGGTGCGTCCCGCACCCGGCGTCATCGCCCGGCCGCCGAAGCCGAAGCCGCCGCTGGTGCTGACGCCGCCGGCTGCAGCGCCGCCGCCGCGGTAGGGAATTCTAAGGTGGGCTGGTTGGCCGCATGCTTGTGTTTTGATCGAGGGTGCGGGCTTTCACTGCGGCGATCGAACGGCGTAGTTCGGCAATCAAATCAGCGCTGTTCGGCAGGAATTTTTCTTCAGCGTCCAGAATTCTGGTGAAACCTCGCAGCTTCAGCGCCGCAATCGAGCTGCGCTGCTTCTGGATATCGAGTTTCGCCGAATTGCAGACAATGTCGATTAACCGATCAAGCGCGTGGATGCGCCCAAGCAGGTAATCGTTCTCGCGATACGCCCGTGAAAAGAATGCGGCAAAATGCGCAAAGCCGACGCCCTTGAGAATGGCGCTTCCGCTGAATTCCTTGAGCGTGGTCGCGTCCTGCGGGCTTATGCGATCTACCAGAATCTCATGGAGTTCTCCGGCTTCGCGCCATGGCATGACCGGAAATGTCAGAACGTCCCAAAAAGGGAACCCAAGATAGTCGATCAGAATTTCGCGGCGTGCCTCCGGATGCCATCGTTGCGGATCGGTTGAGGCCAGCAGGATATCGATATCATCGGTGCTGGAATCGAGATTGATATCCTTCGCCAACCGATCGATCAGCTCGTCCATGGCTTCCCGGTGTCGCTGCACGAACAGCAGTGCATACGCCCGTAGCTTCTCGGCGTCTCCGGCCGGAGGCGCGGAACGAAACAGATCTTCGGCAAGGTCGCGTGTCGAAGCCTTGAAGGCGGCTACATTTTCGCGCTGCTTGAGGTCCTCCAGGCGATTGTAGAAACTCCGCTTCAGCGCATCGACGGCCCTCCAGTGGCGCTCCTCGAAATGCATCCGGTCGGAAAGCTGATAGAGCCGGTTCAGGCCTTCGATCAGGAAATGCAGGCGCCGCTTGCGGTAATCCAGGTCGAAATTGAGCAGCAGTTCGGTCCAGCGTGGAAGCCGGGGCGCGGTCGCGGACGGTTCCTGATGCCCGGCTGCAGGCTGGTCCTTGCTGTAGACGACGCCGGCTTCGGTTGCCCAGACGTCGACGATCTCGGCGATCGCGCGGGCGAACTGCGAATTCGGGGGAGCCCCGCGAAGGCCTGCGATCAGGCTTGCGATGGAGGCGCGGACGGAGGCAAGCTTGAGACGGATATATCCTTCATAGGCAAATCCGGCGTCGATTTTGACCTGTGTGTTGATCTGTTCGCGCCAGGAGCGGATTTGTTCCGATCCGATGGGGCGGGCCGGAAGCGTGCCGATGACTCCGGCAACGAACTGGCTGACGTTGGGCCTCGCATTCTCGATGATTTCTCGCAGCAGTTTAATTCGATCGTTGAAATCGGCCACCCAGCCAAGTTCGTCCGCCACGGGATCGGCGCTGGGCAAGTCGGACAAGGCTCCCTTCAGGGTGGAGAAGAAACCGGGAAGATCGCGGCGCGCAGTAGCGCCGGATTGGGCCGGATCGGGGTCGATATAGACCAGCCGCCGGTCAACCGCGCGGTATGCCGGGCGCTCCCGAATGGCGGCAATCGCCTGATGAAAGGGCCGATTGTTCAGCACGCTGCCGTCGATGAAATAGATGTTGGCCGGATCGACGTTCTTGCGGGCGTAGGGCCCGAAGTTCCCTGCGACGAATTCGGCGCGACGCGGCCATTCGATGGATTCGCGCGCGACAAGATCGTCGATTTCTCTTATCCGCGCCGGCGGGAACGCGCCCGGGAAGGATGAGGTCGCGCGCGCCGCGAACGCCAGGGCCGCGGCATTCTCCAGATCGAAGTCGCTCATGACCTCGCCGTTTGCCCGCTGTCGATAGCTGAAGTGCAGAATATGCCGGTGCTCGCGCTCATGAATGATGGGCGGATTGTGTATCTGGATCGCCTGCTCATAGCCGTGGTAGTCGGTCACGGCGACATACAGATCGAGCCCATGACCGGCCGGCAGCAACGACCGGGTCCCGCCCTGCCGGTCGATCATTGCGGTGACCGCGTTGTACATGAGCTCGGACATTCGCGCTCCGCTGAGCGGCGGCCTGAACCATCGCGACCGCACGAACAGCGACAAATTTTGCCGGACTTCCGGGTCCCTGATGGGCTCCCAGAGGCCCGTTGCACCGAGTAGCCAAATCATCGGTTTGAGGATCAACTTGCTTGCGGCACTCGCGCGAGCTTCCGGAGCGAGAAGGTCGCTGACGTCGGCATGGTTCAGCCACAGATCGCGCAGCGCGCCCATGGGCAGGTCATGGCTCAGGGCGCGTGCCAGCATGGTGCCATTGATGCCGCCGGCCGAGGCGCCGGCGATGACGTCGACGATGACCCGCAGTTCGAGCGTCCGCCCGATATCCTGAAGCAGTTCGAAATAGATTTCATCGGTGTCGTATTCGGGATCGTCGCGATCAAAACTGTCGAAAAAGCGCGCCGCCGATCGTTCAGTGCGGTCTGCGATGGAATGCAAGGCACCGGAAGCGCGAACCAGCTTGAGGATCTCCTTGCTGATTCCATACATGTAGACCGCAAGCGAAACGCCTCCGAAGCAGACCAGCGCGATGCGGAGTTCTTTCTCTTTCAACGTTGCTGGTCCCCTCGAACGGGATCGCCTGGTGTTGCGACACGCGCGGTCCCGAAGATCTGCCCGCCGACAATATCAGTTGCGGGCAGCTTGGGCTGAATATCTAGAACATGGATCGGATCTGCGCGTTGATGAGGATCAATCGGGAATGGCCCTGGAGCGGCGAGGCAGGCATCGCTCGGCCGCCTTCGATCAGAGCCTGATCTCCCGGGCCACGCCGATCGCCTGCAGGAAGGCCTGATCGTGACTCACCGCGATCAGCGCGCCGTCAAACCGCGACAGCGCGGCTTCCAGCACCTCGATCGACGTCAGGTCAAGGTGATTGGTCGGCTCGTCCAGCAGCAGCAGGAGAGGCGGTTGCGGTCTTGCGAATACACAGGCGAGGCCCGCGCGCAGCCGCTCGCCGCCGCTCAGCGTGCCCGCGGTCTGCAGCGCCGCTCTGTTGCGGAACGCGAAGCGGGCCAGCGCGGCGCGCGCGGCGTTGTCGGACAAACCGGGATTGAGACGGCGCAGATTGTCGAGGATGCTCGCCGAGGCGTCGAGCAGGCCGACATGCTGGTCGAGCATGGCGATGCGGTCGGTCGGGCGGCTGATGTCGCCGGCCGTGGGTTGAAACCGTCCGGCGATCAGGCCGAGCAGGGTGGTTTTGCCGGAGCCGTTGGCGCCGCGGATGGCGACGCGTTCGGGACCGCGCAGTTCGAAGGACAGCGGGCCGAACAGCCGGCGCCGGCCATGCGCCATCACCACCTCCCTGAAGGCGACAAGTTCGCGGCCGCCGGGCAGGCCGGTCTCGGGCAGGTCGATCGAAAGCGGCGTCAGCACCTCGACGCGCGCGCGGGCTTGCTCGAGCGCTGCCGCGCGATCGCCGATCAGGCGCCCGGCGATATGGCCTTCGCGCGCACCGCTGTTTTCGGCACGCTGTTTCTCGGCGTCGAGGAACATCTTGCTGTCGCCGCCCTTGGCGCGCCGGGCGCGGCCGGCCTTGTCGCGGCGGGCCTTTTTCTCTCTGGCCTCCTGAACGGCGCGCTCGGCGCTGCGCAGGGCATCGGCGGCCCGGATGAGCTCGGCTGCGGCGCGGGTCCGGGCGGCTTCGCGCGCCTCGGCAAATTCCGGCCACGCGCCGCCGAAGACGGTGACGCCGATGGCGCTCAACTCGACGATGCGGTCGACGCGTCCGAGGAGAGCGCGGTCGTGGCTGGCGACGACCACGCCGCCGCGCCAGCGCGCGAGCAGGTCGGCGACCGCCTCGCGGCCGTCGTCATCGAGATTGTTGGTGGGCTCGTCCAGCAGCAAGACATCCGGTGCCTCGACCAGGAGGCGCGCCAGCGCCACGCGGGTTCGTTCGCCGCCGCTGAGCGAAGCGAGCAGACGATCCCTTGGCAAATCAGGCAGGCCGGTTTCAGCCAGCGCCGCGGCCAGTCGGGTTGGCAGCGTCCAGTCGGCCTGGCTTGCATCCTCCAGCGAACCTTCGCCGCGTTCGAGGCGGCGCAGACGGGCAAGGCCGTCCGCGACCCCCAGCGCCTGCGCGACGGTCAGGCGCTCATCCGCCAGTTGGGCGAGCGCGCCGACGGAGCCCGCGCGCTGAACCGATCCGCCCGATGGTTCGATCTCGCCGGCGATCGCGCGCAGCAGCGTGGACTTGCCGCAGCCGTTGCGGCCGACGAGGCCGGTCCGCTCGCGTCCCAATGCGAGCGTCAATCCGTCGAAGCAGAAGGCGGCCGTCAGGCGTGGTGAGGGAGAGGGAGTCCAGCGTGAGAAACGCGGTCATGGAGAGCTTCCGAAATGGACAGGGGGCGCGGAGCGATGTGCCTTGCGATGTCCATTTCAGTCTCCAGGAGCGTTAATGAGCGTTATCGGGCTCGGGCGAATATCCTAGGAATTGGCCGGCTTCCGCGCAAGGGCGCGCGGGGCCGGATCGGGGCGGGAGATTTAGCCCGCGCCGAGCGCAACGGCGATGTTGTAGGTCGCAAGACTCGCCGCATAGGCCAGCGCGAACATGTAGGCGAAGGTGATCGCCATCCATTTCCAGCTTCCGGTCTCCCGGCGGATCACCGCCAGCGTGGAGGCGCATTGCGGGGCGAAGATGTACCAGACCAGCAGCGACAGCGCGGTGGCAAGGCTCCATTTGGTGGCGAGCACCTGGCCGATCTGTTCGGCGGCTTCCTTGCCGCCCTCGATGGCGTAGACGGTGCCGAGCGCGGCCACCGCGACCTCGCGCGCCGCCATGCCCGGGATCAGCGCCACCGCGATCTGCCAGTTGAAGCCGAGCGGGGCCAATAGCGGTTCGATCGCTTTGCCGATCATGGCGGCGAGGCTGTAGTTGATGGCGGGGCCTTCGGCGCCGGCGGGCGGGGCCGGAAACGACGCCAGAAACCAGATCAGCACCATCATCGAGAAGATCGTGGTGCCGGCCCGCTGCAGGAACATCTTTGCCCGCGTATAGACGCCGATCGCGATGCTTTTCAGGCGCGGCATCTTGTAATCGGGCAATTCCAGCATGAACGGCGCCGGCGCGTAGTCGCGCCACATGAAGAATTTTATCAGGAACGAGACGCCGAGCGCGCTGACGATGCCCGCCGCGTAGAGGCCGAACATCACCAGCCCCCGCAGATTGACCCAGCCCCAGACCTGCGTGTCGGGGATGAAGGCGGAGATGATCAGCGTGTAGACCGGGATCCGCGCCGAACAGGTCATCAGCGGCGCGATCAGGATGGTGGTCAGCCGGTCGCGGCGGTTGTCGATCACCCGCGTCGCCATGATGCCGGGGATCGCGCAGGCAAAACTCGACAGTAGCGGAATGAAAGCGCGGCCGTGCAGGCCGGCGCCGCCCATGATGCGGTCCATCAGGAACGCCGCGCGCGCCATGTAGCCGAAATCTTCCAGGAGCAGGATGAACAGGAAGATGATGACGATCTGCGGCAGGAACACGACGACGCTGCCGACGCCGGAAATCACCCCGTTCTGCAGGAAGCTTTGCAAAAGGCCGGCGGGCACGGTGTCGTGAACCAGTTGCCCGAGCGCTGAGAAGGCCGACGACAGAAGCTCCATCAGCGGCTGCGCCCAGGCGAACACCGCCTGGAACATCACGAACAGGATGGCGGCCAGGATCGCGAGCCCCGCGACCGGATGCAGCACCACGGCGTCGATCCGGGCGGTCCAGGAATCGGGCCGCGCCGGCAGGCTGACGGTCGCCGCGATGATGCGGTCGGCCTCGCGCTGGGTGGCCCGCAATTGCGCGACCGTGAGCGGCTGCCAGAGATTTTGCGCGAGCGGCGGTTGCGCCTGCGCCGCGATCTCGTCGGTCCGGCGCAACAATTCGGCGGTGCCGCCCTTGCGCACCGCGATCGAGGTCACGACGGGCACGCCGAGTTCCGCCGACAGCCGCGGCACGTCGACGGTGACGCCGCGGCGGTTGGCGATGTCGAACATGTTGAGCACCAGCATCAGCGGCCGGCCGGTGCTCTTGAGCTCGAGCAGGAGGCGGATCGTCAGCCGCAGATTGGTGGAATCGGCCACGCAAAGCACGAGGTCAGGCGCCGCCTCGCCCGGCGTGCGGCCGAGCACCATGTCGCGGGTGATCTCTTCGTCCGGACTGCGGCCGCGCAGCGAGTAGGTGCCGGGCAGATCGACCACCGAAACCTGACGGCCCAGGGGCGTGACGAACGAGCCTTCCTTGCGCTCCACGGTGACGCCCGGATAGTTCGCGACCTTTTGGCGGCTGCCGGTGAGGGCATTGAAAAGCGAGGTCTTGCCGCTGTTGGGCGTGCCCACCAGGGCCAGATGCAGCAACGGAGCTTCCATGGCTTCGAGTTCCGCTCGGGTCAGGCGACGATGATCGCCATGGCCTCGCGCCGGCGTACCGCGATCGTGACGTTCTCGACGCGGACCGCGATCGGGTCGCGGCCGACGATGCCTTCGTGCAGCACCTCGACCCGGGCGCCTTCGACGAAGCCCAGTTCGATCAGCCGGCTTTCGAGTTCATTGGCCGACAGCGCAGAGCCGGCGTCGCCGGCGGCAAGGTGCTGGATCACGCCCGAATAGCCGCGCTTGGCCAGCCCCAGCGGCAAATGCGGGCGGGTACCGTTCCGTTTGGTCATGATTTGTATTTCCAATCGCCGGCAGCCCGGTCAAGCCTGACGGTCAAAATGCGGCTGCACCTTAGAGCGATTATAAACAAACTCGCGCACTTTCCGGCCAATACGGTCTTTGGAACCAGATTCAGCCCAATTTCTTTCAATCTCTTAAACCCCGGATCGGGAAACCGGTATTGATCCAGCGCAACCGGTGGCGCTCAGCGACCCCGGGCTCAAGCCGACATCTCCACGCCGTGCTTGTCGTCGTCGGTCAGGATTTCGAACGCCGCGCGGTGTCTCGTCTCCAGCACCTCTGATGTGCCGGCACGCCTGTCGGTGAGGCGCAGCGTACAGCCGGCGATCTTGCTGTTGAGGCAGTGTTTGATGCCTCCCGGCGGATTGTAATATTTCAGCCCGACAAACGCCTCCCGCGGCGCCGATATCGTCCCCGCAATCTCCGTATCGCCGTTTCCTGACGAAAATTCCCAGGAAAAATAGCCAAACCTGCCTTTGGCCCGGATCGCCTGACTTAATCGCGTGAACGCGTATTCGCGCTGCCGATGGCGCAGCACGATCGGCGTGATCGGTGGCGTCCACAATGGCCCGAGACGAAGTCTTGCGGTCGCCACCTCGAGAAAACTGTCGGGCTGATTGTCGAACCCGGCGACCTGACCCCAGGCATAGAGATCGGTGTGGCGGGACCCCCAATTGTGGTTCTGGCTGCCGGTCCAGTCGGCGATCTCGATCTTCTCTCCGTCGACGGTCAGCGTGCCGCCGAAGCGCGCCATGGGCAGACTGACGACGCTCTTGGCCGCGGGAAAGCGGCCGCGGTACAGCGCCAGAGGCAGCAACAGAAGCGGCGGCGAAGCCCCCTCGAATTTCAGGTCCCAGACGAGACGGTGTTGCTCGCCCGCGATGGCGCCTTGAAGCCGGTTCGGCCGCAGCGTCGCGTCGCCGACGCGCACGCGAAACGACGAGACGTCGAAGTCGCAGTCCGCGAAGCGGTATTCCTGTTTTGCGGTGACGTGATGATTTTGCTCGGCGTCGAAGAAAATCGCCCAGAGCTCGCCGATCGCGTCGCCGGGGCGCCCCTTGGGGCTGAAGATCGTGTAGCGGATCCAGAAGGCTAGCGCACGATGCGGGTGGTTGGCGCGTACGAAGAAGCTCTCGTAATGGCCTTCGGGTTGGCCGCGATAGCGTGCAAAATTCACCCCTTGCGAGAACGCCTCCAACGGGTCCTGCATCTTTGCCCCTTGGTCATCGACCAGCTGTAGCGATCAACTCCGGCTTGGCAACCTGAGGCCTGTGGCGTCGCAACTAGCCTTGCGGCTTCGGATCCGCCGCGGCTGCCGCCGCGCGGGTCCTGAAATAATCCAGCACGAAAAGGCGAATGGCGGACGACAGATTGCCTTGCTGGCGGTTGCTGTCGATCTCGCCCACCAGCTCGGACAGCGTCATGTCGCGCAATCCGGAGATCTCCTTCATGCCGTTCCAGAACGCCTCTTCCAGGCTGACGCTGGTCTTGTGACCGGCGACGACGATCGAGCGTTTCACGACCGGCGACTTCATGACGCATCCTCGCCGTCGATCCGGTGCTGATCGAGCAAGTCGCTGGCGCGCTTGGTGCGCCGTTCGTCCAGAACGCGTTCGGACTTGGTCCGGCCGAACCGCGTCCGGTTGGCGTCGGCCTGTTTCGCCGACTGTTCCCGCTCGGTGCGTTTCCTGAAGCGCTTCAAGTTGACCACTTCCCCCATGCCTGCCCCCATCATCCAGCAAATAGAGAGCATGCGACGTCTTCACGAACGCGTGAGTGGTCGCGCTTGATTGGCTCGGTAGTCATCTAAGGAGATTCCCGTAATCGCCCTTTGATCAACATCAAAAAAGTAAGTTCCGCTCTGCGAAAGTGCAATAATTTCGTCTACCACGCCCCGGCGCAATGACAATAGATGATCGGCCTCATTCTTTAGGTGTTATCGTCCATAATTATTCTTCCCGGACCGTAGTTTCCCGGGGGTTCCCGCCGCGATCAGCCCGGGTGTGTCATTTTGTCCGGCTGCACCAGCCGGTCGAATTCATCAGCCGAAACAAAGCCCAGCCGCACCGCCTCTTCCTTCAACGTGGTTCCGCGCGCGTGCGCCGACTTGGCGACCTTCGCGGCGTTGTCGTAGCCGATCTTCGGGGCGAGCGCGGTCACCAGCATCAGCGAGCGCTCCATCAAATCCCGGATGCGCTTCTCGTCGGCGCGGATTCCCTCGACGCAGTGCTCGGTGAACGAGCGCGCGGCGTCGCCGAGCAATTGGATCGAATGCATCATGCAATATGCCAGCACCGGCTTGTAGACGTTCAGTTCGAAATGTCCCTGACTGCCGGAAACCGTTATGGCCGTGTGGTTTCCGAACACCTGGCAGCAAACCATGGTCATCGCTTCGCACTGCGTCGGGTTGACCTTGCCCGGCATGATCGACGAGCCCGGCTCGTTTTCGGGCAGGATCAGTTCGCCGAGGCCGGAACGCGGACCCGAGCCGAGCAGGCGGATATCGTTTGCGATCTTGAACAGGCCGGTCGCCACCGAATTGATCGCGCCATGGACGAAGACGTAAGCGTCGTTGGAGGCCAGCGCCTCGAATTTGTTGGCGGCGCTGGTGAAGGGCAGCTTCGTGATCTTGGCGACGTGCCGGGCGAACGCCCTGGCGAATTTCGGCTTCGAATTGAGCCCGGTGCCGACGGCGGTGCCGCCTTGCGCCAGCGGGTAGAGGTCGTTTACCGCCACGCCTAGTCGATTAATGCCACTCTCGACCTGCGCGGCGTAGCCGGAAAACTCCTGACCCAGCGTCAGCGGGGTTGCGTCCTGGGTGTGGGTCCGGCCGATCTTGACGATATGAGCGAACGCCTTTTCCTTTTTGCGCAGCGCGCGGTGCAGCAGCTTGAGCGCCGGAACGAGATCGGCCGTAATGCGCGTCGCCGCCGCGATGTGCATGGCGGTCGGGAAGGCGTCGTTCGACGACTGGCTCATATTGACGTGATCGTTGGGATGAACCGGCGCTTTGGCGCCGAGCTTGCCGCCCAAGCAGCTCGTTGGCGCGATTGGCGATCACCTCGTTGAGGTTCATGTTGGTCTGGGTGCCGGAGCCGGTCTGCCAGACCACAAGCGGAAAGTGATCGTCGAGCTTGCCGTCGATCACCTCGCGCGCGGCGCGGATGATGGCGCGGGCGCGGCGCTGGTCGAGTAGTCCGAGCTCACGATTGGTTTCCGCAGCCGCCAGCTTGACGATGCCGAGCGCACGGACGATCGGCATCGGCATCCGGTCCTGGCCGATGCGGAAATTCTGCCGGGAACGTTCGGTCTGCGCGCCCCAATAACGGTCGGCGGGAACCTCGATCGGCCCGAAGCTGTCGGTTTCGGTGCGTGTGGAACCGGGCCGCGAGGATGTGGTCGATCGAGCCATGACTTACGTCCGTTGCTCATGTCCGTTGCACAAGGCGATCTCGCGCGGAACCAGTTCATGCTGGCTCCGGGCGGCACGTTCATCTACACGGTCGCGCGGATCACCTTGCCCGCGGATTATTTCTTGCGGAAGCGATCCAGCCGCACGACTTCGGCGCCCTCGCTCGGCTTGACCGGCTCGTCCTGATTTTCGGCCGCAGGTGCGGCAACCGGCAGGGCTGCGGGGGCAGGGACCGCGGGAAGGTTCGTCGCCGGTGTCTCCTGGGCCGCGTCGGACGTCTCGAACTGCAGGCCGAACTGCACCGACGGGTCGAAGAAACTCTTGATGGCGTTGAACGGAACCACCAGACGCTCGGGGATTCCGCCGAACGACAGGCCGACTTCAAAACGGTCCTCGGTCACCACCAGGTCCCAGAACTGGTGCTGCAGGATTACGGTCATCTCTTCCGGATATTGCGCGAGCAGCCGCGGCGACAGCTTCACGCCCTCCGCCCTGGACAGAAAGGTGATGAAGAAATGATGGTCCCCGGGCAGGCCGTGCTCGGCGGCGTCGGCCAATACGCGGCGCAGCACTCCGCGCAGCGCGTCGCGCGCCAGCACGTCGTATCGGATATGATCGGTCGCCATTATCGGTCCTGTCGCGTTATCGGTCCTGTCGCGTTCAAATGCGGCCGGTAGGCCGGCGGCGACGCCGGTGGTCCGAACTCGCCTGTTTGCCCATGCTACCCCGGCGGCGCGCCGAGGTCAGCAGGCTTGCCACCGGCGGCGGAAATTCCGGCAAAACGGCCAGCTCGAGGCATATTCATCAGACAAAATGAAGTGGAGGCTTCTGTTGCCAGGTGCCTCCGAACCCCGCCTAGCGGAGCTTAACCCACTAGGACTTTAGACTTGGTTTTTCAAACCGCTTACGCGGCCTGAGCAACCGGAGCATAGTTGTCGTTTGCAACTATTGCATAGCCCGATAACGGCGGAACCATACCGGGAAAAAACACGCCCTTTACGCCCTCGTCGATCCTGTTTCGCCCCCGCCGAAACCCGCCATCGGCGGCGGGCTTGGGTGGAGGCGCCGGGTACTGCCCCCGGGTCCGAATGGTTTATTGCGACGGCAATTTATTTCCATAGCCGGCGAACCGGCACTCCCAATATAGGGTGCAAAAGTTGAGAAAAATAGAGCCCGCAAGGGCGCATTCGGGCGCGGAATACGCGAATTGGGTGGCCTTGCCGCGTCGCGCGTTCTAGATTTTGCCAATGCCCCCGGATTCGCCGCCGGCCGCTGTTGCGGCGCCGGAACTCCCGATATCAGCCCCGCCCGGCCTGTTCGCGCTGTTCATAGCCTTCGCCAAAATGTCGCTCTCGGGCTTCGGCGGCGTGCTGGCCTTTGCGCGGCGCGGCATCGTCGACCAGCACCGCTGGATGACGGCCGAGCAATTCAACGAAACTTACGCGCTGTGCCATTTCCTGCCCGGTCCGAACGTCGTCAACCTCAGCGTGGTATTCGGATCGCGCTTTCGCGGCGTAGCCGGCAGCATCGCGGCCTTTGCCGGGCTGCTCGGCCCGCCCGTGGTCATCGTGACGATCCTGGGTGTGCTTTATGCGCGCTTCGGCGAAATCGACGCCCTGCGGCGCATCCTGGCCGGGGTGTCCTGCGCGGCGGTCGGTCTGCTGATATCAACCGTTTTCCGCATGATGATGCCGCTGATCAAAAGGCGCGACCTGATCGGCCTTGTGGTGCTGGCCGCGGTGTTTGCCGCGATCGGCGTGCTGCGGCTGCCGCTGCCGGCGGTTTTGCTGGTGGCGATCCCGCTCAGCATCGCCATCACCTTTGCCATCCGCCGGCGGGCTGCGGCATGAATTCGCAAGCGAACCCGATCTGGTCGCTGGTCTGGACCTTCGGACTGATGTCGCTGTTCGCCGTAGGCGGCGCCAATGCCGCCATTCCGGAGATGCACCGCATCGCGGTCGATGTTCAGCACTGGATGACCGACAAGCAATTCGCCGACGTGTTCGCGATCTCGCAGCTCTCGCCCGGGCCGAATGTGCTGATCGTGACCCTGATAGGCTATTCTGTCGCAGGGATCGCGGGCGCTCTCGCCGCGACCCTTGCGATGTGCGTTCCGACCGCCGTCCTGGCCTATTGGGTGAGCCGGCTGCTGACGCGTTCGAGCCATTCGCGCTGGCCCGCCATTATTCAGGCGGCGCTGGTGCCGCTCTCGATCGGGCTGATGGGCGCCAGCGGGCTGATTCTGGCGCTGACATCCGATCGAACCTGGATGGCGGCCCTGTCCACTGTCGCCGTCGCGGCGCTGGCTTTTGCAACGCGGCTTAATCCGCTTTGGCTGTTGCTGGCCGGGGGTATTTTGGGTTTTGCTGGCGTTATCTGACAAAAATCGCTAGGCAGGACCGTCAGAACAGCGTCAACGCGATCCAAACAGAATGGGCGCAAAGCCCTGTGCGGGGGGGATACCGATGAGTGATACGCCGAGCCATGGGCACCCGTCCATCATGCCGAAATGGGTCCGCGGCCCGCAGGATTTTGTCGGCGGCATAGCGCTGATGGCGATCGCGCTGTTCGCCTTCTGGGCGTCGAGCGATCTGCAGGGCATGCACGGATTTTCGTTCGGCGCCGGAACCGCGCCGCGCATGTTCGCCGGCCTGTTGCTGGGACTTGGGTTCGCGGTGATGGTCGTCGGCATCGTAACCGAGGGCCAACATCTGGCGCATTATGCCTGGCGGGGCCCGCTGTTCGTCTCGCTCGCCATTCTTTCCTTCGCGATCACCATCCGCCCGCTTGGACTGGTGGTTTCGGCGTTTGCGAGCTTCCTGATCTCGGCGCTGGGCACGCCGGAAACCAGGTGGAAAGAAACCATCATCGTCGGCATCTGCCTGACCATCGGCTGCAGCCTGCTTTTCCCTTATGCGCTGGGGCTGCCGCTGCAGCTCTTCCCGCGTTTCCTGGTGCAGTGAGGGCGCGATGACCGAGCTTTTTTCCAATCTGGCCCTCGGTTTCGGCGTTGCGCTTCACGCCGATCAATCTCCTGCTCTGCCTGATCGGCGCGCTGGTCGGCACGCTGGTCGGCGTGCTGCCGGGGATCGGCACCATTGCGACGGTTGCGATGCTGCTGCCCATTACCTTCGGCCTGCCGCCGGTCGGCGCGCTGATCATGCTCGCGGGCATCTATTACGGCGCGCAATATGGCGGCTCGACCACGTCGATCCTGGTCAATATTCCCGGCGAGGCAACATCGGTGGTGACCACGCTGGACGGCTTCCAGATGGCCAAACAGGGCCGCGCCGGCCCGGCGCTGGCGATCGCCGCGATCGGCTCGTTCTTCGCCGGCTGCGTCGCGACCGTGCTGATCGCGGTATTGGGCGCGCCATTGACAAAACTCGCGCTGGCATTCGGGCCCGCCGAATATTTCTCGCTGATGGTGCTGGGCCTGATCTTCGCGGTGGTGCTGGCGAAGGGCTCGGTGCTGAAGGCAATCGCGATGATCGTGCTCGGCCTGCTGATGTCGATGGTCGGGTCCGACATCGAAACCGGCGCCTCGCGCATGGCCTTCAACATTCCCGAGCTCGCCGACGGCCTCGGCTTTGCCACGGTGGCGATGGGCGTGTTCGGGTTCGCGGAAATCATCCGTAACCTCGACGCCGGGGCGGAAATGGACCGCGATCTGGTGCAGCAGAAGATCACCGGGCTGATGCCGACCAAAAAGGACCTGATCAACTCGGCGCCTGCGATCTTGCGCGGCACGGTCCTGGGATCGATCCTCGGCATCCTGCCGGGCGGCGGCGCGGTGATCGCCTCGTTCGCGGCCTATACGTTCGAGAAGAAGATCGCCAAGGATCCGTCGCGGTTCGGCCGCGGCGCGATCGAAGGCGTGGCGGCGCCGGAAAGCGCCAACAACGCCGCGGCGCAGACCTCGTTCATCCCGCTATTGACGCTCGGCATTCCGCCCAACGCGGTGATGGCGCTGATGGTCGGCGCGATGACCATTCACGGCATCGTGCCGGGGCCGCAGGTGATGCAGAAGCAGCCCGACCTTGTGTGGGGCATGATCGCCTCGATGTGGATCGGCAATCTGATGCTGATCGTCATCAACCTGCCGCTGGTCGGCATCTGGGTGCGGCTCTTGCGGGTGCCGTATCGGCTGATGTTCCCGTCAATCGTGATCTTCTGCGCGATCGGCATCTATTCCATCAACAACGCGCCCGTCGACGTCATCCTCGCCGGCGCGTTCGGGCTGCTCGGCTACTGGCTGATCAAGCACGATTTCGAGCCGGCCCCGCTGCTGCTCGGCATGGTGCTGGGGCCGCTGATGGAGGAAAACCTGCGCCGGGCACTGCTGATTTCGCGCGGCGACTGGACGGTTTTCCTTACCCGTCCGCTCTCGGCGGTTCTGATGGCAACCGCGGCGTTCCTGCTGGTGCTGGCGGTATTGCCGTCGCTGCGCAGGAAGCGCGACGAGGTGTTCGTGGAGTCGGAGAGCTGAGTGGGCATCCGGATATCGGGTGAATGAAGGGCGGAACGCAGGTTCCGCCCTTGCCGTTTGTGGACCCGATGCTCATTTTTCCGGGTATAATTGATCGGCTTAGCCGAATCGGCGCTGTCGAACGGCCGGTCCGGCCGTTAAAACTCGCCTCTCCAGGGCCCCTGACGAACGCCATGAATCAGTATCACGACCTGCTCGAACGGATTCTTTCTGACGGCGCGGAGAAGCACGACCGCACCGGCACCGGCACGCTGTCGATCTTCGGCCATCAGATGCGCTTCAATCTGGCCGCCGGATTTCCGATGCTGACCACCAAGAAGCTGCCGCTGAAGTCGATCGTGTACGAGTTGCTGTGGTTTCTCAAAGGCGATACCAACATCAAATACCTCAGGGAT
The DNA here is from genome assembly GCA_963825105.1 of uncultured Alphaproteobacteria bacterium. Lineage (GTDB taxonomy): Bacteria > Pseudomonadota > Alphaproteobacteria > Rhizobiales > Xanthobacteraceae > Bradyrhizobium. The sequence goes on from CAWGSB010000005.1 coordinate 109,471, forward strand.
CACGGTGTTTCGATCTGGGACGAATGGGCCGACGCCAATGGCGATCTCGGCCCGGTCTACGGGTCGCAGTGGCGATCCTGGCCGGCGCCGGACGGACGCCGCATCGACCAGATCTCCAACGTCATCGACATGATCCGTCGCAATCCGGATTCGCGGCGCCTGATCGTCAGCGCCTGGAATCCGGCCGACGTCGACAAGATGGCGCTGCCGCCGTGCCATTGCCTGTTCCAGTTCTATGTCGCAGGCGGCAAGCTGTCGTGCCAGCTCTATCAGCGCTCGGCCGACGTGTTTCTCGGCGTGCCCTTCAACATCGCGTCCTATGCGCTGTTGACGATGATGGTGGCGCAGGTGACCGGGCTGAAGCTCGGCGACTTCGTGCACTCCTTCGGCGACGTGCACCTCTATAACAACCATCTCGATCAGGCCCGGCTGCAACTGACGCGTCCGACGCGGCCGCTGCCGACGATGAAGCTCAATCCGGATGTGAAGGATATCTTCGCGTTCCGCTATGAAGACTTCGTGCTCGAAGGTTACGACCCGCATCCGCACATCAAGGCCGAGGTCGCGGTGTGACCGCGACGGCCAAGGCGTCGCCTGAAATCGTCCTCATCGTCGCGGTCGCCGACAATGGCGTGATCGGCTCGCATGGCGCCATGCCTTGGCGGCTGAAATCCGACATGCAGCGCTTCAAGGCGATGACGATCGGCAGGCCCGTCGTGATGGGGCGCAAGACCTTCGCATCGATCGGCAGGCCGCTTCCCGGACGCACCAATATCGTCATCACCCGCGACGCCGAATTATCGCGCCGCGGGAGCGGTGGTGACGACGTCGTTCACCGATGCCCGCGCGATCGCCCGGGCCGATGCGCTGCGGCGTTCGGCAGGTGAAATTGCCGTGATCGGCGGCGCGGAAATCTACGCGCAGTGGATGGATTGCGCCGACCGCCTGGAGATTACCGAAGTGCACGCCCGGCCCGAGGGCGATACCCGGTTTGCCGCAATCGATGCGGCCATCTGGGAAGAGGTTGCGCGCGTGCGGAATCCGGCCGGTCCGGACGACAGCGCGGACTTTTCCTATGTGACATATCGCCGGCGAAAGTCGCATTAACTCCGTTCGGCAATGTTTACATTGACAATTACCGGCTCAGGCATAGCTGCTTCGAACCAGAAGCTTGCGTTGTAAGGGCCGGGGCCGTCCCCTATAAAGCCGTGCAGATATGGCGGAGGCCGGGCGTCTGCCCTTTGGGCCCCGCGGAGGAGACTGTCGATGCCGTGGAAGAATCAAGGCGGAGGCCCATGGGGCTCGGGTCCGAAAGGGCCGTGGGGCTCCGGCCCGCAACCGGTCGGGCCGAGGCCGCCCGATCTTGAGGACCTTCTGCGCCGCGCCCAGGACCGGCTCCAGCAATTATTGCCCGGCGGGCATTTCAGCGGCATCGGCATCGTGCTGGTTCTGATCGGCGCGCTGGCGATCTGGGGACTGTCCGGCTTCTTCCGCGTCCAGTCCGAAGAGCTCGGCGTCGTGCTGCGCTTCGGCAAGCATGTGCGCACGGTGCAGCCGGGCCTGAACTATCATCTGCCGTATCCGATCGAGACCGTGCTGCTGCCGAAGGCGCTGCGCGTCTCCACCATCTCGATCGGCATGACGCTGATCGACGATCCGGCGCGGCGCGGCCGGACGATGCGCGACGTGCCGGAAGAAAGCCTGATGCTGACCGGCGACGAGAATATCGTCGACGTGGATTTCACCGTGCTGTGGCGGATCAAGCCGGACGGCGTCGGCAATTATCTCTTCAACATCCAGAATCCCGAAGGCACCGTGAAGGCGGTGGCCGAAAGCGCGATGCGCGAGGTCGTCGGCAAAGCCAACATCCAGCCGATCCTGACCGGCGCCCGCACCACCACCGAGGCCGGCGTGCAGGAGCTGATGCAGAAGACGCTCGACAGCTATGGCTCGGGCATCCTGGTGCAGCAGGTGCAGATGCAGAAGGTCGATCCGCCGGCGCAGGTGATCGACTCGTTCCGCGACGTGCAGGCGGCGCGCGCCGATCTCGAGCGCCTGCAGAACGAGGCCCAGACCTATGCCAACCGCGTCGTTCCCGATGCGCAAGGGACGCGCCGCGCAAATCCTCCAGGTCGCCGAAGGCTACAAGCAGCAGGCGGTCGCCGAGGCCAAGGGCCAGAGCGCGCGCTTCCTGAAGGTCTACGACGAATACAGGAAGGCGCCCGACGTCACGCGGCAGCGCATCTATCTGGAGACGATGGAGCGCATCCTCGGCGGCTCCGAGAAGCTGATCTATGACGGCGGCGGTGCGTCCTCTGCAGAGCGTCGTGCCGTACCTGCCGCTGAGCGAGCTGACGCCGCGGCGTGCCAGCCGACAACGGGCCAGCCGCAACAGCAGGCGGAGCCACCCGATGAAATCCCCCGTCGCAGGTATTGTCGCGCTGTTCGCGCTGCTTGTCGTCCTGATCGTCGGCTACAGCTCGGTCTTCATCGTCGATATGACCGAACAGGCGCTGGTGGTGCGGCTCGGCGAGCCGGTCCGCGTCGTCACCGAACCGGGCCTGAATTTCAAGGCGCCGTTCGTCGACACCGTGATCTCGATCGACAAGCGCATCCTCGATCTCGAAAATCCGTCGCAGGAAGTGATCGCGTCGGACCAGAAGCGGCTGGTGGTCGACGCCTTCGCCCGCTACCGCATCAAGAACGCGCTGCGGTTCTACCAGAGCGTCGGCTCGATCCAGGCCGCCAACATCCAGTTGACGACGCTGCTGAACGCGTCGCTGCGCCGCGTGCTCGGCGAGGTCACCTTCATCCAGGTGGTGCGTGACGAGCGCGAGGCCCTGATGGCGCGGATCCGCGACCAGCTCGACAAGGAAGCCGACGGCTACGGCATCCAGGTGGTCGACGTGCGGATCAGGCGCGCCGATCTGCCGGAGCAGAACAGCCAGGCCGTCTACCAGCGCATGCAGACCGAGCGGCAGCGCGAGGCCGCCGAATTCCGCGCGCAGGGCGGCCAGAAGGCGCAGGAGATCCGCTCCAGCGCCGATCGCGAAGCCACCGTCATCGTCGCCGAAGCCAATTCGACCGCCGAGCAGGTGCGCGGCGCGGGCGACGGCGAGCGCAACCGGCTGTTCGCCGAAGCCTATGGCAAGGATCCCGATTTCTTCGCCTTCTACCGCTCGATGACGGCGTATGAGAACGGGCTGAAGAGCAACGATACCCGCTTCCTGCTGAGGCCGGACTCCGACTTCTTCAAGTTCTTCGGCAACTCGTCCGGCAAACCGCCCGTGGCGGCGACGCCCCGGCGGCAGCTGCCGCGGCGTCAGCGCCCGCCCAGCCGGCGGCGCCGAAGCCGTAAGGCCAAAACAAGGGGGACGAAGCAAAGCCTCGCTCGCCCTGCTAAAAGCAAAGAAAGAACATCAAACGGGAGGTTTCAGTCCGATGAGGTCCATAGCGTTCGCCGACTTCCTCATCGGTGTGGGCATTCTGTTTGTGCTTGAAGGCCTGATGTTCGCGGCAAGCCCGGCCTGGATGCGCCGGGCCATGAAGAGCGCGCTGGCGACGCCGGACAACATTCTGCGCGTGGTCGGCATCGGATCGGCGGTCGTCGGCCTGGTCCTGATATGGGTGGTCCGGCGCTAGCGTCCCGTCATTCCGGGGCGCGCCAACGGGTCCGCGCAAAGCGCGGCCCGATGACAGGCTCCGCGCGTACCCCGGAATCTTCCGGGTCCGGTGCTTGCGCACCATCCCGGAATGACTGCAGAGAAGGTGTTCGCAAAAAATCCAGCGGGATCAACGCCATCGTGAGCGGCGGCGTCCGTTTTTCGCCGTATTCAGCGATGCACTATGTGAACGGAATGTCCGGCTCAAATGCTTGCGCCGTAACCCTGTTCGGGCGCACTGTGGACTTCAAATTCCGACCCGATTTGCGAGGAGAGAAAGCTGATATGACCGGTGCGATTCCAGCCCTGAGCCATCGCCTGCGCCCCGTGCTGGCCGCGATCTGCCTTGGCGCGACAGCCGTCCTGATGTCGGCGCCGGCGCTGGCGCGCGGCCCCGACGGCATCGCCGACGTCGCCGAAAAGGTGATCGACGCGGTGGTCAACATCTCGACCTCGCAGACCGTCGAAGCCAAGGGCGGTGGCGGCGAGAGCAGGGGCGCGATGCCGCAATTGCCGCCGGGTTCGCCGTTCGAGGAATTCTTCGACGACTTCTTCAAGAACCGCCGTGGCGGCCCGGGCGGCTCCAAGGGCGGCGACCTGCAGCCGCGCAAGACCAACTCGCTCGGCTCCGGCTTCATCGTCGACACCTCCGGCATCGTCGTGACCAACAATCACGTCATCGCGGACGCCGACGAGATCAACGTCATCATGAACGACGGCACCAAGATCAAGGCCGAGCTGGTCGGCGTCGACAAGAAGACCGATCTGGCGGTCCTGAAATTCAAGCCGACGAAGCCGCTGATCGCGGTGAAGTTCGGCGATTCCGACAAGCTGCGTCTCGGCGAATGGGTGATCGCGATCGGCAATCCGTTCAGCCTCGGCGGCACGGTGACGGCCGGCATCGTCTCGGCGCGCAACCGCGATATCTCTTCGGGCCCCTATGACAACTACATCCAGACCGACGCCGCCATCAACCGCGGCAATTCCGGCGGCCCGCTGTTCAACCTCGACGGCGAAGTGGTCGGCGTCAACACGCTGATCATCTCGCCCTCCGGCGGCTCGATCGGCATCGGCTTTGCGGTGCCGTCGAAGACGGTGGCCGGCGTGGTCGATCAGCTCCGGCAGTTCGGCGAGCTGCGCCGCGGCTGGCTCGGCGTCCGCATCCAGCAGGTCACCGACGAGATCGCCGAAAGCCTCAACATCAAGCCCGCGCGCGGCGCCCTGATCGCCGGCGTCGAGGACAAGGGCCCGGCGAAGCCGGCCGGCATCGAGCCCGGCGACGTCGTGGTCAAGTTCGACGGCAAGGACATCAAGGAGCCGAAGGATCTGTCGCGCGTCGTGGCCGACACCGCGGTCGGCAAGGAGGTCGACGTCGTCATCATCCGCAAGGGCCAGGAAGAAACCAGAAAGGTCACGCTCGGCCGCCTCGAGGATACCGACAAGGCGGTGCCGGCCTCGGTCAAGACCAAGGATGAGCCCGCGGAAAAGCCGGTGACGCAGAAGGCGCTCGGCCTCGATCTCGCCACCCTGAGCAAGGATCTGCGCAGCCGCTACAAGATCAAGGACAGCGTCAAGGGCGTCATCATCACCAATGTCGATGGCACCTCCGATGCCGCCGAGAAGCGCCTCAGCGCCGGCGAGGTGATCGTCGAGGTGGCGCAGGAGGCGGTGAGCAACGCCGCCGACGTCAAGAAGCGCGTCGATCAGTTGAAAAAGGACGGCAAGAAATCCGTGCTGCTGCTGGTGTCGAACGCCGACGGCGAGCTGCGCTTCGTGGCGCTGAGCGTGCAGTAAGGGAACTGTCATACTCCGCGAAAGCGGAGTATCCAGTCATCACCGCCGTGCACGATCGCGGACGCTCTGGAATGCTGGGTCACCCGCTTTCGCGGGTGATGACGTCCGAGGTTACGCCTCCACAAACTCGTCCCTTCGATAGCCCTGCGCATACAGCAGCGCGGTGAGATCGCCGTGATCGATCCGCGCGGCGGCCGCGGCGGCGACCGCCGGCTTGGCGTGGTAGGCGACGCCGAGGCCGGCCTGCTGGATCATGTCGAGATCGTTGGCGCCGTCGCCGACCACCAGGGTGTCGATCTCGTCGAGATCGAAGGATTCGCGGAGCTCGATCAGGGTCGCGAGCTTTGCCGCGCGGCCCAGGATCGGGCTCCCTGACCTTCGCCGATCGAATTTGCCGTCCTCGACCAGCAATTCATTGGCGCGGTTTTCCTGAAATCCGATCCATCCGGCGACCGCGTTGGTGAACAGCGTAAAACCGCCGGAGATCAGGCAGGTCCAGGCGCCATGGGCGCGCATGGTCATGACCAGTTCGCGGCCGCCCGGCGTCGGCGTAATGCGGTTTGGCCAGCACTTCGTCGACCACGCTGACCGGCATGCCCTTCAACAGCGCGACGCGCTCGCGCAGCGCCGGCTCGAACTCGATTTCGCCGCGCATCGCGCGCTCGGTGATCCCTGCGACATGCGCCTTCAGCCCGGCAAAATCGGCCAGTTCGTCGATGCATTCCTGGCCGATCATGGTGGAATCCATGTCGGCCAGAAAAAGCTTCTTGCGCCGGAAACGCCTGAGGCTGCACGACAATGTCGATCGGCAGATCGCCGCGCGCCTCGCGCAGGCGGGCTTCGATTGCGCGGATGTCGTGGCCTCGCGGGAATGGCTCGAAGGGAATATCGACCGCCACTTCGTCGAACAGCCATTGCGCGGGGCCGGGCGAGGGAAGAATGGCGCGCGCGCCGTCCACCACCGTGCTATCGAGCGCGGGGTCGGCGGGATTGCAGATGAGCGTGGCGACGAGAGACATCTGGGTGAATTCGTCCAGGGGACAGCAGCAAGGCCGTGCTTATCGCAGGGCCGACCGCCAGCGGCAAGTCGGCGCTGGCGCTCGAGCTCGCGCAAAAAACCGGCGGCGTCGTCATCAACGCCGATTCCATGCAGGTGTATCGCGATCTCCGCATCCTCACGGCGCGGCCGACGCCGGAGGAGGAGGCGCGGGTTCCGCACCGGCTCTATGGCCATGTCGACGCCGCGGTGAATTTCTCCGCGGGCAGCTGGGTGGCCGATGCCGCCAAGGCGCTTGCGGAAGCGCGCGCGCAGAAATCGCCTGCCGATTTTCGTCGGCGGCTCCGGCCTGTATTTCAAGGCGCTGACGCGCGGCCTTGTCGGCGGTGCCGCCGATTCCCGCCGAGATACGCGAAGGCGTGCGCGCGCGGCTGGAACGCGACGGCGTCGAGGCGCTGCATGCGGAGCTGACGCGGCGCGACCCGGCATCCGCCGAGCGCCTGAAACCGCGCGACCGCACCCGCATCGCCCGCGCGCTGGAAGTCGTCGAGGCCACCGGGCGTTCGCTGACCGACTGGCATCGCGACGGGTCTGCCGCCGCTGTTGCCGCCGGGCACATTCAGCGCGCTGTTTCTCGCTCCCGATCGCGATCGGCTCTATGCGCGGATCGACGCGCGGTTCGATGCGATGCTGAAAGCCGGCGCGCTGGACGAGGTCGCTCGCCTGGCGGCGCGGCATCTCGATTCCCTCCTGCCGGCGATGAAGGCCCATGGCGTGCCGGCGCTGATCCGGCATCTCGCGGGCGAGATCACGCTGGAAGAGGCGGCCGTGATCGGCCGCGCCGATACCCGCCACTATGCCAAGCGGCAGTTCACCTGGTTCCGGCATCAGCTGCCGGAATTCGAATGGGTGAAGCCGGAGGAGGCGAGGGAATGGCTCTCCGCGACGTCATTCCGGGATGGTCCGAAGGACCAGACCCGGAATCTCGAGATTCCGGGTCTGCACTCGTTCCACTCGCGCCCCGGAATGACGGTGAAGGGAACCCGCATGGCTGCAAGCAGCATTTTCGCTCTCGCCGGAGCCAAAAAACCCCGCTAAGCTGTGAATCGAGCGTTTCCTGCGGCCTTCCCTTGACTTCCGGGCTTTGGCCGCTATGTTCGCGCAACCTTTGGGAAGTCCGAGCGGCTATATGCGTAATAAAATTACCAAACTGCTTATCGTCGTCGTACCCAGGCGCACCGCCGGGGATGGCTAAGGCCATCCAAATTCGGGCGGTGTGCATGGGGCCTCTTGGGCCCCTTTTTATTTTCGGAACAACGCAACTGAAAGAAGCCGCTGACAACAGCGCATCCGGAGCAAGCCATGAGTGACAACAGCCACGATCCGAACCAGATGACCGGCGCCGCGATGATCGTGCGGGCGCTGATCGATCATGGCGTCAAGCATATCTTCGGTTATCCCGGCGGCGCGGTGCTTCCGATCTATGACGAGATCTTCCAGCAGAGCGAAGTCGAGCACATCCTGGTGCGGCACGAGCAGGGCGCCGGCCACGCCGCCGAGGGCTATGCGCGCTCCACCGGCAAGCCGGGCGTGGTGCTGGTGACCTCGGGCCCCGGCGCCACCAACATGGTGACGCCGCTGACGGACGCGCTGATGGATTCGATTCCGCTGGTGTGCATCACCGGACAGGTGCCGACTCATTTGATCGGCAACGACGCGTTCCAGGAATGCGACACCGTCGGCATCACCCGGCCCTGCACCAAGCACAACTGGCTGGTGCGCGACGTCAACGATCTCGCCAAGGTGCTGCACGAGGCGTTCTATGTCGCCAGCACCGGCCGTCCCGGCCCCGTGGTGGTCGACGTGCCGAAGGACGTGCAGTTCGCGGTCGGCACCTATCATCCGCCGCGCAAGGACGACGTGCACGTGTCCTACGCGCCGCGCATCAAGGGCGACGCCGCGCAGATCCGCAAAGCGGTGGCGCTGCTCGCCGCCGCCAAGCGGCCGGTGATCTACTCAGGCGGCGGCGTCATCAATTCCGGACCGGAAGCCTCGAAGCTGCTGCGCGAACTGGTCGAAGCGACCGGATTCCCGATCACTTCCACCCTGATGGGGCTCGGCGCCTATCCGGCCTCGGGCAAGAACTGGCTCGGCATGCTCGGCATGCACGGCACCTACGAAGCCAACATGACCATGCATGGCTGCGACGTCATGCTGTGCGTCGGCGCGCGCTTCGACGACCGCATCACCGGTCGGACCGACGCGTTCTCGCCGGGCTCGAAGAAGATCCACATCGACATCGACCCGTCCTCGATCAACAAGAACATCCGCGTCGACGTGCCGATCATCGGCGACGCCGCCAACGTGCTCGGCGATTTGCTGCAGGTGTTCAAGGCCGAGGCGAAGAAGCCGGATATCCGCGCCTGGTGGCAGGAGATCGCGAAATGGCGCGCGCGCAATTCGCTGTCCTACAAGAAGAACAACGACGTCATCCTGCCGCAATTCGCGATCCAGCGGCTGTTCGAGGCGACCCGCGGCCGCGATGTCTACATCACCACCGAGGTCGGCCAGCACCAGATGTGGGCGGCGCAGTTCTTCGGCTTCGAGGAGCCGCACCGCTGGATGACCTCGGGCGGCCTCGGCACCATGGGCTACGGCCTGCCGGCGGCGCTCGGCGTGCAGGTCGCCCATCCCGACAGCCTCGTGATCGACATCGCCGGCGACGCCTCGGTGCAGATGACGATGCAGGAGATGTCGACGGCCGTTCAGTATGAATTGCCGATCAAGATCTTCATCCTGAACAACCAGTATATGGGCATGGTGCGGCAGTGGCAGCAGCTGTTGCACGGCAACCGGCTGTCGCATTCCTATTCGGAGGCGCTGCCGGATTTCGTCAAGCTCGCCGACGCCTTCGGCTGCGTCGGCATCCAGGCGATCAAGCCCGGCGATCTCGACGGCGCGATCAAGGAGATGATCAGCGTCAAGCGCCCGGTGCTGTTCGATTGCCGGGTGGCGGCGCTGGAAAACTGCTTCCCGATGATTCCGTCCGGCAAGGCGCACAACGAAATGCTGCTGCCGGCGGAAGCCACCGACGAAGCCACCGCCTCCGCCTTCGCCGGCGGCAAGGCGCTGGTGTGAGGGAGAGCAAAGCAATGTTTGATCTCAAGCAACTAGAGCACGCCAAAACCGTCGTCGGCGCGGCGATGCCTCCGACGCCGGCCCGCGCCTGGCCGCTACTGTCCGAGCGGCTTGGCGCAACCGCGATCGTCAAGCATGAGAACCACACGCCGACCGGCGCCTTCAAGGTTCGGGGCGGGCTGGTCTATGTCGACCGCCTCAACCGCGAACGTCCGGGCACGGCCGGATTGATCTCGGCAACGACAGGCAATCATGGCCAAAGCCTCGCCTACGCGGCAAACCGTTATCGCGTGCCGGTGACGATCTATGTGCCGCACGGCAATTCGGTCGAGAAGAACCGCGCCATGCGTGCCTTTGGCGCCAACCTGGTCGAGTACGGCAACGATTTCCAGTCCGCCCGTGAAGAGGCCGATCGCCGGGCCAAACTCGACGGCCTTGAATTCGTGCCGTCCTTCCATCCCGATCTGGTGATGGGGGTTGCAACCTATGCCTTCGAACTGCTCCAGCAGTTCAAGGACCTCGACGTGCTCTACGTTCCGATCGGACAGGGGTCGGGCATCTGCGGCTGCATCCTGGCGCGCGACCTGCTCGGGTTGACGACCGAGATCGTCGGCGTGCAGTCGACCGAAGCGCCGTCCTTTGCGCTGTCTTTCGCGGCCGGCACGGTGGTGCGGACGAACAGCAGCAATACGCGCGCCGACGGCATGGCGACGCGCGTCCCCGATGCCGACGCGCTTGCCATCATTCGCAAGGGTGCCTCCCGCATCGTCCAGGTCACCGACGATGAGATAGCCGCCGCGATCCGGGCCTACTGGACCGATACGCACAACCTCGCCGAGGGCGCCGGCGCCGCCCCATTCGCCGCGGCCCTGCAGGAAAAGACAAAAATCCGCGGCAAACGGGTAGGCCTGATCCTGACCGGCGGCAATATCGATCTCGATCTGTTCAAGCGATGGATCGTTGCCGACAGCGCGGCTTTCGCCGGCGAGGTGCTGGTGTGAGCAGTAGACGTCATGGCCGGGCAAAAGCGCCAACGGGTCCGCGCAAAGCGCGGCCCGATGACAGGCTCCGCGCGTCTTCGCATCAGATGTCCTGGCCATCCACGTCTTGCTGCGCAACGAAGGAAGACGTGGATGCCCGGCACGAGGCCGGGCATGACGAACGAGAGATAACAGGAAACCAAGATGAGCCAGCCCGCATCCGCCTACTTCATGGACGAGCGCCATGAGCCGACCGAGTCGCATACGCTCTCGGTGCTCGTGCAGAACGAGCCGGGCGTGCTCGCGCGCGTGATCGGACTGTTCTCCGGCCGCGGCTACAACATCGAAAGTCTCACCGTCTCCGAGACCGAGAACCAGAAACACGTCTCCCGCATCACCATCGTCACCACGGGCACGCCGATGGTGATCGAGCAGATCAAGCATCAGCTCGACCGCATGGTCCCGGTCTACCGCGTCGTCGACATGACCCTGACCGGACGCTCGATCGAACGCGAACTGGCGATGGTGAAGCTGCGCGGCACCGGCGAGCATCGCGTCGAGTCGCTGCGGCTGGCGGAAGCGTTCCGCGCCCGGGTGATCGACGCCACCATCGAAAGCTTCGTGTTCGAGATCACCGGCAACTCCGCCAAGATCAACCAGTTCATCGACCTGATGCGCCCGCTCGGCCTGGTCGAGGTGTCGCGCACCGGCGTCGCCGCCATCGGGCGCGGGGCCGAGGGGATGTGAGCGATGCTGGCGCGCGACTGGTATTACAATGAGCGGCGGCGGGTCGGGCTCGATTCCGCTGTCGCCTCGATCTACGACCGTCATGACGACAGCGACATCCGCGCCCGCGCCGCGCTGACCATGCTGGGCGTGCAGCGCGACTGGCGCGTGGCCGATATCGGCTGCGGCAACGGCGTGCTCGCCTGCGAGGCGGCGCTGATGGGCGCCGAGGTCGACGCCATCGATATTTCGCCGGCGATGCTGGCGCTGGCCAACATCCAGGCAAAAGACCGCAAGGTCGCGATCCGCACCCAGCCGGCGGGACTGCTGAGCTTCGCCTACAAGCCGAATTCGTATGACCTGATCGTCAGCGAATTCACGTTGCATCATCTGCCGGATTTCTGGAAGGCGGTGGCGCTGTCGCGGATCCATGCCGCGCTCAAGCCCGGCGCGAATTTCTATCTGCGCGACATCGTCTTTGTCAGCGCGCCGGACGGCGTGGAGCGCGATATCGAGGCGTGGGCGGACTTCAGCATCAAGAACCACGATTTCGACCGCGCCAGCGTGATGACCCATATGCGCGACGAATATTCGACCTTCGGCTGGGTGATCGAGCGCATGCTGACCGACGTCGGCTTCACGCTGGTCTCGGCCGATTACCACGCGCCGCTGCACGGCACCTATCTGCTGCGCAAACCGAAATCCGGCGAGCAGGGCTAGGCGTCGATGAAGCCTGCCCCAGATCGCCCGAGGGCCGCATGTCGCAGCCGCTTCTGATCGCCTTCGTGATGTTCGCCGTCGTGATGTTCTTCACGCCCGGGCCGAACAACGTCATGCTGCTGTCCTCGGGGCTCACCCACGGCTTCCGCCGCACGCTGCCGCATATCGCCGGCGTCACCCTCGGTGTCGCCTTCATGGTGGCAAGCGTGGGGCTCGGCCTCGGGACGATCTTCATCGCCTATCCGGCGCTGCAGACGATCCTGAAATATGCCGGCGCGGCCTATCTGGTCTATCTCGCCGCCGGGATCGCGCTGTCCGGGGCGGCGCCGTCGGGGCAGGACAATGGCCGCGGCCCCATGAGCTTCTGGGGGGCCGCTGTCTTCCAGTGGGTCAATGTCAAGGGATGGGTGATGGTGATCGGCACCATCACCGCCTATGCGGCCATCGCCAGCTTCCCCTGGAATATCGTGATCCAGACCGCGATCAGCCTGGTGATGGGGACGTTGTCGACGGTGGCCTGGGCGCTGTTCGGCAGCGCGCTGCGGCCGGTCCTGGGGTCGCCGGGGGCCGTGCGGGCCTTCAATCTCGTGATGGCCGCGCTGCTGCTGGCCTCGCTCTATCCGGTCTTCATGGACGCATGATGAGGCAGTCCGCCATGCAGAAACGGGTTTCCCCTGGGGTTAAAAATGGACTAGACAACGCCCGGAAATCACCCGCCAGACCTTCAGAACACACGACGATCCGGGCACTCCGCCCGGCCAGCCAAGAGGAACGACCATGCGTGTTTATTACGATCGCGACGCCGACCTGAACCTGATCAAGGGCAAGAAGGTCGTCATCGTCGGCTATGGCAGCCAGGGCCATGCCCATGCGCTGAACCTGAAGGATTCCGGCGTCAAGGACGTCGCCATCGCGCTGCGCAAGGGATCAGGCTCCGCCAAGAAGGCCGAGACCGCCGGCTTCAAGGTGATGGAAGTCGCCGAGGCCGCCAAATGGGCCGACCTCGTGATGATGCTCACCCCCGACGAATTGCAGGGCGACATCTACCGCGAGCACCTGCACGACAACATGAAGAAGGGCGCCGCTCTGGTGTTCGCGCACGGCCTCAACGTGCATTTCAACCTGCTCGACCCGCGGCCCGATCTCGACGTGCTGATGATCGCCCCAAAGGGTCCCGGCCACACCGTGCGCTCGGAATACCAGCGCGGCGGCGGCGTGCCCTGCCTGATCGCGATTGCGCAAGGATGTTTCGGGCAACGCCCACGACCTCGGCCTCAGCTACGCCTCGGCGATCGGCGGCGGCCGCGCCGGCATCATCGAGACCTCGTTCCGGGAAGAGTGCGAGACCGACCTGTTCGGCGAGCAGGTGGTGCTGTGCGGCGGCCTGGTCGAACTGATCAAGGGCGGCTTCGAGACGCTGGTGGAAGCCGGCTACGCGCCGGAGATGGCCTATTTCGAATGCCTGCACGAGGTGAAGCTGATCGTCGATTTGATCTATGAAGGCGGCATCGCCAACATGAACTACTCGATCTCCAACACCGCCGAATACGGCGAATACGTCACCGGCCCGCGCATCGTCACCGACGAGACCAAGGCCGAGATGAAGCGGGTGCTCGCCGACATCCAGTCCGGCCGCTTCGCGCGCGACTGGATGCTGGAGAACAAGGTCAACCAGACCTCGTTCAAGGCGACCCGCGCCAAGCTCGCCCAGCACCCGATCGAGGAAGTCGGCGTCAAGCTCCGCGACATGATGCCGTGGATCAAGAAGGGCGCGCTGGTCGACAAGACCAAGAACTAGAGCGTTTTCGAGCGAAGTGGAAACCGGTTCGCGTTAAGAAAACGCGTCAAATCAAGAATCTGGAGCCCCGTTTCGATTTAATCGAAACGGAAAAGGCTCCAAGCTTGATATACGCTTTCGGTCGTGGGGTCGCGTAGGCACGCACCTTCCACCAGAACGAAAAATTAAGCCCTGATCGGCATATTCAAGAGCGAGAGCGCGAAACGCGTTCTCGCTCTTTGTTGTCCGAGAAATTGCGACCCAACCCATATGGTCGCGCATGCGCCGCTATAAATCATGCGAAGCGCAGTGGCGGAACAAAGAACTGACGCTTCAACCACATTCTTCGTCTGAAGCGTCTCAAGTGATTTGTTCGAGCCAAAAAGTCCTGCAGTCTCAGATTCAAAGCTCCACTACTTAATCCTCATTCTCGCCTCGCGCACGAACACAACAAAGGGGTGACTGCGCCTCGGCGGCAAGAATTGAGAACTCATGCATATTGTTGAGCGACGTGGAGCGGAAGCGCCTGGCCCAATCTCAATCCAGATCGTAGGGTGAGGAAAGCGAAGCGTGCCCACCATCCATGGATGACGATTTCGGCATAGATGGCAGGCACGGCGCGGAGCGCGTCTTTGCCCACCCTACGGGCTGCGGCCCCGCTCAGCCCAGCCCCAGCGCCGTGATCACGGCGCGCCGGTCGAAAAACGGGCGCTCGCAGACGATCCTGGCCGAGTTGGCTGCGAATTCGAAGCTCGCCATCATGCGCACGCGAAACGCCCGTCCGGTCGGGGCGATCTCGCCTTTCGGCGTTCGCAGCGGGCCGAGATGGGTGCCGGTTAGCCAGAACTCCACCAGCACGCTGTCGCCGTCGGCGCCGATGGCGATGATTTCGTTGGCCTGATCGGGAAACGGGATGCGCGAAGCGGCGAAATAGCCGCGCACCGCCGCTTCGCCGTCGAACACGGTTCCTGCGCCGTACAGTTCGTAACGCGGGTGCGCGAAGGTGGCGATAACGCCGTCCCAGTCGTGCTCGCATTCTAGCCGCATATGGTCGCGCACGGTCTGGATCCGCGCCGCGGTTAGCTGGTCCATGGGCATTCTCTGTTCGGTGTCACCGATCAAAAAAAGCTAGTCCACCCTCATGCACCCGTCAAAGAGCGCGGCGGACAAGGCGCCGGTTCAAATCGGAGCAGGGCGGGTATTCAGCCAAACCGAACGCCGATCCGCGTTTTCTTGCGCCAGACGACCGTGCAAAGCCTGGCGGCCGATTCCATTTCCAGGACCAGTGTGAAGGTGTCCGGAGCTACGGTCAGGCCAGCTCCCTCGATAGATGCGCCAGTCGCCGAAAGATTGCGAATGGTGCAAGTCATCCTTTCTCTGCCAAAATTGATCCTTCCGGCCCTCAGGACGTTTCGACGTGCAGCCCTTCGGTTTTCGCCGGTAGCTGCGGCTCCAGGTCCTGAGGCAGCCGGGGCGGTTTTCGAAACGCGCGACGGCTCATGCGATTCCGGATGGCTTCCGGACGCGATCTCGCGGGCGTCAATTTCCGGGACCGCAGGTGCCGGACTTGTTCCGGTAAAGCCTGACTCGATCTTGCTTGCAAAAACCAGATCGGCCTGCATCTGAAAATGGTTGAGGATCTTTCCTCGTCGGATCCCTCCCGGCACGCTCACGAGCTGAAGAGATGCGAGAATCTGCTCGACCTTCGAGCCATCGCGTCCGAATGGCAGCAGAAGCCTTTCGCAGTCGACCCGGCGCTCGTTGGCGTCGATTGTCGAGAGAATTGTATAGATGATGCAGCCGCTCGCTGCACATTCCTTGGCGGCATCGATGGTAATTCGTCGGAGAGACATCGGAACAACCTGTTCCATTGTCTTGCCCGCCCAAGGCGTGCGGAACACCTCGGCGACGTTCTCGCCCTGGTACAGCGCCCTGAATTTTTGCAGACGGCCTTCGCCTTCGATATTCCACACCACAAGCTGCTTCGGATCGTGCATGCCCGGTTCGAGCGAGAACTCCTTGAGCGCCGGGAAACGACGACCGGCCGCCAACCGGTCCCAGTGAGCGGCCAATGCACGCTGGCTGAGGGAATTGACGGGCTGGAGCGATGTAATCTTGAATAGCATCGACGATGTCTCATCGTTCTATGAATCCATTCTGGGATCATTCGGTTAAGGACGGCTGAAAAAGCGCGGCGCGCCGCCCCTCTCTACGAGATGCACCTTGAAGGAAGCCAATATCGGCCGGGATGACCTGCTTGTCCGCCGGCCCAGGCAATTCAAATAACGCCACGGCTGGCCGTTTTGTGCCAATAGCGCCTCGCGAGTAATATTACGAACGGAATATTAAGGGTGCGGCGCGACGGTGGAGCGGCAATCGCTCGTTGCGGCTGCAGAAAAAAACCGCGCAGGCCGCGCTGCGATTTTACCGCCTGCGGGAGAAGGCGAACGGAGGCTCCACGCACTAAAGCATGATGAGATTAGCTTCGATAGCCTGAGTTTGTGAGATAGTTGGCACATTCTTCGGGTGTGAAGGCTTGGAGAAGGTCGCCGATAGCGGCGCACACGGCGTCGACGGTTCGTGCGGCAGCCTTTCGGAGGAGATGTTTGAGTTTGGCAAAGACCTGCTCGATGGGGTTCAGGTCGGGTGAGTATTTTGGCAGGAAGAAGAGCTTGGCGCCGGCCGAGCGAATGAGCTGGCGCACGGCTTTGCCTTTGTGGCTGCCGAGATTGTCCATGATCACGATATCACCGGGACGAAGCGTCGGGAGAAGAACCTTCTCGACGTAGAGCCGAAAGCTCTCGCCATCGATCGGCCCCTCAATGAACCACGGCGCCTCGATCCGGTCGTGACGCAAGGCCGCCAGGAAAGTCATGGTCTTCCAGCGGCCGTGCGGAACCTTGGCGGTGAGCCTGCTGGCCGCGCGGGGCCCATCCCCGCAGGGGAGCCATGTCGGTCCTGGTCCAGGTCTCGTCGATGAAGACCAGACGCTCAGGTTCGACGCGATCTTGATATTTTGTCCACTGGGCTCGCCGCCGGGCGACGTCGGGACGATCGCGTTCGCCAGCCACCACGCTTTTTTTTGAAGCTGAGCTTCTCGGCATGGACGAACTCCCACACCGAGCGGTAGTCGACCTTCAGCCCGCGTTCGGCAAGCTCGGCAACAAGCCCGCGCAAGGTGAAATCGCCGTTCTTGATCCGTTGCGACAGCCAGATCGCGTGTTCTCCGGAAATCGCCTTCGGCTTGTGACCGCCCATCTGGCCCGGAGCAAGGCTGCCGGTCTCCTCGCACCCGCTGCATCCAGCCAATCGCCGTGCTGATGGCGACCCCGAACTGTTTGGCCGCCTGATTGCGCGACATGCCGCCTCAATCGCAGCCACAACACGCTTGCGAAGATCAAGAGAGTAAGGCTTGCCCATCCATGCTGGCCTCCTTCCCAGCCAGCATGGTGAATCAGAAACCGACTGATTTGGGAATCCCAAATCGATTCAAGCTAAATTCATCCCGCTTTAGATCGAGGATCCCGGGTTCAACCGCCCGCCGATGCCGCGATCCCGGTTATTTGATGCCGGCCGCGTCAAAGCCCGCTTCCACCGCCGTGACCCGGATATCGATCTGGTTCCGCGGCAGCTTGCGGAACAGCGACCGCGTCGCCAGCACCACGCCGCGTCGGCTGTCGGCGAAGGTCGATTGCCGCGACAGCTGCTGGGTGAGCGCGACATAGAACATCGCCGCCAGTTCCTCCGGCTTGAAGATGAAGGCGCGGCCGTTGTTCGCCGTCATCACCTTGAAGGCGGCGTAATTGTGAATGCCGCTGTTGAAGTGTACGCCGCCCTTGTCAAAGCTCAGCGGGGCGTCGATGAAATTCTTCATCAACTTGGGCTGGTCATGCTGGGTCGGATCCTTCATGTCGCGAACAGCCATGCCGCAGCCGATGTGCCAGTCCCATTTCGCGATGTCCCGCTGCGCGCCGTTGGCGATCAGGGTGCCGAAAATATCCGAATAGGATTCGTTGAGCGCGCCGCTTTCGCCGAGATAGAGCAGGCGAGCGGTGCCGCCGGTGACGCCGTGGAACAGCTCATGCGCGACCACGGAGAGCGATGACGCCATCGACCGCAATTTGCCGTCGACCATATCCTGGCCGTACAGCATCTGGGTTCCGTCCCAAAATGCGTTCAGCCAGACCCTGCTGCCGGGCGGCCGTTCGGCCTGCTTGACCACGCAGTTGACGGTCGAAACCACACGCCCGCCCATATTGTCGATGTTGTTGCGCTTGAGCACTTTGCGCAGGAAGGTCGTGACCACGGCCGCGTTGGTATGGGCGCTGACCGCTGCCGGCGACCAGGGCTGCTTCCGGAGCCTGCCCGGCAGCTTGCGTTCTAAAGGGTCGCGGTAGCGGAAGTCGTAGGTTTCAATGTTCAGTCTGGCGTCGCGCATCACCGGCTCGTCGCCGCTGGTGTCGATGCGGAAGGTCTTCATGTGGCCGAGTGCGTCGCGCGCGCTGGCGGTACCGGGGGCCACGGCCGGGGTGCGCGGCAATTGCGCCACCAAAGCGCCGGTCAGCGCGTCAATGACGTAATCGAAGACGATCGGGATCTGCCGCCTGGCCGGGGACGCCTTGCCCGTCTGCCGGCTCCGCACGTCCTCGACGATATAGGCGAGGCGCCAATTGCGCCTGTGGTCGAGAAACAAATTCAGTGTCGGAACTCCGTCCGGAAGTTTGCGTCCGTAGCCCGCCACGGCGGCGATCTTCTTCAGCGCGTCGAGCGGCGAAATCCGCGCGACGTAGGACGCGATGTCCGGCACCGCCAGACTGGAATTGAGCGAGACCAGCTCATTGTTGTCGTCGAGTTCGACGCTGACCAGCGAGCCGAAAACCGGAATTCCCTTGATCTGCTGGCGGAATTTTACGACGACGGTTCCGGTCAGCGGCACGGTCTCGACGCCGAGGCTCCTGAAATCGCTCTCCTCGTCATCGACTTTCGGCGCGGTCAGCGACGGCATCGCCGTGCTGGCGAAGGCGTGCGCGAGGATGCGCTTGGCGGCGCTTTCCGGATCCAGATTCCCCGGCAGACTTTCCGCAAGCGCGAACGCGGAAGCCGCCCGACGATCTGCTTTGAGCGCCTCGAAGGTTCGGCCTCCGCGTCGTTCCGTGACATGCATCGCCACGGCCTCAAAGCCAGGCGCTGCGCTACCCCGCGCGGCGGCACGCTTCGGCGCCTTCTTCGCGATCGCCTTCTTCGCCTTCCTTGCCATGATTGCGTATCCCCCAGGCTTCAACCAATGAATGCTAGGTCAACCGCTCCCGATTGGGAATCGCAAAGATGGGCCGTTCGCCCGCCGCGCCGCACAAATGCTTACGCGACATATCGTCCTTTGTCCTCCTGCCGCTTCCGGCCAATCCGTCCGCCTGCTATCGTCGATCACGTCCCAGAAAAAACGTTAAGAGGAAACTGTCCGACAACAGCCGTCACGCCTGGCCGCACCAGAGGAGGAAAACTCATGAAGCGCGCGCTCAAGGATTTCATCAGGACGCTTGGACTTTCGCTTGGTCTTTCCCTCTGCCTTTCCGGACTGATCATCGCCGCGGCCTCGTCGCCGGCCGCCGCGCAGAAGAAATACGATACCGGGGTGACCGACACGGAAATCAAGATCGGCAACATCATGCCCTACAGCGGGCCGGCTTCCGCCTATGGCATCATCGGCAAGACGATGAGCGCCTATTTCAGGATGATCAACGACAATGGCGGCGTCAACGGCCGCAAGATCAGCTTCATTTCCTACGACGACGCCTACAGCCCGCCGAAGACCGTGGAGCAGGCGCGCAAGCTGGTCGAGAGCGACGAGGTGTTTCTGATTTTCGCGCCGCTCGGCACCGCGCAGCAACGCGGCGATCCAGAAATACATGAACACCATGAAGGTGCCGCAGCTGTTCGTCGCCACCGGCGCGTCGCGCTGGGGCGATCCCGAGCACTTCCCCTGGACCATCGGCTGGCAGCCGAACTACCGGGCCGAGGCGCGCATCTACGCGACCTACATCCTGCAGCAGCATCCCAACGCCAGGATCGGCGTGCTGTACCAGAACGACGATTTCGGCAAGGACTATGTGCTCGGGCCTGAAGGACGTGCTGCGCGACAAGTACGACGCCATGGTCGTCGCCAGCATCCCCTACGAGACCAGCATGCCGACCGTCGATTCCCAGGTGGTGGCGATCAAGACCGCGAACCCGGATATCTTCATCAATATCGGCACGCCGAAATTCGCGGCGCAGGCGATCAAGAAGACTCGCCGAACTGGACTGGCATCCGGTCCACATCATGACCAACGTGTCGGCGTCGGTCGGCGCGGTGCTGAAGCCCGCCGGTCTGGAAAATTCCAAGGGCATTCTGAGCGCCGGCTATCAGATGGACGTCACCGACCCGCAATGGGACAGCTATCCCGGCATGCAGAAATTCCGCGCCTTCATGGCGAAATATTATCCCGGAAGCCGACAGGTCCGAGAGCGGGCCGCTGACGGCCTTCAACACCTCGACCGCGCTGGTCGAGGTGCTGAAGCGGTGCGGCGACAATCTCACCCGCGACAACGTCATGAAGATCGTCGCCAACATGGATTTCGAGATCAACACCTATATCCCGGGAATCCGCATCAAGACCTCGCCGACGGATTTCTATCCGATCGAACAGGTGCAGATGATGAAGTTCACCGGCGAGAAATGGCAGTTGTTCGGCCCGATCATCGACGGCCACGCGGAGTAGGAGGTTCTTCCCTTGTGGGAGAGGAAGAGGGTGCGGAGGTGACGGTTGGCCGTGGGCAGCGGCCGGCCGGCTTCACAACCGGTCAGCCGCATGGATTCGCATATCGCCCGTTCCTCGGGAGATCGCGGATACGAGCCTTGATGTTGGCAATGTTCACGCGATGCTCCCGGTCCGCCCGAACAGGACCCTTTCAAATGACGGCCGGATTTCGGCTAGCATCTCGTCGCGTCAGCATCGGCGAAGGCGCGCCGATCGAAAAAGGGAGCAATGAAGTGCCCAGCTATAATCTCAGCGTCAACGGCAGCGTGCGGCCGGTGGAGTCACTCGGACGCCGATAAGCCGCTGCTCTATGTGCTGCGCGGCCTCGGCCTGACGGCGACAAAGTTCGGCTGCGGCCTTGGCCAATGCGGCGCCTGCACCGTTCTCGCCGACGGCACGGCGGTGCAATCCTGCCAGATGACTGTCGCGGATGCGCAGGGCAAGGCGATCACCACGCTCGAAGGGCTCGGGTCGGCGTCAAAACCGCATCCGATCCAGACCGCCTTCATCGAAGCAGCAGGTGCCGCAATGCGGCTACTGCACCAGCGGCATGATCATGAGCGCGGCCGCGCTGCTGTCCAAAAAGCCGAAACCCAGCGAGGACGACATTCGCGCGGCGCTTGAGGTGAACCTCTGCCGCTGCGGCTCTCATGTGCGGGTGGTGAGCGCGGTGATGGCGGCATCAGGACAGCGAGGCTGACATGAACGCACCAGCTCAAAAAAATCGCTTCTCTCGCCGGACAGTGCTCAAGGGCGGCGCGCTCACCGTCGGCTTTGCGCTGACCGGCAGGCCAACGCGACCTCGGCGCAAGGCGTAACCGGCGCGCCGCGCCGTCTCGACGCCAAGGAGGTCGATGCGTTTCTCGCCGTGAACGGCGATGGCACCGTGACCGTGTACTGCGGCAAGGTCGATCTCGGCCAGGGGCTGCGCATCGCGATTCCCCAGATCGCGGCCGAGGAGCTCGGCATTGGTATCGACAAGATCAGATATGTCGAGGGCGATACCGCGCTCACGCCCAACCAGGGACGAACCTCCGGCTCGAACGGCATCCAGCGCGGCGGCATGCAGATCCGGCAAGCCGCGGCTACCGCGCGCAAGGCAATCATCGATCTCGCGGCGCAGCGCCTCAACCTGAAGCCGGAAGATCTCATCTGCCACCGACGGCGAAGTCCGACCGAAGGCCGGCGGCGCCGGCATCGGTTTTGCCAGCCTGCTCGGCGGTCGCCAGTTCGACCTCAAGCTCGATCCCAAGCGCGCCGCTCAAGGATCCTGCGAGCTACACGATCGTCGGCAAATCCCTGCCGCGGCCCGACGTGGCGGCCAAATGCCTCGGAACAGCCACATACATCCACGATTTCGCCGTTGCCGGGCATGCAGCACGCCCGCGTGATCCGGCCGCCGGCGATTGGCGCCACGCTGGTTTCGGTCGACGAGGACTCGGTCAAGAGCCTTCCCGGCGTGAAGGTGGTCCGGATCAATAACTTCCTGGCCGTTGTCGCCGACGATGAATGGACCGACGGTGCGCGCCGCCCGCGCGATTGCGTGCGCAATGGAGCGAATGCGTCGGGCCTGCCCGCGCAGGACAAGCTCGTGGAAACGCTGCGGACCGACCCGGGCATCACCGACCAGACCCTCGTCACCAAGGGAGCGCCGGTCTCGCCGCCGCCGCAAAACACCAGGACGCTGGCCGCCAGCTATTTCTGGCCGATGCAAAGCCACGCCTCGCTCGGTCCGTCCTGCGCGGTCGCCGACGTGCGCGCCGACGAGGCGACGGTGTGGACCGCTTCGCAAGGCATGCATGACAATCGCACCACCTTTGCCCGCTTCCTTGGCTTGCCCGCAGGACAAGGTGCGCCTGATCTATCTCGAAGGCTCCGGGTGCTATGGCATGAACGGCCATGAGGACGCCGCCGCCGATGCGGCGATCCTGTCGCGGGCGGTCGGACGGCCCGTCCGCGTGCAATGGTCGCGCGCGGATGAACACGGCTGGGATCCCAAGGGACCGCCGCAATTGCTGGACATTACCGGCGCCGTCGACGCCGACGGCCGCATCCTCGACTGGCGCACCGAGATGTGGATTCCGCAGACCACCAAGGGGCTGCTCAATATCCCGCTGCTCGGGCCGCAGGCGGCCGGGCTGGACAATATCGTTGGACTCAACCCCGGCCTGATCTCGCAGAACGGCGATCCGCCTTACGCGGCAGACCATGTCCAGGTCGTCGCGCATTGGCTGAAAGAAACCCCGCTGCGGCCGGCGCCGCTGCGCTCACCCGGCAAGCCGGCCAATTGTTTTGCCGTCGAGAGCTTCATCGACGAACTGGCGGCGGCGGCGGGCATCGACCCGATCGAGTTTCGCTTGCGCGGTCTCAAGAATCCGCGCGGCATCGAGTTGATCAAGCGCGTGGCGGCGATGATGAAATGGCAGACCCGGCCTTCTCCGGGCGCCAACGCAAGCGCCGCCATCGCGCGCGGTCGCGGCATGTCCTATGTCCACTACAAGCACAGCGAGACCCTGGTGGCCATGGGCATGGAGGTCGCGGTCGAACGCGCCAGCGGCAGGATCAAGGTCGAGCGTGTATTCTGCGCCCATGACTGCGGACAAATCATCAACCCCGACGGTGTTCGTGCCCAGGTCGAGGGTTGCATTCTGCAGACCATGAGCCGGGTGCTTCTGGAAGAGGTGAAGTTCGACCGCTCGCGCGTGACAAGCGTCGACTGGTCGAGTTATCCAATCCTGAGATTCTCCGACGTGCCCAAACTGGAAATCGATCTGGTCGACCGGCCCAATGAACCGCCGCTCGGCGCCGGCGAGGCCACTTGCGCTGCGGTCGGCGCGGCGCTTGCCAACGCGGTATATGACGCGACCGGCGTGCGGCTGCGTACCGTTCCATTCACGCCCGAGCGCGTGAAGGCGGCGTTGAACGGCAAGGCAAGCTGATCGGCGGAGCGAGAGCGCGCTGCCGCGGATTGCGCTTCGCGCCATTCAGGTTACAAAGGCCCCGCGCGCACGAAAGGCGGGAGCTAATCCATGCAATCTGTTGTGATTACCGGGGCGTCCACCGGCATCGGCTGGGCCACCGCAAAACTGCTGCTCGATCGCGGGTTTCGGGTGTTCGGCAGCGTGCGCAAGCAAGCCGACGCCGACCGCCTGAGAGGCGAATTCGGCGCGAATTTCACCCCGCTGTTGTTCGACGTCACCAATGAGGCCGCGGTGCTGGCCGCCGCGCGCGAGGTCCGCAGCGCGCTCAACGGCGAGACGCTCGCCGGGCTCGTCAACAATGCCGGGATCGCGGTGGCGGGGCCGGTGCTCGAGCTCGCGGCCGACGAATTCCGCCATCAGATGGACGTCAACGTGATCGGGCCGATCATCGCGACGCAAGCGTTCGGCCCGCTGCTCGGGTCCGATCCGTCGCTGCAGGGGCCGAAGGGGCGGATCGTGATGATCAGCTCGGTGGCCGGCAAGAACGGCAACCCGCTGACGGCGGCCTATTCGGCGTCGAAGCACGCGATCGAGGGACTGTCGGAAAGCCTGCGCCGCGAAATGATGCTGTTCGGCATCGATGTCGTCATCGTAGCACCGGGCGCGGTGAAGACCCCGATCTGGAGCAAGGCCGAGGAAGTCGACATTTCCGCCTACCAGAATTCGCCGTTCTTCCCGGCGCTGCAGCGCATCCGCAAATTCATGCTGCGGCTCGGCGAAACCGGGTTGCCGGCGGAGAAGATCGCGGAAGCGGTCGCCGAGGCCCTGACCTCGGCGCGTCCGAAGGTGCGTTATCAGCTGACGCCGGATCCGATGCGGCACCTGATCACGGGGGTGCTGCCGAAGCGCACGGTCGACAGGATCATCGCCAGGCGTCTCGGCTTGCTGCCGCCGGCATGAGCATCAACGCCATGCTTCGAGAGCCTTTGCCGTGCCGCCGCGATTTGCTGTCTCGCATCGCTGGCCGATGCCGGCGACCAGGGCGATCCCGAAAAATCCTGCGACGGCAATACCTATGCGATGGTCGAGTGCCTCAAGGCCAAGACCGCGCAGTGGGACAAGCGGATGACGATCGCCTATCAGCAGGCGCTCAAGGACGCCCCGCCGCAGCAGCATGACCAGCTGCGCGCGGCGCAGCGGCTATGGATTCAATATCGCGACGCCAATTGCCTGTATTACGGATTGGGCGAGGGCACCATCGCCCGGATCGACGCCGGCGAATGCATGCGCAGCATGACCGAGGCGCGCGCCCGCGAGCTGGAAGGCCTCGGCCACCAGTAGCGGGCGCGGCTAGGCCCGCTTACGACGAGGGACCGTTCGATGCCGATCCAAATCTGCTGCGCTTGCGGTACCTCGTACCCCGATACTCCCAGGCCGCCCTCGCATTGCCTGATCTGCGAAGACGAACGACAGTTCGTGCCGCGCGGGGGACAGGCCTGGACAACGCCGGAAAAGCTTGCGGGCGGGCACGTCAACGCCTGGCGGCGTTTGGAGCCGGACCTCTTCGAAATCCATACGCATCCCGGATTTGCTATCGGCCAGCGCGCGCTGCTGTTGCGGACGTCCGAGGGTAACATTCTCTGGGATTGTATCGCTTTACTGGACGATGCGACCGAGGCGCTGATCCGCGGATTGGGAGGTCTGCGTGCCATCGCGATCTCGCATCCGCACTATTATACGTGCATGCAGGATTGGGCGCGGACCTTTGATTGCCCCCTCCATCTGCACGCCGCCGATGCTGACTGGATCATGCGTCCCGATCCCGCGATCCGCCATTGGGATGGCGAAACCCTGGAAATCGCCCAAGGCGTGACGCTGCTCAGGCTTGGCGGCCACTTTCCTGGCGGCAGCGTGCTTCATTGGGCGGGAGGGGCCGGCGGACGCGGCGCGCTCTTGAGTGGTGATATCGTGCAGGTGGCTGCGGACCTCAGCCGGGTCTCGTTTCTCTGGAGCTACCCCAACATGATGCCGCTCTCGGCGGCAACGGTACGCCGGATTGCAGACACGCTGGCGCCGTGGGCATTCGAACCAATTTACGGCGCCTTCCCCGGACGGCAGGTGACGGCCGGCGGGGCGCGCGCCGTGCAACGATCGGCTGCGCGCTATATCGAGCTCATGGAGGGTGACCAGCCGTAAAACGGGGTCGCCGGCAGGTCATGCACAAACTCAGGCTCGCCGTCGGGTCCTGACCCCTTCCGTCAGGTTGCGACCCCGGATTCGCCGGGCTTCATGGCAGCGCAGCAAATTCATTGCCTGTTCATGACGTTTCCCTTACGTTTTTATGACACGGCGCAGGTTCCGGCTGCGTCGTCCGCCTCCTGGTCGTCGCCAGCCAAGGCTTGAGGGCAGCGCCGGGTCAGAGTTTGCGTCTTCGCCGATGGCGCCCGCACCAAATCCAGGTCCATCCGCCGACGTCGCCGCCGCAGGCCTTGCCTCGGTCGGCATCTGGCGGCTGCTTGCGGTGGCGGCGCCGCATCTGGCGGCGCTGGCCGTCATGCTGCAGACCGAGACCGACTTCGGTTCGCGCACCGGCTTTCTGCTCTCGTGGGGGATCCTGAACTTCTTCTGGATCGCGGTGCTGCGGCGTCCCGCTCTGTCGGGCGCATTGTCGCTGACCCTGGTGGTCGTGCTGGTTCTGCTGTCGCGGTTCAAGCACGACGTCGTGCAGATGACCGCGGACTTCATCGACCTGATGGTGATCGACCGCGACACCGCGGCATTCCTGTTTACGATCTTTCCCCATCTGCGCTGGTCGGTGATATCGGCGGGCCTGATCATCGTTCCCCTGATGTATGCGCTGTGGTGGCTCGATCCGTTCCGGATCCGCCGCCTGCCGGCGTTGGCCTGCAAGCTGGCCTGTCTTGCCGCCCTTGTCGGATATTCCATCGAATGGCCCGACGAAGCCTGGCGCAGCTACTACGACGACGGCTATCTGTCGAAATTTGCCCGCTCCGGCGTCACCACCGTGTCGGACTTCATCAATTACGGCTTCATGGAATCGGCCGCGGCCGCGACCGAGCGCCTCAAGGTGCCGCTCCTGGATTCCTGCCATCCCGCCGGCCGCCGGCCGAACATCATCATGATCCATGATGAATTCGAGCTTCGACATCCGCGCGGCCAGTGGCATCAAGGTGCCGGCAGGCTATGGCAGCCATTTCAAATCGTTCGACGGCAAGGAGCGAAAGTTCCTCGCCGAGAGCAATGGCGGCCCGAGCTGGTTCACCGAATACAACGTGCTGGCCGGGCTTTCGTCGCGTTCGTTCGGCCGGTTTTCCTATTTCGTGACCCGCCTTGCGTCGGGCCGCGTCGAGCGCGGATTGCCGCTGGCGCTGCGCCGCTGCGGCTACGACACGATCTCGCTGTATCCGGCCTATGGCGCCTTCATGAGCGAGCGCGGTTTCCAGTCAACCACCGGCATCCAGCATTTCTACGACGCGCACGATCTCGGCGCCAAGGACGTCGAGCCCGACAGTTTCTTTTACGAAAAAGCCCTGGATCTGATGGCGCGGGAACCGCCGGCGACGCCGTTGTTCACGTTCGTCTATCTCGCCGCCAATCATTTTCCCTGGGAAACCCGGTTTCGCCCCGATCTGATGCCGTCCTGGCGCACGCCCGGCAACGAGCCCGTGGTCGACGAATATCTGCGCCGGCAGGCGATGAGCGCCGACGATTACCGCGCCTTCATCGCGGGGCTGAAGAAGAAGTTCCCGGGGCAGCCGTTCCTGATCGTGCGCTACGGCGATCATCAGCCGCAGTTCTCGCCGCACCTTCTCGATCCCGGTCTCGATGAAGCCGGCATCGGCAAGAAGCTGAAGAATTACGACCCGCGCTATTACGCGACCTATTATGCGATCGACGCCATCAATTTCGAGCCGGTCGAAAGTCCTGTTGTGATGGACACGATCGACGCGCCTTATCTGCCGCTGGTAATCCAGGAGGCCGCCGGTATCCCGCTCGATCCCTCGTTCGAGGAACAGAAGAACATCATGTTGCGCTGCAAGGGCCTGTTTTATGCCTGCAAGGATGGCGCGGAGGCCCGGCGCCTCAACCGGCTCCTGATCGACGCCGGCCTGATCCACGGGCTGTAGCCTGCGACATAAGGTTCCCGGCGAGGCAATGCGTCCCGGCCGCCTTGAGTGTGGCCCTGTAATCCTGCTAATCTGGCCCGGGTAGATGGCTTTTTTCCGGGATTTTTCGACATGGTGATGCGTCTGTTCGCGCCGCAATTTCTTGTGGTCTGGGCCTTCCTCGGCTCGGCTATTGCGGTGCATTTCCGCGGCAAGGTGCGGCTCGGGTTCTGGCGGCAGTTCACCGACCATTCCACCATCATGGCGCCTTACAATGTGCTGATGTACCTGTTCTCGGCGGTGCCGAACCAGCCCATCCTGAAGCAGGGAACACTGCCCGAAGTGAAGGTGCTGCGCGACAATTGGCAGACGATCCGCGAAGAGGCGCTGACGCTGTTCGCGCAGGGCCAGATCAAGGCCGCCGACAAATACAACGACTGGGGTTTTAACTCGTTTTTCCGCACCGGGTGGAAGCGGTTTTACCTGAAATGGTACGACGCGACGCTGCCGTCGGCGCTCGCCAATTGCCCGAAGACCGTCGAACTCGTGAATTCGATCCCGACCATCAAGGGCGCGATGTTCGCGAGCCTGCCGCCCGGCGGCAAGCTGGTCCAGCACCGCGATCCCTTCGCCGGCTCGCTGCGCTATCATCTCGGTCTGGTGGTGCCGAAGACGCCGGGCGATTGCCGGATCTTCATCGACGGCGAGCCCTATTACTGGCGCGAGGGCGAGGACATCGTGTTCGACGAGACCTATCTGCACTACGCCGAGAACACCACCAGCGACGACCGCATCATCCTGTTCTGCGACGTCGAACGGCCGCTGCACACCCGCGCAATGACCGCGGTCAACCGCTGGGTGTGCAAGCACATCATCAACGAGAGCGCGACCCAGAACGAAGAGGGCGAGCGCGTCGGCTGGATCAACCGGATCTTCGGCTATGTCTACCAGGTACGGCTCGTCGGCAAGCGGATGAAGGCCTGGAACAAGCGCGTCTATTACGCGGTGAAATTCATCTTGATTGGCGGCATCCTCGCCGCGTTCCTGGCCACCGCCTTCGCCTGAGTGCCCGACCGCAAGTGTGGGCACTAGCAAGGCAGGGTGGGCAAAGGCGCGCTTGCGCCGTGCCCGCCATTTTCACGCAGCTTTTGAAGATGGTGGCCGCTTCGCCTTGCCCACCCTACGACGACTGAAGTTTTTCGTTCGCAAGGCTTGACCGCGAGCGCCCATTTCACCTCAGATGAATCATGAAGCCCGATCCGGTCGATATTGCTTGTGCTTTCAATCGTCGCCTGTGTCGTCGGCCTCGGCGGAGACGATGAAATTCGAAGACGCGGCGGCGATGCTGGGTGCAAGCTGCGCCAAGGACATCGAGGCAAATTGCCGCGGCGTCAACCTCGATGCCGTCGCTTGAAGGACTGCCTGACGCGCAATCAGGATGTCCTGTCCTCTCAGTGCAAGAATGACTATGGCCGGGCCTTCGACGCGATTCAGAAGCGCGTGGCGGCGCGCGCGGCCGTCACCAAATTATGCGAGCGCGACGTGACCAAGTTCTGCGGCAGCGTTCCCAAGGGCGATCGCGGCCGGGCTCTCGATTGCCTGTTGGCGGGACCGCGCGGAATGACCATCAACTGCAACAAGGCCCTCACTGAGGCGGGGTATCGCTGATGCGGTCGGGGAGGAACAGCCGGCGCGGCATCGGTCTGCTCGTGGCAGCGCTGATCGGCTTTGCGGCGCTCCCGGCTCTCGCGCAGGCCCAGGCGGGCGGCACGGCGGACGAATGGGTCAACAAGCTCGCCCGCCTTGAAGCCGCGCCGGATCTGGATGTCGTCGCCCTGCGGCAACAGGCGCTGGACCGGATCAAGGCGAGGGCGAAGGCCGACGCCGCGCCGCTCAAGCGGCCGCTGATCGCGCCGGACTTGCTCAAGCTGCCGCAGTTCGCCGCCGAAATTCAATTCGATGAAGACGCTGCCGTGGTTCGGCCCGAGTTCTATCGGACGCTAGGGCGCATCGCCGATACGCTCTACCATCCGTCGCTGCTGGGATTCAAATTCCTGATCGTGGGCCACACCGTTTCGACGGGGAAACGCGAATACAATCTGACCCTCAGCCAGCGAAGGGCCGACATGATCCGTGACATGCTGATCAGCACGTTCAAGATTTCGCCAAAGCGCCTTCAGGCCATAGGCCTCGGCGAGGAGCAGTTGCTGGACAGCGTCCGTCCGACGGCGCCGGTCAATCAGCAGGTCCAGATTGTCACCGTGGGACAGGCGCCCTAGCGCCTGTCGCCGCGGCATGGATTACCGAAAACGATCCTCAAGGAGGCGCAAATGACGACAAGCCTGAAGCAGATGATGGAAGCCGCCAACGCCGCGGTGCCGAAGAT
This sequence comes from uncultured Alphaproteobacteria bacterium, assembly GCA_963825105.1. Lineage (GTDB taxonomy): Bacteria > Pseudomonadota > Alphaproteobacteria > Rhizobiales > Xanthobacteraceae > Bradyrhizobium. The sequence goes on from CAWGSB010000005.1 coordinate 139,496, forward strand.
CACGCCGGCCCAGGCGCGCGAGATGATCGGCAAGGGCAACACCCTGGTGGTCGACGTGCGCGACGCGCCGGAGGTCGAAAAGAGCGGCAAGATCGCCGGCGCCGTGCATGTCTCCCGCGGCATGCTGGAGTTCCGCGCCGACCCCGACTCGCCCTACCACGACAAGAATTTCACCAAGGACAAGACCGTCATCCTCTATTGCGCTTCCGGCGGGCGCTCCGCGCTTGCCGCCAAGGTGCTCAAGGACATGGGCTACAGCCAGGTCTACAACGTCGGCGCCTTCAAGGACTGGGCCGAACACGGCGGCGAGGTCGAAATGCCGATCGAACCGGGGATGTGACGGCGCGGATGGCGTCGTACGTGAATTTGGGCATGAAGCAACGATGATTCCGTCGCCCGCCGAGCGGGACGAACTGCTCAAGGGTTTCGCGCGCGCCCTGTTCAGGAACGACATGGACGCGCTCTACGCATTGTCGCGCCCGACTTCCTGTGGAGCTTCCATGACGGCCTCGCCGTCACGAAATCCCTCGCGGGTCCCGCCGCCATCCGCGAGCATCTGGCCGAGCAGAAGGCGCGTTTCTCTACGCAGCGTTTCCACGAGGTGGCTTACCATCACGCCGCCGACGCGACCTTCATGACGTTCCGCGTCAGCGAGACGGTGAGGGCCAGCGGCGAGCAGCGGGAGCAGCGCGGCATCGAGCGCTATACCTTCAGGGACGGCAAGCTCGCCACCAAGGATGTCTATCGCAAGCCGATTTGACTCCTGATGCAGGCGTAGCGCCCCTACCGCTTCCCGATCTTCTCCCACAGCCAGCGCGCCACGGCATCCGGCGATGACGCGCCGCCGCCGCCGGCGGCGCGCAGGTTCGCCTCGCGCATCGCGGCGATATCGATCCGGCCGAGCAGCGGCTGCAGCGCGCCGCGCAACGCCTGATCATCGGCGCGTTTCGGCGCCAGCAGCAGGATCGCGTCGTAGGGCGGGATCGCCTGTCTGGGATCGTCGAGCACCACCAGATCGTATTTCGCGATCAGCCCGTCGCTGGTATAGCCCGCGATCACGTCGACCTCGCCCGAGGCGACCGCGGCATACATGAAGTCCGGCTGCATCTGCCGCTGGGCGCGGAACGTCAGTCCATAGGCATCTCGCAACCCCTTCCATTCCGGCCGCGAGAAGAATTCGTAATCGGCCGCGATCGACATCGTTGCCGCGTGTGAAGCGAGATCGGCAATGGTATGGATGCCCAGCGCCTCGGCGCGTTTTCTCGGCATCACCAGTGCGTAGGCGTTTTCAAAGCCGAGTTCGCCGAGCAATGTGATTTTCTGCTGCGCCAGCGTCGCCTTCAATTCGCCGAGCAATTGCTCGCGCGGCCTGATATCGCTGTGGTGAAACTGGTTGGCCCACAGCGTGCCGGAATAATCGACGTAGACGTCGATATCGTCCGACGCCAGCGCATCGAAAATCACGTTGGAGCCGAGGCCCTCGCGCGTGGTGGCCGAAAGCCCCGCCGCGCGCAGCCGCTGCACGATCAGCGCCGACAGCACATATTGCTCGGCAAAGGTTTTGGCGCCGACGATGTAGCTCGATGGCGAGCGCGCCAGCGAAGGCACCAGAGTTGCGGCGACCAGCGCGGCAATGCCGGCGCCGCCGAGCGCCGCGCGCACGCGGCTGCGGTGGCGAATGCCGGTCTCGACCAGGGCCAGCAATTGATCGACCGCGAGCGCCAGCACCGCGGCGGCGAGGCAGCCGAACAGCACGAACACCCAATTCTGGGTCTGCAGGCCGGCGAAGATGTAGTTGCCGAGGCTGGTCTGCCCGATCGGGGTGGAGAGCGTCGCGGTGCCGATCACCCACACCGCCGCGGTGCGGATGCCCGCCATGATCACCGGCAGCGCCAGCGGCAGCTCCACCGTGAACAGCGACTGACTCTGTGTCATGCCGACGCCCTGGGCGGCCTCCAGGATTGCGGCGTCGACGCCGTGGAGGCCGGTGATGGTGTTGCGCAGCACCGGCAGCATGGAATAGAGCGCCAGCGCCAGCACCGCGGGCAGGAATCCGAACGCGGAAAAGCCGAATCCGAACCAGGCCAGCGAAACGGACGCGAGCGCCAGCAGCAGCGGATAGAACAGCGCCAGCAGCGCCAGGCCCGGCACCGTCTGCACGATACTGGCGAGCCCGAGCAGCGCGCCGCGCATCGCCGGACGATTGCGCGCGGCGATCGCCAGCGGCAGGCTGACCAGAAGTCCCAGCGCCAGCGCCGCGACGCTGACGCGCACATGGTTGCCGAGATAGTCCGGCAAATGCGCCAGCGCCTCGCTCCAGCGTGGATCGGAAAAAGACTCATGCCGCGCCATCCCGCGGCAGCAGCACCTTGAGCCGCTCGGCCTGCCGGCGCGGCGTGCGCAGGAGTTCGCCGACATACGGATCGTCGCTCTCGGAAAGCTCCGCGGGCGTGCCCTGCGCCAAGAGCCGTCCGGCGCGCATCACCGCGACGCGGTCGGCGAGCAAAATGGCTTCGGTCATGTCGTGGGTGATCATGACCGTGGTCAGCCCGAGCTTTTTGTGCAGGGCGCGGTAGTCGTCGCCGAGCGCATCGCGGGTGAGGGGGTCGAGCGCGCCGAACGGCTCGTCCATCAGCACGATCCGCGGCCTTGCCGCCAGCGCGCGGGCGACGCCGACCCGCTGGCGCTGGCCGCCCGACAGCTCATGGGGAAAACGGTCGCGATATTGGGTGCGCTCGAGCCGCACCAGATCGAGCAGTTCGTCCACCCGCGAAGCTATCTCCGCCGCCGCCGTGCCCAATAGTTTTGGGGTGACCCCGATATTGGCGGCGACGCTCATATGCGGAAACAGCCCGCCGCTCTGGAACACATAGCCGATGCGGCGGCGCAATGCGACCGGATCGACCGCGCGCACGTCCTCGCCTTCGACCGTGATGCGGCCGCTGTCGGCGTCGATCAGCCGGTTCGCCAGCCGCAACAGCGTGGTCTTGCCGGAGCCGGAGCCGCCGACAATGGCCAGGAATTCGCCCTCGGCGACCTCGAGCGTGACGTCGTCGACAGCCCTGACCCGGCCGCCGTCAAAACTCTTGCCGACGTGCGCAAAGGCGATCAGAGGCGGGGCGGCGCTCATTTCTTGGGACTATCACACCGCCATCGGGCAACCAAGCCGAGGCAGCGCTTGCCTATTGCCGCGATCGGTTGAATTGTCGGGGCGGGGGCGGTAATCCGGACGCCGCAACAATGTATATCGGGGAAACGCGTGCAGGCGGATGTCACCGCAAAGCCAACGGCGGTCGCGCTTGACGACGCGACGGTGGCGTTCCGTCTGGCCGATGGCCGCGTCTACACCGCGGTCGAACAGGCCCGGCTCGGGATCGAGCATGGCGAATTCGTCGCCATTGTCGGGCCGACCGGATGCGGGAAATCGACGTTGCTGAATGTCGCCGCCGGCCTGCTCAGACCGGCCTCGGGCGCGGTGCGAATTTTCGACCAGCCGCTGACCGGCCTCAACCGGGAGGCCGGCTATCTGTTTCAGGCCGATGCGCTGTTTCCCTGGAAGACCGCGATCGACAACGTCGCCCTTGGGCTGGAGATCAAAGGCACGTCGCGCGCCGAGGCGCTGGAGCGCGCGCAGGCCTGGCTCACCTCGGTGGGCCTCGGGGCGTTCGGCAATCGCTATCCGCATATGCTGTCGGGCGGCCAGCGCAAGCGCGTCGGCCTGGCGCAGGTGTTGATCCGCGATCCCAAGATCCTCCTGATGGACGAGCCGTTCGGGCCGCTCGATGCCCAGACCCGGCAGATCATGGGCAATCTCCTGCTGGAACTGTGGAACGCCGACCGCAAGGCGGTGCTGTTCGTCACCCACGATCTGGAAGAGGCGATCGCGCTCGCCGACCGCGTCGTGATCATGTCGGCAGGGCCCAGCGCGCGCATCATCGGCGACTGGCGGGTGCCGCTTCCCCGTCCGCGCGATATTTCGGAAGTTCGCCTGGACGATGAATTTCACGCGCTGCATCGCGAAATATGGGGCGTGCTGAGGGACGAAGTGATGAAGGGTTACGCGCAATCGGCAGCCGGGTGACGTGGCCCGGACAGCCAACAAGACACCAAAGGGAGATGTCATGCTGTTACGTGGTTCGATTCTGGCGCGTCGCGGTCACGCTGGCCGCCTTGTGCGGCGCGCGCGATGCCCGTGCGCAAGGCGCGTTCACGCTGTCTTCACCCGATTTCAAGGACGGCGAGCGGATGGCGCTGAAAAATGCCGGCAACAGGAAAGCCAATCCAAATTGCGTCGGCGAGAACATCTCACCTGCGCTTTCCTGGGCGAACCCGCCGGCGGGCACCAAGAGCCTCGCGCTGCTGATGTTCGATCCGGAGGCGCGGCCGCCCGGCGGGGTCAGCCACTGGGTGGCTTACGGCATTCCGGTTTCGGTCACCGGCTTCGCAGAAGGCGAAGTCTCCAAGCCGAGCGAAAAATTTGTCAGCGGCCTGGGCACGGATAAGCTCGCTTATTACTCCGGCCCATGTGCGCCGGCGGGGGCGCCGCATCACTACGTCTTCACGCTGATCGCGACCGATCTTGAGCCGGCAGCGCTTCAGCCGGGGTTGAGCCGCGAAGAGCTGATCAAGGCGCTGACCGGCCACGCCAAGGGGGCGGCCGGTCTGGTCGGCACGTTCTCCAAACCGTAACGCATGCTGACGGGCGGTCGCGCGAACAGGGGGAAATCCAGGCGTGTCGAAGATCGGACTGCTTTCGCTGCAACTGCTCGTCGCCGTCGTGGCGCTGGGCCTGTGGCAGCTGTTCGCCACCGTGCCGGTGTTCGGCCGCCTGCTGCTGCCGCCGTTCTTCTTTTCCAATCCGGTCGATGTCGGCAGCCAGATTTTTGACTGGTTCTCCAGCGGCGTGATCTGGAAGCACCTTTTGATCACCTTATGGGAATCGATTCTGGCTTTCGCGATCGGCTCGCTGGGCGGCGTCCTGGTCGGCTTCTGGTTCGCGCGCCAGCCGCGCGTCGCCGCGGTATTCGATCCCTATGTGAAGATGGCCAACGCGCTGCCGCGCGTCGTGCTGGGGCCCATCTTCACGCTGTGGCTGGGCCTCGGCATCTGGTCGAAGGTCGCGCTCGGCGTCACGCTGGTGTTCTTCATCGTGTTCTTCAACGTCTACCAGGGCGTCAAGGAGGTCAGCGCCACGGTGCTGGCCAATGGCCGCATGCTCGGCATGAGCGAACGGCAATTGATGCGGCACGTGTACTTGCCGTCGGCGCTGTCGTGGATGTTCTCCTCGCTGCATACCTCGGTCGGCTTCGCCGTGGTCGGCGCCGTGGTCGGCGAATATCTCGGCTCCGGCGCCGGGCTCGGCTATCTGATCCTGCAGGCCGAAGGCACTTTCGACGTCGCCGGCGTGTTCGCCGGCATGTTCGTGCTGTCGGCCTTCGTCATCCTGATCGATCTTGCCGTGACCAAGGTCGAGCGGCGGCTTCTGGTCTGGCGGCCGGAGGCGGCTCAAGGCCACAACTAGAGTCTCATTGTGGCCTCCTTCTCAAGCGGCGCGCACTGCTCTATCGTGCGCCCAACCAACAAATGGCACGGAGGATACCATGAGGACGATTTTGGGCAGGCTGGCTGCGACGCTGTTGGCGTTGGTCGTGACGTCCGGTCTGGCGGCGGCGCAAAGCAAGATCACGGTCGCGGTCGGGGGCGGCTCCTGCCTGTGCTATCTGCCGACCGTGCTGGCCAAGCAGCTTGGCGAATTCGACAAGGCGGGCGTTGCCATCGACCTGGTCGACCTGAAGGGCGGCTCGGACGCGCTCAAGGCCGTGCTCGGCGGCAGCGCCGACGTGGTTTCCGGCTATTTCGACCATTGCGTCAATCTCGCCGCCAAGAAGCAGGAACTGCAGGCTTTTGTCGTTTATGACCGCTATCCCGGCCTCGTCCTGGTCGTGTCGCCCTCGCACAACGGCGAGATCAAATCGATCAAGGATCTGGCCGGCAAGAAAGTCGGCGTCAGCGCGCCGGGTTCCTCGACCGATTTCTTCCTCAAATATCTCCTGAAGAAAAACGGCCTCGACCCGGCCGGCACTTCCGTGATCGGCGTCGGCCTCGGCGCGACCGCGGTCGCGGCGATGGAGCAGGGCCAGATCGACGCCGCTGTCATGCTGGATCCGTCGGTCACCGTGCTCCAGGGCAGCCATCCGGACCTGCGCATTCTCGCCGATACCCGCACCCAGAAGGATACGCTTGCGGTGTTCGGCGGCGAATATCCGGGCGGCGCGCTCTACTCTACCGCGGCCTGGGTCAATTCGCACGAGAAGGAAACGCAGGCCCTGACCAATGCGATCGTGAACACGCTGGCCTGGATTCATTCGCATTCGCCCGAGGAGATCATGGCGAAAATGCCGCCGGAAATGGTCGGCAAGAACAAGGATCTCTATCTCGCCGCGCTCAAGAACACGATCCCGATGTTTTCGGAGACCGGCAAGATGGACCCGAAGGGAGCGGAGGCGGTGCTCGCCGTGTTCAGCGTGGGTTCGCCCGAAGTGGCGAAAGCCAATATCGATCTCAGCAAGACCTTCACCAACAAGTTTGTCGACAAGGCCAAAAAGACGACGGGGATGAATGCCAAATAAATCCAGCCGGGCGGCATGACGCTTCCGGTCATTCATCGCGTCACGACGCTCGATCTCTCGTTTGAGCCCCGGCCGTGGCCGTTCGCGGACGAGCGGCGCGCCGAGATATCAGCGCATTTCGCGGTCAAGCAGCGCGAGAAGCCGATCTGGAACGGCCGCATCCTGCTGGGGCGCGATCCGGTCTTCACCCGGGAGCGCTTCAGCGCCAGCTATTTCGAGGCCGATTTCGCTGATTTCCTGGCGTGGCGCGACTGGGGCTTTCCGGAGGCGGGCGTGTTCAACGGCTTCGGGGCGGGCGCGCTGCGTTGCGCCGACGGCGCGTTCGTCCTCGGCGAAATGGCCCAGCATACGTCGAATGCCGGGCGCATCTACTTTCCGGCGGGAACGCCCGATCCCGACGATATCAGCGATGGTACGGTCGATATCGAGGGCAGCATCGCCCGCGAAGTCCTGGAGGAAACCGGTCTGGACGCCGCCGACTATCGGGCCGGCGCGCACTGGGACTGCGTGGTCACAGGCGCGGTGATAGCGATGATCAGGATATTGAACGTCGATCTCACCGGCGAAGAGTTGCGCACGAGGATCGAGACCAATCTCGCCCGGCAGCGCCAGCCCGAACTTTCCGCTGTTCATCTGGTGCGCGAGCCGCGCGATCTCACCGCGGCAATGCCCCGCTTTGTCACCGCGTTTGTCGAAGCGCAGCTGAGCAGCTAGATTTTCGCCAGGGGGAGAAAGGGTGCCACGTCATGAACAAGAAGCCTTCGCCGTCCCTGAGCGCCGAACTGAAACCTTTTGTGGCGCCGTTCCGCTTCGACGGATCGGGCAAGTTCCGTCTCAAGTCGCATAAGACCAACGAGAGGGGCGGCCTCGACAAGGACAAGGCCGAAAAGATCATCGAAGCCAACCGCAAGCGCCTGAGCGATTTTCAGGAACGGCTTTACGCCCAGGATCGCTGGTCGCTGCTCGTGATCCTTCAGGGCATGGACGCGGCGGGCAAGGACAGCGCCATCAAGAGCATCTTCGAAGGCGTCAATCCGCAGGGTTGCGAGGTCTATTCGTTCAAGCAGCCGACCTCCCACGAACTCGACCATGATTTCATGTGGCGCAGCATGATCGCGCTGCCGGAGCGCGGCCGTATCGGCATTTTCAATCGCTCCTATTATGAGGAATGCCTGGTGACGCGGGTGCATCCGGAATTTCTCGCCCGGGAGAAGATTCCGCACCGGCTGATGACCAAGCACATCTGGCGCGAGCGGTTCCAGGACATTTCAGCGATCGAGCGCTACCTCGCGCGCAACGGCACGGTGATCCTGAAATTCTTCCTCAATATCTCCAAACAGGAACAGCGCGATCGGTTTCTCGACCGGCTGGAGCAGCCCTCGAAGAACTGGAAGTTTTCCATGAACGACATAGCCGAGCGCGCGCTGTGGCCGAGATATATGGCCGTGTATCAGGACATCGTCCGGCACACCTCGACGGCGGTGGCGCCGTGGCACGTGGTGCCGGCCGACCACAAATGGTTCGCGCGGGTGGTGATCGGCTCCACCATCGTCAGCGCGCTGGAGGCCCTCGACCTGCACTTTCCGCGGGCCGACAACGCGTCGCTGCGGGAATTCAAGCAGGTGCGCAAGGCGCTGGAAAGCGAAGGGAAGGGGCGAGCGAAGAAGAGGGCGAAGGTTGCCAAGCGGATGGAGAAGGGTGGCTAGCGCCGCCGATGTCCGTACGGCGCCACTGGGTCTCGCCTTGGACGTCGCTACAGCATCCACCTGTTCGCGCCTTGAATGCCGCCCCTTCCGCTACCACGCCGCTGGTGCTCTCCTTAAGCCGGGTTCCCGAAGAGCCGTTGCCGCAAGCGGCCCCATACTCTCCATCGTATCGCCTTGCTTTGGTCAAACCGCAGTGAAGTGTGGAGCAGCAACGCCGTTGATTGAGCGGTAATCCGCCGTCCGCCCCTAAGCGGTGACATTGGACTGAGTACGGAGCGCCAATGCAATCCACGCTGAACCCGAAACAACCCGACGATCCACACGACGTCCTTGCGGTCGCGCCCGATGTGGTTCCGGTCGCGCCCACGGATGAAGAGCTTTCCAGGCTGGCGCGCGCCATGCGCCAACCTTCGAAGAATCCGCCGACCCGCGCGGGATCCGACCTCCCTGCTGGCCCAGCGGTTCCGCCGGTCGATACGACGTTTCGCCCTGCCGCCGTCGGCGATGTCCGGGTTCCGGGCCGCCGGTGGTCGATTGGCGGGCGGGCGGCCCGCGCCCTCACTGCCGCGCTGCTGCTGGCGGCGCTCACGGGTGCCGCCAGCGTCGCCTGGCAGTCCTATGGCGATGCGGCCGAATGGACGATCGCGCAGTGGGCGCCGCATCGCCTGTTCGCGTCAATCCTGCCGCTGGAAGAACCGGCGCTCCCCGCGCAACCGGTCCCACGCGCCGTTGCGCCCGACGCGGCGAACGCGGCACTTCCGCAGCCGGAACCAGTAGCTCAGACCGCGCCGGAAGCCGTCGCGCCGGCCGCCGTCCCATCGGTCGAAGCGGCGCAGTCGCTCCAGTCGATGGCGCGCGATATCGCAAGCGTGGGGCAGGAGATCGAACAGCTCAAGGCCAGCATCGAACAGCTCAAGGCCAGCCAGCAGCAGATGTCCCGCGACATTGCCGGGGTTTCCGAGGCCAGGCTTCCGAGGCCAAGGCTTCGGAGGAAGGCTTCGGAGCTCAAGGCTTCCGGGCAGAACCTGCGGCCGAGGATGTCGGCGCTTCCGCCGCGGCCGGCCGCCGCGCGGGCGCGCAAGCCGATGCCGCCGCTTCCGCCGCCGCAAGCTGCCGCAGCGGTGCCCGCGTTGCCGCAAGCCGCTGCACCCCAAGCCGCTGCACCCTACGTGCCGCGGCAGCCTGAACAGCAACCGCCAGCCACGGCTCAGCCCCAGGTCGATCCCGAATTGGCGTCGGTGCCGCGGCCGCCGATGCCCGATACGCTAGCACCGCGGCATCGTCGCTGCCTCCGTCGGGATGCGGCGAGGCATAGGATCGGGACGAAGCGGGTGAGCCGCGTTCCTCCGCAGGAACCAATCCGGCCGCCGCGGCTTATCGCGCATCATTCGACAACCGGGAGACCGCCATGAAAATCGCAAAGATCATTTTGGCTGGCGCTGCGGCCCTCATCGTCATCGGCTCCGGGGCTTCGGCCCAACAAGCGCTTACGGGAACGGTTACCATAGTCGACCGGATCCATGGCACCGTCGCGATTCGGCAGACGCAAGGCGGTACCGTCGGAGCGAATGCCGGCGGCGCTGCTCGACGAGTTCAAGGTGCAAGACGGCCTGGCGTTGGACGCCGTGCATGCCGGCGACAAGGTCACCTTTTCCGCTACCGAAGCGGGTGGGGTCAAGACGATCACGAAACTTCAGAAACAGTAAATCGTCAAATCCGCAATTTGACAGTGCGGTGTGAATCGCCAAAGTGCTCGGCCTTGAAATGCCGCTCACGCTTCTGGCCGCGACCCGAACCGATGGTCATACCCCGCCACTGGTTCTCGCCTTTGGCAAATGCGGTCACGATGTCGCTCGAGAGGTTCGTAGCGCGGGATAGGCTGACGATCGAGCTACTGACCAATGCCGTCACGCACTACCCGAATGATCCGCGCGAACTCGGCATTGCCATCAAAGAGCTTCGTCTCGGCAAACAGATTGATCCGCGATAGCAGCGCAGGTCGGCGCACCGGGTGTCGGGCCATCACGGCGAGTTCGCGCCGATCCAAAGGACGAGCCGACCTTGGTCCTGTGGCGGGAACACGAAACGGACCGGGGGAGAGATTTAAAGACACGGTTGCGAGCGCCAAGGTCCGGAAATGACCAAGCGAAAGTCGTCCGTCCGAATCGTCAACCGGGCTAATCTAGGCCCGCGCGGCGGAAAGCTTCCAGATAGCGCTCGCGCTCGGCATCCTGCCTGATCGGCATGTGGCTTGCAATCCAGGCGAGCGAGATGTTGGGCTGTGCGCGGCGCAGATCCTGGAGTGCGGCCTTGGCGAGATCGGTCTCGCCGGCCATGGCGGCGGCAGCGGTGAGCACGCGATGGGCACCGACGAAATCGGAGCGCTGACGGATGCCCTCGCGCGCCAGCCGCATCGCCTCGTCGTAATTGCGTCCGACGAACTCCGCATAGGCTGCAATGCCGTTGTAAATCGCGGAGAATGGATCGCGCGGGCTCAGCCGCAGCGCGCGGCGAGCGGCGTCGCTGCCTTCTTTCCAGCGCTCGCAATATGAGAGCACAAGGCCATAGAAGCCTTGCGCCAGCGAGAAATTTGGATTGAGGCGCAACGCCAGCTCGAATTCGGCCAGCGAGTCTTCGAAACGTCCCAGGTTCACATAGACGGTAGCAAGCGCGAGATGCGCCCAGGGGTCCTCGCTGTCGGCACCGATCGCCGCCTGCGCCGCGCGTTGGGCCTTCGGCACGGCGGCTGCGCTGTCATCCCAACCCATATGGGCGCCGAAAATATAACTGACGGCGAGGACGCCGAGCGCCTGGCCGTAATTCCCGTCGATCGCGATTGCCTTCTCGAGCAGCGCCTGGGCCGCGAAATTGTCCTGGGGGGTCATCCGCCAGAAGTGTGCCAGCGCCCGCATCACCAGATCCCAGGCGTCAAGGTTCTCCGGAGGCTTGTGCCGGGCGCGATAATTCTCCGCCGCGTAGAGCTGCGGCTCGATTGCTGCGACGATGGCCTCGGTGATCTCGTCCTGCACCGCGAACACGTCGGCCAGATTGCGGTCGTAACGCTCTGCCCAGAGATGACTGCCGGTGGCGACGTCGTTGAGCTGCGCGGTGATGCGCACGCGGTCGCCGCCCTTGCGCACACTGCCTTCGACGACATAGCCGACGCCGAGTTCCTCGGCGACCTGCTTCATGTGCACGGATTTGCCCTTGTAGGTGAAGGAGGAGTTACGCGCGATGACGAAGAACCAGCGCAGCTTGGAAAGGGCGGTGATGATGTCCTCGCTGATGCCGTCGGAAAAATAGTCCTGCTCCGACATCGCCGCTCATGTTGACGAAGGGAAGCACGGCGATCGCGGGCCGGTCGGATGGCGGCAAGGCCGGACGTGGCGGCTCCTGGACCTCATCCCGTGGCGAACCGGCGGCAGGCGCCGGCTCGACACTCTCCGGCTGACAGACGCACGGCGCCGACGAATCGAATGCCCTTGCGCTCCAGGGTGCGGATCAGCCTTTGCTCCTCGCCGCTGTCGCCGATCGCCTTGCGCGCGGCGTTGATACGGCTGCTAAGCGTCGAATCCGCCACGATCCGGCCGCCCCAGACCGAGGCGAAGAGATCGTCCTTGCTGACGACGCGCTCGCGGTTCTGCACGAGGTAGGTGAGCAGATCGAACACCTGCGGCTCGACGGCAATCGGCGTGCCACTACGACGCAACTCGCGGCGGTCGGTATCAAGCGTATGATCGGCAAACAGAAATTGCACACGATCCTCCGCAGCCGGACGATGCTCTTCGATCGAAAATCAAGCGCATCTAGCGCAAAAACAAAGCAAAGCGGCAAAGTCTTTCGCCGCCTGTTCCGGGTATCTCCGGCGCGGCTCTACGAAACAGACGACGAGCCGTCGGCGGTTTCCAACGACGCGACCGTCGGCACGCAACAGCTCGCTTCCAGCGAGACGCCCCATTTTTTGTACGAATTGACCTCAGGAGAACAAAATTGAGTGCTGTCTACGTGGGCCAGGAGCCTGGCCCTTTTGTCGCTGTTCGCGCTTGGAGCCGCCATTGCCGCAGACGGCAGCCGCAACCCTCTGGCGGAGCATGTGCGCGCCGCCAACGACCGGTTCAAGGACGTAGCGGTCGCCGTTTCCGAGGGCTATGCGCCGATACCCTGCGCCAGCGGTGTCGATGGCGGCGCAATGGGCATTCACTACGTCAAGGCCAGGCTGCATCGGCGACGCCGTCGATATCAAGCACCCGCAGGCGATCATGTATGAGCCGATGCCCGACGGCAAAATGGAGCTGATCGCGGTTGAATACATCACCACCAAGGGACCGGCTTCGCTGGAAGGTCAGCTGTTCAATTTCACCGGCGCGCCTAATCGCTACGGCCTCGGCCCGTTCTACGAGCTGCACGTCTGGGCCTGGAAAGCGAACCCGCGCGGCGCGTTCGCGGACATGAACCCGACAGGTCACCTGCGAGCACGCGCACGCGGTGAAGTAGGCCATCCGCCATTGAGCGCTCGTCTACGGAAGCGGCGGCATCCATCGTCCGCATGAGCCCTGCGCGGCAATCATTCAACGACAGCGAAGGCGCTCGCGCAGGCGGACGATCGTCCACGCCTGCGGCGCGCGAGCACAGGTGCGCGACATGCCGAAACAGCTCGTTCACAGCGGCAGATTTCGGCTCGGCCACGCCGCCGATCCGGGCCTGTTCGAGCATGATCATCGTCGGGGTTCTCGGCCTCGGCTTCCTGATCGCGGAAGGCGCGGTGCTGTCGGCGCAGGGCGTCCAGGGCATCGTCGTATGCGCTGATCGCCGTCTTCGCGGCATCCACCGTCTCCAGCATCGCCGGATTTGCTTTCTCGGCGCTGTGCGGCGCCTTGCTGTTCCACCTGATGGACACCCCGGTCTACGCGGTGCACGTGATGATCGTTTGCAGCATCGCGATCCAGATTGCTCAGCGTCGCTGCGCTCTGGCGCGCGATCGACTGGCGCAGCCTGGGGGTCTTCCTGATCGGCGGCTTTCTCGGCGTGCCCGCCGGCGTTTATCTGCTGCTGCATCTTCCAGACCACGACCTATCGGACCGTGATCGGAAGCCTGCTCATCGTCTACGGCGGCTATCTGCTGCTGCGCTGGCCGGTTCGCTCGCTCCGGACTGGGACGGCTGTCGGACGTCTGCGCGGCTTTCTCGGCGGCATCACCGGCGGGCTTGCCGGATTTCCCGGCGCCTTCGTCACCATCTGGTGCGGCCTGAAGGGGTGGGACAAGGCGCGCCAGCGCGGCGTGTATCAGCCCTTCATCCTCGGCATGCAGCCGGTGACGCTGATCGCGATCCATCTGATGCGGCCGTCATCGTCGACGCGCAGGCGCAACTGGATTGGAAGGCGTCTGCTTTCGTTCCGGCCGCCGTGCTCGGCGCCTGGTTCGGCCTGCGCATCTTCAAGCGCCTCTCGGACCGGCAGTTCGAGCTCGTCGTCAACGCATTGCTGATCGTCGTCCGGCATCGGCCTCGTCCTCTGAACGAACTCGAACGCTTCAGTCAAACAGCCGGCTCGCGCGGCATCCATCCGCGCGAACCTGCGCGCGCGACAACCGTGAACAAACAGGAGAGACAAGAATGACATGCAATCGTCATGTCGCGTCGCAGCGTTCGTGGCATCCGCAATGGCAATCGCGGCAGCGCCGGCCGTTCGCATCGGAGCAGCAGCGGCCGACGAACCGATGCTGCTGCGCTGCTCGCTCGAAACCGCGCCGTCGCATGCGCGCAATGCCGTGGTCAGGGACTATCTCGCGAAGGATCGAGACGGCGGCGGGCGGCAAGATCAAGACGCAACTGTTCGAGAGCGGGCAGCTCTTTCCCGATCTGCAGGTCGGCAAGGCGCTGCTGCAGGGACAGGTCGAGATGGCGGTGCCGGGAAGCTGGTCGCTGACCGGCATCGTGCCGGACGCGGATTTCGTCCAGCTGCCCGTGCTTTACGGGCGTCCGATCGACATGGTGCATCGTGTCGTGGACGGCAAGCCGGGGCAGCTGCTCGCGACACCAGATCGAGCAGCAGCTGAGCTCGCACGTGATCGGTCCGTGGCTCGATCTCGGCTTCTTCAACTGGTTCAGCACCGGCAAGCCGCTGCAATGCATACGGCGATCTCAAGGGACTGAAGATCCGCAACAGCGGCGGGGCAGGGCAGGCCTGGCGGACCCAGTTCATGGGCGCGATCCCGAATACCACGCCCTTGCCGAACGTGCCGCTTGGGCTTTCGCAGGGCACGTTCGACGGGCTGATCACGTCCCATGAAACGGTGGCGAGCGGCCAATTCTGGGAATCGGGAATTCGTCACGCGCTCGAGGACCATCAATTCGTCGGCGAATACATCCCGATCGTGAGCCTCGCCTTCTGGCGAAAACTGTCGCCCGATCTTGCAGCAGGTCTTCACCGATCTCTGGCGAGACAAGATCGCTGACCTATCGGGCCAACATGGCGGCCGCGCAGTCTCGCGCGCGCGAGCTGGCGCAGGCGCATGGCATCAGGATCGTCGTGCCGTCGGCCGAGGAGCTCGCAGCGACGCGGCAGGAGATGATGGCGCACCAGGACCACGTGGCGAAGCTGTCGCGGATTTCGCCCGAGATGGTCGCAGCGGTTTCGGCCGAAGTCGCCGCGGCCGGCTGAAGACCTTGGACGCCGCCGATGATGATGAAGATCTGGGATCGCGCCGAGCAGGCGCTCGTCGGCGTGCTCGGCCTGGCCGCGCTCGCCTTTGCGCTCTGGCAGGTCGTGTCGCGCTACTTCTCGCCGCAGCAGTCGATCAGCTATGCGGAGGAGGTCATGGTCTATCTGATGATCTGGGCGATCATGATCGTGTCGAGCCAGCTGGTGCGCACCGACAGCCATGTCAGGCCCGATCTCGTACTCAACGTCGTCCCGGCAGGCGTGGCGCGATGGCTGGAGGTATTCAACTGCGTCGCGGCCATCGTGTTTTGCGGCGCATTGACCTGGTACGGCTGGCAGGTCGTCGAAACCGCCTGGATGATCGACGAGCACAGCGCCTCGGATCTGCGGTTCCCGATGTGGATCTACTATGCGGCGCTGCCAGCGGGCGGCGTGCTGATGTTGATCCGCTATGTCATCAGGCTGACCGGGCTGGTCGGAACGTCGGACCGGAGCGCCATGCCCCGCGAGCACCCGGGCGGTCATGAGCTGCCGGGCATCGATTGAGCCGAGCGCCATGACCGGCTTCCTCACCCTGTTCGTCGGACTGCTTGCCAGCCGGCATGCCGGTCTTCCTGGTGCTCGGGCTTTGCGCCGGCGCAATGTTCACGGCATCCGGCCAGCCGCTCGTGGGCGCCGCGCAGCTCGTCATCAACGAGCTCAACTCGCCGACCTTGATGGCGCTGCCGCTGTTCGTGATGGCGGCGACATTCATGCGGTTCGGCGGCATCGCCAATGCGCTGGTCAATCTGGCCGCGGCGTGGCTCGGCGGACTTCCGGGATCGCTCGGGCTCGTCACCGTCGTCGCCTGCACGCTGTTCGCCGCGATCTGCGGTTCGAGCGTCGCGACCGCGCTGGCGATGGGGACGATCCTGATCCCGGCGATGCTCGAGCGCGGCTATCCGCGGTCGTTCGCGCTCGGGGTCGTCGGGGCGTCGGGAACGATCGGCATCGTCATTCCGCCGAGCCTGCCGCTGATCCTGTACGGCATTGTCGCCGAACAATCGGTGCCGCGACTGTTCCTGGCCGGCATTCTCCCGGGCCTGCTGCAGGCCGCAGCGTTCTTCGTCTGGGTTCTGTACGAAGCGCGCCGCCGCAAATTCCCGGTCGAGCCGGTATTGCCGTTCGGGGAGCGGATGCGGGTGACGCTATCGGCGCTGCCGGCGCTGCTCGTGCCGCTCGTCGTCATGGTCGGCATTTACGGCGGCTTCGTCACGGTGACCGAAGCCGCGGCGCTCTCTGCGGTCGTAGCGCTCTGCGTGTCCTTGCTCTTCTATCGCGGGTTCCACTGGACGGAGACGCTGTCGGTTGTCGCGAACGGACTACGCAGCGCCGCGAGCATCATGTTGATCATCGCGACTGCGCTCGCGGTCGGACACTGGCTGACGGAATCTGGGTGCTCCCGCCCGCCTCGTCGAATTTCTGCTCAGCCATCAGTTTCGCGACCTGGCAGTTCCTGCTCGCGATCAACGCCTTGCTGCTGGTGCTTGGCTGCTTCCTGGAAGTGACGGCGACGCTGCTTCTCGTTCTGCCGATCCTTGCGCCCGGCGCTCGGCCGCGATGGGCGTCGATCCCGTCCACTTCTCGATCATCTTCACGCACAACATGGAGATTGGGCTCGTCCATCCGCCGGTCGGCCTGAACCTCTTCGTGCTTTCGTCGATCGCTGTCGCGCCGATGGGCGAGGCGATCCGGGCATCCTGCCATTTCTCGTTATCCTGCTGATCGTGCTTGCCGTCATCATCTACGTGCCTGACCTCACGCTGTGGCTTCCCGACGCGGTCTTCGGGGGATGACGTTCATGGCGATGCACGGCCGATGCGCAATTCGACGGTTGATACCGGGCGATGATCGTCCGGTTCCGGCACGCTTGAGACCGTGCCATTAGAAGGAGGAAGAGCCTATGCCTGTCATTCGATTGGTTTTGTTGTGTGCACTGCTCGGATTTTTGCCGGTAGCGGCCAGCAGCCAGGCGGCACAATCGCGGGCTGAATGGATCGACGCGCTGCGCCAGGGCGGATACGTGATCGTTTTTCGCCATGCGCCCTTTTCAGACCAGGCCGATCCCGATCTTCTCGAAATGAAGAAAGCCGGCGCTGAACGGCAGCTCAACGGCGAGGGTCGCGCGCTTGCGAAATCGATCGGCGAGTCGATGCGCAAACTCGGAATTCCCGTAGGGCAGGTCCAGACCAGCACGCTCCAGCGAGCGGTCGAAACCGGAACGCTGCTGGGCTTCGGCGAGGTTACGCGGTCGCCCGACGTTACTGAAGGCGACGTCGCGGCTACTCCAGCCGAGAACAACCGACGCGCAGAAGCTTTTCGCAAGCTCGTTTCTGGGCAGCCGCCGGCCGGCAGCAACCTCGTGATCGTGTCGCACAAGCCGAACATCATTGATGCGTTCGGCAAGGACTGGTCCGACGTCCGCGCATGCGAAGCATCGGTGTTCAAGCCGGACGGCAATGGCGGTTACAAGCTGATTGTCCGCGTCCAGCCGAGCGAGTGGAGCAAGCTGGCTCAGGCGTCGAATTGATGCCGTCGCGCAGGTTGCCCATGTTACCCGGCGTTTTCGGTCGGGTATTGAACGGGTCAGCATGGCTGTTTACGGCACTTTTCGGACCTGAGAGGCCGTGCTGACAATGTCCGTTCACAAGGACTGAAGCGGACATCCCGGTTGCGCGCGCCGAGGTCCGGAAATATGACCCCAACCCGGACATTGGCGCGCGCCGCGGGTTGTCCCTTCCGGGAATCACCGCGAGCGGATTGCCACGGCGACAGTTGAAACGCGACTTTCACGGGCAAATGCCCCAGCCGCAGTCCCTACTTCACGTTGACCTGCCAGCAATTGTCGAAGACGGCGCGCATCACCCGCTCTTCCTCGGCTGTCGGCGACAACGGCTTGCCAAGAGAAGCGATCGCTTTCTCCATGGTCATTGTGTAGCTCAGCTTTTCGGCGAAGCAGTAACAGAGCCCGTGAAGATGTTCCGGCTTCCGCGATTTGTTGGCCTCCTGCTTCGATTGTCCGTCGAAGCAGCTCTCCTCCGCGCTCTTGATGAGCGCCGTCCGCGTCTCTTCCGTCAGCGCGGTGGCCCGTGCAGTACCGTTGTTCAGCGAATGTAGCGTGAGCGCGACGACGGCGGTGACGACCGCGATTGACCACGCCACCGTCTTGCGATGCCGGGGATCGCGCGACAGCTGCACCACCGGTGGAGCGTCCTCAACCTCGCTCATGCCGTTGTCCGCTCGTTGTGAGACAATCAGTATCGTGTGATTTTGTCTTCGAGACAAGGTGCGCTACAGGGCACTTTTCGGACCTGAGAGGCCGTGCTGACGATGTCCATTCACACGGCGAAAGGGGCGGTGACCGAGACCGATGCCGGAGCCGGGAAATGGGCGCCACTCAGCGGCCTGCTCCTCGTGGTCGCGAAGCGTGCGGCTCAGGCCGGCTTCCCAAGGCTGTCCGGTTGGCGATGACCATGGAGACCTCTTGGTCGTTGAAGCGATGGATCGTTCGCTGTCTTCGTGCTAGGGAAAAGCGGCGGACCAAATCAGCTCTTACGGTTCACTTTCCGGGAGGACGTGCGGTCCTCCGAGGACTGCCGGTCTGACGTTCAACAGATCAATTCATCGGGCTGGGAATGATTTGGAATCGCTGGCGGCAGCGCCTGACCTATTTGGTGATGTCGGCATTCGTCGCCTGGCACACCCTTGCCATGGTGATCGCACCGGCCCCGGACTCGAGCGTGTCGGTGCGGACGCTGCGTGCCGCTCTGCAACCCTACCTGACCTTGTTCAGGTTGGACAATCCGTGGAATTTCTTCGCGCCGACCATCGGCGGGGCTCAACTTCGCTACTCCGTCGAGGATGCCGCCGGGGCGCGCCATACCTTTACGCCGACGGAGCAGTTGAACTGGTTTCATCCGGATTTTATTTGGTTCAGGGCCTGGCATTATGCCATCATCGACAATCCCGAGCTCTACGCCGATCGCGCCGGCGCGTTACTGTGCCGCAAGCACGCCTCGTTGCGTCCGGTTTCAATCACCTTCGTGTACTACGAGCAGGGGAGCTTCACACCCGCGGACCAATTGAGCGGGAAGCATCCCATGGATCCCGAGTTCATCACCGTGAATACCGTGAAGACCGTCAAATGTCCGGCCCCGTGACGCTCACCCGCTTCGCCCGCGACACGTTTGCAGCCCTCAGCCGGGCCTGGTCGCAGGTCTGGTTTCAAGATAGTCCCACCTCGCCGCTGGAGCTCGCCCGCATCGGCATCGGCGCGGCGCTGCTGCTCCACTACGCCCAGGCAACCCCCCATCTTTTCGATCTGTGGGGCGACGCCGGCTGGATGCCGCGCGACGTCGTTCTGAAGATCCGCGATCCCTGGATGCAATCGGTCTTCTTCTATTTTGGCGCCCCGTGGGAGTGGGTCGCCTTCCACGGTCTCTTTCTGCTGTGCTGCGCCGCCTTCATGGTGGGCTGGCGGACGTCCTGGGTGAAATGGATCGTGCTGGTCGGCCAGATCTCCTACGATTACCGCAACCCGATGCTCACCTACGGGGTCGACTGGATTGTCGCCAGCCTGCTCTTCATTCTGTGTGTCGCGCCGGTCGGGCGCGCGTTGAGCCTGGACAGGGTGCGCGCCGTGCGCGCCGCAAAGGTCAGGGATCTCGAGGCACGGTTGCCGCCCTACGGCAGTGCCTGGGCCGGCGCCTGCACCCGGCTGATGCAGATCCAGATGGCGGTGCTGTTCTTCTACAGCGCCATCAGCAAACTGGGAGGGGACGTCTGGTGGAGCGGCGACGCCGTATGGATCGTGTTCACCACCGACGAGTACTACAACAGGATCATCCTGGACGTTCTGGCATCGCACTATTGGCTGGTCAACCTCGCGACCTACGGCACGATTCTCATCGAGATCGCATTCCCATTCCTGATCTGGCAGCGGAGCACGCGCCCTTATCTGCTTGCTGCGGCCATATTCCTCCATTTGCAGTTCGCGCTTCTCATGGGTCTGTTCTATTTCTCCTTCGTGATGATCATGGGCCACATGAGCTTCGTGCGCCCGGAGTGGCTGACGCGCCTGGGCGCGGCGTGGAAGCGCGCAATGGGCGAAATGGAAATGATCTACGACGGCAGATGCGGATTCTGCGTGCGGTCGATGGTGTGGTTTCTGGCCTTCGACGGCCTCGGGCAGATCAAGGTACGTAACTTCCGCACCGATCCTTCCCCCATCGTCAGTGACGCGCAAATGGAAAAGGCGCTCTACCTCGTCCTGCCCGACGGTCGGGCGTTGCCGGGTTTCGAGGCTTATCGATACGTCGTGCTGCGCGTACCGGGATTGTGGTGGCAGGTTCCGTTGTTCTATGTGCCGGTTCTCAGCCGCCTTCTTGGCCATCCGTTATACAATTGGATCGCCTCGCACCGAAGCCTGCTCTCGTCGATGGGAAGCCGCGCCGCAGCCGGGGCGTCCCGACAACAGGAACGGTAACCGCGAGACTCGACGGGATCAGTCAAAGGCCGCGGTTGCTTCACTCGCGATCTCGAACAGGTCGAGCTCGGGATGGTTCGACAGCAGGAAGATGCTGAGCGGCCGGTCGAGAAAGCGACAGATATACGAGTAGAACCCGTTCCATTCACCTTCGTGCTCGGCGAAGCGCACGCCCTGGTCAGTTCCCACGTACCAGCCAAATCCGTAAGTCGTAGGAGTGCCATCGTTGGTTCGGCCGCTGGTGAAGATCTGCCGCATGCCGGCCTCGCTGAGGAGGCTGTTCGTCGCCAGGGCGCGGTCGTAGAGGCACAGATCGGACACTGTCGTGTAGAACGACCCCGATCCCACCACCTCGTCGACCGCGGTGCCGCCGTGCTCGACATAGGCGCCTCGATCGTCGCGGATGTATCCGGTCGCGCAGCGACGATCGCCTGCTCGGCGGTCCGGAACCGAGAACGTATCCTTCATGCCCACCCGGTCGAACACGCGTATTTGGAAGAAGTCATGGTATGACTGGCCTGACACGCGCTCGATCACCGCGCCGAGCAGGTCGTAGCCGGAATTGCTGTAGCAGAACTCGTCGCCCGGCCGGCTTCCGTCTTCGGCCATCGGACAGCCAAGATCGACATAGGTGCGGATCATATCGGCGTTGGTCGCCCGCTCGCAGCGTGCCAGCACTTCCTCGATACCGTCCTCGTCATAGAGATCGCGAATTCCCGAGGTGTGATGCAGCAACCGGCGAATCGTGACCCGCGGGCCGAAGGCGGCGAGCAGGGGAAGGTGCTTGGCCACCGGATCGTCGAGATGGAGCTTTCCCTCCTCGGCGAGCATCGCAATTCCCAGGCCGGTAAACTGTTTCCCGCAACTGGCCAGGTGAAATATCGTGTCCGGTGTAATCGGGTGCCCGCGCCTGTCGGCCAGTCCATAGCCGGCCGCGTGCACGACGGCCCCGGCCTTGACGACGGCGAGTGCGAGCCCCGGGCCATCCGGCCGGATCTTGCTGGCGACATAGCCGTCGATCCGCGCCGACGGCGTTGTTTCGGCACGCATCGCCTGGGGCAGGATGCGATTCCAAATCCACGCCATCGCTCCATTCCTTTCCGACTGAAGTTATTCAAAGCGATCCCGACGCCACATCGCAAGACTATTGAGCACCCAGATGTGAGCGTGTTGGCCTTTCGTTCGATGATGGCGAGGCCGAGACCTCGAAGTCAAACCCGTCACGATTAAATGGCTCATTGACAAGTTCGAAGTGCCACCACTCCCTGGCATAGGGACGAAAGCCCGCGGCTTTCATGTAGGATTTCAGTGTTTGACGGTTGTGTAGTGCTGTCCCGCCTGCAAGCGCGTTTGAGGTATTTGCGAGCACGTCCAGACAGTCGTAGCCCGTGCCAAAATCGATCGTTCCATCCTCAAATCTTTCGCCTTTTGGGGCAGTGCATGCCTTAAGCGACTGCGAGGGATCCGTCGGCGGCGCGGATGAAAAATCGCTTGGGACTAACCCTGCGTCCACCGTGCTTCCCCGCGAGTGAGCTGATGGTCTTGCGAGATACCCGAGAGCGAACAGTTTTTGCTTATCGGTGCGTGGATAGAATTCGGCCTTCATTTCGGAGTGAGTTGAGTCTTTGCTCCACCGAAGAAAATCATCGACAGCCCGCTTCGGCCGATAGCAATCCCAGACGATGAGCGAGAGCTTCTTCTCGGCCAAAATTCTCTGCACCGTTGCAAGGGCATTTGCGGCTGATACGCTGAGGATACACTCGGCGGCGAGGTAGCCCCTTATTGGTCGGCCTACAAAGTTATGAGATCCGGCATAGCGAATGTCTTGAACGATTGTAGGATCTATATCCCGCAAATAAACGAAACCCCTGGGCAAGGCGGAGCCTGCCAAAGCTGGAGCCGGCAGCATCATGATGATCAGGACAAGGCCAGCACGGATGAGCATACTGGCGCCGTCACCGCGTCATCAGACCGGACCGAGCATGGCCCATCGGGGATCGCAGAATTCCTTCACGGCCGCCGTGACGCCGCTGCTGATGATGTCCCGGCGCTCGGGCGAGTCCATCTTGAGCTCTTCGTCCCGGTTGATGATCGAGCCCGCCTCCAGCAGGACGGCAGGCATCCGGGTCGTCTTCAGCACGACCAGATCGTCGTAGCTATAGACACCGGTTTCCCGGTTCAGCAGCGGGTGCTGGTACCGGCCCATGATGGCCTGGGTATATTGCTTGGCATATCGCAGGCCCTGGGCCTTCATTTCCTTGGCGACCAGTTCGGCGAACGAGAGGCTCGTCTTGAAGTCCGGATTGTTACGGGAGACGAAGACGGAATAACCGCTGAAGCGGTCGCTGAAATGGCTTTTCTTGCCCTCGAATTCCCAGTTCTCGAGAAATTTGTTGGGCACGGAGTCATGGTGGATCGACAGGAAGAGATTTGCCTGCAGATCGTTGGCCGCGGCGACACGCTTGACGAGGCTGGGCCTGGCCTTGCCCTCGGTCACCAGAAGCCTGGTCTCGGCAAAGCCTTCGGCCTTCAATTTCTCCTCGATCTGCTGCGCCAGGCGCAGATTGAAGACGAACTCGGCGACGTTGCGGGCGCTGATCGCGCCTTCCGATCTGGCGGTATGTCCCACATCCAGAACGATCCGGAATTTTGAGCGATCGCACGTTGTTGCGACCGGGTTCAGAGCGGGAAGGTTCAGGGCGGCCGGCCCCAGGGCGGCAAGCTTTACCGTGCGGGGCTTGGGCGAGGCGGCAGGCTTCGCCAGGGTGGCCCGCTTTGGCGAGGTGACGTGCTTTGGCGAGGCGACGTGCTTGGGCGATTTGCTGGGCTTTGACGAGCTTTTGAAGACATCCGACAGCCAGCCGGCATCGCTGGCCTCGATCGGCAGCAGCACCAACGCGGCCATCGCGGCGACGATGGTGCGGCGGCGGGGCCAAACGCCAAAGCCTGACCCGGTGAATTTTCTCCCCGACGACAGCAATCCCTGCTTTCCCCCAGAGTGATTTCTGTTCGCGCGCCATGACAGCATGGCGGCACAAGACGGCATTGATGGGAATTATGAACCATCTATAGGTTACTGGAAATATGTTTTCGCCGAGGCCGAAGATGCTTCTGGCGGAAGACAAAGCTGGTTTCCGGGCGAAACGCGGTCCGGTTGGCACCTGCCGGCTTCAACCCTTTTGTCCCGCCTTGATCTCGTCGAATTCGGAAAGCGCTCGTTCAAATTTGGCATTGAAGAGCCACATCGCATCAAGAACTTCGCGGAAGGTTGCAGATGTTCTTGACCTGTCGGTCTGTCCGAAGGCGAAGATGCTGTTGTTACGCAGATATCCCATGATCCTCGGGTCGGAAATCCGATAGTTGACCAGGTCGCTCGACCTGAGTGCGGACCTGGTCGGAGTGGGAATAATCTGGATGAGTTCAAAGAGCTTCATTTGATCGATCGGATTTGGCAGTGTCTTCACGATCGCCGTTACTTGCGGGAAAATATCCGCGTGGGCGCTCATAAGGCCATCCCGCACGGCGGTCCAGTGGTTGAGCCGATGGTCCAGACTGCCAACCCGAGCCTCTTCCTTGTCGTCGCGAAGGCTCAATGCAGGATCGAAGGCTGCTATCGACTTTTTCATCGCTGCCCACTTCTTTCGACCATTTTGATCTTCGGATGGGCCCGTTTGCAGACTTCCCTTGTATTTATTCGAGCGCGCATTCCCTACGTTTTGATTGCCGTTTGTCTCGGCAAAGAACAGCCCCAGGCTGATACGGCCTGCCGCTTCGGCATTCGTCGCATCGAGGCCCCTGGCTCGCGCAATGGCAATTCCCAAATCGACAACGTCCTTGAATGGAGTATCTGATTTTTGCGCGTTGACGGGCGGCGCTTCCATGAGGTCGAACAGTTTCCTGTACTCATCGACCAGCGGCTCACTGCCGGCGTCAAAGTACGCCGGAGGGATTCCGAATTTATTGGGCCCTCCGATCCTGGACGGAAGGGCGTCGGTGAGGTCCTTGTAAGCGCTCATCATGCTGTTGCGTGCAAGGTAGAGCGCCTGTCCCGGCAGATTCGGCAGCCGTTGATTCGAATTGATCTGCGCGCGCCGCTCGCCCAGGATCGACTCGAAGTTCTTGACTGCATTGTTGTACGCAGTGAGCGCATCCGATTGTCTCTTCGTGAGCGTGCCCGGCTGAGCCATTGCAGGGGACGTCAAGCTGAGATTGTCGATGGCGGCCGGGACGAGCGACGCGACCGCGTGGATGGTCGCATCGATGGCGATGGAAACCGGCGGCGTGAAGAAAAGTCCGAGAGCAAGAGCTGCCGTGGGCGCAGCGGTATAACTTCTTATCCCCATGGCAGTCTCTCAATGCCTGCGTTTCACCGGATACGACTCACTGGATCGTAAACAACGAACGCGCCGCTTGGCGAGACGAAAGCCCCAAATCCGATGCAAAGTCCGCTTCTGGCAGATACTGTTGCAAAACTTCCAAAATGCCAAAAGCAAAAGCCGGCCTGTCTACTCGATTACCTTGTCGGCCCGGGCGATCATGGTCGGCGGAACGTCTTGGCCGATTACCTTGGCGGTCTTGAGATTTATGGCCAACTCAAACTTAGTCGGCTGCTGGACGGGCAAATCGGCGGGCTTTGCACCTTTGAGTATTCGGTCTACGTATCCCGCCGCATTGCGAAATATAGCGGGCCAGCTCGGGCCATAGGACATCAGTGCGCCAGCTTCAACGAACACATCAGCGGGCACCATAGTCGGAATTCGGCTAGCTAAAGCAATGTCGGCGATTTGCCTGCGTTCGTTGAAATACATCGCGTTCTGCGTAACGACGACAGCACCGAAATGACCGGCAGAAAGTTTTGTCAAACGCGCCTTTCAATTCGACGGGGGTGCGGGCTTCGAATGCCTGAAAGGACACTTGTAAGCGATCTGCGGTGGGTTGGAGTTCTGAAATCAAGCCTATTCGCATCATTCGGATCGGAGGGATTTACGAGAAGAGCGACGCGCGACAAGGCTGGAATTGCTTCCTTTAGCAGTTGCACACGCTTGGCCGCCAAATCGGAGGCCATCGCGGATAGACCGGTTATGTTGCCTCCTGGTCGGGCGAGGCTCGACACCAGCTTGAGTCCTACTGGATCAGGGTTGGCAACTAAGATGATAGGAATTGTTGACGTGGCACGTTGGCAGGCGAAGGCAGCCGGGATTGACCCAGCGATCAGGGCATCGACCTTGAGACTAACCAGTTCGGCGGCGTAGGCGTCGAATCGTTCCTTTTGCTCGGCAGGGTATCGTTCTTCGAAAACAATCGTTTTTCCCTCAATATAGCCAAGGTCGGCGAACCCGGCTTTCAACGGGCGGCTAAATGCAATCTCTTCCTCTGCACTCCCTGCGTGCCAAAGGACCCCGACAACAGGCACCCTTCTTGATTGTTCGCCAAGCGCCACAAGCGGCCAAGCTGCCGCCACGCCGCTGAGTGCTGCAATGAACTCCCGCCGCCGCATATCGACTCCAGTAGATCAGAATAAGTCATTGTAACTGTCTAAACTCGCCATCTGGAAGACGCCGAGGGCCGGTCGAACGAAATATCTTTGGAGGTAGCCGATATCCGCTTAGTGCCCACATAGCGGATGTGCCGAGCGCATTGCGCAATGTCCGCTTTCGGGGGACGGAAAATTGGGAGATTTCACAGCGGTCGACTTGTCGCTCCTGCTTCCCATTGCCCTTTCCAACAACGCCTGCGCTTGCTTTATCGCCTCGGTGAAGGCTGACTGCTTCGGCGCGCGCCGCTAATCCAGGCAGCCCGGTCAGCGCGCCAAGCACGACGCGCGCGGCCTCTTGCAGTGTCATGATCGCCTCACTTAGCACGGGCCAATGGGCGTGAGCTTCAAGTTGTCGGTGTGCGTGGCCGAGCCGCCGCCCGGATTCGTCACCGCACCGGTATGGGTCTGGGTCAGGGTGCCGCCTTTGTCGTCCAGCTTCACCGTATAGGTGCCCTTGCCGGCCATGCGCACCATCGCCAGCGATCCGGTCCCGCCGCCGGTATAGCTCACGCTGCCGCCGGCCTCGCCGCCCGGACTGTAGCTGAACTCGATCCACATATCGCCGCCGGAGCCCTTCACCGTGAATGGCTTCGCCAGGCTGCAGGCGGTGCCGGTCACTTTCATCGGCCCGGCGTTACCGGTGATCGTGTAGCTGCGGCTATTGCCGCCGCCCTGCGTCACGCAGATACGCTTGGCGCTGTTTTCCAGTTCCGCCAAGGCGGCCGGATCAGCCGGCGCGGCGCCGGCCGGGCTGCGGACCCCCGCCGCCGTCTTCCAGTAATTGACCAGGATCGACGGATCGGATTTCGCCTTGCATTCGGCCTTGGCGGCCTCCTCGCCTTTATCGGCCGCGGCGCCGGCCTGCTGCGCCATAGCGGGCGCCCGGGCGTCCGCGCTTTGCGCCCGCGCCGCCTGCGGCAGCAGCAGCGCCGCGATCGAGATGAACAGGTACCTTGCGAGCCTCATCCGGTGTCCCCCGTTGACGTGCGATCCCCGCAGACCGGCCGACAATAGCGGCCCTGCCCGGGGGGATGAATCGGATCGCAATCTACACGCCTGCTCCGATCGGCGAAATGGCAGTCGGGCGCAAAGCTCCCATTCGTGCGGCAGGGCAAGGCGGACATCGCGGTCGCGCGTCGAGGTCGGGAAACGGCCCAAAGCGGGACTTCTATCGCGATCCCGATCAAGCGCGGGCGTTTCAAGGCGGGATGACGCGAATCGCCTGAGCTCGGCTTCACGTGCGTCTCAATTGATTGACTTGCCACGGTGCGAAACTAAGGTTGGTGCCGCACCGAGGGGAATGGTTCGCATGACTTTGCCGATGTGCTGGAACGAATGGGCGCAGCACGACGGAGTGGCGCTGGCCGCGCGCGTCAGGAAGGGCGAGCTGACGGCAAGGGAATTGGCAAGTCAGGCGGCCGCAGGCATCGCGAAGCTCAATCCAGCGCTGTCGGGAGTGGTCGAGGTCTTTGAGGACGCGATCGTCGATCCCGGCAAGGACGGCGCCAATCTCGCGGGGCCCTTTGCCGGTCTGCCTTTCCTGATGAAGGATCTCGGCCCGACGATGAAGGGGCGTTTGCAGGAAATGGGGTCGCTCCTGATGCGCGGCAATCGCGCCACCGCTGATACTTTCCTGACAACGAAGATGCGCCAGGCGGGACTTAACCTCATCGGACGGACGACCACACCGGAGTTCGGAGTTTGCAGTTCGGCAGACAATCCCGCCGTCTACGTTACCCGCAACCCGTGGAACACGGACTACACAACATGCGGGTCATCAGCCGGCAGCGCCGCCATGGTCGCGGCGGGCGTCGTGCCAATCGCGCATGCCACTGATGGCGGAGGTTCGATCCGCATTCCGGCCGGGGTCAATGGAAACATCGGTCTTAAGGTTTCACGGGGAGTGTTCTCGCTCGCGCCGCATCTTTCGGATTTGACGGGGCTCGTATCGATACAGGGCTGCCAGTCGCGTTCAGTACGCGATACCGCGGCCTTCGTGGATGCGTGCCGAGGTCCCGCGCCCGGCGAATTCATGCCGTTCTGGACCTCACCGGAGCCTTATCTGGATATGATCAAGCGTGATCCGGGACCGCTCAAAATCGCGCTCTCGCACCAATGGGGCGACTATCGGGCGACCCCGCAGATCGCATCGGAGCTCGAAAGAGTTCGGGCGATTCCTCGAAGGCCTTGGCCATCACGTGGATTACGCATTGCCCGCTGTCGACTATCGCGCCGCCTTTGACGCCCAGACCACCTGCTACATCAGCAATTTTGCGGTAGTGATCGGCAACCTGCTCGCGGCGCGCGGGCTTGACAGGCCGCCGGCGGATCGTGTCGAGCCTGTCAACATACGGATATGGGAAGCAGGCCGGCACACGTCGTTTGCCGAGCGGGCGCGCATGCAGGCGACCTTCAACTCTATATCGCGCGGCTTCGGAGCGTTTTTCGAGGAATGGGATATCATCCTGACGCCGATCACCGCGCTGCCGACACCGAAAGTCGGCACCATCGAATACTTGACAATATCAGACAATCCATCGGTGTTGGATTGGTTCGGCAATCTATGGCGCAACTTCGCCTTCACGCCGCTCGCCAATCTGTGCGGGATTCCCGCGATCTCGCTGCCGCTGGCGGAACATGAGAATGGATTGCCGCTTGGCATTCAAGCTCAGGCAAAGCAGGCTAACGATGGGCTGCTGCTTCAGCTGGCGGCACAGATCGAGCGGGCGGTCGGCGGCCAATGGAACTCCGGACGGAAGCCCAGGGTGCACGTGACGAATGGCTGAACGGCAGTCGCGCCCAATCTCAAGCGCTCCGGAGAAACGTAGCCGGAGCGAGGCGCGCTATCTTTTGCTCACTTCGCAATATGGTCTAGAACGTCGGCATGTCCAAAACACCGATACTCAACACGCCGCTACCGTTTGACGACCTGGCAGAAGCCATCAAGGGCCGCCGCTCCGTCTATGGTTACATCAGCGGACTTCGGCTCGACCGCGCCGCCCCTGGCGAAGCCTGGTCGAGCCTGCCGTATCGCCCTGTCTTCGTCGGCGACAGCGAGACGGGCGTTCTTCACGGCGGCGTCGTAACCGCCATGCTCGACGAGAGCTGCGGCATGGCCGTCCAGCTCGCGCTCGATGGTACGCGCGCGATCGCCACGCTCGACCTGCGCATCGACTACCAGAAGCCCGCAACTCCTGGCCTCGACATCAAGGCGCATTCGTTTTGCTACCGCGTAACCCGCTCCATCGCCTTCGTACGCTCGACGGCCTACCAGGAATCCGAGGACGATCCCGTCGCCACCGCAACGGCCTGCTTCATGGTTGGCGCGAACCGGACCAACATGCTTCAGGACCGGCCGAGGGAAGATCGCGCGCTGCCGACGCTTGAAGCGCCGGAGGATCCGACCGGCCCATTCGCCCAAAGCCCCTTCGCGCGTTGTCTCGGCATCCGCATCGGCGAGGATGGCACGCTGGTTATGCCCTTCTCGCCAAAGATCATCGGCAACCCGATGCTGCCCGCCATCCACGGCGGCATGACCGGCGCCTTCCTCGAAACGACCGCGATCGTGGGCGTGACGCGCGAACTCGGCGTGTCGCCGCCCAAGCCGATCGGCCTGACGATCAATTACCTGCGTTCCGGCCGCGCCCTCGACAGCTACGCCAACGTGTCGATCGTCAAGCAGGGTCGGCGCGTCGTCGCTTTCGAGGCGCAGGCCTGGCAGGACGACCCGGCCAAGCCCATCGCCTCGGCGTTCGGTCATTTCATGCTGAGGCAGACGCCGGGCGTGGATGAGGAATAGGCGTGTCCAGGCGACTGCACGCCTGAGCCTTGGTCGATCATCGCCAGAGGCAACTTCTCACGCGATAACGGGATACGGGCTTCACCGGCGGCCCAACGCCCGACGATGCGCCGGTTTTCCTTCCTTGCCGATTGCAATCCGCGCCATTTCCGGAAACTGTATCGCACGCGATAATTACAAAAATGATGGGAAATTTACGCCATGGCCTTTTCGCTCTACGACGCAACCGTTGCAAACTACCTCCAGATCCTCGGCGCCGTCGGCGGCTTCCTTGAGAAAAGTCTCACTCATTTCCGGGAAAAGGGCATCGATCCGGCCGAAATCGTCGAGACGCGCCTTGCACCTGACATGCTGCCGTTCCGCTTCCAGATCGTCTCGGTCGCGCATCATTCGCGCGGTGCGATGGAGGCGGCGAAGAACGGCGTGTTCGTCCCGCCATCGGGTAAACCAGACCTCGACTATGCCGCCCTGCAGGCGCTGGTGACGGAAGCGCGTAACGAGCTCTCGGCCCTGACGCCGGAGGTTGTCGACGCGCTCGCCGGCCGCGATGTCACCTTCAAGCTCGGCGAGCGCGCGCTTCCGTTCACGGCGGAAGGCTTCCTGATGTCGTTCTCGCTGCCGAACTTCTTTTTCCACGCGACCACGGCCTACGACATTCTCCGCCACAAGGGCGCCCCGCTTGGAAAACGCGATTTCATGGGCAGGATGAAATTGAAGGGGTGAGAGAGCAGCCGCTGGCCACGCCGTCATTTTCGGGTGCAGGCGAGGGCGCCGTCCGGCTGCTCGACCCGCCCGTGGCAGAGCCGATGCATGCCGCAATCGTTCAACGGACAGGCCGACTGATTTGCCCGACGGGCAATCAGCAACGTCTCGTGCTTCCAGATGTCCAGCCCTCTTCGCAAAAATATTTCTGTTTTTCCGAAACCCAAATCAGCGCTATATCGATTCCCATCCCGTCCCACAAGAGGGGCGTTTCGCATCGTCATGAACGCGAGGCGGGATGCGGTGGACGCAGGGGCGCTTTAGACGAGGGCGCTTTCTTGCGGACGGAGAAGTCGTGTGGTCCTGACGCCCCGACGCTGGCGTCAAGTTCGCGGAAGGCAACTTCTGTGGGCGACGGTGGCAAGAAAGCCCGGTCGCCGGGGAGAGCGCGAAGGAAACCGTTAAAACCATTGCGCGGGGAATGCCGGGTGATTCCGGTGTGACCTGACTAACGCGTGTGCGTTCTACCACTGCCATTGCACACGCGGCTATCGGGCGCATCGGGCGCCCGGCATTCCCTGCGCCCTCTGTTTGAAAAGGGCGGGAACTTAAGACAAAACTCGCGCGAAACATGCGGCGAGATCGCGAAGCTGCGTCTTGCCGTCATTGCGAGGAGCGCAAGCGACGAAGCAATCCATACTTGCTTTGTTGCGCCATGGATTGCTTCGCTTGCGCTCGCAATGACGGCTGTCAAACCAGCCGCTGGACGCAAATTAGGTCAGTCCCTCTGACTAACTTTTGGCATTGCGGCTACGGGTATTTCTCGTTTAGAACGGGCCACGGAAGCCGCTCCCGGCAACGAACCGTCAATGGTTTTGGCCGAGGATCGGGCTTCCGAAGGGTCTGGCATGCTGATTCGCAGCGAAAAGTTCGGAGTTCACGGGAAAACGGCCTTTGGCGCCGGTCCCGAAGCAATTCCGGCTGCGTCCCTGCCCACCCTGCTTCTTGGCGGGCTTCTGCTTCTTATCTGCCCCTGAGGGCCGTCTGGGCGGTTTGCGCCTGGGCACTCAGGGGTTGCGCGAGATCACCAGGCCCCTTCAGCGCTCCGTATAGCGCACCATCTAGAGGAATTTTCCAATGACCACCGTGAACAAGTCCGCCAAGGACCGCGTCATCATATTCGACACCACCTTGCGCGACGGCGAACAATGCCCCGGCGCCACCATGACCTTCGAGGAGAAGCTCGAGGTCGCCGAGATGCTCGACGAGATGGGCGTCGATGTCATCGAGGCCGGCTTTCCCATCACCTCCGAAGGCGACTTTCAGGCGGTCAGCGAGATCGCCCGGCGCTCCAAGAACGCGGTGATCGCCGGCCTGTCGCGCGCGCATCCCAAGGACATCGACCGCTGCGCGGAAGCCGTGAAATTCGCCAAGCGCGGCCGCGTCCACACCGTGATCGCGACCTCGCCGCTGCACATGCGGGTAAAACTCAACATGACGCCGGAGCAGGTGATCGAGACCTCGATCGCCAATGTCACCCGCGCCCGCAACCAGATCGACGACGTCGAATGGTCGGCGGAAGACGGCACCCGCAGCGAGATGGACTTCCTGTGCCGGGTCGTCGAGGCCGTGATCAAGGCCGGCGCCACCACGGTGAATATTCCCGACACCGTCGGCTATACGGTGCCGGAGGAATACACCGCCTTCATGCGCACGTTGATCGAGCGGGTGCCGAACTCCGACAAGGCGGTGTTCTCGGTGCATTGCCATAACGATCTCGGCATGGCGGTCGCGAATTCGCTGGCGGGGCTGGCCGGCGGCGCGCGCCAGATCGAATGCACCGTCAACGGCATCGGCGAACGGGCAGGCAATGCCGCGCTCGAGGAAGTCGTGATGGCGATCAATGTGCGCAATGACAAGTTCCCGTACTGGAACAAGATCGACACGACCATGCTGACGCGGGCGTCGAAACTGGTCTCGGCGGCGACCTCGTTCCCGGTGCAGTACAACAAGGCGATCGTCGGCCGCAACGCGTTCGCGCATGAAAGCGGCATCCATCAGGACGGCGTGCTGAAGGATGCCTCGACCTACGAGATCATGCGCCCCGAAATGGTCGGCCTGAAACAGTCGTCGCTGGTGCTGGGCAAGCATTCCGGGCGCCACGCCTTCGTGCACAAGCTGGAGGAGATGGGCTACAAGCTCGGCGCCAACCAGCTGGAAGACGCCTTCGTGCGGATGAAGGCGCTCGCCGACCGCAAGAAGGACATCTATGACGAGGACATCGAGGCGCTGGTCGATCAGGAAATGGCCGCCGCCCACGACCGCATCAAGCTGACCTCGCTGACGGTGATCGCGGGCACCCACGGCCCGCAACGCGCCACCATGAAGCTCGACATCGACGGCCAGACCCGGATCGAGGAAGCCGAAGGCAACGGCCCGGTGGACGCGGTGTTCAACTGCATCAAGGCGCTGGTGCCGCACGAGGCGAAGCTCGAGCTCTATCAGGTCCACGCCGTCACCGAAGGCACCGACGCGCAGGCCGAAGTCTCGGTGCGGCTCGCCCATGAAGGCCGCTCGATGACCGCGCGCGCCGCCGATCCGGACACGCTGGTGGCCTCGGCCAAGGCCTATCTCGGCGCGCTCAACAAGATCGTCATGAAGCGTCAGCGCGACGTGCCCGCGGCGGCGGCGAGCTGATCGTTCCAGCTTCTGTCATTCCGGGATGGTCCGAAGGACCAGACCTCAGATGCGCAATTGCGCATCGGGGAATCCATGGATTCCGGGTTCGCGCTTTGCGCGCCCCGGAATGACAGGGAAAGAGCGCGCGGCGCTCCTGGCGCTGCGTTTTTGCATTGCAGCAACGATTGCAAAAGACCCCTCCGAAAAGGGCAATGGCGTTTCGGCCAGCTTCTCTGTATTGGTGCGGCTGGCATACAAGGTCGGGAGCGGCGCCAGCACGCGCTTCCCAAAATGACGCAGGAGGAAACATGCGTAAATTGATATTGGCTGCCGCCTCGGTCGCGGCATTGGCCCTCGCCGGACCCGCATTGGCGGACGATCCGATCGTCATCAAATTCAGCCACGTCGTGGCGACAAACACGCCGAAGGGGCTTGCGGCCGAAAAGTTCAAGGAACTGGCCGAAAAATACACCAACGGCAAGGTGAAGGTCGAAGTCTATCCGAACTCGCAGCTCTACAAGGACAAGGAAGAGCTGGAGGCGTTGCAGCTCGGCGCCGTGCAGATGCTGGCGCCTTCGAACTCCAAATTCGGCCCGATCGGCGTCAAGGAGTTCGAGGTGTTCGATCTGCCCTATATCCTGCCGGACCTGAAGACGCTGCGTAAGGTCACCGACGGGCCGCTCGGCGCGAAACTGCTCAAGCTGCTCGATTCCAAGGGCATGACCGGTCTCGCCTATTGGGACAACGGTTTCAAGCAGATGAGCGCCAACAAGAAGCTCATTAGCCCTGCCGACTACAAGGGCATGAAATTCAGGATTCAATCCTCCAAGGTGCTGGAGGCGCAGTTCCGCGCGCTCGGCTCAATCCCGCAGGTGATGGCGTTCTCGGAAGTCTACCAGGCGCTGCAGACCGGCGTGGTCGACGGCCAGGAGAACACCTGGTCGAACATCTACACTCAGAAAATGCATGAAGTGCAGAAGTACATCACCAACACCAATCACGGCTACATCGGCTACGTGGTGGTGGTGAACAAGAAGTTCTGGGATGGTCTGCCGGCGGATATCCGCGCGCAATGCGAAAAGGCCATGAAGGAAGCCACCGCCTACGGCAACGGCCAGTCGGCGAAGGAAAACGACGACGCGCTCGCGGAGATCAAGAAGACCGGCAAGAGCGAGATCATCACGCTGACGCCGGAGCAGGACGCGGCCATGCGCAAGGCGATGGAGCCGGTCTACAAGGACGTCGCGGGCCGCATCGGCCAGCCGCTGATCGACGAGTTCCTCAAGGAGACGAGGGGCGCGACCAACTAAAACGACATTGAGGGGCTTCCGTGCTTCGGCACGGAAGCCCTTTTATGTCCGGGGTCTGCGGCTGTGACAGCCGCGGAAGGGATCGCGCAAGATCATCCGCACTGGTTCTAAGGATGATCCGCACGGGGGGAGTTCATGTTTCTTCGCATCCTCGATCGGCTTGAGGAGATACTGATCGCGTCGCTGATGGCGGCGGCGACCTTCATCATCTTCCTTGCGGTGATGCACCGTTATCTCATCGGCATTCCCTTCCTCTATGATTACCTGTTTCCCATCAACCTTTCCTGGGCGCAGGAATTGTGCATCTACATGTTCGTGTGGGTGGCGAAGTTCGGCGCGGCCTATGGCGTGCGGACCGGCATCCATGTCGGCGTCGACGTTCTCGTCAACCAGCTGAAGTCGCCGTGGCGGAACGTGGTGGTTCTGTTCGGGCTGTTCTGCGGCGCCTTCTTCACCGCCGTGATCGGAACCATGGGCGCAAAGTTCGTGATCGGGCTGATGTACACCGATCAGGTCTCTCCCGATCTCGAAATTCCGAGCTGGCTGGTCTACCTATGCATTCCGCTCGGTTCCTACCTGATGTGCTTCCGCTTTCTTCAGGTCGCGTTTGCCTATTGGCGCACCGGCGAACTGCCGCATCATGATCACGCCCATGTCGAGGGCGTCGACGTCGATGCGCCGGGCGTCGGCGCTGCGGAGCTCACGCGATGAATAGCCTCTTTATCTTCGGGCTTCTGATCGCGCTGATGCTGACGGGCATGCCGATCTCGATCGCGCTCGGCATGACGGTTTTGACCTTCATCTACACGATGACGCATGTTCCGACCGAGTCGGTGGCGCTGAAGCTGTTTACCGGGATCGACAATTTCGAAATCATGGCGATCCCGTTCTTCATTCTCGCCGGCAATTTCCTGACCCATGGCGGCGTCGCGCGCCGCATGATCAATTTTGCAACTTCCATGGTCGGGCACTGGTACGGCGGGCTGGGGCTGGCCGGCGTGATGGCCTGCGCGCTGTTCGCGGCGGTGTCGGGATCGTCGCCGGCGACCGTGATCGCGATCGGATCGATCATGCTGCCGGCGATGGTGAAGCAGGGATTTCCCAAGCGTTTCGGCGCAGGCGTGATCACCACCTCAGGCGCGCTCGGCATCCTGATCCCGCCGTCGATCGTGATGGTGATCTATTGCGTGGCGACCGGCGGCAGTGTTGCGCTCGATCCGGCGGGCCATCGGGTGTCGTCGGCCTCGGTCGGGCAGATGTTCATGGCCGGGGTGATCCCGGGCCTCATGCTGGCGTCGCTGCTCGGGACTCACGACCTTCTATCGCGCCTGGAAAAACGACTATCCGAGACTTGCGCGCGCGAGCTGGACTGAGAGACTTGTCGCGTTTCAGAAATGCATGTGGGGGCTGCTGCTGATCCTGATCGTGCTCGGCGGCATCTATGCAGGCTTGTTCACGCCCACGGAAGCCGCCGCCGTCAGCGCGGTGTACGCCTTCGTCATCGCCGTGTTCGTCTATCGCGACATGTCGCTGAAGGATGTGCCGAAGGTCCTGCTCGGCTCCGCCAATATGAGCGCGATGATTCTCTACATCATCACCAACGCGGTGCTGTTTTCGTTCCTGATGGCCAACGAAAATATTCCGCAGCAGATCGCGGCGTGGATCACTTCCGCCGGCGTCAACTGGATCATTTTCCTGCTGATCGTCAACGTGTTGCTGCTGCTGGCCGGCAATGTGATGGAGGCATCCTCCATCGTTCTGATCATGGCGCCGATCCTGTTTCCGGTGGCGGTCAGGCTCGGGATTCATCCGGTGCATCTGGGCATCCTGATGGTCGTCAACATGGAAGTCGGCATGTGCCATCCGCCGGTGGGCCTCAATCTTTACGTGGCCTCCGGCATCGCCAAGATGGGCATCACCGAACTGACGGTTGCGGTGTGGCCGTGGCTTTTGACCATGCTGATCTTTCTCGGCATCGTCACCTATGTGCCGGAAATCTCGCTGTGGCTGCCGCGCGCGCTCGGCATGCTCTGAAGGAAGGTTTCCGGACGCTTGATGGCGCCAGATTACATCTTGGTAACAGAGGGCCCTCTTTCCAAACTGTAAGTTGATTGCGGGAGCCGGCGCGCCCATCTTCAGGCAACCTTTCAAAGGAGGTTTGCATGCGGAAATTTGCTATTGCCGGCTTAGCTGTGCTCGCCATCGCCGGGTCGACCGCGGTGGTCTACGCCCAGCACCGACCTTGGTTTCATGAGCACATGCACATGCGAATGAGTCCCGAGGACCGGGCCGCCCTTACCGACGCGCGGATCGCCGCCGTCCACGCCGGGCTGAAGCTTAACGCCGAGCAGGAAAAACTGTGGCCGTCGGTCGAGGCCGCGGTGCGGGATTTCGCGAAACTGCGGATCGATCGCGCCAATGCGCGGATGAATGCGCTGCGGGATGAGGATCAGCAAAAGCCTGACGATCCGGTGGCGCGCCTGCGCGACCGCGCCGAGAACATGGCGGTGTCGGCGGCGGCGCTGAAGAAGATCGCGGACGCGGCCGACCCGCTCTACAAGACGCTGGACGACGGCCAGAAACGCCGGCTCGCCATCCTGACCCACATGGGAGGCCGGTTCGGCGGCGGCTGGCGGCAGCACCACTGGTTCGAGCATGGCATGATGGGCGGCGACCGGGATCGCGGTTATGACCGGGATGATGGCCCGGAGCGGGATCGCGGTGACCGGGGCGGCCCTGACCGGCTCTAGCCGCGCGGGCCTTCAATCGCCCGAAACCTCAAGAAAAGCCGCCGGATTCCGGCGGCTTTTTCGCATTTTCGAACCCGTCGACAGGCCGGGAAAACCCCAATGGTTTGCTGGACATCGGGGGGTCGCTTTGCTAAACGACGCCCTCTTGCGGAGGCTTTCCGGGACCAGGTTCCGGGCGCATAGCTCAGTTGGTAGAGCAGATGACTCTTAATCATCGGGTCCCAGGTTCGAGCCCTGGTGCGCCCACCATCGCAATCCGGCACTTAGCGATAGTTCGGCCGGGGCGAAGCACAGCCGCGGTTTTCGGTTGATCCACGGCCAGCCATCAACGGTTGTCAAACCCTGGGCGGCCATTCTCGCTACCCCGATGGCATCCCCTTGCCACCCATCCGCTGCTACAAAGGACCGAACTCCGCCGGCTGGATCGGATCGTTGCCAGCGGAGGACGCACTGACGTGCTGGAAAAATATGCGCCCGGCGCATCTCGCCAAGATTCGAATTCACGCGCGGAAACCAGAGCCCATCCATGACTGTCCTTGATTGCGCCGCTTCCCGGATCGTGGTCCGGGTGTCTCTCACCTTGCTTGTTCTGCTGGGGCTGGCCTTGCCTCAGCGTCAGGCCGGTGCGGAGACCAAATATCCGAGCAAGGCCGTGCGTATCGTCCTGCCCTTTGCGGCCGGCGGCGTTGCCGATATTACGGCGCGCGTGGTTGCCGAACGGCTCGGCGACAAGCTTGGCGGCCGATTCTACGTCGAGAACCAGCCCGGCGCCGGCGGCATTGCCGCGGCTCGAACGGTGATCGGCTCTTCACACGATGGATATACCCTGGCGATGCTGACGAACGGCACCGCGATCAGCGTCCCGTTGTTCAACCGCTTGCCTTACGATCCGCTGAAGGATTTCGACCCGATTTCGAGCCTGGGTTACTTTGATTTTATCTTCGCAACCAATTCGGGCTCGAAATTCAAGACGCTGGCGGACTTCATTGCGGCCGCGAAGGCAAAGCCCGGCACGCTGAATGTCGGGACAATCAATATCGGCAGCACGCAGAATTTGTCGGCGGAGCTTTTCAAGACCGCGGCGGGCATCGATTTCACGATCGTTCCCTATCGCGGGACACCTGAAGTCCTTGTATCCACCATGCAGGGCAACCTCGCCCTCATGATCGACAGCTACTCGTCAATGAAGGGCAATCTCGCCGAAGGAAAAATCCGGGCGCTGGCGTCGTCGGGTCCGGTGCGTTCGGAGAGCACGCCGGAGATTCCCGACCTTGCGGGAAGCAGGCGTCGCCGACTACGACGTTGTCTCCTGGAACGCACTGTTTGCTCCCGCCGGCACGCCGCCGGAGATCGTGAAAACCCTCAATCAGGCGCTGCGGGAAATACTCACGGAGCCGGACGTGAAGAAGCGCCTTCTCGAACTTGGCATCGAGGCCAAAGCAAGCACGCCTGAAGAGATCTCGGCCAGGCTGAAGTCCGATATCGACAAGTGGCGAAACGTGATCGAGAAGGCGGGGATTCAGAAGCAATAGGGCCGCCCTCGGCCGACGGTTGCTCGCCGGAATATCGCTGGTCGCAGTCTCAACCCGGACCGCGTTGACACACGTTCACTTTCGTCCCAATCAATGATGCTGCCGCGTACAGCACAAGCGCGCGTGGAAGGTTCTCAGAACCGCGGCGGCCGGCGAAATCGGCCGCTGGCAGGAATTTGTGCGGACGCAAATATCGAACCGCAGTGATCTGGCCGTCCTATGAACCTCAAGCAGCTCGAATACTTCGTGCAGGTGGCCGAGCTGGGCAGCTTCAGCAAGGCGGCGGTGGTGCTCGACATCGCGCAGCCGGCGCTCAGCCGCCAGGTGCGCAGCCTTGAAACTGAGTTGCACCAGCAACTGTTCCTGCGCACCGGTCGGGGCGTCACACTGACCGACGCCGGCAAGCGACTGTTCGACCATAGCGTGGCGGTTCTGCAGCTGATGGCGCACGCGCGGGAGGACCTGGGGACGAGCCGCGACGAGCCGGTCGGGCGGGTGACCATCGGGCTGCCGCCGAGCATGGGCCGTCAGCTCACGCTCCCTCTGATCGATCGCTTCAGGAAAGAGCTGCCCGCCGCCAGGCTGGCGATCGTCGAAGGGCTTGTCGACCCACATCGTCGAGTGGGTCACGACCGGCCGCATCGACGTCGGTCTGGTCTACAACCCCGAGGCGCAGCCCGGGCTGGAAATCACCCCGCTGCTGCAGGAGCCGCTCGGGCTGGTCAGTCATGCGCCCAAGGGCCAGCGCAGACGCAGCCGCAGCGCCGCCGCTGTCCATGAAGGAGCTGTCGCGTTACCCGCTGATCGTGCCGGAGCGGGTCCATGCCATGCGCCGGCT
Organism: uncultured Alphaproteobacteria bacterium; assembly: GCA_963825105.1. Lineage (GTDB taxonomy): Bacteria > Pseudomonadota > Alphaproteobacteria > Rhizobiales > Xanthobacteraceae > Bradyrhizobium. Next base: position 179,161 of record CAWGSB010000005.1, read on the forward strand.
GCTTGAGACCCAGGCGGCCCTGGCCGGCATCAAGCTCGATATTGCCTGGGAAGTATCGAGTGTCCCGTCCATCATCGATCTGGTCTGCGCCGGCTATGGCCACGCGGTGCTCACCGCCAGCGGGGTTGCCGCTTCGGCGCGCTCGGGCGAATTGGTGATGCGCCGGCTGGTCGACCCGACGCCGGTCAGCGTGCTTTGCCTGGCCATCTCGGCGCACAGGCGTCCCACGCCGTTGACCCTGCACACGATGCGGCTGCTGACTGCGCTGGTACGCAAGCTTCCCGCCTGATTCATTCCAGCATGGCTCGCGCCGATCGGCTATGCCGGATCGCGATAGCTGTTATAGGAGGCGGGCGCTGGCGAAGCGCCGGCCGGCTCGCCAAAGTGCGTCCATCCGGGTTCGTCCGACATGCGGCAGCGGGCGCCGCCGAACGATGTTCGGAACGCCACGACCGCCGGCCCGCGCAAGGCTTGACCCGGTCGACGCCAATAAATTCCCGGTCAATCGAGCCGGATTACAAAATGGGAGCACGCCAGCATGCTTAGACGGACGTTTCTCAGGGGGGCCACGTGCGTCGGTGCAATGTCGGCGCTTGCCGCGAGCCAGTCGCAGGGAGCGGAGAATCCGGCGGCCGAGACGAGGCAAATTCCCACAATTGCCGGCCCCGACCAGAATACGAAAACGCCGGCCTTCAAGGCGCCCGCGGGCGCGATCGACACGCATTGTCACATCTTCGGTCCCGCCGCCCAATATCCGTTCTCTCCGACGCGGCCCTACACGCCTCCCGATGCGCCGCTGTCGATGTTTCGTGCCCTGCATGAAAAAATCGGCGTCCAGCGCGCCGTCATCGTCAACGCGACCCTGCACGGGTTCGACAATCGCGTCGTCACCGACGCCATCGCGCAGAGCGACGGCAAATATAGAGGCGTCGCGAACATCAACAATGCGATGTCGGATGCCGAACTGTCGGCCCTGGACAAGGCCGGAATACGCGCTTGCCGCTTTGCCTTCCTCAAGAGGCTCGGCGGTGTCGGCGACATGAACGTGTTCAAGCGGCTTGTGGAGAGAGCGGCAGCCATCGGCTGGCATGTCGATGTGTATCTCGAGCCTGGAACCATCCGCGAGTTCACGCCGATTCTCAGTGCGCTGCCGACCACCTATGTCATCGATCACATGGGCACCATCAGCGCCGCCAAGGGCCTCGAAGACCCCGAATTCAAGGCGCTGCTGGCGCTTCAGAAGAATGACGAAAAATGCTGGGTCAAGATCACGGGGCTCGAGCGCGCCTCGGCCGGAGGACCTCCGTTCCACGACTCGATCCCGTTTGCCAAAGCCCTGATCGACAATGCACCGGACCGCGTGATCTGGGGAACCGACTGGCCGCACCCCAATGTCAAGATCATGCCGAATGACGGCGACTCGTCGATCTGATTCCGCTATACGCGCCGGAGCCTGCGATCCGGCAGAAGCTGCTGGTCGACAACCCCACGCGCCTGTTCAAATTCTAGAACCAGGCGAATATCAGGATCCAGCGACGGCATTGTAGGAATTAGCTTTGAGTCATGGCAAACTGGGAGCGCTGTCGCGGCGGTCCGGCATTGGCGGATGCGCCGATCGGCCAGTTCAGCCCTGCCATTCACGATGTGAGCGAGAATCCGATGCAAACCGCCATTCCCTGCCTGTTCATGCGCGGAGGTACGTCGCGAGGTCCCTTCTTCAAGGCGACTGACTTGCCTGCCGACCTGCCGACCCGCGACAAGGTGCTGCTGGCGGTGATGGGTTCGCCCGACAAGCGCCAGATCGACGGCCTGGGCGGCGCGCATCCGCTGACCTCCAAGGTCGGCATCGTGTCCAAGGGCAGCAAGCCGGGCGTCGATCTCGATTTCCTGTTTGCCCAGCTGCAGCCCGACAAGGACACCGTCGACACCACGCCCAATTGCGGCAACATGCTTGCCGCGGTGGTGCCGTTCGCGCTGGAGACCGGCATGGTCCGGCCCCAGGGCGACACCACCACGCTGCGCGTGCTGACGCTCAACACCGACATGCAGTGCGACATCACCGTGCAGACGCCGAACGGCCATGTCGAGTACGAGGGCAAGGCCCGCATCGACGGCGCGCCGGGAACCTCGGCGCCGATCACGATCAACTTCCTCGACACCGCCGGCTCGGTCGCGCCCGGACTGCTCCCCACCGGCAATGTCCGCGACGTGATCGACGGCATCGAGGTGACCTGCATCGACAACGGCATGCCGCTGGTGATCTTCAGGGCCAGCGACGTCGGCCGCACCGGCTACGAGAGCGTCGACCAGATGAACGCCGACACCGAATTGAAGGCGCGGCTCGAGCGGCTGCGGATCGCCTGCGGTCACGCGATGAAGCTCGGCGACGTCACCAGCAAGAATTACCCGAAGATGACGCTGATCGCGGCGCCGCGCGCCGGCGGCAGCATCTGCACCCGCAGCTTCATTCCCCATGTCTGCCACGACGCGATCGGCGTGCTGGCAGCGGTGACGGTCGCGACCGCCTGCGTGCTCGACGGTTCGACCACGCAAGGCATCGCGTCGCTGCCGGCGGGCAACATCAAGAAAGTATCGGTCGAACATCCGACCGGCGAGTTCAGCGTCGAGATCGAGGTCGATCCGGCCAACCCGCAGAACGTGACCCGCGCCGCGCTGCTGCGCACCGCGCGGCTGTTGATGCGCGGCGAGGCGATGGTGCCGGGATCGGTGTGGGCGCCGAAATCGAAAATCGAGGCGGCGGCGAAATAGACAGTTGAAGTCAGGAAACGCTGGAGGAAGCGGCGATGCGAAGACTGAACGTCCCGGCCGCCAATGGGTAAGGAGAACCAGGTGATCATCGACGTGCACGGCCACTACACCACGGCGCCGCAGGCGCTTGAGGATTGGCGCAACCGGCAGATCGCCGGGCATCAAGGATCCCTCGGCCATGCCCAAGGCCAGCGAGCTGAAGATCAGCGACGACGAACTGCGCGAGTCGATCGTCAACAACCAGCTCAAGAAGATGCAGGAGCGCGGCAGCGACCTCACCATCTTCAGCCCGCGCGCCAGCTTCATGGCGCACCATATCGGCGACTTCGGGGTATCCTCGACCTGGGCTGCGATCTGCAACGAATTGTGCGCGCGCGTCAGCAAGCTGTTTCCCGACCATTTCATCGGCGCGGCGATGCTGCCGCAGTCGCCGGGCGTCGACCCCAAGACCTGCATTCCCGAGATGGAGAAATGCGTCAAGGAATACGGCTTCGTCGGCATCAATCTCAATCCGGACCCGTCGGGCGGGCACTGGACCTCGCCGCCGCTGTCGGACCGGCACTGGTACCCGATCTACGAGAAGATGGTGGAGCTCAACATCCCCGCGATGATCCACGTCTCCACCAGCTGCAACGCCTGCTTCCACACCACGGGCGCGCATTACCTGAACGCCGACACCACGGCCTTCATGCAGTGCCTGACCTCGGACCTGTTCAAGGATTTTCCGACACTGAAATTCCTGATCCCGCACGGCGGCGGCGCGGTGCCTTATCACTGGGGACGTTTCCGCGGCCTGGCGCAGGAGCTGAAAAAGCCGCTGCTGAAAGAGCACCTGTTGAAAAACATCTTCTTCGACACCTGCGTCTATCACCAGCCGGGCGTCGACCTCCTGACCAGGGTGATCCCGGTCGACAACATCCTGTTCGCCAGCGAGATGATCGGCGCGGTGAAGGGGATCGATCCCGAGACCGGCTTCTACTTCGACGACACCAAACGCTACATCGAGGCCTCGACGATCCTCAGCGCGCAGGACAAGCAGAAGGTCTACGAGGGCAACGCGCGGCGCGTGTTCCCGCGCCTCGACGCGGCCCTGAAAGCGAAGGGGAAGTGAGATGAGCAGGCCCTTGAACAATCTCGGCATCGTCAAGCGCAACATCGTCCGCGCCGACAAGGCGGCGGTCGAAAAACTGTCGCGCTTCGGCGTCGCCACCGTCCACGAGGCGATGGGCCGCGTCGGCCTGATGCTTCCCTATATGCGGCCGATCTACGCCAGCGCGGAGGTCTGCGGAACCGCGGTCACCGTGCTGCTGCAGCCGGGCGACAACTGGATGATGCATGTGGTGGCCGAGCAGTTGCAGCCGGGCGACGTGGTGGTCGCGGCCTGCACGCCGGAGAATACCGACGGCTTCTTCGGCGATCTGCTGGCGACCAGTTTTCGCGCCCGCGGCGCCAAGGGCCTCGTCATCGACGGCGGGGTGCGCGACGTGAAGGACCTGACCGAGATGCAGTTCCCGGTGTTTTCCAGGGCGATCAGCGCCAAGGGCACGGTGAAGGCGACGCTCGGCTCGGTGAACATCCCGGTGGTCTGCGCCGGCGCGCTGGTCAACCCCGGCGACGTCGTGGTCGCCGACCCCGATGGCGTCGTCGTCGTGCCGGCCGCCATCGCGCAGCAGGTGGCCGATGCGGCGGAGGCGCGCGAGGCGAACGAAGGCGACAAGCGCGCCAAGCTTGCGGCCGGGGTGCTGGGCCTCGACATGTACAAGATGCGCGAGCCGCTGGCGAAAGCCGGCCTCAAATATATCGATTGATCGCCATGTCCGTTCATTCAAACCAGTGGCATGTCGGCCTCGTCGGCTACGGCGAGGTGGGCCGCATCCTTGCCGAGGACCTGCGCAAGCAGGACGTCAGGGTCAGCGCCTATGACATCAAGCTCGGCGGCGACCAGGCCGGACCCTTGCGGGATCATGCGGCGGCGATCGGCGTGGCGCTTGCGTCCTCGCATGCCGATCTCGCCGCAAAGGCCGACTTCATCGTCTCCGCCGTCACGGCGAGCCAGGCCGTGCCGGTGGCGCAGGCCTGTGCGCCGGCGGTGAAAGCGCGCGCCTGGTTCCTGGACTTCAACTCGGCCTCGCCGGGCGCCAAGCGGCGCGCCGCCGGCCTGATCGATGGCGCCGGCGGACGCTATGTCGAGGGCGCTGTAATGACGTCGGTTCCGCCGTACCGCATCAAGGTGCCCCTGCTGCTCGGCGGCGGCGGCGCGCGCGAGCTTGCGCCATTGCTGGTAGAGCTCGGCTTCGACGCCAAGGTCGCGAGCGAGGAACTCGGCGTTGCCTCGGCGGTCAAGATGTGCCGCAGCATCATGATCAAGGGCATGGAGGCCATGGTCATCGAAAGCTTCACCACGGCGCGGGCCTATGGCGTCGAGGACGCGGTGCTGGCGTCGCTGGCGGAGACGTTTCCCGGCATCAACTGGGAGAAGCAGGGCGCCTATTTCTTCCAGCGCGTCATCGAACATGGCCGGCGCCGCGGCTGAGGAAGTGCGCGAGGTGGCGGAGACCGTGCGCGAGATCGGGCTGACGCCGTGGTCGGCGCAAGGCACCGCCGAGCGTCAGGCCTGGGTCGCCGACCTCGCCGACGAGGGCCTGTTCGGCCGGAAAGGCACCAAGGAATTCGCCCGCAGCCCCGACTGGCGCACCGAGGCCGACCGGATCCTCGCCAAGCTCAAGGCCAAGAAAAAGAATGAGACATACAGCGATGGAATTCCAGAAGACCCAATTTCAGAAGACCCCGGGCTGGCTGGACTGGTACGCCGGTCCCTCAAAACCCCGCTTCAAGGTGCCGGCCGGCGCGGTGGACGCGCATTGCCATGTGTTCGGCCCGGGCGCCGAGTACCCTTACGCGCCGGAACGCAAATACACGCCCTGCGACGCGTCCCGCGACCAACTTTACGCGCTGCGCGACCATCTCGGCTTCGCCCGCAACGTCGTGGTGCAGGCGACCTGCCACGGCGCCGACAACCGCGCGATGGTCGACGCGCTCATCCATTCCGGGGGCAAGGCGCGCGGCGTCGCAACCGTCAAGCGCAGCGTCAGCGACGCCGAGCTTCGTGCCATGCATGACGCCGGCGTGCGCGGTGTGCGCTTCAACTTCGTCAAACGCCTGGTCGATTTCACGCCCAAGGATGAATTGATGGAGATCGCCGGCCGGATTTCAAAACTGGGCTGGCACGTCGTGATCTATTTCGAAGCGGTGGATCTGCCCGAATTGTGGGATTTCTTCACCTCGCTGCCGACCACGATCGTGGTCGACCATATGGGCCGGCCCGATGTCGGCAAGCCGGTCGACGGCCCGGAATTCGAGCTGTTCGTGAAATTCATGCGCGATCACCAAAACGTCTGGTCGAAGGTGAGCTGCCCGGAGCGGCTGTCGGTCACGGGGCCGCCCGCGCTGAATGGCGAGCAGAACGCCTACCGCGACGTGGTCCCGTTCGCCCGGCGCATCGTCGAGACTTTCCCCGATCGGGTGCTCTGGGGCACCGACTGGCCGCACCCCAATCTGAAGAACCACATGCCCGACGACGGCCTGCTGGTCGATTTCATTCCGCACATTGCGACCACGCCCGAACTGCAACGCAAGCTCCTGGTCGACAACCCGATGCGGCTGTACTGGCCCGAACACTCCTGAGGAGACGACCCCATGTCACTCGACAAACCCTACAAGGATGTCCCCGGCACCACGATCTTCGACGCCGACATGTCGCGGCAGGGCTATCATCTGAACCAGTTCTGCATGTCGCTGATGAAGGCGGAGAACCGCGCGCGCTTCAAGGCCAATGAGCGCGCCTATCTCGACGAATGGCCGATGAGCGAGGAGCAGAAGCAGGCGGTGCTGGCGCGCGACCTCAACCGCTGCATCGCGCTCGGCGGCAACATCTACTTCCTCGCCAAGATCGGCGCGACCGACGGCAAGAGTTTTCAGCAGATGGCCGGAAGCATGACCGGCATGAGCGAAGAAGAATACCGGAACATGATGGTCCGCGGCGGCCGCTCCATCGAAGGCAACCGCTACACTGGGGAGAAGAAGTGATGGCCCGTATCTCAGCGAGCGTCTACACCTCGCACGTGCCGGCCGTCGGCGCGGCGCTCGACCTTGGCAAGACGGCGGAGCCGTATTGGCAGCCGGTGTTCAAGGGCTACGATTTCTCCAAGCAGTGGCTGAAGGATCAGAAGCCGGACGTGATCTTCCTCGTCTACAACGATCACGCCAACGCCTTCAGTCTCGATATCATCCCGACGTTCGCGATCGGCACCGCGCCCGAGTTCGCGGTGGCCGACGAGGGCTGGGGTCCGCGCCCGGTGCCCAAGGTGATCGGCCATCCGAAGCTGGCGGCGCACATCGCGCAGTCGGTGATCCAGGACGATTTCGACCTGACCATCGTCAACAAGATGGACGTCGACCACGGCCTCACGGTGCCGCTCAGCCTGATGTGCGGCCAGCCGAAGGCATGGCCATGCCCGGTGATCCCGTTCGCGGTCAACGTCGTGCAGTACCCGGTGCCCTCGGGCCGGCGCTGCTACATGCTCGGCAAGGCGATCCGCAAGGCGGTGGAGTCCTACGACGAGCCGCTCAACGTTCAGATCTGGGGCACCGGCGGCATGAGCCACCAGCTGCAGGGGCCGCGCGCCGGGCTGATCAACAAGGAGTTCGACAAGGCCTTCCTCGATCGCCTGATTGCCGACCCCGAGGGGCTCTCCGCGATGCCGCATATCGACTATGTGCGCGAGGCCGGCAGCGAGGGCATCGAACTGGTGATGTGGCTGATCGCGCGCGGCGCCATGAGCGATGTCAATGGCGGCAAGCCGGTCACGGTGCGGCACCGCTTCTACCATGTGCCCGCCAGCAACACCGCGGTGGGCCATCTGATTCTGGAGAACAACTGACGTGACCAAGACGATCAAGGTGGCGCTCGCCGGCGCCGGCGCGTTCGGCATCAAGCATCTGGACGGCATCAAGAACATCGACGGCGTCGAGGTCGTGTCGCTGGTCGGCCGCAGGCTGGAGCCGACCAAAGAAGTCGCCGCCAAATACGGCATCGCGCACGTCGCCACCGATCTCGCCGACAGCCTCGCGCTCAAGGAGGTCGATGCGGTGATCCTCTGCACGCCGACCCAGATGCACGCGGCGCAATCCATCGCCTGCCTGAAGGCCGGCAAGCATGTCCAGGTCGAGATCCCGCTCGCCGATTCCCTTGATGACGCGAAGGCCGTCGTCGACCTGCAGAAGAAGACCGGGCTGGTCGCGATGTGCGGCCATACCCGCCGCTTCAATCCCAGCCATCAATGGGTGCACAAGAAGATCGTCGCCGGCGACTTCAACATCCAGCAGATGGACGTGCAGACCTTCTTCTTTCGCCGCACCAACATGAACGCGCTGGGCCAGCCGCGCAGCTGGACCGACCATTTGCTGTGGCACCACGCCGCCCACACCGTGGACCTGTTCGCCTACCAGGCGCGCTCGCCGATCGTGAAGGCCAACGCGGTCCAGGGGCCGATCCACCCGGCGCTCGGGATCGCGATGGACATGTCGATCCAGCTCAAGGCCGCCAACGGCGCGATCTGCACGCTCAGTCTCTCCTTCAACAATGACGGTCCGCTCGGCACCTTCTTCCGCTACATCGGCGACACCGGCACCTACATCGCCCGCTACGACGACCTCTTCAACGGCAAGGACGAGAAGATCGACGTTTCCAAGGTCGACGTGTCGATGAACGGCATCGAGCTGCAGGATCGCGAGTTCTTCGCCGCGATCCGCGAGGGCCGCGAGCCGAACTCGAGCGTCGCGCAGGTGCTGCCGTGCTATCAGGTGCTGCACGGGCTGGAGCAACAGCTCAACGCGGGTTGAAGCCGGAGCGGTCGCGTGGCGTCGGGGTCACCCGACCACGCGACGCGCACGGTCGATCTGTTCGCCTACCAGACGCGCTCGCCGATCATAAAGGCCAGCGCGCAGTTTGCTCAGTAGACCCGGGGAACGAAACGCTGGGTCGACTTCTTGGGTCGCTTGTAGCCGGTATCCGATTGGCGCGGAGGCAACTCGATCTCGACCGGCCGCATGTCCCGATAGGGAATTTGCTTCAGCAGATGCCGGATGCAGTTGAGCCGGGCACGCTTCTTGTCGTCGGCGTCGACGACGTGCCATGGTGTCTTCTTGCGGTCGGTGTGGGCGAACATCACGTCCTTGGCTTTGGAATATTCCACCCAGCGCTTGCGCGATTCCACATCCATCGGGCTGAGCTTCCAGCGCTTGATCGGATTTCGGATGCGTTCTTGGAAGCGCCGCTCCTGCTCCTCGTCGTTGACCGAGAACCAGTACTTGACGAGATAGATACCCGAGCGCACCAGCATCTCCTCAAAGATCGGACAGGAGCGCAGGAACTCCTGATACTCCTGCTCATTGCAGAAGCCCATGACACGCTCGACCCCGGCGCGGTTGTACCAGCTGCGATCGAACAGAACGATCTCGCCCCGCGTCGGAAGCTCCGCGGCGTAGCGTTGAAAATACCATTGGCCGCGCTCGCGTTCCGTCGGCGTGCCGAGCGCCACGACGCGGCAGATGCGGGGATTCAGGCTCTCGGTGATGCGCTTGATGACGCCCCCTTTGCCGGCCGCGTCACGGCCCTCGAAGATGATGGCGACCTTGAGGCCCTGCAACCGGACCCATTCCTGCAACTTGATGAGTTCGAACTGCAGATGGGCGAGCTCGTCGATGTATTTGTAGTCCTTCGGAGGCTTGCGCGATTTCGGCTGTTCGGCCGCGTGCCAATACGGCTCCACGGGGGTGACTTCCCTGGCGTCACGCCGCACGGATTTCTCGGACGCGGCGGATTTGCTCTTCTTTGCCATTGGCCCCCCGGGCTGGCGCGATGATAACGATCGACGAATTGCAGCTAAACATTTTCGGCAGGCAACTTGAAGAGCTCTCTGGGCCAATCAAACGGCGCACAACCCAGACGGAAAGATGATCGGATCGTGCCGAAATTGTTCCGACTGCGAAGCATTGTCAGGACCCGGGGCGGGCATCAAGCGCCGGAATTCATCCACTAGGCGGCCTTGTGGATCTTGTCACGGAAACCGCGCGGCGACAGGCCTGTCGCTCCGGAGAACAGCCGGCTGAAATAGGCCGGGTCGTTGAAGCCGAGCGCATAGGCGATCGTCGAGACCGGCAGGTTGGTGTAGACCAGATTGCGCCGGGCCTCGCGGATGACCCGATCGAGGATCAGATGCGAGGCCGCGTGCCCGGTCGCGGCGCGGGTCAGGCGGCTGAGATGCGTGGATGTTATCGACAGCGCAGCCGCATATTCGGACACCGTCCAGTGCTGCAGGAAGTGCTGCTCGAGCAGCGCCTCGAACCGCTGGAACAGGTCGGATTTTGCCACGCCGCCCGGAATGCTTCCGTGGCGGGCAAGTTCGCGCGCGACAAGGCCGATCAGGGCTCCGGATAAACCCCGCAGAATATGCGCCCTGGCAAATTGGCGCCCGGCGAATTCGGCGAATATCTGTTCCATGGTGCTGCGGATCTGCGGCGGTCGCGCGCACCACGGTCGATGCGCCAGCACGCGCCGCAAACCCTCCGACGGCGTCAGCACCTCATCCAGCATTTCCGCGGCGATCGTGACCACCCAGCCCTGGGTGCCCGGCTTGAAAGTGAAGCCGTGGACATCGCCGACCGGCACGTTGACGACGCGCATCGGCCGCAGCGCATGGATCCGTCCCTCCAGCGTTGCCTGCCCGCTGCCGCGTTCGATCAGCAGAAACTGGTGCAGCCGCGCATGCCGGTGGGGCGCGAATTCCCAGCCGTGCAGCACCGAGCGCGCCGCGATGGTTTCGCAATGCACGACGTCGGGCAGGTCGCCGGCCTCGCCGAACAGGTTGTAGGTCCGGATGGTCTGGTTCGCCGGGGTTTCGGTCATGTTCGAATCATACAAGACAAGGCGGGGTCTATCCATTCCCCGTGGATGAAAAACGCGCAAAATCGTCCAAAATCAAGGGAGGCAGCGGATGAAAGTCCAGGTTTGCATCATCGGTGGCGGGCCGTCCGGGCTGCTGTTGTCCCAGCTCCTGCATCTGCAGGGCATCGAAACCGTGGTTCTGGAAAAGTACAGCCGCGATCATGTGCTGGCCCGAATTCGCGCCGGCGTGCTGGAGCACGGCTTCGCCAAGCTGATGCGCGAGGCCCAGTGCGGCGAGCGCATGGACCGCGAGGGCGAAATCCACAAGGGCTTCCATATCGCCCATGACGGCGTGATGGATCACGTCGATCTGTACAAATATTCGGGCGGCAGTTCGGTCGTCGTCTACGGCCAGACCGAGCTGACGCGCGATCTCTACGAGGCGCGCGACCGGATGGGCGGCCACGTCGTCCACAACGCCGAGGACGTGACGCCGCACGACCTGAATTCGGATGCGCCCTATGTCACCTATCGCGACGGCGACAAGATCGTCCGCTTCGATTGCGACTATGTCATCGGCGCCGACGGTTTTCACGGGGTCAGCCGCAAATCGATCCCGAAGGAGGTGCTGCGGGAATATGAGCGGATCTATCCGTTCGGCTGGTTAGGGGTTCTGTCGCGCACCAAGCCGGTGTCGCCCGAACTGATCTACGCCAAGCACGAGCGCGGGTTCGCGCTTTGCTCGCTGCGCTCGCAGGCGCTGAGCCGGTATTACATCCAGGTGCCGCTGACGGATACGACCGAAGACTGGTCCGACGACGCGTTCTGGGCCGAACTCAAGCGCCGCCTGCCGAGCGAGGTCGCCGGCCGGCTGATCACCGGTCCGTCGATCGAGAAGAGCATCGCGCCGCTGCGCAGCTTCGTGGCCGAGCCGATGCGCTATGGCCGCCTGTTCCTCGCCGGCGACGCCGCCCATATCGTGCCGCCGACCGGCGCGAGGGGGCTCAACAGCGCGGCATCGGATATCTATTATCTCTATCACGCCATGGTCGATCATTACAAAAAGGGCGATGATTCGCGGGCTTGACGGCTATTCGAAAAAGGCGCTGGCGCGGGTCTGGAAAGCGCAGCGGTTTTCATGGTGGATGACCATGCTGCTGCACCGCTTCCCGAACAATATTCCATACGACGACAAGCTGCAGGAAACCGATATGGCCTATCTGTTCTCGTCCGAGGCCGCGCTTCGCTCGCTCGCCGAAAACTATGTGGGCTTGCCGTTCTAGCGATCCCGCCCGGCTTGCCTCGAATTTGATCCAGAACAAATCGCGCCGGCCGACGATCAAATAAATTGGAAAAATTATAAAAAAGGAGAGGCCATGCCCACGCCCAAGTCCCGGCAGCCCGTGCCCGGCACCACCATCTTCGACGGCGAACAGGCCCGCAAGGGCTACGCCCTGAACAAGATGTGCTATTCGTTCAACGACGCCGCCAACCGCAAGGCCTTCGTCGCGGACGAGGACGCCTATTGCGCCAAATACGGCCTGAACGCGCAGCAACGCGAAGCCATCCGCAACCGCAACGTGCTGCAGCTGATCGAAGCCGGCGGCAATGCCTATTACCTCGCCAAGTTCGCCGGGATCTTCGGGCTCGACATGCAGGACATCGGCGCCCAGCAAACCGGTCTGACCAAGGACGAGTTCAGGGCCAAGCTGCTGGCGGCGAGGGGATAGACCATGGCCACCATCGTCGGCACCATCACCACCTCGCACGTTCCCGCGATCGGCGGCGCCATCGCCAAGGGGCTGCAGAACGACCCGTACTGGAAACCCTTCTTCGACGGCTTCCCGCCGGTGCGCCACTGGCTCGCCAGGGTCAAGCCGGACGTCGTCGTGCTGGTCTACAACGACCACGGGCTGAACTTCTTCCTCGACAAGATGCCCACTTTCGCCGTCGGCGCCGCGGAAGAGTACCGCAACGCCGACGAGGGCTGGGGCATCCCGACGGTGCCGCCGTTCCGCGGCGACGCGGCGCTGTCATGGCACCTGATCGAGCACCTGGTCGGTGAGGATTTCGACCTCACGACCTGCCAGGAGATGGTGGTCGACCACGCCTTCACCTTGCCGATGGCACTGTGCTGGCCCGACATGAAGTGGCCGGTCCGCACCATCCCGGTGTGCGTGAACACGGTGCAGGGGCCGCTGCCCTCGGCGGCGCGCTGTTACAGGCTCGGCCAGGCGCTCGGGCGGGCGATCGCATCATGGCCGGGGGACGAACGGGTGGTCGTCATGGGCACCGGAGGCCTGTCGCACCAGCTCGACGGCGAGCGCGCCGGTTTCATCAACAGGGAGTTCGACCTGCAGTTCATGGACAGCATGGTCACCAACCCGTCCTGGGCGACGAAATACTCGACCACCGAGCTGGTTGAGCTGTCGGGCACGCAGGGCGTCGAACTGCTCAACTGGGTGGTCGCGCGCGCCACGCTGCCGGAGAAGGTGCGCAAGGAGCACGCCAACTACCACATTCCGATCTCCAATACGGCCTCGGGGCTGATGGTGCTTGAGCCACAGCGCTGAGACCGCGCGTCAATGGCGCAGATGCGCTGCCTGAAAACATCTGCGCCGGCAGCTCCCGCTGCTCCTGCGCGCTGAACGCTCCGGATGAGATGGCAGGCATCGCGGACCGCCTCGCCGGGCTTGATCCACGTCAACGATCCGCCTCATGCTCCACGCTAGCTATTTTCAAAGTGGCTGGATGCCCGATCAGGCGCGTGAAACCACGCTGCCTTCAGGCGAACGGCACCCGTCGGGTGCGTCCACGGTGCGAGGAGTGCAGATCATGTTGCGCAAAACGATCATCGCTTTGATAGCAGTTGTGGCAGTCGGCCTGGCTGCGCCGACGGAAGCGTCTGCGTTGGGGCGAGGCGGCTTCGGCGGTTTCCATGCTGGCGGTTTCCACGGATTTCACGGTGGCGGGTTCGGCGGCTTCCGTGGAGGCTTCGGCGGTTTCCGCGGCGGCTATGGCGGATGGCACGGCGGCGGCTGGCGGGGGCCCGGATGGGGCGCCTTGGGCGTCGGCATCGGTCTCGGCCTGGCCGCTCCCTATGTTTACGGCGGATACCGCTATCCTTACGGATACCCCTACGATTACGGCAGCTATTACGTTTATGGCGACTGCTATCTGGCTCGGCAGTGGGTCATGACGCCATGGGGTTGGCGTGTGCGTCGGATCCAGGTGTGCGACTGATCTGCAAGCTGTGATCGTCGCGCGCCGGCGCCGTCGGAGAACGCGTGAGTTTGCCATGTGCGAGCCGGAATCTCGCCCGGATTTTGTCGTCGAAAGCCCAGGGAGGAAATTATGAAGAGAGTAGCGTTCGCTACCCTCCTGCTGACAGCTGCGCCCTTGCTCGGCACCATGGCCTTCGCTCAAAAGGAGAAGGTCGATGTCGGCAAGCAGGAATTCCAGGTCCATTGCGCCATCTGCCACGGCGTGGACGCAAAGGGTAATGGCCCAGACGCTTACAATCTAGAGGCCGCGCCGCCCGACCTGACGTTGCTTGCCCGAAACAATGCGGGTGTGTTTCCGGTCGACCACATTGTCGAGGTGATAGATGGCCGCGCCCAGATCAAGAGCCATGGCTTGCGTGAAATGCCCATTTGGGGAAAACGATACGCGGCCGATGCCGCTGAACACTTCGGCGGTTCCCCATATGAGCAGGAAGCGTTCGTACGAGGCCGGGTGCTGATATTGGTCGACTATCTCAGGCGTATTCAGCAAAAATAGACCGGGAAGCAACGCAAACCGTCGCCGGCGGCCGATATCGGCGTATCTTTGCAATTTGGCAAACCAGCGTTGCCGCTAACTCAGCCAGAAGCAGGCGAGGTAGATGATCGCCGCCCCGAGCACGGTGCCAATCGACCAGAGGGCGGATTCCCAGTTTTCGGACCGGAGCCGGTCGGTCTTTGAAGTCCACATGATGCGCACTCCCGTTAGCGGGCAATCAAGGCGTCCGAACTGGTGATCACCATCGGTTTGCCGGCTTTGTAAACAGTCGCCGTCTGGGTGGATGCGGCGTCTGAAACGCCACGTGACGCCAGGCCAAGGCCAGCCACCGCAATCCCGGCGACCAACGCAACGACAACGATTTTCAGGTGTGTCGAACGATCCGCGCTGTAAATCGAATGGTTCATCGAAGCCTCCTGCGGCCCGACCGCTGCGACGAGCGGCCGAATGACGGAGTCCCTTCAATTTTGCTTATGCCGTTCGAGCGCTGCCTTGTTGATTTAGATCAACGGTCGCCAGTATTCATGTCGCCATAAATAAAAAACAGACCGCCGTATCTGATTGCGGCGCAACGCCGATAACGCCACGGCTCCTGATCGGCTACCGGCCCGCTGCCATGACCTTTTGCACCTGGAGCAATGGTCCATGATCTCGATAAGACTACCGTTCTGGCTTCGCGTCGTTGCCGTTGCCGGCGTCGTGATTTTGGCGGCCGGGGCCGGGTTCGGCGCCTATCGGTATTTCACCCGCCCGGTCACGCTGACCGTTGCCGTCGGCTCGATTGACGGCGAGGCGGCCAGCGCGATGTCGGCGATCGCGAGCCGGCTGGTTTCGATCGCCGCGCCGGTGCGGCTGAAGGTGATCGACGTCGGCAATGCGCTTGAAGCTGCGAAAGCCTTTGCTGCCGGCAATGCAGACCTCGCCGTCGTTCGCAGCGACGCCGGGGATCTGTCACAGGCGCAAGCTGTCGCTCTGGTCGCCCCAATCGTCGCGCTGATCGTCGCGCCGCCGGGATCGGCGATTGACAGCATCGACAAGCTCAAGGGCCATACCGTCGGCGTGATCGGCGGCGAGGCGAATGCCATGATCGTGGATGTCCTGACCAGGGAATATGACCTTGCCCGCGCCAAGGTGAAATTCAGGAACATCGACTTGCAGGATGCGCGGCGAGCGGTCGAGTCCAAGGAGGTCGTCGCGCTGCTGTTCATGATTTCGTTGACGGAAAAATATCTGTCGCTGGTACGGGGTGTTTTTCTAACGGGTCCGAAAAAATTGCCGGTCATGATCCCCGTCGAGTTCCGCGGGGGCGATCGCGCAGACGAAGCGGGCCTACGAAAGTTTCGACGTGCCGAAAGGCACATTGCGAGGAGCGCCGCCGGTTCCGGAGGATGATCTGACAACCCTGAAAGCGTCGCTGTATCTGGTTGCGAACAAGAAACTCAGCTCCGACGTGATCACGAGCCTGACCGAGATGGTCATGCGCGTACGCAGGGATCTGCTGGTCGAGCAGCCGCTGTTCGCGCAGATCGCCGCCCCCAGCACCGATCCGGACGCCTATCTTCCGGTACATCCCGGGGCGGCCGCCTTTTACAACGGTACGCAACAGAGCTTCATTGATAAGTACTCAAATGCGATTTATCTGACGCCGATGGTGCTGGGAGGAATTGCCTCCGTGCTCGCGGCGGCCTGGAAATTCCTGGGGATCGGCAATCCCGAAACCAGGCAAGGGCCGCTGGATTCGCTTTATGCGTTGGCGCGCCGGATCCGCGTTGTCGAAAAAGACACCGAGCTGTCTGACATCGAGGAGGAAATCGACAACATTCTCAACGCCGAGCGTATCAAGGCCGAAAGTGGCGACGAGAGCGCGGTGGACGATGCGACGTTGAACGTAGTGGCTCATCGGCTGGAAAACCTGGTCCAGGATCGCCGCGCGATGCTTGCGAAAAAGCGTGAGGTTGTCTCCGCCGCCGCCTAGCGAGTGGCGGACGCAACCGGATGGTCTCGATTGCCTGTACTCTTAAACCGTTGCAGAATTGGCCTTACCGGGGCCCGGAGAACGCGACATGAGCAAGATCGGCATCGAGGGCGCCGCATCCTCAGCAATCGTCGATTTTCACTTCGCAGAGATCAGCGGCCCGCCGGCGCGAAGCCTGCGTCGTGGGCATGAGGGCGCACCGGCAGCGTCGCCTGCATGAGAGCTTCTATTGGAGGCAGGTCACAGCCAGCTTGGCGGCAAACCGGAACGGTATGTCCATGCGAATTCTCCTTAAGCGCCCGGTCTGCCTGCTGACGGCGTTCGTCGTCGCAGCCGGCGCGACCAATGCGGCCGCCACGCCGTTGACCCCGTTCCGCTATGAAGCGCAGGCGCAACGGCATTGCCCCGACGACACCGTGGTCTGGCTCGATTTCCGCAAGGGAATCTATTACTTCAAACGGCATGGACGCTACGGGCAGGGCAGCACGGGAAGCTTCGTGTGCCGGGAGGAAGCCCGCAGCAACGGCTATCGCCGCTCGCTGCTGGGCCTTCGCTAGATTGGCGCCGTCTTCGCTTAGTAGAGCGACGAAGCCGAGAGCTGTATCGACCGGCGGCCCGAAGACAGCGTCGTCACAACGGGACGCGCCGGCGTCGCCGTCGGGCGAACGGTGATCGTTCCCCTGGCCTCTATCCCGCTGGCTTCGATCGCTTTGGCCGCAAGATGCGGCGAATTCTTCGCCAGCACCACGACCTTGGTGCCGACGTCGACCCGGCTGAACAGGTCGGTGACGTCCTCATTGGTCAGCCGGATGCAGCCCGATGAGACGAACTTCCCGATCGTCGAGGGATTGTTGGTGCCATGAATGCGGTACGCGCTGGAGCCGAGATACATGGCGCGCGCGCCCAGCGGATTGCCGGGCCCGCCGGCGACGAAGCGCGGCAGATAGGGTTGCCGCGCGATCATCTCCGCCGGCGGATACCAATCCGGCCATTCCGCCTTGCGGGTGATGGTTTGCACGCCGGACCAGGTGAAACCTTCGCGGCCGACGCCGACGCCGTAGCGAATGGCGCGGCCCTGGCCGAGCACGTAATAGAGCACAGTGTTGCCGGTATCGATGACGATGGTGCCGGGTGCTTCTTTTGTATCAAACGAAACCGTGGTGCGCCGCAGCCGCTCCGGAAGCACGCTCGCATCGCCGTCGCCTGTCAGCGTGGAATTGGTTCGCGCCAGCATCACGCCATCGGACGGGAATGTGTTTTGTGACGCCGAAGCGTAACCCAGGACTTGCGCGCTGGCCTCGCTTGGCAGCAGCGCGGGCGCGACCATCAAGGCCACGGCAAAAGTCAGCGCGTTGATCGCAGGTAGCGACGGTCTGCGATTGCTGAAAATTTCCTGCGTCATGACCTGCCTCCTTCGAAGCGCATCTGGCGATGCGATGTTTCAGAAGCTGTGCAGCGACTTAGTCCCCCGATTGTCTACGTTGCCATTGTTTGGAATTAGACACCCGCAAGCACTGTACCAGATTGATCCATCGCAACGTTTGGTTCGGGGAGGAGACCAGTCTTTGGTCGAAGAATTTTAATCTCCCAAGGACGCGCCGATCATCTCGCCCGATGAATTTGCAGTACGTACCGGAAAACGGTTCGAGAACCGACCGCGGCAGCTCGCGCCGTCGGCTTGCGCTGGATCAACGGCCCTCGCGAGCCAATCGCGCATTGTGATTGCTGGGTTCGTCTAATTTTGGAGAAGAGGGATGAAATCAGTTGCGCTGTTGGCCGCGCTTTGCGCGCTTTGCGGGCCTGCGCTTGGCCAAACCACGGAATGCCAGTCGATAGCAAAGGCCAGCGATCGTCTCGCTTGCTACGACAGGGCTGCGCCGCCGACCACCAGGGCAAAGCCAGCGGCAACGTCCCCGAAGCCTTCGACGCCGTCGAACCAAGCCGTCGATCCACTCGCCGCAGAAAACGCCCGGCTCGACGCCAAGATAAACAACATTTGCCGCGGCTGCTGACGCGCGCCGGTGTCCGGACACCGCGCCATACGCCACGTCCCTGGAGGCCCAGGAAACGCGAACCAGAATCGATCGGTGAAACGACTTGAGGCAGATCAAACCGGTCGGTGCGTCACAGGCTTAGACAGAGCGCTCGTACTCTCGGGCAGGGAGGCGTGAATGACAAGCCTTCTGGAGTGTAACGCGCGCGCGGCGCTATGCCGACAGCTCGCCAGGCTTGAACCGGACAGCAAAAACCTTTGGCTCGCGGAGGCGGAGAGGTGGTCGCGCCTTACCCAAGCCCCAAATGTCACGGTCGTGACACGAAGGCGCGAGCCCTTCGGCGTCAAAATGACTGACGTGCAATTTGAGTTTCGTGACGCCACGGGCAGGGATGCGTTTGAAGAATTCCTGGGCATGCCGTTTGAGGCCAGCGAACCGAATTGAATCTCGCTGCGACGGACACGCCTTGCTCTGAAAGCGGCTGGGTTTTCGCTTTCCAGGAACAACGCGAAGGCGATTTTTGTTCTTGCGAGTTGGCATACCAAATACATTCAAATGTATTTGATCGCACGCGGCCCGGTGACTCTGACGCAAAAGAGAGTGGCCAAAGCCGGAAATTTGGCTTTATGTCCGAAACCGGACATGCGACAATTTCAAACATTGACGTTATCCATCATTGGCGACTGAGTGCTGCACTCTCGTCGGAAAGGAGGTGTTGTGTGCCCGGTTCTCGGGACACCTGAATGACCGGATCACGTGGGGATTATCTATCCGACAGACGCGCTTCTATTTCTCCGGCCTCCGGAGCGTGCCGAATGCGCCGCAAGCGATCGACTCAAGAACCTTGAATTCTATGAAGCGAGCATGCGATGGCGATTGAATTGGCCGTGAGGCCGCAGCGGCTTACCGGAATGCGCAGGCTTCCGCCGAAGGTTCTCGTTCTCATCGTCATATCCTTGGGTCTCTCCATAGCGCTGGCCAGCGCATTGGTTCTCAATCTGTCCCGGATGAGAGAGAGCTTCGCCTGGGTTCAAAATACCGACGAAGCTCTGCGCCAGCTCTCGACGGCGCGGATGCGGCTGCTTGAAGCGGAGTCGGCCGAGCGAGCCTATCTGTTGACGGCTGAACCAAACTATCTGGAAGACTTTAATAGTGCCCGGGCCGACATACCCCAGCTTCTTTCCGACGCTCGGGAACTTGATTTCCGACAATCCAGTCCAGACCGCTCGCATTCATGAATTGCGGGAAGATATCGACGCCGAATTGGACCAGTTCAAGCGCGCCGTTGAAATCGGGCCGACACACCTGGCCGATGCTCTGGCTATCTTGAATGAGGCGCGTTCCCGTCAGCTGACGCCCCGGATCGAAAGCAAGATAGCGGAAGTCAGGCAAGCCGAATTGGCATTGCTCGAGGAACGCCAACGGAGCGCGGACGAGAGCATCACGTGGACGACGTTTTCTGCCGCAGCGCTGAGTATCTTCGTTGTCCTGGGCGCCGCTATCGGTGCGTTTCTGCTCGAGCGCCAAAGCGCCATGGCGGAACTTCGCGCCGCCAACGATCAACTCGCAAGGAGCCGCGACCAGCTAGGCGAACGTGAAGCCCACCTCGAAGCCATCCTCGCCACTGTTCCCGATGCGATGGTGGTCATCGACGAGCGCGGCCTCATTCAATCGTTCAGCAGTGCCGCCGAAGCGATGTTTGGATGGCGCACGGGTGAGGCATCCGGGCGAAACGTAAGCACGTTGATGCCGGAACCCTACAGAAGGGAGCACGACGGTTATTTGGCCCGCTATCTGACAACCGGGGAGCGCCGCATCATCGGCACCGGCCGGGTCGTCGTTGGGCAGCGGCGGGATGGCGCGACCTTTCCGATGGAATTGGCGATCGGCGAGGTGCACCTGAAAGGCCACCGCCATTTCGTCGGCTTCATTCGAGACCTCACCCAGCGTCAGGAAAGCGAGAGGCTGCTGCATGAGGCGCAGTCGGAAATGGCGCATATGTCGCGATTGAGCACGATGGGCGAGATGGCGTCCGCGCTCGCGCACGAACTGAACCAACCGCTTGCGGCGGTCTCGAACTATCTTCAGGGCTCCCGGCGCCTGATTGATTCGATGGATGGGGATCAAGCTGCGCGGCTCAGGACCGCACTGAACAAGGCCACCGAGCAGGCGCTGCGGGCCGGGCAAGTGATCCAGAGGTTGCGCAGTTTCGTGGCGCGAGGCGAAACCGAAAAGCGGATCGAAAGCCTGAGCAAGCTTGTCGAGGAGACGCTCGCGCTGGCGCTTGTTGCCGCGAGAGATCAGGCGGTGCGGGTGAACCTGCAATATGCTCAGGCGAGCGATCATGTCATCGTGGACAAGGTCCAGATTCAGCAAGTGCTGCTGAATCTGCTGCGGAACGCGCTCGAGAGCATGCACAACGCTTCGCGGCGCGAGCTGACCGTCACCACGGTGGCAGCTTCCGACGGTTTGATCGAGGTTCGCGTCGCCGACACCGGCTCGGGAATAGCGCCGGAAGCGATCGAAAAGCTGTTTCAGCCGTTCTTCACGACGAAGAAGCAGGGAATGGGCGTCGGCCTCTCGATTTGCCGCACCATCGTCGAATCGCACGGCGGGAGAATTGCTGTCGAACCTAACCCGGATGGCGGCGCTGTTTTCTACTTCACCTTGCCGGGGGTCGCCCCCGAGGAGCTGGACGGCTGACGCGCGACGATGCCCGGCCATGGCCGCCTATCTTTGCCGCGGGCGGCAACTGTAGAACGGCTGGTGGCGAAGGACGCCCGAGCACCAAGGGCTCTTGAGGCGAAGGGTGATACGTCGTCGTTTTGGGATGTCGGCTGCCCACAGGCAATCGCCGGTAAAATACGGCCAGGTCCCGCCGGCACACTGGCTGTTCACGCGGGAGGAGGCGGTTTTGTCGCTCGTCTCTGCGGATGCCGCGCCGGGCGTTTGCCGATTGCCCACCGAGCCGGGCAAGGCATCGGTTCGCGCGGCTTCAGGGATCTGTCGCATCGGTGTTGGCTTTTCAGGCCGATATTCGAAACGTTCGCCAGTGGCGAAGGAAGCGACCGCCGCCATCAGGGCAGCGGTGCAGAACGCCAGCGCCACCGCAGTCGCAATCGTCCAGCGGAATTCCTGGGAATGACGCTGGTGCCCATCCAGCCGATAGGACGAGACGCTCATGCAAGCCTTGTATCGGGGCCCGGAACCGGCCGGCGTGATTCAGATCAACTGGATGCTGGGCCTGCGGCGTCAGCGTAGCCGGAGCCTGCGCATCACGACGCCCTCCAATTCAGCCACCTCCTGCACGCCAAGCAGCCGGGCCAGGATGCCATAGGCGGCGATCCCGAACGCACAAAGGAGCGTAGCCCGGAGCAGGATCGTCGTGACCTGCATATCTGGCAACCATTGCAGCAATTGCGCCCGCGCCAGCAGGCCCAGGCCCGTCGCAATGCCGGCCGCCAACGCCAGGCGGAGCGCCGCAACCAGCATGCCCGGCGCACCCTCGAGCGTGGCGCCTCTTGGCCGCCGCCTCCCGCTCGAAGCGACGACGCTGCAACCAGCCGAGCAACGACACGTAGGCCATGATGGCCATCGAACTGGCGACCGCGAGTCCGACGGCGCCGGCTTGCCGCCGCAATACCACATAGACCGGTACCATGACGGCGGCGATCGCCGTTCCGACCATTGTCGGCAGCCACGTGCTTTCCAGCGCATAGAACCCGCGGCTGATCACCGTCTGAGCCGCCCAGCCACTCAAGCCGAGGCAGAGATAGGTCAGCAGCGTTGCTGTTTCCTGCGCGTCGGCGACCGTGAAGCGGTTGGCGAACAGACCCCAGATCAGGTAGACCGCCTCGAAGCCGGCGATGGTCAGGCACACCTGCGCTGCGAAGGTCAGGAGCAGCATCAAGCGGACCGCGCGGCACAGCAGAGAATAGGCTTCGACGACGCTTCCGGCGGCGATCAGGCCGCTGATGGTCGGATAGGCGGCGACGCCGGCCGCCATGCCGAACATGCCGATGGGGACCTTCATCAGCGTCCGGCCGTATTGCAGATAGGCCAGCGTGCCGACCCCGAGATAGGACGCCTGGTTTTTGACGATCCATTCGTCGACCACGACGATGGAGAAGCCGATCATGATCGGCACCGACAGCCAAAGGTAACGCCGCAGATCCGGATGCCGGAAGGAGAACCGCGGCAACCAGCGCATCCGGGTCTTGAGGCAGCCGTAGAGCGGCAGGCCGAACGGGCCGGCGGCCGAACCGGCCAGCACGCCCCAGGCAAACCCGTCGGCACCCAGTTCGGGGTAGTAAGCCCCCGCCAGGCCGCCGGCGATGATGCCGGCCGAATAAACCAGCGGCGCCAGCGCCGGCAGCGCGTGCAGGTTTTGTGCTTGCAGCGCGGCCGACAGCAGGCCTCCGATGACATGGAAGAACTGGGCGGGCAGGATGATGCGCGTCAGCCGGACGAGCGTATCGACGTCGTGCGGATCGGTGAACCCGGGCGCAACGAGTGCCGCCAGCGGGCGCGCAAAAAGCATCAGCAACCCGATGCCGATGGTCCCGGCCACAACAATGAAGTTTGCGATGACGCTGAAGGATTCCCAGCCGCGGTCGTGCTCGCCGCGCTCGAAGTGAGCGAGAAAGATCGGGATGAAGACGATCGACAGCGCGCCGGCCGCCAGCAGGTAATTGAGGAAATCCGGCAGCGTGAAACTCGCGAAATACAGATCTGCCTGCCGGCTTGCGCCGAGGGTGCGGCCGATGATCTGCTCGCGGATCAGTCCCATCACGCGGCTGAGAAAGATGGAGCCGGCCCAGATGACGGAGGCGATGCCGATCACGCGCGCCTGTGTCTTGTCGTTTTGCGGTCCGGCCAAAACGGCAATCTCCCTGCTCCCGCCAGAATTTCAACTTGAGCCGCCCGGCTGTTGTTTGCTTGACGCAGATCAAGGGAGTAGCGCGGACGGAAGGCTAGTCAGGATGTGAAGTGACGTCGTCCGAGAGGTCAGTCATCCCTGAAGTGGAGTGATTTTCATGCGAAAGATTGCATTGGCTATTGGTTTGGTCGCCGCCGTCGCCACGACAGGAGCGTCGGCGCAATCCGTCAATCTGACCGGCACCTATAGATGCGTCCAGATGTGCCGGATGGGTCTCGTCAATTATCTTGCCTATATCACCCAGAACGGCCCCGATCTGAATCTCCTGAATGAAGCCGGTGAGCCTGCCCGCGCCTGGCCGGACTGGTTCGCGCCGGCGACGCGGATCTGGATCGAAGCCTGGAACGAGGGCGCCGTCTATTCACCGGACGGTATGCTCATTCAGTTCGATAACGGGACGATCTGGCAGCGCGACCTCGGACCGGCTCCGCCGCCGCCCCGGCGCCGCAGATAGGTTGCCTCCGACAAATTGCCCTGATTTTGGGCGGAATAAAGCGCATTCCAGGCGACGCGGTACTGTGAGGCTATCGAAAGGCCAGATCAGACCGTCGCGCTCGCCTGGTATCTCTTGATCGGTATCAACATGCTGAACACATAGCGGCAATAGTTTTTCCATGCCGTGGCCGCACCGATGTCGGACGAATTCGAATGATCGGAAGGCGCTATGTCCACCTTGCAGCCAAGCCTTGTATCGCCCAAGAAGCTGTTATTTGCGGGCCATGTCGATCGGCCCGACGCGCCTGGCGTGGAGGGTGATTCCGGCATTCATGTAAGTTTAGCTCTGACGATCGCCTTCTAGCCAGGTTACGCCGGGTGCGGTAAATTCCGATGCAATCAGGACCGAAGCCATGACAACCTTCGACAAACGCGAACAGGGCTTTGAAGCCAAGTTCATGCACGATGAGGAACTGCGATTCAAGGCGATGGCGAGGTGCAACAAAATGCTCGGCAACTGGGCCGCCGCGCAACTCGGCCTGAAGGGCGACGCCGCCGTGGCTTACGCGAATGAACTCGTCACCGCGAATCTGGAGAGCCAAAGCCGTGACGACACCTTGCGCAAGGTATCGAAAGACCTCGCGCCCAAGGGCATCTCGGAAAAACAGGTCGCCCAGCGGATGGATGAACTTCTCCATATCGCGCTGGATCAGATTGAAGCCGGCAACTAGTGTCCTGATCGGCAAATCAGTTACATTCTAGCCTGGCTTTAGACCGGGAGGCTGGAATGGGCAAGGGACGAGCTGTCGCAATTGTACCCGATGATGTGGAGAGGCGCGAGCTGACGGCTCTGACGCGCAAGCACGGCGCGCCGCAGGCTCTGGCGGAGCGAGCGCGCATTGTGCTGGCGGCAGCTGGCGGGTCGAAGAACAAGGCGATCGCGTCGAAGCTTGGGGTCTGCACGCACACGGTCGGTACCTGGCGCAATCGCTTTGCCGAGCGAGGAATGGACGGTCTCTACGACGAGCCGCGTCCCGGCGCACCGCGCGAGATAGGTGACGACGAAATCGCGAGCACGATCCGCAAGACGCTGGAGACGCGGCCAAAGGGTGGCACCCACTGGAGCCTCAGGAGCATGGCCAAAGAGATCGATCATGCGCCTTCGACGGTGCATCGCATCTGGCGCGCCTTTGGTCTGCAACCGCATCGCGTCGAAACTTTCAAGCTCTCCACCGATCCGCTGTTTGTGGAGAAGGTACGCGATATCGTCGGGCTCTATTTGTCGCCGCCAGAACGCGCTATCGTGTTGTGTGTCGATGAGAAAAGCCAGGTGCAGGCGCTCGACCGCACGCAACCGCTGTTGCCGATGCGGCCTGGACAGGTCGAGCGGAGAACCCACGATTACAAGCGGCACGGGACGACATCGTTGTTCGCGGCGCTCGATGTGAAAGCCGGCACCATCGTCGGCAAGTGCATGGCCCGCCACCGCGCGAGCGAGTTCCGCAAATTCCTGGACGAGATCGAGCGCAATGTGCCGGCCAACCTTGACGTTCATATCATCATGGACAATTACGCAACCCACAAAACCAAACCGATCCGCGACTGGTTCGCCAAGCGCCCGCGCTGGCACGTGCACTTCACGCCAACCTCAGCGTCATGGATCAACCAGGTCGAGCGCTTCTTCGCACTGTTGACCGAGCGAGCCCTGAAACGAGGCGTGTTCCGCTCCGTCGCCGAACTCGAAATTGCGATCAAGGCTTACATCGAGGCTACCAATGCCAACCCCAAACCGTTCCGCTGGACCAAGGCCGCCGACGACATCTTGGCCAGCATCCACCGCTTCTGCCTTCGCACACTCGCCGCAAACGCCTAGAATGAAGCTGACTTCAGAATCAGGACACTAGCTTCGGACAGCAGGTGCCATCTGGCGAGCGGCGCGAACTCTACCGCAGCGCAAAATACTTGATCGTAAAGCGGAATTTTCCGCTGCTTGATCTAGATCAATGCAAATTGACGATTTCGGTAACCTGATTGTGACAATTCCAAAAAGGCTCCCCGCTCGTCAAGCGGACAACAAAGAACAAGCAAGGGAGGCTCTGATGAGGGAATTGAAATCGACGATCTGGACGGATTGCGGGGCGACTTGCCCCAAATGCAATGAGGCGTTGGTTTCTCCCGATTGGTCGGAATTCGTCAGTGAGCGGCTGGTTCTCAATCTCTGGTCTTGCACGAAATGCGGCGATCGGTTTGAAACCGAGGCGATCATGCCAGCCGATGCTGCGCCGAAAATGAGCGAAAAGGACTGGGAGCAGATGTTCCCGCCGCTTTTGGTGGCGTGAAACTATCGATTTTTTCGAGGCGCGCGGTTCGCCTGGCCGTCAGAGGATCATCCCGCCAGGAGCCTGATGATGACCAGGGCAGCCACATACTCCGTGTAACGCACGTTGCGCTGGTCACTGTGAGAACTGGCCGCATCCTGCGCGACGAGCATCATGAACCAGAAGGTCGGTTTCAGCCTGAAGGTTGTCGACGACAATAACCTTTCCCGGCTGTTCCCGGAGGTGCCGGGAATGACGCTCAGATATACCAGGTGCGCGCTCCAGCCGTTGATCGCTTTAAATTTTTTGCCTTCTCTGATGTGCTGTGCGGGCTTGATCTAGATCAATACGTTCGACCAAATGGAGAATATCGGTTAACAGTCCAGCGAAACCCCAAGCTGGTATTGGTGCTTGAGGCCCCCCACGGAGCACCAAGGTTAGAGGCCGCCACGTCCCCTGTGGTGGCCTCTCCTTTTTTCCGCAGGGATTTTTTTGGCGGTCTGGCCGGCGACAGCGACGATTCCGACGGATCAATTCGCATCTGCGCATAGCGGCCCGCCTGCCGAGGTTTTTGAGCAGATCATTGACGCGTAGTCGTGGCCCCATCCGCTCAGCGGCTGCCGGTGACCGCGGCGCGATGAGGTCCCGTGTGGCTGGCCTGTTTCCGCGCGGGCCGCATGATCGGCGGACCGCTTACCGGGTTGTTGAGCCAGCCGGCCAGCCGTCCCACCATGCTGGCCTGCCCGGCCGGTGTGGTGCTCGATACGAAGGGATCGGTGAAACATCTCGCGCCGGCGGCCCGCGCGATCCGCGCCACAGTCTCGGTCATGGCCGGGGCGCCTGCCGTGTAGACCACATCATTCGCCGACAAATTCGGCAGATGGTCGGTCGGCCGTCCGATGCGGATCGCGGGGGAGACGTTTTGCGGCTCGGACACGGTCGGAATGATCGTGACATTAGGAAACAGCGCCAGGCGGCACAGCGCGCCATGCATATACAGCGATTGCAGCTTGCGCGCCGCGACCACGAATATCAGCTCGCGCTGCGGCCGCTCCATGATCGCGGCGACCGCGATCGACCATATCGGCGCGAAACCGGTGCCGCTGGCGACCAGAACAAGACTGCCGGAATGATTTGGCCTCAGAAACGCGCTGCCGAACGGCCCCGTCAGTCTGACACGGTGCCCGACGCGGATCTCCTGGCCCAGCGCGGAGGATACCATTCCGTCGGAAACCCGCCGGATGTGAAAATGCAGCAGGCGACGATCGGGGCGCCCCTCCATCGGATAGGTCGGGCTGTAGCATCGCGCCGGAAAGCCGCGAAACTGCACTTTGCAATACTGGCCGGGAAGATAGCGAAGCGGCCTCGGCAATTCGACGTCGACGCCGATGACGTCGGGCGCTAGCCGAACGATATCCGCCACGCGCGCTGACACGGAGACCTGATCGGGGACGGCTTCGGTCACGATCTCAAGATCGGAGAGGATCCGCGCCTGGCAGGCGTGGATCATGTCGTCACCGTGCGTCTGGCCGCCAAACACCCTGCCTTCAACGAGGCGCACGCGACAGGCGCCGCATATCCCGCTTCGGCAGTCATGGGGAAGGTCGACGCCATTCATCAGCGCGGAGTCGAGCAATAGCTCGCCGCAATTCGCCAGGAACGGCTCGTTGTTCAGGATCACCTTGCAGGTCTTGCGCATCATTCCACCTCGAGACGGATTGGCCGGACGTGCCTTGTATGTCTGATCTGACTGTGATCGAAGGCCGCGACCCGCATGAAGACGCCGGTCTTGATCGGCACGTCGTATTCGCTGCTTGTGTCGAGGCGGCGCGCCACTTCCAGCGCCCAGTGCCCGGAGGCCCAGCGCGCCGCGCATCGCACGTCGGCGCGATCGCCCGAAAATTCGCCGGCGATGATGACGCCCGGAATGACCGTTCCGGTCGGGATGCGGGCGTCGGCTTCCGCGGAATAGGGGATCGACTCCTGCTCGGTCATGAACCAGCGCGTGCCGTCATTCTCGCCGTGATCCGGATCGATATCGACATCTCCCATCGCCGCGATGGTGGCGGCAAGATCCCCCGGTAACCGGCGCGGCGCGATCAGCCGGGCGCCACCCGCGGGATCGGCGTCGATGGTGAAATTGTCCGTGTAATTCGCGACCCCGGGGTCCGGCGCGAAACCGCCCTTGTAGGGAATGACGTTGCGCGCCTGCAGGGGCGTCGGATCCAGCGGTGGGCCGAAATGAGCGTCGTCCATCCAGCCGGTCGCACCACCGCTGGTCGCCTTCCATTGCCAGACGTCGGCATAGCCCGCCGCGGTGAAATGCAGGCCGCGCCCGGTCATGGTCGCCGGCGCGCCGGGAATCGGATGGGGACCGGCATGAAAGGTGCGGTCGCCCGCCAGCGTGACATCCATCGTGGTCAGCAGCACCGAAAATTTGTCCTCATTGAAGTCGTGCTCGTCTCCGGCTTCATAGCCGTCGTGAAGTACGTGCCAGCCGTCGGCTTCCTTGATCAGCGGCAGGTGCTTCAGCGACCGCGTCGGGTCGTCCCACGTGAACAGGAAATACGCCCATGTGCCGTCGTGCACCGCGCGAATCTCTATTCGCGTTTCGCCCTTGCCGTCGAAATTCCCGCCTTCGCTGGTCATCAGCGAGAACGGCGCGATGTTGCGCCAGGCCCGATCGGACGTGTCGCCGTCGAGGATGGGCGCATCCGCGCTGTTGATGCGGTGAATTTGCAGGTGGTCGACCGCCAGCCGGTCCGCTGCAACGATAAATGAAGCGCCGGTGATGGCGACGGCTGCGGCGACGACGAAAGGGTTGGATTGAAACGTCGGGTTGCGCGGTTTCGAAGCGCCGCGTTGCTCCCTTGGTCGCGGCGGAGCAGGTGGCCGACGCGGGGCCGTCCGCTCCCGCGCGGCATCGGGAAGCGGTGCCGGCTGGACAGGCGCCTGCGCCATTTCCGGCGCCAGCCGCGCCGATTGCTCGGCCAGCATGGTCAGCAATTCAACCGCATCGAGCCGCGGCGGCGGCGCCGCGAGCCGGGAGGGGCGAAAGATCCGAAGCAACTGCGACGCGCCGCCGATCCGGTAATGCGCAAGGACATGCAGGCCGGCAAAGGCCGTTATCACCCACGTTCCGTACCAGTGCAGCATCGCCACGTCGTGGCCGGCGTGGAGGCCGAAATACAATAGCCCGCCGCTGGCGATCAGGGCCAGCATCGTGACGAAGAAGACCCAGTACAGCACAATGTTGAAAGCGCCGAGCCTGACCTGCCTCCGGCCAAACAGTCCGCGCAACCGGATCTTGTCCAGCCGGACGCGGCGGCCGAGACCGGACCTCATCAAATAGACCGTATAGGCAAGCGCGACCGCGACCAGCGCCACGGCCGCCTGCATGTGCGCCATCCATACGCTCTCGCGCGGCAGCACGGCATCGAACATATTGATCCAGCCGCGTCCGGGCGCCTCGGTCGCGATACGCAATCCACTGACAAAGGCGACAGCGAGCGCCGCGACTAGCAGCCAGTGCAGGACGACCGTTCCGTAGTCCGTCTTGCGATGCCTCACGCCTGCGCCCCGTCATCAGGAAGCGCCCAATCGACCGCGGCGAGCGGACGCCCGAATTTCGCGTGAAGCTTATATCTATGACGCGCGAGCGCCCTGCGCCGGATCGCACGGCCTTCTCGTCTGGCCCGCGTAATAATCCGCAAGAAGTCATTTTTGCTGTTACACAAATGACCCGTCCCCCCAAATCAGGATTCGCCGGACCCGGCGAACGAGTAGTTTCCCTGTGTGCTTTGCGGCTGCCCGGCCGCGACCTGTTGACGGTTCAAGCCGCGAGAGCCGGATCGAAAAATCCAACTGGCCTCCAGCGCCCCGTCGATTCGACGGGGCGCCGGAAGTCGCGCTCGTCCGCCGTTATCCCCACATGTGATGGAAGTGGTGTGCCATCTCCGAAGCCGGCGAATGATGTGCATCGGTTGGCGCTGTGCCGGTCGTAACGGGAGCGGCGGCGTCAGCGGTTGCGACTGGCGCCGCCGGTGCGGTGACGGGGGCGCTCGCTGCAGTCTGCGTGGCCGGCGCCGCAGTCACGGCTGCGGTCGCGGTGACCGCCGTCGACAACACCTCGGCCACAGTCAAGCCGTCGGGATTGTAGGTGCCGCCGGTGGTCGGGATATTGTTGCCGCCGACATCGGCGGCGTTGGCGTGCATCTGGTCGGCGGCAGCGGCGACCAGCGCCGCGTTGCCGGTCTGCAATCCCTTGATCATCGCGCTTACCTCGGCGCCGAGCGTGCTGGTTTTGCCAAGCAACTCGTTGTCGAACCGCGCCTCGAAGATGCCGCCTTGGGCGGCGTCGAAGTTGGTGACGGTTTTCTCGAAGGTCTGCAGATTGGCGACCAGCGCGGAAATGGCGTGCGCATCGTGGCTGCCGACGGTATTGACCGCCTGCTGTCCCAGCGAATTGGACTGGGCGATGAAGTTTGCCCAGAACGTCGTCTGCGCGTCGTTGTCGAGATATTTCGGCGTCGGGTTCGCCGCGTCCGGGAACGGCGAAAAGCCGGATACGCCGCCCTGGTTCGCCATGTTCGCCAGATTGGTGTCGCCCTGCACGATGTCGATGATGTCGAGAATATTGTCGTTGCTGGCGCGCGCCGCATCCGGGCTGACGCCGGCTTCATTGATGTAGGTCTTTTCGAGCTCGAGCTGCCGCACGATGGTATCCGCGTGAATGCCGGTGAGGCCGCCGAACAGCGTCGGGTTGGCGTGCATCAGGGCCTGCATGTCGGTGATGACGGCGTTCACGTCATTGGTGATCAGAGCCGCATTGTCGGCATTGACGCCTCCGAGGATGTGATTCGCAGCATCATTGAAGATGGCGCCGATCTCCGCGAGATTGGCGTGGGGCGCGGTTGCCGCCGTGGTGCCGGCGGGAAGGGTCGAGGGCGCCGCCATGAAGCCGTTGGCGCCGTTCTGCGTCGCCAAATGCGCAAGCGCGGTGTCGGAATTGACGATGTTGAGGATGTCGAGATGGCTGGTGCGCAGCGCCGTTTCTGCGGCGGCGACGCTGCCGAACGTTCCGCCGCCATTCACCGAGGCCGTAGCTGCCGATAGCGCGGTCGTAATATCGGCCAGGATCGTGTTGACATGGGTCAACGTGTCACCGGTGAACTGGCCTGCGGCCACTTCCGCCTGAAGCCCCGTCTGCACATTGGTGAGATCGTTGGTGTAGCGCACGATGCTGCCGTGCCCCTGGCCGGCTTCTTCGACGGCGTTTTGCCAAAGACCGCCCGCCAGCGCGCGGGTGGCGTCATTGAAGGTCGCGCCAAGGTCGGAGAAACTGGGAGCGGAAGCAGCCGCGGGCGCGGCTGGAACGACGGGAACCACCGGCATCACCGGTGGGGGGAGAGCCTGATCGATTTGCTGACCGTTATCAGCGTGTTGGTGATGAAAACCGTGTGTGATGCGAGCCATTTTCGTCCCCTGTTGTCTTGTCGAATTGCATGGCCTGACAGCGCAAGTGATCCACTTGAGCGGCAGCTTGATGCGCTTGACGAAGAATTATTTAGCTTCGTGGCGGCTTTCGGCCGACACCGGGGCCAATGCGCGGGAGAAGCAAGGTGATAGACGGACGAATCCGTGACGCGTAACTCGTTTTAAGCGAGAGTGATGCGCTCGCGATGGAAAAATATGACAGTGTCTCCGGTGTTTGCCGCGAAAATACCGCGCGCCATCTTTTCGTGCGCAATTTTTTCGCTACCGGCACGACGCAATCATCCCGGTAATAATGACACGGGAGCGTCCGTTTTATTCCGGCGCGCTCCAGAACAATCGGCGGCGGTCGCATTCTTGCCGAAAAATGGTCGGTATCGCCCGTCAAGGAGATTTGATCGCGCAAAGCGCAATCACAGCCGATGGGAGGCGCAGCGCATGAGTGTTGCTCAGGTTCGCGCGCAAGCGACGGTTCCGGCCCGCGGGATTTCGCATCTGTTGTCGACATTCGCGTCCGATGATCCCGTGGCGCTGGGGCTGCGCGACAGTGCACGGCGCATGGCCGGCATTGCGGTATTCAGCGGAGCGATCAATGTCCTGATGCTGTCGGGGTCGCTCTATATGTTGCAGGTCTATGATCGGGTGATTCCGAGCCGCAACACCGCGACCCTGATCGGCCTCTCGCTGATGGTGTTGTTCGCCTACCTCGTGCAGGGATATTTCGACGCGCTGCGCGCGCGCATGCTGTGCCGGGTCGCGACGCTGTTCGACGCTGGCCTGCAGCAATCGATCCACACCGCGCTCGCCACATTGCCACTGCGTGGGGTGAAACCGATGCTGATGCAGCAGCCGTTGCGCGACCTCGACCAGGTGCGGGGCTTCATGTCCAGCATGGGACCGACGGCGTTCCTCGATATGCCCTGGATTCCGATCTTCCTCGTCGCGTTGTTTCTGTTTCATCCGGCGATCGGCATGACGGCGCTGCTGGGGACGGCGGCGATCATCGCCATGACCCTGCTGACCGAGCGGATGTCGCGCGGGGCGGCCAAGGCGGCGATGGATTCCAGCGCTCAGCGACAGGTGCTGGCGGATGCGACCCAGCGCAATGCCGAGGTGATCCGGGCGCTGGGCATGACGGATCGATTCACCGCGCGGTGGTCAGAGGCCAATGAACGCTATCTGCGGGAAAATATCCGCGCCACCGACGTCTATGCCAATCTCGGATCCGGCGCGAAGGTGCTGCGCTACGTGCTGCAATCGGGCATGCTGGGCATCGGCGCCTACCTGGTCGTGGCCGACAGGGCCTCGGGCGGCATCATGATTGCGTCGTCGATCATGATGGGCCGCGCGCTGGCGCCCATCGAAATAGCGCTCGGCACCTGGAAGCAGCTCGTCGCCGCGCGTCAGGGCATCGCGCGCCTGCGCGAAATCTGCAAGGCGACCGCGGCGCCGCCGGCGCCGCCGGTCGTGTTGCCGCGCCCCTGCCGCGAGCTTTCGGTGCAGGAACTCGTCGTCGCCGCACCGGGAACGGCAAAAGCGATCGTCTCGAATATTTCATTTTCGCTCAAGGCCGGCATGGGACTGGCTTTGCTAGGCGCCAGCGCGTCGGGCAAGACCTCGCTGTCAAAGGCGCTGGTCGGAATCTGGCCGGCCCAGCATGGCGTGGTGCGGCTCGACGGCGCGACGCTCGATCAATGGCGCAATGAGGATCTCGGCCGCTACATCGGCTATCTGCCGCAGGATGTGGCCCTGTTCGATGGCACCGTTGCCGAAAACATCTGCCGTTTCGATGAGAATGCCAGCTCCGACGCCATCCTGAAGGCCGCGCAGATCGCGGGTGTGCATGACATCGTTCTGCGGCTGCCCGAGGGCTATTCGACGCGCATCGGCGAAGGCGGCATGTCTCTGTCGGCGGGGCAGCGGCAGCGAATCGGGCTGGCGCGGGCGGTGTTCGGCGATCCGTTTCTGGTCGTGCTCGACGAGCCCAATGCCAATCTTGACGCCGACGGCGAGAATGCGCTGACCCGCGCCATTCAGATCCTGCGCCACAACAAATGCATCGTGATCGTGATATCGCATCGCCCCAGCGCGCTTGCCGCCTTGAACATGGCAATGGTGCTGTACGAAGGCAAGGCCATCGCGTTCGGCCCATGCGAGGAGATATTTGCGCGCGTCCGCACGGCGACGGGACAGGCCACGGCAGCAAGACAGCCTGCCGCCGCGCCGACCGCGAAAGCCGCTCGCCGCGCGCCGCTGGCCGAGAGTGTTGCACCATGAGACCGGGAGACCGCGCACCGCATGACGGCCGGCCCTCGCAGCGCTGGGCCGGCGAGTCGCATGGCGACGGCGTAGGTCCGCAAGGCGCTGCGCTGATTCTCGAGCTGCAGCGTCTCCGCCAGGCGTTCGAGCGCGAAGACGGAAATGAGCCGCACGCGCCGCACGCGCGCCGTCCCGCTCGCGGCGGCATGGCTCAGGGCGCGCGTCAGCGAACGCGCCAGCCGACGCGGCGGCGGAAAGGAAAGATGGGGCGGGCAATCAATGTCTGCCTGGAGCAATTCGGATTTATCGCGGCCGCCCCGACTGCCGTCGCCCCGGCTGCGCGCAGAAGCGAGCCTGCATGCGAGCCGACAACCGCCCCGCCGCCGCGCCGGCGCAGCCCGATCATCGCGCCCGACGACCCATCGCTGATCAATGTGACGAGGCCCGGGCCGGAACTTCCCGGACCGGCTGACAAACATCAGGCGATGCATATCGAGAGCCCTCGATTGGTTCTGCCGTCTCTGGCTAGCGGTGCGAAGCCGGCAACGGCGGTTGGACAGTTGATCGAGAATTGCCGCGTTAGCCTGGTTGCCGGCGTCACCTTCCTCGTCAACCGCGAAGGCGTCGCCGACAACGATAACGCGCCGGGTGACAGCCTGGCATTGCGGACCGGCCGCGCCTTCGAGCGCGAGCTGCGGACCGGCCTTCGGGTGCTGCTCATCGTCATTTTCCTCGCGGGCGGCTGGACCGTGTTGATGCCGCTGGCGGGCGCCGTCGTGGTCCCCGGCAATCTTGTGGTTCAATCGAACGTCAAGACCATCCAGCATCCGACCGGCGGGGTTGTCGCGGAGATCCCGGTCCACAATGGCATGCGGGTCGGCACTGGCGACCTGCTGCTGCGGCTCGACGCCACCCAGGCGCAGGCCAGCCTGCAGATGGTGAGCAAGCAGCTCGATGAAGTCCGCGCCCGTATCGCCCGGCTGGTGGCTGAACGCGACGGCCTGTCCGGGCTTGAAGTGCCGGCCAGGCTGGCGGCGCGATCGGGCGAGGGCGCCGTCAAGACGTTGCTGGCGTCGGAGGAATCGCTGTTCAAGGCGCGCGCCAGTGCGCGTCGAAGCCAGACGGAGCTGTTGCAAAGCCGGGTCGCGCAGCTCGGCGAGGAGATTGCAGGCCTCGATGCCCAGGTCGGGTCCAAGAGCAGGCAACTGGAGCTGATCGCAGGCGAGCTTTCGGGAGTCCAGGACCTCTACGACAAGCGGCTTGTCCCGCTGACGCGGCTCACGACCTTGCAGCGCGAGAGCGCGCGGATCGAGGGCGAACGCGGGCAGTTGATGTCGGCGATCGCCGAGACGAAATCCAAGATCGGCGAGGCGCAGCTTCAGATCGTGCGGCTCGACCAGGAGTTCCGGACCGATGTCGTCAAGGAGCTCGGCGAGACCCAGGGCAAGGAAGCCGAGCTTGTGGAGCGTGGCGTCGCGGCGCGGGATCTGCTCGATCGCATCGAAATCCGCGCGCCGACTTCGGGGGTGATCCATCAGCTTTCCGCGCACACCATTGGCGGCGTGATCCGCGCCGGCGACACCATCATGGAAGTGGTGCCGGATCTGGATGACTTGCAGATCGAGGCGCGGCTGCAGCCCAACGATATCGACCAGGTGCGGATGGGCCAGAAGGCGTTCATCCGATTTTCGGCCTTCAACCAGCGGGTGACGCCGCAGCTCAACGGCACCGTGTCTTATGTGTCGGCCGACACCAGCAGGGATCAGCAGACCAATGCGCCGTACTTCACGGTCAGGGTAACGCTTCCCGAGGACGAACGCCGCCGGCTGGCAGGCCTGCAGCTCGTCTCGGGCATGCCCGCGGAAGTGTTCATGCAGACGGGCAGCCGGACCATGATGAGTTATCTGCTCAAGCCGATTGCCGATCAGCTCCAGCGCGCCTTCGTTGAGCGATGAGTGCTCGATGCCGTCCGAAAAGGGCGGGTCTTGGCCGCTTATGGGCCGAAAGCTTGCGATCCCAACCTCATTGAGGCGCATCGCGTGGCTGCAACCGTTTTGCCGACGTGGTATCGTTCGCCGCAGCGGCATCTTGAAGGACATCGCGTGGCGTGACGGAAACACCATTCATATCCGGCGATCGGCTGGCCGCGATCGGCCCGGGCCGCCTCATTCTGGTGGTCGGTCCGAGCGGCGCCGGCAAGGATACGCTGATTGGTCGCGCCCAGACCGCCTGCGCCGAAGACGGCAATATCGTTTTTCCACGCCGCGTGGTGACGCGGGAAGCATCCGGCTTCGAAGATAACGAGCAAGTGAGCCTCGAAGCTTTCCGGCAGGCGCGCAGCAAGGGCGAGTTCGCCGTTCACTGGGAGGCGCACGGCCATTGCTACGCACTGCCCCGCGCCATCGACGACGATATCCGCGCTCGCCGCACGGTGGTCGCCAACGTATCGCGCACGGTGGTCGATGCGATGCGCCGTGCCTACGCGGATGTCGTGGTCGTTGCGATCACGGCGCCGCCTGAAATTCTCGCCGAACGCCTGGCGGCGCGGGCGCGCGGCAGCGACGGGCAGATCGCCGACAGGCTCGGCCGCGCCGTCGATGATGCGGCAGCCGTGCCTGATGCGACCATCACCAATGTCGGTAGCGCAGAACACCATGCGCAGGAGCTGATGCGGATCATCAGGGGCGGCTGATGCTCCGTTGGGGGCCAAGGTTCGTCGTCGGTGCGTGCGCCGGTCGAAGCCCTGACACTGCGCCGGCGGAACGGCAGCTCTTTATTGACATTGGTAGTGCCATATTACTAGATTGCGGGTCAGGAGATCCGATTGACAGTCTTTGCGGAGCAGCCCGCCCAGCGTGCGGAACCCGCCGACCGGGTATTCGCCGGACGAAGACTGTACGAAGAGGACGGCATGAGCGATCTCGGCAAATCAACTCAATACCGCTTGACCGCGGCCAAAACCGTTCAGGAGGCCGATGGCCGCAAGCACCGCTCGCAGAAGAGTCAAACGTTGATCGTCAATGCCATGCTTGAATTGGTCGCCAAGGGCAATCTCGAGCCAAGCGCCGACCAGATCGCGGAGACCGCGAAGGTGGGCCGACGGTCGGTGTTCCGTCATTTCAACGATATGGACTCGCTCTACCGCGAGATGAGCCGCAGTATCGCTGCGACGATGGGATCGATCGTGCAGCAGCCGTTCCAGGCCGCCGACTGGCGCGGGCAGGTTCTCGAACTCGTCGATCGTCGTGCGGTGGGTTTCGAGAAAATGAAGCCGTTCCTGCTCGCCTTACAGGTTCATCGCCATCGCTCCGCGTTTCTGAAGACGGCGCATGCGCAGTTCGTGGGGCTATTGAGGAATCTCCTGATGGGGATTCTCCCCAAGGATATTGCCCGCGATGTTGTTCTGGTCGAGGCTCTCGACATGTTGCTCAGCTTCGAGAGCTGGAACCGGCTGCGCGAAGATCAGGGACTCAACATAGCGAAATCCAAACGGGTGCTGAAACAGGCGGTTGAATCGCTGCTGCAAGGCCAGGCCGGGCAGGATGCGCGACACGTTGGAGCCGAATAAGAATCGCAAGCTCTGGAACGCCAAATTCTGGAAATTCGGCGATGCAGCTCGCGCACGGGCCAGATCGTCACCGTCGCGGCGCTGGCGACACTCGGGATGTTTTTTGCACTGCGATTTGATTTGCTGCGCTGCAATCTGTGGCGACATCGGACAAGAATGCTGCCATTTTCCACACGTCAAATTGAAGCACCTCCGCCCCAACTCTGCTAAAGTGCAGGGGCAAATTGGCTTCACACCGCGGGAGTGGAGTTCATGAAGAAGCTCGTCGAAATTCGCAGCCAGGAGTTTATGTGCCGAGAGCGCGCCGTGCGGGATTCCGAGCGTAAGATTTTCTGGCTGGCGCAAGCAGAAGAGTGGGAGCAGCGCGCGCTCGATGAAATTGCTTTCCACTTCAGGGAATGCAACCTCGATCGCGCCGATTCCCAGGCGGCCGCCCGCTAGAGCGCGGATACCAAGAACTCTTGTAGGCAGGTTATGCAATCGCTGCGCAGGCAGCGGGCGGTAGTTTGTTCGTGAATGATCGCGTTGGCGAGGCGGCCCTCAACGCCATCAGCGCGATTGGGCCGCGGTCGCGCTAATGCCGCCGGTCCGGCCTTGTGATGGTCTGCCTGACTTCGGCGCCGCAGTCGGCGCACTCATAGATGAAGTCGATCGTGGCCATGCTCCAATGGGGCTCGACCTCCCTGACATACATGGGAAGCAGTCCCACACAGCCGGGGCAGACAATCGGAGCGATCTCGATCTCGTGATGCGGGTGATGCTGTACGTAGGCTGGCATGTCGGCTCTCCTTC
The DNA here is from genome assembly GCA_963825105.1 of uncultured Alphaproteobacteria bacterium. Lineage (GTDB taxonomy): Bacteria > Pseudomonadota > Alphaproteobacteria > Rhizobiales > Xanthobacteraceae > Bradyrhizobium. The sequence goes on from CAWGSB010000005.1 coordinate 217,428, forward strand.
ACAGCGGAGCACGGTGAACCTCAACCCAGTGCTAATTTACCCGCGGATCGCGGAAGCCCCTCATCAACTCTTTCGAACGGACACGGAACGAACCCATATTGTTCGAGCGTGTGGCTTTCCTGTAACATTTTGGTCCGCAAAACCCTCCATGCCTCTTGCTTCTGTTAGCCTCGACGGTTCAACTGCGGCCGGATTTTGACGGCGACCGCCGGTTCAAGAATCGGTCGCGCAAGGCTGTGGCGCGTCGATTGGTATTCTGAAAGAACAAAAAAGCGATGGAGGAACCTCAATGATCGGATTTTCTGTGCAACCGATCGAGCGCCGGGTCAGTGCGGAATTTGTGCGCAAGTTTCGGCCGCTGCCGGTGGCCAATGTCAGCGATTGCATGTCGCGCCTGACGGGCGGTGGGCCGCGGCTGCGTCCGTATCACGGGGAGGGCGTGCTGTCGGGGCCGGCGTTCACCGTGAAGACCCGGCCCGGCGACAATCTCATGGTGCACAAGGCGCTCGATATCGCTTCGCCCGGCGATGTGGTGGTGGTCGATGCCGGCGGCGATCTGACCAATTCGATCGTCGGCGAGATCATGATCAGCTACGCGATAAATCGCGGGCTGGCGGGGCTGGTGATCAACGGGTCGATCAGGGACTCCGATGCATTGCGCCAACTGAATTTTCCGGTCTATGCGGCCGGCGTCACCCATCGCGGCCCGATGAAAACCGGGCCCGGGGAAATCGGCAGGGCGATCGCGTTCGATGGCATGGTGATCGAGCCCGGCGATCTCATCATCGGCGATGGCGACGGCGTGCTTTGCATTCCCTTCGATGAGGTCGAGGAAGTCTATCTGGCTGCGGCAGCCAAGAAGAAATCTGAAGACAAGATACTGGCCGATCTCAAGGCGGGAGGTTCGATGGACCGCGCCTGGGTCGACGCCACGCTCAAGCAGCTGGGCTGCAAAATGCCGGGGTGAACCGTGCAGCGGATTCGGCGAGCGGGAGTTAAACGAGAGATCAACGGCCGGTGATCGGAGGCCTGCGGCCGGCGCTGACCGCGGATCTGTGCCAGGAAAAATTCCAAAAAACTGTCGGGACGGATGACAACAGGACGAATTGCCAGAAGCGCGGTCGCTGCGCTGCCAATTGCCGGCGCGGTAACGGCGTTTGCGATCGCGTGGAGCCCGGATTCGGCTATCGGGTCGATGACCTGTTCAGGGCTGCAGCGGCGCGTATCAGCGTCTTGAAGGCATCCTCGTCTATTTCATCACCCTCATGGAAATCGATGGCGCGCCTGACATTGCCTTCAAGGCTGGAGTTGAATAGTCCTTTGGGGTCCTTGAGCGAAGCGCCCTTGGCGAAAGTCAGCTTCACGACGCTCTTGTACGTCTCGCCGGTGCAGATCAGTCCATCGTGAGACCAAACCGGAACGCCTCTCCACTTCCACTCCTCGACCACCTCAGGGTCAGCCTGTTTGATGAGAGCGCGGACACGGGAGAGCGTCTTGCCCCTCCAGTCGCCCAGTTCCTTGATCCTCGCGTCGATCAGCCGAGAAGGGGATTCGCCCTTGGTCGTTGCGCTCTTTTTCATATTTGTTTGCACCTCATTCGGCGGTTTTTCCATCTTGCTGTCTGCCTGTGGCACTTTAGCAGACCTGGATGCTTCTGCGAATGTCCGCTTTGCCCTCCCTAGAAGTAGAACCTCGTTTACCTGACAGTAGTCGCGATCCGCCCGACGGGCAAATCAGTCGCAATCTCTTGCTTCAACCTGTCCAGCCCCATTTGCAAAAATATTTCCCTTCGCGCGGGACCAAAATCAATCCGCATATTCTCCGCCATTCCGTCCCGAAAGAGGGGCGTTGGCCATCGTCACGAACGTTGGGGCGGGATGCGGTGGACGCTGATGGTGCCACTGACGAGAGCACTTGATGCGGACGGTGAAGTCGTGTGGTCCTGACGCCTCGACGCCGGCGTCAAGCTTCGCGGGGTATCCTTGCGAGGTGACGGTGACAAGAAAGCCCGATCGCCGGGGAGCACGAAGGAAACCGTTAAAACCATTCGCGTGCGGGAATGCCGGGTGATTCCGGTGGACTCGTGGTGACTAACGCGCGTGTTTTTTGCTACACGCGCGGCTGCGGGTGCACTGGGCGCCCGGCATTCCCCACGCCCTCCAGGGCGGATGGTTTATGCATAATCCGGACGCATCGCGCTGCGGCAATGCGAAACCGTGTCAGAAGGGTGTTTCTTCCCGCTCGTTCGGCGCTTATTATAACCATGGCTGCCCGCCCGGGCCGGCTCCTCTTTTTCTCCTTTTATCATCTCGCCGTTTGTCATCTCACCTTAGGGAGTAACTCCATGACGCACGCCATCCGCTTTCACAAAACCGGCGGCCCCGAAGTTCTGGTCTGGGAAGAAGTCCAGCTTGGCAAGCCCGGTCCCGGCGAGGCGCGCATCCGCCACACCGCGGTGGGGCTGAACTTTGTCGACATCTACAACCGTTCCGGGCTTTATCCCGCGCAGTTGCCGAGCGGGCTCGGCGGCGAGGCGGCGGGCGTGGTCGAGGAAGTCGGCGCCGGCGTCACCGATCTGAAGCCCGGCGACCGCGTCGCCTATGGCAACGCGCCGATCGGCGCCTATGCCGAAGCCCGGCTGATTCCGGCCGATCGTCTCTTGAAACTGCCCGACGGTATCGACGACAAGACCGCCGCCGCCATGATGCTGAAGGGCCTGACCACGCAATATCTGATCCGCCAGACCTATCGGGTCAAAGCCGGCGACACCATCCTGCTGCATGCCGCGGCCGGCGGTGTCGGCCTGATCCTCAGCCAGTGGGCGAAGCATCTCGGCGCCACCGTGATCGGCACCGTCGGCAATGATGAAAAGGCAAAACTCGCCAAGGCCCATGGCTGCGCCCATACCATCGTCTATACGCGCGAGGATTTCGTGAAGCGGGTCGACGAGATCACCGGCGGCAAGAAGGTGCCGGTGGTCTACGATTCCGTCGGCAAGGACACTTTCCTGAAATCGCTCGACTGCCTGGCGCCGCTCGGCGTCGCCGCGCTGTTCGGGCAATCTTCCGGCGGCGTCGAGCCGCTCAATCTCGGCCTGTTGGCGCAGAAGGGTTCGCTGTACGTCACCCGCCCGACGCTCAACACCTATGCCGCCAAGCGCGAGAACCTCGTCGCCATGGCGAATGAGCTGTTCGATGTCGTGAAATCCGGCGCGGTCAAGATCGAGGTGCATCAGACCTATCCGCTGAAGGACGCCGCGAAAGCGCATGCCGATCTCGCCGCGCGCAAGACCACGGGATCGACGGTGCTGACGGTCTGAGATCTGACGTGCTTCTTGATGCAAAGAGAGGCGGGCAGCGATATGCCCGCCTCTCTCATGTCTGCCCCTTAAATCTCATAAGGCGCCGGATCATCCGGAGGTTGGCATAGTCCACCATCTTGCCGTCGACGGTGACGGCGGCCTGGCCGTTCCGTTCCGCCTCTTCCATCGCCGCGATCACGCGCTCCGCATAGGCCAGTTCTTCGTCGGAGGGGATGAAGGCGTTGCGCGTGGCTTCGATCTGGCTGGGATGGATGACTTGCTTGCCGTCAAACCCCATCGCCGCCGCCTTCCTGGCCGTCGCTTCGGTCGCGACCGCGTCGCGGAACGCGCCACAGGGGCCATCGATCGCGCGCAGGCCGAAGGCGCGGGCCGCCACCAGGAGCCGCATCATCGGATAGGCGAACAGATCGAGCGGGGTTTCCCGGTGTCCGTCGGCCGCACTTCCGACATGCATGTACCCCGATGGCGATGCGCCGATCTCGGCGCTGCGCGCGCCGATCGAGGCCGCAAAATCGCCGACGCCAAGATGCAATGTCGTCACCAGAGGATCGGCGGCAGCCAGCGCCTCCACATTGATCAGCCCGCGCGCGGTCTCGATCAGCAACTCGATCTCGGCGGGTTTGTCGCGCGTGCCGGCGGCGGCTGAAATCCAACTGCTGATTGTCGCAATGTCGGCGACGGTCTCCGCTTTCGGAATCATGAAGGCGTCGAGTCGCCGGATGTCGCCGAGGCGCTTGATCTCATCTTGAATCGATGGGCTGTCGATCGCATTCAGCCTGACGGCGACGGTCTTGTTGCCCCAATCAAGCGCGGTCAGTGCCGTAGCCGCGGCTTCCAATGCAGTTGCTTTCTCGGCCGGCGGCACTGCGTCCTCGAGATCCAGGAACACGGCGTCGGCGGCGGACGCCGCCGCGTTCTGCACCAGGCGTGAGCGATGCGCAGGCGCCGCGAGATAGGTTCTGGTCAATCGTGCAAGTGTCATGACCCGGTTTTTTCCACCAGGCCGAGTTCGGCGAGGATCGCATCGGTGTGTTCGCCGACCGCGGGGATATCGCCCATTACGGGCGCGACGCCGGGAATGGTGATCGCGGGCAGGAAGCTCATCAGCGGCCCGTTTGGCGATCCCACCTTTTGCACGCGATCGCGGGCATGAAGCTGCGGATGCCTGAGGAAGGCTTCGACGGTATTCATGTTGGCGTTGGCAATGGCGGCATTGTCGAGCCGCTGCAACACCTGCTCCGCGGAGAATTTTGCAAAATGCTGCTCGATCAAGGCCTCCAGCGCGTCGCGGTTCTGCATGCGCTGCGGGTTGGTGCAAAAGCGCGGATCATTTGCCAGTGCAGCGTCGTCCAATACCTGCGCGCACAGCGCGTTCCATTCCCGTTCGTTCTGAATGCCGAAGAAGATGGTGCGCCCGTCGCCGCAACGAAAAGGGCCGTAAGGCGCGATGGTTGCGTGCCGCGTGCCGGTGCGCACCAGCGGCTTGCCGGCGCCCTCGGTGTAATAGGCGGGGTAGCTCATCCATTCGGTCATGGAATCGAACAGCGAAACCTCGAACGCCATGCCCTTGCCGGTGCGCTCGCGGTTGAACAGCGCCATCAGCACGCCGTTCACGATGTACATGCCGGTCGCGGTGTCGACGACGGCGATGCCGCATTTGGCCGGCTGTTCCTGCGTGCCATTGACCGAGAGAAAGCCGGCTTCGCACTGCACCAGCAGGTCGTAGGCCTTTTTCTCGCTATAGGGGCCGCCGCTGCCATAGCCGGAAACGTCGCAGGCGATCAGGCGCGGGAAGCGTGCAACCAGCGCCGCGGCATCGAGGCCGAGCCGTTTTGCGGCGCCCGGCGCCAGGTTCTGCAGGAACACGTCCGCCTGCGGCAGCAGCGCATCGAGCACGCGCTTGCCTTCGCTGCTTTTGACATCGAGCGCGAGGCTCTCCTTGGAGCGGTTGGTCCAGGCAAATTGGCTCGACATCCCGTTCATCACGTAATCATAGTCGCGGCAGAAGTCGCCCTTGCCGGGCCGCTCGATCTTGATCACCCGTGCGCCCCAGTCTGCCAGATGCCGGCTGGCCAAAGGAGCAGCGATCGCCTGCTCCAGCGAGACCACGGTGATGCCGGACAGCGGCAGGTTGGGCGGTTTCCCGTTCATGGATTGTCCCCAGATCATTCTTATCCGTCCCGTATAGCCGGTTCTGGCGCGGAAGCGGAATACCGATTAAATGCGATTGGTTGCGGTTTTGTCCGTGAGGCGAGGGAAGGTCGATGGCGCGCGTTCTCGTCCTGTTGCCGGCGCGGGATTTCGATCCAAGCGAAGCCGCGGTGAGCTGGCAGGTGCTGGTGGACGCCGGACACACCGTCAGTTTCGCCACGCCCGACGGAGGGTCCGCGCTGGCCGACGACATGATGCTGACGGGGCAGGGTCTTGATCCCTGGGGCGCCATCCCGCTGTTGCGGAAGTTGCCGCTGATCGGACTTCTGATGCGGGCCAATCGCGACGCGCGGAAGGCCTATGCTGGCATGATCACTGACCCGAACTATATTGCGCCGCAGCGCTGGGATGCCGTCGATCCCGCGACCTACGATGCGCTGCTGTTGCCCGGCGGGCATCGCGCGCGGGGCATGCGCCAATATCTCGAAAGCGACATTCTGCAAAGCATTGTCGTCCACTTTTTCGATGAAGAAAAACCGGTGGGGGCGATCTGCCACGGCGTGCTGCTGGCGGCGCGCAGTATCTCGAAACGCACGGGTCGCTCGGTTCTCTGGGGATACCATACCACCGCTTTGACCTGGTCGTTCGAAAATAGCGCCTGGTCGGTCGCGCGCATCACGCGGTTCTGGGATCCCAATTATTACCGGACCTATCTGGAGCAGGCCGGGCAGCCGGAAGGCTATATGTCGGTGCAACAGGAAGTGACGCGCGCGCTGGCACGCCCGGAGGATTTCCGCGATGTGCCCAGGGATGATCCGCACTATCGTCGCAAGACCTCAGGCCTGGTCCGCGATACCATGGACGACGAGACCCCGGCCTTTGTGGTTCGGGATCGCAATTACGTTTCGGCGCGATGGCCGGGCGACGTCCACACGTTTGCGAAGACGTTCGCGGGCATGCTGAAGCAGGATCAGGTTCCATGAGAGTTCTCGTCGTGCTCGCGCATCCCGAGCACCAGAGTTTCAATGGCGCGATGTTCCGGACCGCGGTCGAGACGCTGTCCGCCGCGGGCCATGAGATCAGGACCTCCGATCTCCATGCCATGCCGTTCGATCCGGTGTCGGGAAGGCACAATTTCCTGTCCGCCAAGGATCCCGATTATTTCAAGCAGCAGATCGAGGAAATGTACGCCACCGAAACCTATGGTTTTGCCGAAGACATCGAAGACGAGATCCAGAAAATCGAGTGGTGCGATCTGATGATCTGGCAGTTTCCGCTGTGGTGGTTCGGTTTGCCGGGCATTCTCAAGGGCTGGGTCGACCGCGTGTTCGCGATGGGGCGGACCTATGGCGGGGACAGGATCTACGCCAACGGCGTCTTCAAAGGCAAACGCGCGATGCTTTCGCTGACGACGGGCGGTCCTGCTCCCGCCTACGTCAAGGGCGGCTTCAACGGCGACATCCACGCCATTCTCAGGCCGATCCAGCGCGGAATGCTTCAGTTCGTGGGTTTTGAAGTGCTGGCGCCGCAGATCGTCTACGGACCTGTGCGATTGCAGCAGGACCGGAGGACCGAGCTGTTGGCCGCCTATGCCGAGCGCTTGAAAAACATTGCGGGGGAGAAGCCGATCGATGTCGGGATTTATTGAGGGGTGAGCCGCCTGATCCGCGAGTCTTTCATTGCGCCTCAGCCTTGCGCAGATCGCGGGCATGATCGAAACGGCAGGCCTGCAGATCGGCGCCGGCGACCGGGATTTCAGGCAATGCGGCCTCCGCCAGAATCTCGGCGGTGATATCGTCGACCGAGGAATCCGCGATCTCGTGAATGAAGCTGATGTTCTTGTATTCGCCGGAGGCCACGCGCGAGATGACTTCGCGGCGGGTGATCTCGGGATCGACAATGGCCTCACGGCCGCGCCGGCCATAATCGATCATTACGACGAAATATTGCATGCGTCGGCTCGGTTCGTCGCCGAAAAGCCAGGTTGGCGGATGCCGGGCATTATTTCTGAAAATCAGAAACTAGTCAAGCGGTAAATTCGGAAAATCAGAAATTAATGCTTCGCGGCAAAGGCGGGGCGCCGGGCCGGGGAGAATCAGCCGGCTGCGCTCATTTCGAGCGGCCCTTCATTTCTCCGGCGTGCGCCCGCCATGCGCCTTTGCCGCCTTGCGGGTGCGAGCCGCCGCCTTGGCGCGCAGGCGCTCGATCTGGCCCCGTGGCAGGGTGACGCAGATCTCCCCGATCCATTCCAGCTTCACCCCGTTGATCGGCTTGGCGTTGAAGCTCGTGAGGTTGACCAGTGTGGCGGATTTTCCGCGCTCGATGGTTTTCAGGTAGCGCTCGCCGGTCTTCAGCCTGACCGCGGCCTCTTCGCCGTAGAAGCTCGAGACCGGATGGCGCTGCTCGCGGTAGACCACAATAATGTCGCCATTTTCGTATTTGGGCAGCATGGAATCGCCCGCCACTTCGAAGGCGATGGTTTCCTCCGAAATCGGAAACGGCAACTCGACCTCGCCGAGGCCTTCCGGCGGCACCTGCTCGTGTTCCGGCTCAATGACCGCGCCGGCGCCGACGCGGCCCATGATCGGCACCGAGTTCAGCTCGAGGTAATCGATGATGGGCTGGATTTCGGTCGCCTTGATCAGGCGGATGTCGGCCAGGATTTCCGACACGGCGCCGGGGCGCACGCCCATCGCCGCCGCCAGACCGCCCTTGGTCTTGCCCGGCTTCTGAGAGACCCCGCTCGATCATCTTGATATCCAGCATGACGCCATCTTTTCCGAATTTCAGAAACGAAAGCAATTCCGATTATCAGAAATCGCACTTGACTTTTAATTCGGAATATCAGAAATATGAGAACATGGACGGGAATCGCCGCGGGTGGGAGCAAGAATGCAATCGGACCAGCTGGGCGGCGGAACATTGCGATGCGCTGCGCGAATATCTCGCCAAAGGCATGTCCTATTCGGAAATCGTCGACGCGATCAACGCGAAGTTCGGGACCGCCTATTCCCGCAATGCCGCGATCGGCCGCGCCAGGCGCATGGGGCTTTCCAGTCCCGACCGGCCGGACGGTCCCCTTGACCATTGGCCCATGCGGCCGCCGAAGGCCAAACCGCCGCGGCTGCACCAACCGCGCGAGCGCCATGCTCCCGAATTCATGCGGTCGACGCCGGTGTTCGAACGGGCGGAGGCGCCAAAACTCCGCTGTGTCGAAATCGTGCCGCGCCATCTTTCGCTGGTTGATCTCGAACCCGGCGACTGCCGCTACCCCTACGGCGGCGACGAGGAGGGCGAAGCCATCACCTTCTGCGGCCACCCGCGGCGGGAGAGCTCGAGCTACTGCGCGCCGCATTTTCATCTGACGCGCGGCCCCGGCACCTCGTCGGAACGGGCGGCCGGCAACGTCTTGCTGCGGCTGGTGGAGGCGGCATGAAACCGAGCGCAGCAAGTCTGCTCAGCAGGATAAAACCGCTGCCGCGCGGCCATCGCATCGCGCATCTGCGCGCGCTGATCCGGCGAAACCGGCCATCCGTCGCTTCAACTCCTGTTCTTCCAAAGGGTGATCCAACATGGCACGGACGAAACGCAGCAAGCAGCACAAGGCACAAAAGATTCATGACCGGCGATCGCGGGATTTGCCGCGCAACGCCGAGGTGGCGGCCGATTGAGGTAGACGATCCCCTGGCGCTGGAGCCGGGAGAGAAAATCGTCACGCTGCGTTCGCTCCGCAACGATCCCCTGGGGAGGCTGCATTCGCATCGCCAGATCGACGAGGCGCAATACCGGGGCGGGCGGGCGTTTCAGCACGACTGGGAGAAGGCCGAGCGCGGACCGCGAGCCGTCGATCCGACCCGGGAATATGTCGATGGCGGGCGGGCGCGGGAGCCGATCACCGAGCGCCAGCGCAAGGCGGTGCTGCGGCTGAACCGCGCCGAGCGCGAACTCGGCGCCGACGGCTCGGCGCTGGTGCATGAGGTTCTGATCCTGGGATTGACCATGGAGCAGGTCGGTCAGCGGCGCGGAGTGCGCGGCCAGCGCTGGATCGATTATTTCGCGCGCCGATTCCGGGAGTGTCTCGACCGTCTGGCGCTGATCTACGGGTTCGCGACGGAGAAGCGGAGGGTGATGCTGCTGCCTGACCTGAACCAGACTCCGATGCACATCGGACGTATTGTGTTGTAGCAATGTTGCTGGTGCTTCCGCTGGCAAGCACGTGGTCGTATCGCAGCGACGTCTCAGGGCTTCAAAAGAAGGAAATGGAACGTGGCAAAGAATACGGGCGAACACTGGTTTTCGAAGATCGCAACCGAGACTGCCAACGGCAGCGGCCGTCCGTGGGCATTTGGCGTCGCAGGCGGCTTTGTCGCCGGATGGCTCCTGACAGGGCCGGTGTTTCATTTTTCCGATACATGGCAGCTGGTGATGAACACGATCAGCAGTATCGTGACCTTTCTGATGGTGTTTTTGATTCAGAATGCGCAGAACAGGGAAAGTAGCGCGGTTCAGCTGAAATTGGACGAGTTGATCCGCGTCACGGAAGCAAGGAACAGGCTGGTCGGGATTGAACGACTGTCCGAGCCGGAACTCGAATCAATTCGCAGCGATTTCAATGAAACGGGCCGTACGGCAGATTAGCCAAGGCCCTAATTCATCGCCACGACACCAATGTTGATCGTGGTGGCATAGGCGACCCAGAGCAGATAGGGTGCGAGCAGCCAGGCTGCGCGGCGATCGACACGCGACGCCGCGATCATGGTGGCGGCAATGGCGATCAATAGTCCGACAATGATCGCGAGCGCGGTTCTTGTGCCATGCCAGCCGAAGAAGACCGGCGACCACAGCGCATTGAGCGCGAGCTGGATCAGAAACCAAATCATCGCCGTGGTGCGAGCAGCGGAGCGCGTTTCCAGATCCCAAAGCCGCCAGAAGCTGATTGCCATCAGAATATAGAGAACGGTCCAGGCGATCGGAAATATCAGCGGCGCCGGCGTCCAGGATGGTTTTACAAGTCCGGCGTACCAGGTCGGAATCTCCGGCCGCGTCACCAGCCCTTCGACTACGCCCACGGCAAGACACAGCAAAAGGCTGAGCGCCAGCCGGGCTATCGATTTCGATCTCATGCCATTCACCCTGCAAAATTCGGCGATTTCCAAAACCAGCCTATCATCGAGAATCGGGCAAAAGCCTAAATCGTATTGACCCAAATCAATCACTTATTCCATCCAGGCCGTTATCAAGGGCACTGGGCGAGGGGACCGTCTTCTGCTGATGCAGTAACCGATGAGGGATTTGAGATGTTCACGCGCAAAGGACTGCTCTCCTCGGCCGGCCGCAGCGTCGTCGTAGCGACGATTGCCGTGCTGGTCCTCACCATGGCGGAGCCGCCGATGGCGGCCGCCAGCTCCGTAGGTCCGGTTTCAAAGGGTGTCTCGGCGGCCGCGCCGTCCAGCGGCGCCACCGATTTCAGCGCCCGCCGGCGCCACTACCATCGCGGCAACGCCGCCGCCGGCCTCGCGATGATGGGACTGATGATCGGGACCATCGGTGCGATCGCCGCCTCCCAACACCATGACTATTATTACTACGGCTACGGCCCTGGCTATTACGGTCCGCCCGTCTATTATTACGGTCCGCCCGTCTACTACGGTTACAGACCGTTTTATGGCCGCGGCTATTACCGCTATTACCCTTACTAGTACCAGTAGCGCACGGATCGGCCAGCGGGCGCGAATGCGCGCCCGCCGACAAGCTCCGTATCATCGGCGCACGATAATCGGCTCGATATATTTTCGGCTGGTTTCCGATTTCGCGCGACGCGTGTGATGCGCACGAGGCGAGGCGGTTCGCCGGGAAAGAAACTGACCGATTTACCTGGCTTTAGAAGCTCTGTGGGCATTTTACGGCGTCGAACCGTTCCCCGGCTGAATGTCTGCAGGCCGCTGCATCGCGGCGGCGGCGCGGGCCCTTGCGTTCGATACCTAGTGTTTTTCCTGCACCCCGGACGGCGGCGGTTCCGGATGGGTCGCGTCATACACCAGCCACAGCTCGAGAGCGGCGAGAAACGCCACTATCGCGCCTACGCCGATGCTGTAGTGCATCGCGCGCGTATGGGGAAAGCCCAGTACCCACGGCGACACAATGAGCCAGAATCCCAGGAGCAGGTTGGCCCATTCTTCCCAATTGGAAAACGCTACCATTGCCGCCAGCGAAAGGATGGCGATTGCCGCGCCGCTCGCCCGCAGATCCACGACCGCTGTCCCGTTGACGAGCGCGAACAGCCACGGTGATATGAACAGGAATGTCGCCAGCAGCAGATTGTACAAGTCAAGCACCGATTCATGCCGCCATTTTTTCATGCCGAAATCTCCCCGCTGATTTGCCTGAGAAGAGCCGATGCCGGAAGCAACTCGCTGGTTCCGGAGAGGGTTCCAACGGACGCTGGCAGCCGAGGCTAGACTTTAGACGGATGAACCTGATCGGCGGAGGCGCCGTCAAAGCATGGCAACCGTTGGGGGACCGCCATGAAATTCGCCGTTGTGGCTTGCGTCGCCACGTGGATTGCCGCCGCGACGGGTTCCTCCGCGAAGGCGGCGGACACGTTCTGCATCGGGACCTGGAAGATTTCCGGCGCAGTGACGGCGCCGTGGGCCGATCCGAAGCGGAAGCCCGACAGCGCCGAGCCATCGCGCCTGCTCAATAAAACCATCGTCTTCAAGATAAAGGAAATCGCCGGCCCTCCGCCGTTCGCCTGCAAGGCGCCGCTCTACAAGGACAGCGATTTCAGCGCCGACATGGTTTTCCAGGGCGCTTTCGAGGAGATGCAATCGAGGAACAAGTCGGTCGATCCGGACAAGCTCGCCGCGTCGCTCGGCTTTACGGCGAAGAGCATCAAGACGCTGGAAACCGGCTGCGAGATGGATTTTCATTTCGTCGACGCCGCGACCGCGGAAGTCTGCCTCAACGACACCGTCTATACGCTGAAGAGGCAGTAGCGCCGATCAGCCAACGCGTCGGGCACGGGGCTCCGCGGCGCCGGCGGAACGTAGAGGTGCGGGTCGCACGACGAGTCGCTCGAGATCGTTGCGGTCTGGCTGTTCGACGAAATTCACCGCAAAGCCGGCTGGCAAAAGTCTGACGACGCGGCCGACGCAGGCCCCAACCGCGAGCGGCATTCCGAGCTGCGGCTGCACGTCAGCGGAAACGGCCACACCGGAAGACGACATGTCGATGATAAAGCAGCCGCGGGTAGATCCGTCGGCGAAGGTCAGGGTCGAATGCGGGTTTGCCGGGATGATGCGCGCGTGTTTCCTGGCGTCGCGGATGGCGGGATCTTTCTGCCTGTTGTCCAGCCAGGTAAGCTTGCTCGCGAACTTCTCGCGCATGGACGTGTTCATGGCGAGTTCGAGCAGGAAGCTGCCGGCGGCGGTGTCGCTGATGTGGCCGTCGAGTTTGCCGAAATCGCCGAAATAGGAACTGATGCGATCGCCGACCTTGCCGACCACAGGCCCGGCGACCATCATGCGGAACGGCGAAATGCGGCTGGTCCGGCACGCGAAGGTGCGCGGCTTGCCCTTCGAGTCAAACCAGTTCGCAAGCGTGTATTGCCCGCCAACGGCGATGTTGACAGCCTGCTGACTGAGAAACTCCTTGACCGACACGACACAATCCTTCTGGGTAACCTCCAGATGCCTTTAATATATTTAAGCTTTGCAAAAGGCTAAAAGTGAGAGCGGTTCTTTCTTTACGGTTATCAAAGGCTTTCGGATTCGCCCTCAATTCGAGGTGAATTCGGGCCGGCGAAGCCCGGAAAAGCGAGGCGGCGCCGCTACCTCGGCCGCGTTGGCGGCTTCGTGGGCCGCCGCCCGGATGAACCGATCGCTGTTTGCCGCGACCAATCCTTGAGGGAAAAGGCTGAGGTGCGGATGGCTGAGGTTTTGCAGTGGATGGGTTTCGCGTTCGGTATCGGCGTCATCGCCTTCGGCGTGTTCGGCTTTCTTCGCGGTCTTTCGCTGCCGCCGAATCCCCCCGAACATCGCGCGCACGGCAAGGGCGACAACTGGCGCACCTGATCTACCAAAGGGTTCTGGCCGCGCTCGCGCGGGGCGGTCGCCAATCCCCTAAAATCCGCCGGCGCTGAAGCGAAGCGGCTGCACCACGTCGTAGGCGGCCTTGGTCAGCGGCACGGCATAGTCGACGGTCAGGTTCCCGAACGGCGAGGCCCAGGTCAGGCCGGCGCCGACCGAGGAGCGCACTACATTGTTGTTGGCGAGCTGCAGCGACTGCGCGGAGCCCGGAAACGTCGTCGGCCCGCTGTAGCGAAACACGCTGCCGGCATCGACAAAGGCTGTTGCCTTAAGGCCGTATTCCTGCGGCACGCCGGGAAGGTTGCTTTGCAATTCCGCCGTCGTCGCCCAGTACATGCTGCCGCCGACATTATCCATGGTGCTGCCGGGCGTGAGGTCGCGCGGGCCAAAACCGTTGGGCGCAAATCCCCGCACCATGGTCGGGCCGCCGAAGAAGCTGTTGAGTAGCGGTACCTGCTGGCCGCCCCAGCCGGTGATGGTAGCCGCCCTGCGCGCGCACCAGGCTGACCACGTCGTCGTTGATCGGGTGATAGTAGCGCAGGTCTTCGGTGGTGCGCAGAAACCTCACATCGCCGCCGAGGCCGGCAAGATCCTGCTTGAGTTGCGAATTGAAGCCGCTGGTCGGACTCTTGGTGTTGTCCAGCGTGTTGTAGTTGACCGTGCTCCCGACGGCGGAGACCCATTGGGGACCAGCCAGCGCGGCCTCCCGGATCGGCAGCGACGGCGCCGCGGCCAGCGAGGTCGGGTCGAGCGTGACGTTCTGGCTATAGAGGGAGTAGCGGTACTGCACGCCCAGCTGTTCGGTGATCGGCGTGCCGAACTGCAGGGTCGCGCCATAGATGTCGCTGCCGTAGGACTGGTAGGGGCTCGTACTGTTTTGCCTGCCATAGAGCTCGATGCCCGCCGCGACGCGGGTGCCGAGGAAATAAGGCTCGGATGCCGCAAGGTCGATCCCGCGGGCGTACTGGCCATAGGTTACGGAGCCGCTGACCGTCTTGCCGGTGCCCAGAGAAATTGCGGTCGCCCAGCTTGACCTCGGCAAGCAGCCCATCGGTCGTCGAGTAACCGCCGGCAATATTGAAATCGCCGGTCGCTTGCTCCGCCACCTCGACGTCGAGCACGACGCGGTCCTGCGCGGAGCCCGGCTTGGTCGATATCCTGACGGTTTTAAAATAGTTCAGGTTCTTCAGCCGCCGTTCGGCGCGATCGATCAGGCTCTTGTTGTAGGCATCGCCTTCGGCGATGTCGAACTCGCGCCGGATCACATAGCCGCGGGTGCGTGTATTGCCGTGGATCTCGATGCGCTCGACATAGGTGCGCGGTCCCTGGTCGATCGTGAAGGCGACGTCGATGCGCCTTGCCGCGGCGTCGCGGGTGATGTGCGGGGCGGCCTGCGCAAAGGGAAAGCCGAGCTTTGCCAGTTCGATCGCGAGCACGTCAGTGGTCTTATCCAGCGCGCCGCCGTCGAATACCGCGCCTGACCGCGCCACCAGCAGGCGACGGAGTTTTTCACCATCCAGTCCCGGCACGTTGCAGACGAGGCCGATGTCGCCGAAGTGATAGAGCGGGCCTTCATCGATCGAAAATGTCAGCGTGAATCCGTGCTGCGCGGGATCGTATTCGGCTTTGGCCGACGTCACGCTGGCGTCGGCATAGCCCTTGCTGCGGTAGTACAGCCGCAGCTGCTCGCCGATCGGCGACGACACGGTCGGGGTCGTATTCGTCGCCGCCGGTCAGGAAGCTCAGCATGTTGGTGGCGGAAGTCTTGATCACCGCGGCGAGCTGCCGCTTGCCGAATGCCTTGTTGCCTATGAAGTTGATCTGCCGCACCGTGGTCTTCGTACCCTCCGTCACCTCATAGACGAGGTCGACGCGATCGTCGCCGCGGCTGATGATCTTCGGCACCACGCCGACGTCGTCGCGCCCGGCATGCCGGTAGGCCTCCATGATGCGGCCGACATCGGCCTGCACCACGGCGCGCTGCAGCGTGCCGCGCGGCCTGGATTCGATGACAGCGTTAAGGTCTTTGTCCTTGATCTTCTTGTTGCCTTCGAAGGCGACGCGGTCGAGCACCGGGGCCTCAGTGAGATGCACGACCAGCCGCCCGCCGGCGCGTTCAATCGTCGACCTTGTCGAACAGGCCGGTCGCCAGCAGCGCCTTCAGCGCCGCATCGCGCGCGGCTTCGTCGAGCCGCCCGTCGGACGCGGCATGGAAATACGAACGCACCGTCTCGGCGTCGATCCGGCGATTGCCCTCTACTTCTATGGTCTCGGCCGCGGCGGCTTGCGCGGAAACCAGCGCGAGTCGCGGCGACCAGCAATGCACCCGCTGCGGTCGACCGGCGGCATCGCCCGCCCTGCGTCCTCGTCATCCGCTCATCGTCCCGCCTGTCTCCTATTCGACGGGGTGCGATCGAAGTGCCTGCGCGGGGCGAAAGAATGTCTGGGATAAGGTGAGTTGCGGCCTTAAGCGTTAACGGTTTGCCATAATTTCGACGCAGCCGCGAACGGCTCATTCCCGAAAATGTCGCATAGCCGCTTCAAATGCTTCCTAGCCATAGAAGCGGAAACGTTCGCGGCTTGCGACGCCTCGTGGGCTGCGAACGCGCTTTCTGGGAGCATCACATGCGCTACGCAGCTTTCCTCACCGCTACTCTTTTGCTGATCGCGCCCGCGAGCGCGGCGGTCACGCCGGAGATCGACCCGCGCGCGTCGCTCGGCGTGGTCCAGCAGTGGATCTACAATTACCGGGCCAAGCCCGACTACGCCCATGTGCCCGCGGCCGTGCGCGTGCTGTTCCACGCGCAGACCTTCAAGGAGCCGGAGAATGCCGGCATCTATCTCGGCTTCATCGCGGGCGCGATCGGATCGAACCCGGCCAGGGCCGAACAACTCGTCAACAGCTTCTTTCCGGTGCCGCCGGAAGACGAATGGGTGATCGTCCGCGCCATCGCCTATTCGGGGCTGCCCGACTGGCGCAATCTGTTGCGCAAGGTCGCGCCGCGAATGCCGGGACGAAAGGTGATGATCGACAGCTACCTCGCCGGCACGCTGCCGACGCTCGCCAACATCCCTCTGGAGGAGACAAAGCCCGGCATGCTCGACAAACTGCGCGGCGTCTTCACCAAAAATCCTTTCGCCAAGGACGACAGGAGGCTGAAGATGATCGCAGACCTTCGCCAGCAACCAGGATCTTCTGGACACGCTGTGGGGATATTATTTCGCGACCGGCTCGCACCTTCCGATCCTGCGCATCATGCAGATGCTGCCCTGGAGCAAGAGCCGCGACACCGTCGACAAGCTGACGGTCGGCAGCATGGCGCGCTATACGCTGGCGAGCTACGCGGTGCGCGACGCCGGCTTGCGCGAATTCTTGCGCAGCGAACTGCCAAGCCAGCCGGAAGCGGTCAAGGTGCCGCTCGCCGAGGTGATCGAGGCCGCGGACACGGTGCAACTCGGCGCGGTGCGCAAGGATGCGCTCGCTGCGGTCGAAGAGCTCAAGGCCAAGGGCTCGGATGCGCGGCGGAACCTCGACTTCTGGGGGCAGGTCGGCGTCGGCGCGGTCGCGCTCGGCTGCGTCTCGGCGGCGGCGCTTGGCCAGGTCGCGGTCGGCATCCCCTGCGTGATCGGCGGTTCGGCGTCGCAGGGCTTGCTGTCATTCTGGGAAAAGCAGCAGTAGTGATCGAAGAGAACAGCCGCCGTTGCGACGAGCAAGGTGACGAAGCGCTCCGGTCTTGATCCTGGCTCCTGGACCGCTTCGCGCAGCCCGTTATCGGGCGCGCATTCGCGCGATCCGTCCATTGCGCGCTACGGTCTGGCGTCACTGTAAGGGGGATTCAGGACTGGCCAGCCACCGCAAGGTGCTAGCCTTCGCCCGAAACCACCGGTGAGGGCGCCATGGGCTGGATTTCCATACTTGTCATATTCGGAATCATCTACGCGGCCGTTTCGCTTCGTGTGCTCCGGCAATATGAGCGCGGGGTGGGCGTTTCTGCTCGGCAGGTTTGCCGGCGTGCGCGGCCCCGGCCTGACGCTGATCTTCGTTCCGATCCAGCAGATGGTGCGGGTGTCCTTGCGCACCGTCACCATACAGGGTCCCGTCGTAGAAGATCATCACCAAGGACAATGTCTCGATCGATATCGCGGCGGTCGCCCACTATCACATCCAAACTGAACGCATGAAGATATCTCCTGCCATGGACAGGTGATGCGGACCTGAGCCCAAGCTTGCGCATGCTCCCGATCAGGCATCGTGCGCGATGAGAAGGGCAAGAGCAGCTGCGACATAAGGCGCGCCCCCGGCAAGTTCACCGCACCGATACGGTCGAACGATAAATCCTGGCGTGCCGCTGTCAGAAAGGTGATCGTCAGTCGATCTCTTTGAACGCGTCGATCTTGAACGGGACGCTGACCCTTGCCGGATCCGGATATACCAGCTCGCGGTGGATTTCCCTGCCGGACTCGTCGACCACAACGATCGAAAGGCGCGGATCCTGAAGCCGGGGTTCGTTGCGAAGCCGCCGCGCCAACTCCTTGCTATGCTCGATTGCACCCGCGGCTGTCGGAAATTCTATTCCCTTTCTGTCCCTGGTGGGGATGCCGTTCTTCATGTCGAAATAGTAGGTTCGCACGGCGATCCCCGTTAGGCGCGAGTGTTTGTTGGGAAGGGAGGGTGGCGGATGCCCCGACACGGTGCAAACTCGAGAAGCATCCGCAACCCGACGTCAAGGAACATAGCTCCGAATCTGATCGGCCGCGACCGTTCCTTACGCAAGAACAGTAAAGCGCGCTTCAGAAATGACGCCTTGACCTTGATCAATCCCGTTCCATCGCTGCGCGCGCGGCCGCGATAACAGGTTCGTCGATACCGCCCGCGCGAGCAGGATGATCGAGCCGGCGACCCGCCGATTTTCCGCGCCGCCAGATAGGAAAGCGGCATGGCGACGGCGAATCCGGTCAGCACTGCAGCGGGATCTTCTGCATCACCTGTGCGGAGAGCTCAGGGACGATCAGGACGGCGAGCAGGGCGCCGTGCGCCGGCATGATCCAAACGACGAGTGCAATTCCGAACATGGCCCTGCCTCCGATCATGAAGCTCGGCCGATGTTGCTTTAGTCCGCCAATCGGATGCGTTGATCTGCGACAAATCGCCGGCCGGCGCCGCCGGCGCGATGCGGCTGCGGCGGGAGCCGGCGCCTGTTCCCGTCGGCGTGCATTCGGTTCCAGGCCGCCAGCGGCGGAGTAGTCCGCCGGTTTGTTGCGGGTAGCTCAGGACGTCGTCGGCGGCCAGCGCCAAGGCGGCCGGTGATGATCCGGGCCGTCCGGCCGAGGCGAAGGCCCGCCTCGGCCGCTGGCGCTCTTGCTCAAACCGGACACTTCTGCCGTTATTTGGCCAGCCGAGCCGCTCTTCGGTCTGTCAGTTTGGCTTGCCGACCGAGTTGTTCCTTGGCATACTTTCAACCTCGTCGGGTTCGGCCCGGTCAATTTCCAGGCGTGCCATTCGAAGTATCAAAGTCGCCGTCGTCAGGCCGAGACGCTCAGCCTCTATCGCTGCTGTATCGACCTTTTGGGCCAGGCCCTCACGTTTCCCCAGAAATGCCATTACCGTTCCCTATCGAAGGTGCGAGATGAAAAATCCCACATTTGTTGCAGAGCTGCACAAAAAGCTCGGAGCTCCATCGAGCGAAACTGTTGAAAGCCTGCGGTTGTTGAAAGCCTTCCTCAAACTTGCACCGAGCCAGCGGTCCGAAGTCATCGAGTTGGTCGAACGTCTCGCGACCGAAGCGCAGCCTTTTCCCGACCATCCAGTGTCCTGACGACCGTAACCCCGTTTCAGTTGTTGGCTGCCGGCGGACGCGTCGCAATCGCGTAGATGGCGCCGCCTTCCAGCGCTTCGGATTGGTGAAGCGTGCCGGCGGGCAGCTTGATGGTGTCGCCGGGACGGACGATCCGGCTTCCCCCCTCCCACTCGAATTTCAGCGCGCCCTTGATGATCACCAGGATCTCATCCACGGGGTACCAATCTCCTGGCGCTCAACGCCACCATCGAGGCAGCACGCGCCGGCGAGGCCGGCCGTGGCTTTGCGGTCGTCGCGTCGGAAGTGAAGGCGCTGGCCGAGCAGACCGCGAAGGCCACCGGCGAGATCGGTCAGCAGATCAGCGGGATCCAGGCGGCGACGCAGGACTCGGTGGGGGCGATCAAGGAGATCAGCGGCACCATCGAAAAGCTGTCGGAGATCTCATCGACTATTGCGGCGGCGGTGGAAGAGCAGGGCGCGGCGACGCAGGAGATCTCCCGCAACGTGCAGCAGGCCGCCCAGGGTACGCAGCAGGTCTCATCCAACATCACCGACGTGCAGCGCGGCGCCAGCGAGACCGGCTCGGCCTCATCGCAGGTTCTGTCGGCGGCGCAGTCGCTGTCCGGTAACAGCAATCGCCTGAAGCTGGAAGTGGACAAGTTCCTCGCCAATGTGCGGGCGGCCTGATCTCGGAGTTCAACTATAGCGCGCGGTGTTGCCTTGGGGCGGCGCCGCGTGTGCCGCGGTTTTTCGAGAGATTCGAGAGCGGTGCTCTGGAGCCGCGCCCCGCGTAAGCTTGCTTGTTGACCGAAGCGGTGGGGTCGCGCGGCCGTTCCCAGCCTCAATTCCTAGTGGGATTGCGCAAGCCTGCAAACGCTGCCGATAATGTTCCGATGGGAGGCCGCAGCCGACAACGGATTTTTGGCGATCGCGTCAGGGGCGCGCGGATCAGCGCGCAGAATGCGCGCGCACAGGCCAAAAAAGCGATCCGCGAGGCGGATGCCGCCGAATGCCTGCTGTGGTCGGAGCAGATGGAAGGCTTTGGCGGGCCGGCGCAGCCGTCGCCGACGATCGTGCAATGCCTCAATGGCGGATATGGCTGGCTGGAGGTGATGTGCCACCGCTGCGAAACCCGCGCCAGCCTGCCGCTCGCCGCCATCCGTCGGCCGCGCGATACGCCGATCTGGAAGCTGGAGGCGGCCCTCAAATGCCGCTCCTGCGCCACACCCCGATACGCGCCGCCGGTGCACCTGATCAGGCTGACCAGAGAGCGGAAGATCGCGCCCTATCCCTGGGTTCATCCCGAAGATGATCGATGACGGCCAGCCAAAACGTCCGAAAACGCTAACGCCGGTTGGAGCCATTACTGCACAGACGCCACCCGGAAACTGTGGTAATTCTCGGTCCAAACCGGAGGATGGCGACATGACTGAACCGAAACTGGAAGTGCCGGCCGAATTGCGCGATTTGGCGGAAAAAACCATCGACCAGGCGGAAAAGGCGTTCGGAATGTTTTTCGATGCGGCGAACAAGTCGATCGCGTCGATTCCAGCTCCGGGAACGGAGATGTCCAAACAGGCGCTGTCGCTCACCGAACAGAATATCAAGGCCGCCTTCGAGCATGCGCGCAAGCTGGTGCACGCGACCGATCTTCAGGAAGCCATGCGCATCCAATCGGAGTTCCTGAAAAGCCAGTTCACCAATGCCGGGGAACATATGCGCCAGATCACGGGCGGCATCATGTCTGCCGCGACGGATGCGACCAAAGGCAAATTCTGATCGGCGCGCGGGCCCTTGACGGGCCACGGCGTTCCGCTCGCCGTTATTTGGCGGCCTATTTGCGTAGCGAGCCAATATAGGCGGCCAGATCGGCCGCCTCGTACCGGCTCAACGAAAAATTCGGCATCTTCGGATGTGGGTCGAGCAGGAAGAAGGCCACCTTTTCCGGGGTGAAATCCGATTTGGCCGCGATCGCGGCAAACGTGGGGGCATCCGCATCGGCCCGCTTCTGATTGGCATCGACCAGGTGACAGGAGGCACACCAGCGCCTGGCGAGATCGGCGCCATGATCGGCGTCGGCCGCCAGCGCCACTGGGCCGCTCAGCGCGGTCGCCGTAACGACAAAAACCTGGACCAGTCTGAAAACCGCGCGCATCCGATGCTCTCCTTCGACGCCAAATCACCTACGCTATTCGCCGCCCCCGACGCAATGGACTCGCGTGCACTGCAAGGAAGGCAACACGGCGGCATTTGAATATCCGCAACACGATCCCGGGAAATTCGAAAGGTCGATCCGTGAGGTGAGGTGCTTCAGGAACCCCAGCGTGCGGCCGTAGATGTAGCGCAAGAGATAACGGGATTGGGATCGTTCCTGCGCGCTCATTACTTTTCCTTGTCGCCCAATAACTTGCCAGTGACCTTGTTGACCAGGTGCAGCCGGGTGCAGGCCGGGCAGGCCACGGATTCATAGCTGTCCGCCCGATCCGGTGGCGCCGTTTCGGGCAACCACACCTGAACGTTCATGCCGGTCTGGACGCATCGAAAGATCAGCTTGGCCATATAAAACGCTAGCGCGACCGCAATGGTCTGCATTGACCTGCCTCAAAAGGACGGGATGGAACGAACCGCCTCTCATCCCGGTGATTTTTCAATCAGGGAATGCTGCCATGCAACGCATCAAACATCCGCCCATTCGCAACAAGATTGACACGGCTGACCCGGCCCAGGTTCGCGCCTGGATCCGGCGGCTCAGCGTGCCTGCGGATGAATTGAAGGCCATTGTCGAGAAGGTGGGCAATTCGGTTGCTGCCGTGACCAAGGAAGTGGAGCTGCAACGGATATCCCGCCAGCCGCGTCCGGCGCCGCCCATCCCAGGCCCCCTCCGTGGCGAGCCGGCCGAAACCAGGCAGGCTCTTGCTGGAGCGGCGAGCCACTCCGGCACTTGAGCCGGGCGAGTAGTTCAGCACGCCCGGCCCGAACGATGACGCTCGCGCTGACGCCTGATCGCGCCATCAGTTCGGCCGCAGCGTCGTATTCAGCTCGTTGAATCTCCGCGTCAGTTCGGCGACGCTCTTCCAGCCGGTCTTCTCCCGGGTCCGGCGCAGATGCGTGTAGACCGTCGTGATGCTGACCCGGCGGTTACGCGCGTAGGCCCCGGCGGTCATGCCGGTTCCGAGCGCGCAGACCAGATGCGCTTCGGCCCTGGTGAGACCGAACAGTTCCCGCAGCATCTGGCCTGCCGCCAAATTCCGGTCGAGCGGGTCGTGAACAAGCACCATCGCGACAGCCTCGGGATGCTCCGATGTCCGCGATTTGCCGCGCAGCAGCGGCCGTACCGATACCGTGTAGGCCGGCAGTCCGCCGTCTCTCGGCACCGCGAAATCGGTCGGGCCGGCATCCGCGGATGGATCTCCGAAACGCTCCGTGGCGCTCAATGCCGCGGCGAAGCGGCTGCGCACGTCATGACTTGCGAATTCGAGCGCACCTCTTGCGATCGAGAAATCCAGTCCGCGTCCGGCCAGTTTGCACAACGCGTCGTTGGCATAGACCAGCTTACCGCCCGAGCCGAGAAGCGCGACACCGTCGGCCAGCAGGTCGAGCGCATTTTCCAACAGGTCGTTGCGAACATCGGCGGATTTCAGGCGTGTATTCATGTCATGCGATCGTTGAAAATGTGGACAAAGACGCTGCATCAGTGAAATTTCACGGCGGTCTACGTGACCTTGCTTGCGTGTCCGCTGCACGGTCACGACCGACAATCTGTCGGGCGTTTGTTCAAGCACCGCCGAGATGAAATAGCGCAGGCCGACCCCGGGCAGAAAATCCGAGTAGAAAGGATTTCGCGCCATCGCCCCTTCGTCGAAAAATTTGTGATCCCAGCCGAGTTCGCCCGAGCGTTGACGCAAGGTCGGCGGCAGGCGCGGGTTGGCCGCCGCGAAGTGATCGACATATTGCGCGCTGGCAACAGGCGGAAGACCGACCGCGCAATAGGCGATGTGCCGCATCGCCGTCTTATCGATGACCTCGAGCGTCGCACCACGCGGCACCCAGCAGGCGACTGGTCGCCGCGAGCGCCTCCGGCAGCCGTTTGTCCTCAACGCCACTCGCATAGATGGCCTCGACGGCATGCAGGAACAGGTCGTTCGTCGACATTGCCTTCTCCAAAGAGTTCAGGCAGCCAATGTCGAATTTGAGGCGCGCTTGCAGCCTCAGGCGATTGGCCGATCAAATGTTGAATTGTGTCCGGCCCGGCCGGGCGGAAATACCCCAACGTTAGTCGCCGAAACGGCCCTCAGGTTCAAAGGCGCGCGGCAAAATTCGCGCCGACGCATTGCTTTCGAAAATGGCCGGGCGGCGGTTCGCTCTGGACCTGAGTGATTGGCGCTTCCGTCCAAGCCCCGTTTCTCTTTCGCATGTAGGCGTGTTCGTGGGCCGCTGCATGCGTTGGCCGGCCCGCCAGTTTCACACATCACGTCAGAGAGAGCGCAATGACCATATTGTCAGTGAGGTCTGCTTCTGTTCGATTCCGTTTTCGGACGCCGCTGCTGAAATTTGCCAGGGGATGGTTTCCCACGCGTGCCGGGCGCGCGCTGTTGCACGCCATGCAGGAATCCCGGGCGCGCGCCGCGACGAGAGTGCTTCACGACTACGCTCATTTGCTCACCCATGATCGGAGCGCCGCCGAAGAACGCTCTGCCCGACCGCCACTGTCAGCGGAGGCAGACTGATGTTCATCATTCCATGGACGGAAGGCATGCTGGCGAATGAGGTGCGCCGGCTTCACATACGTACCGCGGCCGAACGAGACGCCGATAAACTCGCGGAATATTTCAGTACGCTTTCGCACTCATCGCGGTACAACCGTTTCATGGAGGCAGTCAGTAACTTTTCGAAAGTCGCTTTTGACTGCCTGGCGCAGGCCCGAAGGGCGGATCGCTTTACGTTGATCGCCGAACTACAGATGGATGCGCAGGAGACTGTCATCGGCGAGGCCAGTTATGCCGCCGAGAGCGAAACCGGGGTCGGCGAGTTTGCGATCTCGGTTCGCGATGACTGGCAACGCCGCGGGCTGGGCTCAGCGCTGTTGTCGGCATTGCAATCCCGCGCCATTAGTCTGGGATATTTCCGGTTGTCCGGCGAAGCCTTGCGGACCAACGAGCAGATGAAGGCGCTGGCGCGGAGGGCCGGCTTCGCCCTCACTCGCTCGGACGATTGGCGGGCGGTACGATTTGACAAGCAACTGTTCGACCAGCCGCGCGGCGTAACCAGGGCCAGACGAACCGCGCCGTCACTGTGGTGGCCGGGGAAGTAACTACGCTGGCGTGCGGCGAGGGTTGCGGTTGTGGCGGGTGCGACGCCTTGCATCACTGGCCCGGGCCGGTTTCCCGGCCCGAGCCGCGTTTCCGGCTTGCTATTCAGCAAGCGTTTCGCCTGATCCGCCGAACTCCTTCGGAAAGTCCTTCAATTTGGGCAGGCCGTCGCGCATCGGCAGCACGGTTTCGGCATAGTTGACATGCACCGCCGGGGCAAAGGCGAGGCCGGGGATGGTGGCGGCAAACACATCGACCAGGCCGAGCGGCGGGTGATTGGTCATGAGATGCCCGCCGCATTTGGCGCAATACTGCCGCTGACTTAATTTCGTCTTTTGGAACATGCTGACGTTTTCAGCGCCGGCCGTGATCCGCACCGCTTCGGGCTTCCAGAGACTGAAGGCATTTACCGGGCCGCCGGACCACGAACGGCAGGAGCTGCAATGGCAATAGCCCATCGCCTCCGGCGAACCGGTGACCTCGAGTTCGACCGCGCCGCAAAAGCATTTTCCTGTCAGGGTCATATGTATTTCCTCGTTTGGCCGATGGCTGTGCTGGCCAGGCTGCATGTCGGGCATCGGTGCAGCCCGGGTTTCTGGGGGCGGAGAGCAATCATCTGGGCTGCTGCGCGTCTTGGACTCCCGCGACCAACCATAGGCGTTCAGCGACATGCCCATGCCGCTGCTCCCGATCCGCGGCTCGCCGGAAGCGCGGATGACGGCATAAGGACAGCGCGCCGGTGTTCCTTCGAGGGCGACCCGAGCCGTCCTCTGATTGGAGGACGCAGAACGGCATCCGGGGCGCTACTGGTAGCTATTAGCGGAACAGCCCGGCGCCGGCCGCCGGCGGCCTTTTCAATCATCTGAGTGATTTTCCATGACAGAGACTTGCGCTCGTATTGTTGAATTTTCGACCGATTTCCTCCCCGAGCAGGAGCGGATCGCGTATTGGCGCGAACATTATGGACATGTCATGCTCCGCGTCGATCTCGAGCCGGCGAGAGACGTGGCGTTTCGGGCCTGCATGACATCGCTGTCGTTGCCGGGATTGCAGCTGATCGAAGCCTCGTCGTCGCCGGCAAGAATTCTCGCGCACCGGACAATATCTTGCGGATGGCAACGACGATGCCGTGCTCGCCATCAATCGGACGGGGATCGCGGCGGTCTCATCGGGCGGCCGCGAGCAAATTCTCCACGAACAGGAAGCTATTCTGATGATGGGCAATGAGCCCACATCGTTTTTCCGGACGAGTCCGGGGCAGTCCTTCACCCTGCGGGTGCCGCGGGCGATGCTCCAGTCGATTGTCGCGGATGTAGATGACAGCATCATGCGTTTGATCCCTCGAAACCGCAGCGCGCTCGGGCTGCTTTCGCGCTACGCCGGCTGGCTGCTCAGGGTTGGCGCATCGCTGGACCCCGAGCTCCTGAATCTGTCGATGCGGCATATTCAGGACATGCTGGCACTCACGCTCGGCGCGGCCAACGATTTCAAGGAAATCGCGCGCACGCGCGGATTGCGCGCTGCCCGGTTGAAGCAGGCGAAAGCCCACATCATCGAGCACAGTCACCGGCGGGAGATCTCGGTGGGGAGCGTTGCTGCGCACCTCTGCGTGACTCCGCGATATCTGCAGCGTCTGTTCGAGGAGGACGGCACCACATTTTCGGAATTCCTGGTCACGCAACGTCTTGCGCAGGCTCACCGGCGGCTTTGCGAGTCTGGCTCAATTCATGCCGCGATCAGCACCATCGCCTACGACGCCGGCTTTGGCGACCTGTCTTACTTCAACCGCCGCTTTCGGCGTCTCTATGGCCTGACGCCGCGCGAGGTGAGGGGAGACAAGAGCTGATCCTTGTCCGTGTCCCGCAAGCGATGGCTGTCTCTTTTGTCCAACGAGTTGTCGCTTTGAGGCAAGACGCGCCGCCATTCCGCGACTAGCTCCTGAGCCAAACGCGCGGCCTCTCCCGCGGATGGTCCGAAGGAAGCTGATCATGAAAAAAATCCATCTGATGACGGCGGCGATAGCGGTCGTCGCTGTCGCCGTTGTATCGCAGCTGCGGACCGTGGAAGCGTTCAAGCCGGTGAGGCCGGACTTGTCCGCAAACTTGCGGTTCATGGCAGGCAAATTATCCCGCCGTCTCCGCCGGCTGGTCAATAATTGGGTCGCCGCAGCGATCGCCTATCGCGAGCACCAGGCCACGCTGTCAGCGCTCGGCAAGCTCTCCGACGCCGAACTCAAGGATTTCGGCGTTTATCGCGGAAGCCTTGGCAGCCCTTTTCACCGCTATCGCGATGTCAAGTTCTCAGCCAGGCGACGAGAGTGGCTGCGATGATGTCGAAGATGATCGTCCTGAAAATCCTGGGCACAACAATCGCCACGTTCCTTGCGTTTTTGAAATTTCCGCGTACAAGCCGGACCCCAACAAAAACACGGCTGATTAGACTGACTTCATGGCGCGAATGCCGAACCGAACTGGGAATGAGGCGGCCGATCGTCAGCCCTCAACTCCAGCGCAAGGAGCCCGGCCGTCGAACGCGGGCGTCGGTGGTTGATGAGCCTCTCCGCCCTAAGCAACGAAAGCCTGCTGCACTTCTATGAGAGTGTCCGAAAGGAGGCCGAGGCCGATCGCGATTCGATCCGGCGTGGCCACCGACATTTCTTTGCCAATGACGACGGCGTCAAAAGATATGCGGCGAGCCTGCGCAAGGAGATGGAGAGGCGACGATTGAGCTATTCGCCGATCATCTGGCTGTGAGTTGCGGCATCGCCGGGCTTCCGGATGGCCGCAGACCGCCTTATCGACGCGAACCGGTCCCCACTTCGAATCCCAATCGACGCACCAGCCGGCGCAATCGTTCCGCTCGATGCTATCAGGTGCCGCGTCTCAAGGAAGCGGTGCGCCGGCGTTGGTGACGATCAGGTTTTCGGTGTCGGCCGGTGCCAGCTCACTGGCGCTGCCGTTGCCCAGGAACTCATCGAGCGTAGCCTGGAT
>CAWGSB010000006.1:0-566885 GCA_963825105.1 uncultured Alphaproteobacteria bacterium
CTGGGGCGGGAGGGATCGAACCTCCGAATGGCGGAATCAAAATCCGCTGCCTTACCGCTTGGCTACGCCCCATCAGACTGTCCGGAAGGCGGCTGGACCGGCAGGCCCGCGGATTCCTCCGGCAACGCCGGTCTATAGGGGGAGTTGAACCATTTCAACAGCCTAAGGGACGAATTTCCGGTTGAACCGGAACGGGCGCGTTCCGGCTCCAATATAAAGTGATCCGTCAGGTGAACCGGTTGAATTCCGGCCCAAATCCGATCACGGCAACGTCCCGATTTCGTGCCCCGGAGAGTTGAGAGAAGCCCGGTTTCGTGGGAAGACGGCAGCCTGCTGCTCCCCGCTGGATGCGAGACACTGCCATGACCTACCGCGCGCCGATCAACGACATGCTCTTGGCCCTCAACCACGGCGCAGGCCTCGAGGCCGCCGTGAAGGCCGGGCATTACGGCGATTTCGACGCCGACATTACGGCCGCGGTGCTGGAGGAAGCCGGCAAATTTGCCTCCGACGTGCTGGCGCCGCTCAACCGGGTGGGCGACGAACACGGCATCAAGCTCGACGCCGGCAAGCTGACCACCGCGCCCGGCTGGCCCGACGCCTATCAGCGTTGGACGGCGGCGGGATGGAACGCGGTGTCGGGCTCCGAAGCGTTCGGCGGCCAGGGCCTGCCGCTCGCGATCAACGCGGCCTGCACCGAAATCTGGAGCGCGTCGAATATCGCCTTCGGCCTCTGCCCGCTGCTCACTCTGAGCGCGATCGAGGCGCTCGAGGCGCATGGCAGTGACGAACTGAAGAAGATCTATCTGGCAAAGCTGATCTCCGGCGAATGGCCCGGCACCATGCAGCTCACCGAGCCGCAGGCCGGCTCCGACGTCGGCGCGTTGCGCACCCGCGCCGAGCGCGCGCCCGACGGCAGCTATCGCATCAAGGGTACAAAAATCTTCATCACCTATGGCGACCACGACATGACCGACAACATCGTGCATTTCGTGCTGGCGCGATTGCCCGATGCGCCCGCGGGCACCAAAGGCATTTCGCTGTTCCTGATCCCGAAATTCCTGGTCAATGCCGACGGCTCGCTGGGCAGCCGCAACGACATCTACGCCAGCGGCATCGAGCACAAGCTCGGCATGCATGCCGCCCCGACCTGCACCATGACCATGGGCGATCACGGCGGCGCGATCGGTTACCTGATCGGCGAGGAAAACCGCGGCATGCACTGCATGTTCACGATGATGAACCAGGCGCGGCTCGGTGTCGGGCTGGAAGGCGTCGGCATCGCCGACCGCGCCTACCAGCAGGCGCTGGCCTACGCGCAGGAGCGCCGCCAGGGCCGCGCCGCCGGCAAGCCCGGCGACGGGTCGGACCCCATCATCGTGCATCCCGACGTCAAGCGCATGCTGATGCAGATGCGCGCGCTGACCGCTGCGGCGCGCACGATCTGCTACGCCACCGCGGTGGCGCTCGATATCTCGGTGCGCGCCAGGGATCCGAAGACCCGTGCGCTGGCCGCGGCGCGCGGCGCGCTGCTGACGCCGATCGCAAAGGCGTTCTCCACCGACATCGGCAACGAGGTCGCCTCGCTCGGCGTGCAGATCCATGGCGGCATGGGATTCATCGAGGAAACCGGCGCCGCGCAGCATCTTCGCGATGCGCGCATCACCCCGATCTACGAGGGCACCAACGGCATTCAGTCGATCGACCTGGTGACCCGAAAACTCGCCGCCAATGGCGGCGCGTCGGTATGGGCGCTGCTCGACGAACTGTCCGACATCGTCAAGCGGGTCGAGACCTCGAACGATCCCGCCTTCGGCACCACGGGGACAAAACTGCGCGACGCGCTTTCCTCGCTCGACCGCACCAGCCGGTGGCTGCTGGAGCGCGTCACCTCGGCGCCGAACGATGCGCTGGCGGGCGCGACCCCGTATCTGCGGCTGTTCGGATCGACGCTCGGCGGCTGCGTGCTGGCGAGCGAGGCGCTGGCCGCCCGCGATCTCGGCGAAGGTGCGGGCGATTCCCGCGCGCTATGTCACGCTGGCGCGGTTTTTCGCCGAGAACGTTTCGGTGCAGGCGGCATCGCTGGAGCGCACGGTGATGGACAGCGCCGAGGCCGTGAACGGCGCCGACGCGGTGCTGCTGGCGTAACCACGCTCGTCGTCCCGGCGAAAGCCAGCGCACGCAAAAAGGCCAGATTCTCGCGCGGTTTCGCGGAAATCGCGGTCAGATGGTGGATCCCGGTTAACTGCATCGCATCATCCTTTAGACCACTTTCCGGGGAAAATCGGCGGGGGCATTTGGGCCTCGATAGGGATCATGTAGGATAGTGCTTGAAGACTCGCCAGCGGCGGCCTTTGCCGCTTGTTATCCCAAGGACTGCATCATGCCCGGCCACCTGATAGTCACCGACGAAGACGCGACGAGGGTGATCATGCTGCGGCGGCCGGAAAAGAAGAACGCGATCACCCAGGACATGTATCGCGCGATGAGCGACGCCATCGACACCGCGCAGAACAACCCGGATATCCGCTGCCTGATCATCACCGGCGGTTCCGGCGTCTTCACCGCCGGCAACGATCTCGAGGACTTTCTGAAGGACGGTACCGCCAGCGCCGATACGCCCCGGGCGTCCAACGCGACGAAATTCCTGTATTCGCTCGCCCACAACGTCAAGCCGATCATCGCCGCGGTCGACGGCATCGCGATCGGCATCGGCACCACCATGCTGTTCCATTGCGACTACGTGCTCGCCAGCAAGACCGCGACGTTCTCCACGCCGTTCATCCATCTCGGCCTGGTTCCGGAAGGCGCCTCCAGCCTGCTGATGCCGCGCACCATGGGATATCAGCGCGCATTCGCCACCCTGGTAATGGGACGCACGATGGACGCCGACGATGCCCGCGTCGCCGGCTTCGTCAACGTGGTGGTGGCGCCGGGCCATACCGAGGCCGAGGCGCGCAAGGTGGCGCGCGAGATTTGCAAGCTGCCGGCGGAAGCGGTCGCGATCTCGCGCAAGCTTCTGAGAACGCCGCCCGAAGACCTGACCCGCCGGATCGATCAGGAGGGCCATCTGTTCGGCGAGCGCATGCGCTCCCATGGAGGCGGTGGCCGCGTTCAAGGCGTTTTTCGCGCGCAAGAAGGCTTGAAGCGAAACTATCGTGAAACCGTTGCGCGGCCTTGCGTATCGTAAAGCCATGAAACATTCGCTTTATCAGGTCCTCGCGGCCGCGCTGCTGGCGATGGCGCCTGGCCCGGCCTCGCACGCTTTGGCTCAAGCCGCGCCGGTCGAGTTAAGAATTCTCGCCATCAACGATTTCCACGGCAACCTCCGGCCGCCGCCGGGCGGCATCGCGATCGCCGATCCCGACGACAAGACAAGGAAGATCATGGTGCCGGCCGGCGGCGCCGAAACCATGGCGACGCTGGTCAGGCAACTCCGCGCGCAGGCCGGCAACACGATCTTCGTCGCGGCCGGAGACCTGATCGGCGCCAGCCCGCTGCTGTCGGCGATGTTTCACGACGAGCCGACCATCGAGTCGATGTCGATGATGGGGCTCGAGATCTCTGCCGTCGGCAACCACGAATTCGACGAGGGCAAGGACGAATTGCTGCGGATGCAGAACGGCGGCTGTCACCCGATCGACAAATGTCAGGGGCCGCATCCGTTTACCGGCGCGAGATTTCATTATCTCGCGGCCTCCACCTTCGACAAGAATACCGGCAAGACGATATTCCCGCCCTACGAGATCAAGGAGTTCGATGGCATTCCGGTCGCCTTCATCGGCCTGACCTTGAAGGGCACGCCCGGCATCGTCTCGCCCGAAGGCGTCGCCGGTCTGGAATTCCGCGACGAGGCCGACACGGTGAACGCGCTGGTGCCGGAACTGAAGGCGCGCGGCGTCGAGGCCATCGTCGTGCTGATCCACGAAGGCGGCTTTCCGACCGGCGATTATAATGAATGCCCGGGCATATCCGGACCGATCGTCGACATCGTCAAAAAATTCGATCGCGCCGTCGACGTCGTGATCAGCGGCCACACCCACCGGGCCTATGTCTGCGAGATCGACGGCCGGCTCGTCACGTCAGGCGACAAGTTCGGCACCATCGTCACGGCGATCGACCTGAAGCTCGATCCCGTCACGCGCGACGTCGTCAGCGCCAGGGCCGACAACGTCATCGTCCGCACCGGCGCCTCAGCCAGGGATCCCGAACAGACCGCGTTGCTCGATGCTTACGACAAATTCGCCGCGCCGATCGCCAACCGCCGGGCAGGCTCGATCACGGACACGCTGTCGCGCGCGCCCAATGACGCCGGCGAGAGCGCGCTCGGCGACATCATCGCCGACGCCCAGCTGGCCGCGACCAGCGCTGAAGCCAACGGCGGCGCCGTGATCGCCTTCACCAATCCCGGCGGCATCCGCACCGATATTCCGAAGACGGAAGATGGTGCGGTGAGCTACGCCGATGTGTTCGCCAGCCAGCCGTTCCGCAATCAACTGGTCACGCTCACGCTGACGGGAACGCAGATCAAGAACATGCTGGAACAGCAATGGCTCGACCCGAAGCGGCCGCGGATCCTGCAGGTTTCGAAGGGCTTCAGCTACGCCTGGGACGGCGCGAAGCCGTACGGCGACCGGGTGATCGCCGAGCGCATGTCGCTGAACGGGCAGCGCATCGATCCCGCGGCGGGCTACCGCGTGACCGTGAACAATTATCTCGCGGTCGGAGGCGACGGCTTCACCGTGCTGAAGGAAGGCACCGGCCAGCGAATTCGGCATCTACGACGTCGATGCCCTGTACGCCTATTTCCAGGCCAACAGCCCGATCGCGCCCGTGACAATCGATCGCATCTCGCGGATGAACTGAAATGCAAGGCCATAGCGCTGCCGTGGCTCTTTCCGAGGGGCCGGCGAGCCCTTAGATTAGCGGCTTCTCGAAAAGCGCGGTTTACGCGCCAGGGCATTGCATGACGACGCTTTTTCTTACCCACCCGGCCTGCCTCGACCACGCGACGCCACCGGGACATCCGGAGCGCGCCGACCGGCTGCGCGCGGTCGATCAGGTGCTGGCGGCGGATCGCTTCAACGGGCTGGTGCGCGGCGAAGCGCCGGAGGGCAGCCTGGATTCGGTCACGCTCTGTCACAACGAGCATTATGTCGGCGAGATCCGGCATATCGCGCCATCGAGCGGCCTGGTCTATATCGACGGCGATACCTCGATGTCTCCCGGCACCTGGGAGGCGGTGATGCGCGGCGTCGGCGGCGCGGTCGCCGCCACCGACGCGGTCATGTCGGGCACCCATCACAATGCGTTCGTGGCGGTGCGCCCTCCGGGCCATCACGCCGAAATCAACAAGGCGATGGGCTTCTGCTTTTTCGACAACGCCGCCATCGCCGCCCGTCACGCCCAGCGCAAATACGGCATCGCCCGCGCGGCGATAGTCGATTTCGACGTCCATCACGGCAACGGCACCCAGGACATTTTCTGGGCCGACCCGACGGTGATGTACTGCTCGACGCACCAGATGCCGCTGTTTCCCGGCACCGGCGCCAGTGGCGAGCGCGGCGAGCACGACACCATCGTCAATGCGCCGCTGGCCTCGGAGGACGGCGGCGCCAAGTTCCGCGCCGCCTTCGAAAACGTCATCCTGCCGCAGTTGCGGAAATTCAGCCCGGAACTGATCATCGTCTCCGCTGGCTTCGATGCGCATTATCGGGATCCGCTGGCTTCGCTCAATCTCAGGGCGGAAGATTTCGATTGGGTCACGCGCAAGGTGATGGACGTCGCCGATAAGAGCGCCGGGGGCCGAATTGTCTCGGTGCTGGAGGGCGGCTATGATCTGCAGGGCCTGCAAGAGTCGGTTGCAGCCCACGTCACCGCATTGATGGGCGCGGATTCGCAGCCCACGACGTCCGCCTGAATTCATCCAAGTCCGCGCCGGCGAAAGCGCGCATCCGGGAAAGCAATATGGCCGAAAACACCCAAGTGGACGTCAAGAAGCTGAGCTTCGAGCGCGCGCTCGAGGAGCTGGAATCGATCGTCAAGCGGCTCGAGGACGGCAAGGTGCCGCTGGAGGAATCGGTGGCCATTTACGAGCGCGGCGAGTCCCTGAAGCGGCGGTGCGAGGACCTGCTGCGGCAGGCGGAGGCGCGGGTCGACAAGATCACCACCGACGCGTCAGGCCAGGTCACCGGCACCGAGCCGCTGGACGTTCAATGACGGCCGGCCGCCGGGGCGGCCGATCCACGTCGCTCCCCGGCAACAGTAAGGAATATTAGGCGAATTCGGCTCGAGCGCGTGTTCCGCAAAAGTGGGTACCGGTTTTGCGATCAGAACCCGCGCAAGCCTTTAAAGTAGAGCATTTTCTGACGGCAAACCGGTTTCCACTTTGCCGGAAAATGCTCTGAACGACCCCGGCCGGGGCCGAAATAGCTCTTGGCCCGTTACGCGGCCTGTTATAGTCCCCGCCGTTAATCCGGGGATTGCCAGTAAGTGCGCGTTCAGCACCGCCATATCATCTATGTGCAGGGATACGATCCGCGCGGGCTTGCGCAGTATTACCGCATGTTCCGGACCGAACTGCGGAAGTTCGGCCGATTGTATCAGCTCACCGCCACGATCAGCCGTCCGCAGAGCGCCCCCGACGGCGAGCGCGCGTCCTGGACCATCGAGACCAAGGCGGACGACTGGCAAACCCGCACCAGTTACGATTTCCTGCGATTTGAAGACCTGATCCAGCGTGACCTTGCCGCGCCGATCTGGGGCACGGTTTTCCAGGCGATCTGGATCTACTGGCGGCTGGTGTTCGGCGGCACCATTGCGCGGTTCTGGAAGGCGAATTGGCGGTTCGCAACCTTCATCACCTATCCGCATGTCCTGTTGCTCGCCGAAGCCCTGTGCAGTCTCGGCATTGCGCTCGCCTTCTCCAGGGGACTCGATGCGCTCGGTATTCCCGACCTGTTCAGCATTGCGGCGGCGGTTGCCGTGTTCGTCGCACTGCTCGGCACTGTGCTGAAATACACGGAAAACCAGACATATCTGCTCTATCTCCTGTCGGACACGATCTGGACCTGGGAATTCTCGCACCGCCAGCGGCCGGAATGGGACCAGCGCATCGACCGTTTTGCCCAATACCTCGCCGATGTCGCGCGCACCAGCAACGCCGAGGAAATCGTCATCGTCGGCCACAGTTCGGGATCGTTTCTGGGAACCGAAATCCTGGCCCGCGCGCTCAAGCTCGACCCGGCGCTCGGACGGCACGGCCCACGCATTGTCTTGCTGACGATCGGCGGCAATTTCCCGATCGTCGGATTTCATGCCGCTTCAAAGGATTTCCGCGATCACCTTCGCCAGCTGGCGATCGAGCCCTCGATCGACTGGATCGACTGCCAGTCGCGCAAGGATGTGATGAATTTCTATCCGTTTGACCCGATCGCCGGCCACGGCATCGACGTCGGCGCCTCAAGACGCAACCCGACCATCGTACCGGTCCGGTTCCGCGAGATCATCAAGCCCGAGCACTACAACCTGTTCCGCTGGAAGTTCTTTCGGGTCCATTTCCAGTTCGTCATGGCCAATGAGCAGCCCCACGCCTACGATTTTTTCATGATCGTCTGCGGGCCGATCCTGCTCCGCGAGCGCATGGCCCGTCCCGAGGCGGCGCTGGCGATCGCCACCGGAGACGCCGCCGCGCGCGAATGGGCCTGGAAAAGGCTCGAAGCGGCCACCGCCAGCCACCTGGATGCCGCCGATTTAGGCGAAATGGAACCATCGGCCCGCCGCCGGGGTTGAATCGGCCCTCGCTGACCGGTTCCATGGCACCTTCCGGCGCCGGTGGGTTGGCTTTAACCTCCGCTTTGGTGTAAAGCTTCCAAAATTATGGGCTGTTGAAAGCGACCCGCCGCCGGTTTTTGGCGGCAGTAACCGCTTCAAATGCTTAAGAAAAATGGCTGGGAAGGGTGAAATCGCCGAAGGTGATGCATATCACATTGACCGACCCGGAGCGCATTTAGGCTTACAAATCAGGCTTCGGCCTACTCAGGTGGCATCCGGCGTCTGGGTTTTCGCTGCGCTGAGACTGCGCAACCCATCTTACGTCGGGCGGCTTGTCCCGACATGCAAAATTGGAATATCGCCGTGACCGTATTTAGCAAAACGCCGCTTCTCGACACGATCCACACCCCGGAGGATCTGCGCCGGCTCAAGGTGGAACAAGTCCGGCAGGTCGCCGACGAGCTGCGCCAGGAAACCATCGACGCCGTCTCGGTCACCGGCGGGCATTTCGGCGCCGGCCTCGGCGTCGTCGAGCTGACCACGGCGATCCACTACATCTTCGACACCCCGCGCGACCGTCTGATCTGGGACGTCGGCCACCAGGCCTATCCGCACAAGATTCTGACCGGCCGTCGCGACCGCATTCGCACGCTGCGCACCGGCGGCGGGCTGTCCGGATTCACCAAGCGGACCGAAAGCGATTACGATCCGTTCGGCGCCGCCCACTCCTCGACCTCGATTTCGGCCGGCCTCGGCATGGCGGTCGCGCGCGACCTCTCCGGCGGCAAGAACAACGTCATCGCTGTGATCGGCGACGGCGCGATGTCCGCCGGCATGGCCTATGAGGCCATGAACAATGCCGGCGCGATGAATTCCCGGCTGATCGTCATCCTCAACGACAACGACATGTCGATTGCGCCGCCGGTCGGCGCGATGTCGGCCTATCTGTCGCGGCTCTATTCCGGCAAGACCTATCGCACGCTGCGCGAGGCGGCCAAACAGCTCGGCAAGCACCTGCCGAAGATAATCGCCAACCGCGCCAACCGCGTCGAGGAATATTCCCGCGGCTTCATGATGGACGGCGGCACGCTGTTCGAGGAGCTCGGCTTCTATTATGTCGGCCCGATCGACGGCCACAATCTCGACCACCTGCTGCCGGTGCTGAAGAACGTCCGCGACATGGAGACCGGCCCGATCCTGGTCCACGTCGTGACGCAGAAGGGCAAGGGTTACGGCCCGGCGGAGGCCTCCGCCGACAAGTATCACGCGGTCGTCAAGTTCGACGTCGCCACCGGCGCCCAGGCAAAGGCAAAACCGAACGCGCCCGCCTACCAGAACGTGTTCGGCCAGAGCCTCGTCAAGGAAGCCCAGAAGGACGACAAGATCGTCGGCATCACCGCGGCGATGCCGTCGGGCACCGGGATCGACATTTTCGCCAAGGCCTTCCCCAACCGCACCTTCGACGTCGGCATCGCCGAGCAGCATGCGGTGACCTTTGCCGCCGGTCTTGCGACCGAGGGCTACAAGCCGTTCTGCGCGATCTATTCGACCTTCCTGCAGCGCGGCTATGACCAGGTCGTGCACGACGTGGCGATCCAGAGCCTGCCGGTGCGTTTCGCGATCGACCGCGCCGGCCTGGTCGGCGCCGACGGCGCGACCCACGCCGGCTCGTTCGACAACGCCTATCTCGGCTGCCTGCCCAATTTCGTCATCATGGCGGCCTCCGACGAGGCCGAGCTCGTGCACATGGTGGCGACCCAGGTCGCGATCAACGACCGTCCGAGCTCGGTGCGCTATCCGCGCGGCGAAGGCCGCGGCGTCGAGATGCCCGAAGTCGGCATTCCCCTCGAGATCGGCAAGGGCCGCATTGTTCGCGAAGGCACCAAGATCGCGCTGTTGTCGTTCGGCACCCGTCTGGCCGAATGCGAGAAGGCGGCCGACGAACTGGCGGCGCATGGACTTTCCACCACCATTGCCGATGCGCGCTTCATGAAGCCGCTCGACGTCGACCTGGTCCTGAAACTCGCGCGCGAGCATGAAATCCTGCTCACCATCGAGGAAGGCTCGATCGGCGGTTTCGGCTCCCATGTGATGCAGACGCTGGCCGAGCACGGCATGCTCGACGGCGGCGTGCGGATGCGCGCGATGGTGCTGCCCGACGTGTTCCTCGACCACGACTCGCCGAACGCGATGTACGCCCGCGCCGGCCTCGACGCCAAGGGCATCGTCGCCAAGGTGTTCGAAACGCTCGGCAAGGACTTCAAGGTCGAAACCGTGAAGCTGGCCTGAGCTCGAAACTCGGTGTCATTCCGGGCCGCGAGTGAAACGAGCGAGCCCGGAATCCATAACCACGACTGGCAGTATGGATTCCGGGCCCACGCGCAAGCGCGTGTCCCGGAATGACGAAAGTCTATTTGGCAGGCCCCGACGTGTTCCTGCCCGACGCCTTCGAGATCGGGCGGCGTAAGATCGACCTGTGCAGGCGTCACGGACTATCCGGACTGTACCCGCTGGAGAACGCCATCGACGCCGCGGCCCAGGACGCCTCTTTGCGGATATTTCGCGGCAACGAAACCATGATGATCGAGGCCGACGCCATTATCGCCAATCTCACGCCGTTTCGCGGACCGGGCGCGGACGCCGGAACCGTCTACGAACTCGGCTATATGGCGGGACGCGGCAAGCTTTGTCTCGGCTACTCCAACGATCCCTCGTGCTACGCCGATCGCGTGCGTCAATTCACCGAGGTGGTTGCAGGCGACGGACGCCTGGTCGATGCAGCAGGGATTAACCGTCGAGGATTTCGGCTTGACCGACAATCTGATGATGATTCATGCGCTCGATCTGCACGGCTGCGCGCTGGTGACGCCACGACAGGCGCCCGCCGACATCTGGCATGATCTGGCTGCTTTCGAGACCTGCGTGCGGCTGGCCGCCGAGCGGCTGGCCGCGGCGCAGCCGCCGGCATCGCGTTGAATTTGGCCAAGGGCGAACCGGCCATGCCCCCTCCCCGCAAGCGCGCCGACATGTTGCT
The DNA here is from genome assembly GCA_963825105.1 of uncultured Alphaproteobacteria bacterium. Lineage (GTDB taxonomy): Bacteria > Pseudomonadota > Alphaproteobacteria > Rhizobiales > Xanthobacteraceae > Bradyrhizobium. Next base: position 10,808 of record CAWGSB010000006.1, read on the forward strand.
GGTCGAGCGCGGCCTGTTCGAGAGCCGGGCGCGGGCGCGGGCCGCCATCGAGGCGGGCCTCGTGATGGCCAACGACAGGCCTGTGACAAAACCGTCCGAGACCATTGCCGCCGACGCCGTGCTGCAGGCGCAGCCCGCCCATCCCTTCGTCTCGCGCGGCGGCGTCAAGCTTTCGGGCGCGCTGGAACAGTATCCGATCGAGATCGAGGGTCACGTCTGTCTCGACGTCGGCGCCTCGACCGGCGGCTTCACCGAGGTGTTGCTCGCCAACGGCGCCGATCTGGTGTTCTCGATCGATGTCGGGCGCGGGCAGCTGCATCCCTCGCTGCACGGCCATCCCAAAATCGTCTCCATGGAGCAGACCGACATCCGCGATTTCGAAGGCAAGCGACTGCCGATGCGGCCGGACATCGTCGTCATCGACGTCAGCTTCATTTCGCTGAAGGCCGTGCTGCCGGTCGCGCTGTCGCTGGCGGCCTCGCCGATGCACCTGCTGGCACTGATAAAACCGCAATTCGAGGCGGCGCGAAAGCATTCCAAGCGCGGCATCATCCGCGACGCGATGGTGCACCAGGAGGTCTGCGACGACATCGCGGCGTTCGCGGCGTCGCTCGGCTGCACCGATATCAAGGTGTTTCCGTCATCGATCGCGGGCGGCGACGGCAACATCGAATTCTTCATCGGCGCGCGCCGTGGTTGAGCGCCTCGTCATCGATCACGTCGGTCATTTCGGCGACGGCGTCGCCGTCGTCGACGGACAGAACGTCTATGTGCCCTACACGCTCGGCGGCGAGACGGTGGAGGTCGCGCCGGTGCCGGGCCATCCCGACCGCCGGCGCCTGCTCGCGGTCGAGCGCGCCAGCGAGGCGCGGGTCGCGCCGTTTTGCCGGCATTTCGGCGTCTGCGGCGGCTGCGCGATCCAGCACTGGGACGCCGAACGCTACCGTGCGTGGAAACGCGATCTCGTCGTCGAGACGCTGGCGCAGGCGAAGCTTGACTGCGAAGTGGCCCCGCTGATCGATGCCCATGGCCTCGGCCGGCGGCGGATCACCCTGCACGCCCGGATCGGCACGCACGATGTGTTCAAGGTGGGTTTTACTGCCGCAGGTTCGCACGACATCATTCCCGTCGATCATTGCCCGATCCTCGATCCGGCCTTAAGCGGCGCGCTGGATGCGGCGTGGGCGATCGCCGAGCCGCTGTCACCAACCGGAAAGCCGCTCGACATCCAGATCACCGCCACGGACAACGGCCTCGACGTCGACGTGCGCGGCTCGGGACCGCTGCCGGCGGCCATGATCGCGACGCTGTCGCGCGTGGCGGAGCAGCACCGCCTGGCGCGGCTGACGCGCCATGGCGAGCTGGTGCTGATGCGCAACCCGCCAACGATCATGATCGGCGCGGCAAAGGTCGCCCTGCCGCCGGGTTCGTTCCTGCAGGCGACCGTCGCCGGCGAGGAAGCGCTGGCGGCGCTGGTCAGCGAGCACTGCGCACGCGCCAGGCACATCGCCGATCTGTTCTGCGGGGTCGGTCCCTTTGCCCTGAGGCTGGCGGCGAAGGCGCGGATTGCGGCCTTCGACAGCGATGCCGGCGCGGTGGCGGCGCTGCAGAAGGCCGCGATGGCGACTTCCGGTTTGAAGCCGGTCAAGGCCGAGACCCGCGACCTGTTCCGGCGTCCGCTGATGCCGCAGGAGCTGCGCGACTACGATGCGGTCGTGTTCGACCCACCGCGCCAGGGCGCGCAGGCGCAAACCCGCCAGCTCGCGGCCAGCAAGATTCCCGTGTTGATCGCGGTGTCCTGCAACGCCGCAACCTTCGCGCGCGATGCGCGGGTTCTGGTCGACGGCGGCTACCGGCTGGAGGGTGTGACCCCGGTCGACCAGTTCCGCCACACCCCGCATGTCGAACTGGTGGCGCGATTTGCGCGAAAGTCCTGAACCTTCCTTGAGGCCCGGTGACATATCCAAGTGAAGGACCGACAGCGGCGATCCGCTTCGTTTGAGTCCGGGCATCCAAGGGAGGTCTTCATGGACGTCAATCCCGACAAGCTGAATGCATTCATCGGAAAGATGCTGGGCGACGTCGGTGCGGCGATGAACGCCTCGCTGATGCTGATCGGCGACAAGCTCGGCCTCTACAAGACGCTCGCAGCAGACGGCCCGCTCAGCTCTGTCGAACTCGCTCAGGTGACGAATACCAGCGAACGCTATGTCCGCGAGTGGCTGTCCGCCCAAGCAGCTTCCGGCTATATCGACTATGACGCGGCATCCGGAAAATTCTCGATGACGCCGGAACAGACTCTCGTTTTCGCCGACGAAGAAAGCCCGGTGTTCATGGGCGCGGTCGGCAACCTGGTCTCGGCAACGTTCCTCGACGAACCGAAGATTTCCGAGGCATTCAAGACCGGCAAGGGCGTCGGCTGGAACCGGCGCAGCGAATGCCTGTTCTGCGGCACGGCACGCTTCTTTCGCACCGGCTACAAGCACCATCTGGTGCAGGAATGGCTGCCGGCGCTCGATGGCGTCGTCGAAAAGCTGGAGCGCGGCGCCAAGGTCGCCGACGTCGGCTGCGGACACGGTGTGTCGACGCGGCTGATGGCTGAGGCATTTCCGAACTCGCGTTTCTTTGGATTTGACTATCACCCGGACTCGATCGAGGCCGCGCGCCAGGCGGCAGAGGAGGCGGGGCTTGGCGAGCGTGTAAGCTTCGACGTCCACTCCGCCAAGACCTATCCGGCGGGTGACTATGACCTCATCTGCTTCTTCGACTGCCTGCACGACATGGGAGATCCCGTCGGCGCGATGAAGCATGTACGCGAGACCATGGCGCAAGACGGCACCTGCATGCTGGTCGAGCCGTTCGCCCACGACCGCTTCGAGGACAACCTCAATCCCGTCGGACGCATCTACTACGCCGCATCAACGGTGATCTGTACGCCCGCTTCGCTCGATCAGGAGGTTGGCCTTGCGCTCGGCGCGCAGGCCGGCGAAGCGCGGCTGCGCGACGTGGCCAGCAAAGGCGGCCTGACGCGCTTCCGCCGCGCCACCGAAACGGCCTTCAACCTGATCCTCGAAGCGCGGGTCTGAAGCTATTGCGTCGGCTTATCGCCCCCACCTGTCCTGCCAGATTCTCTCGCCGATCAGACAGGAGACGCGCGGCTCCTTCGCGGCCACCGGGACGACCGGGCGTTCGGGCGTCCGCCCTGCGACCTCGAGCAGGAGTTTGGCGCGGATCGCTTCCTTGAACTTGTCGCGATCCTTGATCGTCACCACGAACGAGCCCGGGCCCCCGATCACGCAGTCTTCGTAATAGAAATCGAGATTGTCGATATCCATCGTCGAATAGGACGGCTCCTTCACCATGATCGGCAGGCCGTTGATGACGATGCCCTTTTCCAGCGCCTCATCCCGCGCGCCGGTGACGGGCGCGCCGTTGTTGTTGGGTCCGTCGCCGGAGATATCGATGACGCGCCGCAAGCCGCGATACGGGTTCTCGTCGAACAGCGGCATCGCGAAATAGATCGCGCCGGAGATCGAGGTGCGCGAGGCCCTTCGGATCGGGGTCTTCATGATTTCGTTGGCGACGGCGTCGGCCGTTTCCGGACCGTCGATCAGCCGCCAGGGAATGATGATCTTCTGGTCGCTCGATGCCGCCCATTCGAAATAGGTCACCGCGATCTTGCCGTTGGGAAGGCTCTTGAGCGCCTGCAGGAACTCCTTGGAGACGATGGCCTGGGCATAGCCTTCGCGCTGGATCGCCAGTTCATCCATGTCCATCGAGTAGGAGACGTCGACGGCGAGGATCAGTTCGATATCGACGGAGGGTGCGGCCTGCTGTTCAGCCAATTGCGTCCTCGGACTCGGCGCGGCAAACCCCGCCACATCGCCTCCGGCCATCGCGCCCGCGACCAGCACCGCCCCGATCGAGACATACCAGCGCATAGCTGCCCTCCCGTCGAATAACGCGATGGTGACACGCAAATCGCGCCCGGAAAAGCGGGAACACGGGCCGCCCTTCACATTCAAGTTAGGGCGGATGCCTTGAATTTCACCAAGGCTTCAGCCTCCGCGGTCGGTGCCGCCGCTGAAGTGAAGCCATTGAAATCAGGCCGTGACGCGACCAATGTAGCACACCGCGGCCGAACGATGCCCGCAAGACGCGGACCCGGCACGGACATGGATACTTTCCCTGATGATTCCCTCCAATCATGGCCGTCCGTCGCGAACGCGCGCGATCGTTCCGTGGATCGCCCTGTTCGTGGCGGCCGGCGCCGCGGCTGCGCTGTTTCTGTCGCCGCCGAGATCGGGCATGGGCGAACCCGCGACCGCGGATTCCAGCGCGCCACGGTCGCTGGAAACGGCGGGCGAAACCTGCCTGCGGCTTTCTGAAAACCCGTCGGAGTATCTCTCCGACGAGGCGACGCAGCGCCGCACGGAATTGCGGCTCGCCAGCTGCAAAAAAGCGTTCGCGACTGAGCCCGGCAACACGCACTACAAGGTCGCCGTGGCGCGCGCCATGCCGATCGCTCAACGAGCGGAGTCGCTCGCGCTGCTGCGCGAGGCTGCGGCGCAAAACGATGCCGAGGCCTGGTTACGAGATCTACGAATTCCATAAATCATGGGACCGCGGCGACCTCGATCGTGTGCCGCTGGTGCCGCGCGCGGAAGCCGATCACGCCCTTCGCAAGGCCGCCGAACTCGGTCATCCCTATTCCCACGCAGATTGCTGGCCGTGCTGCTGGACCGCGGGAGCACCGTCAAGCGCGATCCGGCCGCGGCGCGATACTGGGCGGAGCGTGCGGTCGCCAATCCCGCGAAAGACGAGAGCCGCGGAAATCTGATGGTCTTGCTCGGACGCCTGCGGGTCAAATCCGGTCAACCCGGACGAGACGGGCCCGCGGTCTCGATCTGCTCGAGAAACTGAGCAAGGCCGGGCTATCAGTTCGGCGCCAAGACGGAACTGGCGCTCGCGATCCGCAAAGAGGATCCAGTGCGGGCACGGGCACTGCTCGAGGAGTCGCGGCGGCCCGATCCCGGCGGCGCCACTCCGCCGCTGGCGGAAATGCTGATCGCCGGCGAAGGCGGCCCGGCCGATCCCAGGCGCGCGCTGTCGCTGCTGAAAGCTCCCTCCGACACTGTGGGAGTGAAGGGCGTGCTCGGGCAGCTCTATCTCGAAGGCAGGCTGGTGCCGCGCGACGTCCAGGAGGCGGTGCGCCTGATCGGCATGGCGGGCATGTGGGACCTCGACGCGCGCCTGCAGGTGCTGCGGTTGCTGGCGGCCAATCCCGACGTGCGGGTCGATGATCCCAAGCGCGTGCTCTACTTCGCCGCCGAGGCCGCGGAACTCGACGAACCCGGCGCCATGGCCGCGCTGGTCGCGCTGAAACTGTTGGACAATGCCCAGTTCCACGACCGGCCGGGAGCCTGTAAACTGATCGAGACGGCCGCCGGCCGCGGCGATCAGACCATGGCGCAGCTTCTCGCGGAGTGCCGCGCCAACTGATTGCGAGCGCGCCGCCGTCACAGGCTTTCAGTTCTGATTGGATCAGGTGCGAGCTGGAATGATCGACGCCGTCACCAAGCCGAAAACCAAGGTCAAGACCAAGACCGAGCGGCCGCGCCTGCACAAGGTCATCCTCGTCAACGACGACTACACGCCCCGCGAATTCGTCGTCACGGTGCTGAAGGCCGAATTCCGCATGACCGACGACCACGCCCACAAGGTCATGATCACCGCGCACCGGCGCGGCGTCTGCGTGGTCGCCGTCTTCACCAAGGACGTGGCCGAGACCAAGGCGACGCGGGCCACCGACGCCGGCCGCGCCAAGGGCTATCCGCTGCTGTTCACCACCGAGCCCGAGGAATAGCGCGGATCGAGCCGACCGGCCGTCGCCGAATTCAGGGTGCCGCCGCCTCCTCGCGCAATCCGAAGACCCGCTGCGCCCTCGAGAACCCGGCGATCGGAAACTCGCCGAGATCGATCCAGTCGTTGGTGCATATTCCGGCGAATCCCGCCGAGGCGACCACGGTGCGCTTGAGGCGGCCGGCGATCTTCTCCAGCCTTGCTGCGAGATTGACGGCCGGACCGATGCAGGTGAAGTCGAGCCGGCTGGAGCCGCCGATATTGCCGAACAGGATGCCGCCGATATGCAGCGCGACGCCGAAGCGAAACCGCTCGACGCCCTCGCCGCTCGGATAGTGCATGGCATCGACATTGGCGCGGGCTTCGCGCGCCGCCTCCAGCACGCGTCCGCAGACTTCCCCGACATTGCCGTTGTCCTTCGCGACCGGGAACACCGCGAGCAGGCCGTCGCCCATGAATTTCAGGATCTCGCCGCCGTGCTGGCGGATCACCGGCACCTGGCAATCGAAATACTGGTTGAGCACGTCGACCACGATTTCGGGCGGCAGCCGGTCCGACAGCGCGGTGAAGCCGCGCAGATCCGACAGCCAGATCGCGGCCTGCATGGTTTCGGCATGGCCGCGGCGGATCTGCCCGGCGAGAATGCGCTCGCCGGCGCGGTTGCCGACATAGGTATCGAGCAGCGTGGCCGCGGTGCGGCGCATCGCGAAAATCTCGCCGAGGCGCGCAAACGGCGCCATGATCGCCCGCAAGCCGGCCAGTTGCGCGTCGGTGAAGCCATCAGGCGCCTTCGTGGTCCAGCTCGAGGCGTGAATGGAGCCGTCGGTGAACTTGAGCGGCAGCGCGATGTAGTCGGTGACGCCTTCGGCGCGCATGTCGTCTAGCAGCGGAAAACGCCTGCTCTCGGGATCGTCGAGACGATACCTCACCTCGTGTCCGCTGCCGTAAAGGATGGCCAGCGGATTGCGGGTGAATTCCGGCGATTCCGGCAGGTCGAAATTGGCGGTGTTGACGACGACCTCGGCGCCCGGCCGCCAGATGAAGCTGCGGCCGAACACGTCGGGATGCAAGGTCTGCACGAACGCGGCGGCCCGCGACAGCGGCACGCCGGCGGCCACCAGCCGTTCGCAGGTCTGCGCCAGCAGGGCGACCGGCGTGGGCGCCGACCGCGCGCCGTCGATCAGCCAGTCGATGATTTCCTGCAAATCCCGAGCGTTCATGAGGCCTGCATTTGCCGCGCAAGTTCCGGAAACGTCAAGGCGATACAAATGCTTGGCGTTTGCCCGCCGGCAGGGCAAAGTCCGGGACGGACAAGACCTGCAGGATTCGAAAATGCTGAATTCCGAACCGAAAATATCGGGCGAAACCGCCGAACTGCGGCGCGCGCTGGAGGCGGCCGATCCGGCGACCTTGCTGCTGTCGCTGGTGCAGCTCACCGGCGAGCGGCACTGGCTGGAGGCGGCAAAACCTTTCATCCGCGGCCCGATGAACTATCAGGAGTTCATGCCCGAACCGCTTCGGGCAGCGGTCCGCGACCGGCTCGCCGAGGTGCTGGCGGAGAGTGCGCGCAGCGGAAGAACGCCGACGCCGCAGGCCGACGATGCGCTCTTGCGCGAGATGATGGCGGTCGCGACCGGCGAAGCGGTGCCCGACGACTATATCGCGATGATGCGCGAGGACCTGACCTTCGACAGCCTGCCGTCGCGCAGCCTGAAATGGCGCAAGGTCCCCTCTCCTTCGACGCTGCAAAACGCCGAGGTCGTCATCATCGGGGCCGGCATGTCCGGCCTCTATGCCGGCATCCAGTTGCAACAGGCCGGCATTCCCTTCGTCATCCTCGAGAAGAACGACGCGGTCGGCGGCACCTGGTACGAAAACGTCTATCCCGGCTGCGGCGTCGACACCCCCAACCATTTCTACTCCTACGCCTTCGAGCCCAATCACGACTGGTCGCATTTCTTCGCCAAGCGCGACGAGCTGTGGAATTATTTCGAGCGGGTCGCGGACAAATACGATTTGCGAAAACACATCCGGCTCGGCACCGAAGTGGTCGAGGCCGTCTATGACGAGAGCAGCGCGAGCTGGCGCATCTCGGCGCAAGGCGCCGACGGCACGGAGCAAAAACTTTCCGCCCGCGTACTGGTGTCCGCGGTCGGCGTGCTCAACCGGCCGAAATGGCCCGATATCGCAGGACTGCAGTTCGTTCGCCGGACCCGCCTTCCACACCGCGCAATGGGACCGCGATTTCGACTGGCGCGGCAAGCGTGTCGCCATGATCGGCACCGGCGCCTCCGGCCATCAGGTCGGCCCGACCATCGCGCCGGATGTCGAGCGGCTGATGATCTTCCAGCGCTCGCCGCACTGGGTGGTGCCCAATCCGAACTATCACGAGGGCGTCAGCGAGGGAAAGAAATGGGCGCTCGCCAATGTCCCCTTTTACCTGCGCTGGTACCGCTTCCAGCTGTTCTGGGGTTTTGCCGACGGCCTGCACAGCGCGCTGCAGGTCGATCCCGACTGGCCGCATCCGAAACGGTCGCTCAATGCGCTGAACGAAAAGCACCGCCGCTTCATGGAAAAACACATGCGCAGCGAACTCGCCGACCGGCCGGACCTGCTCGCAAAAGTCATTCCGGACTATCCGGCCTACGGCAAGCGCATCCTGATCGATAACAACTGGTTCAGGATGCTGAAACGGCCAAACGTCGATCTCGTCACCGACGGAATCGACGCGATCGTGCCGGAGGGGATCAGGACAAAGGACGGCAAGGTCTGGCCGGCGGACGCGCTGGTGTTCGCCACCGGCTTCAAGGTCAGCAAGATGCTGCATCCGATGAAGATCCATGGCCGCGATGGCCGCGAGTTGCACGAGGTCTGGGGCCCCGATGACGCCAGGGCCTATCTCGGCCTCACCGTTCCCGGCTTTCCGAATTTTTTCATGCTGACGGGACCGAACACGGGCCTGGCCCATGGCGGCAACCAGATCTTCATGACGGAATGCGGCGTGCGGCACATGATGCTGGGCTTGCGCGAACTGCTGGAAGGCGGGCATCGCTCGATCGAATGCAGGCCGGAAGTTTTCGAAAGCTACAATCGCGAGGTCGACACGATGCACGCGCGCATGGTGTGGACGCATCCGGGCATGACCAACTGGTACCGCAACCCGCACGGCCGCGTGTTCGCGATCACGCCGTGGCGGCTGGTGGAATACTGGAAGATGACGTCGAATTTCGATGCGGCGGAGTATAAGATCAGGTAGTGCTCCACAAAGAGTATTCATCTTCCGCGACCCGACGCTTCTATCAACGCGTCGTCCCGGCGAACGCCGGGACCCATACGCCGCGGCGTTCGTGTTGAGAGATACTGTTCGACGGCTTTCGCGCAACAACCGGCGCCTGTGGTTATGGGTCCCGGCGTTCGCCCTAGGGCATGCACACATCTGGTGCGACGGATTGACTCGGGTCTGGCTAGGGGGATTCCAGAATCGGAAATCCGTGTGATTTCTATTGCGACACTTCGGCTTTGGCAGAGGTGTCGGCATGCTGGCGCAGATTGACTGGTCGTTGGGTCGGTTCGGGGATCGTCGTCTCGATAAAGGGGGGCGGCGCTCATCGAATGCATGGTCGCGGGCAAGGATGTCTGCCTGCGGCGGCTGGCGAAGGGCGATCCGCGCCCGGGAGGTGCGGTTCAACCGCTTTCTCGGCAACGCCAAGGTGACGACGGCCGCGTGTGATCGAAAGCTGGAGCGAAGGCACGGCGGCGGCGGCAGAAGGCCGCCATGTTCTGGCGATCCAGGACACCAGCGAAATCAACTTCGCGACCACGGCAAAACGCCGGCGCGGGCTCGGGGAGATCGGCCATGGCAACGGCCGCGGGGTGCTGCTGCACCCGATGCTGGCGGTGGACGCCGAGAATGGCAGCTGTCTCGGCCTGTTGAGCGGCCAGGTGTGGACCCGCAAGGGCCGTCGCACCGTCTCGCACGATCTGCGCGATCTGTCGGACAAGGAATCGCAGCGCTGGATCGCCACCGCGCTGGCGGCCAAGCCGGTGCTTGCCAAGGCCGCCATGGTGACCGTGCTCGGCGACCGCGAGAGCGACATCTTCGCCCTTTATGCCAGCGCGGCCGAGCGAGAGCTTCCACGTGATCGCCCGCAGCATGCATGATCGCAATCTCGCCGACGGCATCGGCTTGTATGCGGCCAGTGATGACAATGGCGGTGGTGGATCGGCGCGCCATCGTGCTGCCTGCGCGGGCACAGCGGGCCGAACGTGTCGCAACTCTCGAACTGCGCTTCGGCGCGGTGAACCTGGCCCGGCCGCAAACCAGGTTCCTGCGCCATCTGCCTGAAAGCTTGCCGTTGAGCCTGGTCGATGTGCGTGAAATCGATCCTCCGAGCGGGCCGGAGCCACTGCACTGGCGGCTTCTCACCACTCACCCGGTGGCAAATGCAGAACAGGCCTGGCGCATCGTCGAATGGTACAAGCGGCGCTGGCTGATCGAGCAGTTCTTCCGCGTCCTCAAGACGCAAGGCTTCAAGCTCGAAGACAGCCAGATCGCCACCGCCGACCGGCTCCTCAAGCTGGTCGCGATCGCCGCCAAGGCGGCGGTCATCACCATCCAGCTCTTGCAGGCGCGCGATGGCCGCGGCCACAGCCCGTCCGGCTTGCCTTCGACGTCAACGAGGTCGCAGCGCTCGTCGCCCTCAACCAAAATCTCGAGGCCCAAAGCAAGCGCCTCAGGAACCCGCATCCTCCCGACAGTCTTGCCTGGGCCGCCTGGATCATCGGCCGCCTCGGCGGCTGGGACGGCTATCCATCCTCCAAACCGCCAGGTCCCATCACCATCAAGCACGGCCTGGAATACTTCCACGCAGTCGCCGCAGGATGGAGCCTCAGAGATGTGTGCATGCCCTAGGGCGTTCGCCGGGACGACAATGTGGGGCAATGTTGGACACACATCCGCATTCCCGCGGCGCGATGCGCCCGAGTTTTGCCAGTAACTTCCCGCCCTCTCCAATCAGAGGGCGCAGGGAATGCCGGGCGCCCGATGCGCCCCGATAGCCGCGTGTGCAATGGTAGTGGTAGAACGCACACGCGTTAGTCAGGTCACACCGGAATCACCCGGCATTCCCCGCGCAATGGTTTTAACGGTTTCCTTCGCGCTCTCCCCGGCGACCGGGCTTTCTTGCCACCGTCGCCCGCGCTCCTTAGCGCGAACTTGACACCAGCGTCGGGGTGTCAGGACCACACGACTTCTCCGTCCGCTTCAACGCCGTTCGTTATCGGCGCATCCGCGTCCACCGCATCCCGCCCCGCGTTTGTGACGATCGCGAAACGCCCCTCGAGTGGGACGGGACGGTGATGATATAGGGTTGATTTGGGTTTCGGAAAAACAGAAATATTTTTGCAAACGGGGCTGGACACGCGAGTCGCAACCGAGCCCCGCTGATTTGCCCGTCGGGCAAATCAGCCGGTCTGTAAGCCGTCACTTCGTAGCCCGGATGGAGCGCAGCGCAATCCGGGTTGGCGTCACGTCGATTCCCGGATTTCGCTTCGCTCCATCCGGGCTACGCTGGCTGCCCTGGTATTGCGCAAACGAAAGGCCGCGCACGATCATGGCGACGCCCTCGATCTCATCGCGAATATGAAGCAAGCGGGCGCGGGGACTTTTGGTGGCAAATTTTCCAATGCCACCGTATGTTTGCATTTCCAGGCGCAACGCTGCGGTTACGCTGTCGCTAACCCACCCTACCGATGCTTACGCGTTGTCGGAGCGGAGGGCCGCCCACCTGCCCGCGATGCCGCAGGAAATGATCCGCCAGCACGCAGGCCATCATGGCTTCGCCGACCGGCACGGCGCGGATGCCGACGCAGGGATCGTGGCGGCCCTTGGTCATGATGTCGGTGTCGGCACCGCTGCGGTCGACGGTGCGGCGCGGCGACAGGATCGAGGAGGTCGGCTTCACCGCAAAGCGCGCGACCACCGGCTGGCCGGTGGAGATGCCGCCCAGAATGCCGCCGGCGTGGTTGGAGAGAAAAGCGACGCCCTGATTGCCCATCCGCATCTCGTCGGCGTTTTCCTCGCCGGACAGTTCGGCCGCGCCAAAACCGGCGCCGATCTCGACGCCTTTGACCGCGTTGATGCTCATCAGCGCCGCCGCCAGATCCGAATCGAGTTTGGCATAGATCGGCGCGCCGAGCCCTGCCGGCACGCCTTCGGCGATCGATCTCGATCACCGCGCCGATCGAGGATCCCTTTTTGCGGATGCCGTCGAGATAATCCTCGAAGAACGCGGCCTTGTCCTTGTCCGGGACAGAAGAACGGGTTGCGCGCGATCTCGTCCCAATCCCATTTGTCGCGGTCGATCTTGTGCGGGCCCATCTGCACCAGCGCGCCGCGCACGGTGACATCAGGCAGAATCTTGCGGGCGATGGCGCCGGCTGCGACCCTTGTTGCGGTCTCGCGCGCCGAAGAGCGCCCGCCGCCGCGGTAGTCGCGCAGGCCGTATTTGGCCTCATAGGTGAAGTCGGCATGGCCCGGGCGAAACTTGTCCTTGATCTCGGAGTAATCCTTCGAGCGCTGATCGGTGTTCTCGATCAACAGCGCGATCGGCGTGCCCGTCGTCACCTGCGCGCCGGTCTCCGGATGCGCCATGACGCCGGACAGGATCTTCACTGCGTCGGCCTCCTGGCGCTGGGTCGTGAAGCGCGACTGGCCGGGACGGCGGCGGTCGAGATCGCGCTGGATGTCCTCATTCGTCAGCGGCAGCAGCGGCGGGCAGCCGTCGACCACGCAGCCGATCGCAACCCCGTGGCTTTCGCCGAAGGTCGTGACCCGGAACATGTGGCCGAAGGTGTTGAAGGACATTTTCGACGATCCAGATCGCCGTTGAATGTCAACGGCGGCCTGTCGTAACGCCCGGCGGTTGAAGGGGTCAAATGGCCTCTCGTTAGCAATCGGCGTAGAGTTAACCACGCTCGCGCGGCACGTGTTCTACGCCCCCTCCCCCGCTTGCGGGGGAGGGATGGGGCTGGGGGAACGGCTGGCGACAGTGTTTGGGGCTGCCCGCGCGCTTACCCTCCCCCAACGCAAGTCGGGCACTGCCCGACTTGCGCGGATTTAAGCTGCGCAACCGGGGTCGACCCCGGTTGCGGGCGGGGGAGGGAACGGAGAGCTCAACCATACTTCGTCAAACCGCCGTCGCCGAACACGTAGACCACGCCCTGCTCCATCAGGAGATCGGTGGCGCTTTCGGGCGTCTCGATGCCCAGCGCCACCATCAGCGCCCGCCCGGTGCCGCCATGCGCCACCGCCACCGTATCCGCCGTGAGCTGGCGGTACCAGTCGCTGACCCTGGCGTGCACATCGACATAGCTCTCGCCGCCCGGCGGCGGCACCGTCCACTTCTCGGCCTGGCGCCTGGCGAACAGGTCGGGGTGCGACACCTCCGCCTGCGCCAGCGTCGAGCCTTCCCACTGCCCGTAACCGATCTCGCGCAGCCGGTCGTCGACGGCGTAATCGCCGGGCGGCAGTTTCAACGTGCTGCGCACCAGCTCCATCGTCGATCGCGCGCGGGCGAGCGGACTTGCCACGAATTCAAGCGATTGCCTGCCGCGCCCGTCACGCGCCAACAAGTCGGCGAGAATGGCGCCGGCGCTGGCCGCCTGCCGGCGGCCGAGATCGTTGAGCGGAATATCCCGCGTGCCCTGCAGCCGGCCTTCCGCATTCCACTCGGTTTCGCCATGGCGAATGTAGTAGATGGTAGGCATACAACTTCCCTGTCCGTCATGGCCGGGCTCGTCCCGGCCATCCACGTCTTTTTCAGCACCTAGCAAAGGAAGACGTGGATGCCCGGGTCAAGCCCGGGCATGACGAGTTACGAGCAATCAATCCTTCGCCAGCGTGATATCCGGCGCGTCCGGGCGTTTCATGCCGACCACGTGATAGCCGGAATCGACGTGATGCACCTCGCCGGTGACGCCGCGCGACAGGTCGGAGAGCAGATACATCGCGCTGTCGCCGACTTCCTCGATCGATACGGTGCGGCGCATCGGCGCGTTGTATTCGTTCCACTTCAGAATGTAGCGGAAGTCGCCGATGCCGGAGGCGGCCAGCGTCTTGATCGGCCCGGCCGAGATCGCGTTGACGCGGATGTTCTTCTCGCCGAGATCGGCGGCGAGATAGCGCACGCTCGCCTCGAGCGCCGCTTTCGCGACCCCCATCACGTTGTAGTGCGGCATCCACTTCTCGGCGCCGTAATAGGTGAGCGTCAGGATCGAGCCGCCGTCGGTCAGGAGCTTCTCGGCGCGCTGCGCGACCGCCGTCAGCGAATAGCAGGAGATCAGCATCGTCTTCGAAAAATTGTCGGCGGTGGTCTCGAGATAGCGGCCGTCGAGCTGGTCCTTGTCGGAGAACGCGATCGCGTGCACCACGAAGTCGATCTTGCCCCATTTCTCCCTGACCATTTCGAACACCGCGTCGATGGTCGCGGGTTCGGTGACGTCGCAATGGCCGAGCAGGATGCCGCCGAGTTCCTTCGCCAGCGGCTCGACCCGCTTCTTCAGCGCGTCGCCCTGCCAGGTCAGCGCGATTTCCGCGCCCGCCGCATGGCAGGCTTTGGCGATGCCCCAGGCGATCGAGCGGTTGTTGGCGACGCCGAGGATCACCCCGCGCTTGCCTTGCATCAGACCTGAATTTTGCGCCATCCGGGTTTCCAATCGAACGTTTTCAGGTCTGGAGGTACACCAGCCCTCCCGGCCGGTACAGCCCAAATCCGCCTCCGGTCCGGGGCTGTTTGCCCCGCATCCCTGACTTCCGGAATAGCGGCGTCATTTCGGTGTTATGTTGGCATGAGGCGTTCGCGTGACCGAACCTGGACGCCGGCCGGACCAACCAGATCGGGCGTGAATGACCGCGTTTCGCCAGAGTGTCGAAGCCATGATTCCGGCGCTACGCCGCTATGCGCGCGCGCTCGCGCGGGACGCGGATGTCGCCGACGATCTGGTGCAGGACACGCTGGTGCGGGCGCTGCGTTCGGAACGGCTGTTTCTCGGCGGCGACGTCAGGAGCTGGCTCTACACCATCCTGACCAACCTCAACAAGAACCGGCGGCGGTCGCTGGCCCGGCGGCCGCAATTCATGCCGCTGCTCGACAACAATCCCGACGCCAGCGGGACCGAGGCGGAGGGACGCGACATCGCCCGCGCGCTGGCGACATTGGTGGAGGAGCAGCGCTCGGTGCTGCTATTGGTGATGCTGGAAGGTTTGAGCTATCGCGAGGTCGCCGACATCCAGGGCGTGCCGATCGGCACCGTGATGTCGCGCCTCGCCCGGGCCCGCGCCCATGTCAAAGCCGCGCTCGAGGGCGAGCGGGTAGCGCTGCGGCGGGTGAAGTGATGGCAGGCATGATGCATGTAAACGATGTGATGATGACGTGAGGGCCGTGACGAATCCGTTCTTTTCGATTGAAATTGGACAGAGACTGCAACCATGACCGACCCCCAAATTCCCGTCACCGAAGACGAGCTGCACGCCTATGTCGACAACGAATTGCCGGCTGAACGTCGCGGCGATGTCGAGGCGTGGCTGGTGGCGCATCCCGAAGACGCCGAGCGGGTGCGCTCGTGGCGCGCGATGGCGGAGGCGCTGCATGCGCGTTACGACGCGATCGCCGACGAGCCGGTGCCGGCGCGGCTCGATATCGAGCGGCTGGCGCGGCAGCCGCGCAAATGGCTCTATGGCGCGGTCGCAGCAGCGCTCGTGGCGTTCATCGCCGGCGGCGGCGTCGGCTGGCTGGCGCACGGCGCGGCGGCCGCGCCGTCGCTATTCCAGAATTTCACGGTGGACGCGCTGGACGCGCACCGGCTCTACGTCGTCGAGGTGCGTCATCCGGTCGATGTGCCCGGCAGCGAACGCGCGCATCTGCAAGCGTGGCTGACCAAGCGCTGCGGCTGGGACGTCCGCGCGCCGGAGCTCGACGCGACGGGGCTGAAGCTCGTCGGCGGACGGCTGTTGCCCGGCCCCACCGGACCCGCATCGTTCCTGATGTATGAGAGCGCCTCGGGCGAACGCTTCACGGTCTATGCCGCGCGGGCCACCGCCGAGACCACGCAGATGCGCTATGCCAGGCAGGATAATGACGGCGCGCTGTTCTGGGCCGATCGCGGCGTCGGCTACGTGGTCAGCGGCGGCAGCGACCGCGATCGCCTCACGCAGGTGGCGCGGCTGGTCTACGAACAAAGCGAGAAAAGCGGCGGATGATCGTCGGGTCATGGCCGATGTCCCAATTCCGACATCGAAAGTCTGGATTCAGGACATTGAAAATCTGGAATCAAGACATCGAAAATCTGGAATCAAGACATGCGCCCGTCTCAAAATCGCACCGGGTGATCACGCGAAATTGAGCCGCGTTCGATCCGCCGATCGACGCAGGCGGCCTCGACTGGGGTTTTGTACCGCGCTGGTCCCCCACGTCGAGGCCGCACCCTTTTTCCCGCACCCTTTTCGGGTGCGGCGGGTCGCCTGGATCATGATCCGATCAGATTGAATCGGATCATGATCTCATCTCTTTGTTGAGCATGATCTCCGGGCAAACGCTTCGCGTTTGTCCCGAGGGAAAACCGGTTCCCACTTTGCGCTAACGCGGCCCTTCGGGTCCGGATCATGCTCTAAATGAGATCGCTGCGCGGATTGTAGGTATGTCCGTCGCGCCACTTCTGCATCAACGCCTCGAGTTCGGCGTCGTTCCCGTCCGGCAGCATGATGCGGGTGGTGACGAACAGGTCGCCGGCCGTCCCGGTCGGCTTCGGCAGCCCCTTGCCCTTCAGGCGAAAGGTCCGGCCGCTCGAGGTGTTCTTCGGAATCGACAATTCGACCGCGCTGCCGAGCGTCGGCACGCGAACCTTGCCGCCGAGCACGGCTTCATAGAGCGTGATCGGCAGGTCGACGCGCAGGTCGCTGCCATCGACCTTGAAGAACGCATGCGGCGCGATGTTGACGGTGATCAGGAGATCGCCGGGGCGGTGGCCGGGCGCGGTCTCGCCCTGCCCCTTCAGCCGGATCTGCTGGCCGGCAATGACGCCGGCGGGAATCTTGACATTGAGTTCCTTGCCGGTCGGCAGCCGGACGCGCTTCTCCACGCCCTTGACCAACTCTTCCAGCGACACCGTCATGGCGACGTTGAGATCGAGATCGAGCGCGATGCCGCCGGCATCGAATTCGAATGTCGCGCCGCCGGGCCGCGCACCGCGCGCCGCGCCGCCGAACATGCTGTTGAGGATGTCCTCGAAACCGCCGCCGCCGCCGCCGGGGCCGCCGCCGGTGCGGAAGGTGTGGGTCTCGAAGCCATGAGCCCCGCGCCCCCGCGCGTCGCCGCCGGGAAAGCCCTGGAAGCGCGGCTTGCCCTCGGCGTCGATCTCGCCGCGGTCGAACTGCTTGCGCTTGTCCTCGTCGCCGATGATCTCGTTGGCCGAATTGATTTCGGAAAAGCGCGCGGCGGCTTTCGGATCGTTCTTGTTGGCGTCGGGGTGATGCTTCTTGGCGAGCTTGCGATAGGCGCTCTTGATCGCCGCAGCGCTGGCGCCCCGCGGCACCCCCAAGACCTCATAGGGGTCGCGCATCCGTCACGTCTCCTTCAGGGAAATCCGATGTTAGACCGAGGGCTGCCCGCCCACCACGGTTTCATTTGGGGTGCTCGTGGCATTTTTGCAACTGCCTGCCCACTTCAGCCGCTCCTCCACGGCTTCAGCGTATGAATTTCCCACCGGCCATGGCCGGTCTGGCAGGCGGCGCCCTGCAGCCAGCTCTCGTTGCGGCCGTTGACGTAGCTCGCCAGGAAGTCCCGGCAGGTGCGTCCGTCCGCAGAGGAATAGGCCTGGGCCAGGGGCGTCACCGAGCCGCGCGCGCCGGTTTCCGGGTTCTCCCAGGGCTGGCTGGAATCCTTGCTCCCCCGGGTCAGCACGTCGGAGGCGGCATTGCGGGCGAAGGCAAGGTCGCTCTCGGTGGGCGCCGGCCCGCTGGCCTGGGCCGCCCCGATCAAACCCGTCACGTCGTTATCGTCCATCTTGGCGAAGGCGCTGTCGGGCCGGGACAGGCTGCAGCCCCCGGCCGTCGCTCCGATTAGAATCAGTGTCATCACGGCGCCCACTGGGCCGATCGCCGATAGGCCAACGCGTCCCCATGTCCTATATAGGGGCGGCAACGCGTACCTGACCGCGGGCGGACGCAACTCGGAACTCCCTGAAATGACCGACACCACCTCCATCAAACACCCGGCAGCGTTAACATCCGGTGATTTCACCGCGGCGGAGGAGCCGTTTGCGCTGTTTGGCGACTGGTTCGCGGAGGCCGTGAAGGCCGAACCCAACGATCCCAACGCCATGGCGCTGGCCACCGTCGACCCCGACGGCCTGCCCGACGTGCGGATGGTGCTGATGAAGGGCTTCGATGCCGACGGTTTTGTCTTTTACAGCCACATCGCCAGCCAAAAGGGCCGCGAACTCGCCGCAAATCCTAAGGCGGCTTTACTGTTTCACTGGAAGTCGCTGCGCCGGCAGGTCCGTATCCGCGGGCCCGTGTCGCCGGTGACGGATGCGGAGGCCGACGCCTATTTCGCCACAAGGCCGAAGCAGGCGCAGCTCGGCGCCTGGGCCAGCAAGCAGTCGCAGCCGCTGGAAAGCCGTTTCGCCTTCGAACAGGCCATCGCCAAAGTCGCCGCCAGGCATGTCGTCGGCGAGGTGCCGCGGCCGCCGGGCTGGAGCGGCTGGCGCATCGCCCCGGTCCGGTTCGAATTCTGGCACGACCGCCCGTTCCGCCTGCACGACCGCATCGAATTCCGCCGCGACGGCCCGGATCAACCCTGGTCCAAGACGCGGCTTTATCCCTAGAGTAAGCCGTCATGGCCGGGCAAAAGCGCGAAGCGCTTCTTTTCGCTAGATGTTCCGGCCATCCACGTCTTTGCTCGCAACCAGTTTCGAAGAACGTGGATGCCCGGCACAAGGCCGGGCATGACGGAGAACGAGAGAACCGTTTATGCCGACCTCATCGCACAACGGACCGCGGCGCACGCTGCTTCTGACCGGCGCCAGCCGCGGCATCGGTCATGCGACCGTGATCCGCTTTTCCAGCGCCGGCTGGCGGGTCATCACCTGTTCGCGGCATCCGTTCCCGGAAGAATGCCCGTGGGGCGCGGGGCCCGAGGATCACATCCAGGTCGACCTCGCCGACCACGGCGACACCACCCGGGCGATCAGGGAAATCCGCTCGCGGCTGGAAGGCGGCGCGCTGCACGCTTTGGTCAACAACGCCGCGATTTCGCCGAAGGCGGCCGGCGGCGCCCGGCTCGGCTCGATCGATACCGACGTCGACACCTGGAGCCATGTGTTCCGGGTCAATTTTTTCGCGCCGATCATGATGGCGCGCGGACTGATCGAGGAATTGAAGGCGGCGAAGGGCTCGGTGGTCAACGTCACCTCGATCGCGGGCTCCCGCGTGCATCCGTTCGCGGGCGCGGCCTACGCCACCTCGAAGGCGGCGCTGGCCTCGTTGACCCGCGAGATGGCGTCGGATTTCGGCCGTCTCGGCGTCCGCGTCAATGCGATCGCGCCGGGCGAGATCGACACCTCGATCCTGTCACCGGGCACCGAGAAGATCGTCGCCGAACAGATCCCGCTGCACCGGCTCGGCACGCCGGACGAGGTGGCGAAGATCATCTATGTGTTGTGCACGGAGACGAGTTCCTACGTCAACGGCGCCGAGATCCACATCAACGGCGGCCAGCACGTTTGATCGAGGCCGTCATTCCGGGGCGCGAGTGAAACGAGCGAACCCGGAATCGCAGAAGTTATTGGCGCGAGATTCCGGGTTCGCGCTGACGCGCGCCCCGGAATGACGGTGGTTCAGATCAATCCGCGTAAAATCTGCGCGGCCTGCCAGCGAAGGCTGGCGGCGGCGTCCACGTTGAAGGCGCTGGAACATTCCTCTTCGCGCTCGCCCTCGAGCAGCGCCGCGCCGCAATGCCGGCAGATCCGCGCAGACATCGCAACCGCCTTGCCGGCGCCGTCGCGGCCCGCGCGATAGCACGCCAGATCGACGACGTTCCTGGACGGCGTTATGACTTTTTCAACCATAGGTTTCCTCGCGGCTTGTCACAGCGTTATCGCAGAAAGCCGTCGCATAAACGTTCAGCGCACCGCTCAAATTTTACCGGAGGGATTGAGGCAGCGTTCTTGACTCTTTTCGATAGAGGAACCCTGCGAGGACTGATGGTTTACAGCCACTTCTTCCATTTGAAGAACACGTAGGGCCCGACCGCGGCGAGCAGCATCGCGACCAGCGCGTACGGGTAGCCGTGGGTCCATTCCAGCTCCGGCATCGACTTGAAATTCATGCCGTAGATCGAGGCGATCAGGGTCGGCGGCATCAAGACCACCGCCATCACCGAAAACAGCTTGATGATGTTGTTCTGCTCGAGATTGACGACGCCGAGCATCGCGTCCAGCACGAAGGTGATCTTGTTGGAGAGATAGGAGGCGTGGTCGGTCAGCGAGGTGACGTCGCGCTGCATGGTCTTCAGCTGCTCGCGCATGTCCTTGGACCATTTGACGCCGTCGACCGCGGCGGCGACGAAGGTCACCACCCGCCCGATCGAGACCAGGCTCTCGCGCACTTTCGAGGTCAGGTCGCCCTTGCGGCCGATCGCGATCAGGATGTCGGAATAGCGCTTGGAGTGGCCGGTGCGCGCAGCACCTCCGGGCTCGAAAATCTCGTGGCTGATGGCGTCCATGTCGCTGCCGGCGCGCTCCAGAATGTCGGCGTTGCGGTCGATCACCGCGTCGAGCAATTCCATCAGCACCATCTCGCCGGTGATGCCGGGCGCGCAGGAGCGCGCCAGCTTGTTCTCCACCAGCGCGAACGGCCGCGGCTCGTCGTAGCGCACCGTCACCAGGCGGTGGCTGGCGAGGATGAAGGTCACCGCGGTGGTGCGCGGATTGACGGTGTCCGCCGCGCACATCAGGGTCGCCGTCATGAAGCGCGCGCCGTTCTCGATATAGAGCCGGCTGGAAATCTCGATCTCCTGCATGTCCTCCCGGGTCGGCACCGCGATCCCGGCCAGCCGCTCCACCGCCTTGTCCTCCGCCGCGGTCGGCTTCACGAGGTCGATCCAGACCGCATTCTCCGGCAGCAGCGAAAGGTCGGCGACGGCGACCTTCTTCAGCGAAGATTCCAAGGGGACGAACACCGCTAACATGGGGGACTCCGGGACCGGGCGCGCGGTCCTACCCAACAGGACTTAGCTCGATTCTGGCAAGCGCTTCATGACCGGCGCATTAACCGCCGATCGATATTTGTGGCGACCGGATGGCGGCGGCGTGGCCCTGATTCGGCGCCGGCGGCCCGGCTGCCCAAAAATCAGCCGCAAAGCCCAAAATTTGCGGCAAAAAAGACACAGCGGCTGTGCCGCAGCGCAGGATGGGCATCTAAGCGTCTGGAATTATGGCCGATTTCGACGATAATGCGATTAATGGAATCGTGGCGTTTGGGGCGCAATGTTGGCGCGCGAGCGCGAGGCTTTCGATTGGAAGTGCACCATGTCGTCGCTCAAGGTGAAATTGGGAATTCTGGCTGCCGGCCTGATGCTATCGGGCTGCATGCAGGCCACCACCTATGAGGCGACCAACACGACCAGTTTCAAACCGCGCGACAAGGAATTGCTGGCCAAGATCCGCTACACCAACGTTCCCGTCGCCGAGCCGTTCCGCCGCGCCATCGTCGACTTCCACCGCAAGGAAGCGCCCGGCTCGATCGTGGTCGATTCCGACAATCACTATCTCTATTACGTGCTCAACGACGGCAAGGCGATCCGCTACGGCATCACCGTCGGCGAGGAAGCCATGGCCTGGTCCGGCATCGCCAAGATCGGCAGCATGACCGAGTGGCCGCCCTGGCATCCGACCAAGAGCGAGATCGAACGGCTGGGCGTGCCGACCTTCGTCGCGCCGGGACCGGACAATCCGATGGGTTCGCGCGCGCTCTATCTCTATTCGGGCGGCAAGGACACGCTGTTCCGGATTCACGGCACCAACCAGCCGGAATATATCGGCGCGTCGATTTCCTCCGGCTGCATCCGCATGACCAACGAGGACGTGATCGATCTGTATAACCGGGTGAAGCTGGGCACCATCGTGGTGGTGCTGGAGCCGAAGCATGGCGATTCGCCGTTCAATTCGCAGATGGCGCTGCAGGGCGGCGGCAGTGCCGGTCCGATGATGCAGTAACGGGCGGCTTCGGCTCGCAACGTTCAAAAGCGCCGGTTTTACCGGCGCTTTTTTGTTGCCGGTTTGGCATGCACGCCCGTGGGCCCGGCGGTATCGGATTTGGCGGCATCCGATTTCGCGACGCCGGGCGTGTCGGCGTCAGATTTGTCGGCCTCGGTTTTGGCGGCGACCTCGCGCGGCGGCGCTTCCTGCGGCCGCTCCGCCGGCAGCAGCGGCGCGACCGGCGGCAGCGGGTCCCATACGTTCCACTGGCAGATCCTGTAGCCGTTATGCCGTTCCGCCAGATCGAGATGGATGTGGTCCTCGTGATACCAGTCCGAGCCCGGCCCCAGCACCGTCGAAAACCGCGCGCACACCGAACGCAGCACGCTCTCGCGAACCTCGCGCGGCACCGTGCGGTCGGTGAGCGAAATCGACCGGCCGTTGGCGAGCTTCACGGCGCGAACGTCGAGCGCGTTGGCGCGGCCGTGCTCGGACAGCCGGGCGCCGGCGACGCGGTTGCGGCCGCGGCACTCGAACGAGTCGAAATTGTCGAGATCGCTGATGACGCCGCCGAGGCCCGCCGCAAGCTCCGCCATGTCGGTGCGGATCCAGTCCGCGATCGCGGAGGCCATCGCGCAGCGAAGGATCGCCGCGGGCTTCACCGCCACCCGATGCTTGTCCGGCAGCACCACCGCCTCCAGCCGGACCAGGTCCTCGCCGCCGCAGCCGCCGGCGCCATGGACGTCGGGAATGCTGGGGGCGATGGCGATCTCTTCCGTCAGCGCCAGCCGGCAGGCCGAGGGTGGCGGCGGCGCCGGCGCGGCCTGCTCGGCCGGCTTCTCGCCCCCGGCGGGCGTCCGTTGTCCCGCCGCAGGCTTTTCGGACTCGGTCGCAGGTGCATCTGCCGGACGCGGTCTCGGCAACGGCACCGATGCGGGGAGCGCGGCCTGGCGCGACTTGGGCCGGGCTTCCCCGAACAGGGTACTCCTGAGCCCCGGCGACCAAGCGCCGGGCCTCTGCGCGGCCGCCAGAGGGTCGGCCAGCGCACCGAGCACCAGGAGCACCGCGGCGGCGGTAACCATTGGCCTTTCGCCGCAGGCCAAACCGCCACAAGGCCATTTGCGGCGTGCTTTCGGCGCGCTAAAGTTCATGGCAATTCCAACACCCGCGACAAGCGACAACACCCTCCGGAGGAACGACCGTATGCTTGGATTGATGCAAGACTGGCCTTTGCTGTGTCACCGGATTATCGAGCACGCCGCCCAGATCCATGGCACCCAGGAGGTCGTGACGCGATCGGTCGAAGGCCCCATCCATCGCACCAATTATGCCGAAATCCACAAGCGCGCGCTGAAAGTCTCGCAGCGGCTGGATCGCGACGGCATCAAGCTTGGCGACCGCGTCGCCACCATCGCCTGGAACACCTGGCGCCACCTGGAAGCCTGGTACGGCATCATGGGCATCGGCGCCATCTGCCATACCGTCAATCCGCGGCTGTTCCCCGACCAGATCGCCTGGATCATCAACCATGCGCAGGACCGCGTGGTGATGACGGACATCACCTTCGTGCCGATCCTGGAAAAGATCGCCGACAAGCTGCGGAAGCGTCGAACGCTACATCGTGCTGACCGACAAGGCGCACATGCCGCAGACCACGCTGAAGAACGCGGTGGCCTATGAGGACTGGATCGCGCAGGCCGACGGCAATTTCAAGTGGAAGACCTTTGACGAAAATACCGCCGCCGCGATGTGCTACACCTCCGGCACGACGGGCGATCCCAAGGGCGTGTTGTATTCGCATCGCTCCAACGTGCTGCACGCGCTGATGGCCAACACCGGCGATGCGCTGGGCGCCAACGCCGCCGATACAATGCTGCCGGTGGTGCCGCTGTTCCATGCCAATAGCTGGGGCATCGCATTTTCGGCGCCTTCGATGGGCACCAAGCTGGTCTTCCCCGGCGCCAAGCTCGACGGCGCCTCGGTGTACGAGCTTCTGGAAACCGAGAAGGTGACCCATACCGCCGGCGTGCCGACGGTGTGGCTGATGCTGCTCAACCATATCGCCGCCAACAATCTGAAACTGCCCCATTTGCGATTTGTGGTCTGCGGCGGCTCGGCGATGCCGCGTTCGATGATCAAGGCGTTCAACGATATGGGGGTCACCGCGCGCCACGCCTGGGGCATGACCGAGATGAGCCCGATCGGCACACTCGCGGCGCTGAAACCGCCGTTTGCCGAACTCACCGGCGAAGCCAAGCTCGACATCCTGCAGACCCAGGGCTACCCGCCGTTCGGCGTGCAGATGAAGATCACCGACGACGCCGGCAAGGACCTGCCGTGGGACGGCAAGACGTTCGGCCGGCTCAAGGTGGCCGGCCCCGCGGTATCGAAGGCCTATTTCCACGTCGACGCCGACATCCTCGACGAGGACGGCTATTTCGACACCGGCGACGTCGCGACCATCGACCAGCACGGCTACATGCGGATCACCGACCGCTCCAAGGACGTGATCAAGTCCGGCGGCGAATGGATTTCCTCGATCGACCTGGAAAACCTCGCGGTCGGGCATCCCGCGGTCGCGGAAGCGGCCGTGATCGGGCACTACCATCCGAAATGGGACGAGCGCCCGCTCCTGATCGTGCAGCTCAAGCAGGGCCAGAACGCGACGCGCGAGGACATCCTGAAATTCATGGATGGCAAGATTGCAAAGTGGTGGATGCCCGATGACATCGTGTTCGTCGACGCCATCCCGCATACCGCGACGGGCAAGATCCTGAAGACCGCGCTGCGCGAGCAGTTCAAGACCTACAGCTTCCCGACCGCGGCGGCCTGAGCCCCGCGTGAATCGCGTTGTTCCGGCCTCTCCCCGCACGCGGGGGGAGGCCAAATTTTTCTCCGGTGACAGCGTCAATGTATTGAGCAGGCGCACAGCGGCCCGATAGGTTTTGCCCATGAGCTCCGACGCCGGCAAGACACCATCCTCGACACCATCCGCGTCCTGGCGCGACGTCCCGGCGACGGTCTGGACGCTCGGTTTCGTTTCGCTCCTGATGGACGTCTCGTCCGAGCTCGTTCACAGCCTGCTGCCGGTGTTCCTCGTCACGGTGGTGGGCGCCAGCATGGTCGACGTCGGCCTGATCGAAGGCATCGCGGAAGCGACCGCCGCGATTACAAAAGTTTTCTCGGGCGCGCTCTCCGACCGGATCGGCAAGCGCAAGCTGCTGGTCGGCATCGGCTATGGCCTGTCCGCCATCACCAAGCCCATCTTCCCGCTCGCGGCCACGGCCTGGGAAGTCCTGGCCGCGCGCTTCATTGACCGCATCGGCAAGGGGATCCGCGATGCGCCGCGCGACGCCCTGATCGCCGATATCACGCCGTCGGCGGTGCGTGGCGCTGGCTACGGCATCCGCCAGGCGCTCGATACGGTCGGCGCGTTTGCCGGGCCTTTGTCGGCGGTGGCCCTGATGGCGCTCTATGCCGACAATTTTCGCGCGGTGTTCTGGTGGGCGCTGTTGCCCGCGGCGCTTGCCGTGCTCCTGATCGTGGCCGGCGTGCGCGAGCCGGATGGCACGAAGGCGAGCGCGCAGCGCGGCTGGCCGATCCGCAGGCAGGAACTCGAGCGGATGCCCAAAGCGTTCTGGCTGGTCATGGCGATCGGCGTGGTGTTCGCGCTGGCGCGTTTCAGCCAGGCCTTTCTGGTGCTGAAGGCGCAGGCCGAGGGGCTGGCGCTGGCGTTGATCCCGCTGGTGTTCGTATGGATGAACATTGTCTACGCCGTCACCGCGACGCCGGCCGGCGTCCTCTCCGATAAAATCGGCCGGGTGAATGTGCTGCT
Organism: uncultured Alphaproteobacteria bacterium; assembly: GCA_963825105.1. Lineage (GTDB taxonomy): Bacteria > Pseudomonadota > Alphaproteobacteria > Rhizobiales > Xanthobacteraceae > Bradyrhizobium. Next base: position 36,759 of record CAWGSB010000006.1, read on the forward strand.
GTGCGGGCTCGGCGCCCTGGTCGTGGCCGATCTCGCGCTGGCCTTCGTTCCCGGCCTCGGCGGCGCGATCATCGGCGTCGGCCTTTGGGGCCTCTATCTCGGATTTTCGCAAGGCCTGTTGTCGGCGCTGGTCGCCGATACCGCGCCCGAGGATTTGCGAGGCACGGCCTTTGGCCTGTTCAATCTCGTCACCGGCGTCGCTTTGCTGATCGCGAGCGTTCTGGCGGGATGGCTGTGGTCCCACTTCGGACCGACGGCGACATTCTCCGCCGGCGCGGTGTTTTCGGCAACCGCCATCCTCATCGTTGCATTCGGCGTCAAGACAGAACCGAAGCGCGCAGCCTGACGGCGCGCTTTGCAGATACCGGATGGAACGCCCGCCAAAGTCCCTTGAATTTGCCGCAGGTCCGTGGTCTCAAACGGATACAGTTTACGGCCCGGCGCCATTCGCCCGGCAACGCTCCAACCCGGCAGATTATCGACCTATGGCCCGCAGGTTTTCCGCTCCCTATCAGTCGGAGCCCGTGTCAAGCCTCGCGTCATGGGCGCGCAATCTCGCGGTATTCTCCGTTGTCGCGGTGCTGGTCTCGATCCTCATCGTCCGCTTCGGCTTCCTCGAGATAAAACCGGCGCTCGCCACCTTCTTCGGCGCGCTGGGCTGCGCCGTGCTCTCCATCCTGGTCGGTTTCGCCGCCTTCGCCGCGATCTGGCAGAACGGTTCGCGCGGCATGAGCCGCATCCTGCTGGCGCTCTTGATCGACGCGGTCGTGCTGGCCTACCCCGCCTATCTCGGCCTGCAATATCGCCGGCTGCCGCCGATCCACGACATCACCACCGATCCGATCGACCCGCCACGCTTCGAGGCGCTGGCGCGGCTGCGCACCGGCGAGGGCACCAACCCCGCGGTTTATGCGGGCCTTTATTCCGCCGAACAGCAGCGGCTGGCCTATCCCGATATCGAGACGGTGGAGCTCGACGTCCCCGTGCAGCGGGCGTTCGACGTCACCAAGCATCTGGTCACCAAGCGCAAATGGCTGGTAATCGACGAGCGCGAGCCGCAGCCGCCGCGGCGCATTGGCCGCATCGAGGCGGTGGCGCGGACGCCGATCATGGGATTCCGCGAGGACGTGTCGATCCGCGTCACGCCCGACGGCGACGGATCGCGCGTCGATATCCGCTCGGCGTCGCGCTATTTCGAGAGCGATCTCGGCAGCAACGCCGCGCGCGTCTCCCGGCTGATCGACGACATCAACACCGCCGTCGACAGCGGCAGCCTCAAGCCGGTGAAGAAGCCGGTGGCGCCCGCCAAGCTTCCGCCCAAGGTGGTGAAGAAGTAGAGTGTTACGCTCGTCATTCCGGGGCGCGAGTGAAACGAGGGCGAGCTTCGCGCGAATCCATAATCACGGATCAGACTATGGATTCCGGGCCTGCGCTCAGAGGCGCATCCCGGAATGACAAAGGATGGACGTGCCTAAACCTCACGCCAGCCGATACGTCCCGCCGATCACCGGATCGCCGTCGGTCGCCACGATGCCGCGCGCGACCAGGTCCTCCAGATGCGCCAGCACCGAATAGCCGGCGGCCGTGGTCAGCCGCGGGTCGATGCCGATATAGATCGCGCGCACGATGGTGGGAATATCCGCTTCCCCCTTGCCGAGGCGATGCAGGATCGAGGCTTCGCGGGCCTGACGGTGCCGGATCAGGAAACGCACATAGCGCGGGCCTTCCGGAATTTCCGGTCCGTGGCCCGAAAAATACAGATTCTCATCGCGCTGCGTCAACCGGTCCAGTGAGGCCATGTAGTCGACCATCGATCCGTCCGGCGGCGCCACGATCGATGTCGACCAGCCCATCACATGATCGCCGACGAAGGATATCTTTCGATCCAGCCACGCGAACGCCAGATGGTTGGCGGTGTGGCCCGGCGTCGCCACCGCCTCAAGCTGCCAGCCGGCGCCTTCGATGACATCGCCGCCGCGCACCTCGATGTCGGGCCTGAAGTCGCGGTCGGCGCCGGATTCAGGACTGTGCTTCTCGCTCTCGAAGCGCGGCCGCGAGGCGCGATGCGGCCCCTCGGCATAGACGGTCGCGCCGGTGGCCGCCTTGATCCGCGCGCGTGTTTGGCGAGTGGTCGCGGTGGGTGTGAGTGACCAGAATATGCGTCACGGTCTCATTGCGCACGGCGTCAAGCAGCGCCGCCGCGTGCTCCTCGCTGTCGGGACCCGGATCGATAATCGCGACCTTGCCACGGCCTACGATGTAACTCACCGTGCCCGTGAAGGTGAAAGGGCTCGGATTGTTGCAGAGAATCCGCCGCACGCCCGGGCGGACTTCCTCGGCCACGCCGGGCTTCAGCGCAAAATCGCGGTTGAACGGGATATCGTCGTTGTCGGCCATGGGGGATTCCTGCTTCAACGTCATTCCGGGATGGCCCACCGAACTCGGGTCTACCCGAGTTCAGCAATATCATGTTCCTAAGTCGGCAACAGCCGACTTAGGTGGGCCAGACCCGGAATCTCGACGAGTTGGAATGATGCGGCTCGAGATTCCGGGTTCGCGCGGAGCCTTCAGGGCGCGCCGCCGGACGTGGGCGCATCGATGTAGAGCTTACGAAAACGCCTGGATGCCGGTGATGGCGCGCCCGAGAATGAGCGCGTGGACGTCGTGGGTGCCTTCATAGGTGTTGACGGTTTCCAGGTTCGCGGTGTGGCGCATCACGTGGTATTCGATCTGGATGCCGTTGCCGCCGTGCATGTCGCGGGCCATGCGCGCGATGTCGAGCGCCTTGCCGCAATTGTTGCGCTTGACGATGGAGATCATCTCCGGCGCCATCTTGCCTTCGTCCATCAGCCGGCCGACCCGAAGCGAGGCCTGCAGGCCCAGCGCGATCTCGGTCTGCATGTCCGCGAGTTTCTTCTGCACCAGCTGCGTCGCCGCGAGCGGCCGGTTGAACTGCTTGCGGTCGAGCGTGTACTGCCGCGCGCGGTGCATGCAGTCTTCCGCCGCCCCCATCACGCCCCAGGAAATGCCGTAGCGGGCCCGGTTGAGGCAGCCGAACGGTCCCTTGAGGCCGGACACGTTGGGCAACAGCGCGCTCTCCGGCACCTCCACGCCTTCCATCACGACCTCGCCGGTGACCGAGGCGCGCAAGGAAAGCTTGCCGCCGATCTTCGGCGCCGACAGGCCCTTCATGCCCTTTTCGAGGATGAAGCCGCGGATCTGGTTGTTGTGCTCGGCCGATTTCGCCCACACCACGAACACGTCGGCGATCGGCGCGTTGGAAATCCACATCTTGCTGCCGGTCAGCCGGTAGCCGTCGGAGGTCTTCTCGGCGCGGGTCTTCATGCCGCCGGGGTCGGAGCCGGCGTCCGGCTCGGTCAGGCCGAAGCAGCCGACCCACTCGCCGGTGGCGAGCTTGGGCAGGTATTTCTTGCGCTGGTTCTCGTCGCCATAGGCATAGATCGGGTGCATCACCAGCGACGACTGCACCGAATTCATCGAGCGATAGCCGGAATCGACGCGCTCGATCTCGCGCGCCACCAGGCCATAGGCGACGTAGCTGGCATTGGCGCAGCCATATTCCTCCGGCAGGGTGATGCCGATCAGGCCGAGCTCGCCCATCTCGTGGAAGATGTCGCGGTCGACCTTCTCCTCCAGATAGGCCTTGATCACGCGCGGCAGCAGCTTGTCCTGCGCATAGGCGCGCGCGGTGTCGCGGATCATGCGCTCGTCTTCGGTGAGCTGCTCGTCGAGCATGAACGGATCGTCCCACTGGAAATTCACCGGGGACGGCTTGTCCTTGGCCTGGGGGCGCACGCTCATGGAAATTCCTCTCGCAATCGTTGTATTTATTTTAGATCGCCCACCACCGAAGCGCAAATGGATTGGTTTCGTCATTCCGGGGCGCGCGAATGCGCGAACCCGGAATTCGTTCCCGATGTGCAACTCCGAGGTCCGGCTCTTCGAGCCGTCCCGGAATGACTGCGCGCTAGCCTTCAAGCTGTTCGCTGGAGACGATCTCGATGCCGAATCCGGACAGTCCCTTGTAGTCGTGCACCGACGAGGTCAGGTTCCGGATCGAGGTGACGCCGAGATCCCTGAGGATCTGCGCGCCGACGCCGACCTCGCGCCATTGCCGGTTGCGGTCGGCTTCCGCGGATTGCTCCTCCGGGAAGCGGCGAGACCGGGACGCCGGCGGCGCCGTCGCGCAGATAGATCAGCACGCCAGAGCCGTTCTTCTTGAAACGCTCCAGCACCGCCTGCATGCGCTTCGGCCCGGTGAAGAGGTCCTTGACGATATTGGGCTTGTGGAACCGGGTCAGCACGTTCTTGCCGTCGCCGATCTCGTTGTAGACGAAGGCCACATGGGCGATGGAATCGAACGGCGAGCGATAGGCATAACCCTGCAACGGCCCGATCGGGCTTTCGGTGGTGAAGGTCGAGACCCGCTCGATCAGTTTCTCGCGCGCCTGACGATAGGCGATCATGTCGGCGATGGTGACGTGCTTGAGCTTGTGGCTGGCGGCGAACCGCGCCACCTGCTCGCCCTTCATCACCGTGCCGTCGTCGTTCATCAACTCGCTGATGACGCCGACCGGCGGCAGGCCGGCGAGCTTGCAGAGGTCGACCGCGGCCTCCGTATGGCCCGAGCGCAACAGCACGCCGCCGTCGCGCGCGATCAGCGGGAACACGTGGCCGGGCCGCGCGAAATCGTTGGCGCCGACATTCGGGTTGGCCAGCGCCCGGCAGCAGGAGGCGCGCTCATCCGCCGAAATCCCGGTGCCGCCGTCGGGCTTGTAGTCGATCGACACCGTAAAGGCGGTGGTGTGACTGGATTCGTTGTGGGCCACCATCGGATCGAGCCGCAGCCGGCGCGCGTCTTCGCCTGTAATCGGCGCGCAGACGATGCCCGAGGTGTGGCGGATGATGAACGCCATCTTGTCGGCGGTGCACAGCGACGCCGCGACGATCAGATCGCCCTCGCCCTCGCGGTCCTCGTCATCGGTGACGACGACGAGTTCGCCGTGGGCAAAGGCGTGCAGAACTTCCTGGATCGGATCAGCCATTTAAAGGGTCTCGCTTTTGTGCCGGGAGCATTAGCCGGACTCGTGCGCCCGCGCCAGCCTCATGACGCAGGGCGGAACGGCGCTGACGGCGCAGGGCTCCGGGCAGGCCCCCTGCCGAATCCGGCTCGTTGCACCAGGTGATATAGGGCGCAGCCTCTCGCCACCCAACTCGGGTTTACCCGAGTTGGGCATCGAAAACCGTCGAAGTCGGATATATCCGACTTCGAGGGAAGGAGGCATCCGAAACCAGCACTTTCCCCTTCCATATTTCATGGCTTAAGGTCGCCCCAACAAGAACAAGGGAGACGCCGTTCATGACCTCTGCAGCGTTCGACTTCGCGCCACTCTTGCCTGCCGGGCTGCCCGCGCCCGCCGCGAAGTGGACGGGGCTGGCAAAATACAGTTTTGTCGGCGGCAACAACGATCCCGACCAGGTGCCGGTCGAGGGCCTGATCGACGCCGTCGACGCCGTGCTGAGGCGCGAGGGCAGGACGCTCGCCACCTACGGGCTCGCCAGCGGCCCGCAGGGTTATCGCCCCTTGCGCGAATTTCTCACTGCGAAATTGAAGCGCGACGCCGGCATCGACTGCGCCGCCGACGACATCCTGATCGTCTCCGGCTCGCTGCAGGCGCTCGACCTCGTCAACGCCACCTTGCTCGCGCGCGGCGATACCGTGATCATCGAGCGGGACACCTATCAGGGCGCGCTGAACCGGCTGACCCGGCTCGGCGTCAACGCCGTCGGCATTCCGCTGGATCAGGACGGCATGCGGATGGACGCGCTGGCCGAAGCGCTCGCCGGCCTCAAGCGCCGCGGCGTCACGCCGAAATACATCTACACCATCCCGACCGTGCAGAACCCGACCGGCACCATCATGCCCGAGGCGCGCCGCGCCGAACTGCTGAAGCTCGCGCAGCAATACGGCGTGCCGGTGTTCGAGGACGACTGCTATGCGGACCTGGTCTGGACCGGGAAACGCCCGCCCGCGCTCTATGCAATGGACAAGACCGGCGGCGTGATCCACATCGGCTCATTTTCGAAATCGATCGCGCCGGCCTTGCGGGTCGGCTTCATCGTCGCGCCCTGGGCGGCGCTGTCGCGCATGCTGGCGCTGAAGACCGACGCCGGCAGCGGCGCGCTGGAACAGATGGTGCTGGCCGAATATTGCGCGCCGCATTTCAACGAGCACGTGCCGAAGCTGACGCGCGGCTTGCGCGCCAAGCTCGACACGCTGATGGAAGCGCTCAACGAGCAGTTTGGAACGGCTGCGGAATTCGAAGACCCCAAAGGCGGCATCTTCCTCTGGGTCAAACTGCCGGACAATGTCGATACGCTGAAACTCTACCAGTCCGCGCTCGCCGCCGGCGTCGCCATCAATCCGGGGCCGGAATGGTCGACCGACAAGGCCTATGCCGGCAGCCGCTTGCGGCTGTGTTTTGCCAGTCCATCCCACGAGCAGATCCGCGAAGGCGTCGCCGTGCTCGCCGAGGTGTGCCGCAGGGAGTTCGGGGTGCCGGCCAGAATCGCCAATGTGGAGAAGCAGGTTCGCGCCTAGAGCCGTTTCCGTTTCGATGAATCGAAACGGAGCTCCAGATTCTTGATTTGACGCGTTTTCTTAACGCGAACCGGTCTCCACTTCGCTTGAAAACGCTCTGGCTCACCCGTCGACGTGAAACTCGACATTGACCTGGCCGCTGCCGCTGGAGGGGAAATATTCGCAGAGCTGCTCGGCGGCGCCGTGATAGTCGTACCAGCCGAGCGCGGCGAACAGCATGATGGTGTCGGCCATGCCGCCCTCGCCGTTGCACTTGACGGCGTAGTCGGGAAGCATGTCGATGAATTCGCGGTAGCGGCCCTGCCGCCACAGTTCCAGCACGCGCAGATCGACCTGGCGGTTGAATTCGCTTGTTATCGACGTCCAGGCGTCCGGGCCGAGCTTCTTGTTGGGCCACAGCCGGTGCGACAGCGAGCCTGAGGCGAGGATCGCCACCCGTTCGCCGGACTGCTCGATCGCGCGCCGCGTCGCCTCGCCCAGAATGCGGCTCTCCTCCGGCGAGGTGAACAAGGGCGAAGCGACCGAGACCACCTTGGCCCAGCCGTCGGGGTTCATGTAATGCATCGGCACGATGGTGCCGTATTCGAGCCCGAGGCTTGCAACCTTGTGGGCAATGACGTTGAGCCCGGCTTCGACGGCCTCCTTCGCGATTGCCTCGGCGAGCGCGCTGTCGCCCGGCAGGTCGTAACGCAGATCCTGGATCATGTGCGGGGCTTCGTGACTGGTGAACGAGCCGCGATGCTGCGGATTGGCATTGATGTGGTAGCCGAAATTGGACAGCCAGTGCGTGTCGAACACGACGAAGGTCGAAACGCGGCGTTCGCTGGCGCGGCGGCCCAGCTCGCGCAGCGCGCGCACCGCGTTTTCCCGCGCCGCTTTGAGCGGACTGCCCGCGACCTCCGACAACATCAGCGACGGCACGTGGGTGACCTTGGCGGCGAGAACGAGCTTTCCCATCAAAAAATTCCCCTGTCGCAGGATGAAAGGTGAAGCGGCGCTAGCCGCAACGGATCGCATGGGCGATCCGCAGCAGCAGCACGATCGACACGTTGCCCTTCCCTGCTTCGATCTGGGCGATGTAGCGTTCGGAAACCCGGGACTTGCGGGCCAGCTCCCGGCGCGACATGTCGCGGAGCAGGCGCATCGCGCGCACGCGATCGCCGAGGAGAGCGAGAAATTCGGCTTCGGAATAAGGCAACCCCTCGTCATCAGGCGGAATCGCCTGAGCGGCAAAGCCGAAGGGCGCTTCGGTTCGGGAATGTGTTTTGCTGTCTGCCACGCGCAAGTCCTACTGCTGGCATGCTCGTCGGGCGCCCGGGCCCTCGCATTGATGCGGATCAAACGGCCCGGGGGCTTCTCTTATGGAGCGATGATGCGCCGGGCACCGGCTTTCCGCAGGCCGTCCACGGAATGGCGCAGCTCGCATTGCACACCGGGGTCGAAATGCTAAGCTTCAGGCGTCATGTGACGGAAGCGGAGCTGGAACCTTGGGCGGGCAATTTGGCCGACTGACGCTGGCGCTGCTTTTTTTCCTGGCATTTTCGCCCGGCGCATTCGCCGAAACCGTGGCGCAGACCGTGCAAAAGTGGGGATTGATCGGCCCATGGTCGCTGAACTGCTCGCTCAGGCCCGACCGAGACGAGGGCACGGTGCTTGCCTATGAGATCGTCGGGGAGGACCGGGTCGTGCACCGGCGTAACTTCGGCGACAGCATCGATGAGAGCGAAGTCGTCACCGCCGAGATTTCCGGGGATGGCATGCTGAATTTGCGCGTGTTTTTCCCGAGCCTGAAGCAAACCCGCGAATTCGGCCTGATGCTGCAATCCGACGGCACCATGCGTGCGATGTATAACCGCAACCAGAAGGACGAATACACCATCAGGGACGGCAAATTCACCGCCGACGGCGGCCCGACGCCGCCGCAGCATAAGTGCAGGTAGCAGATGAGCTGCTCCCGTCGCCCGCCGATGGTTGCTGAATGGCCGTTCAGAATTCTCTTCGGGTTCCCCGGGAACGTTCCCTTGCCTTCCGCTGTTTAGTCCTCGTTCAACCGAGGAGGACAACATGAAGAAGTTTGGTTACGTCATTGCAGCCCTTGGCGCGATCGTCATCGCCGCGCCGTCGATTGCAAGCGCGGAAACCGTCGTGATCAAGAACGGCGGTCATCACTACGGCGCGCGCGCCGAATTCCGCGAGCATCGCGATCACGGCTGGCACGAAGGTTGGCACCAAGGCTGGCGCCATCGCCACGCCGACAGGGTGGTGATCGTCAAGCATCGTCGTCACGAATACTAAAGGCTGGCACAGGAATGGCCCCGCGAGGGGCCATTTTCTTTTCCAGAACGTTGTTCAGGCGAAATCCGCCCTAATCCCACGCCGGGGCAAAACCGGGATTCACGCAGCGCTTGTCCTTCGGCAGCGCGGCGATGGCTTTCCGGTCGGCATCGTCGAGCGTCAGCTTCAGCGCGTCGAGATTGGCCTTCTGGCTCTCGGCGCGCGACGCCTTCGGGATCGCGGCGACGCCGTCCTGGTCGAGCAGCCATTTCAGCGCCACCTGGGCGGCGCTGGCGCCGTGCTTGCGGCCGATTGCCGCCAGCGTATCGTCGGACGCCACCTTGCCCTGCGCCAGCGGGCAATAGGCCACCAGCGGTATCGACTTCTCGCCGAGATATTTGCGCAGCGGCGTCTGATCGAGCATCACATGGTATTCGACCTGGTTGCAGGCGACCGGGGCCTTGATCTCCTCGACCACGGTCTTCAGCAGCGCCGTGGTGAAATTGGCGACGCCGATGGCGCGGGTGCGGCCTTCTTCTTTGAGCTTCATCAGGGTTTCGAAGATCGCCGGCAGGTTCATGTTTCTGGACGGCCAGTGCACGAGATAAAGATCGACGTGATCGAGCCCAAGTTTTTTCAGGGAGGCGTCGAACGCCCGGCGGATCGCCTCGGGCGCGAGATTCTCGTGCCAGACTTTTGTCGTGACATGCAGATCCTTGCGCGGCAGGCGAGCGGCAGCGATGGCGGCGCCGATGGCTTCTTCGTTGCCATACATTTCCGCGGTGTCGATATGCCGGTAGCCCAGACCGAGCGCGCTTTCGACCGCCGCGCGGCAGGCCTCGCCCTGCATGCGAAAGGTGCCGAGCCCGAGCCGCGGCAGGCTGATGCCCTGGGTTTGCAGATGTTCCATGAGACTTCCCGAGATTTGAACCCGCCCGATGAGCACCCGGCGATGCCGCGAACAGACGTAGGGTTGCAAGGTGAGGTGAGACAGCGTATCCGCCGTTTGACAGTCTGCCCGCAGGGCATGGTCCAAATCAAGACTAGCGTCCCGAATCCGAAGTTCGCACCACCTTGCCGCACCCCCCTTTTGCGAACTTCGGATTCGAGAGGACACTGGAAATCTGATATTCCGGTGTGGTTTCGGTCCAGAAGTTCTCTTGACGGACCCGCAACGAACGTGGAGAGAACTTCTGAACCCCACACCAGGTTAGAATGGCGATGGTCAAGGCGTTACGACGATGGCTGGAAGCCAATGAACTGTTGACAATCGTCGCCGGCGTGGTCGGCGCGCTTGTCGTGCTGTCGATGCTGCTGGTGCTGGGCGGCTACCTGATCGTGACGCGCTGAGCTGGCTCCAGCGCGTGTTCCGCAACTGATCGGATGTGCTGAGAGAGGGGTTTTACCGGCCGCGGTTCGATTCCGCTAACGTTTCCAGTTGCAGATGCCGCCGGACTTGCAGGGCCAGACCTGGATCCGCGTATCGAACGCCTGGGCGTCGAGCGGATTGCCATGGCGACGCGCGAGCCTGCTGGGCACGGCATGCCGCTTCTCGCTCCGGACATGCGCGACGTGGATTTTGGGATGCGTGACGGGGTCCGCGCCGGCCTGCGCGCCTTCATTGCCGCGATCGGCCTTCGCCTGCACCGGCACCGGCGCGAATTCCGCCGGAGGCCCGAGCCGCTTCGGCGAAAGTACCGCCCTGGAAAGGTCGAGGCCGAGGAACTGGTCGGGACGGTACTCGTCCGCCATCACCAGGCCGCTCCAAGCCAGCAGCATCGTGCAAAGGATGGCGGCGAAACCATTTTTCAGGACCATGGAGGCCTCCCGAAATACGCAAAAATCCGGCAACTCGTGCTTATTTAGGAAGCGGCCAGCGCAATTCCAGCGGCGGTTACCGGCGGGGCTGCTGCCCTCGATGCCGCCGGTCCCTGCAATCCCGCGAGTTCGCCATCTGATGGTTCTGCTGCTTGTCTGCTGATCTACGGTTGACGAGATTTCCGTCTTCGCCTTGAATCGTGGAAAGCAATCCACGTGCTCGCGCTGGCCTGGTGACGCAGCAATTCCACGATCATCCTGCACAACTCTGGCAACTGACGCCGCGCCGTTCGCCCCCAGATCACGATAATTTCACGGCCGGCCCGGCAGCTTCACATCCTGACAGCGGGGAGAACGTTAGATGGCGGTGCAGAAAGCAACCGAGGCGTCCGCCTTCGGAATTTCGGAATTCCGACGGCCCCCGCGACCGACACCAAACGCCTCCCGGATTTCAGACACTTCCTTGGTACTCCCAAAACTTCGCAGCGATTCAAGGCTTACGGAATCGACCCGTTGGACGCGCCGGAGCGCTCGCACAGAGTGCGCGGGCTGATGAACCGTTTGTCGCGGCGGATGGATGCCGAATTGCCATGGCCGGCCCATGCCGACGCAACAATTGAGCGCTGGGAAAATCCTCGCATCCCCTCGGGCTACACTTACCTGCTGCAATTCGTGGCCCACGATCTCGTGCACTCGGCCTTGCCGCTCTCGGTCGCAGGCGGGCCCAGCACCGACACCGCGAATGCGCGTCGCGCGGCACTCAAGCTCGAGACCCTGTTCGGAAGCGGTCCCGTCGGCTCGCCCTTCGTGTACGCGCAGGACGCGCCAAACGACGAGCGTCGAACGAAACTGCGGCTCGGGCGGATGCGCTGGAAGGACAGGAATGTCGAGGCCGGCTGTCCGTTCCGCGACATCGCGCGGACGCCGGCGGAGAACGTCACCGGGATCGACCGCAGCATTCCAGGAATGCGCGTTGCGCTTAACGAGGCGCTGATCGCCGATCCCCGCAACGACGACCACGCCATCATGTCGCAGCTGACGGCGCTGTTCGCGCTGCTGCACAATGGCCTGATCGACATCGTTCGCCGCAGCGAGCCCGCCGCCGGTCCCAATGCCCACCTCGGCGCGGCCTACCGGCGCTTCCTGTGCGCGCGCGACGCATTGACGCTGATCTACCACAACGTCATCCGCAAGGATCTGATGCGGCGGGTGCTGCATCCGGCGATCTATGCGGCTTACTCCGGCCCGGTCCCGAACTTCATCGACACGCGGCAGCAGGATAGCTGGCAAGTTCCGCTTGAGTTCTCCCACGGCGCATTTCGCTTCGGACACGCCATGGTCCGGCCCGAATACGTCATCAACGACCTCGCTACCCACGATCTGAGCAAGACCCTGGAAAAGACCTCGGCGAACGATCCCATCAACATGCCGCTCGATTCAACATGGATCGTGCGATGGTCGCGCTTTTTCGAAATCGGGGGGTCGCGCCCCAATTTCAGCCGGCGTATCGGCCCGTATCTGAGCGACGGACTCGGCAACGACGAGATCTTTCCCGCCTTCGATCAGACCAACCGGGTCGGCCTGCTCTATCGCGACCTGCTCGGCGCCGCGTTCGCCGGACTGTGGTCCGTGGATGCGCTGGTGGCCGAGATTGCCGCCAGGCGGCCGCATCTCATCGGCACGTCACGGCTGCTGGCCGACCGTCCCTACCGGATCAGCCAGATCCGCGATTGGCTGGCTTCGGAGACGGCCTATGGCGGGCTGTCTGCCGAAGACATCGAGACGATTGCCAGCGATCCGCCGCTGCCCTTCTTCATCCTGTTCGAAGCGATGCAGCAGGCCGAGGGCCTGTGCCTCGGGCCGCTGGGTTCGATCATCGTTGCGGAAGTGATCTTCGGCGCGCTCGAAGACAACGCGCTTCCCGCCGAGCGTGGCGCAGGTTCGCTCGGCCGAAGCGCTCGCCGAGCTCTGCACCGAATATTACCCGACAAATGTCTTTCGAAGACGTACCCGAAATTGAACGCATGGATCAGCTGGTCGAGTTCGTGGCCGAGATCGCCGATCTTCGACAGGCCGTGCCTGCTTTTCTGTGAGTCGGACTTATTCCGCCTCACGCAACCTGGAGGACTGAACGATGGGAAGAATTGAAAGATTGCAAGTGACGAACCATGAGCGCTGGGGCAAGCTGGTGAAGACCTGGGCCACCGGCAACAATTATCTCGAGGACGACAACGAGTATCCGCTGCCGACCACCATGGACGAGTTCAAGGAGCAGCTCGCCAAGGCCCAGGTGTTTGCGACGGTGCCGGAGCGCTTCAAGAACATCCAGTTCGTCTCTTCGGATCAGGAGACGATCCTGGTACGGCTGCCGCCGAAGGTGATGATTGCGGATTCCGAGGCCCTGCTCAACGAGCCGGGCGCGACCTATCCGCTGCCGCCGTTCTACAAGCGCCTGTTCAACGGCATCGAGCCGGTGATCCCGGAAGACGAGAAGTTCCGGGTGCATGCCGAGCGCATCGGCGACTACACGATCAGCGTCTGTGCCTGAAAACTACGTGATCAGGACAGCTGAACGATACCCTCGACAGGAAGCCCTGCGCCGCGCAATCCGTCGCGCAGGGCTTCCCACCGCGCCCTTACACTGATCGGATGAGCTTGCAGAGCCCAACGTACCATGGCCTCGTCGGTCGGGGCGGACGATCCAACCCAAAACGAACGTATCCCGTTGAGAAATCGCTGCGCCTCTTCCCGCGCCGTGGCCGCCTGCCCGAGGTAGAACAGCGCCGCCGCTCGCCACGCGGGCAACGTCTGTATGACACCATGCGCGCGATCGCATGGCCTCGAGGGCGCCGGCATAGTCGCCGCACAGGAAACGAATGATGCCGTGGTAACCCCATTCGAGATGCGAGGGCGCCGGCGAAAGAGCCAGCGACTGGTCGGCCCGCAGCCGGGCTTGCTCGATCGACCCGCAGAAAGCGCAATAATGCGCACAGGACAGCAACGTCCACGGGTCGTTGTCGTTCAACTCGCAGGCGAGTTCCATATGCGGCGCCGCCTCGGCCTCCCGGAGCGCCATCACATAAGACCAGCCGCAGCACAGATGCGCCCTGGAATTGACCGGATCCAGTTGAACGGCGGTCTTCGCAAGTTCGAGCGTCGCCCTTGCCTTGCCGAGATCGCGGAAGAAGCCGGGATGCACGAAATGCTCGATGTTGTTCATTTGCACCAGGCTGCTGTAGCAAGGCGAGAACGCGGGATTTTCGCGGATGGCATCGCGGAAGATGGCGACCGCGCGCTGCCAGCTTTCCGGATCGAATTTCGCCATCAGACTCTGCCCGCGGAGCCAGCGGTCGTGCATGTCGAGCGAAACGTCCGGCTCGCCGGCGAGCCGCATCAGCCGTTCTGCCGATAACTGCACGTTCAGCGAGGTCGCGATCCGGCGGATGATGCGCTGCTGCGTCTCGAACCAGTTTTCGAGGCTGAGCCGGAGACTTTCGCTCCAGACGTAGATGCCGGTGACTTCGTCTCGCAACACCATCACCATGTTGATTTCAGTTCCGGCCTGATAGGCGGTCGTCTCGATACAGTATTGCGGCGGTGACTCCGGGCCCGGGGGCGCAGCGGCGGGCGCACGATCAACCACGCTCCATTCGCGGAAGCGCACGAGCGACGCCGCCAGATGCTGGTGAAAACCTTCAACCAGGTGGGCATGATCGGCGTCGATGCCATGCATTTGAAAAGGCCGCAGCACGAGGCGTATCTTGGCCGAGCCACCGGTGTGTCCGGGCTTCGGCAAGCGTCGGGCGGTCGGAATGCCCGTTGCTCAGGCGTACCGCTCGCCCCGCCGGATTCGAGCTGGGCGCCAAGCCGGTCTCGCCGGCCGCTCGAAAGCTCCGAGCTTGATGCGTGCGACGAGTTCTTCCGTCGCCGGCGACGGCTCCATGCCGTAATCCCGGTCCAGCAAATTCCAGAGCGATTTGTAGATGCGCAGCGCACCCGCCACATCGCCCTCCTCCGCATGCACGCGCATCAGATGGCAGCAGGCCTCCTCGTGGGTCGGATCGAGATTGACGATGGCGGTCGCGATTTCGGTTTTGACGTCGGCGGCGATATCCTTCGCGACCAGACCGGCACCGAGGCTTCGCATCAGCCTGTCATGTGATGGTCTGACGTTTCGCGAGCACCCAGATCCGGAATGACGGATCGAGGTCGTCCATGCCTTCGAGAATCCGCTCGCCGAGGTCAGGGGTATTGAGAAGCAGCGGATGGACGCCGCCGCTCTCCGCCAGCCGGATGATGCTTTCGACGTCGACCTCGACGTTCTCGGCGTCGAGCTGGATCGAGAGCCGTCCTGCGGAAAATCCGCCATATCCGGCATCCTCAAACGCGGACCGCAGTTCGCGGACGACCTGGCGCAGCGAGGCGCGCGCCTTTTCCTCGTCCGAACGGCTCCACAACAGGCCGACCAGCCGTTCGCGGCTTTCATGTTTGGCCTCGGTCAGGGCGAGATAGCCGAGAACGGCGCTCGCCTTCTGGGTCCGGAGTTCCACCAGGCGGCCGCCGAACGCGATCGAGGGACGCCCCACCAGCGAGACGGAAAGCCGCGCGGCGCTTCCCAGCGCCGTTGCGGTCTCGCTTGCATCCAGCCCTTGAACTCTAGCAACCTGTTGCATCCAGGGGTTTCCGTTCCGGGTCGCCGCCGGCAATTATAGCAGGGCGATGCCGCCGGTATAGGTCATCCCCCCGCCCGTTCGCGCGATCATGTCCGCCAGACGAGGCGTAACGATCTCCGAAGGCAAAGGCTGGAGGCCCGGCGCGATGACGCGCGCCGCCGGAACGGCGAGGCGCGGGCGGGTCAAATCCAGGCGGAAAACCTCGATACCTAGTTCCGCCAGACGGTCCACGATCAGCCGCAACACGGCACCCGGGTCGGTCGTGCCGATGGCCAAGTGTCGTGAGCGTTCAGGCCCCGGCTGCAGCAGCGGACACCGATCGGCGTTCAGCATCGTCGCACGCCGTCTGTGAATACGGTCTCGCGCGTTGAGCGCGGCTTCTCCGCGCTCGCGGAACTTGGCCTCCACGACCGCGTGGGCCAGTTCGATCTGGCACATTTCCAGAACGGCAGCGCGGGCAGCGGCCTCGAGGGTCGGCCGCGCGGCAAGGCCAAAGGCAAAGCCGAAGCCATCCGCCATGCAGGAGACCGCGGCAACGCAGGGCACGCCGATATCCGTCGTGATATCGAGCAACCAGCTGCGCCGCGCCGAAGCGCCTTGCCGCAGCTGCGCCAGCACCGCTTGGGCGGCGATTTGGGTGTCGTCCCCGGGCGGGATCGATCGGCCGCGTTTGCCGCCCCACCACCACAGGCTTGCCGCATCGCGTTCGATCCACTCGAGCAGACCGTGCAAGGCCGCGGCCTCCCGGGACCTGCCCGCAGCCGATCCGGTGCCCAGCGGGAACGGCGGCTTCACCTCCTGCCGATCCGGCGGCCGCCGCACGCACAGATCCGACGGCAGCAAGACCTCGCCACCATCGGTGAGCCGCGTGACGCGATGCCATGAAAGCTCCGCATCGGGGCGCACGCGGTGCGCCGCGAACGCCGCGACGAACTCGCGCGCCTGCGCACCGAGCATGGCGGCCGGATCGCCCGGAACAAACTCCAGCGCATCGTCCCTGGTCTGCAACTGGGAAAGATACTCGATGCCCTCACCGATACAGCCCTGAAAGGCCTCCTGCAGCGAAAGGCCCACGCCGGAAACGCCGACCGTGGGACTACCTGCATGCATGGGGTCGGCAATTGCGGGGTCGAATTCGGCTCCAAAGCTGACCAGGCCGGGCGCGTCGGGTGCGGCCAGTTCGAAAACACGCGTAAAACGCGACGCCGCCTCGAGCAGGCGGCCCCGGTGGCGCACCTCGGGACCGGCTTCGCCGCCGCCGGCCGGAGCTTTGCTTGCGGTCGTATAGCCAAGCGCTTCCAGAAGAAGCCGGACGTCGGAGTCCCCGATGTTTGCCGTGTTGTCGCCGAGCAACGATGAAGCCGCGCGCGCAAACAGATTTGGCATCGATTCTCCGGCCCGGTTCACGATGGCCTCACGCCTGCCGCGCAAAGTCTGGCGAAAGAGGACGTCGGAGTCGTTCTGGAGGAACACATGCTCGCGAAAGCTTTTGTCGTCGCCATGGCCGCCAATATTGCCCGGTCGGATTACGCAAAGCCAACCCTCATTCGCAGCCGCGGCCGCGAGTGGCTGATCGCATGCCGCTGGGGTCCCGACGGCGAATACCTCTCGATCGCGACGGCCGGCGCCATGCAGGATCCCGGCGGGCATAGGGCGCCCGACGCCATTGCCCCCATCCACAGCCTTTTCGGCGTGCTGGTCTCAGAATCCGAAACGGAAGCCGCCAGTACGTTCCTGCTGGTCCGCCAGATGCCGGTTGCGATCGAGCTTGCGGGCACTTTCTTTCCGGCCGACGGCTACGCGCTGCTGCGACAGCGTGAGACGATCAACCTCGTCTGCGAAGCCCGCTATTCGCACAGCTGCGGTTGGCTGGACGGCAGGGAAATTCGCAAGGACATTCCCGACCCGGCGCCGTCTTCGGCAGAGGCGATGGCATGGCACATCGAGGCGAAGCGCTGTAACTGGATCGGCGAGTTCATATCGGGAACCGTGCCCGAGAGGCACGCGATGCGCGCGGCCGGATGACCGTCATCGCGACACCCATATCGAGGGCGGCGCGGCTTCCCGAAAGGACCAGGGCAAATGGCGCGGCCACCCGAAGCGCGTGCGGGCCTAAGTGCAGGTTTTTCGCCGACACTCGCGACGTTTCGCCATCACAGGACGTGTGGTTGACGACTTCGCCGCAGGTTGCTGGTCGGCGACGCATTCGACCAGCCGGGCGATGGCGCGCCGCATGCTGATTACTGGGAACAGCTCGCACAACTATAGGCGTTAGGCTGGCCAGCGTGCAATCCCCTTGGCTGGCTTTTCCCGTTCGAAAGCTTCCACGGTGAGAACACACCTTCCCTGCGGATCGATCGCCGCCGTTATTTTCCGGTGGGGCGCGGCTGCGAGAAAGTCCTGGAGAATCAGGCGATTTTCGTCGGAAAGTGCATACAGCGCGCGCATCAATTCGAAGAAATCCGGCTCCTCCCCGACGTAAAGCAGTTCGAGAAGTTCTGCGACCGTATAGCGTCCCAGAGCCGAGAAAAGCCTCTCACTCTCATCAACCAAACCACTTTCAGCCGATGAGCGATCAAAATTGTAAATGATCGCGGTCATTTTTTCCCCCGATGCGTCGCGGTACGCCACCTACACTCGGCGCATCGTGAATTTGCCCGCGTCATCGTGATTTCAGCGTGATCCCCGGGAGGCGATTCCTTTCCGATTGCGCTTGATTTGTAACTACGATGCTTCGCCCTGCGTCGGTGCTGCAAGGTATTTTAGCACCGTCGTGAGGGGTTGCGTCCGGTTGCGCGCCGCCTGGAAATTCCCCTCAGAATAGATATCCTATCTATCACTTATTGACACTTTAGCATCATTACTTATCATGCAGAAGTGATGTTTGATGGGGATTCGGGCACACTTTAGCATCATTACTTATCATGCAGAAGTGATGTTTGATGGGGATTTGGATCCCCGGGGACGAGCGATGATCACAGCGGCGCAATTGCGGGCTGCCAGGGTGCTTCTCGGCATCGACCAGCGCCGGCTCGCGGAGCTGTCCGGGCTTTCCGTGCCGACCATTCAGCGCATGGAAGCCAGCGAAACGATGGTGCGCGGCAATGTCGACTCGCTGGTCAAGTTGATCGCGGCATTCGACGCGGCCGGGATCGAGATGATCGACGAAGGCGCCGCCAGCACTTCGCAGGGGCGCGGGGTACGGCTGAAACTCGCGTCGGGTTCGGCCAAGACCCTCCCCGACGCTCGATCGGACAACAAGGCATCTGGTGGAACCAGGGCGCGCTCATGATTTCCGCCGTGGCTTTGCAAATGTCGTGCGTCGCAGCCTTGCTGGTGACAGCCATCCTCGCGATTGCGCTCAGCCGCAGCAGGCGCGCCACCGCGATGATTTACAGCGTCACATTGGCGGTTTGCGCGGTCGCCCTGTTCGCGTCGCTGCGCTGGCTGCTCGGCGACACCGCGAACGCCCCCGCTCTCATTTTGCCGGTCGGATTGCCGTGGCTCGGCGCGCATTTCCGCATGGATGCGCTGGCTGCGTTTTTCCTCGTCGTCGTCAATCTCGGCGGGGCCGCGGCAAGTCTTTACGGCCTCGGCTACGGCCATCACGACCCTGCGCCGCACCGCGTGCTGCCCTTCTTCCCGGCCTTTCTGGCCGGCATGAATCTGGTGGTGCTGGCGGACGACGCCTTTACCTTCCTGGTGTCCTGGGAATTCATGTCGCTGTCCTCCTGGGCGCTGGTGATGGCGCACCATCGTGATCCCGATAACCGGCACGCAGGCTACGTCTATATCGTGATGGCGAGCTTCGGCACGCTCTGCCTGCTGCTCGGGTTCGGATTGCTGGCGGGCGGCAGCGGCGGTTATTCGTTTGACGAGATGCGTCAGCGCTCCGGCCGCTCTTTCCGGACTGGTCCTGATCCTGGCCATTCTCGGCGCCGGCTCGAAGGCGGGGCTGGTGCCGCTGCATGTCTGGCTGCCGCTGGCGCATCCGGCGGCGCCGAGCCATGTGTCGGCGCTGATGAGCGGCGTCATGACCAAGGTCGCGGTCTACGGCTTCATCCGTATCGTCTTCGACCTTCTCGGCCCGCCGCAATGGTGGTGGAGCGTACCGCTGTTGATCCTGGGAGGCGCGACTGCGGTGATCGGCCTGCTCTCGGCCGTGCTCCAGGGCGACCTGAAGAAGCTCTTGGCCTACAGCACGATCGAGAATATCGGCATCGTGTTCGTCGGACTCGGCCTTGCGCTCGCCTTCAAGGCCAACGCGATGCCGGCGGCAGCCGCGCTCGCCATGACCGCGGCGCTGTTCCACGTCCTCAACCACAGCATCTTCAAGAGCCTGCTGTTCTTCGGTTCCGGCGCCGTACTGACGGCGACCGGCGAGCGCGACATGGAGCATCTTGGCGGCCTCATTCGGGGCATGCCGCTCACCGCCTTCACGTTCCTTGTCGGATGCATGGCGATCTCGGCGCTGCCGCCGCTCAACGGCTTCGTCTCGGAGTGGCTGATCTTCCAGGCGATCCTGCTGAGCCCGGAGCTGCCGCAATGGGGTCTGAAGTTCCTGGTCCCCGCGATCGGCGCGATGCTGGCGTTGTCGGCGGCGCTCGCCGCGGCCTGCTTCGTCAAGGCGTTCGGCGTCAGCTTCCTCGGGCGGCCGCGCACAACCGTTGCGGCGGGCGCGCGGGAGGTCGACCGCTGGTCGCTCGCGGCGATGTTCATTTTCGCGGGCCTGTGTCTGCTGATCGGAATCATCCCCGCCCCGGTCATCGACACGCTCGCGCCGGTCGTGAACGCGCTGGTGGCCGAGCGCATGCCGGTCCAGTCCGCCGAGCCATGGCTGTCGATCGTCCCGATCGCCGAGAGCCGCAGCTCCTATAACGGGCTCCTGGTCTTCCTCTTCATCACCATATCGACGCTCGCCGCCATCGAGATCATCCACCGCTTTGCCTCGCACGCGGTGCGCCGCGGTCCGGCCTGGGACTGCGGCTTTCCCGATCAGAGCCCGGCCACCCAATACACCGCCGGCGGCTTCGCCCAGCCGATCCGCCGCGTCTTCAGCTCGCTGTTTGACGCGCGCGAGGATGTCGCGATGCCGGCGCCCGGCGACACCGCGGCGGCGCGGCTCACCATCAGGCTACGCGACTTCGCCTGGGAGATGCTTTATGTTCCAATCAGCCGCGCCGTCTGGTTCGCGACCGATAATCTCAATCACCTGCAGTTCCTGTCCATCCGCAATTACCTCAGCCTCGTATTCGTGGCGCTCATCGCCCTGCTGCTTGGGGTGTCGATATGGCCTTGATTCCCGATCCGCGGCTACCGATGGTCTGCCATGACGGCGGAGGGGATATCGCATGACGCCTGTCGTCGCCGCCCTGTGCAGCGTGTCGGCCTTCCTCGGCCTGCCCTTGCTGGCGGCGACCACGATGCGATGGTCGGCCGCGACGCGCCCGATTTACGGGGCATGTTTTGTCATTTGCCTGGTGATCCTGGTCGTGTCGCTCACGCAGTTGCTGAGCGCCGGCAGTCCGGTATCGTCGCTGAGTTTGCCCCTCGGATTGCCGTGGGTCGGCGCGCATTTCCGGATCGATGCGCTCGCGGCGTTCTTCCTCGTCGTGGTGAACCTGGGCGGCGCCAGCGCGAGCCTCTTCGCCATCGGCTATGGCAAGCACGAGGAAGCGCCCGGCCGGGTGCTGCCATTCTATGCGGCCTTTCTGGCCGGGATGAATCTGGTGGTGCTGGCGGACGACGCCTTTACGTTCCTGGTGTCCTGGGAATTCATGTCGCTGTCCTCCTGGGCGCTGGTGATGGCGCACCATCGTGATCCCGATAACCGGCACGCAGGCTACGTCTATATCGTGATGGCGAGCTTCGGCACGCTCTGCCTGCTGCTCGGGTTCGGATTGCTGGCGGGCGGCAGCGGCGGTTATTCGTTTGACGAGATGCGTCAGGCTCCGGCCGCTCTTTCCGGACTGGTCCTGATCCTGGCCATTCTCGGCGCCGGCTCGAAGGCGGGGCTGGTGCCGCTGCATGTCTGGCTGCCGCTGGCGCATCCGGCGGCGCCGAGCCATGTGTCGGCGCTGATGAGCGGCGTCATGACCAAGGTCGCGGTCTACGGCTTCATCCGTATCGTCTTCGACCTCAGCGGCGCACCGGCCTGGTGGTGGAGCATCGTCATCATCCCGCTTGCCGGCATCACCTGCGTGCTCGGGGTGCTCAGCGCGCTGATGCAGCACGACCTCAAGCGCCTGCTCGCCTACCACACCGTGGAGAATATCGGCATCATCTTCATCGGCCTTGGTCTCGCCCTCGCCTTCTCGGCGCATAACATGCGGGCCGCCGCCGCGGTCGCCATGACCGCGGCGCTGTTCCACGTCCTCAACCACAGCATCTTCAAGAGCCTGCTGTTCTTCGGTTCCGGCGCCGTACTGACGGCGACCGGCGAGCGCGACATGGAGCATCTTGGCGGCCTCATTCGGGGCATGCCGCTCACCGCCTTCACGTTCCTTGTCGGATGCATGGCGATCTCGGCGCTGCCGCCGCTCAACGGCTTCGTCTCGGAGTGGCTGATCTTCCAGGCGATCCTGCTGAGCCCGGGCGTCCCGTCCTGGGGCATCAAGCTGATCGTGCCCGCGGTCGGCGTGATGCTGGCGTTGTCGGCGGCGCTCGCCGCGGCCTGCTTCGTCAAGGCGTTCGGCGTCAGCTTCCTCGGGCGGCCGCGCACAACCGTTGCGGCGGGCGCGCGGGAGGTCGACCGCTGGTCGCTCGCGGCGATGTTCATTTTCGCGGGCCTGTGTCTGCTGATCGGAATCATCCCCGCCCCGGTCATCGACACGCTCGCGCCGGTCGTGAACGCGCTGGTGGCCGAGCGCATGCCGGTCCAGTCCGCCGAGCCATGGCTGTCGATCGTCCCGATCGCCGAGAGCCGCAGCTCCTATAACGGGCTCCTGGTCTTCCTCTTCATCACCATATCGACGCTCGCCGCCATCGAGATCATCCACCGCTTTGCCTCGCACGCGGTGCGCCGCGGTCCGGCCTGGGACTGCGGCTTTCCCGATCAGAGCCCGGCCACCCAATACACCGCCGGCGGCTTCGCCCAGCCGATCCGCCGCGTCTTCAGCTCGCTGTTTGACGCGCGCGAGGATGTCGCGATGCCGGCGCCCGGCGACACCGCGGCTGCGCGGCTCACCATCAGGCTGCGCGATCTGACCTGGGACATGCTCTATGCGCCGGTCGGCGGCGCCATCTTGCTCGCTGCCGACCAGCTCAGCCATCTGCAGTTCCTGACCATTCGCAAATACCTCAGCCTGGTGTTTGCGCTTCTCGTCATCCTCCTGTTCTTTCTCATGCTGGTGATGCTGGTATGGTCCTGATCCTCAATCTCATCGCTCAAGGCGCGCAGATGATGCTTGTGCTCATCCTGGCGCCGCTGCTGCTTGGCTATACGCGCAAGCTCAAGGCACGTCTGCTGCGGCGCCAGGGACCGCCGCTCCTGCAGCCCTACCGCGACCTGTTGCGCCTGATCCGCAAGGAGGCCGTGCTGGCAGAGAACGCATCCTGGCTGTTCCGCAGCGGCCCCTACCTGATTTTTGCCGCAACATGGGTGGCCGCCGCGCTGGTCCCGACTTTCGCGGTGCAACTGCAGTTCAGCTGGACCGCCGACCTGATCGCGCTCACGGCGCTGATCGGCTCGTCGCGGTTCTTTCTGGCGCTTGTCGGAATGGATGTCGGCACCAGCTTCGGCGGCATCGGTTCAAGCCGCGAGATGATGTTTGCCTCGCTCGCCGAACCGGCAATGATCATGATCGTGTTCACTCTCGCCCTCCTTGCCGGCTCAACGCAGCTCTCGGTGATTGCCGAATTCATGCAAATTCACGCCAGCCTGCGCGTGTCGCTTGGGCTTGCGCTGATTGCGCTGATTATCGTGGCGCTGGCCGAAAACGCCCGTATTCCCGTCGACAACCCGGCCACCCATCTCGAGCTCACCATGGTGCACGAGGCCATGGTGCTGGAATATTCCGCAAGGCATCTCGCGGTCCTGGAATTTGCCGCCGCCCTCAAGCTGTTGCTCTATCTCTCGCTGATCGCCTGCATCTTCATGCCATGGGGACTGGCGCTGGCGGGCAGCGGCCTGGAAGCCTATGCGATCGGCTTGATCAGCTACCTCGGAAAGCTCGCGGTGGGCGGCTTTCTGCTCGCCCTGTTCGAGACCTCGATCGCAAAGATGCGCGTCTTCCGTGTTCCGGACTTCCTGGGCATCGCCCTGATGCTGGGATTGCTGGGCATGCTTCTGCTCTTCGTGTCACGGAGCTTCTGATGAATACCTTTCCCCTCGATGTCGCGCACATGCTGGCCGGCACCATGGTGCTGGTGAGCTTCATGCTGCTTTATCAGGACCGTATGTTTGCATTGCTCAACGTCTTTGCGCTGCACGCGGTGGTGCTCTCGGCCTCGGTGGCCTGGCAGGCTCACATTCAGAATGCACCGCATCTCTACGTTCCAGCCGCGATCGCGCTCGTGCTCAAAGGCATCATCATTCCAGTCGCGCTGCACCGCGTCGTGATCCGGCTCGGCATCCACCGGGGGATCGAGACGGTCGTCGGCATCGGGCCGACCTTGCTCTTCGGTGTCGGGCTTACGGCGCTCTCGATGGTCGTGATGCTCAAGGCGGCGGAAACGGCCGATCCATTGGCGCGCGAGGACCTCGCATTTGCCTTGTCGATCCTGCTGCTCGGCCTGCTGATGATGGTGACGCGGCGCAACGCGGTCAGCCAGATCATCGGCTTCATGTCGATCGAAAACGGTCTGATCCTCGCGGCCACGGCCGCCAGAGGCATGCCGCTCGTCGTCGAGATCAGCGTGGCATTCTCGGTTCTGGTCGCCTTCATCGTGATCGGCGTGTTCCTGTTCCGCATCCGAGAGCGGTTCGATTCCGTCGAACTTCAGGCCCTCGACGAGTTTCGCGGAGAACGGCGGTGAACAACTTGCTCGCGCAACTTTCCATCGAGCCGCTGACGGCGGTGCTGGTGATTCCCGCGGTGACTGCGGCGGTGCTGGCGCTGCTGCCCAGCTATTGGGTGGCGGCTCGCCTCAACGTGCTGGCCAGCTTCGTCACTCTGATCGCTGCGGTATGGCTGCTGTTCGATCGGCCTCCGCCAGGCGGTTACCTTTTCGTCGACGATCTGAACAACGCTTTTATCGTGCTGACGACCTTCGTCGCCTTCACGACCAGCGTGTTCAGCGCCAGCTATATCGCTCACGAATTGGAAATCGGCCGGCTAACGCCCAATCATTTGCGCTTTTACCACGCCATGTATCAGACCCTGATGTTCGCGATGAACCTCGGGCTCATCGCAAACAATATCGGCCTGATGTGGGTGGCCGTCGAGCTCGCCACCCTCACCACGGTATTGATGGTCGGCATCTACCGCACCCATGAGGCGCTCGAAGCCGCGTGGAAGTATTTCATCCTCGGCAGCGTCGGCATCGCGCTGGCGCTGTTCGGAACGATCCTCGTTTACATGGCGGCGCGACCGGTGATCGGCGAAGGTGCCGACGCCATGGTGTGGACGACGCTGATCAAGCAGCGCCAGCAGCTTCAGCCCCGAACTCCTGAACGTCGCATTCGTCTTTCTGCTGCTCGGCTACGGCACCAAGGTAGGGCTGGCGCCGCTGCACGCCTGGCTGCCCGATGCGCATGCCGAAGGTCCGACGCCGATTTCGGCGGTGCTGTCGGGGCTGCTGCTCAACGTCGCGCTCTACGCGCTGCTGCGCTTCAAGATGCTGCTCGCGGTGAACGTATCCGCGCTCGCATCTGGCCCGCTGATGGTGACCATGGGCCTCATCTCGGTCATTTTCGCGGCGTTCATGCTTTACCGGCGGCGCGATATCAAGCGCATGTTCGCCTATTCGTCGATCGAGCACATGGGCATCATCGTGTTCGCCTTCGGCATGGGCGGGCCGATCGCCAATTTTGCCGGTCTGCTGCACATGGTAATGCACTCGCTGACGAAGTCGGCGATCTTCTTCGCGGTCGGTCACATCGCGCAGGTCAAGGGGACGCAGAAGATCGCCGACATGGGTGGACTCACCGAAACCAACCCGCGTGCTTGGTTGGGGTCTCGTGCTCGGCGTCGTCGCGATCGCCGGCCTTCCACCGGTCGGTATCTTCATGAGCGAGTTTCTCGTCGTCAGTTCCACCTTCGCCCGCCAGCCGCTGCTCGGCATCGCGCTGGTTGTCGGCCTGCTCATCGGCATTCGGCGCGCTGTTCCTGCGGTTGAACAGCATTGCTTTCGGCGAACCGCGCGGCGCGAGCGCCGAAGCAAAGGCATCCTATGTGCCGATGTTCGTCCATTTGGCGCTGGTGTTCATGGCTGGAGTCTACCTGCCCCCGCAAATGGTCACGTGGTTCCAGAACGTCGCAAAGCTTCTAGGATAAGCCCATGCTGATCGACAGAATTCCGGGTCAAAGAGTGGAAGGGCACAAGCCCGCGCCGCGCATCAACGTGAGCCCCGAGACGTGGCGTATGCTCACAGGCGAGCTTGCGGCAGGCCGCATCGCGCTGTCAGGACTTTGGGGTGACGCCGACAAGGTGCACATGGCGCTGCTCCAGGACGCCGAGATCGTCGTCGTGACGGTCGATTGCCAGGACGGCAGGTTCCCGTCGGTTGGACAAGTGCATCCACCCGCGATCCGCCTCGAACGCACAATCCACGACCTCTGCGGGTCCGAATCGCCCGACCTTCGCGACCAGCGACCTTGGCTCGATCACGGCCGCTGGGGGGTGAAGCACCCACTTGGAACACGGGTCGAAACGCCTTCAGTCCCGACGACGTATCGGTTTTTGCCGTCCGAGGGCGAAAGCCTGCATCAGATCGCGGTAGGCCCGGTGCATGCCGGCATCATCGAGCCCGGTCATTTCCGTTTCACGGTCAACGGCGAAACCGTGGTGCGCCTCGAACAGCGTCTCGGCTACGTTCACAAGGGGATCGAATCGCTGATGGCCGGAGCCTCGATCGAGCAGGCGTCACGCCTCGCGGGACGCACCTCCGGCGACAGCACGGTCGCCTACGCATTTGCGTTTGCGAATGCAGTCGAAGCTGCGTCCGAGGTGCAGGTTCCCCCGCGCGCGGTTCTTCTGCGCGCCTTGATGGCCGAACTCGAACGGCTCGCCAATCACTTCGGCGATATCGGCGCGATCTGCAACGACGCTTCCTTCGCGCTGATGCATGCGCACTGCAGCATCTTGCGCGAGAGCGTGCTGCGCGCCGCCAACGCCGCGTTCGGCCATCGCCTGATGCGGGATGTCATCGTGCCCGGTGGCGTGACCCGCGACATCGACGATGGCGGCACGGAAACCATCCAGGCGGCGCTGGACAACATCCGCCTGCGCTTTCCGGCGCTGGTCGAACTCTACGACAACACCGCTTCGCTGCAGGATCGCACCGTCGATACCGGCCTGCTGAAACCCGCCTTGGCCGCGCAATATGCCGCCGGAGGCTATATCGGCCGCGCGTCGGGGCGATCCTTCGACGCGCGCCGGACCCTTGCCTATCCGCCCTATGACTCCTTGCGCTTCGAGGTGCCGGTCCTGAATGAGGGCGACGTCAACGCGCGCGTCTGGATCAGGGTGCGCGAGGTCGAGCAGTCGCTTTCGCTGATCGACCAGATCCTGGGCCGTCTTCCGCAAGGCCCGTCGCGCACCGATGTGGGACACCGGCAGGAGGCGCGGGAAGGTATGGCGATCGTCGAAGGATTCCGCGGCGACGTCCTGGTCTGGCTCCGCCTGCGCGATGGCCGGATCGAACGATGCCACCTGCGCGACCCCTCGTGGTTTCAGTGGCCGCTGCTGGAGGCCGCCATCGAAGGCAACATCGTCGCGGATTTTCCGCTCTGCAACAAGTCGTTCAACTGTTCCTATTCGGGCCAGGATCTCTAGCTTTAGTTTGACGCGTTTTTTCGCGCGAACCGGAATCCACTTCGCTTGACAGTGCTTTAAGGACGGCACACCATGCGCAAACTGCTTTTTGAAAGCCTGTTCCGCCGGCCGCTCACCGAGCAGGCGCCGCCATTGGACGATGCCGCGGTGACCGAACTCGCAACCGCGCTCGGTCAAACGGCGCGGCGGCGGCTCGGCCGCAGCCTCTCGATACGCGAGGTCGACGCCGGCTCATGCAATGGATGCGAGCTCGAGATTCACGCGCTCAACAACGCCTATTACGACGTCGAACGCTTCGGGCTGCGCTTCGTCGCCTCGCCGCGCCATGCCGATGTATTGATGGTGACCGGTCCGGTGACCAAAAACATGCGCGAAGCGCTGGAGCGCACCTATCACGCGACCCCCAATCCCAAATGGGTGGTCGCGATCGGAGACTGCGCGCGGGATGGCGGCTGTTTCGCCGGCAGCTACGCGGTCGTCGGCGGTGTTGCCGAGGTGATCCCGGTCGATCTCCACATACCGGGCTGCCCGCCTACGCCGACGGCGATGCTGCAAGGCCTGCTTGCGCTGCTGGAGCGCGTTGAGGTGGGCGAGGCCACGTCTTGAATATCTTTGCGCGGCCGGTCGTTCAGCGCGCGCGCTCGAGCGCCCGCGAGGAAGACGGCTTCGGCTGCTTACCGTCTTCGGCTTCGGCTTGCTGACATGCTCCCTGAGCCGGACGCCCCGGCCGCCGGTCGTGCTTGCAACGCCCGGATTGATCAGCTCGATCCCCGCATTATCAAGGGCGGCAACCAGCTTCATCAGCGAATCGACATTGCCGCGGACGACGCCGTCGCTGGCTTCCATGCGCTGGATCGTCGGCACCGAAAGGTCGGCGAGCCCGGCCATTTGCCGCTGATCGATGTTCAGGAGCGCGCGCGCGGCCCTGAGCTGATTGGCGGTGATCATGACTGACCTTCTCCGATTCCGAACCAGATATATTTATACCACATGAATTACTGCTCCAAGCATCGATTCAGAGGCGCAATATATCAGCGACGCCCTGCGGCGGATCTCGGCGCAAATCGTGACAAGGAGGATATCACCTCGGCGAAG
Organism: uncultured Alphaproteobacteria bacterium; assembly: GCA_963825105.1. Lineage (GTDB taxonomy): Bacteria > Pseudomonadota > Alphaproteobacteria > Rhizobiales > Xanthobacteraceae > Bradyrhizobium. The sequence goes on from CAWGSB010000006.1 coordinate 65,178, forward strand.
CCTCGACTGCATCAGCGCGGCCGGAGACTGAACGGCATGCGTTGCAGCCGGATATGATTGGCATCAGGCGCATCACATGATAAAAGATGTTTGAAACATACTATTTAATGTATGGTGGCGCGCTGTGCGGCTGTTGGGACGTTATCAGGGCAGGAACGGCCAGATCGAGATCGTCGAATGCTCGTGGGACGGGACCCGCATCTATTTCGAAGAGGGCGTGCGGCAGAGCCAGGCGACGCCTGACGGCGAGAGCGTATTCACCTACGTCAAGCTGATGGACGAGCTTCTCGCGCGGCCGGCAAACATCCTCGTGCTGGGATGCGGCGGCGGCAACCTCGCCACCCGGCTCGCCCGTCTCGGAAAAAACCTGACGGTCGTCGACAACAATCCGATCAGCTTCGTGATCGCGCACAAGTTCTTCGGGCTGCCCGACGATCTCCCTTGCATGGTCTCCGATTTCCGCAAGTTCATCTATCGGGACGAGACGCTTTACGACGGCATCGCCATCGACCTCGGCGGCCCGGGTTTCCGGTTCGGCGACGAGTTCGACGCCGAGACCTGCGAGGCGATCCGCGCCCGCCTGGCGCCGGGCGGCCGCATCGTGATGAACGTGCTGGTGGCGAACGATATCGATCCGACACCCGATCGGATCGCGGCGCGGCTCGCCGGCGACAGTTTGCGGGTATGGATCGTCGATGAGCAGGGCATCCAGGACCGCAATGCGATTATCGCCTGCGTGCCGGAAAAGCAGCTGAACGCGCGCCCGGCGCTGCATGAGGTGATGCGCACCACGCCTGAGCGCTGGTCGATCCGGCGCGGCCGGCTGCGCTAGGTGCGACCTCGCCTGCGGATCGCGCAATTGGTGAGCCGCGTGCGCTTTGCGCTTTGAATCTGTGAAAATGCCGGGCTATGGGTACAATGACCGGAGTGCCAGGCTTGCCCGTCCAGGAAAACAAGTTGGAGCAGACAGGCCGGCCCCGTGCGACGGAGGCCTCATGACCCAGCTATCCCGAAGTGGCGCGCCTTGAACACGGACAATCAACTGCAATCCGCTTTTGATTTCGTCAACGGCGCCGTCGGCTATCGATTTCGGTCCGGCGCTTCCCGCAAACACGCGCTGGCGAGGGCGGCCGGCTTCGCCCGGGGGAATATTCCCACCATCGTGGACGCCACCGCCGGACTTGGCCGTGACGCGTTCCTGCTCGCTTCCAGCGGCGCGCAAGTCACCTTGCTGGAGCGCTCCCGGCAAGTCCACGACCTCTTGCGCAGACGCGCTCGCGCGGGCGAGCGCAGAGAGCCCCGAACTCGCCGCGGTCGTCGCGCGGATGACGTTGATCCATGGCGACGCGCGGGATCTGCTGCCGGGCTTGCGGGCGGATGTCGTGATCGTCGACCCCATGCATCCCCCTCGCACCAACACGGCCATCGTGAAAAAGGAGATGCGGCTATTGCGGGAATTGGTCGGGACAGATCCCGACGCGCTCGAGCTGATGCAGGCGGCCCTGGCCGCCGACTGCAAGCGGGTGGTCCTGAAATGGCCGCTGCGGGCACCTGCGCTGGAGGGCCTGAGGAAGCCGTCCCACGTCATCGCCGGCAAGACGGTTCGTTATGATGTGTTCATGATAACGCCCGCGAGGCAGCAGGGAGCGCCGGCTGCCGATCTCCGATGAAGCCGCGCTGACACCCGCTCCTCATTCTCCGGCCTTCCCTTTGCCGTCGAGCGTCTTCTCGTAATAGATCTGCGTCGGCACGAAGCCGACCCGCGCCAGCACCGCCTTCATGCGTTCGTTATCCGCCCGGGTGCGGAAGACAACCTTGTCCAGCTTCTGTTGCCGGCAGTAGTCGAACACCGCCGCGACCAATGCCGATACCACGCCGCCGCCACGCTGCGACGGCGCTACGTAGATGCTGTGGAAGTCGGCGTATTTTTCCTTGGTGATGAAGTTCTGCCGCTGGCTGACATTGGCCCACCCGACCAGTCCGGCCTCGCTCTCGGCGACGAACGCGGCCGCGTTCTCATTGGCCAGCAGCTGCTTGAGCTTCTTGACGTAGAAGCGGGTGTCGGTGATCGGATCGTCGGGAAACGATATCTTGGCGATTTCGCCTTCGAACACCGCGACCGTCTCGAGATCCTTTTCCTCGAGAGGGCGCAGGCGATAGGTTGGTTTTTCAGACATTGCTCATATCCATTAGCTGCCGCCGAAGCGGCCCAAGCGCTCGAACTCGATTGGCGGCGGGAGTGCCGGACGCGCCGTTCATGACGATCGAATCGACTGCCGGCGGAATATATGTCCGCCGCAATTGCTGCATCCCCGGGCCTTCAATTCATCGATGGTGGCCGGTGTCCCGTTTTGCCCGAGTACGGCCTCCTTGCCGCAATCAGCGCAGGCGTAGATGCGCAGGCGCGGATTGACGTCGGCGGTATACAGCGGACCGCTCCAGTCCGGCAACTCGGCGGCCGCTCCGCCGACATGCACGAGTTCGATGAGCTGCCCGAGATTGCCGAGCACGGCTGCGCCCGAATAGCGGTTGAAGTTCGGCCACACCGCCCGCACCGCCAGCCCGAGTTCGATGAAAGCCTTCTGCAGCTCGAGCATCTGCGAAGCCGGCCAATGGGCGAACGACAAGAAACAATGACCGTCCGTCTCCGTCGTCAGCGCTTCGCATCCGCGGGCCAGAAACAGCCGCGCGCCTTCGAGCGTATACGGCGGATCGGTCTCGATCACATCGAACGAACGCCGCAGCGCCGCCGGCAATGGCCGGCGCAGATCGTGATGAACGACTTCGAGCGGCAATTGTTCGCGCGCGGCGGCGTCGCGAAGAAACGACAGCCGCCGCTCGTCGGCATCGATCACGGTGACGCCCTTGGTAAGGTCACCCTGACGCAGCGCGCGGCCCAGCAGGCCGATCGCGATCGACACCGAAATCGTCGTCGCCGACCACCAGCACGCGCCGGCCTTCGAGCGCGCCCTTCTGCAGCATCAGCAGCGCGCGGCGCATCGCGGTGTCGGGACTGCAGGGCGCCTGATCGAGCGTCACATCGACGGACGGCGCGCCCGCGATAATTTCCGCCAGCCGTTCGACCTGGGGCTGCACGACATCCGGGATCACGATGCCATGTCCCGCGCAGGTCGGGCATGTGAGGTCGACCTGCGTTCGCATGCCGAGATCGCGCTCGACAAATTCACGCCCGTCGTCCGTCAGCGTCAGCCCATGCTTGCGTTCCAGCAACCCGGCCTTCTCGAGCTCGCGGCGAACCGCGGTCGCCACCGGGAGCGGCAGCCGCGCTTCCCGCGCCGCATCCTGCAAACGCAGGGAGCCCGCGCGATAGACGGCGCGAAGCAGAGCCGAGACGCCGGACGATCCCTCACGCAGGCGCGTCGCCTGCGCTATCAGGTCCAGAATCGACGTCGCGGTCATTACCCTTGATCTCGTTACCAATTCGGCTAACTAGCACACACCCGTATCAAATGCGAGTTGGGCATGCATTCGGATCCGGTTCGGACCGAAGGAGCGTTTCGATGTTGATGACCCATATCCTCGCAGAGTTGTATGACTGCCCCGACATCATCAATGACGCCGAAGCTCTCGCGGAAGCCGCAAAGACCGCGGCGCGGTCCGTCGGCGCGACGATCGTCGGTGAATACGAGGTTCGCTACGTCCCGCACGGCCTCACCATTGCAGTCTTTCTCGGCGAATCTCACATCGTGCTGACGACATGGCCGGAGTATCGTTTGCTGCTCGTCGATATCCTTCTGTGCAATCCGGATATGGACCCGCAGGCGGTCGTGGAGCAAATCCGGAAACAGATCTGCCCGGAGGGACAAATGATCGTGCATGAGGTGCCGCGCAGGATCGCCGAGCAGCCCTAGACGATATTGCCGGTCGATCTGCAACCCGGCGCGCCGGCCATTTCGGACAAGCGTTCAGCAGAAGTTGCCAGCGGCTCGAGCCTCAAGCGCTTGATTTTGGTTCGATCGGGTACCTCAGCCGGCGCCGCCGCGATCCGGCTGCGAAATCGCGCAAGCGGTGAGGCCCGCGCGACGCTCGGACCGCGCGTCTTAGCGCTTTAAATCTATGAAAACGCTAGGCTATTGATATAATGGTCGGAGTGGCAGGATTTGAACCTGCGACCCCTGCGTCCCGAACGCAGTGCTCTACCGGGCTGAGCCACACTCCGACAAGAAGGCGGCTTATAGCCTTGGGTTTCGCACACCGCAAGAAGCCGAATTGAGGACGGTATCCCTCGTGAATGTGGGCCTGAAAACACGAATTCTGCCCGCCGGCGAGGCCGCCGTGGCCGCGGCGGCCCGTTGTCTCGCCGAGGGCGGGCTGGTCGCGTTCCCGACCGAGACCGTCTATGGCCTCGGCGCCGACGCCACCAACGCCGCGGCGATCGCGCGGCTCTATCAGGCCAAGGGCCGGCCCGCGTTCAATCCGCTGATCGCCCATGTCAGGGATATCGAGGCCGGCAAGCGGATCGCCCGCTTCGACGCGCAGGCGACCGCGCTGGCCGAGGCGTTCTGGCCGGGACCGCTGACGCTGGTGCTGCCGAAGACAACAGACTGCCCGGTGGCCGATCTCGCCACCGCCGGACTCGAGACCATCGCGATCCGGGTGCCGGCCCACCGGTGGCGCTGCGACATCCTGCGCGCGTTCGGCGGGCCGGTGGTGGCGCCGTCGGCCAATTTGTCGGGCCATGTCTCGCCGACCACGGCCGCGCATGTGCAAAGCGACCTTGCGGGGCGCATCGATCTGATCGTCGATGGCGGGCCGGTCGAGGTCGGCGTCGAATCCACCATCGTCGGATGCTTCGAGGCGCCGATGCTGCTGCGCCCCGGCGGCCTGCCGCGCGGCGAGATCGAGCGCGTGCTCGGCCGGGCGCTGCGCAGCCGCCCGAGGATGCCGACAGCGACACCGGCCAGCCGCTGGCGCCGGGCATGCTGGCCTCGCATTACGCGCCGCGCACGCAAGGTGCGGCTCAATGCCGACAGGGTCGAGCCCGGCGAGGCGCTGCTGGCGTTCGGCTCGGATGCAGTGCCGGGAGTTGACGCGGCGACCTGCGTGATGAATTTGTCCGCGCGCGGCGATCTCGACGAGGCCGCCGCCAATCTTTTCGGTTATCTTCGCGCGCTCGACGCCAAGGGCGCGCGCGCCATCGCGGTCATGCCGGTGCCGCATCACGGGCTCGGCGAAGCGATCAACGACCGGCTGCGCCGCGCCGCGGTGGAGCGGGAATGAGGAAACGCAAGAGACAAAGATGAATATCGTCCAGCCCGCCGCGCCGCCGCTCTCGCCCGAACTGATCGCGCGGTTCCGCGCGATCGTCGGCGACAAATATGCGGTGACCGATCGCGGCCGACATCGCGCCCTACGTCACCGAGGAGCGCGACCTGTTTCACGGCCGCTCGCCGCTGGTGTTGCGGCCGGGCTCGACGGCGGAAGTCTCCGCCATCTGCAAGCTCGCCAGCGAACACCGCATCGCGCTGGTGCCGCAGGGCGGCAATACCGGCCTGGTCGGCGGCCAGACCCCGCACAATGGCGAGGTGGTCGTCTCGATGCGGCGGCTGGACAAGATCCGCGACATCGACACCGCCTCCAACACCATGACCTGCGAGGCCGGCGTGGTGCTGCAGATCGCGCAGCAGCGCGCGTCCGAGGTCGACCGGCTGTTTCCGCTGTCGCTCGGCGCGGAGGGAAGCTGCACCATCGGCGGCAATCTCTCCACCAATGCCGGCGGCACCACGGCGCTGGCCTATGGCGTGGCGCGCGAGATGGCGCTCGGGCTGGAAGTGGTGCTGGCCGACGGCCGCATTCTGAACGGGCTGTCGAAGCTGAAGAAGGACAATACCGGCTACGACCTGCGCAACCTGTTCATCGGCGCCGAGGGCACGCTCGGCATCATCACCGCGGCGACCCTAAAACTGTTTCCGAAGCCGCGCGCGGTGGAAACCGCCTTCGTCGGCCTCAAATCGCCGGCGCAGGCGCTGAAGCTGCTCTCGATCTCGCAGAACGAGGCGGCGGGAACGCTGACCAGTTTCGAGCTGCTGTCCGACATCGCGGTCGATTTCAGCGTGCGCCACGGCATCGACATCCGCCATCCCCTCGCGAGCAAGCATCCCTGGTACGTGCTGATGGAGCTGTCGTCGCCGCGCGACGACGCCCGCGCCACGCTGGAAGCGATCCTGGCGCAGGGTCTGGACGACGGCATCGTCGATGACGCCGTGATCGCGGCGAGCTTGAGCCAGCGCAGCGCGTTCTGGAAGCTGCGCGACGAGATGTCGGCGGCGCAGAAGCCGGAAGGCGGCTCGATCAAGCACGACATCTCGGTGCCGGTGGTCGCGGTGCCCGATTTCATCGAGCAGGCCAATGCCGCGGTGGTGAAACTGATTCCGGGCGCGCGGCCGGTGCCGTTCGGCCATCTCGGCGACGGCAATATCCATTACAATGTCAGCCAGCCGATCGGCGGCGACACCGCCGATTTCATGAGCCGCTGGCACGAGGTCAATGCGGTGGTGTTCGACATCGTGCTGCGGATGGGCGGATCGATCTCCGCCGAGCACGGCATCGGCGTGCTCAAGCGCGACGAACTGCCCGAGGTGAAGGACAAGGTCGCGATCGAGCTGATGCGCGGCATCAAGGCGATGCTCGACCCGCTCGGCATCATGAACCCGGGCAAGGTGCTGTGAATGTCCCTGCGGCCGCTCACGCCCTGAGCATCACGGCAATTGAAGACGGCGATATCGCCGAGGTGATCGCGCTGTGGCAGCGGTGCGGCTCGACGCGGCCGTGGAACGATCCTGCGGCCGATATCGCGCTGGCGCGCAAGGACACGAACGCAACGGTGCTGTTGGGCCGCAACGACGGCGCCCTCGTCGCGTCGGTGCTGGTCGGCCATGACGGCCATCGCGGCTGGGTCTACTACGTCACGGTCGATCCGGATCATCGCTATGAAGGGCTTCGGCCGAGCGATCATGAACGCCGCCGAAGAGTGGCTTCGTGCGCGCGGCATCCTGAAAACTTCAACTGATGGTGCGCAACGACAATGCGAAGGTCCACGCGTTCTACCAGTCGATCGGCTATTGCGAGCAGGAAACCGTGATCTTCGCCAAATGGCTCGACGGGCGCGAGCCGACACCGTAGCTCGAAATCAGAAGGAAGCACGACATGACCGTCTCCGACCGCATCCGCGTCAAGAACGTCCGCCTGCTCTCCGACAACCACTACATCCTGAAGACCACCACCTTCGAATGGCGGCGCGCCAATGGCGAGTGGCAGACGCAAGCCCGCGAGACCTACGACCGCGGCAATGGCGCCACGCTGTTGCCCTACAATCTGGCGCAGCGCAGCGTGGTGCTGGTGCGGCAGTTCCGCTATCCGGCCTATGTCAACGGCTACGACGGTCTGCTGATCGAGGCGGCGGCCGGCCTGCTGGACAAGGAGTCTCCGGAGGTGCGGATTCGCGCCGAGGCGGAGGAGGAAACCGGCTATCGGCTCGGCGAAATCAAAAAGGTGTTCGAAGCCTTCATGAGCCCCGGCTCGGTCACCGAAAAACTGCACTTCTTTGTCGCGGAATATCGGCCGGACATGAAGGTCGGAAGCGGCGGCGGCATCGCCGCCGAGGGCGAGGACATCGAGGTGCTGGAGCTATCGATCGATCAGGCGCTCGCCATGATCGGCGACGGCCGCATCGTGGACGCCAAGACCATCATGCTCCTGCAATATGCGGCGCTGAATATTTTTCGGTGATGCCCAGCGGCTGATGACGCCGCAGCGAGTCGTGCAACATTGACACTCCGCTTGTCAGCGGACAGATTGAACAAGATGCGCATTGCCCTCATCCACGCCCTGAAGCATTCCATTGTACCGATCGAGGCCTCGTTCGCCCGGCTTTGGCCGGACGCAACCTTGATGAATTTGCTCGACGACAGCCTGTCGGCCGACCTGGCGCGCGACGGCCGCCTCACCGTCGCGATGACCGAACGTTTCCTCGTCCTCGGACGTTACGCGGCCTCGACCGGCGCCGACGCCATCCTCTTCACCTGCTCGGCCTTCGGCCCCTGCATCGAGGCGGTCGCGCGCGAACTCGCGCCGATGCCGGTGCTCAAGCCCAATGAGGCGATGATCGAGCAGGCGGTCGCACGGGGCCACCGGATCGGTCTGCTCTCGTCGTTCCCGCCGACGCTTGTCTCGATGCCGGCGGAATTTCCCCGCTCCGTCGAGATCGTGCCGAAACTGGCGCCAGGCGCGCTCGCGGCGCTGGATCGCGGCGATCGCGCCGAACACGATCGCCTGGTCGTCGAAGCGTCACGCGATCTGCGCGACTGCGACCTGATCGCGCTCGCGCAATACAGCATGGCGCCGGCGGCGGCGCTGGTCGCCGAAGCGTCGCGCCTGCCGGTGCTCACGACGCCGGACAGCGCCGTGCTGAAGCTGAAGCAATTGCTCGGCGTTGCCGGCTGAATTGGGGAATCCTCGTCGTCCCGGCCAAGCGAAGCGCGAGCGGGGACGACCATAGAAGTTGAGACCGGTTTCAGAACAGACTTCCCTGCCCGTCATCCGACGCCACCGGCGCCGGCTTGCGCGGCGCGGGCTTTTTCGCTGGCTTTTTCGCGAGCCTCGGCTCTTCGGCCTCGCGCTGCTCCGCCGTGATCGGCAGGATCAGTTGCGCATCGTCATTGGCGACGCGGTTGACCCGTGTCGAGACCTCATGCCAGGCGAATTCGCCTTCGTGCGGCGGCGTCAGCAGCGCCATCGCCGTCGCCACGTCGTGCGCGCCGCAATCGAGCCAGCGATCGAAATCGCTCGGCAGCAATCGTCACGGGCACGCGGTGATGCAGCACCGCGAGATCGGCGCTCGCCGGCGCCGTGACGATCGCCACGGTGTCGAGTTCCTCGCCGTTCGGGCCGATCCAGGTTTCCGCCAGCCCGGCCAGCCCCATCGGCGCGCCGTCGCGGCGATGGATGAAGTATGGCCGTTTGCGCTTCCCGGAGGCCTGCCATTCATAATAGCCGTCCGCCGGGATCAGGCAGCGCCGCCGCTTCATCGCGTTCTTGAAGGCCGGTTTTTCGTTGACCGTTTCCGAGCGCGCATTGATCAGCAGGGTGAATTTACCGACATCCTTGACCCAGGCCGGCAACAGGCCCCAGCGCATCAGCCGGAAATGCCGGACGCCGTTTTCGATGATCACCACAGGTATCGGTTGTGTCGGCGCAATATTATGCCGTGGCGGGAAATTGGGCTGCTCGACATAGCCGAAAATCTGCCGCAAGGCCGCCGGGGGCGAGGTAATTACGAAGCGTCCGCACATTCTGTGGCCCAGATAGGCATCTGTTCAGTACCTTTTAACCCCGACCGTCAAGACTGGGCCGGATGACATCGACGGCTGCCAAACCCGCGCCATCCGACCGCCCGACGCCGCGCCAGGCCCGCCCTGATGACGCGCGGGCTGCCCTGTTGCGCGCCGCCAACATCAATCCCCGCACCGGGCTTGCCACCGATTATCTGAATCATTTCAACGAAGCCATCATGCTGCTGGAGATGGTTCCGGACATGCCGGAATGCGCGGAGGATTTCCTGGGCTGGCACCCGCTGACCTATCGCGAGCATTTCACGGCGTCCCATTTCAAGGCGCGGGAGCTGGCGATCGAGGCCTATGAATTCGGCCGACGCCATCACCCGCGCCGAATTCGACAATATCACCAGCGCCATGACCTCGATCCTGACCGCGGTCGGCACGGCCATGCGCGAAGCCCGCCAGGACAAGACCCGGGCCACGCTGGCCGAGCAGGCCACCGGCTGGGTCAAGCCACTGGTGGCGCTGGCCGGCGGCATCATCAATGGCGGCTCCGAGGCCGACGTCGACTACATCATGACCCATTAGATCATGATCCGACTGGATTGAATCGGATCATGATCTCATCTCTTTGTTTTGAGCATGATCTTTTCGGAAAACCGGTTTCCACTTTTCCGGATCATGCTCTAGATCATGATCCGACTGGATTGAATCAGATCATGATCTCATCTCCTTGTTCGAGCATGATCTCCGAGCAAACGCTTCGCGTTTGTCCGAGGGAAAGCCGGCGTCCACTTTGCGCCAGCGCGGCCCTTCGGGTCCGGATCATGCTCTGATGCCCGTGGCGTCCCCCCCGTCCCATCCCCAACTGGCCGTCAGCGCGGCGATCTTTCGCGACGACAAGATCCTGCTGGTGCGCCGCGCGCGGTCGCCGGCCAAGGGCCTTTATTCGCTGCCGGGCGGCCGGGTCGAATTCGGCGAAACGCTGCACGCGGCGCTGCATCGCGAGGTCGATGAGGAAACCGCGCTCAAAATCGAGATCGTCGGCCTTGCCGGGTGGCGCGAGGTGGTGCCGGGAGCCGCGCGGCGGCGGGCACTATCTGATCATGTCATTCGCGGCGCGCTGGATCTCCGGCGAGCCGGTCCTGAACGACGAACTCGACGATTTCAGGTGGCTCAAGCCGGACGGCTTGGGCGATCTCAAGGTCACCGGCGGCCTGCAGGAGGTCATCCAGCAGGCCCGGCGGCTGCTCACGGCCTGAAGGCCGGTGCGCCTCTCCAAAAGCCCCCCGCGCCTTGCTTCCAGCGCATTGAAGGGGCATATCGTGCGGGCCCATGTCCAAGCATTTTCTGGCCGCTCTCATCCTCATTTCGGCATGCCTTTCCGGCCCGGCGCGGGCCCAGGACGCGGCCGCGCCGTTCGACGGCGACCTGCAGCGGCTGGCCGAGATCCTCGGCACCCTGCATTATCTCAGGGGCATCTGCGGCAGCAATGAAGGCGCGAAATGGCGCAACCAGATGCAGGCGCTGATCGACGCCGAGACCCCCTCGGGCGACCGCCGCGCCCGCATGATCGCCGGCTTCAACCGCGGCTATAACGGGTTCCAGCAGACCTACCGGACCTGCACGCCGGCGGCCTCCGTCGCGATCCGCCGCTACATCGAGGAAGGCTCGAAGATTTCCCGGGATCTGACCGCCCGCTACGCCAACTAGCGAGCGTTTTCGAGCAAGCTGGATACCGGTTCGCGCCGGGAAAACGCGTCACACCAACAGATTGGAATCCGATGCGCGTTCCGGATTGGAACAACGGACTAAAATCTTGTTCCCGGCCGTTAACCTTTCTTAAAGAACTGGTCTAGGCGGCCCGCTGGCTCATGCTAAACCTCAGCCATTCGAGCGTTCCGCCCTGGATCGCGCAAGCCTGTTGAGTTTCATGAGCCATCCAGTGTCCTTCACCACCGCCCGCGACCCGCTGCCCGATCACGAACAGAAACAGGCCGCGCTCAGCTATCTTAACGAGGCCTGGGCGGAAGCGCGGCACGACGGCGTCGATGGCGACTGCCTGGCGCAGGCCAGCCTGTTCGCGGCGTTCGCCGAACTGGTCGCAACCTATGGCGAGGACGCGGTGGCGAAATTCGTCGAAGGCCTTCCCGTGCGCGTGCGCAACGGCGAGTTTTCGACCACGCTGGCGAAGCAGTAAAGTTTACGCCGTCAGCGTCTCCAGAAACCGCACCGGCTCGCCGGTCGACGGCCCGACCAGCTCACCCTGCCACATCACCCGCCTGCCGCGCACAAAAGTGCCGACCGGCCAGCCGGTGACGCGTACGCCGTCATAGGGCGTCCAGCCGGCGCGCGAGGCCACCCATTTGTTGGTGATGGTCTCGCTGCGCTTGAGATCGACCACCGTAAAGTCCGCATCATAGCCCGCCGCGATGCGGCCCTTGCAGGCGATGTTGAACAGCCGCGCCGGACCTGCGCTGCTGAGATCGACGAAGCGCTGCAGCGACAGCCGCCCGGCGTTGACGTGGTCGAGCATCAACGGCACCAGCGTCTGCACCCCGGTCATGCCCGAGGGCGAGGCCGGATAGGTCCTGGCCTTTTCCTCCAGCGTATGCGGGGCGTGATCGGAGCCGAGCACGTCGACGATGCCCTGCTCGATGCCGTACCAGATGCCGGCGCGGTGTTCGGCCGAGCGAACCGGCGGATTCATCTGCGCCAGGGTGCCGAGCCGCTCATAGCAATCCGGCGCAACCAGCGTGAGGTGGTGCGGCGTCACCTCGCAGGTGGCGACGTCCTTGTGATCCCTGAGAAACTCGATCTCCTGCCGGGTCGAGATATGCAGCACGTGAATCCGTTTTCCGGTTTCATGGGCGAGCTTGACCAGACGCTGCGTCGCCATCAGCGCCGCGGTCTCGTCGCGCCACACCGGATGCGAGCGCGGATCGCCCTCGACGCGCAGCGGCTTGCGGTCGTTGAGGCGGTACTCGTCCTCGGCATGAAACGTCGCACGGCGCCGGATCACCTGAAAAATCCGCCGCAGGCTTTCGTCATCTTCGACCAGCAGCGCGCCGGTCGACGAGCCGATGAACACCTTGACGCCGGCGCAGCCGGGCGCGCGTTCGAGCTCCGGCAGGTCCTGCACGTTGTCGCGGGTGCCGCCGATGAAAAATGCAAAATCGCAATGCATGCGGTGATGGCCGCGCTTCACCTTGCCGGTCAAGGTCAGCTCGGTGACGGTCAATGGATCGGTGTTCGGCATTTCGAACACCGCCGTGACGCCGCCCATGACAGCGCTGCGCGAGCCGCTTTCCAGGTCCTCCTTGTGGGTCAGGCCCGGTTCGCGAAAGTGCACCTGCGTGTCGATCACGCCGGGCAGGATGTGCAGGCCCTTGCAGTCGATCACCTCGGCGGCCGAGGCCTGTCCAAGGGAGCCGATCGCCGCGATGCGGCCATTGGCGACGGCGATGTCGCGCACGCCTTCGCCGTCCTGATTGACCACGGTGCCGGACTTCAGAATCACGTCGTAGGTTTGGCTCATCATTCCTCGTGTTCAGTTGCCTCCTCATGGCCTGAGGAGGCCCGAGAGGGCCCTCGCGCGGGTCTTGTCGTTTATGACTTGGCGGCTTACGTTCCGCTGCAACATGTCGCAAGAGATTTTTGCATGAAAGCAGCGTTTCTCCCCGACCGGGGCGTGGTCAAGGTCACGGGCGATGGCGCGCGCGACTTTCTCAACGGCCTCGTCACCACGGACGTGACGCTGCTCCGGCCCGGGCTCGGCCGGTTCGGGGCGTTGCTGACGCCGCAGGGCAAGATCGTGACGGATTTCCTGATCACCGAAGCGCCTTCCGGCCATGGCGGCGGGTTCCTGATCGATTGCCCGCGCGCGCTGGCGCAGGCGCTCGCCGACAAGCTCGGCTTCTACAAATTGCGCGCCAAGGTCGGAATCGAAAACCTTTCCGACAGTCTCGGCGTGCTCGCGGCCTGGGATGGCGAATTTGCCGTCAAGCCCGATCTGGCGTTCGCCGATCCCCGCAATCCGGCGCTCGGCTGGCGGATTCTGGTGCCCGAGGAACTCGCGCAAAAAGCCGCCGATCTGATCGGCGCGGATCTGGTCGACAGCCCGGCCTATGAGGCGCATCGCATCGCCTCGGGCGTTCCGCGCGGCGGCCTCGACTTCATGTATGGCGACGCTTTTCCGCACGAAACCAACATGGACCGCCTGCACGGCGTCGATTTCGACAAGGGCTGTTACGTCGGCCAGGAGGTGGTGTCGCGGATGCAGCATCGCGGCACCGCGCGCACGCGAACCGTACGCATCGTGCTTGAAGGTTTTTCGCCGGAAGCGGGCACCCCGATTCTTGCCGGCGACAAGGCGGTCGGCACCATGGGGTCGTCGGCGGGCTCCAGGGGTCTGGCGCTGATCAGGGTCGATCGCGTCGCCGACGCGCTTGCCGCCGGATTGCCGCTGACCTCGGGCGGCCTCGCCATCCGCCTGGCCGAGCCGGATGAGCTCTCGGCTTCAGCGAAGCAGACCGTGGCATGAGCCGGTCCGCGCGCCTGCATGCCGACGGCCTGACGCGGTGCCCGTGGCCGGGCGAGGACCCGTTCTACATGGCCTATCACGACACCGAATGGGGCGTGCCGGAACATGACGACCGCGCGCTTTATGAAAAGCTCATTCTCGACGGTTTCCAGGCCGGGCTGTCGTGGATCACGATATTGCGCAAGCGCGACAATTTCCGCCGCGCCTTCGACGATTTCCACCCCGAGAAGATCGCGCGCTACGACGCCAAAAAAATTCACGCGCTGATGAACGATGTCGGCATCGTCCGCAACCGCGCCAAGATCGAGGGCGCGATCGCGAGCGCGAAATCCTATCTCAAGATCATGGAAGACGGCCCCGGCTTCTCGAAATTCCTCTGGGACTTCGTCGACGGCAAGCCGAAGGTCAACCATTTCAAGACCACCGCCAGCGTGCCGGCGTCGACGCCGCTCTCGATCAAGGTCTCGAAGGAACTGGCGGCGCGCGGATTCAAATTCGTCGGCCCGACCATCGTCTACGCCTTCATGCAGGCCACCGGCATGGTCAACGACCATCTGGTCACGTGCTTCTGCCACGACACCTGCGGCGGAAAACATCGCAGCCCCCGCCTCAAGGTCAAATGACGGCAAGAAAACGATCCGCGCCGCACACCTCCTCCCGCGTCTGGCAGCGGATGCTGTCGGGGCGGCGGCTCGATCTTCTGGACCCCTCGCCGCTGGATATCGAAATCGCCGATATCGCCCACGGCCTGGCGCGGGTCGCGCGCTGGAACGGCCAGACCGGCGGCGCGCATATTTTCTCGGTGGCGCAGCACACGCTATTGGTCGAAGCCGTGATGCGCGAGCACACGCCGCGCGTCGATATCAGGGTGCGGTTGGCTGCGCTGCTGCACGACGCGCCGGAATATGTCATCGGCGACATGATCTCGCCGTTCAAGGCGGTGCTTGGCGGCGACTACAAGGCGGTGGAAAAGCGGCTGCTCGCGGCGATCCACATCCGCTTCGGACTGCCGCCGGTGCTCAGCCCGGAAATCGAGCGGCAGATCAAGGATGCCGACCGGGGCGCGGCCTATCTCGAGGCGACAGAACTTGCAGGCTTTGCGCAAGCCGAGGCCAAGCGCCTGTTCGGCCGCGATCCCGGCCTGCCCGCCTCGACGCGGCAGGACTATCTGACGCCCTGGACGGCGGCCAAGGCCGAGAAGCGGTTTTTGGCGCGGTTCAAGACGTTGCACGCCTGAAGCCAGCGCCCGAACGACCTTTCACCACCCCGCGCGCGGGCCTATAATCGGCGCGATAAAAGGAATGCCATGATCCACGTTTGCTCGCTCGCCGCCCTCCCCGACACCGTCAAGGCCACGGGCGCCAGCCACGTCCTCACGGTGATGGCCAATGTCGATCAGGTGCAGCGGCCGGAGTCGGTGCTGCCGGCCAATCATCTGAAAGTGCAGATGGACGACATCACGGAAGCGATCGACGGCTTTGTCGCGCCCTCGGATTCTCATATCGAGCAGGTGCTGAACTTCGTGCGCGGCTGGGACCGCAGCGCGCCGCTGGTCGTGCACTGCTATGCCGGCATCAGCCGCTCGACCGCGAGCGCCTTTGCCGCCGCCTGCCTGCTCAATCCGCATCGCGACGAAATCTCGATCGCGCGGCAAATTCGTGCGGCCTCCCCGATCGCCCCGCCGAACCGGCTGATCGTCAGCCTGGCGGACAAGGCGCTCGGGCGCGAGGGACGCATGCTGCGCGCGCTCGACGAAATGGGGCCCGGCAACATGATGGTCGAAGGCCGCCCGTTCCGCATCGATCTCGACTGATGCCCGTAGACCACGCCAGATGAGCGAAAAGCTTCTGACGCCGATCGAGATCGGCCTGACCGCCGCCATCGTCGCGATCGAAGGCAACGAGCCGGTGATCCTCACCGCATCCTCCGGCGACGGCGACAAGCTCGCCGGCCTTCCGTTCGGCCCGTTCGATGCGGTGCGACACCGCACCTTCGAGATCGGCCTGCGCGCCTGGGTGGAAGAACAGGCGGGATTGCGGCTCGGCTATGTCGAGCAGCTCTATACGTTCGGCGACCGCGGCCGGCACACCCAGGCCGGCGACACCGAAGCCCATGTCGCCTCGATCGGCTACCTCGCGCTGACGCGCGCGGCCGACAACGCCTCGCGCGCGCCCGGCGCGACGTTCGAGCCCTGGTATCGCTTCTTCCCCTGGGAAGACTGGCGGGCGGCGCGGCCCGGGATCATCGAGCGCGACATCTTTCCCGAACTGACGCGCTGGGCCGACCAGACCGAGCAGCCGGACACCGCACGCGCCCTTAGCCGCAAGGACCGCGTCCGGCTGTATTTCGGCACCGAGGGCGCGCATTGGGACGAGGAGCGCGTGCTCGACCGTTACGAGCTGCTGTACGAAGCCGGACTGGTCGAGGAGGCGCGCCGGGACGGACGCCCGGCGGCCCTGGCGCGCAAGTCGATTCCGAACCTCGGCGTACCGATGCGCTTCGACCACCGGCGGATTCTGGCCACCGCGATCGCGCGGCTGCGCGCCAAGCTGAAATATCGCCCGGTGGTGTTTGAACTTTTACCGCCGGAGTTCACACTCACTGAATTGCAACGGACCGTGGAAGCGATCTCGGGGCGGCATCTGCACAAGCAGAATTTCCGCCGGCTGGTGGAAGCCGGCGCCTTGGTCGAACCGACCGGCGTGATGTCGACACAGACCGGCGGCCGGCCCGCGGCACTGTTTCGCTTCCGCCGCGAGGTGCTGCAGGAGCGGCCCGCGCCGGGCCTGCGCGTCCGCGGCAGGCGCTGACGGCCTGTCGGCGCTGAAGATTTTTTGACGCGGTTAAGCCCTGACGCCGGGCGGATCGCCCGGAGGCTCGATGATGTTCGATTCGCCGTTCGAATTTTTTGCGCTGCTGATTGCCTTCGTCGCCTTCATTTTCGCGCGCAAGGCGCTCAATCAGGCGGCCATGCTGCGCGCCCGGCTCGACGCGATGGAAGCTGCGGCATGGCAGGCGAAGCCTGTCCCGCCGCCCCCGCCGCTTCAGGCGCCTGAACAAACGCTCGCAGTCTCGTCGCCGGGCATTGCGGCCGAGCAGCCGGCAACGGTCGCCGCCGCTGAACCGGTCGCGCCTGTTGCACCGAACGAAACCGCCGCGCCGCAGGCCACCGGCGGGGCGGCGATGCCGCCGCCGCTGCCTCAGGCCCAGCCCGGCTTCGAGGAACGCATCGGCACCCGCTGGGTGGTCTGGATCGGCGGCCTGACGCTGGCGCTCGGCGGCTTCTTCATGGTCCGCTATTCGATCGAGGCAGGGCTGCTCGGGCCCGGCGTGCGTACGCTGCTCGGCGGCGCGTTCGCACTGGCGCTGCTTGCCGCCGGCGAATGGACGCGCCGCAAGGAGAGCGTCTCCGCGATCGAAGCGCTGCCGATCGCCAACATCCCCGCGATCCTCACCGCCGCCGGCACCGCGGTGGCTTTCGCAACCGTCTACGCCGCCTACGCGCTGTACGGTTTTCTCGCGCCCGCAACCGCGTTCATCCTGCTCGGAATGGTGGCACTGGGCACGCTCGCCGCGGCGCTGCTGCACGGGCCGGCGCTGGCCGGCCTCGGCGTCGCCGCCGCCTTCATCACGCCCGTTCTGGTGTCTTCGGAAAAGCCCGACTTCTGGGCGCTGTATCTCTATCTCGCCATCGTCACCGCGGCGGCCTTCGCGCTGGCGCGGATCAGGCTGTGGCGCTGGCTCGCGGTCACCACGATCGGGGCCGCGCTGCTGTGGACCTTCCCCTGCCTGGATTGCGGGCCGTCGATGGTGGCTCCGCACGCCTTCCACGTCATCGCGGGCTTCGTGCTCGCGGCTCTGCTGGTGGTGTGCGGATTCATGTTCGGTCCGCCGGCCGACGAAGGGCAGATCGAGCCGATCTCCTCCGGGTCGCTCGCGGCCTACCTGTTTGGCGCGATGGTGATCGTGCTCGCGAGCTTTCATGCCGACACCGCCATCGTCGTGTTCGCGGTGCTGGTGGCCGCCACGCTGCTCGTGGCATGGCGCGCGCCGGCCGCCGCCGGTGCGATCGCCGCCGCTGCCGCCTTCGTCTTCGTCGTGTTCGCCGAATGGGCGGTACGCGGCAATCCGGACATGCTGGTCGCTGCCGGGCGGCGCGCTGCCCGGGATCGGCCCCGCCGCGACCGACGCCTCCGTCGCGCTGCATCTGATCGTGGCCGCGATTTTCGCCGCTGGCTTCGGCGCCGCAGGATTCCTGGCGCAGGGCCGCTCGGCCAGCGCCATCATCCCGGTGGTGTGGTCGGCGGCATCGGTGTTCACGCCGCTCGCGCTATTGATCGCGCTCTACGCCCGCATCGCGCATCTCGATCGCTCGATCCCGTTTGCGATTCTGGCGGTGATACTGGCGGCGGCCTATGGCGCCGCCACCGAAATTCTCAGCAAGCGCGAGGTCAGGCCGGGACTTTCGATTTCGATCGCGCTGTTCGCCACCGGCGCGCTCGGCGCGCTGGCGCTGGCGCTGACCTTCGCGCTGGAAAAAGGCTGGCTGACGATTGCGCTGGCGCTGATGTCGATGGGCACGGCGTGGATTTCGATGCAGCGGCCGATCCCGTTCCTGCGCTGGCTGGCCGCCATTCTCGCCGGGATCGTGGTGCTGCGGATCGGCTACGAGCCGCGCATCGTCGGCGATGCGGTCGGCACCACGCCGATCTTCAACTGGCTGCTATGGGGCTACGGCATTCCGGCGCTGTCGTTCTGGACCGGCAGCCACTTCCTGCGCCGCCGCGGCGACGACCCGCCGCTGCGCGCCGTGGAGGCGGCGGCGATCCTGTTCACGGTGCTGCTGGCGTTCATGGAAATCCGCCATGCCGTGAACGGCGGCGACGTCTACCGCGCCACGCCCTCGCTGACGGAGTTCGCGCTGCAGGTGTGCGCCGCGCTCGCCATGGCGATCGGCCTGGAGCGGCTGCGCATCCGCACCGGCAGCATCGTTCACAATGTCGGCGCGGTGCTGCTCACGGCTTTTGCCGGGCTGGTCAGCGTGTTCGGGCTGTTGCTGCTGGAAAACCCGATGATCTGGCCGATCAACGTCGGCGGCGTCTTCGTCAACCTGCATTCTGCTCGGCTATGCCCTGCCCGCGGTGCTGATGCTGCTATTGTCCTATGCAGTGGCGGGCCGGCGTCGCGCGGTCTATGCCAACACCATCGCGGCGGGCGCGCTCGTTTTCGCGCTGAGCCTATGTGACGCTCGAAATCCGCAGGCTCTATCACGGCCCGGTCCTGACCAGCGGCGCCACCACCGGCGTCGAGCAATACACCTATTCGATCGCGTGGCTTTTGTTCGGCGTGGCGCTGCTCGGCATCGGCATCGTCGTTCAATTCGCAGCGCGCAAGGCTCGCTTCCGCGGCCGTGATCGCGCTCACCATCCTGAAGGCGTTCCTGATCGACATGTCGACGCTGACGGGCGTCTACCGCGCGCTGTCGTTCATGTGCCTGGGGCTGGTGCTGGTGGCGATCGGCTGGCTGTACCAGCGCATCCTGTTCCGCAAGCAAACGCCGCCACCCGCGCCTGTCGCGCAGCCGGGGGCGTGAGGCGGCCATAAGCGCATCGTTGGCGCGGGAAATCAGGCCCGGCTCCGCGGGAGCCGGGCTTTGTAATTTCAGGCGGCGCGTACCGTGTTGAGGAACTTGCCGACTTCGAGCTTGAGGCGGTTGCTGTCGCCGGACAGCGACTGCGCCGCCGACAGCACCTGCGACGAGGCCGAGCCGGTCTCGCTGGCGCCGCGCTGCACGTCGGTGATGTTGGACGAGACCTGCTGGGTGCCTTGCGCCGCCTGCTGCACGTTGCGGGAAATCTCCTGCGTCGCCGCGCCCTGCTCTTCCACCGCCGCCGCGATGGTCGAGGAGATCTCCGACAGTTTTTCGATGGTGCCGCTGATCTCCTTGATCGCTCCGACCGATTCCTGCGTCGCCGCCTGGATCCCGCTGATCTGCTGGCCGATCTCGCCGGTGGCCTTCGCGGTCTGCTCGGCCAGCGCCTTCACCTCGGACGCCACCACCGCAAAACCGCGGCCGGCCTCGCCGGCGCGCGCCGCCTCGATGGTGGCGTTCAACGCCAGCAGATTGGTCTGCCCGGCGATGGTGTTGATCAGTTCGACCACGTCGCCGATGCGGGCGGCGGCCTTCGACAGTTCGCTGACGCGGTCGTTGGTCTTGCGCGCCTGGTCGACCGCCTCATTGGCCATCCGCGCCGATTCCTGCACCTGACGGCTGATCTCGTTGACGGACGAGGCCATCTCCTCGGTCGCCGAGGCCACCGACTGCACATTGGTGGAGGCTTCCTCGGACGCGGCCGCGACCATGGTGGTGAGTTCCTGCGCCCGCTCCGCGGTCGCGGTCAGCGTGCAGGCGGAGGCTTCGAGTTCGGTCGAGGCCGACGACACGGTCTCGACGATCTCGCCGACGGCGCCTTCGAAAGTGTCGGCAAGCTTGATCATGTCGGCCTTGCGCTGCTTGGCGGCGCTCTGATCTCGGTGTCCTTGCTTGCTTCTTCGCGGTCGAATCCGCGGCCTTGACCTGCAACGTCTGGATGTTGCGCAATGTCGCCGATCTCGTCGTCGCGCTCGAGGATGATGCGGCCATGCGAAATGGCCTGCGCGATTTTCGCCATCGCCGGCCGTCGGGCTGCACAGCGGCCGGCCGACGGCGCGAATGGTCAGAAGGCCGAGCCATCCGCCGAGCAGAACGGCCACGACACAGGACGGCGATCGAGACGCCGCTGGCGATCGGTGAATTCGTGTTTGACGGAG
Source organism: uncultured Alphaproteobacteria bacterium (assembly GCA_963825105.1). Classification (GTDB taxonomy): domain Bacteria; phylum Pseudomonadota; class Alphaproteobacteria; order Rhizobiales; family Xanthobacteraceae; genus Bradyrhizobium. Next base: position 85,827 of record CAWGSB010000006.1, read on the forward strand.
CCTAATGTCCGCTGTGAAGGCGATGATCACCATGCAAGACTGCTTGCAGCCGAGATCAGCGGTAATCAAACGTCGCCTTCAGCGTGCGTGGTCGAAGACCGCGACGTGGTCGAGCAGCGCACTCGGCGCCGCGAATGATGCCAGGCTGTGAGCTGTGTCTTTTTGCGCTATTCTTGGCGCGTAACAGCGCATACACCAGCTCGGCTTCCGCGCGCTGGTCAGCGGGCACGCTTGGAGCGGCATCGACATATAGCCCGTTACCTGGCCATTTTCGCCAGATGGGTGTGGCACTGGCGCAGCACCCAATCGAAATCGCCGTTCTTGCGGCGATTCTTGTCAGCGCCGGCCCACGCGGCTTGCCGGCCTTTAGCGTGACCCAGAGATCCTCGAACGCTTCCGGAGGCATATTCCGGATGACAGGAGGATATCTGTGCGGCTGGCGCGATCAGGGTCCGCGTCTGTAAATCGGCGGATGCTCCGACGAACTGATTGTTGAAGTAGGGTCAGCATCCCGACTTGGTATCGGTCTTTGAAACGATCACACGTCGAAGGTCGTGCGATCGGGAACTCGACATTGGTCGACCGGCAAGGTTCCTGCGCATTTCCGTAGCTCCGAAAACAAGGCGCATTCAAATGGACTGAGGCTCCTGCAATTGCCGTCACCAGCGAATCGAACCTGCGCAGAGCGCCGGCCTTAAGAGAAATACCGCTCGCGATTGCAAGTTATTGTTAATAGCAGCCGCGTATGAATACGGAGATTTGAACGATATTCGCTGGCAACGGCACGTATCGCGCGTCGCAGATACACGCATCGACGATGCGGAATCGCGATCGAGGCCTGATACGATGGAAGTAATGATCGTCGAACTAACCGCCGCGCATTGAGCCGCGGCGCGAGCGCGAAGAAGCTGTCAATAAAGCAGCCTAACCAAACGATTCCGCCACCAGGCGGATCCTGAACACCGGCTTCTTGGACTCGTCCAGCAGTTCCATATGCCATTCGGCATTTTGCTTCAGGCTGCGCGAAATGGCGCCGACCAGGTCGGCGCAGACCTTGGTCATCTCGTTCCAGGCGGCCTCGCGGCTCTCGAATTCCGATCCATGGTCGGAAGCGCCGGAATAACGGCCATGGCTAATCCGGAAGAAGTACAGCGACATTTCCTAACCCATTTGTTGGGCCGCCCCCACAGCCTGTCGACTTTCGACAAACTGGATCGACAGTCGCTACCAACGCGTGAATGTCTCGGACCGTATGACTACGGTCACGTTGCGGCACGGCGCTTGCCGGGGTCAGCGATGGAACCGAGGGTGATCGTACGCGCGGGCGCCGATCAATCCGCGTCCGGTCAGTCGGTCGAGCGGCGCAGTTCCGGCGCGCCTTCCGGTTTTCGCCGGTTCGGATTTGACCGGTTCGATCCGGACGCCTCGACATGCGGGGTCTCGACCCGCGCCGCCACTTCGGCATGCGACACTTCCACCGAGCCGGTCCGCTCCGGCCGCATGCAGCGAACGCGGATGCACCGCCGCCCGCGCCATCAGCATCTGCGCCGCACCCTGATGGCGGAAATCGCAATAGGCGAAGCCCATGCCCGAGACCGATCCGCGGAAGCTGCGCTCGTCTTTCTTGTCGAGATTGAAGCAGGGCTCGAACGGAATGCCCTTGATCGAGGCGCAGACCGCCTGGCCGCGGACCTGCAGCGTATGGCCGGGCAGCCGCACGTGACGAACCGGACCGGCGCCCGAGAATTGCACCGCGCCCGCCGCGCCCATGTCATCGAGGATCCGGCCTGCGCCGCGGGTGCCATCGAAGCAGGTGAAGGCGAACACCTTGCCGGCTACGAACTTGCGGGCCTCTTCGGCGTTCATCATTCCGGCCATTGCAGGCGCGATCACCGCACCGGCCGTGACGGCCCCCAACACGAAACGCGCAAGCATGCTGTAACTCCGACTTTACTCGAGCGCGGGCAACGCCTGATGTCTTTACCCGCTGCTTACCATACCAACCGTGGCAACATTGGAGCAGCTTGGTTGGTAAAGTCTGAACACCGTTAGAGAATTTTTACCACGATTCGACCGCGAACCTGCCCGGCGAGGATCCTGGCGCCGGCGTCGATAACCGCGTCGAGACCAATTTCATGAGTGATTTCAGCTAGTTTCGCCCGGTCCAGATCGCTGGCGAGCCGGCTCCAGGCGGTCTTTCGCTGCTCGATCGGGCACATCACGGAATCGATGCCGAGAAGGCACACCCCGCGTAAAATAAACGGCGCCACCGAGGACGGCAGGTCCATGCCGGCGGCAAGCCCGCAGGCGGCGATGGCGCCGCCGTATTTCGTCATCGAGAGCAGGTTGGCGAGCGTGGTCGAGCCGACGCTGTCGATGCCGCCCGCCCAGCGCTCCTTCGCCAGCGGCTTGGCCGGCCCCGACAGTTCGTTGCGGTCGATCACCTCGGCCGCGCCGAGGCGTCTTCAGGTACGCGGCCTCCGACATCCGGCCGGTGGAAGCGATGACGTGATAGCCGAGCTTCGACAGCACCGCGATCGCGACCGAGCCGACGCCGCCGGCGGCGCCGGTGACGACGACGGGACCGTGCTTCGGGGTGAGGCCATGCTTTTCCAGCGCGAGCACCGCCAGCATCGCGGTATAGCCGGCGGTGCCGATCGCCATGGCGTCGCGCGCCGACATGCCCTCAGGCAGGCGCACCAGCCAGTCGCCCTTGACCCGCGCCTTCTCGGCGTAGGCGCCGAGATGGGTCTCGCCCATGCCCCAGCCGTTGCAGATCACCTTGTCGCCGGCCTTCCACTGCGGATGCGACGACTGCTCGACGGTGCCGGCAAAATCGATGCCCGCGATCATCGGAAAGCGCCGCACCACCGGCGCCTTGCCGGTGACGGCAAGACCGTCCTTGTAGTTCAGCGTCGACCATTCGACCCGCACGGTGACGTCGCCTTCCATCAATTCGGCTTCGTCGAATTGGGTGAGCGCGGCGATCGTGCCTTTTTCCGCCTTGTCGATCCTGATTGCCTTGAACGTTCCCAACGCGCACTCCCTGATGCTTGTTTCTTGGATTTTCCGGACTGTGAACGGTCTAGGCCGGTTGCGCAACCGGGCGCGCGCCACCGGCGCCTCGACGATCGGCAGGTTGATCAGCGCCGACAGCACGCCGAACAGCACCGACAGCCACCAGATCGGCGTGTACGATCCGAACTGCTCGAACACGATGCCGCCGAGCCAGACGCCGAGGAAGCCGCCGACCTGATGGCTGACGAAGGCAAATCCGTACAGCGTGGCGAACCAGCGGGTGCCGAACATCAGCGCCACCAGCGCCGAGGTCGGCGGCACCGTCGAGAGCCAGGTCAGGCCGGTGATGGCGCCGAACACGATCGCGGACAAGGTCGTGATCGGGAACGAGATGAAGGCGATGATCGACAACGCGCGCGCGAAATAGATCGCCGACAGGATGTAGCGCTTCGGCAGCCTGTTCTGCAGCCAGCCGACGCTGAGCGAGCCGATGATGTTGAACAGGCCGATGGCGGCGATCACCCAGCCGCCGGTTTGCGCCGGGATGCCGCGATCGACCAGATAGGCCGGCAGATGCACGGTGATGAAAGCCAGCTGAAATCCGCAGGTGAAGAAACCGAGCACCAGCAGCACATAGGAGCGATGGCCGAACGCTTCCGCCAGCGCCGTCTTGAACGACTGCTGGTCCGCCACGGGCACGTGGCCCGACGCCGCGGGCGGAGTGGCGAGCGCGAGCGACAGCGGCACGATCAGCAGCATCAGGCCTGCGAATACCATCAGCGCCGTCTGCCAGCCGAAATTGTCGATCATCGCCACGCCGAACGGCGCGAACAGGAATTGCCCGAACGAGCCGGCGGCGGTGCCGGCGCCAAGCGCCACGCCCCGCCGCTCCGGCGGCAACAGCTTGCTGAACGCCGACAGCACCAGATTGAACGAGCAGCCGGACAGCCCGAAGCCGATCAGGACGCCGGCGCCGATATCGAGCGACAACGGCGTCGCGGCGTAGCGCATCATCAACAGGCCGCCGGCGTAAAGCACGGCGCCGACGCACATCACGCGCATGACGCCGAAGCGGTCGGCGATCGCGCCGGCCACCGGCTGGCCCAGCCCCCACAGCAGGTTTTGGACGGCGAGCGCGAGGCCGAACACGTCGCGGCCCCAGGAAAACTCCCGGCTCATCGGCTGAATGAAAAAGCCGAGGCTCGAGCGCGGCCCGAAGCTCAACAGGCCGATCGCGCAACCGCAGACGATGATCACCAGCGGCGTCCGCCAATTGCCGATGCCGGGGGCCGGCCGGAGATCGCCTGCAATTGCGGTCATGCAAATTCCTTCATGGTTGGCATCCGATCCCTGGAGGGTGGCCGGGCACGTTGCAGGGAGTTAATGCATTCGCATGAAAATCCCAATCGGCGGAGCCGGAGAAAATCGCATCGCATTGCAGCGTTGCAAATCGGGGCGGACAGCTGTGACGATTTGGCCATCCCGGCCTCTAGCGAAGCTGGAGGGGCCGTGCTATATTCGATTTGCTCGTTATGAGGATAAGTCTCTTTCCTCCTGATGCGCCAAACCCTCTGCAGTGCTGCGGCCTGGTTTGCATAGTCACACGCAGCATCAGGAAAACGCCGGCCCCTTGAGGCCGGATTTCTCAAAACCCAAATATGCTCATATTGAGTATATATGGGTTTCGAGGGGAGGCTACCATGCCGATCGCTGGAATCTACGGTCCCGACGATTTCGGAAATCCGGTGCACGGACATCCCGCCGCGCAGGCGCGCAGCCGCGTCAGCCCTGCCGAGCGCGCCCGCGCGCTGCCGATGCCGTCGCTGGAGTGGACGCCCGAGGTCGAACGCGCCACCGCGCATCTCTATGAGCGGGTCAAGAACGTGATCTCGCCGGTCGAGTGGCCGTTCATGGCGCCCTATATCAAGGCGATCAACGAGCTGAAGAAGACGCGCGACGCGGTCATCCTGGCGCACAATTACCAGACGCCGGAGATTTTCCATTGCGTCGCCGACATCGTCGGCGACTCGCTGCAGCTCGCGATCGAAGCGACCAAGGTGAAGTCCGACATCATCGTGCAGTGCGGCGTGCACTTCATGGCCGAGACCTCGAAGATCCTGAACCCGGACAAGACGGTGCTGATCCCGGACCAGCGCGCCGGCTGCTCGCTGGCCTCGAGCATCACGGGCGCCGACGTGCGGCTGCTGCGCGAACGTTTCCCGGGCGTGCCGGTGGTCGCCTATGTCAACACGTCGGCCGACGTGAAGGCGGAGGTCGACATCTGCTGCACCTCGTCGAATGCGGTGCAGGTGGTCGAGAGCCTCACGCGCCGACGGTGATCTTCCTGCCCGACCAGTATCTGGCGAAATATGTCGCGTCGCAGACCGACGTGAAGATCATCGCCTGGAAGGGCGCCTGCGAGGTGCACGAGCGCTTCACCGGCGACGAGCTGCGCGCCTATCGCGAGGCCGATCCCTCGGTGCAGATCATCGCCCATCCGGAATGCCCGCCCGACGTGCTGGCGGAAGCCGATTTCACCGGCTCGACCGCGCACATGATCAACTGGGTCCGCAGCAAGCATCCCAAGCGCGTGGTGATGGTCACCGAATGCTCGATGGCCGACAACGTGCAGGCCGAACTGCCCGACGTCGAGATCGTGCGGCCGTGCAACCTGTGCCCGCACATGAAGCGGATCACGCTGCCCAAGATCCTCGACAGCCTGGTCTACCTGCGCGAGGAGGTCATCATCGATCCGATGATCGCCGAGAAGGCGCGGCGTTCGGTCGAGCGGATGATCAATCTGAAGAGCTGAGTCCGACCAACGCCGTCGTCCCCGCGAAAGCGGGGACGCACAACCACCGGCGCTGATCGTTGCAGAACGCACTACCCTATCGCCCCATTGATGAGCCTCGGCGTAGGGATTCCGTATCAGCGGGACGACCAAGAAGTGGAAGCGGATATGTTAGTCCAGCACGATGACCTCACCCGCAGCACCGACGACGTCGTCATCGTCGGCGGCGGCCTCGCCGGGCTGTTCTGCGCGCTGAAACTGGCGCCGCGTCCGGTCACGGTGATCTCCGCCGCACCGCTGGGCCAGGGCGCTTCGACCGCGTGGGCGCAGGGCGGCATCGCCGCCGCGGTCGCCGAAGGCGACAGCGCCGGAGGCGCATGCGCGCCGATACGATCGCCGCCGGCGCCGGCCTGGTCGATGAGACGCTCGCGCTGGGGATCGCGCGCGAAGCCGGCGCCCGCATCCACGACCTCCTGCACTACGGCGTCCCGTTCGACCGCGACCTCGAAGGCAGGCTCGCGGTCGGCCGCGAGGCCGCGCATTCGGCGCGGCGCATCGTCCATGTCCACGGCGACCTGGCCGGCCAGGCGATCATGTCGGCGCTGATCGAAGCCGTCGCGCACACGCCCTCGATCCGGGTGATCGAAGGCTACGCCGCCGAAGCGCTGTTGACCGAGGACGGCGCGGTCACCGGGCTGCAATTGCGCAAAGTCGGCGACGCCGCCGCCAGGCCGGTGACCATTGCGTCGCGCGCGGTCGTGCTGGCGACCGGCGGCATCGGGCATCTCTACGCCGTGACCACCAATCCGGCCGAGGCCAGCGGCGTTCGGGCTCGCGATCGCCGCGCGCGCCGGCGCCGTCATCGCCGATCCGGAATTCGTGCAGTTCCACCCGACCGCGATCATGGTCGGCCGCGATCCCGCGCCGCTCGCGACCGAAGCGTTGCGCGGCGAAGGCGCGACCCTGATCAACGACAAGGGCGAGCGTTTCATGCTGGCGCTGCATCCGCTGGCCGAGCTCGCGCCGCGCGACATCGTGGCGCGCGGCGTGTTCGCCGAGATCGCCGCCGGCCACGGCGCATTCCTCGACGCGCGCGAGGCGCTCGGCGCCGCGTTTCGCCGAAAAATTTCCGACCGTCTATGCCAGCTGCATGGCGGCCGGCATCGATCCGGCGAGACAGCCGATTCCGGTCGCGCCGGCCGCGCATTATCACATGGGCGGCATCGCGGTGGACGCGCGTGGCCGCACCTCGCTCGAAGGGCTTGTGGGCCGGCGGCGAAGTGTCGTCGACCGGCGTGCACGGCGCCAACCGGCTGGCGTCGAACTCGCTGCTCGAGGCCGTGGTCTTTGCCGCGCGCATCGCCGAGGACATCGACGGCAGCACGATCGCCGCGCCTGCCCGCTTGCCGGCCGTGTCGATCGGATCAGCGAAATTCGCGCGATGCCGCGCTCGCCGAGGCAAATCTGCGGGCGATGATGACCTCGCATGTCGGCGTGATCCGCGACGGCGAACGACCTCGCCGAAGCCATGCGGTCGTTCGCGGCCATCGAACGCGACGCCGGCAATGTCGCGCTGCGCAACATGGCCACCACGGCGCTGTTGGTCGCGGCCTCCGCCTGGGCGCGGCGCGAAAGCCGCGGCGCGCATTACCGCATCGATTTTCCGACCGAAAGACCGGCGCTGGCGCATCGCACCATGACGACGCTGGCGGCGGCGCGGGAGATCGCAGCCTCGCTCTCGGAGCGCACTGCGGTGCGCGCGCTGCAACCGATGATCGCCTGAGACGGAAACAAACATCGTGACCACGCCCGCCTCGCTGCTGCACCCGGACGCCTTCCTGTCGCCGCTCGCCATCGACGAGGCGGTGCAGCGCGCGCTCGACGAGGATCTCGGCCGCGCCGGCGACGTCACCTCGATCGCGACCATTCCGGAAGACGACGCCGGCCCGCGCCATCCTGGTGGCGCGCCAGGCCGGCGTGATCGCCGGACTGCCGCTGGCGGTTGCGACGTTTCGGAAACTGTCGCCGGATATCCACATTCAGGCCAATTGCCGCGACGGCGCCACCGTCGCCGCAGGCGCAGCACGTGCTGACGATTTCCGGCCCGGCGCGCGCGGTGCTGGCCGGCGAGCGCACCGCGCTGAATTTCGTCGGCCGGCTGTCCGGCATCGCCACCCTCACCGCCGATTACGTCCGCCATACCGCCGGCACCAAAATGCGCATCTGCTGCACGCGCAAGACCACGCCGGGCCTGCGCGCGCTGGAGAAATACGCCGTGCGCTGCGGCGGCGGCTTCAACCATCGCTTCGGGCTCGACGATGCGATCCTGATCAAGGACAACCACATCGCGGTCGCCGGCGGCATCACGGCCGGTGCTGGAGCGCGCCCGCGCCCATATCGGCCATCTGGTCAAGGTCGAGATCGAGGTCGATACGCTCGAGCAGCTGCGCGAGGTGCTCGACACCGGCCTCGCCGACGTGGTGCTGCTCGACAATATGGATATCGCCGACGCTGACCGAGGCGGTGAAGCTGGCGGACGGGCGCGTCGTGCTGGAGGCCTCCGGCGGCGTCACCCAGGACTCGATCGCGAAGATCGCCGCCACCGGCGTCGACTACGCCTCGTCCGGCGCGCTGACGCATTCGGCGCCGAATTTCGACGTCGCGCTGGATATCGAGGCGTAAACACCGTCATCGCGAGGAGCGAAAGCGACGAAGCAATCCACACTTGTTTTGCGGTTTTTGGATTGCTTCGCTTTCGCTCGCAATGACGAAAAAGGCAGCCACACGCTTTTAGCGCCGCACCGTCGTCTCGGACAATTCCGCCGAGCTCTTCGCCTCTTCCGCGAGCTCCGCGGAAATTTCCGCGGTCTGCGCGGGCGTGCCCCAGCTCGGCGCGTCGCTGCCGTCGCCCCAGGCGCGCGGCCGGTAGAAGGTGTGTACGCCGAATTTGTACATCTTCTTCATTTCGTGGACCCATGACGGGCGCACCCAATAGGCGTGGTAGTGCGTCGACTTCGCCACTTCCGGCAGCCAAAGCTGGCCGTCGAGCATCGCCTTGGCGATTTTCCTGGCGCGGTCCCACATGTCGGGTTCGCGCACCACGTCGGCGACGTTGTCGCAGGCGAAGGTGAACTGGCAGGCGAAGTGGCGGTGCTTGTTCTGGTAGACCACGCCGCACACCGTATTCGGATAGAAGCCGGAGAAGGTGCGGTTCATCACCACCTGCGCCACCGCGATCTGGCCGCGCACGGCTTCGCCGCGGGCCTCGAAATAGACCGCTTCGGCGAGGCATTTTTCGGATTTGGCGCGCGATTTCTCGTCGAACAGGCCGAGGCGCTCGGCCGGCGTCTTGGTGCGCTGGTTGTCGGAATTGACTTCACCCTTGGCGGCGATGCTCTCGCCGCTTTCGGTCGCCCTGGACGGTTCATCCGCGGCCTGCGGCAGCGACGCCATCACCTTCATGTCGGGATCGGGCAGCGTGCCCGGCATCACGATCAGCGGTTCCTCGCCGGGCTGCCAGCGCTCGATGCTTTCCGCCGAGCCGCCGAGCGAGGAGCCCCCGAAAAACAGGCTTGCGGTTTTGACGGAGAAGCCGTCGCGCGAAGGCGCGGGCTCGAGCGGGATTGGCAAAGCATCGGGCGCGGTCTTCAGCTCGTCGAGCGGCTGGGCTTCGAGCGACAGCGAGACGTCGTATTGCAAAAGCGGCGGCGCGCTCAGCGCCTCCTGAAGTTCGGGATCGAGCGGCGCGCGTTCGGCAGATGGCGGCGCGGCGGCGGTTTTCGCCCCCGCCACCGACGCATTGGACGTCGAGGGATCCTCGAGCGAGGGCGCGGCGGCGGGCGACGCCGTCCCGGACGGAGCCGCGACCAGGCGATCGCCCTTCAGCGTGCGATCGACCTTGGGGAAATCGGAAGCCTGATAGCGCGGCGGCGGCTGCGTCAACGGGTTGCGCGTTACCGAGCCGGTGATGTCGATGCCCTGATTGTTGAGACTGGCCAGAAGATATCGCGGCGGACGCGGAACCGAGGTTCCGATCGGACGGCCGAAGCTGTAAGTGGCGACCTGGATGGTGCTGGCGGCGGAGAACACGCGCTTCTGCCAGCGTTCGGCGACGCCCGGCTGGCGGGCCAGCAGCGAGGCGATATCCTGATATCCGATCTCTGTCGGCATCAATGCGAAGACGCAGAGACCAAGTCCGAAGGACGCGAAACGCGCGCCCTTCGGCCGGTTACGCTGTACTAACATCGATACGCTCACGCAACGCCTACACTGATCGAACTCAGTACATCCGTGCAATTCGATCTTTTTTGTTGGTATCGAATTTAGGTTGCCGGGGAGTTAATCGGCGTTGCGCGCGCGATACAGGCAAGAAAACGCTGCGGTTCGCGCGGTCACATCGAAAGTGTTGGTAAACAGCCGCTGGAATAAAGTGGTAAATATCCGGTCAACGAAAATGATGAAGAAAGCAGTCATGCAAATTTGTTCCCCGCATCACTACGGGTTCGCGCGCCACTGGCTTGCTGAGCGATCGGCGTCATCAAGCCGTCATTCCGGGGCGCGTCGAAGACGCGAACCCGGAATCGCAGACTCCGGGTTCGATGCTTCGCATCGCCCCGGAATGACAGCGAGAACTCACGCCTGACTGGCGACGGCCTTGCCGAGCGCGGCCTGCGCCGCGGCCAGCCGCGCGATCGGCACGCGGTAGGGCGAGCAGGAGACGTAGTCCAGCCCGATCTGGTGGCAGAACGCGACGGAAGCGGGATCGCCGCCATGTTCGCCGCAAATGCCGACCTTGATGTTCGGGCGGGTCTTGCGCCCGCGCGCCACGCCGATCTTCACCAGTTCGCCGACGCCGTCGCGGTCGACCGAGATGAACGGGTCGATCTCCAGGATTCCCTTGGCGATATAGGTGCCGAGGAAGCTCGCGGCGTCGTCGCGGCTGATGCCGTAGGTGGTCTGCGTCAGGTCGTTGGTGCCGAACGAGAAGAATTCCGCGGTCTTGGCGATCTCGCCGGCCATCAGGCAGGCGCGCGGCAACTCGATCATGGTGCCGACCTGATAGCTCAGCTTGGTGCCGGTCTCCTTCATCACCGACTGCGCGGTCGCGTCGATCCGCGCCTTGACCAGATCGAACTCGGCCTTGGTCGCGATCAGCGGCACCATCACCTCGAGGCCGACGGCCTTGCCGGTGCGTTTTCCCGCTTCGACCGCGGCTTCGAAGATCGCGCGCGCCTGCATCTCGGCGATCTCGGGATAGGCAATGGCGAGGCGGCAGCCGCGGAAGCCGAGCATCGGATTGAATTCGGCGAGATCGCGGGCGCGATCGGCCAGCCGCCGCGGATCGGTGTTCATCGCGCGCGCGACTTCCTCGATCTCGGCCTGGGTGTGCGGCAGGAACTCGTGCAGCGGCGGATCGAGCAGCCGGATCGTCACCGGCAGGCCCTTCATGATCTCGAACAGCTCGACGAAATCCGCGCGCTGCATCGGCAACAGTTTTGACAGCGCGGCGCGGCGGTCCTGCTCTTCCTCGGCGAGGATCATCTCGCGCACGGTGCGGATCCGGGTTTCCTCGAAGAACATGTGCTCGGTGCGGCAAAGCCCGATGCCTTCGGCGCCGAACTTGATGGCGGTGCGCGCGTCGTCCGGCGTGTCGGCGTTGACGCGAACGCCGAGCCTGCGGACGGCGTCCGCCCAGCCCATCAGCGTGCCGAACTCGCCGGACAATTCCGGCTCGATCATCGGCATCCGCCCGGCCAGCACCTGGCCCAGCGATCCGTCGATGGTGATGACGTCGCCGGTCTTGAAGGTGCGCGAGCCGATGCTCATGGTGCCGCGGCCGTAATCGACGCGGATGGTGCCGCAGCCGGAGACGCAGGGCTTGCCCATGCCGCGCGCGACCACCGCGGCGTGCGAGGTCATGCCGCCGCGCGTGGTCAGAATGCCTTCCGCCGCGTGCATGCCGTGGATGTCTTCGGGGCTGGTCTCGATCCGCACCAGGATAACCTTGCGGCCGTCGGCCTGCAGTTTCGCGGCCTCGTCGGAAGAGAACACGATTTCGCCGGACGCGGCGCCGGGCGAGGCCGGCAGGCCGGTGGCGATGACGTCGCGCCTGGCGGAGGGATCGATGGTCGGATGCAGCAACTGGTCGAGCGAAGCGGGGTCGATCCGCGTCACCGCGTCCTTCCTGGAGATCAGGCCTTCATTGGCGAGTTCGACGGCGATGCGCAGCGCCGCCTTCGCGGTGCGCTTGCCGCCGCGGGTCTGCAGCATCCACAGCTTGCCCTGCTCGACCGTGAACTCCATGTCCTGCATGTCGCGGTAGTGCTTTTCGAGCAGGGTGTAGATCCGCGTCAGTTCCTTGAACGCCTCGGGCATCGCGGTTTCCATCGACGCCTTGTCGGAGCCGGATTCCTTGCGCGCGTATTCGGTGATGTCCTGCGGCGTGCGGATGCCCGCCACCACGTCCTCGCCCTGCGCGTTGATCAGGAATTCGCCGTACAGCTTGCTCTCGCCGGTCGAGGGATTGCGCGTGAACGCAACGCCGGTCGCCGAGGTGTCGCCCATATTGCCGAACACCATCGCCTGCACGTTGACGGCGGTGCCCCAGGATTCCGGAATGTCGTGCAGCCGCCGGTAGGTCACCGCGCGCGCGTTCATCCAGGACGAAAACACCGCCCCGATCGCGCCCCACAACTGGTCGTGCGGATCCTGCGGGAAATCCTTGCCGGTTTCGCGCGCCACCGCGTCCTTGTAGCGGCCGACCAGATCGACCCAGTCGTCGCCGGTCAGGTCGGTGTCCAGCGTATAGCCCTGGCTGTCCTTGAAGGTATCGAGAATGTCCTCGAAGTGCGAATGCTCGAAGCCGAGCACCACGTCGGAATACATGGTGATGAAGCGGCGGTAGCTGTCATAGGCGAAGCGGCGATCGCCGGACATCTGGGCCAGCGCTTCGACGGTGACGTCGTTGAGGCCGAGATTGAGCACGGTATCCATCATGCCCGGCATCGAGGCGCGGCCGCCGGAGCGCACCGACACCAGCAGCGGATTCTTCGAATCGCCGAACGCCTTGCCGGTGAGCTTGCCGACATAATCGAGCGCCTTTTCGACCTGCGCCTTCAATTCCTTCGGATAGGTTTTGCCGTGCGCGTAGAAATAGGTGCAGACCGAGGTCGGAATGGTGAAGCCGGGAGGCACCGGCAGCCCGAGATTGGCCATCTCGGCGAGATTGGCGCCCTTGCCGCCAAGCAAATCGCGCATTTGCGCTTTGCCTTCGGCGCGGCCGTCGCCGAACGTGAACACCCATTTGCCGGATTTCGCAGCGCCAGCGGCGGGCTTGGCTGCGACAACTTTGCCAGCCGGCTTCGGCGCCGGCTTGGCCGGGCTCTTCTTGAGCGCCTTGCGGGCCCTGGCCGTCGGCGCGGGCTTGGCCCGGGCCGCCACGGAGGGCTTTGATTTCGCTGCGATTTTCTTGGATTTAGCTACGGCTTTGGCCATGACTGCACATAATCCGCGAGAGGAGGGAAAGTTGCGCGCCTTACACCACTTTGGCGGGTTCCGCGCAAGCCGCGAGCCCCGGTTTTAAACGCTACAGGTGAAGCCATTTCAGCAAGCCCAGTCCGATCAGGCCGTTGAGAATCAGGAAGATCGCGACCACCAAATTCAGCAGCCGCGGCATGATCAGAATGAGCAGGCCTGCGATCACGGACATGATCGGTGAAATGTGGGCAACCGTGAGGGTCATCTGAAATCTCTCCGTTGTGGCGCTGGGGGAAATGTCGAATCGAGGCCTCGATTTTAACCCCCTCGGCGGTTCCACGATAGGAGACGCGCTCCGTTTCAACCGGTTCCGCCGCTCACAAAAAATGCCGAAAATTGCCCCGCATGAGGCCGCGCTTTTTCGGGAACGATGCGGCGGCCGACGAATTGGCTGACATTGCGTGCCGGCCGCGAGCCGGCGCGCGGCAACCGCGAAGGAGTTGAGCATGCGGAACAGATTACTTGCCATTGCAGCGATCACAGGCTGCCTCGCCGCGCCAATCGCCGCGCAGGCGCAAGGCGTGGTCACCACGGGCGTCGTTCGCGGCGGCCCCGTGATCGTCAATGACGACGTCGACGGCATCGCCGTCGATCAGCGGCCGGCGTTCCGCGAATACATCATTCGCGAGCGCGTGCCGAACTACACCATTCCGGATCGCGTGATCGTCGGCGGCGTGCTGCCGGAGACCGGCGTCACCTATTACGACGTGCCGCAGACCTTCGGCGTCACGCCCTATCGCTACACCGTGGTGAACGGCCGCACCGTGCTGGTCGAACCGCGCTCGCGCCGGATCGTTCAGGTGGTCGAGTAGGTACCAGCCGCCTGAACGACTGTCCGGACCCGCAGCGGCGCATCCGGACATCAAGGCCTCGCCCGGTCCCCCCGCCGGGCGGGGCTTTTTGCGAGAGACGGAACAGTGTCGGCCTCTTCGCCTCATACTCGTCATTCCGGGCTGCGCCCTTTGGCGCAGACCCGGAATCCAGATGTTTTGGCGCGAGATTCCGGGTTCGCGCTACCGCGCGCCCCGGAATGACGGCAATTGCTAATCCTGTATCTTCGAAAAATCCGCGACCGCCCGCGTCGCGGCGCGGATTTCGTTGAGCAGCTTCAGGCGATTTTCGCGCACTTTTGGATCGTCGTCGTTGACCTTGACCTTGTCGAAAAACGCGTCGACCGCCGGACGTAGTTTCGCCATCGCGGTCATCGCACCGGCAAAATCTTCCTTGGCCACGGCAGCGCCGGCTTCGGCCTTCGCCTGGTCGATGGCCTTTGCCAGCGTCTTTTCCTCAGCGAGGCTGTAGAGCGAAACATCCGGCTTGCCATCATAGGTCTTGCCGTCCTTCTTCTCCTCGATCCGCAAAATGTTCGCGGCACGTTTGGTGCCGGCGAGCAGGTTCTTGCCGTCGTCGGTGTCGAGAAATTTGCCGAGCGCCTCGACGCGGCGGACAACCATCAAAAGGTCGTCCTCAAGCCCTATGGAAAATGCAGCCTCGATGAGATCGTGTCGTGCACCGGTCGCCGAAACTGGACTTCAACCGATCGACGAAGAAAGTCGAGTAGGCTAAATACCCGATCTTTAGCTGTTTTATGCTCCTCTTTTGCGACTGGGTCGGAGTACGCCTTGTCGACCAGATTTTCCCCAAACAGGTTCAACACTGTCGCTTGAACAGCGCGCCTTCCTCTTCGAGTTCGAACTAGAGCAATTCTTTGTCTCTCGAGCTTTGCGCCCTTGATATCCAAGAAATTCTCAGATATCGGAAGTAGTGAATATATCGCACCAGACGGAATGTGGATCTGGTTTTCGAGGACAAGGCGTATCACTCCCAACGCCGCTCGCCTAAGCGCATACGGATCCTTGCTGCCTGTCGGCTTCTCGTCGATCGCCCAGAAACCAACCAGCGTGTCGATTTTGTCGGCGAGCGCGACCGCAATGCTCACGGGATCGGTCGGGACGCGATCATTCGGTCCTTGCGGCTTGTAATGCTCTTCGCTCGCCGCGGCGACGGAAGCATCCTCGCCCTGCGCCAGCGCGTAGTATTTCCCCATCAGGCCCTGCAGCTCCGGGAATTCGCCGACCACGTCGGTGAGCAGATCGGCCTTCGCCAGATGCGCAGCGCGCTTTGCCTTTTCAACATCGGCGCCGACCAGCGGCGCGATCTCCGCAGCCAGCCGCTCGATGCGCGCGATGCGCTCGCCCTGGGTGCCCAGCTTTTCGTGGAACACGATCGAATCGAATTTCGGCAGGCGGTCTTCGAGCTTCGTCTTCAGGTCGGTTTCGTAGAAGAACTTCGCGTCGAACAGACGCGCGCGGATCACGCGCCCGTTGCCGGCGACGATGGCCTTGCCGCCGTCGGAGGCCTCGATGTTGGCGGTGAGAATGAATTTGTTGGTCAGTTTTTTCGTCTTGGGATCGCTGACCACAAAACATTTCTGGTTGTTGCGGATGGTGGCGCGGACCACCTCGCCCGGGATCGACAGAAACTCCTCGTCGAACGATCCCATCAGCGCCACCGGCCATTCGACGAGGCCCGCGACTTCGTCCAGCAGCCCCTGATCCTCGACCAGCTCAAAGCCCTGCGCGAACGCCAACTGCCTGGCGTCGGTGAGGATGGTGTCCTTGCGGCGCTCGGGATCGAGCACGACCTTGGCATCCAGCAGCTTCGCCTCGTAGTCCTCGAAGCGGCGCACCGAGATCGGCGCTAGGCGCCATGAAGCGGTGGCCGAACGTGGTCTGGCCGGCCTCGATGCCGTCGACGGCAAATTTCACGACATCAGGTTCCTCGGTTTCCAGACCGAAGGTGGCGACGATGGCGTGCAGCGGCCGCACCCATTGCAGCGCGCCTGGCCTTGCCGAGCGTTCGCCCCAGCGCATCGATTTCGGCCACGGAAACGTCCGGACGATGACCGGCAGCATGTCGGCGAGCACCTCCAGCGTGGCGCGGCCGGGCTTCTCGATCAGCGCGACATAAAAATCGCCCTTCTTCGGATCGCGCTGGATTTTTGCTTCATCAATCGAGGCAAGGCCGGTGGCTTTGAGGAAACCCTGGATCGCCGCGTCCGGCCCGCCGACGCGCGGCCCCCGGCGCTCTTCCTTCAAATCCGCCTGCCGCGCGGGAATGCCGTGCACCGTCAGCGTCAGCCGCCGCGGCGTCGCGAACGCCTTCGCGCCGTCATAGACGAGGCCTTCGGCAACGAGCTTGTCGGTGACCATGCGGCGCAGATCGTCGGCCGCCTTCGCCTGCATGCGCGCGGGAATTTCTTCGGAGAAAAGTTCGAGCAGAAGATCGGGCATTTTTCTTACTCCCCTCCCCCCGCTTGCGGCGGGGAGGGGTCGGGGGTGGGGGGTCTATCGGCGTTGATGGCTGAATCAATTGCCAAGAGGACGCCGGACGTATTCGCCAAAACGTCGTTATTCCAGAACCGCAAGACGCGATAGCCATTGCAGCATCGAGATAGCGACGTGCGCACGCTCGTCGGCCGCGCTATCGGAATGCTGGCCGCCATCGACCTCAATGACAATTTTAGCCTGATGACTGGCGAAGTCCGCGAAGTAAGGACCGATCGTCGCTTGGCGTCGAAAATGCTGCTCCTTGAACGGAGGCTGCCGCAAATGCTGCCACAGCTTCTTTTCGGCTTCGGTCGCGTCACGACGCAGAGCACGCGCGCGCGGAACGCGGTGGTCGACGGGACGCTGGGTGTTCTGTGTCATGCACCCCCCACCCCCGACCCCTCCCCGCCACGCGCTTCGCGCGCGGAGGGAGGGGAGCAGGTGCGAGCTCGTAAAATTCCAATTCAAAACTGCAATCACGACGGACCGTCCGCAGCCGCCCCGCCCGCTTCGGTATGCATCCAGGCTTCGCCGCAGGCTTTGGCCAGTTCGCGCACGCGCATGATGTAGCTCTGCCGCTCCGTCACCGAGATCACGCCGCGGGCGTCGAGCAGGTTGAAGACGTGGCTCGCCTTGATGCACTGGTCGTAGGCCGGCAGCGCCATCAGATGCGCCTCCCGCTTGCCGTCCTTCCAGCCGGCTTCGAGATATTTCCGGCAGGCCTGCTCGGCCATCTTGAACTGCTCGAACAGCATCTCGACGTCGGCGTATTCGAAATTGTGCCGCGAATATTCCTGCTCGGCCTGGAAGAACACCTCGCGATAGCTGACCTTCTCGGCGCCCTCGCGGCCGTTGAAATTGAGATCCATGATCCGGTCGACGCCCTGCAGATAGCAGGCGAGACGCTCGAGCCCGTAGGTGAGCTCGCCGGCGACCGGCGCGCATTCGACGCCCGCGACCTGCTGGAAGTAGGTGAACTGCGACACTTCCATGCCGTCGCACCAGCATTCCCAGCCCAGGCCCCAGGCCCCGAGCGTCGGGCTTTCCCAGTCGTCCTCGACAAAGCGGATGTCGTGCAGCGCGGAGTTGATGCCGATCGCGGCGAGCGATTTCAGGTACAGCTCCTGAAGGTCCGGCGGCGACGGTTTTAAGACTACCTGGAACTGGTAATAGTGCTGCAGCCGGTTGGGATTTTCGCCGTAGCGGCCGTCCTTCGGCCGCCGCGACGGCTGCACATAGGCCGCGTTCCATGGCTTGGGGCCGAGCGCGCGCAGCGTGGTCGCGGGGTGAAAGGTGCCGGCGCCGACCTCCATGTCGTAAGGCTGCAGGATCACGCAGCCGTAATCCGCCCAATAGCGCTGCAGCGTCAGGATCAGTCCCTGGAACGAGCGTTCCGGGCGCATGTGCGGAGGAGGTGAGTCCATGGTCAGGTCAGGTCTTTGCTGGGGGTCGGCAAGCGCGCGGGACCGTATCGGCGGGGGGACCGGGAATCAAGGCAATGGCGGGCTGGATTTGCCGTGAAAATGGCGGCAACGGCACAATTCTAGCGTCGGCAGTGACCGTCCGCTAACCAGCGCCGCAACGCCCTGCCCGCAGCAAGCGGCCCGTTAGCCATTGAGGGATATCAAGGCGGAACTTCGGAAGCCTGAGATAATGAGTTTCGTCGAAGGTCGGAGCTCCAGCGTTCGTGATCTTTCTCGATTGGATTGTGAGCCGCGAAAGCCGGGGCATCCGATAAGACGGACTACCTCCAAGCTTGCTCGCCGGTCCTCAGGGGTGATGCCCCACCCCGAGGCCGGCGCAAGTGTTTTCAGCGGTAGATTTGCGCCAGAGCGTTTTCAAGCGAAGTGGGAACCGGCTCGCGTCAAGAAAACGCGTTGAACCAACAATCCAGAGCCTCGTTTCGATCCTATCGAAACGAAAAAGGCTCTGGAATCATCCCGGGCGGTAGGCGCCGGTGTTGGGATCCCGCCGCAGCGTCGGAATATCGCCCGACCGGGCGGCTTCGGCGACCCGCGCGAGACGAGCCTCTTCCAACTCTCTATTCACCCTCACGGCTGTCCGGTAGGCCCAGCGGACCACGGCCAGCCCACCCAGGGCGCCCGCGATTGCGATCAGCGGCGGCATCGGTCGATCCTTGTCTTTCATTCGTCACGCCCCTCTGCACATTGTCGCGCAAGCCGGACCTGCCTGCAATCGCCTTGACCGGGACCAAATGGCGCGGGCACCCGGCCCTCAAAACCCGAATTTGGCCCAAATTGCCCTGGTCTCCAGCGCGGAAATCAGCTGGTCCGGCAGGCCAGCGACATCGCCCAGCTGATCAAGCGTGCCTGCGCCTGCCGATTTGCGGCCGAGCAGGCCGGACAGCAACCCGGTCGGAGGCGCGACCACCGGCGTCAGCACCTTGTCGCCATAGCGGGCGCGCAGCGTCGAGCGCAGGTCGCCGATCGCATCCGCCAGGCCGAGCGACACGGAGGTTTCTCCCGCCCAATATTCGCCGCTGAACAGAACGTCGTCGGCGCCCTTGAGGCGAGCACCCCGGCTGCCTTTCACCAGCGCAATGAAGATGGCGTGGATCTCGCGCTGAAGCGTTTTCAGGCGCGCGACATCGTCGGGGTTCTCGGGCAGGAACGGATCGAGCATCGCCTTGTGCTCGCCGGCCGTATAGAGCCGCCGCTCCACGCCGACCTTTCTCAGCAATTCCGGGAACCCGAAGGAGCCGCCGACCACGCCGATCGAACCCAGGATCGACGAAGGATCGCAGAAAATCTCGTCGCCGGCGCAGGCGATCATGTAGCCGCCGGATGCCGCGACGTCCTCGACGAACACCAGCACCGGAAGCTTCTTTTCCGCCGCGAGCTGCCGGATCCGCAAATAGATCTGGCGCGACTGCACCGGCGAACCGCCGGGCGAATTGATCACCAGCGCCACGGCCCTGGCATGCTTCATCGCAAACGCGCGCTCGAGCGTCCTGGCGACGCCGGCCAGCGTCATGCCCGGCCGCAACGGCGTCACCGAACCGATCAGGCCGGACAGCCGGACCACGGGAACGACCGCGGCTCCAGGCCGCAAACGCGCCGGAACCCATTCCGTCAGCCTGTCGAGCAGCCCCGGCCATCCCCCGCGATCGTTGGCTTGTTCGGTCATGCCGTTACCTCAAAATTAACCATTTTTTATCCGATCGACGTCATTGAACCGAATGGAACGCCTCTTGCATCGCTACCGCCGTGAGCTGCAATGGCGCAGCGGAGAATGTCATGAAAATCTATCTGCTGATGGTGCTGATCGGTACTCTTTTGACTGCGATTTGTTTCACTTCAACGCCAGAACAGCGGTCGAAAACGCAGCCGCAATAGCTGGTTCCGCACAACGCTTGGGCCGTCGGGCCGGCTTCAGGGGTTCGCCAATGGCAATATCCCCTTCCCGGCCAGAATTTCCTGAACCCGTTTATTGGGCAGGGCTGACTCATCATTGAGCATCAGCGCGGGGTGGATTTGCGTCGGCGCCTTGCCGCCCTTGGTGGCGCGAATCAGCACGCGAATGGCCGGCGTCGCCGGGTCGCCATGGACGGGCAGGATTTCAAGGCTGCCAAAGCCGCGATCGAGCGCGGCCAGCACCTCGGTGAAGCCGTCGGCGCGCCAGATCAGGCTGAGCACGCCGCCGGATTTCAGAATGCGCCGGCTCGCGTGAATCCAGCCCTCGAGCGTCGCAGCGGTCGCGACATGCGCCGATACGCGCGCCTTGTCCGGCGAGGCGCGGTGCCGCGCGGGATCATTGAACGGCGGATTCATCAGCACGACATCGACACTGTCGGGAGCAAGGCCGGCGGCGGCAAAGGCGCCGGCTTCGGATGTAACGTCCAGCACGATGATTTCGGCGGCAATCGCGTTCGCCGCCGCGTTGCCGCGCGCCAGGCCCGCGAGGTCGGCGTCGATCTCGACCAGCACGAGATCGATTCCCGCGACGCGTTTGGCGAGCGCCAGACCGGCGGCGCCGACGCCGGCGCCGAATTCGACCACGCGATCGCCGGAATGCGCTGGCGTTGCCGCAGCCAGCAGCATGGCGTCATGGCCGGCGCGGTGACCCGATTTCGGTTGCCGCAGGCGCAACTGACCGCCGAGAAATGCATCTTCGGTCAATTGGCCGGGATCAGTCATCGGCCCGCAATTCGTGGGCGAGACCGGCGTCGCGCAAGAATCTGGCGCGCCTGCCGGTTGTCATCCTCATGGACCAGAATCCGGCGCGGCAGGACGCCGAGGGAGCCTTCGATGATGCTCATGTTCTGATCCAGCACCAGATGATGGATATTCGCGCCGTCGAGCAGCGCGCCGACCGCCGAAACCAGCACGATATCGTTGGTCCGAACCAATTCCCGCAACTCCGGCTCTCCTTTGTCGGCCCGACGTAGTGGCTGCACGGGGCTTGTCAACCGCATCGTGCCCTTGCCGCGTTCGCCGGCTCTTTCTATTGTTATAGCCGAGCATAGTGCGAATTGGGCAAAAGTGGAGACCAGCGTGGCGGTTATTGTACCCTTCGAGAGCCCAGCCAGTGCTTCGATCGATGAGCTGGTCGCGCTGGTCGCTCCGGACATGGAGCGCGTCAACGCCACGATCCTGTCGCGGACCGGCTCGGAAGTCACCATGATCCCCGAGGTCGCCAACCACCTGATTTCCTCAGGGGGAAAACGGCTGCGCCCGATGCTGACGCTGGCGATGGCCGGCCTCGCCGGCTATTCCGGCGACGGCCACATCAAGCTCGCTGCCTCCGTCGAGTTCATGCATACCGCCACATTGCTGCACGACGACGTGGTCGACGAAAGCGAACTGCGGCGCGGCAAGCTTTCGGCGCGCATGCTGTGGGGCAACGAGGCCAGCGTTCTCGTCGGCGACTTCCTGCTCGGCCAGGCTTTTCGCATGATGGTCGAGGTCGGCTCGCTGCGCGCGCTCGACATTTTATCCTCTGCCGCGGCGACGATCGCCGAGGGCGAAGTGATGCAGCTCGCCGCCGCCAAGAACACGGCGACCACCGAGGACGAATATCTCGCCGTGATCCGCGGCAAGACCGCCGAGTTGTTCGCCGCGGCCTGCGAGGTCGGCCCGGTCATCGCCAACCGTCCGAAGGCCGAACAGACCGCCTGCCGCTCGGTCGGCATGAATCTCGGGATTGCGTTCCAGCTGGTGGACGACGTGCTGGATTACGGCGGCAAGGCTGCAAAACTCGGCAAGAACATCGGCGACGATTTCCGCGAGGGCAAGATCACGCTGCCGGTGGTGCTGGCGTTCCGCCGCGGCAACGACAGCGAGCGCGCTTTCTGGGTCAAGGCGCTGGAGCGCGGCGAGATCGGCGACGGCGATCTCGACCACGCCATCGGGCTCATGACAAAACACCGCGCGCTCGAGGACACTATCAGCCGCGCCCAGCATTACGGGGCGATGGCGGTCGACGCGCTGGCGCTGTTTCCGGCCTCGCCGATGAAGACCGCGCTCGAGCAGGTGGTGGCGTTCTGTCTGGCGCGGTCGCACTGAACGTGGCGTAGGAGCGTAGGCATCCGCGCAAGTCGCTAAGATCGTCATTGCGAGCGAAGCGAAGGCAATCCAGTGCCGTGACGAAAGGTCGATGGATTGCTTCGTCGCTAGCGCTCCTCGCAATGACGAGGCCCTACCTCAGCTCAGCGTCCCCGCATGAACCCACCACTGTGGGTGGTCGAGCTCTATCTTGCGCGCCGCGCGCTGCGCCTCGGGGGTGTTCTCGAATATCGCAAAGCAGGTCGCGCCCGACCCCGACATCCGCGCCAGCCAGGCACCATCGGCGGCGTTGAGCGCCGCGATCACTTCACCGATAATGGGCTGAATGCGCATGGCCGGTGCTTCGAGGTCGTTGGAAGCAGCCGCGAGCGCTTCAACCCAGTCTTCAAGCGACGCGCCGGCTTCCGGCCAGCCGGTCGCCTCGATCACGTCGGTGGCGCCGACCAGCAATTCGCCGTTGCGCAGACCGAGCGCCGCAAACACGTCCTTGGTCGCCACGGGAACGCGCGGATTGACCATCACGCAGGGTATTTTCGGCAAAGCGAGCGGCAGCAGCGTATCGCCGACGCCGGTCATGACGCAGGCGCGCGAGGCGAGGCAAACCGGCACGTCGGCGCCCGTCAGTCGCGCGACCTCGATCAGGCGTTCGTCGTCGACGGCAAGATCGTTGGCGCGCGCCAGCAACCGCAGCGCGGCCGCCGCGTCCGCCGAGCCGCCGCCGATTCCGGCAGCGACCGGCAGCATCTTGTCGAGGATGAACTCGCCGAACTTGAGATCGGGCACGCGTTCGCCGAGCAGCCGCGCAGCCTTGAGCACCAGATTGTCCGATGCCTCGCCGCAGGCCTGCGCCAGCGGCCCGGTGGTCACAAGATGCAGTTGCGGTCCGGGGGCAAGACTCAGGCGATCGGCGCAATCGGCGAACGCGACCACGCTTTCGAGGTCGTGATAGCCGTCGACCCGCCGTCCAACCACCCGAAGGGTCAGGTTGACCTTGGCGCGCCCGTCCTCAAACAGTGCTGGTGCGGTGGATTTGACATTCGCTTCAGTATTTCCGCGAGTCGTCATAGCGAATGTCAAATCCAAATAGACCGCACTAGAATCATATTTTTGCTAGCGTCTCTCGGCTCTGACATTCGCAAGCGAGCCAGCCGCAACGGGATGCGAATGTGAGAGCCGGCACGCTAGCCACGTTCGATCAGCCGCCCTTGCCGTCTTCTTTTTTCTTGTCAGCGGAAGCTGCCGAGGAGGTGTCGTCGGGGAGGCCGTTCTGGATCTTGGCCTCGATTTTCGGCAATTCTTCCGGCTCGGGCTTCAGGTCGCGGGCGTGGGCCCACTGGAATTTGGCCTCCAGCGTGCGGCCGATGCGCCAATAGGCGTCGCCGAGATGGTCGTTGATGGTCGGGTCCTCGGGCTTGAGATCGACCGCGCGCTCGAGATTCTTCACCGCGTCCTCGTAGTTGCCGATGCGGTAATAGGCCCAGCCCAGCGAGTCCACGATGTAGCCGTCGTCGGGGCGCTGATCGACGGCGCGCTTGATCATCTTCATGCCCTCGTCGAGATTGATGCCCTGATCGATCCACGAATAGCCGAGATAGTTCAGCACGTGAGGCTGCTCGGGCTGAAGTTCGAGCGCCTTGCGCATATCGACTTCGGCCTTGTTCCACTGCTTGGAGCGCTCCTCGCAGATGCCGCGGTAGTAATAATAAACCCAGTTGCCCTTTTCGTTGGGATTGGGAAATGCGCTGATGCCCTGGGCGTAGGTCTGGGCGCAGTCGGCGAACTTCTTGCGGCCCCGTTCGATATTGCCGAGCGCCATGATGGCTTCGATATCCTTGGGATCCTCCGCGGTGACGCCCTTCAGGATCTTGATCGCCTCGTCGCTGCGGTCGGCGGCGTCAAGATTGGTCGCGAGCTGAATCTGCGCGTTGCGCTTCAGCGCCGAACTCGCCGGCATCCGCTCGTAAACCTTGATCGCCATCGCCGGCTTCTTCACCGACTCATAGAGATCGGCCAGCGACAACAGCGCCAGCGGATGATTGGGGGCGAGGTACAGCGCGAGCTGCAGATAGACCAGCGCGAGATCCTCGCCGCCGCGGCGCGTCAGCGTCGCGCCGATGCCGTAAAGCGCCTCGGCGGCGCCGGTCTGCGCCGAATCGACCAGCGGCGGCATTTTCTTGCCGGCCCGGCTTTCGCGCAGATCTTCCTGCACCAGCGGATGCCGCGGCAGCTTCTTGTCGAATGCCTCATAGACCGCGGTCGCCGCGGCAGCTTCCTTGTTGCGCGTCAGCCAGCGCGCGTAATCGTCGGCCACGCGCAGCATGCTGTCGTCGAGCTTGTAGGCCCGCTCGAGACGCACGCCGGCGTCCTTTTCCTTGCCCGCGAGTTCGAGGATCATGCCGGAATGCAGGTCCTTGAAGATCGGGTACCATTCCGGACCGGTCAGCTTGTCGATGTTGGCGACCGCCGCCTTGGTGTCGCCGGCGCCGTAACTGGCCCAGCCCGACAACAGCGTCGCCACCAGGTCGGTGATCGGTCCGCGGATCGACTGGTTGATGTTCAACTGCGCGGCCGCATATTTCCTGGTTTTCAGATCGCGCACGCCGATCACCAGCCGGGCGACGCGATTGGATTTGTCGATGGTCAGGATCCGCTCGGCGAGCTTGACGGCCTCGTCGATATCGCCGTCCGCCAGCGACGAGATGAAGGCGCGGTCCAGCAGTTCGTTGTTCTTCGGATCGACGCGGAGCGCCGAGCGGTAGAACGCCGCCGCGGAAGCCGCGTCCCGCTCCACGCTGGCGTGCCGGGCCGCCAGATAGCTGCCGGACATGGTCAGCGATTTCAGATCGCGGGCGGTCGGAAACTGCGCCGAACTGTCGGCCGGATGATCGGGCGTCTGGGCCGCGAGCGAGCCAGGCACCGCCAGCGCGGTGAAGGCGAATGCGGCAATCGCCCAGCGATTGAAACGAATGGAAAGCATCACGGTTCGCCTTAAGCTCCAGGAATTTACGGCAAGATCTTGCGATCAATCTCGAATGCGAACCCAAGCGGCGGCATCAAGCCTTCTGACAATGCCGCTTTTGGCGTTCAACCGCAAGGATACGGGGTGGCGAATCGATCGCCAGGAACGCCCGGGCAGCCGCCAGTCGCCTGAAAACGCTTGCACTGTGGCCGTATCGTGGCCGGTATCGGTACCCGCCGGCGACGGCTCACGCAATCGTGGTCACATCGCCTCGTAATTCGGTCCGCCGCCGCCCTCCGGCGGAACCCAGGTGATGTTGCCGTTGGGATCCTTCACGTCGCAGGTTTTGCAGTGGACGCAATTCTGGGCATTGATGACGAAACGGGGTCCTGTGGCCTCCTCGACCCATTCATAGACGCCGGCCGGGCAATAGCGGTTTGACGGACCGGCAAAGACATCGTGCTCGGAAGTCTTCTGCAGGTTCAGGTCGGCGACCTTCAGATGAACCGGCTGGTCCTCTTCGTGATTGGTGTTGGAAAGGAATACCGACGACAGCCGGTCGAAGGTGAGCTTGCCGTCCGGTTTCGGCGGCGCGATCGGCGCATGCCCCTTCGCCGGATCGAGCGTCTTGCGGTCGGGCTTGGCATGCTTCAGCGTTCCGAACAGCGAGAAACCGAGCGTATTGCACCACAGGTCCAAGCCGACCAGCGCCATGCCGACAACGGTGCCGAATTTCGACCACAGCGGTTTGGCGTTACGGACCGGATAGAGATCCTTGCCGACCTGTGAATCGCGCCACGCGTTCTCATAATCGACCAGTTCGTCGTTGGCGCGGCCGGCGCCGAGCGCGGCATTGACGTGTTCGGCAGCCAGCATGCCGCTGCCGATCGCATTGTGCACGCCCTTGATGCGCGGCACGTTGACAAGTCCCGCCGCGCAGCCGATCAGCGCGCCGCCGCCAAAGGTCAGGCGCGGCACCGACTGATAGCCGCCCTCGGTGATGGCGCGCGCGCCATAGGCGAGCCGCTTGCCGCCTTCGAACAAGGTGCGGATCGCGGGATGGGTCTTGAAGCGCTGGAATTCGTCGAACGGCGACAGATAGGGATCGTGGTAGTTGAGATGCACCACGAAACCGACCGCCACCAGATTGTCGTCATAGTGATAGAGGAACGAGCCGCCGCCGGTCGAATTGTTCAGCGGCCAGCCGAACGAATGCTGGATCAGGCCTTTCCGGTGTTTCGAAGGATCGATCTGCCAGACTTCCTTCAGCCCGATGCCGAATTTCGGCGGTTCGCTTTTGGCGTCGAGGGAAAATTTCGCGATCAGCTGCTTGGTCAGGCTGCCGCGCGCACCTTCGGCGAACAGCGTATATTTGCCGAGCAGTTCCATGCCGCGCGTATAGGACGATTTGTGCGAACCGTCCTTGGCGATGCCCATGTCGCCGGTGGCGATGCCGCGCACCGCGCCTTTTTCGTCGTAGAGCACTTCAACCGCCGCGAAGCCCGGATAAATCTCGACCCCGAGCGCCTCGGCCTTGCGCGCCAGCCAGCGGCACACATTGCCGAGCGAGCCGATATAGCAATGATGATTGTTCATCAGCGGCGGCATCGCGATGCCCGGCAGGGGGATCGCGGTGCCCTTGGTCATCCAGTAGAACTTGTCGGCCTTCACCTGCGTCTTCAGCGGGCAATCGGCGTCCTCGCGCCAATCCGGAACGAGCTTGTCGAGCGACACCGGATCGATCACCGCGCCGGACAGAATGTGGGCGCCGACTTCGGACCCCTTCTCCACCACGACAATGGTCAGATCGGCGTTGAGCTGCTTCAGCCGGATCGCGGCGGAGAGGCCGGACGGCCCGGCGCCGACGATCACAACGTCGAATTCCATGGATTCGCGCGGCGGCAGTTCTTCGGTGCTCATGATCTGGTCCCGACCCGGTTGAGAAAGGAGGTATTGCAGGTCGTTTGTTTCCACTTTTTTTGCCTGAGAACAACCATGGAAATGCCCGGCCGGACGTTTCGTTGCGGCCCGATCCGCTCTAGAGTGATCGGATGCCCCCGACAGCCGATGACGCCCGAAAGCGTTCCCACCGTTCAGCAATTGCTGGCCTTTTATCTGGAGGCCGGGGTCGACTGCGCGCTGACGGAAGCGCCGGTCAACCGGCTGTCCGATCCCGACCTCGTTCCGGCGGCCAGCGAGGCCGCGCCGCCCAAACCCGTCAGGGCTGCTGCCCCGATCCCGGCCGCGCGCGCCGAAGCGCCGCCGGCGCCGGAAGCGGCGATCCTGTCGGCGCGGGAAGCAGCCCGGACCGCGCCAACGCTCGAGGCGCTGCGCGCGCTCCTGGAAAAATTCGAGGGCTGCGCGTTGAAATCGACCGCCACGCGGCTGGTATTTTCCGACGGCAACCCGCGGGCGCGCATCATGTTCGTCGGCGAAGCCCCCGGCCGGGAGGAAGACCTCGAAGGGCTGCCGTTCGTCGGACGCTCCGGCAAATTGCTGGACCGGATGATGGCGGCGATCGGGCTGGACCGCACCAACGCCTACATCGCCAATGTCATTCCGTGGCGGCCGCCCGGCAACCGCACGCCGACGCCGCAGGAGACCCAAATCTGCCTGCCCTTCATCCAGCGCCAAATCGAACTGGTGAACCCGGACGTGCTGGTCACGCTCGGCAATCCCGCGACCCAGGCCTTGCTGTCGACGCGCGAGGGCATCATGAAGACCCGCGGCAAATGGTTCGAGTACGACACCGGCACGCGGGTGATCCGCGCGATCGCCACCTTCCATCCGGCCTATCTGTTGCGCTCGCCATCCTACAAGCGCATGGCGTGGCAGGATCTGCGCGCGATCGCGAAGGCGCTGGAACAGCTCTCCTCATCCTGAGGAGCACAATCGCTACGGCGTCTTCGGCCGCACGATGGCCCAGCCGATCCGCAGCAGCGGCTGCCGCCCGGTGACAAACCACTCGAAGGCGCGCGGCACTTCCGGCACCAGTCCGGGAAAGCGCTGCGCGATATCGGGTGGCGGGGTGCCGACCGTGTCGGAAGCGCGCCAGACCACGACGCCGCCGGTTTCGTTGAATTTCGCCAATGTCAGCCACGGCGTCCGTTGCGGCGCCGCGTCGAGGAAAAGATGGGGACGCCCGGCATCCAGTGAGATCAGGGCCGCGAGCTGCGCATCGCCGGCCACCGCGCGCAGCGGGTGGTTGGTGCGACGCTCGAAGCTGTCGCCGAAGAAATTCGCAATCGCGCGCGCCGGCAGCGACGTCGCCACCTCGCCGCCGCCGGTCCACGGCAGAAAAAGCGTGGTCGCGAGCGCCGCGAGCGCGGGCGCGACGATGGCGGCCGCCCAGACCGAGCGCAACAGCCGCTGACGCCGCAGATGGACGAGATCGCCGGTCGCGACGATCGCGGCCAGCCCCGACATCAACAACGCCACGCCCGCTCCTCCGGCGACACGATCGAGATCGAACAGGCCCGAGATCAGGCTGCCCAGCAGCGCGGGACCGATGGCGAAGAAATAAACGAAATCGCGCGCCAGCGGATCGACCGGCGGCCGGTAGATGATCGGCGCCTCTTCCGGGTTGCGGCTGAACCGGCCGGAATTGAGCACCGCCAGCAATGCGATGCCGGATACGGCCGCCAGCAGGCCGCCGAGCAGTACGGCCCAGTGCAGCGCCCTGCCGCTCAAATCCGCGATCGCCGGCCAATGCGGCAACGCCAGAGTATCGGCGCGGATCAGCCAGATCAGATAGGGCAGCGCCAGCACGACAATCACCAGCAGCGCGAACAGCGGATCGAACGACATCAGCATGCGCCGGCCGCGCGCGGTGGCGAGCGCAAATCCGACGAGCAACAGCAGCAGGCCGGATGCGGCGGAGGTTGTCAGCAGCAAAAGTCCGGCTTCGATCGACCATGCGAACCACGCGTTGCGCCGGTTCTGGCCGATCAGCTGCCAGGAATGCAGCAGCAAAAGCGCCCAGAGCGGCCGCGCCAGCACCATGGGGCCGAACTCCAGCCCGGGCGAACTGAATGTTGCGACCGTCATGGTCAGGAGCACCGCGAGCACCGCCTGCTGGCCGCCGACAATGGCGCGCGCCAGCAGATACAGCGTCCAGAACATCGCGATCGAGCAAAGCTGCGCCAGGACATAGACGCCGAACACGTGGTTGCCCGCGGCGCGAAACGCGATGTCGGCGAGCCAGAACGCCAGCGGCGGCCCGAGATCGGTCCCCACCTGGTATTCCCGGCCATAGGCGAGCACGGTGGCAAGGTCGCCGGGCGGGCTGCGATACAGCAGGAGCGGCACGGTCAGCCAAAGCGCCGCCTGAAGCAGCACCACGAGCCAGACCACCAGCCGCGGCCGGGCGCGGATCAGTTCGATAACCAGGGAAGTGAAACGCATGAACCGTCCGAAATGCCCAACCCAGCCCTACAAGCCAGCGCCATTCGATCTCGAACGTGTGATAGAGCGCGTGGGCCGCCGAGGCAACCATGGCGTTTTCGAACGAAGCGGGTGCCGGTTCGCGTAAGGAAAATGCATCGAACAAGATTCGGGGCGTCAGTGCCGATGTCAAATTCCCGCGGAAATCCCGACTTCGATCCGCGTTTCCGTGGCGGCGACACCGGTCTCGAACGCCATCGGTCAGCTGCTTTTCCCGCGCCGCCACGACCGGCGCAAACAAGCGGCGATGGTGCACGGTGGGGCCAAGCCGGTCGAGCGCCGCGAGGTGCTCGGGCACGCCGTAGCCCTTGTGCGAACTCAAAACCATAGCCGGGACAATCCTGCGCCAGCGCGCACATCAGGCGATCGCGCGTCACCTTGGCGATGATCGATGCTGCCGCTATCGAGACCACCAGGCCGTCGCCGCCGATCACCGCCTCGCAGTCGCAGTCGATGTCGAGCCGGTCGCGGCCGTCGACGAACACGTGTTTGGGCATTTCCGGCAGCGCCTGCACCGCGCGCTTGAGCGCCCACAGCGAGGCGCGCAGGATATTGTCGCGGTCGATCCGCGAAGGCGATGCGAAGGCGACCGCGAACGATGAGGTCGCGCAGATTTCCTCGAACAATTGCTCGCGCCGCTCCGGCGTCAGCCGCTTGGAATCGTCGATGCCCTTGGGGATCCGCTTGGGATCGAGCACCACGGCGGCGGCGACCACCGGGCCCGCCAGCGGACCGCGCCCGGCCTCGTCGCAGCCGGCCACCGGCCAGACGCCGCGCTTGATCAGCGCGCGCTCGCGGCGAAAGCCCGGCGGCGCAACGGCAATCACGCCCTTCGCGGGCCTGGCCCGCCCGGCCCTCGATTTTTCCCGAATCATGGCCGGGATCGTGCGCAAGCGCGCACCGCGGCGCAACCGGGAACTCGGCGCAATTCCCGCTATTCATTATTTCTCCTCCCCGCTCCCGGGAAGGAAAGGTTGACTAAAACAGGCTGAGTTGTTGCCCGCTGCGCCTGGGCCGGGCGAAATGATCGGTGGTCAGTTTCGACCGCCGCTTGTTGAGCCCGAGTTTTTCGCAGGCGATCTCGAACCGGCGTCCGATCATCCAGGCCATCGGCCCGGTGCCCTTCATCCGGGTTCCCCACTGCGAATCGTAGTCGCGGCCGCCGCGCATGTCGCGGATCAGCGTAAAGACGTGGCGGTAGCGGTCGGGATAATTGGCCATCAGCCATTCGCGGAACAGGTCGCGCACTTCCAGCGGCAGCCGCAGCAGCACGTAAGCGGCTTCCTTGACGCCGGCATGCGAAGCCGCGTCGAGGATGCGCTCGATCTCGGCATCGTTCAGCGCGGGGATGACAGGCGCGACCATGACAGTGGTCGGAATTCCCGCTTCGGACAATTGCCGCAGCGCCTCCAGCCGCCTGGTCGGCGTCGAGGCCCGCGGCTCCATGGTGCGCGCGAGTTTTGCATCGAGCGTCGTCACCGAAATCGCCACCTTGGCGAGATTGCGCCTGGCCATCCGCGCGAGAATATCGATGTCGCGCGTCACCAGCGCCGATTTGGTCACGATGCCGACCGGATGCGAGGTGCGGTCCAGCACTTCGAGAATGCCGCGCATGATCTTCCGCTCGCGCTCGATCGGCTGATAGGGATCGGTGTTGGTGCCGATCGCGATCATGCGCGGTTCGTAATCCTGCGCCGCCAGTTCCTTTTCCAGCAGCTGCGGCGCATCGGGCTTGGCGAACAGTTTCGATTCGAAGTCGAGCCCCGGCGACAGCCCGAGATAGGCATGGGTCGGCCGCGCAAAACAGTAGACGCAGCCGTGCTCGCAGCCCCGGTAGGGGTTGATCGAGCGGTCGAAGCCGATATCGGGCGAATCGTTGCGGGTGATGACTTTTCGCGCGGTGTCGACCGCGACCGTGGTCTTGAACGGCGGCAGTTCGTCGAGGCTCTGCCAGCCGTCGTCGAACGCGACGCGCGCCTCGGCCTCGAAGCGGCCGCTGGCGTTGGATTGCGCGCCGCGGCCGCGCCGCCGCTCGCGTTCGATCGCAACCGCCAGTTCGGGAAAAGGCGAAAGCGCACCCGCCGGTTCGGAGGGCGCCGTGACCGGCGGGTGCTTGAGGGCATGAGAGGATGCTCGGCTCATGGAAAGACCATAGCACGCGATAAGAACAAATCAAGAACATAAAGATCCGCCATCCACAGCCGGACAGCTATCGCCTCGGTCGGCCAGGCGACTCGCCGCATGCCGCAAAAAGCTGCACCCGGCGGGCTGATTTGATTGTGACAAGGTGATAACAGTGCGGCGTTTCTTACCGTCTGAGCCAACGAAGCCTCATTGATGCTGAGCGTCATTATCCCCACCGAAGGCGTCGAACGGCCCGCCGTCGCCACCCTTGCCGCGCTGGTGCCGGGCGCCGCCGCCGGCGTGGTGCGCGAGGTTCTCCTGGTCGACCGGGCCGGCACCGGCGTGATCGAGCGGGTCGCCGATGTCGCAGGATGCCGCTTCCTGCCGTTTCAGGGCTCGCATGCGGCGGCGCTGGCGGCCGGCGCGCGTCAGGCCCGCTCGCCCTGGCTGATGTTCCTGCATGCGGGCGCGGTACTGGACTCAGGCTGGATCGAGGAGACGACGCAATTCATCCAGCGCGTCTCCGACAGCGGACATCCCCGCGCCGGCATCTTCCGCTACGCCCGCTCGCCCTACGCCGACACCACCTTGCGCGATGGTTTCAAATTCATCGCGCGGATGGTTACCGGGCCGTCGGCGGACCAGGGACTGCTGATCGCGCGCGACCATTACGAGCGGCTCGGCGGCCACGCGCCGGACGCCCGCCGTTCCGAGGCGAGGCTGCTCCGGCAGCTCGGCCGCTCCTCGCGCACCTTGCTGCGCAGCCGGATCATCGTGGCCTGAAGCCGATACTTGCCAAAGTCAAATAATTATTTGACAATGGCAATTATCGAGGTGAGCCATGTCTCAGCCGGATTCCGACGACCAGATATCGGCGGTGCGCGCCTTCAACCGCTTCTACACCCGCAAGCTCGGCGTTCTCGACCAGCATCTGTTGAAAAGCCCGTTCTCGCTGAGCGAGGCGCGGGTGCTGTACGAACTGGCGCACCGGGAGAACCCGGCCGCCAAGGAGATCGGGATCGAACTTGGTCTCGATCCCGGTTACCTCAGCCGGATCATCCAGAAATTCGACGACGACGGGCTGATCACCCGCAGGCCGCTGGCCTCGGACCGGCGGCAATACCGGCTCGGCCTGACCGCCAAGGGCCGTCAGACCTTCGCCAAGCTCGATCGCAGTTCGCACGACGAGGTCGCGTCGATGCTCGCCACGCTGCCCCGCGGCGACGGGCAGCGCCTGATCGCGGCGATGGCCGCGATCGAGCGGCTGCTCGGCGCATCCGGCGATCCAGCTCCGCCGGCGATCCTGCGCGGCCCCCGTCCGGGCGACATGGGCTGGGTGGTGCAGAGCCATGGCGCGCTCTACGCCAGCGAATACGGTTTTGACGCCTCCTTCGAAGCCCTGGTCGCGGAGATCGCAGCCAAATTCCTCGCCTCCTTCGACGCTTCGCGCGAACGCTGCTGGATCGCCGACATCGATGGCACCCAGGTCGGCTCGGTGTTTCTGGTCAGGCATAGCGACGACGTCGCCAAACTGCGATTGCTGCTGGTCGATCCGGCCGGGCGCGGACAGGGATTGGGCCACAGGCTGGTCGCCGAATGCATCGCGTTTGCGCAGGCCTGCGGCTATCGCAAGATCACGCTGTGGACCCAGAGCATTCTGCTCGCCGCGCGCAGGATCTATCAGGATGCCGGCTTCGTGCTGGTCGCCACCGAGCCGCACCGCAGTTTCGGCGCAGAGCCTGTCGGCGAGACCTGGGAGCGGGAGCTGTAGGATCAAGCCGTCGCGCCTTTCGCCTTTGGCCGCCGCAGATGCTCGTCCAGCCGCGGCATGATCTCGACGAAATTGCAGGGCCGCGTGCGGTAATCGAGCTGGGCGGCAAGAATGCCGTCCCACGCGTCGCGGCAGGCGCCCGGCGATCCCGGCAGGCAGAAGATGAAGGTTGCGCCGGCGACGCCCGCGGTGGCGCGGCTCTGGATCGTCGAGGTGCCGATCTTGGCGTGGCTCAGCATGTGGAAGGCGATGGAGAAGCCATCCATGCGCTTCTCGAACAACGGCTCGATCGCCTCCGGCGTCACGTCGCGGCCCGTAAACCCGGTGCCGCCGGTGGTGACGATGACATCGATATCAGGATCGGCGATCCATCGCCTGACGATGCCGCGGATCGCCTCGACGTCGTCGGCGACGATCTCGCGCGCCGCGAGCTGATGACCGGCCGCGGTCAGCCGCTCCGAAAGCGTGGTCCCGGATTTGTCGTCCGCAAGCGTGCGCGTGTCGGACATCGTCAACACCGCGATGTTGAGCGGCACGAATTTTTTCGAATTCGTCGATGGAAGACATAGCGATCCCTTGTTTCTGTCATTCCGGACAGGCCGCGAAGCGGTCTGATCCGGAATCTCGTGAATACAACATCGAGATTCCCCGATGTGCAATTGCACATCTGAGGTTCGCGCGTGTCACGCGCGCCCCGGAATGACGCCGATCCGCTACAGCGCGCCCGCTCCAAACGTGTTGCAGGCCTGCACCGTGCCCTGCTGATAGCCGGTCATGAACCATTGCTTGCGTTGCGCGGCGGAGCCGTGGGTGAAGGAATCAGGCACCACCCGTCCCGTCGTCTGCCGCTGCAGCGTGTCGTCGCCGATCGCCGACGCCGTGGTCAGCGCGGCATCGATGTCGCCCGCTTCCAGGAAGTTGGGACGCTTCTTCGCCTCGCGGTTGACCCAGACGCCCGACAGGCAATCCGCCTGCAACTCGACCTTGACCTGCAGCGCGTTGGATTCCGCCTTGCTGCCGGCCTGCTGCTGCAGCCGCGTCACGCGCGGCAGGATGCCGAGCAGGTTCTGGACGTGATGCCCCGCTTCATGGGCGATGATATAGGCCGCGGTGAATTTGCAGGCATTGCCCGAGCAGCCGCGGAATCTGGTCTCGACCTGACGAAAAAATCCGGTATCGAGAAAAATCCGCTTTTCCGGCGGACAGTAGAACGGCCCCATCGCCGACTGCGCCATGCCGCAGCGCCCGCCATTGGTGACGTTGCGGAACAATACGATTTTCGGACCCGTGAAGGACTGCCCGCTGGCCTGAAAGATTTCATTCCAGCGATCGTCGATCTCGCCGAGGATGCCGGAGATCATGCTGCCCATCTCGTCGGTCGGCGCGCCGGTCTTGACCGGCCCTGCCCTGCGGTCGGTCTGATAGCTCGGCGCCTGTCCGCCGCCGGTGAGAATTTCCGCGCCGCCGATCAGGACGCGCGGATCGATGCCGAACGCATAGCCGAGAAGACCGAGCACGATGATGGTGCCGATGCCGAGCCCGCCGCCGCCCATCGGAAGACCGAGGCCGCCGCCGCCCATTCCGCCGCCGTCATCGCCGCGACGGTCTTCGATGTCGTCGCTGCGACGGAAGTCATCGTAACGCATGGCGGTTTTTCCTCATTCCGGTCTGCCGGCGCAGACGCCAATACCTAACGCGGCAGTCACGTAAAATTTCCATTCCGTTAATCAATAACCCGCCCGGCAAAAATTGCCTAGCGTGAAAGAATTACCGGGTTAAGTCGATTTTTACTTTGGCTCGTCAATGTATCGCCAGTCGGTTGTTTGGTCCCGCGTCGCCGACAGCGTCGCCTGAGTCAGAGTATTTGAGTCATGGTTGTGTCGCGTCGCGGGGCGTCTGCAAAGGCGCCCCGCACTAAATTTGAGTCCCATCAAGCCACCCGTATCGTCGTAGGCGATTGCGTCGCCGAGATGTCGAAATTGCCGGCCGCCTCGGTCGACCTGGTGTTCGCCGACCCGCCCTACAACCTGCAGCTCAAGGGCGATCTCAAGCGCCCCGACGAATCCCATGTCGATGCCGTCAACAACGACTGGGACAAGTTTTCATCCTTCGCCGCCTATGACGATTTCACCCGCGCCTGGCTGCTCGCCTGCCGCCGCGTCATGAAACCGTCGGCGACGCTGTGGGTGATCGGCTCCTATCACAACATTTTCCGCGTCGGCGCGATCATGCAGGACCTCGGCTTCTGGGTTCTCAACGACATCGTCTGGCGCAAGACCAATCCGATGCCGAACTTCCGCGGCCGCCGCTTCACCAACGCGCACGAGACCATGATCTGGGCGGCGCGCGACGAAAAAGCAAAAGGCTACACCTTCAACTATGAAGCGCTGAAGGCCGCCAACGAGGACGTGCAGGCGCGTTCCGACTGGCTGATCCCGCTGTGCACCGGCGAGGAACGGCTCAAAGGCACCGACGGCAAGAAGGTCCACCCGACGCAGAAGCCCGAGGGCTTGCTGGCGCGCGTGCTGCTGTCGTCGTCGAAACCCGGCGACCTCGTGATCGATCCGTTCAACGGCACCGGCACGACCGGCGCTGTGGCAAAACGTCTCGGCCGCCGCTACATCGGCTTCGAGCGCGACCAGACCTATGCGGCGGCCGCGGAAGCGCGCATCGCCGCGGTCGAACCGCTGCCGGAAGCGACACTGGCGCCGTTCATGACCGCGCGCGACGCGCCCCGCGTGGCGTTCTCCGAACTGATCGAGCGCGGCATGATTCCGCCCGGCACCAGGCTGGTCGACTCCAAAAAGCGCCACGGCGCTTTGGTACGCGCCGACGGCGCCATCATGCTCGGCGACAAGGTCGGCTCGATCCACCGCATCGGCGCGGTGGCGCAGGGCGCCGGCGCCTGCAACGGCTGGACCTTCTGGCACGTCGAGACCAGCAAGGGCCTCAAGCTGATCGACGAGCTGCGCGCCGAGATCCGCTCCGGGATGGCGGCGGGCTGACCACGCCTCTTGCTCCATCAAGTCACTCCATCCGGGCTACGGGCAACGCGCCGTCATTGCGAGCGAAGCGAAGCAATCCATAAGGCAACAAGAACGAAAGAGTGGATTGCTTCGTCGCTGCGCTCCTCGCAATGACGTCGAAATAGGGTAGCATTCTCGCGGCGCAATTCGCCCGGGTTTTGCGTCGTTTTCCGCCCAAAAAGGGCGCAGGGAATGCCGGGCGCCCGATGCGCCCGATAGCCGCGTGTGCAATGATAGTGGTAGAATGCACACGCGTTAGTCAGGTCACACCGGAATCACCCGGCATTCCCCGCGCAATGGTTTTAACGGCTTCCTTCGCGCTCTCCCCGGCGACCGGGCTTTCTTGCCACCGTCGCCCACGAGAAGTTGCTTCCGCGAACTTGACGCCAGCGTCGGGGCGTCAGGACCACACGACTTCTCCGTCCGCCTCCAGCGCCGTCGTCTACGGCGCCATCCGCGTCCACCGCATCCCCTCCCGCGTTTCGTGACGTTGCGCAACGCCCCTCCTGAGGGACAGGACGATGATGGATATAGAAGTGATTTGGGGTAGGCGCGAAATGCAATCTTTTTGCAAACAGGGCTGGACAACGGACAATCGGAAGACGAGCTGATTTGCCCGTCAGGCGAAGGTGACGACGCCTTGCTCACGAACTCGTCGGTTGCGCATATTGCAAAAATTGAGCAAAGACACGCGTCCGCGGCAGTGCCGCCGCGTCCCGATTTTTTTCGGCAACAAAGGAAGCATGGGGAGAAATTTTGATGCTCAAATTCTACTTCAACGGATCGCCCAACCCGACCAAGGTCGCGCTCTTCCTCGAGGAAGCCGGCATCGCCCTATCAGCCGATGCCGGTCGATACCCGTGCCGGCGACCAGTTCAAGCCGGAATACCTCGCCGTCAATCCGAACGGCAAGGTGCCTGCGATCGACGACGACGGCGTCAAGGTGTTCGACAGCAACGCCATCCTGCTCTATCTCGCGGAGAAGACCGGCAAGTTTCTGCCTGCGACTACGCCGGCCAACCGCGCCGAACTGCTGTCCTGGCTGATGTTCGTCGCCACCGGCGTCGGGCCGTTCAGCGGCCAGGCCGTCCACTTCAGGCACTTCGCGCCGGAGAAGATCGATTACGCCCATAACCGCTATCAGTTCGAGGCGCAGCGGCATTTCTCCATTCTCAATGACCGTCTGGCCAAGCGCCGCTATATGGTTGGCGACACCTACACCATCGTCGACATGGACGTGTGGGGCTGGGCCCGCATGATACCCTTCATCATGGGCGAGGACGCGTTCTCGAAATATCCCAACGTCAAGCGGCTGGTTGACGAGATCTCGGCACGGCCGGCGGCGGCAAAGGCGATCGCCTTGAAGGACAACTTCAAGTTCAAGGCGGAAATGGACGATGAGGCGCGCCGCAACATGTTCAAGCACCTCGCGGTGAAAGCCGCCTGATCGCGAGCTTGACCGTTCCGACCAGGTTCGCGTCAGGCCGAGACGGCGCGATCCTACTCGTCATTCCGGGACACGCGTTCACGCGTGGACCCGGAATCCAGAAGTTGCCGCGCGAGATTCCGGGTTCGCACTTCGACGCGCCCCGGAATGACGCCGAGGTTACTCGTCAATCGCCGCCACCGCCTCGATCTCGACCAGCCAGCCGGGCCGCGCCAGCCGGCTGACGACGACCAGCGTGCTCGCGGGCGGCTTCGCCGTATTGACGTAGCGATCGCGTATCGCCCGCAGCTTCGGCACGTCGGCCTGGTCGACCTCCGCGACCAGGTAGATGTTCAACTTGACGATATCGGCCATGCTGCCGCCGGCCGCCTCGACAGCGATCTTGAGATTGCGGAACACCTGCTCGGCCTGCGCCTCGAAATTGCCCTCGCCGACCAGCTTGCCGGACGCGTCGCTCGAGACCTGGCCGGCCAGATAGACCAGCGTACCCTTGTTGACTTTCGCAATATGCGAATAGCCGACCGGCGGCAGCAACGTCGCCGGGCTGAAAAATTCCTTGCCCATATCGATCTCCTCCTTGCGTGCGCCGGACGGCTTGCCGATCTCATCGGCAAGTTCCGCCCGGCAAACCACTCTATCCTGTAACCGACGTTCGCTCATGACAGCGAGTTGGCACCGGATGCGGCGACCTCCCGCCGGACCCGGACGGCCGCGAGAATGCCCTCGATGACGGCTAGCGTGGAACCCGGGAGATATCGCGACTGCCGTCGCCGATCATGACGCCGGCGCCGCGCTGCTCAAGCTCCTCAGCCCGCGGCAAGCTTCGCGCTTCGGGAAACGGCCCGAGCACGCGCTCGACCAGCGCGGAGTCGCAATATTCCTTGATCTCCCTGATCTTGCCGTTCTCGATCCGGAACACCATGCAGTACTGGTTGTCGTAGCGCAGGCCGGCCTTGGTCACGTTGTCGCCGCGCGCTTCGACCGCGACATAGTCGCCGTCGGCGATGAAGTTGTACGCCGACCGTCCGCGGCCGCTCCGCGAACAGCGAGCGGAAATGGCCCATCAGCCCGTTCAGGATCGCGTCGCGCCCCCTGAATTCATGCGACCACGAATACTGGCCGGTCACGATCCAGCTCGCGTCGTCGGCGAGGTTGTCGGCGAACGTCGTGCCGCTGCGGCTGGCGGCGTCGGCGTAGACCTGCTGCACGAGTTTCTTGTTGGCTGCGGCGCTCATGGCGGCTTCTCCGTTGATTGGCGGTTGCCAATCATCGCGCCGCGCCAGGCATTCTTCCAATCGATAGTGAATATGATATATATTCACCTGATGAATTTGAATTCGCTCGACCTCAATCTGCTGGTGGCGCTCGACGCGCTGCTGCAGGGAAGCCAGTGTCAGCCGCGCCGCGATGCGGATCGGGCTGTCGCAGCCGGCGGCGAGCCACGCGCTGCAGCGGCTGCGCGAGGTGCTCGGCGATCCCCTGCTGGTGCGCACCGGCGCGCGGATGGAATTGACGCCGCGGGCGCAAGCGCTGCGCGGGCCGCTGGCGCAGGCGCTCGACCAGGTGCGCGGGCTGTTCATTCCCGACGATTTCGACGCGGCGCAGAAGCGAACGGCAGTTCCGGCTGATGATGCCCGACCTCGCGGTCGAACTCCTGATGCCGCCGCTGATGGAGAAGATCACGCAGGCTAGCGCCGAACGTCCGCATCGACGTGGTGCCGTGGCGGGGTCCGGCGATCTTCACCGCCGAGTTCGCCCGCACCATCGACCTCGTGATCTCGATCGGCGACGCGTTCAAGGGATTTCACCGCCAGCGCCTCTACACCGACAGCGATGCGCTCGCGGTGCGCCGCGGCCACCCCGTCGGGGCCAAATTGAAAAAGCGCGATGCCTTCCTGAAGGCGCGGCATGTCGCCGTCGTCATCCGCGGCCAGAGCGAGGATCTGATCGACGGCTGGCTTCGCGGCAAGGGGATCGAACGGCGGATCGCGCTGGTCGTGCCCGGCTATATCGAGGCGCTGCACGTCACGGCGCGCACCGATCTCGTCGCCTTCGTGCCGCGCCGCCTGATCGGCGCGCTGTCGAAGACAATTGTCGCTGATGACAGTCACGCCGCCGCTCGATCCGGGGATCGACGAGCAATTCATGTTCTACCCGACCCGCGCCCAGATGGATCCCGGCTCGATCTGGCTGCGCAACCTGATGCTGCAAACCGGGCGGGAGCTGGAGAAGCGCAAGACCGCGCAGGGTGGGCAAAG
The DNA here is from genome assembly GCA_963825105.1 of uncultured Alphaproteobacteria bacterium. Classification (GTDB taxonomy): domain Bacteria; phylum Pseudomonadota; class Alphaproteobacteria; order Rhizobiales; family Xanthobacteraceae; genus Bradyrhizobium. Next base: position 126,054 of record CAWGSB010000006.1, read on the forward strand.
GCGCTCTGGCGCCGTGCCCACCATCGAGAATTACCAACGTTGGCGCTGATGTGGTGGGCTCGCTTCGCTCAGCGCCACCCTGCGATTTCTTCCGAATTCTACTTTTCAGCTGTTGTGTTCGGCGAGAACCTTCTGCACCGCCGGCCGCTCCGACATCCGCTTGCGGTGATCGGCCACCTTCGGCAGCGTCGAAAGATCGACGCTGTCGCCTTCCAGCCAGCCCGCCAGCGTAAACAGATAGGGATCGCAGATGGTGTAGGTCTCGCCCATCACCCACGGCCCCCTCAGCATGTCGCGTTCGATCAGCGCGAAACAGGCGCCGACGGTCTTCGGCACCTTGCGCTTCATGTCGGCGAAGGAAGTTTCCTCGGTCGCCCAGCGATAGCCGCGCCCCTTGTGGGCATGCGCGACATGCACGGTCGAACACAGATAGCTGTTGAAGGCCTGCACCTGCGCGAAGGCGAAAGCGTCGTCGAGCGGCGCGAGTTTCGCCTGCGGAAAGCTCTGCGCGATGAAGGCAAGGATCGCCGGCGTCTCGGTCAGGATGCCGCGATCGGTCACCAGCGCCGGCACGCGCCCCTTCGGATTGACCGCGAGATATTCCGGGCTGTTCTGCTGGTTGCTTTTGAAATCGACCCGCTCGGCCGTGTACGCCGCGCCGGCCTCCTGCAGCGTGATGTGAGAGGCGAGCGCGCAACTGCCGGGGGAGTAATAGAGCTTGAGCATTTTGATCCTCATGGGAAAGCCGGAAGTTAGCGGCGCGCCCTTCCGCCGTCCATCCCGACTTTCGCGGTTGCCCGGAGCCGCGCTCCCGTGCCATGACGATGCCTGTTAACAGGGGCCTATCATGACCGTACTTATCGCCGGCGGCGGCATCGGCGGGCTGACGCTGGCGCTCAGCCTGCATCAGATCGGCGTTCCCGCCAAAGTGTTCGAAAGCGTCGCTGCGCTGAAGCCGCTCGGCGTCGGCATCAACGTGCTGCCGCATGCGGTGCGCGAGCTGGTCGAGCTCGGCCTGCTCGACAAGCTCGACGCGGCGGGCGTGCGGACCAAAGAGCTCGCGTATTTCTCCAAGCACGGCAAGCCGATCTGGAGCGAGCCGCGCGGCATCGAGGCCGGTTACAAATGGCCGCAATTTTCGATCCATCGCGGCACGCTGCAGCAGATCCTGCTCGATGCCGCGATCGAACGGCTGGGGCCGGAGAACATTCTCACCAGCCACCATCTCAGCGACTGGACCGAAACATCCGACGGCGTGCGCGCCGATTTCATCGACAAGGCGACCGGCAAGCCGGCGGGCAGCCACGACGGCGCGCTCCTGATCGCGGCCGACGGCATTCACTCCGCGCGTCCGCGAAAAACTCTATCCGCAGGAAGGCCCGCCGATCTGGAACGGCCGCATCCTGTGGCGCGGCGTCACCGCGGGCGACGCGTTCCTCTCCGGCCGCACCATGATCATGGCCGGCCACGAGATCCTGAAATTCGTCTGCTATCCGATCTCGAAGGAGCCCGACGCCAACGGCAAGTATCAGATCAACTGGGTCGCCGAGCGGCACATGCCGCCGACCTACCAGTGGCGGCGCGAGGATTACAACCGCACGGCAAAGCTCGAGGAGTTTCTGCCGTGGTTCGAGGACTGGAAGTTCGACTGGCTCGACGTGCCCGGCCTGATCCGCAACTGCGCGCACGCCTACGAATATCCGCTGGTCGACCGCGATCCGATCCCGCAATGGACCTTCGGCCCGATCACGCTGATGGGCGACGCCGCGCATCCGATGTATCCGATCGGCTCCAACGGCGCCTCGCAGGCGATCCTCGATGCCCGCGTCCTCACCCGCGAGATTCTGGCGAAAGGCCAGAGCCATGCCGCGCTCGCCGCCTACGAGGCGGAGCGCCGGCCCGCCACCACCGATCTCGTCATGCTCAACCGGCGCAACGGGCCGGAGCAGGTGATGCAGATGGTCGAGGAGCGCGCGCCCGACGGCTACAACGTCGTCACCGACGTGCTGTCGCTGAAGGAGCTGGAAGACATCGCCGCCAACTACAAGCGCGTCGCCGGCTTCCAGGTCGAGGGCCTCAACGCCAAGCCGCCGATCGTGACCAGGTGCCGGCGGGGGCGACGCGGGCCAGCGCGCGGTAACTCTGAGCGTCTATCGAATCAGCCTTCGCCGTTTCGACCAGTCGCGCGCTGGTCGTTGCGGTGGCGAGCACGGTGCCATCTTCGGCTCATCAGCCTCCCCTCGACGAATGCGACGGTCTTGCCGAGTTGCGTGACGCTCGCTTCGCCGACGATCGGTCCCGGTCTTGCCGGCGCCAGGAAATTGACCGTCATGGTGATGGTCGCGGTGTAGAGCTTTCCCTCGGTCATGGCGAATACCGCCGGGCCCATGGTGTCGTCGAGCATCGCCGACGAGGATGCCGCCCTGGACGAAGCCCGCGGGGTTGCAGAACTCCCGCCTGCCGTCGAAGCCGATCCGGATCCAGCCGTCCCGGGGCCGCGCGTCGAGCAGGCGCCAGCCGAGCAGCTTCGACGATGGCGGCGCGGTGAGACGGTCGAGCGCGGTTGCGATCATGGGAGCCTCCGTTGGCTCCGTTCCTAGCGCAGGCCTGCTGACAGCATGGTGTCAGCAGCGCATGGCGGCCGATGCGATTATTCGGATCGAAGGTCTAGAGACCGAGCCCGTGCGCGATCACCTTGCGCATGACATTCGGCAGCGCTTCGTCCTGCAGCGTCGCCATCGGCACCCAGCGCATGCCCTGCGGCGCGCGGGCACGCGCGGGAGCGTTGGCGGTGTAGACCACAAGCTCCAGCGGAAAATGCGTGAAGACGTGGGTGACGACGCCGGCCTTGCGATGCCAGCGCGATATGCCACTCAGCGATCGGCGCCTGCTTCAGCGCCGCCTTGTCGTCCTGCGCGGCGAGCCAGTCCGAGGTCGGCACTTCGGTCATGCCGCCGAGCAGGCCTTTTTCCGGGCGGGTGCGGACCAGGAGCTGATCGCCGCGCCTGACCACGAACGCAGCACCTCGGCGCAGCGCGCCGGTTTTCTTCGGCGCCTTGCGCGGAAAGGTCTCCTGATCGCCGCGCGCGCGCGCCGCGCAGTCGCCGTTCAGCGGGCACAGCGCGCAGGCCGGTTTCTTCGGGGTGCAGATCGAGGAGCCCAGATCCATCAGCGCCTGCGCGCTATCGCCGGCGCGAGACTTCTCGTCGCCGGCGCGCGTTGCGCCCAGCAATGTCGTCGCCAGTTGTTGAATCAGCGGCTTGGCCTGCGGCAGCGGCTCCTCGACCGCGAACAGCCGCGACACCACGCGCTCGATATTGCCGTCGACCGGCATGGTGCGGCGGCCGAATGCGATCGCCGCGATCGCCGCCGCGGTATAGGGCCCGATCCCCGGCAGCGCGCGCAAACCTTGCTTCGGTGTCCGGAAACACCCCGCCGTGATCGCGCAGCACGGCCACCGCGCAGGCGTGCAGATTGCGCGCGCGCGAATAATAGCCGAGCCCGGCCCACATCCGCAGCACGTCGTCGAGCGAGGCGCGGCCGAGCGCCTCGACATCGGGCCAGCGCGTGACAAATTTCACGAAGTACGGTCCCACCGTCTTGACGCCGGTCTGCTGCAGCATGATTTCCGACAGCCAGACCGAATAGGGATCGGCGCGTTCGCCCGGCAGCGGCCGCCACGGCAGCCGGCGGCGATGGCGGTCGTACCAGTCGAGCAGCAGCGCGGGACGGCCGGTTGCGGCTTCGTCGTGGTCGCACGGATGAGACTTTCTTTCGCCTGAGCGGCGGCGCCTGATAAGGTCATGCAGCCATATAACGTCATTCCGGGATGGACCGAAGGTCCAGACCCGGAATCTCGAGAGGAAAACTTCGGGATTCCGGGTTCGCGCTTTCAGCGCGCCCCGGAATGACTGGAACACAAAGAACCCATGTCAAAACCCGGTCCGATCTCGGCAAAGCCGCTTTCCGTCCTGCTCAGCGACGTGTTTTCCGACGCCTATGCCAAGCAGGGATTTGCCGCGCGCGAGCTGGTGACGCGCTGGGCGGAAATCGCCGGCCCTGAAGTCGCCGCCCATTCCGAGCCGCTGAAAATCCAGTGGCCGCGGCCGGTGGAGGGCCAGCCGCAGGAACCGGCGACGCTGGTGCTGCGGGTGGAGGGTCCGATGGCGCTGGAAATCCAGCACGCCTCCGACGTCATCCTGCAGCGGGTCAACCGCTTCTTCGGCTGGAGCGCGGTGGGACGGCTGGCGCTGCGCCAGGCGCCGCTGTCGCGCCGGGATCGGCCCAAGACCTCCCGCGCGCCGGACGCGAAGGCGGTCGCGAAAGTCGCCGAAACCCTGTCCTCGGTCGAGGACGAGGAATTGCGGGCGGCGCTGGCGCGGCTGGGGGCCTCGATCAAGCGAAATTGAGCCTGCCGAAAGAGGCGGGAATTGCGGCCCGCCATTGCCACAATTGTCGTTTCAAGCTAGCGAACAGACTCTTCTTTGGGACCTTCAGGCGTGAACGCGCCAATCCGGGAGTACACCGTTGATCATCACGCGCCGCGCCTTCACCGCCGCCCTGTCGCTGACCGGGCTTGGCCTGCTTGCCGGGCTCTCGCCGCTTCGTCTGATCGCAGAGGCGATGGCGCAGAGCGCCTCCGACGTCGCCAAGCCGGTATCGCTGCCGGACATGGCGCTCGGTCCCGCCAACGCCACGGTGACGATCACCGAATACGCCTCGATGACCTGCCCGCATTGCGCGGCCTTCAACGAAACCGTGTTTCCGAAGATCAAGTCGGAATATATCGACACCGGCAAGATCCGCTACGTGTTCCGCGAATTCCCGCTCGACATCAAGGCCGCGGCGGGCTCGATGCTGTCGCGCTGCATCGCCAAGGACGATTCGGGCAAGTATTTCGCGGTCACCGACATGCTGTTCAGGCAGCAGAACGACTGGGTGATGAAGAACACCACGGAGACGCTGACCCGGATCGGCAAGCAGGCCGGTCTCAGCCAGCAGGCGGTCGAGGATTGCCTGAAGGACCAGGCGCTGCTCGACAAGATCGCCGCCGACCAGAAATACGCCGCCGAGGTGCTGAAGGTCAATTCGACGCCGACCTTTTTCATCAATGGCGAGAAGATCAAGGGCGAGACCTCGTTCGAGGAATTCGACAAGAAGATCAAGTCGCTGCTGAAGAGCTGAGCCTTGCGTTTCGGCAGGCCGGGCCCTATCTGCCCCGGATAAGCCCCGCAAAAGCCTTGGGAAAAGCCCGCCGCGGCGGTTGCCCTCCGGCCCCGGCCTCGCCATTGTCGCGGGCCATCAGAGCCGCAAAAAGCGACTCGCCCACACACCGACATTGCCTTCTATGGTATTGTCCCGGCAGGGAGATTCGCGCCCTGCCAACAGAGAATCGTGTCCATGAAACTCACCCGCCTTCGCCTCCACGGTTTCAAGTCGTTCGTCGAACCCACTGATTTCATGATCGAACCCGGCCTCACCGGCGTGGTCGGCCCGAACGGCTGCGGCAAGTCGAACCTGGTCGAGGCGTTGCGCTGGGCGATGGGCGAGACCTCGCACAAGTCGCTGCGCGCCGCCGATATGGACGCGGTGATCTTTGCCGGCTCCGGCAACCGTCCGTCGCGCAACCACGCCGAAGTGGTGATGACGATCGACAATACCGATCGCTCCGCGCCGGCGGCCGTGAACGACCGGGAGATCCTGGAAATCTCGCGCCGGATCGAGCGCGAGGCGGGCTCGGTCTACCGGATCAACGGCCGCGACGTGCGTGCCCGCGACGTGCAGATCCTGTTCGCCGACGCCGCCACCGGCGCGCGTTCGCCGGCGCTGGTTCACCAGGGCAAGATCGGCGAGATCATTCAGGCCAAGCCCGAGCAGCGCCGCCGCGTGCTGGAGGACGCCGCCGGCGTCGCCGGACTGCATGCCCGCCGCCACGAGGCCGAATTGCGCCTCAAGGCCGCCGAAACCAACCTCACCCGCGTCGAGGACGTGATCGGGCAGCTGGCCGGACAGATCGACGGCCTGAAGAAGCAGGCGCGGCAGGCGATCCGCTACCGCGAAGTCGCGGCCAAGGTGCGCAAGGCCGAGGCCCTGCTGTTTCATTTGCGCTGGCTGGAGGCCAATGCCGACGTCGCCGAGGCCAGCACGACCCACGACCTCAGCGTCCGCGAGATGGCCGAACGCACCCGCGAACAGGCCGAGGCGGCCCGCATCCAGGCGGTGCGCGCCTCCGAACTGCCGGCGCTGCGCGAGGCCGAGGCCCGCGCCGCGGCCGGGCTGCAGCGGCTCACCAATGCGCGCGAACACGCTCGACCGCGAGGAAGAGCGCGCCAGGGAGCGCGTCGCCGAGCTCGACCGCCGGCTGACGCAGTTTTCGGCCGATATCGCGCGCGAGCAGCAGCAGACCTCCGACGCCGAGGTGGCGCTGCAGCGGCTCGATGCCGAAGACACCGAATTGAAGGACGAGATCAAGACGCGCGTCGAAAAGCGCAGCGGCGTCGATGAACGCGTGTCCGAAGCCGAAACGACGCTGGCCGCCGCCGAGCGGCTGTTCGCCGAGCTGACCACCGTGCTCGCCGACCTCACCGCCAAGCGCAATCAGCTCGAAGGCAACGTGCGGACCCACCGCGACCGGCTGGCGCGGCTCGATCAGGATATCGCCAATGTCCAGCGCGACGAGCAGAAGCTGGCGCAGGAAACCAGCGGCCTGGGCGACCTCGCCGCCCTCGCCGCCGCCATGGAGACCGCGCAGCAGGGCCTCGCGCAATCCGAGACGCGCGGCGCAGGACAGCGAAGCCGGCCATGTCGCCGCGCGCGCGAGGCTGGAAGCCGCCCGCGCGCCGCTTGCCGAGGCCGACAAGCGCGTGCAGCGGCTCGAGACCGAAGCCCGCACGATTTCAAAACTCGTCAACGGCGAGACCAAGAACCTGTGGCCGCCGATCATCGACGGCGTCACCGTCGCCAAGGGTTATGAGAAGGCGCTCGGCGCCGCACTGGGCGACGATCTCGATGCCCCGGTCGACCCGTCGGCGCCGATGCGCTGGACCAATGCCGGCGTCACCGAGGGCGACCCGGCCTTGCCGGAGGGCGTCGAGGCGCTCGCGGCCCATGTCGAAGCGCCGATCGAACTGGCGCGCCGCCTGGCGCAGATCGGCGTCGTCGCGCGCGAGCGCGGCGCGGAGCTGGTGTCGCAACTGAAGACCGGCCAGCGGCTGGTGTCGCTGGAAGGCGACGTCTGGCGCTGGGACGGATTTGTCGCCGCCGCCCACGCGCCGACCGGCGCGGCGCGGCGTCTCGCCGAGCGCGCCCGGCTGGTCGATATCGAGAACGAACTCGAGCAGGCCCGCATCGATGCCGGCGCCAAGCGGCAGGCGCTGGAGACCGCCGAGGCCGAGCTGAAGGCCGCTTCCGCCGCCGAGACCGCCGCGCGCGAGGCGTGGCGCGCCGCCCAGCGCGAGGCCGACGCCGCGCGCGAGCGTCACGCCGCTACCGAGCGCGAGATCAACCGCCACGCCGCGCGGAAGTCGGCGCTGACGGAAGCCCACAGCCGTCTCAACGCCGACCTCACCGAAGCCTATGGCGCGCATGCAGAGCGCCACCGCGGCGCTGGCCGAATTGCCGCCGAGCCTCGACACCGAAACCCGGCTCGCCGCCGTGCGCAGCGACATCGACGGCCATCGCCGCCTCGCGGCGCAGGTGCGGGCCGAAGCGCAGGCGCTGGCGCGCGAGGCCGAACTCGCCGACCGCCGCCTGCAGGCGATCACGGCCGAGCGCAACGAATGGCAAAACCGCAAGGCCGGCGCGGCCTCGCAGATCGCAACCATCGAAGCCCGCGTCACCGAGGTCACGGCCGAGCGCGCCGAGCTCGACAATGCGCCGGCCCTGTTCGCGGAGAAGCGCCGCGCGCTGATCAGCGAAATCGAATCGGCCGAAAACGCCCGCCGCGTCGCCGCCGACGCGCTGGCCGCCGCCGAGAACGTGATGGCGGAAACCGACCGCGCCGCCAAGATTTCGCTCGAAGCGCTGTCGGCCGCGCGCGAAGCCACCGCCCGCGCCGAAGAGCGCATGGACGGCGCCAAGCGCCGCCTCGCCGACATCGAGCGCGAAATCCACGACATGCTGGAAGTCGAGCCGCAGGCCGTGGCCGGTCTCGCCGAGATCGCGCCGGGCGCGGAGTTGCCGCCGCTGAACGAGATCGAGGAAAATCTCGAAAAGCTGCGCCGCGACCGCGAGCGGCTGGGCGCGGTCAATCTGCGCGCCGAGGAAGAGCTGCGCGAGGTCGAAGCCCAGCACACCACGCTCACCACCGAACGCGACGATCTGGTGGAAGCCATCAAGCGGCTGCGCCAGGGCATCCAGAGCCTCAACCGCGAGGCGCGCGAGCGGCTGTTGACCTCGTTCGAGATCGTCAACGGCCATTTCAAGCGGCTGTTCGCGGAATTGTTCGGCGGCGGCGAGGCCGCGCTGCACCTGATCGAGAGCGACGATCCGCTCGAAGCCGGGCTCGAAATCATCGCCAAGCCGCCCGGCAAGAAGCCGCAGACGCTGTCGCTGTTGTCCGGCGGCGAGCAGGCGCTGACCGCGCTGGCGCTGATCTTCGCGGTGTTCCTCACCAACCCGTCGCCGATCTGCGTGCTGGACGAAGTCGACGCGCCGCTCGACGATCACAATGTCGAGCGGTTCTGCAACCTCCTGCACGAGATGACCTCTTCCACCGATACGCGCTTCATCATCATCACGCACAATCCGATCACGATGGCGCGGATGAACCGGCTGTTCGGCGTCACCATGGCCGAGCGCGGCGTGTCGCAACTGGTCTCGGTCGATCTCGAAGACGCGGTGAAGATTCTCGACCAGAACGTGGCGTGAGGCTTTTATCCTGACCGTCATTCCGGGGCGGCGCATCGCGCCGAACCCGGAATTCGCTCGCTGGCTCGAGATTCCGGCTCTCGCGTAGAGCCTGTCATCGGGCCGCGCTTTGCGCGGACCCTTCGCGCGATGCCGGAATGACGTGCAGATAACGGCATGCAATGACCGCTCCCGACCTTCCCGCCGAACTGAAGGCCGCGCTCGACGCCAGGCTGCACGGCCTTTCGCGCAGCGACGCCGCCTCCCGCGCCGCGTCGATCTCGAAGACCTATCGCGACGGCGGCGGCTCCGGCGCGATCCGCACCGAGACCGATGCGCTCGCCTATGCGCTGGCGCGGATGCCCGCGACCTACGCCGCGGTGACGGCAAGCCTGAACGCGCTCCGCGAGATCACACCTCTCTTCGCGCCCAAAGACCTGCTCGACGTCGGCGCCGGGCCGGGCACGGCGACCTGGGCCGCGGCGGAGGCCTTTTCGTCGCTGCAAGGTTTTGCCCTGCTGGACGCCAACAGCGCCTTGCGCGCGCTGGCGCTCGATCTCGGCAGCGACAGCGCGCGGCTGCGCGATATCCACTACCAACTCGGCGAAGCCCGCGCCGCGCTGGCCGATGCTGACGCAGCCGACCTTGTGGTGGCGAGCTACATGATCGGCGAGATCGGCGACGCGGAACGAAGGGCGCTCATTGATGCTGATGTGGGCGAAAACCCGCGACACGCTGCTGATCGTCGAACCCGGCACGCCCGCGGGCTATGGCCGGATCATCGCCTCGCGGGAGCAACTGATCGCATCGGGCGCGCATGTCGCAGCCCCCTGCCCGCACGACGGCAAATGTCCGCTTACCGCGCCGGACTGGTGCCACTTCACGCAGCGCCTGCCCCGCTCGCGCGCGCACAAGCAGGTCAAGGGAGCGGAGCTTCCCTTCGAGGATGAAAAATTCAGCTACGTGGCGTTGACCCGCGCACCGGTCGCGCCGCGTCCCGCCCGCGTGCTGGCGCAGCCCGTCGTCACCAAGGTCGAGGTGACCGCAAAACTCTGCACGTCCGACGGCCTCGTCATCGCAAAAGTGCCCCGCCGCGCCAAGGCGGACTTTGCCGGCGCCCGGCGCTGGCGATGGGGCGATGCGGTGACGGCGGAAGCTTCCCAGCGAGAGAAGCCGGCGCGTTGATCCCGGACCTGCGGCGGGTGCGTCGCGGCCGCATAAACAACTCGACTGCGCAGAACTTCCCTGTCGGGATGAAAAAATTCGGCGATGTCGCGCGATGACGGCAAGAAGATGTGGGCCTATAAAGGGCAAGCCGCTTTACGCCTTCAAGAAGGACATGGCCGCCGGCGATACCAACGGCGATGGCTTCCTGAACCGGGCCTGCCACATGACAAAGCCGTAATCGCGTCAGGATTTGACGATCCGCAGCGGCGAATCCCGCCCCTTGGGATGAAGGCAGCTTGCTGCCTCGGAACCACGGGGCGGGATATCTCTGCGCCTGCGCCGCGGCGTGGCGCCGCGCGGGCCCTTGAACTTGCAGAGCTCCCATAGCGACCAATCCGGGCAGCCCCCATATCGGGGCCGCTGACGCGCGCCCGTCTTTCCTCTAGGCTGCGCGTTGCGTCGTCTCATCAGGAGCTAGTGGTCATGTCATCGGGCTGGATCGTTCTCGGCATCATCGTCATTCTCGTTCTCTTCGCGCTCGGCGCGTATAACCGCCTGGTCGCGCTCAGCCAGCGCGTCGGTCAGGCCTTCGCCGACATCGACGTGCAGCTCAAGCAGCGTCACGACCTGATCCCGAACCTGGTCGAGACCGTGAAGGGCTACGCCGCGCACGAGCGCGGCACGCTCGACGACGTGATCAAGGCCCGCAACGCCGCGATGTCGGCGCAGGGACCGGGACAGGTCGCGGCCGCCGAAAACCAGCTGAGCGGCGCGCTCGGCCGGCTGATCGCGCTGTCGGAGGCCTATCCGGACCTCAAGGCCAACGCCAACTTCCAGCAGCTGGCGAGCGAATTGTCCGACCTCGAGAACAAGATCGCCGCCAGCCGCCGCTTCTTCAACAACGCGGTCCAGGAATACAACACCGGCATCCAGCAGATGCCGGCCGCGCTGTTCGCCGGCATGTTCGGCTTCACCCGCAAGGAATTCTTCGATCTCGGCGCCAGCAGGACCGAGGTCGAGGCGGCGCCGCAGGTGAAGTTCTGAGTGATTACTCGCGTCATTCCGGGGCGATGCGAAGCATCGAACTACGATGTGCAATTGCACATCTGAGAATCTCGAGATTCCGGGTTCGCGCCTTCGGCGCGCCCCGGAATGACAGCACTAGTAGCGGAAGCGCATCATGGCCGCATACGGTCTTTACACGCACATCGCATCGAACAAGTTTCGTTCGATGCTGCTGCTCGCCGGGCTGTTCGTTCTGGTCTACGTCCTGGTCTATGCCGGCGCGCTGATCGCGGAAGTGATGATCGACAGCGAAAGGCCGGCCGACTACTATCTGATGGCGGCATCGCGCGACCTGGTGATGGCGTTTCCCTATGCGACCGGAGCCGCCGCGCTGTGGATCGTGATCGCCTATTTCTTCCACCAGTCGATCATCGACGCCGTCACCGGCGGCGAGGACGTGACGCGGCAGCAGCAGCCCCGGCTCTATAATCTCCTGGAAAATCTCTGCATCTCGCGCGGCATCCCGATGCCGAAACTGAAGATCATGGAAAGCGACGCGCTGAACGCGTTCGCGACCGGCCTCAACCGGCGGCAATATGCCGTCACCGTCACCACGGGCCTGTTGAAGGCGCTGAACGACCAGGAGATCGAGGCGGTGCTCGGCCACGAACTCACCCACATCCGCAACGGCGACGTGCAGATGATGGTGATCGCGGTGATCATCGCCGGCGTGGTCGGCTTCTTCGCCGAGCTGTTCTTCCGGAGCTTCACCAATTTTGGCTGGAGCGGCTCGGCGGCGGATCGTCGTGGTCGTCCTCACTCGTCGTCCTCGTCATCCTCTTCGGACAGCGACCGGAAAGGCTCCGGGGGCGGCGGCGCCGTCATCGTCATCATTGTCGCGGTCGTCGCTGATCGTGCTGGCCTGGCTGTTGTCGCAGGTGGTGCGGCTGGCGCTGTCGCGGTCGCGCGAGCTGCTCGCCGACGCCGGATCGGTCGAACTGACGAAGAACCCCGACGCCATGATCTCGGCGCTGCGCAAGATCGAGAACCGCGGCGAGCTTCCCGGCGCGACCTCGGCGGTGATGGAATTGTGCGTCGACAACCCGCGCGAGGGCTTCGCCGACCTGTTTGCGACCCACCCTTCGGTGGAATCCCGGGTGCAGGCGCTGGTGAAATACGCCGGCGGACACGATCCCGGGCCGCTGGCGCTGCCGTCGGATGCGCCTGAGGAGGCTGACGATCGGGAGCAGCCGGTGAGCGATCAGACCCCTCCGCCCTTGCCGTCCGGCCCCTGGAGCGATGCCAGGGACCCAGCCGGCGCCTCGCATGGCGCGCCACAAGGTCCTTGGGGCGATCCCGCCGGCCCGTGGGGCCGCCATTGAGACGCTTCACCTCTCCCTGAAAGGGAGAGCTCGATTGGCCCTTGGCGCAAATCGGGTGAAGGCTCAACTGCGGCGAGCGACCCCACCTGGCCCCCTTCCAGGGGGACGGAGAATGCGCGCAGCCGGCGGCCGTGAAGAAAAACGGCAGGATTGCCCCTAATGATTTGAATTCCCCCTTGTTTCTGCCATGTTCGCGCCCAAAGCAGGGATGGAATCGCTCCGATCTGGGACAACCGCTATCGGTCGGGGGATTCCAAGGCATGATCCGCGAGAAATACAGGTTTTTCGGGAATAAGCGGCTTGGTTTGTTCTAGGATCATGCTTCCAAAAATCGGCGGGTAAGGGACGTTCATGGCGAAGCCAGTTGTGATTGTGGTGGGTGCTGACAAGGGCGGGGTCGGCAAGACCACCGTCGCGCGGACCCTGCTTGATTATTTCAGCGCCAACAATGTACCGACCCGCGCCTTCGACACCGAATCCCCGCGCGGCACCCTGAAGCGCTTCCACTCCAACGTCACCGAGATCGTCGACATGACGACGACGTCGGACCAGATGAAGATCTTCGATACGCTGAACGCGGCAAGCCCGTCGGTCACCGTGATCGACGTCCGCGCCGGCCTGTTGTCGCCGACGCTCGCCTCGTTGCGCGACATCGGCTTTCTCGACGCCGCCAAGTCCGGCCAGATCACCTTCGCCGTGTTCCACATACTGGGCCCCTCGATCGCCTCGCTGGACGAGATCGCCGAGACCGCGAATTTCATGCAGGGCGCGAAATATTTCCTGGTGAAGAACTTCATCAACGATACCCAGTTCTTCCAGTGGGACCAGGCGACCTACAATTCCTATTTCCACCGCATCAAGGACGCCACCGAGCTCACCATCCCCAAGCTCAACGAGATGGCCTATGAGCAGGTCGAGGTCGCCTCCGTGCCGTTCCTCAAATTCGTCGCCAACAAGGGTCCGGGCGACGAGGCCGCGAATTATTCGTTCGTGCTGCGCGGCTATGTCCGGCACTGGCTGGCCAATATCTGGACCGAATTCGACCGCATCAAGCTGACCGATCTGGTCGGCTCCGGCAAACCGGGCGCGCGCAGCGGCGAAAAATAGTTGCATATCCGGGGTTAATTGGCTGGATTAGGCGCTGATTTCGCCCGATATAGCGCGTGATGCACACCACGCCCGTCTACATCATCTGCTCGCCCCGTCCGCTGGTCGGCAAGACGCTGATCGCGCGGCAGTTGAGCGAATTCCTGCTCCTGAAAAACGGCGACGTGGCGGCGTTCGACATCAATCTGAAAGAGCCGTCGCTGCTCGAATACCTGCCCAGGATCACCGAGACCGCCGAGGTCGACGACACCTATCGGCAAGATGACGCTGATGGACCGCGTCATCGTCAATGACGGCATCGCCAAGGTGATCGACCTCGGCTTTCACGCCTTCGACGAGTTCTTCAAGATGTCGGAGGAAATCGGATTCATGAAGGAGGCGGCGCGGCGCGGCGTCGCGCCGGTCATCCTGTTCGTCGCCGATACCGACCGGGTTTCCGCGCGCGCTTATCCGATGCTGCAGCAGCAGATTCCCGCAACGGCGCTCGTCACCGTCGACAACGAATATGTGGTGCGCGGCGAGCTGCCCGAGGCCATGGCCCATGGCCGGATCCTGCGCATCGCCGCGCTGCCCTCGTTCCTGAAGACCTATGTCGACCGGCTGACCTTCTCGTTCACCGGCTATCTGCGCAGCGAGAAGGACTCATCGACCGAACTGCATCAATGGATCCGCAGGAACTACCTCAGCTTTCGTGAGCTTGAGCTGAGTCTGATTTTGCAGCGGTCGTGAGTGATGCACTATTTATCGTCTTCCCGGCCAAGCGAAGCGCGAGCGGAAGTTCGTGGCGAGCGAAGATAATCGTTCCCGGCGACGGTCTCCAAGAAATTCACCGGGTACGTGAGTAAAACGCCAACCAGGCATAGCCCGAATGAGCGAAGATATCACTGCGCTCAAACGGGTTACTTGCTGTTGGTTTCCTGCGTCGCGAGCCGCTTACTTTTTAAACTTGGCCTGGATGGCGGCCAGACCGGATTCGTAGACCCCGTTCAGCGCGTCAATCGCATCCTTTTCCTTGCCGGAATCGGGCGTGTAGGTGCCGGTCCAGGTAACAACGGAAACGCCATCACCTTTCTCCGTGACCTTGATCGTCGATTTGTAATGGGTGACCGGCAATGGACTCGACACGAAGGCGTAGGAGTAGCTGTACTCCCGGTCATTGCGCGCGGTCTGCGTTTCCACGAACGAAGCCTTGCCGTCCTTGGTGACGAGCGTTCGGGTTGGCGGTGTCTTGCCGTCTTCGATGCACATACCGACGGGCGGCAGCCAGTCCTTGATGGCGCAGAACGAGCCGATGACGGACCACACTGCCGAGGGCGCGCCGTTGACCTCGATACTGCGGGTCAGGTTGGCGGCAGAGGCCGGCATGGCGCCAAAGCCAAGGGTGACGGCGCAAACTGCCGTGGAACGGACCAATGCAGTGATTTTGCATGCCGTGGTGTCATTCTTCATGGGAGATCCTTCTACATTTTGGAGGGCGGCAAGCATGCGGCTTCGAAATGGCCGGCATGTCCTGCTGGCGAGCTCCTGCTCGCGATCCCGGTCGAATATCGATCCCGGCCATGGACTGCCAGTTCAGGAAGTGAACCGGACAGATACAGAAACTGAACTAGGAACCCTCCCGGTTCAGCCCTAAACTCCTGATGCCGCTTGTCACGGAGGAAAGCATGACCATAGGCAGCTACAGGCAGTTCTGCCCGGTCGCGATGGCCGCAGAAATATTGTGCACGCGCTGGACTGTGGTGCTGATCCGCGAACTCGTTGCGGGCTCGACGCGCTTCAACGAGCTGCGTCGGGGTGTGCCGCGAATGTCACCCGCTTTGCTCTCGCAGCGATTGAAAGAGCTCGAGGTGGCGGGCATTGTGGCACGCAAATCATCGGGCTCGGAACGCGGCGTCTTTGAATATCAATTGACTGCGGCCGGACGCGAGCTCGGGCCCATCGTCGAGGCGTTCGGGGTGTGGGGCCAGCGTCGCATTGAATCGCACCTGTCGCTGCAACACCTCGACGTCCAGCTCTTGATGTGGGACATGCGGCGAAATCTGAACACGACTCCGATGCCGGCGAAGCGCAGCGTGGTGCAGTTCGCCTATCCCGAGCTGCCGGTGTCGCAACGGTCCTGGTGGCTGATCGTCGATCCCGGCGAGAGCGTCGATATTTGCTCGATCGATCCGGGCTTCGATGTCGATCTTTATGCGTCGGTCGATCTGCGGACCATGACGGCGATCTGGATGGGGCTCGACACCGTTCGCGCCGCCGTCGCCAACCGCCGCATGATCCTGACCGGCAACCGGCAACTCGCCGCGGCCATGCAAAGCTGGCTCGGCCTCAGTCCCTTTGCGAAAGAACAGAAGCTGGCGAGCTGAGGCAGGTGGCGTCACGGTCAGTACAGTCTCTGTATCGGCTTAATTCACTTCCTGTACTGGCACGTCGCGACGTCCTTCGGGCAAGCTAGCAAGCCCTCAATGCCCCTCGAACGCCATCAGCGTTCGCACCGGCAGGTCCATCGCCCGCAGTTTTGCCGCGCCGCCGAGGTCCGGCAGATCGATGATGAAGCAGGCCGCGACCACATTGGCGCCGATCTGGCGCAGCAGCTTCACCGCGCCCTCTGCGGTGCCGCCGGTGGCGATCAGATCGTCGACCAGGATCACGCGCTCACCGGGATGGATGGCATCGGCGTGCATTTCCATTTCGTCGAGGCCGTATTCCAGCGAATAGGCGATCCGCACGGTGGTATGCGGCAGCTTGCCCTTCTTGCGGATCGGCACGAAGCCGGCCGAGAGCTGGTGCGCCACCGCGCCGCCGAGGATGAAGCCGCGCGCCTCGATGCCGGCGACCTTGTCGATCTTGGAACCTGCCCACGGATCAACCAGTTGATCGACCGCGCGACGGAAGGCGCGCGGCTCGCCGAGCAGGGTGGTGATATCGCGAAACAGAATCCCCGGCTTCGGATAGTCGGGGATGGTGCGGACGGTAGCCTTCAAATCGTGTTCAAAAGTCATCGGTGCTTCTCTTCAGTTGTCATTCCGGGGCAATGCGAAGTATTGAACCCGGAATCTCGAGATTCCGGGTCTGGTGCTAACGCACCATCCCGGAATGACGTGCGTGAAATCTACCTTCATTCAATTCGTCCCCACACCCAACCGGAACGCGTTCTCGACGATGCGCAGCCCCACTTCGCCGCCGAGCGACATCAGCGACTCCGGATGAAACTGCACGCCGCCGACCGGCAGGGTCTTGTGCTCGATCGCCATCGCGACGCCGTCCTCGGTGCTGGCGGTCACGCTAAGCACCTCGGGCATGCTGTCGCGCTCGACATAGAGCGAATGATAGCGGCCGATCACGATTTCATTGGGCAGGTTCTGCATCAGCCGCCCGCCCCGCACCTGGACCTGCGACGGCCGGCCATGCGCCGGCTGGCCGAGCTGGCCGAGCTGGCCGCCGAAATATTCGCCGATCGCCTGCACGCCGAGGCAGACGCCGAAGATCGGCAGCTTCTTCTTCGAGCGCGGCATCGATGGTTTTGGAGATTGCAAAATCCTCCGGCCGGCCCGGGCCCGGCGACAGCACCAAGAGATCCCACCTTCTCTGCTTTAACATTTCCAATGCGTGAACGTGCCGGACCACGGTGACGTTGGCGCCGACCTGGCGGAAATAATCCGCCAGCATATGCACAAAGCTGTCGTCGTGGTCGATCAGGAGCACCTGCTTGCCCGAGCCGGTGGCGTCCGGCGCGAACGCCGACAGCGGTTTTGGCGGATCGCCGCGCAGCGCCTGGAACAGCGCCGCCGCCTTGACCTGGCATTCCCTGTCCTCGGCGGCGGGATCGGAGTCAAACAGGCAGGTGGCGCCGACCCGCACCTCGGCAAGGCCGTCCTTCATCCGGATGGTGCGGATGGTCAGGCCGGTGTTGATGCTGCCGTCGAAATTCACCGCGCCGATCGCGCCGGCATACCAGCGCCGCGACGAGCGTTCGTGGTCCTCGACGAACTGCATCGCCCACAATTTCGGGGCGCCGGTCACCGTCACCGCCCAGGCGTGGGTGAGGAAGGCATCGAGCGAGTCGAAACCCGGCCGCAGCATGCCCTCGACATGGTCGACGGTATGAAACAGCTTTGAATAGGTCTCGATCTGGCGCCGCGCCAGAACCTTGATCGTGCCGGGAACGCAGACCCGCGCCTTGTCGTTGCGGTCGACGTCGGTGCACATGTTGAGTTCGAATTCGTCTTTCTGCGAATTCAGCAACTGCCGGATCTGCTCGGCGTCGCCGATCGCATCGACGCCGCGCGCGATGGTGCCGGAGATCGGGCAGGTCTCGACCCGCCTGCCGTCGGAGCGCACGAACATCTCGGGCGATGCCGACACCAGGAATTCGCCGTCGCCGAGATTCATCAGCGCGCCATAGGGCGACGGATTGATCCGGCACAGCCGCTGGAACACTTCCGCCGGCGAGCGCTCGCAGGGTTCGGCAAACAACTGCCCCGGCACCGCCTCGAACAGATCGCCGCGCGCAAACGCGGCGCGCGCGGTTTCGACGGTGGCCTGATATTCGCCGGGCGCGTGATCGGAAAATCCCTGCCGCGGCGTCCTGGCGTAGACGCTCTCGGCGGTGTCGCGCGACAGTCCCTCGGACGATTTTCCCTTCCAGGCAAAGTCGTAGCTCAGGACCACGCCGCGCCCGGTGGCGCGGTCATAGGCCAGCAGGCGATCCGGCACATAGAGCACGATGTCGCGCTGGTCTTGCTCGCGCGCGCGCTTCTGCACGAGGTCCTCGATCTGGAACACCAGGTCGTAGGCGAAGGCGCCGAACAGGCCGAGCAATGGATCGTCACCGGCGCCGAGCGCCGCCACCAGATCGCGCACCAGCGACATCACGCTGGCGCGGCGGGTGCGCTGGTCCTCGTCGACCGGCGCCGCGCCGCGCAGGATATGACCGGCAAGACGGGTTGCGCTCTGCTCGGTGATGACAACGCAGGGCTCGCGCAAGGCCTCGCCGAGGAAGGCGATCAGCACCTCGCCGCGCGCGTTCAGCGCATCCAGCGAAAAGTCGGAGCCTTTGGTTACCAGCCGCAGCGGCGGATCGGAAAAGCCGAGATCAAAACTCTCGTAGCGGCCGGGCACCGTGGTGCCCGACGACAGCACCACGCCGGGGCGGCGATCGAGCAGGTCGATCAGGTCATCGAGCCGGTTGGCGCCGCCGGAGAACTGCTCCACCGACCGCGTGACCGCAAGGCCGCCACGGGTGCGATATTCGCTGCGGGCCGGCAGTGAGAAAACTGTCCTGTTCATGTGATCCTCTTACGAAACTTGCCGAGGGAACGCCACACAGGACAAACGAAAGGGCCGTCGCACTGCGATGACGGCCTCGAACGATTGGGAAAAATGAAATCGCACCGGCCACCTCTCAGGAGGTGCGCCACCAGAGACGGGTTTTGCGGACGGCAGTGCTCATGGGCGGAGTAAACACCATGGCGGAGCGGAGACGTCAAGGGGAGCGCCGCCGGCGCGCCCGGGGAGGCTTAGCGGATTCCGCGGGCATCTTTTGGTGTTGACAAGGCCCGCAAATATGCGTAGGATTTCGGCCAAACAGCAGGAACTCGCCCTCAGGAGCTGCTGGAAGCCGGGAGGCGCGCGATGGCGGTGCAGGCTCTGGGATATGCCGGGTTCGGCTCGGCTGCGCTCGACGACTGGCGGCAGTTCGGCACCGGCCTGGTCGGCCTGCAGGCGGTCGAGCGCGGCAACTCGCTGCTGGCCTTTCGGATGGACGACCGCAAGCAGCGCATCGTGATCGACCGCTCCCTGCCGGAGGGCGCGCGCTTTTTCGGCTGGGAGGTGGCTGACGCGGCTGACCTGGACGCCCTCGCCGCGCGGCTGGAAAAGGCCGGCGTCGAGGTCACAGCCGAACCGCAGGCGCTGGCCGACGCCAGGCGGGTTCGCGGCCTGATTTCGTTTCACGATCCGGCCGGAAATCGGCTGGAGGCGTTTTACGGCGCGGAGATCGACGATACGCCGTTTCGCCCGGGCCGCTCGATCTCCGGCTTCCGCACCGGCCCGCTCGGCCTCGGCCACGCCGTGCTGACGGTCGAAAACATCGACACGATGATGCCGTTCTATGTCGACCTGCTCGGCTTCGGGCTCTCCGACTACATGCTGAAGCCGTTCCGCGCCTATTTCTTTCACATCAACGCAAGGCATCACTCACTCGCGCTGATCGAGACCGGCAAGAACGGCATGCACCATCTGATGGTGGAATTGTTTTCGCTTGACGATGTCGGCCAGTCCTACGACGTCGCGTTGAACGAGGATCGCGTCAACGTCACGCTCGGCCGCCACACCAACGATCTCATGACGTCGTTCTACGCCAGGACGCCGTCGTCGTTCATGGTCGAGTGCGGCTGGGGCGGCCGCGAGATCGATCCCTCGACCTGGCGTTCGAGCGAATTGCAGGACGGCCCGAGCCTGTGGGGCCACGAACGGGTCTGGCTGCCGCCGGCCGACCGCGAAGTGGCGCGCGAGATGCGGATGCGCGCGGCGGCCTCGGGCCTGCGCGCGCCGGTGCAGGTGATGGAGGGCAATTACCAGCTGATGCCGGGGACGTGCCCGTGGTGGGACGGGGTGAGCGGCAAGAGCTGACAACACCCGTCGTCCCTGCGAAAGCAATGCCTCCGTCTACACCGGTTCCATCCAACCAATCATCCGGGACTAAACGACTTTCGCGGGGACGACGATGCAATTCGCCTTCACCCCAGATGCTTCCTGAAAAACTCCGTGGCGCGGCCCCAGGCGAGCTCCGCGGCCTGACGGTCGTGCACCGTCATCCGCTGCTCGTTGGCGAAGCCGTGCTCGGCGTCATAGCGGAACAGCTCGAGCGATTTGCCGGCGGCCTTCATCGCCTTCTCGAAGGCGTCGACCGCCTGCGGCGTGCACCAGTCGTCCTTGTTGGCGAAATGCGCCTGCAGCGGAATCCTGACGTCCGCAGGCTTGGCCGCCTGTTCCGGCGGAATGCCGTAGAACACCACGCCCGCGGTGAGCTCGGGAATCTTGGTGGCGCCGATGATGGTCACCGCGCCGCCGAGGCAGAAGCCGGTCAGGCCGACCTTGGCGCCGTTGCGGCCGAGATATTGCGCCGCGCCGCGCACGGTCTGCGTGGTGAGGTCGATGAAATCCAGCGAGTTCATTTCTTTGCCGGCGGCGTCGGTGTCGTGATAGGGCACCACCTTGCCGTTGTAGAGATCGGGCGCCAGCGCATCGAAGCCGGCCAGCGCGAAGCGGTCGCACATTCCCTTGATCTGGTCCTGCAGCCCCCACCATTCCTGGATCACGACCACGCCCGGCGCGTTGCCGCGCGCGGCGTTGGCGAGATAGCCGCTGGCGTCCTTGCCGTCCGGGCGCTTGAACGAGATGCTGGTACCCATGGGTTCCTCCGGTGATCTTTTTGGGGTGGCCGATTGGCGGCTATTTTGTCCGCTGTCCGGTCAGGAAGCAATCGGGCTCCCGTCATTCCGGGATGGTGCGTAAGCACCAGACCCGGAATCTCGACGCAATTCCGGGTTCGATGCCACGCATCGCCCCGGAATGACGAACTCAACAAAAAAGCCCCCGCAGGGGCTTTTTCAATTTCACGACATCGCCGCCGAGGTCAGTGCGCGGCGGCCCAGACCTTCTTCTTGGTGAAGTACATCAGGCCCGCGAACAGGATCAGGAACACGAAGACCTGCATACCCAGCCGCTTGCGGGCCTCCATATGCGGCTCCGCGGCCCACATCAGGAACGTGGTGACGTCCTTGGCGTATTGCGCCACCGTCGCCGGGGAGCCGTCGTCGAACGTGACCTGGCCGTCGCTGAGCGGCTTCGGCATCTTGATGGCGTGGCCGGGGAAATACTTGTTGTAGTAGGAGCCCTCCGGGAGCGTGACGCCGGCCGGCGGCTTTTCCTCAAAGCCCTGCAGCAGCGCATCGACGTAGTTCGGGCCCTGCTCCTGGAATTGGGTGAAGAAGTCGAACACGAATTTCGGGAAGCCGCGCTCGTAGGAGCGCGCCTTGGTGATCAGGGACAGGTCGGGCGGCAATGCGCCGCCATTGGCGACTCGCGCCGCCTGCTCATTGGGGAATGGCGAGGGGAAGTAATCGGCCGGCCGGCCGGGCCGCTCGAACATTTCGCCCTGGTCGTTCGGGCCGTCCTTGATCTTGTATTCGGCCGCAAGCGCCGCCGCCTGCCCCGGCGTATAGCCGGGACCGCCGGGATCGGCGAGGTTGCGGAACGCGACATAGGACAGCGAATGGCAGGCGGAGCAGACTTCCTTGTAGACCTTCAGGCCGCGCTGCATGGACCCGCGATCGAACTTGCCGAACGGACCCGCAAACGACCATTTCTGCGACGGCGGGGCTTCCTGCTCCTCGGCGCGGGCGTTTTGCGTGCTTCCGGCGAACAGCGCGCCGGCGACCACCAAAGCGATCACGGTGGACACCATCGGCGCCGTCTTGCTTCCGGTCTTCGCCAGCACGTCGTCGGCGATCGAATTCGGGACCGGCCGCGGCTTTTCGATCCGGCTGAGCAGCGGCAGCAGGATCAGGAAATAGGCGAAGTAGCAGAAGGTCAGCACACGTGCGGCAATCACGTAGATGCCTTCCGGCGGCTGCGCGCCGAGATAGCCCAGCAGCACGCAGACGATGACGAAGATCCAGAAGAACTGCTTTGCCAGCGGACGGTACTTGGACGACCTGGTCTTCGCGGTATCGAGCCAGGGCAGGAACGCCAGCACCAGGATCGCGGAGAACATCGCGATCACGCCGGCGAGCTTGTTCGGAATCGAGCGCAGGATCGCGTAGAACGGCAGGTAATACCACTCCGGCACGATATGCGCGGGCGTCACGCCGGGATTGGCGGGGATGTAGTTGTCGGCGTCGCCGAGATAGTTCGGCATGTAGAAGATGAACCAGGCGAAGAACAAGCAGGAAGCAGGAAACGCCGAACATGTCCTTGATGGTCGCATAGGGCGTGAACGGCACGGTGTCCTTTTCGGTCTTCGGCTCGACGCCGGCCGGATTGTTCTGGCCCGCGACATGCAGCGCCCAGACGTGCAGCACCACCACGCCGGCGATCAGGAACGGCAGGAGATAGTGCAGCGAGAAGAAGCGGTTCAGCGTCGGATTTCCGACGGAATAGCCGCCCCACAGCAGGGTCACGATGCTCTCGCCGAAATAGGGAACGGCGGAGAACAGGTTGGTGATGACGGTGGCGCCCCAGAAGCTCATCTGGCCCCACGGCAGCACGTAACCCATGAAGCCCGTCGCCATCATCAGGAGGTAGATGATGACGCCGAGAATCCAGAGGATTTCGCGCGGTTCCTTGTACGACCCGTAGTACAGGCCGCGGAACATGTGAACGTAGACGGCCAGGAAGAACATCGATGCGCCGGAGGCGTGCATGTTGCGCAACAGCCAGCCGTAATTCACGTCGCGGACGATGCTTTCGACCGACCGGAAGGCCACCGTGGCCTCCGGCGTGTAATGCATCGCCAGGATGACGCCGGTCAGGATCTGCACCGCGAGCATCATCGAAAGGATGGCGCCGAAGGTCCACCAGTAGTTCAGGTTGCGCGGCGTCGGATAGGCCACGAACGAGGAGTGCATAAGACCCATAATCGGCAGACGCCGTTCAATCCACTTCAAGGCTGGATTGGTCGGCTGGTAGTCGGATGGTCCGCTCATGCTGCGATCCCTAGGGAAATAAGACGACGCGACGGGCTCAAAGTCAGGGATGTCGATCCCAGACTTCAGCCAATCTGGATTTTGCTATCGGAAACGAATTGATAGGGCGGCACTGCCAGGTTGGCGGGTGCGGGTCCCTGGCGAATGCGACCGGAGGAGTCGTATTGCGAGCCGTGGCAGGGGCAGAAGAAGCCGTCGTAATTGCCCTCATGGGCGATCGGGATGCAGCCGAGATGGGTGCAGATGCCGATCACGACCAGCCATTGGTCGTGGCCTTCCTTGACCCGGGCCTGGTCGGCCTGCGGATCGGGAAGGCTCGCGACGGCAACGCTGCGCGCCTCTTCGATCTGCTTCTTGGTGCGGTGGCTGATGTAGATCGGCTTGCCCCGCCAGAACACCTTGATGTCCTGGCCTTCGGCGATCGGCGCCAGGTCGACTTCGATCGGCGCGCCGGCCGCGATCGTCGAGGCGTCCGGATTCATCTGGGAGACGAACGGCCAGAGCGTGGCCACTCCGCCGACCGCGGCGGCAGCTCCCGTTGCAACAAAGAGGAAATCACGGCGTGTCGGATGGTCCGCCGAAGACGCTGTCGTCACGATTCCAAACCCTTTCCAAGCTGCAGCCGGTGGTACCGCCCCAGGCAACGCTTACACGATACCCAAGGGAGGCTGCCGGCGCCCGCGACCCCCGCGGCGGCAGAAAGACCGCTTTTCCCGGCCAGTCGCCAGGAAGAAGCAGTCCAGAATCGTTCTATTGGCACCCTTGCCGGAAGAGCGCAAGCCCGCTATCGGCTGGCCAGCGTGCAATGCACGAATTCCGCGCCGAGCGATGATTTATTCAGACATTTCATGGGGGACCGGAAGGGCCGTCACGAGAATGCAGATTGCGCTTTTCCAGCCCGACATCCCCCAGAACACCGGGACGATTCTGCGTCTCTGCGCCTGCCTTGACGTGGCCGCCCATATCATCGAGCCCGCCGGCTTTCCGGTGTCGGACCGGCACTTCCGGCGGGCCGGCATGGATTATCTCGACCAGGTGACCATCATGCGTCACGACTCCTGGTCGAGATTCGAGCAATGGCGCACCGATGGGGGGCACCGGCTGATCCTGTTCACGACCAGGGCGGCCTGCTCCTATCTTGATTATCGCTACAGCGCAGCCGATATCCTGCTGTTCGGGCGGGAATCCGCTGGCGTGCCCGACGACGTCGTCGCAGCGCCGCCGACGCGCGGCTGGTGATCCCGATCAAGCCCGGCATGCGCTCGCTGAACGTCGCTGTCGCGGCGGCGATGGCTGTGGGTGAGGCGCTGCGGCAAACCGGTTCCACAGTCAAGGAGGCGGACCGGTGAGCTACGCGGTCAAGGAGATATTTCTGACCTTGCAGGGCGAAGGCGCGCAGGCCGGCCGCGCGGCGGTGTTTTGCCGGTTCTCGGGCTGCAATCTCTGGAGCGGCCGCGAGCAGGACCGCGCCACCGCAACCTGTCAATTCTGCGACACGGATTTTGTCGGAACCGACGGCACGCTGGGCGGCCGCTATGCTTCGGCCGATGAGCTTGCGGATGCGATCGCCGCGCAATGGACGGGGACGGGCGAAAACCGTTACACGGTATTGACCGGCGGCGAACCCTTGCTGCAGGTGGATAAGGCGCTGGTCGATGCCTTGCACTCGCGCGGCTTCGAGATCGGTGTCGAGACCAATGGCACGATCGAGCCACCCGCCGGCATTGACTGGATCTGCGTCAGCCCGAAAGCCGGGGCCGACCTGGTGATCCGGCGGGGCCAGGAGCTCAAGCTGATTTACCCGCAGAAAGATGCGGCGCCGGAGGCCTTTGCCGGTCTCGCCTTCGAGCGCTTCTCGCTGCAGCCGATGGACGGACCTGACGTGATCGAAAACACCGCGCGCGCGGTCGACTATTGTCTGCGCCATCCGCAATGGCGGCTCAGCCTGCAGACGCACAAGACCCTCGGTATCAGATAGGATTTGGAATTCTTAAGATGTGGGAGCTGACAAAATCTTTCCGGTTCGAGGCGGCGCACGCGCTGTCGGGAACCACGCTGGGCGCGGCAAGCGAGGAAATCCACGGCCATTCGTTCCGCGCCGAGGTCACCGTGCGCGGCACGCCCGATCCCGCGACCGGGATGGTGCTGGATCTCGGCCTGCTGCAGCGTAGCATCGCGGAGGTGCAGAAAATGCTCGACCACAAGCTGCTCAACAAGGTCGAGGCGCTCGGGACCCCGACGCTGGAGAACCTTTCGCGCTTCGTCTGGGAGCGGATCCAGCACGCCGGCCTCATCACCCGGGTAAGCATCCACCGCGACAGCTGCGGCGAAAGCTGCACCTATTACGGCCCGCAGGGCTAAGCTTGTATTGTCGTCATTGCGAGGAGCGCAGCGACGAAGCAATCCATCTTCTCGTAAGACGGCTTTGGATTGCTTCGTGGAGCCTGTCATCGGACGGCGCTTTGCGCGAGGCTCGCAATGACGGAATAGATGGTCCGAGTCATTTCATCCGCTGACGTCAGGAATCTGCTATGGACATGTCCGTGATCGAAGACCGCAAGGCGCGCGCGCGAGCCTGGTTCGAGCGCCTGCGCGACGACATTTGCGCAGCCTTCGAAAAACTCGAAGACGATGCGCCGGCATCGCTCTATCCGGGCTCCGCGGCGCGTTTCGTGCGCACGCGCTGGGACCGCACCGACCATACCGGCCAGCCCGGCGGCGGCGGCGTGATGTCGATGATGCATGGCCGGTTGTTCGAGAAGGTCGGCGTGCATTGCTCGACCGTGCACGGCGAATTCGCCCCCGAATTCCGCGCGCAGATTCCGGGCGCTGCCGACGATCCGCGCTTCTGGGCGTCGGGCATTTCGCTGATCGCGCATATGCGCAATCCGAACATCCCGGCGGTGCATATGAACACCCGCTTCGTCGTCACCACCAAGGCGTGGTTCGGCGGCGGCGCGGATCTGACGCCGGTGCTCGACCGGCGGCGGACCCAGGACGATCCCGACACGGTTGCCTTTCATCAGGCGATGCAGGCCGCCTGCGACGCGCACGCGGCGGTCGCGAGCTACCCGAAATACAGGAAATGGTGCGACGAATATTTTTACCTGCCGCACCGCAAGGAGGCGCGCGGCATCGGCGGCATTTTCTACGACTGGCACGATTCGGGCGACTGGGACGCCGACCTCGCCTTCACCCAGGACGTCGGCCGCGCCTTCCTGAAGATCTATCCCGAACTGGTCAGGCGCAATTTCGACGCGCCATGGACCGCCGACGACCGCGAGGAACAGCTGATCCGGCGCGGACGCTACGTCGAATTCAACCTGCTCTACGACCGCGGCACCATCTTCGGGCTGAAGACCGGCGGCAATGTGGAGTTCGATCCTGTCCTCGATGCCGCCCGAGGTGAAGTGGCCGTAAGACGATGACGCATACTGCCCCGCGCCATGCTGATCGACATGGACGACACCATCCTGTCGGCCTATGGCCGCCCCGACATCGCCTGGAACAACGTCGCGATGGAGTTTGCCGGCGAACTTGCGCCGCTGTCGCCGCAACTGGTCGCCGCGGCGATCGTGGATTCCGGGCGCAAGTTCTGGGCGGCGGCGGACGCAGAGTGGCGGCTGAAACTCGCCGAAGCGCGGCATGAGGTTGTCAAAGGCGGATTTTCCGCGCTTGCCGCCGCCGGCCAGGCTGCCCTGCCCATGGATCTCGCGATACGGCTCGCCGACCGCTTCACCGCCTATCGGGAAGAGCAGATGTTCGTCTTCCCGGGCGCGCATGATGCCATCGATGCCCTGAAAGCGTACGGCGTGAAACTGGCGCTGGTGACCAACGGCGCCGCCGGCATCCAGCGCGCGAAGGTCGAACGCTTCGCGCTGGCGCACCGGTTCGATCATATCCAGATCGAGGGCGAGCATGGTTTCGGCAAGCCGGACGAGCGCGCCTACCTGCACGCCATGCAGGCGCTGGGCGTAACGGCGCCCGAGACCTGGATGATCGGCGACAATCTGGAATGGGAAGTCGAGGTGCCGCAGCGCCTCGGTATCTATGCCATCTGGATCGATGCCCACGGCGAAGGCCTGCCCGCGGAATCCACCGTCAGGCCCGATCGCATCATCCGCTCGCTGACCGAGTTGCTGCCGGTCGAGCGCGGTTAGCGGCTTTAGCTAGCGGCAATTCGTCATGCCCGGCCATAGTAGTCTGCCTGCGCAGACTACGTAGACTTGTCTGCGCTGCCGGGCATCCACGTCTTGCCAGTGTCGCGGCAAGAAAGACGTGGATGGCCGGGCCAAGCCCGGGCCATGACGAGTTACATCAAATGCCGCAGCGCCGCTGAAATCATCACCACGCCGCCGGCGATCACGGCGACATCGAGGATCGCGGTGTGAATATGCACCGGCATGCGCTCGACGAAGGCCCGGGCGAAAAACGCCCCGGGCAGCGCGATCGCGCCGATCAGCAGCGCAAAGGCGAGCACCTGCGCGGTGACGACGCCGGCCAGTCCGAACACGGAAATCTTGATGATGCTGGTCACGACCGAGATCACGGCGTCGGTGGCGATCACGGCGGCGCCTTCCAGCCCCGCCGCCATCAACAGCGACAGCAGGATCACGCCCGAGCCCGAGGTGCCGCCGACCACGACGCCGTAGCCCACCGCGCCAATACCCAACCCGGTGTCGCCGATCCTGACATCGCGGCGCCTGGCCAGACGGCGCAGCGGCACGCTCGCGATCAGCATGGCGCCGATCACCAGCGCCGCGCCGGCATTGGTCAGCCTGGTATAGCCGTAGGCGCCGAGCGCGGTGGTCAATGCCGCAGCGAGAATCACGATCAGCGCGCGGCGGTGGTCGGCATAGCGCAGATAGGCGGCGGTGCGGCTGAGATTGGTGAAGATCGCGGAGATGGCGATGATCGGCACCACCGGCTCGGCGCCGATCAGGGGCACGAGAACCAGCGGCATCAACGCGCCGGTGCCGTAGCCGGCCAGCCCGCCGATAACGGAGGCAAACAGCGCGACGCAGGCAACCAGCAGAAGCTGGGCCAGGGAAATATCGGCGAAGCCGGCGATGATGTTCACAGCCGATGATCTCGGGTGAAACGGGTCACGGTTTGGTCGGCGATGGCATCAAGCACGGCCTGATCCAGCGGGAAATTCGCCGCGAGCCAGGCGTCTTCGGCCAGCGCCATGACCTGCCCGAGGCCGGGGCCTTCGGCAATTCCGCGCGCGATGAAATCGGCCGCCTTCAGCGGGAATTTCGGCGCGCTCCAGCGCTCCGGCAAGGTGGCAAGCTCCCGCCATTGCGCGGAATTGGTATCGCCGCCTGCGCGTGCCCAGGCCAGCATCAGCCGGTCGCGGTAGCGATCGGCGCCGAGCCGGTAAAGCCGCCGCCGCGCGGTCGCCTCGTCCATTCCACCGAGCCGCCACCAGCGATGGCCCATGGAATCCAGCGCCTTGGTTTCCGCATTGCTGAGCCGCAGCCGCGTTGCAACCCGTCTGGCGTCCTCGGTGACGGCGACCGCGAGCGCGCCGAGCCTTCGAACCGGGTCCGGCTTCAGTCCCAGCAGGCGCTCCGCCGCGATCATCGCTGCAAACGGCCCGATATAGGCGACGCCGCCGAGAATCGGCAGCAGCAACCCGCCATCCGTCATCGCGGCAATCGCGCCGGCCGCACCTTCCGCGACCATCAGCTTGACCATCTCCATGCGCAGGCGTTCCGCGGAAAGGTTGGCAAGGCCCGCGCGGGCGCGGATGCAGGCGAGATAGCCGGCGCGATCGGGCTCACCCGCGCCGAAGGCGGCATGGATGCGGAAAAACCTGAGGACGCGCAGATAGTCCTCGCCGATCCGCTTGTCCGGATCGCCGATGAAGCGCACGCGCCTGGCGGCAATATCGTCGAGGCCGCCGACGTGATCGTGCACGATGCCTTCGGCGTCGACCGAGAGGCCGTTGATGGTGAAGTCGCGCCGCTCGGCGTCGACAACCCAGTCGCGGCCGAACGCCACCTTGGCCTTGCGGCCGAACGTCTCGGTATCCTCGCGCAGCGTGGTGATTTCAAACGGGTGCGCATCGACGACCAGCGTGACGGTGCCGTGGTCGATGCCGGTCGGCACGCTCTTGATGCCGGCCGCCTTGGCGCGGCGCATCACTTCGGTGGGCAGGGCGGTGGTCCCGATATCGATGTCGCCGATCGGAATGTTCAGGAGCGCATTGCGGACCGCGCCGCCGATCACGCGCGCTTCCTCGCCATTGCCGTTCAACAGCTCGAGCACGCGGGCGGTCGGACCGGATCTGAGCCAGGGCGCGTCATCGAGCACGCGCACATCGCTCATTTTTCAACTCCGGGAACGAATTTGCCGTTCTCGATGTGTGCGGGAACGTAGGTCGAATTCGGCGGCGCGCCGGAAAAATGCGCCAGCAGGACAAAACTGACGATCACCAGCAGCAGCGAACCCAGCACCAGTTTGGCGATGACATGTATCGGCCACGACGTCTGCACCATCAGTCCGGAGCGGGTCGCGACCAGAAACAGCGCATAGACCGCGAACGGGATCAGGAAGATCAGGATTTCGGTGAGGGCCGGACGGATCATGGCAGACAGATCCGCTCATACAGCACGCGCAGAATTCCGGCGGTCGCGCCCCAGATGTAACGTTCCGCGAACGGCATGGCGTAGTAGAAGCGCTCCATGCCGCGAAATTCCTTGCTGTGCAGCTGATGGTTCGCGGGGTCCATCAGGAACGCCAGCGGCACCTCGAACGCATCGTCGACCTCCGACTTGTTGATGTGCAGTTCGAAGCCGGGCCGCACCCGCGCCACCGTCGGCAGGATGCGAAATCCGAAACCGGTTGCGTAGAGATCGAGATAGCCGATCGCATCGACGAATTCGCGGGAAAGGCCGATCTCTTCCTCGGCCTCGCGCAGCGCGGTGTCGAGCGGCGAAGCGTCGGTCGCATCGATCTTGCCGCCGGGAAAGGCAATCTGGCCGGCGTGATCGTTGAGGTGGGCGGCGCGCTGCGTCAAGAGCACGGTCGGCTGCGGATGGTCCACCACCGGGATCAATACCGCGGCCGGGCGAACCGGCTGCTCGCGGGCGACGATTTCGAGCATGCGATCGGTGCCGTGATCGCCGCTCTTCGGAATGATGTTGGGGTCGACCAGGCCCGGCGGAACGTCGAAACCCAGCCGCGCGCGGCTGCGTTCGAAAAACTCCGCGGAGCTGATCGAAGCCGGATCGGTCTTCAGCATCGGCCCGTTCAAAGCACGCCCCTCACCTGCTCCGCATCCGCCATCGCAAAGAATTCGCCACCTGATGCCACACCGAACATCGGATGACCATCGACCACCCGCTCCTCGCCCATGTCAACCAGATCGTAGTAGAGCGCGCGGGTGACCTTGGCCCACAGGTCGGCGCGGACGTGAAGATAGGGGGTCAATCCCCCGTCGGCGGCGGCCTCGAATCGCAGCCGGTGGGCGGCGTCGCACGTCACCCAGTCGTCGACATTGGTGCGGAAACGTAACAGCCGCCGGCCGCGATCGTCGCTGTCCCTGACCATCTCGACCGCGAGAAACGGCGCATCGTCGACGCGGATGCCGACCTTCTCCACCGGTGTCACGAGAAAGTGCTTGCCGTCCTCGCGCTTGAGGATCGTCGAAAACAGCCGGACCAGCGCGGGCCGTCCGATTGGCGTCCCCATGTAAAACCACGTACCATCGCTGGCGATTCGCATGTCGAGATCGCCGCAGAACGGCGGATTCCACAGATGCACCGGCGGCAGCCCCTTTCCGGCGGCGCCGGCGCTGGCGGCGTCCCTGGCGGCAGCCGTGAGCCCTTCGAGGCCTTGGTTGCTGGTCTGCCCTTGCTTCGCCATTGTTTGACCTGAGTCTGACCGCCTCGATTTGGCACGATTGGTGCAAGTCTCGCGAAGTGCGCCTTGACCGGGTTCCGCCCGTAAAACCCCGGATCAGGTCGCCATATCGTGATGCCGTTCATACCCCGAAATACCGATAATGTGGGGATAGTTTAATTCAACAAATACATGGCCTTCGCATAAGTCTAGCATCGGGTTCATGGCATGACGACGCAAGCCGCGGTGGCGCAAGGCTTGGGTCCAGGGAGAAATAAATGGCTGGCGCAGATGGTGTCGAAAAACTCGAGGACGTGATCGTTCGTTCGGCCGAACAGGTCGCCGGCCAAATCCGCGCGGCGAAGGATGCGATTTCGACCGTCATCTTCGGTCAGGACCGGGTGATTGAAAACACCCTGGTGACGATCCTGTCCGGCGGTCACGCGCTTCTGATCGGCGTGCCCGGCCTTGCCAAGACCAAGCTGGTCGAAACGCTGGGCATTACGCTCGGGCTGGACGCCAAGCGCATCCAGTTCACGCCTGACCTGATGCCTTCGGATATTCTGGGCGCCGAGGTGCTGGACGAGAGCAGTTCCGGCAAGCGGTCGTTCCGTTTCATCGCAGGGCCCGTGTTCGCGCAGCTTCTGATGGCCGACGAAATCAACCGCGCCAGCCCGCGCACCCAGTCCGCGCTGCTGCAAGCCATGCAGGAACAGCACATCACCGTTGCAGGCATGCGCCATGATCTGCCGAAACCGTTCCATGTGCTGGCGACGCAAAATCCGCTGGAGCAGGAAGGCACCTACCCGCTGCCGGAGGCGCAGCTCGATCGCTTTCTGATGGAGATCGACGTCGACTATCCGGATCGCGACGCCGAGCGCCGCATCCTGTTCGAAACCACCGGCGCGGAAGAGACGCTGGCCAAGGCCGCGATGAACGCCGACATCCTGGCCACGGCGCAGCGGCTGGTGCGGCGGCTGCCGGTCGGCGATTCCGTGGTGGAAGCGATCCTCTCGCTGGTGCGCTCCGCGCGTCCGGGTCCTGAAGGCGGCGAGGCCGGCAAGCTGATCGCCTGGGGACCGGGTCCGCGCGCCAGCCAGTCGCTGATGCTCGCGGTTCGCGCCCGCGCCTTGCTCGACGGCCGCCTGGCGCCCTCGATCGACGATGTGCTCGATCTCGCCGAGCCCGTTCTCAAGCACCGCATGGCGCTGACGTTCTCCGCGCGCGCCGAAGGCCGCACCATTCCCGACGTGATCAGACAATTGAAGGCGCGGATCGGTTGATGGCCGCAGAGAGCAAGCACACAGGTGGGGAGATTGCAGCGATCCGACGTGCCGATGGCGAAAGCCGAACGCTCGCGGCGACGCTGCCCCGTCTTGTGCTTGAGGCCCGCCGCATCGCCGCCAATGTGATCCACGGCCTGCATGGCCGGCGGCGCGCCGGCGCAGGCGAAAGCTTCTGGCAATACCGTCGCTTCGTTTCCGGCGAGCCGTCGCAGAGCGTCGACTGGCGGCGCTCGGCGCGCGACGATCATCTCTATGTCCGCGAACAGGAATGGGAAGCCGCGCATACGATTTGGCTGTGGCCGGACCGCTCGCCGTCCATGGCGTTTGCGTCGAGGCAGGCCCGCGACAGCAAGATGGAACGCGCGCTGATCGTGACCTTCGCGCTCGCCGAGCTTCTGGTCGCCGGCGGCGAACGCGTCGGCATTCCCGGCCTGATGAACCCGACCGCGAGCAGCAACGTGATCGACAAGATGGCGCAGGCGATGCTGCACGACGATGCGGCCCGCCTCAGCCTGCCGCCGTCATTCGTGCCGTCGGCGCTGGCCGAAATCGTGGTGCTGTCGGACTTCTGGTCGCCGATATCGGAGATCAGAAGCATGCTCGCGGGATTATCCGCATCCGGCGCGCATGGCACGCTGGTGCAGATCGTCGATCCGGCCGAAGAAAGTTTTCCCTATTCCGGCCGTATCGAATTCGTCGAACCGGAAGGCGGCGGCGTGATCACCGCGGGCCGCGCCGAAAAATGGGCCGGCGACTATGTGGCGCGCGTGGCGCTGCATCGCGACGAAATCCGCGGCGAGACCAACAAGCTCGACTGGCTGTTCTCGACCCACACCACCAGCCGCTCGGCCGCCGAGCTCCTGCTGTTCCTGCACTCCGGCATGATGGTCGCCAAGGGCAGCGCGCGCACCGCGACCGTCAAGGCGGGACGAAGCGCATGATCGCCGGCCTGCCGCTCTCGTTCGCCGAACCGGTCCTGCTGCTGGGCCTGTTGAGCCTGCCGCTACTGTGGTGGCTGCTGCGGGTGATGCCGCCGCGGCCGCGGCGCATCGAGTTTCCGCCGACGCGGCTGTTGTTCGACATCGCGCCGAAGGAAGAAACCCCCTCGCGCACGCCATGGTGGCTGATCGCCTTGCGCCTGCTCGCCGCGGCGCTGGTGATCCTGGCCGCCGCCGGGCCGATCTGGAATCCGCAGACCGGTCTTGCCGGCGGCAGCCGCGCGCCGCTTGTGATCCTGCTCGACGACGGCTGGAGCGCAGCCTCGTAGCTGGGATGCCCGGATCAAGGCCGCGGACGAACTGATTGCAAACGCCGACAACGACCGGCGCGGCGTAGCGCTGGTGCCGCTGTCCGAGCCCGCCCGCGACATCACCATCATGCCGGGCGGCACCGCGCGGGTGGCGCTGCGCCAGCTTGCGCCAAAGCCGTATTCGATCGAACGGGTTGAAACGCTCCCCGCCATCGAGCGTTTCCTCAAAGCCACGGGCGACTGCGAGATCGCCTGGCTGTCCGACGGCGTCGATACCGGGCGCGGGCCGGAGTTTCTCGAGGCCTTAAGCAAAACCATCGGGGATCGGGCGTTGACGATTTTTGAAGGCGGCACGCCGCCGCCGCTGGCTTTGGCCGCGGCCGAAAACGCCGCGGCGAAGATGACCGTGAAGGTGCTGCGCACCGACGGCGGCGTCGCCGCGGGCGTCGTGCGCGCGCTCGACCAGAAGGGCTCGCCGATCGGCGAGGCCCGCTATGTCTTCGCGCCGCAGGAGCGCGAAACCGAAGCCGCGTTCGATCTTCCGGTCGAGCTGCGCAACGACATCGCGCGGCTTGAAGTCGCCGGCGAGCGGTCCGCCGGCGCCGTGCAACTGCTGGACAAGCGCTGGCGGCGGCGCGCGATCGGCGTGGTCAGCGGATCGACCAGCGACACCGCGCAGCCGCTGCTGGCGTCGACATTCTATCTCACCCGCGCGCTGGCGCCGTTCGCCGATGTGCGGCTCGGCGACAAGGGCGCGCCGCAACAGGTGATCGCGCAATTTCTCGACCAGAAGCTGCCGATGATGGTGCTTGCCGACGTCGGAACGCTGTCGCCGGAAATTCGCGAACGCCTCACGGCGTGGATCGGACAAGGCGGGGTGCTGGTGCGCTTCGCCGGACCGCGTCTGGCGCAGGCCGATGACGACCTGGTGCCGGTAAAACTGCGCCGCGGCGGCCGCAGCCTCGGCGGCAGCCTGACCTGGGAGAAGCCGCAGCACCTCGCAGCCTTCACCGCCGACGGACCATTCGCCGGCCTGTCGGTGCCGAAGGACGTCACCGTCAGCCGGCAGGTGCTTGCCGAACCGGACGCGGTGCTGGCGACCAAGAGCTGGGCCTCGCTGGAAGACGGAACGCCGCTGGTGACCGGCGAGCATCGCGGCAAGGGGGTCGTGAGCCTGTTTCACGTCAGCGCCGACATGCGCTGGTCCGATCTGCCGATGTCGGGCACCTTCGTCGAGATGCTGCGGCGGATCGTCGACATGTCCGGCTACACCTCCAATCCGGGCGCGGGCGTCGCCGGCGAGACAAGCGCGGAGACGGTGGCGCCGCTGCATACGCTGGACGGCTTTGGCGTGTTCGGGCCGCCGCCCTCGACCGCCAAGCCCCTGCCCGCCGACTTCCGCGATCGCGCGACGCCGGATCATCCGCCCGGCTTCTACGGCCCGGCCGACGGTCCGCTCGCGGTCAATACGCTGGCCGCCGCCGACCGCATCGCGCCGCTCGATGCCTCAAGCCTGCGCGCGCGGCACGCCAGCTACACCAATGCCGAACCGCGGGACCTGCGCGGAATCCTGCTGTCGGCGGCACTGGCCCTGTTCCTGATCGACGCCGTTATCGTCGCCCTGCTCGGCGCCGGCATCGCGGCGTTGCTGAGGCGGCGCGCGGCGCCGGCCGCTCTGGCGTTGGCGATCCTCGGTGTGGCGATGCTGGCCGCGACATTGATAACCCCTTGGCCGGCGCGAGCCGACAGCAGCGACGATTTCGCGATCAGGGCAACCTCGCAGACCCGGCTGGCCTATGTCGTGACCGGCAATGCCGATGTCGATTCCATCGTCAAGGCCGGCATGGCCGGACTGACCCTGTTCCTCGCGCAGCGAACGGCGCTGGAAGCCGGCGATCCCGTCGGCGTCGATCCCGCGCATGACGAGCTGGCGTTCTTCCCGCTGATCTACTGGCCGGTGGTGCCGGGTGCGGCGAAGCCGCCGCAAGACGCCATCAACCGGATCGACGCCTACATGAAACAGGGCGGCACCGTGGTGTTCGACACCCGCGACGCCATCGAGGCGCCGCCGGGAGACAACGGCGCCTCGCAGACGCCGGGCATGCTGGCGTTGCGCAACATTCTCTCTTCGCTCGACGTTCCCGAACTCGAGCCGGTGCCGCGCGAACACGTGCTGACCAAGACGTTCTACCTGCTGCGCGACTTTCCCGGCCGCTTCAACACCGGCCAGACCTGGGTGGAGGCGTTGCCGCGCGGCGACGAGGACGAGGATGCCTCGCGCCCGGCGCGCGGCGGCGACGGCGTCTCGCCGATCATCATCACCTCGAACGATCTTGCCGGCGCCTGGGCGATACGCCCGGACGGCCAGCCGATGCTGCCGCTGACGCCCGGCGAGCCGCGGCAGCGCGAATTCGCCTTCCGCTCCGGCGTCAACATCGTGATGTATACGCTGACCGGAAACTACAAGGCCGACCAGGTGCATGCGCCCGCGCTCATTGAGCGGTTAGGACAATAGGGCCCGATATGCAGTACGGCATCGCGTTTACACCGCTGGTTCCCTCGCTCGTGCTTTGGCTTGCGGTCGGCGCCATCGTCGTGATCGCAGCGTTGCTGCTGCTCGGGCGCGCACGCGGCGCGGCGATCCGCGTCACGGCGCTGGCGCTGATCCTGCTGGCGCTGGCCAACCCGTCATTCACCCGCGAGGACCGCGAGCCGCTGTCGTCGGTGGCCGCCGTCGTGATCGACAAGAGCCCCAGCCAGAATTTCGGCGACCGCACCCGCGAGACCGACAAGGCGAAGGAGGCGCTGGTCGACAGCCTCAAGAAGATCAAGGGGCTGGAGGTGCGGGTGGTCGATGCCGGCCAGGCCGACGGCGAAACCGACGGCACCAAATTGTTCGGCGCGCTGTCCTCGGCGCTGTCGGACGTTCCCGTCGATCGCGTCGCTGGCGCCTTCCTGATCACCGACGGACGGGTGCACGACATTCCGGCAAACGCCGCGGCGCTCGGGTTCCAGGCTCCGGTGCACGCGCTGATCACCGGACGCAAGGACGAGCGCGACCGCCGCATCGCGATTTCCGCCGCGCCCCGTTTCGGCATTGTCGGACAACCCCAGACCATCACCTACCGGCTGGACGACCAGGGCGTCAGCGGCGACCGCGCCAGGGTCGTGGTGCGCCGCGACGGCGAAGTGATCAACGAACGCACCGTGCTCAGTGGCCAGACCGTCAACGTCGACGTCGACATCAAGCACGCCGGGCCGAACATCGTCGAGATCGAGGCGTCTCCGCTCGAGAACGAACTGACGCCGGTCAACAACCGCGCGGTGGTCGCGATCGACGGGGTGCGCGACAAATTGCGGGTGCTCCTGGTCTCGGGCGAGCCGCATTCCGGAGAACGCACCTGGCGCAACCTGCTGAAATCCGACGCCAGCGTCGATCTCGTGCATTTCACGATTTTGCGCCCGCCGGAGAAACAGGACGGCACGCCGATCAACGAATTGTCGCTGATCGCGTTTCCGACCCGCGAACTGTTTCAGCAGAAGATCAACGAATTCCAGCTGATCATCTTCGACCGCTACGCCCGCCAGGGCGTGCTGCCGATCGCCTATTTCGACAATATCGCGCGCTACGTGCGCGCAGGCGGCGCGGTGCTGGTCTCGGCAGGTCCCGATTACGCCTCGACCACGAGCATCTGGCGCACGCCGCTGGATTCGGTGCTGCCGGCCGAACCCGTCGGCGTCACCGAGAAGCCGTACTACGCGCATTTGAGCGACGCCGGCAAACGCCATCCGGTGACGCGCGGGCTGGAAGGCTCAGGCTCCGAGCCGCCGCACTGGAGCCGGTTCTTTCGCACCGTCGATACGCGCAACGCGACCAGTCCTCCCGTCATGACCGGCGCCGACGGCAAGCCGCTGCTGCTTGCTGTCGCGATTTGGCGAGGGCCGCGTCGCCTTGCTGTTGTCCGACCATATCTGGCTGTGGGCGCGCGGCTATGAGGGCGGCGGGCCGCATCTCGATCTGTTGCGGCGGATGTCGCATTGGCTGATGAAACAGCCCGACCTCGACGAAGAAGCGCTGCGCCTGCAGGTCCAGGGCCACGATCTGGTGGTGCTGCGCCAGACCATGGCCGACAGCGTCGCGCCGGTGACGGTGACATCGCCCTCCGGCGCAACGCGCGAACTGACATTGCGCGAAAGCGAACCGGGAACGTGGCGTTCGACCGTCCCCGCGAGCGAACTCGGCCTGTGGCAGGCGACCGACGGCACGTTGAAGGCGCTGATCAATGTCGGCCCGACCAACCCGAAGGAATTTTCGGAAGTCACTTCCACAACCGACATGCTCAAACCGCTGGCGCAAGCCACCGGCGGTGACGCGCGGCGCGTCGTCGACGGCTCCGGCATCGAGCTTCCGCGCATCGTGCCGGTGCGCGCATCCGGCGTGTTCCGCGGCGACGGCTGGATGGGCGTGCGGATGCGCGACGCCAGCGTCGTCAAGGGCGTCGGCGTGCTGCCGTTGTTCGCCGGCCTGATCGGTCTGTTGCTGCTGCTCGGCGCATTCGCCGCCACCTGGCTGCGCGAGGGGCGCTGATCGCAAGTTGTGCTGCGCCGACGTTGCGTGAATCACACAGAGCCTTGCGAATTCTCGCCGGCGCGCGGATCGACTACGGTTGACACCGTCGGCTGCGTCCTTGCGATGTTATATTGTAACGTCGGGGCGGCCGAGATGACCGTGGCCTCCGGCGCAAGGCGCATATCGGCATGAAGTGGTTCCGATCGAACATCAAACATGGCTCGCGAACGGCGCTTTTGGCGCTGGCCGTGCAGTTTGCGCTTTCGTTCGGACATTTCCACGGCGTCGCTGCGCAGGCGGCGCCCGCCATTCAATCCGGCCTGGCTCAGTCCGACGCTTCTTACGCCAAGGGCCAGCCCGCGCAGGATGCGGTCGCCGAGGCTGCTCAACGGCAGCCTGGCTCCGATCACGATTCCGACCAGCACCGAACGATCCTTGCTCGATCTGCGCCGTCATCGCGCTGGCGAATACGGTGCTGTTTGCGACGCCGCCGTTGCTGTTGCTGCCGCAGGCCGTCGAATTTCTGTACCAGACCACCGACGCCGAGTTCGTCCATCTGAACTCCGTTCGCGTCGCCTTTCAGCCTCGCGCTCCGCCCGTCTCCTGACATCGATTGATTGATCGATCCCACGGGGGATCGCCGCGTCGCGCGTGGCCGATCCGCCGGAATGAATCGAAATCGGTCCGTCTGATATCGACGGCAGCGCTTGCCGAATTCGTTGACGGCGACGAATTGGGCGGCGGCTTTCAGGATCGGGACAATGTCGGTATTCGCGAAACCAATGTGGCGCTGCCTCAGCAGCGGCCTCACTCTGCTGCTGCGGCGCTGCGGCAGCCCCGCGCTATCGCAGACGCTCGCGCCGCGGGAGACGGCGCCACCGCGCTTCCGGAGATCGAGGTCGTGGCACCGCGGCGCGCGCAACCGCCGCGCCGTCCCAGGACGCGCGTGGTCACGGGACAACGCCGCGAAATGCCGGCCGCGCCGCCGCAGACCGAGGCGCAGGTGGTCGCCGGCAAGAACGAGAAATTCGACGAGGCCCGCCGCAACATCGTCGCGCCGATCGGCGCCAACTCGTATCAGATCAACCACCAGGCGATCGAAGCGCTGCCGCAAGGCGCCAACACGACGCTGGACAAGGTGCTGTTGCAGACGCCGGGCGTATCGCAGGATTCGGCGGCGAGCGGCGAACTGCACGTCCGCAACGAGCACGCCAATCTGCAATATCGCATCAACGGCATCATGCTGCCCGACGGCGTCGGCGGCTTCGGGCAAATCCTCGACACCGGCATCGTCGGCAGCCTTGCCCTGCTTACCGGCGCGCTGCCGGCGCAATATGGCCTGCGCACCGCGGGCGTGCTCGACATCCAGACCAAGGCGGACGCCTTCAACAACTCCGGCAGCGTCGGCGTCTATGGCGGCAGCCACGGCACCATCACGCCGAGTTTCGAATATGGCGGCACGGCCGGACAAACCCAGTATTTCGTGTCCGGGCGCTATTTGCAGAAGCAATCTGGGAATAGAAAATCCGACGCCTGCCAATGAAGCGATCCACGACCGCACCTCGCAGGAAAAGGGATTCGCTCTACCTCTCGACGGTGCTCGATCCCACCAGCCGCCTGACCTTCATCAGCGGCGTGTCGAACAGCGCGTATCAAATTCCCAACAATCCGGGACAGGCGCCGAACTTCACGGCCTTCGGGGTATCCAATTTCAATTCGATCCCTGCTCGACGAACGGCAGCACGAGTTCAATCAGTTCAACGTGCTCGCCTACCAGAAATCGGCCGACGGGTTCGACTACCAGCTCTCCTATTTCAACCGTTACAGCCAGTTGCACTTCATGCCCGACACGATCGGCGATCTGGTCTTCAACGGCGTGGCTTCCGACGTCTACCGCCAGCAGCATCGTCAACGGCATTCAGGAAGATACCGCCTGGCGCATCGGCTACGCCCACACGCTGCGGTTCGGATTTTCCGCGAGCGCGGAGCGCACGCTGGTCAACAATGCGTCCGTCGTGTTGCCGCTCGATCCCACGGACCCCACCCAGGGCACGATCGATGCGCCGTTCTCCATCTTTGATTCAAGCGCGCAAGACCGGCTGGCTGTTCGGCACCTATCTGCAGGACGAATGGAAGATCACCAACAAACTGACCCTGAACGCAGGGTTGCGGTTCGACCAGATGGTCCAGTATGTCGATGCCAACCAGCTCAGCCCGCGCATCAGCCTGACCTGGAAGCCGTACGACGGCACCACGTTCCACGCCGGCTACGCGCGAAACTTCACGCCGCCGCAGCAGGTGATCGCGGCGCCGACCAATCTCGCGCTGGTACAGGGCACGACGCAGCAGCCCCAGGTGTCGGCGAATAGTCCGGTGCTGCCGGAGCGCTCGAACGTGTTCGATGTCGGCGTGGTTCAGAAAATCCACGCGATACCCGGTCTCGAAGTCGGCATCGACGGCTACTACAAGACCGCGCGCGATCTGCTCGACGACGGCCAATTCGGCGCGGCCTATGTGCTGACCGGCTTCAACTACGAGCGCGGAGAGAATATCGGCCTCGAACTCAAATCGACCT
This sequence comes from uncultured Alphaproteobacteria bacterium, assembly GCA_963825105.1. Classification (GTDB taxonomy): domain Bacteria; phylum Pseudomonadota; class Alphaproteobacteria; order Rhizobiales; family Xanthobacteraceae; genus Bradyrhizobium. The sequence continues at coordinate 166,797 of CAWGSB010000006.1, forward strand.
ACACCAACGGCAATTTCCGCGCTCTATGGAAACCTTGCCTGGGCGAAGCAGATCGCCACCAATATCGTGTCGAACCAGTTTCTGTTCGGGGCTGACGAACTGGCCTATCATCGCCAGCCACTATATCTACACCGACCATGCCCAGGTCGCTGACCGCGTCGGCCGGCGCCTCCTATCTGTGGAACGGCACGCGCTTTCAGCGCCTCGATGATCTACGGCAGCGGGCTTCGCTCCGGCTTTGCCAATACCGATCACGTTCCATCCTACACCCAGGTCAATCTCGGGCTGTCGCACGAATATCTGTTCCCGGGATGGACCAAGCCGACCACGCTGCGGTTCGACGTCGTCAACCTGTTCGACAAGATCTACGAGATCAGGGACGGCTCGGGCATCGGCGTATTCGCGCCGCAGTTCGGGCCGCGCCGCGGCTTCTTTGTCGGCATTTCGCAAAAGCTGTGAAGACTGGCGCAGTCTTAGGAAGTTATCGCGCCATGCTCCAGTCCGGACGGATCGCGCCGGACACATCGGCGAACGCGCCGTCGACAAGCTCCGCCACCAGCAGACGGCTGTAGTCCACCGGTCCCGGCATGGTCGCCCGCCCCTTCGGGACGGCTTGAAGCCGACGCGGCTGTAATAGGCCTCATCGCCGACCAGCAGCACGAGGCGATGGCCTTTCGCCCTGGCGTCCTTCAGCGCGCGATCCAGCAGCGCCCGGCCGACGCCGCGGCTGCGGAACGGCGGCTCGACCGTCAACGGCCCCAGCAGCAGGGCCTTGGTATCGCCGATGCAAATCGGCAATTGTCGCACCGAGCCCACCAGCAGCGTGCCGATCCGCGCCGTGAACGACAGATCGAGCAGGTGATCGACATGCTCGCGAAGCCGATAGGCGCTCAGCACGAAACGGCCGGGGCCGAACGTGCGCTCGTGCAGGCGTTCGATCGCGTGCGCGTCGTTGGCGGTTTCGGCCAAAATCGTGAGGGAGAGGTCGCTCATGGCGGCGCGGGATAGCATCTGGCAGAGGCGCGGTCCATCGTCCCGGCCCCGCCAATTTCAAGCCGCATCAGTCCTTGTTGACGGGGGCTTGTGACAGATAGGCCAGCAGCTTCATCTCGCGGCGGCCGCGCGTCACCGTATCGAGCACCAGCCCCGACGACACCGACAGCACCGCCAGGATCATCAGGCCCATCGACAGAACCGCGGTCGGCAGACGGGGAACGAGGCCCTGCTCGAGATAGGTGACAATGACCGGGATCGCGAGACCGATCGAAACCAGCGTCAGAAAAATCCCGATCGCCGTGAAGAAGCGCAGCGGCTTTTCCGACCGGTAGAGTTTCAGGATGGTGCCGAGAATCCGGAAACCGTCGCGCCAGGTGTTGAGCTTGCTGAACGATCCCTCCGGCCGGGCGTAATACGGCGTCTCGATCTCGGCGACCGGCAGCGCCAGCTCGAGCGCGTGCACGGTCAGCTCGGTTTCGATCTCGAACCCGTCCGACAGCACCGGAAAGGATTTGACGAAGCGGCGCGAGAAGACCCGATAGCCGGAAAGGATATCCTTGAAGGCCTGGCCGAAGACCGAGCGAAGAAAGCCGGTCAGCATCCAGTTGCCGGTGCGGTGGCCGGGCCGATAGGCGGCCTGGACCTGATCGACGCGAAAGCCGACCACCATGTCGAGATGATCCGACAGCAGCGCATCGATCATGCGCGGCGCGCTGGCGGCGTCGTAGGTGGCGTCGCCGTCGACCAGCACGTAGATATCGGCGTCGACATCGGCGAACATGCGCCGGACCACGTGGCCCTTGCCCTGGCGTCGCTCGCAGCGCACCTCGGCGCCGGCCTCGCGCGCCACCGCGACGGTGCGATCCGAGGAATTGTTGTCGTAGACGAAGATTTCGGCAGCCGGCAGCGCCTTGCGGAAGTCCGCAACGACGGTTGCCACCGCGGCTTCCTCGTTGAAGCACGGTATCAGAACCGCAATCCGCGGCTGTACCGGCTGCGGCTGCAGGAATTCCCGCTGGGAAAATTGCTCGAACGCCTCCGCCATGCCGGCCAGATCGCCGCGAAGATTCGGCGGGCGTTTTGAGTCCGGCACGGCGCTCATCTATGGGAATCCTTAACGATCATTAGGGTTTGGCCTCCGATCATAAGGAGCGATCGCTAACGATCTCTAACGCCGGGCGATGGCATCCCTCAGGTTTTTACCGGCTGCCGGAAGGCAAGGCTTTCTCCGATCGCTCCCCGATGCGCCATCAGCGTGGCGAACAGCAGGGTCCAGAGCGAAAGCATGGCGACCGGAATCGTATAGTAGGGAGCGAAGAGCGGATGGCTCAGGAAGAAGATCACGTTCACAGCGAGATTTCCGGCGACAATCAGCGCGACCTGCCTGTTGCCGCGCCGCTCGCCCCGCGCGCAACAACAGCGCGGCCCAACCAGCGGCGATCACCAGCAGGGCGAACTGCAAATCCGACAGATAGGCCCAAAGCACGCCCCGATTCAGCTCCGGCGGCGCCACATCGTCGGCCACCATAGGTGGTCGAAAACGGACTTCCCGCATTGATCGCGTTGGCGAGCAGCGTCGGAACGATGCCCGACAGCGAACGCCGTCCCGAACGACAGCCCCTGCAGCAATTTTTCCCTGTTTCGGGCGAGCAGGAATGACGCCGAAAAAGAACAGGAAATATCCGGCGGACAGGAACAGATTGGGCAGGCGGAAATTGACCGAAAGGCCCAGCAGCAGGCCGATCAGCAAGGTCAGAAGCAAGCCGGTGCCGCTGTGTTGCACCGACAAAAAGCTTCGCGGTCAGGAAACCCGCGAGCGCGCACACCATCATGGTGGGCGCCATCGAATAGCTTGCCTTGGTCGGATTGATCATCAGGTAAAGCGCGGCGTCCCCGAAGACAACGACGAGAATGAGAGAAAGCGGGCCGGACGCATACGCAATCGCGGCAAGCGCAAAGCCGAACGCCACCACCGAGGTCAGGACATACAGCGGGATCACCTGAAACCCGGAGGGAAACATCGCCAGCACAAAGCCCGTGCCCGGCGGATATTGCATCACCAGTTTCCCGGTCGCCGGCATCAAGGTGTGGCAGGGCGCCATTTTTGGATTGTTCCAGTTTGGATAATTGATCGCCTTCAATTTTTCGGTGAGATAATGATCGTCATCGCGGGACACATCCGTGTTCAGGCCATCAAGGTGGTATTTCTGGAACAGATGGGCCTGCCGCAAATAGCAGACGTCGTCGTAAACGCCCCGGCTCTCGCTCCAGCGCGATATCGACCAAACATTGCTGGCGAGAACGGCGAACAGTCCGAGACTGCAGAATATCTTCCAGTATTTCATCATCATTCCCGTCGCGCGCGGCTCGGCCGCGCCGGCTACCGGCAATCTTTCCGGTTTTGAATGCCGGCACAAGGTGCGCTCCCTAACGCCAGGTCGCGATCGGCTCCCTGCCTCCGAGCGCTTCCGATATCCGCAGCCGGGTGCCCTCGGTGGTCTCTTCCGGCAGCGCGCCCGCCTCGAAGAAGCCGCAGGCGACGATCTCATGGTTCGGCTCGGGCAGCCGATCCTGCCGGAAATGCCGGATCAGATAGACCGCGACGTGATCGCGGCGCGATACGTGGCTGTTGAAGAACACCCCGTGCAGGGCCGGCTCGCCCAGCACTTCAATGCCTCCCTCCTCCGCCAGCTCGCGTCGGAGCGCATCGAGAAATGTTTCGCCAACTTCGACGCCGCCACCTGGCAAATGCCAGCCCGCGACATAGCTATGCTTGACCAGAAACACCCGGTTGTCGCTGTCCAGCACCACGGCGCGGACCCCGAGCGTCATGCCACGGGCGAAGCGCCAATAGAGATGGAAACTCCGCCGCAGTACCGGCTCAAAGCTCTTTCGCAAGGTCTGAAGGTTCATCGCCGCCCGTATACCAGGGTTTCCGAACATCGTGCTTGATCCTTGCATCGCCTCACGCCGCTTGTCATTACATTCCCGCGAACTCACAGGATATCATGAGATGATCGTGCTGCGGCTTGGTCTCGCAGGTCACAGAAGCGAATGGATGTGATGGCGGCATTCACCCTGGCCCACCTGTCCGATCCGCATCTTCCGCCCCTGCCCGCGGCGCGGCTTCGCGATCTCGCGGGCAAACGGGCGCTTGGCTATCTCAACTGGACGCGCAATCGCCATAAATTCCATCGGCGCGACGTGCTCGACACACTGGTGTCGGACATGCAGGCGCAGACGCCGGACCACATCGCCATCACCGGCGATCTCGTCAACCTCGCGCTGGAAGCGGAGTTTGCGCCGTCGCGCGCGTGGCTGGAAAGCGTCGGCGCCCCCGATCGCGTCACGGTGATCCCCGGCAATCACGACGCCTATGTTCGCGTGACCCGGCATCGCTTTGCGCAAGCCTGGGGAAGCTATCTCGACAGCGACGCCGCGCAAGGCGGCGGCGCTGCCTTTCCGTCGCTGCGCCGCCGCGGCCCGCTGGCGCTGATCAGCATGTCGTCAGCGGTCCCGACGCCGCCGCTGATGGCGACGGGGCGGCTTGGGCGCACCCAGCTTGACGAACTCGAGCGCATGCTGGCGGGGCTCTCCGCCGAGCAGGCGTTTCGCGTGCTGCTGATCCATCACCCGCTGCGCTCGAAGTCGCGCGCCAAGCGGCTGACCAATTCTGCACCTGCTGCTCGCGCTCCTGAAACAGCACGGCGTGGAGTTGATCCTGCACGGGCACGATCACGTGCATTCGACGATGTGGATCGAAGGACCGAAAGGCTCGATACCGGCGGTCGGCGTGCCTTCGGCCTCCGCGGTCGCGCATGGTCGCTATCCCGGAGCCGCCTACAACCTGTTTTCGATCGAGCGCGACGGCGCGGCGTGGCGGGTCGAGCAGACCGTCCGGGGCATCGACGATGCGCGGCGCGTCCGGCAATTGCGGAAGACGCGGCTGGTCTAGAGCGGGATGACTTTTCTTCGAATCGTCATCCCGCTCTATCCTTTTTGTTTGAGCATGATCTCCGAGCAAACGCTTCGCGTTTGTCCGAGGGAAAACCAGTGTCCACTTTTCCGGATCATGCTCTAGAGATTGCGCAAGGTCGCAAACAGCGCCAGCGCGAACAGCGCGACCGCGCCGGCCACGAAGCCGAGCACGAAGATCCAGAACCCGCCGCGGCGCGGCTTTTCGATCACGACCGGCTGCGGCGCAGGCGTGGCGACCAGCGCATGCTCGCGCTCGATCATGCGGCGCGCGACATAGTCGGTGATGGCGTCGACGATTTGGGCGACGTCATGGGACTCGGCGATCACGATGCGGCCGAAACGGGTGTCCTGCACGAAACGGTAGATGCGCTTGTCGCGTCCCATCACGACATGGGCGACCACGTCGATCCACAGCCGCGGCGTATCGCCCTGGCTGATGCCGCGATCGAACAGGTCGACCTGTTCCGGAATCTGCGCGAACAGCGGGTCGAGCGCGTCGTTGAGAATTTCCAGCCGGGCCACCTCGGCATCGCGCAGGTCGACGACGACCCCGGTGCGATCGGCGGCCTCGATCCGCGCCTGCCGGAGCGCATCGCGCAACCGGATCGGACGCGTTTGGCTGGCGGCACTGCTTCCGGTATTTGGCGCGTCTGACATCCGCTGGATCGCCTCTATCCTGATGGTCCCAACCCCCCTTAACCTATCAGCAACCCTGTTTTCCGCAAAGGCTGTTTGTTCCCAAGGACTTACGCCTTTGGTCAATCCGGAGTCAATCCGGGACGCGAACGGCCCCACCCGGAGAACCCGGATGGGGCCGCTGTTGTTCTCGGACGTTTCCTCGAACGTTTTTTGGCCGGCAGCAGGCCTCAGGCCGTGACGCGGGAGGGCTCTTCGACGATGGAAAAGCGCACGCCGGCCTTGTGGCGGTTCTCTTCCGATACCTCGCGCCAGCAGTCCTCGGCTTCCTTGCGGGTCTTGAAGGGGCCTTTGACCTGGGCGGAGCCTTCCACGAGCTTGTGGAAGTTCATCGAACCGAACTCGCCGCCAATCACCCAGAAATTGCTGCCTTTGGTCATGGTAGTCTCCTGTTGTCCGGCCTGATTACTCGGCCGCCTGGATCCGGATTTCCGAACCGTGCGACTTGAACTGCGCGGCTTCGGTGGAGTCGTGGAGCGCCGTGGTCGACGAGGTGCCGCCGGTGATGGTGGTGGACACCAGATCGAAGTAGCCGGTGCCGACCTCGCGCTGGTGGCGCGTCGCCGAATAGCCGTGCTTCTCCGAGGCGAACTCGGCCTGCTGCAGGCGGGAGTAAGCCGCCATGCCTTCGGCCTTGTAGCCGCGCGCCAGTTCGAACATGCCGTGGTTGAGCGAGTGGAAGCCCGCCAGGGTCACAAACTGGAACTTGTAGCCCATCGCGCCGATTTCGCGCTGGAATTTTGCAATCGTCGCCTTGTCGATGTTGGCTTCCCAGTTGAACGAGGGCGAGCAGTTATAGGCCAGCATCTTGCCCGGATAGACCTTGTGCACGGCCTCGGCGAATTCCTTTGCCTCTTCGAGGTTCGGGGTCGAGGTCTCCCACCACAGCAGGTCGGCGTATTTCGCAAACGCGATGCCGCGCTTGATGCAGTGGGCAAGGCCTGTGCCCGGCTTCAGACGGAAAAAGCCCTCCGCGGTGCGCTCGCCGGTGATGAACTCGCGATCGCGCTCGTCGACGTCGGCCGTGATCAGTTTCGCACTCTCCGCGTCGGTGCGCGCGAGAACAAAAGTCGGCGTGCCGCAGACGTCGGCGGCGAGCCGCGCCGCGATCAGGTTGCGCTCATGCGCCGCGGTCGGGATCAGCACCTTGCCGCCCATGTGGCCGCACTTCTTTTCCGACGCGAGCTGGTCCTCGAAGTGAACGCCGGCCGCGCCCGCCTCGATATAGGCCTTCATGATCTCGAACGAGTTCAAGGGACCGCCGAAGCCCGCTTCCGCGTCGGCGACGATCGGCACGAACCAGTCGATCTTGGCGCCGCCCTCGGAGTGCTCGATCTGGTCGGCGCGCTGGAAGGTGCGGTTGATGCGGCGGCACAGTTCCGGGCCGGCATTGGCCGGATACAGGCTCTGGTCGGGATACATCGCGCCGGCGGTGTTGGCGTCAGCCGCGACCTGCCAGCCCGACAGATAGATCGCGGGGAGGCCAGCGCGCGCCTGCTGCATCGCCTGGTTGCCGGTGACGGCGCCGAGCGAATTGACGTAGGGCTCCTTCTTCAGCGATTCCCACAGCCGATTGGCGCCCTTCTCGGCCAGCGTGTAGGCGATCGGCACGGAGCCGCGCAGCTTCTCCACCTCGGCCGGGGTGTAGGGGCGGCTGATGCCGTCGAAACGCCCCTTGGGCGCGGGAACCAGCTGTTCAAAGGTCTTCGCCATCGTGTATCTCCAATCGACATTCGTGACAGTGCATTGCGAAATGCGTGGCGAGAGCTAAACGCTAAACTTCTTAATTCGTATAGATGGCTTGTATTCTAATGATGATGTCATGTAACATATGAACTTGTCGTATATGTCATCTTTGTAAATATCTTGTCACAAAACTAGGTCAGTGAGGCTGTCATGGCTGCTGAATCCGGAAAGAAGCTGTTTGTCGGCCCGAGGTTCCGGCGCATCCGCCAGCAACTGGGCCTGTCGCAGACCCAGATCGCCGAGGGGCTCGGCATTTCGCCCTCCTACGTCAACCTGATCGAGCGCAACCAGCGCCCGGTGACGGCGCAGATCCTGCTGCGGCTGGCGGAGACCTACGACCTCGATCTGCGCGACCTCGCCACCGCCGACGAGGACCGCTTCTTCGCCGAATTGAACGAGATCTTCTCCGATCCGCTGTTCCGGCAGATCGACCTGCCGAAACAGGAGCTGCGCGACCTCGCCGAACTCTGCCCCGGCGTGACCCACTCGCTGCAACGGCTGTACGCCGCCTATACCGAGGCCCGCCGCGGCGAGACCATGGCCGCCGCGCAATTCGCCGACCGCGAGGAAGGCGCCCGCTTCGAGGCCAATCCGATCGAGCGCGTCCGCGACCTGATCGAGGCCAACCGCAATTATTTCCCCGAGCTCGAACAGGCGGCGGAAACGCTGCGCGACGAGTTGAACGCGCCGGCGGAAGGGCTGTTCGCGGCGCTCGCGACGCGGCTGCGCGAAAAGCATTCGATCGTCACCCGCATCATGCCGGTCGATGTCATGCGCGAGACCCTGCGGCGGTTCGACCGGCATCGCCGGCAATTGCTGATCTCGGAGCTGGTGGACGGGCCCGGCCGCGCGTTCCAGCTCGCCTTCCAGATCGGGCTTGCCGAATGCAGCGGCACGTTCGAGACCATCATCGGCCGCGCCGGCCCGCTCGACGACACCCCGCGCCGGCTCTACCGGATTACGCTCGCGAATTATTACGCGGCCGCCGTCATGATGCCCTACCAGCCATTCCATGCCGCGGCGGAGCAGCTCGGCTACGACGTCAACGTGCTGGCGCAGCGCTTCAACGCCGGCTTCGAGCAGGTCTGCCACCGCCTGACCACCCTGCAGCGGCCGAACGCGCGCGGCGTGCCGTTCTTCATGCTGCGGGTCGACAACGCCGGCAACGTTTCGAAGCGGTTTTCCTCCGGCACCTTCCCGTTCTCGAAATTCGGCGGCACCTGTCCCTTGTGGAACGTGCACTCGACCTTCGACACGCCGGACCGGCTGCTCAAGCAGGTGATCGAGCTGCCCGACGGCAACCGCTATTTCTCGATCGCGCAGATGGTGCGCCGGCCGGTGGCGCCGCACCCGCAGCCGCAGCCGCGTTTTGCGATCGGGTTGGGCTGCGAAATCCGCCACGCGTCTCGCCTGATCTATGCCGCCGGGATGGACCTGGAGAAAACCGAGGGCACGCCGATCGGCGTCAACTGCCGGCTTTGCGAGCGCGAAAACTGCAGCCAGCGCGCCGAGCCGCCGATCACCCGCACCCTGATCCTGGACGAGAACACCCGCCGGGTGTCATCGTTCGCGTTCTCCAATGCGAGGGAGTTGTAGGGATGTGAGCGGCCAGCATCGCCGTGAACCCTTCGTTCGATGTCGTCCCCGCGCACGCGGGGACCCATAACCACCGATGCCTGTTGCAGACAGAACTGCAGCCCCAGCTTCGCGCAACATCGTCATCGGTGGTTATCGGTCCCGGCTCGCGCTTCGCTTGGCCGGGACGACGAGAATTATTTCCGCGGCGCGATGCGCCCGGGTTGTGCTTGAATCTTTCGGATCGCGCCCCAATGGCGCACGAGCGAGCCGCAAGTTTGCAAAGCGGCATCGGCAATTGCATAAAGGGCGGCCGGAGCCGCATCACCCTGGGGTCCAACGCCAGCGTCGCCGCTCACGGTCCCGCCCAAAAAGACGTTCAGCCAAGGAGAGAATTCATGCGTATTGCGGTTGTCGGCGCCGGCGGGGTCGGCGGCGGGTTCGGCGCGGCGCTGGCGAAAGCAGGGGCCGATGTCGCCTTCATCGCGCGCGGCGCGCATCTTGCCGCCATGAAGAGCGCTGGCTTGAAAGTCCAGGGCCCGCGCGGCGACACCCATCTGGTGCCGACGCACGCCACCGACGATCCCGCCGAGATCGGCACGGTCGACATCGTGCTGTTCTGCGTCAAGCTGTGGGACGTCGAGAGCGCCGGCGAACGGATCAAACCGCTGATCGGCCCGGACACCGGGGTGATCCCGCTGCAGAACGGCATCGACGCGCACGAGCGGCTGATCCCGATCCTGGGCGAGAGCGCCGTGATGTGCGGCGTGGCGCAGATCTCCGCCTCGATCACGGCGCCCGGCGTGATCCAGCAGGTCGGCACCTTCATGCGCATGATCTTCGGCGAGCTCGACGGCAGGCGCAGCAAGCGCGGCGAAGATTTTCTCGCGCTGTGCCTGAAGGCCGGCTTCGACGCGACCCTGAGCGAGCAGATCCTCACCGAGCTCTGGATGAAGTTCATCCTGCTCGCCAGCAACGCCGGCATCATGGCGCTGGCGCGCCAGCCGATCGGCAGCTGCGCGACGATCCCGACCTGCGCCGATCTTCCTTGCCGCCTGGCAGGAAGCGATCGATGTCGGCCGCGCCCGGGGCGTCGCGCTGCCGGCCGACGCGCTCGAGCGGATTTTCGAATTTAACCGCGCATCTGCCGCCGGCCATGAAGGCCTCGATGGCGCTCGATCTCGACCGCGGCAACCGGCTGGAGCTGCCCTGGCTCAGCGGCAAGGTCGCCGAACTCGGCCGCCAGCTCGGCGTCCCGACGCCGACGCACAGCATGATCTATGCGATGCTGAAGCCGTATGTGATGGGAAAGGCGGGGTGAGCGGGGGCGGCTGGCGGAGTGAGGGACCTTTGGGTCCTGACCCGTAAAGCGCCTAGCCCGACGGGACCGGGCAAGGCGCGGCTTGACGGCAGGCTCCAGCGCAACTCGTCGCTTTAATGTCGGTGAATGGCGGATTAGCTTCGCAAATCCGCGCTACGGGCCGATCGCAAAGACATTCGCGCGATAAGCGGCAGTGGCGCGTTCCTCATTGGAGCGAGACCGGGATCAAATCGGCCGGGACGACGCGGCGCAGGAGGCCCCAGATGCCGCGCGGCTCGATCAGAACCATCGCGATCGAGACGCCGCCCAGCACGATGAAATGCCAGACGCCCCAGTCCTGCAGATATTCGCGGATCAGGAAAAAGACGAAGGTGCCGATGATCGGCCCTTCGAAGCTGCCGACGCCGCCGATCACCACGATGAAGATGATGTAGACCGTCCAGTCGGTGATGCTGAAGGACGCAGCCGGGGCAATCCTGAGTTTCTGCAGGGTGATCAGCGCGCCGGTCAGGCCGAGAAACGGCGCGGCCCACAGGAAGCAGATGATGCGCGCGCGGAACAGATTGACCCCGATGGTGCCCGCCGCCTCCTCGTTGTCGCGCATCGCGGTCAGGCCGATGCCGGTCGCCGAGCGCATCAGGACGTAGGTCGCGCCCATTGCCACGAAGGCCAGCAGCAGCGACATCCAGTAGATCGTCGTGAACCGCTCGACGATACTGCCGCCGAACTCGCGCACCACCGAGACAGGCAGGCTGATGCCGAGACCAGCCCCGAAAGCGCCGATCTTGCCGGCTCCGAGCATCATCACTTCGGCAAGCACCCATGTGCCAACCGCCAGATAGGCGGCGCGAAGCCTGAAGACGATGACCATGGCCGGCACGGCGAACGCCAGCGACGTCAGTCCGGCGAGGAGAATGGCCAGATAGGGATCAACACCCGCCAGCACCACGAAGGCATAAAAGGAATAGCAGCCGACGCCGACGAAACCGTGCTGGCCGATGGTGACGATATCGGCATAGCCGGCCAGAAGATTCCACATCATGGCCAGCACGAGCAGGCACAACAGCTCGGTGAGAATTTGCAGTCCCGCCGGATCGAAGATCCAGGGCGCGGCGCACAGCATCGCGGCCAGAAGCCCCAACACGCTCCGACCAATGGCAACCAGCGGCAGTTTGTCCGGCATGGAGGTCACATTCGCATCCCGGTTATTTCGGAAACAGGCCCTGCGGCCGGATCAGGAAGACGGCAAGAAACACCAGATGACCGGCCAGCAGTTGCCAGCCGGCATCGAACTGGGCGCCGATGCTCTGCGCCACGGCGACGATGATGCCACCCGCCAGCGTGCCCCACAGGCTGCCGAGGCCGCCGAGGACGACGGCCTCGAAGGCGACCAGCAGGCGGCTCGGACCGGCGGTGGGATCGAAATTCGTCCACACGGCCATGAACGCGGCGCTGACGCCGATCGTGACGCCGACGATCCCCATGGCGACGGCATAGATGTGGGCTGACCGCAGGCCGACCAGATTGGCGCTGCGGACATCGTCGGAGACCGCGCGGATGCGGGCGCCAAGCCGCGTGCGATAGAGCGCCAGGTCGAGAACGAAGACGAGTGCGACGGCGGACATGAAGATCACCAGCGGCAGCACGCCGATATTGATGCCACCGCCGAGGTCGATCGTTGCCGTCACGATGGCACCACCGGGAACCAGGCGCGTGTCCGCCCCATAGGTTCCTTGCAGGCCGTTCTGAACGATCACCGACAGTCCGAACGTCACCAGCACGATCGACAGGACGCTCTCGCCGAGCACGCGCTGCAGGAGCAGGCGCTGCAGCAGATAACCGCCCGCGAAGGTGACCGGCAGCACGATGACGGTGGCCACGATCAACGGCAATCCGAGCTTCGTCGTCAGCGTCAGCAACAGGAATGAAACCAGCACGATCAGATCGCCATGCGCGATGTTGACGAAGCGCATGACGCCAACGGACAAGGACAGGCCCACGGCGAACATCGCATACAGTCCACCGAGCAGGATTCCCTGAATGATCTGGTTCGCCAATGCCCCGGCCACGATCCCTCACAATCCGAAATAATGCTTCATGACGACGTCCCTCGAGGCCTCACCCCGCCGGCTGGCCAGCGTGACCTTGCCCTCGAGCAGGCAATAGAAGCGGTCGGCGACGGCGAGCGAACGCGATATGTCCTGCTCGACAATGAGAATGCCGATGCCGCGCGCCTTGATCGTCGGAATAAGCTCGTACAGCTGGTCAACGATGAGCGGTGCGAGGCCAAGGCTGATTTCGTCGCACAGGAGCAATTTCGGATTGGCAAGCAGCGCGCGGCCGAGAGCCACCATTTGCTGCTGCCCGCCCGAGAGTTCGCGCGCCTTCTGCCCTCGCCGCTCCTTCAGAACGGGAAAGAAATCGAACACCTCGGCCAGGCCGATCTCCTTGCGACGGCCGACTTCCCAGCCGAGATGCAGGTTCTCTTCGACCGAAAGGGAAGGAAACAGCCGGCGCCCCTCGGGCACCAGCGCGATGCCCCTGGCCACGATCTCCGGAGTGGTGCGACCCGCAAGATCCTCGCCTTCGAAGCGGATGGTGCCCTCGATGCGGTCCGCCTGGCCCACGATCGCCTTCAGCAACGAGGATTTGCCGGCGCCGTTGGCCCCGATAATCGAAACGATCTCTCCTGCGGCGACCGTAAGGTCGATCCCGTCGACCGCGCGGAACTGATCGTAGAACACCGACAGCCGCTCGACCGACAGCAACGGAGCTTGATTACCTGCCGTTGCCACCCGCATTCCCCTCCGCACCGAGATACACCTCCTTGACGCGCGCGTCGGCGAGAACCGCATCCGGCGACCCGCTGGCGCAAATCATTCCACCATAGAGCACGACGAGGCGGCTCGCCACGCGACGCAACGCGCGTATGACGTGCTCGATCCAGACCACGGTGGTGCCACGGCCGTGCACGTCGCGCACGATGTCCAGGAGGCTGTTGCATTCGGCTTCCGTCAACCCGCCGGCAAGTTCGTCGAGCAACAACAGTCTCGGCTTCGAGGCGAGCGCCTTGGCGAGTTCGAGCCGCTTGAGATCGAGCAGAGAGAGCTGGCCTGCCGGCATGTCCTGCTTGCGCCAGAGCCCGGTCTGCTCCAGCACCGCTTCCGCCTGATCCTTGGCGCGCGCCACGGAAATACCGGCGCCGTGCACCGCCGCCGCCAGCACGTTCTCGAACACGTTCATCTGGTGGAACGGTTTGGGAATCTGGAAGGTGCGCCCGATGCCGAGCCGGCAGCGGTCCCACGTCGCCATGCGGGTGATGTCGCGCCCGGAATAGACGATGCGGCCATCGGTCGGTGCAAGATTGCCGCCGATCAGGTTGAACAGCGTGCTCTTTCCGGCGCCGTTGGGGCCGATGATGCCGAGGATCTCGCCCTCGGCGACCGCGAGATCGAGTCCGTCGATGACCCGGAGGCCGCCAAAATGCCGGCTCAGTCCAACCAGCTCAAGCAAGATCGACCTCGTCCTGTATGGCCGGCGACAAAGTGACGCGGATCGTCATCGCCGACCTCCAACCCTTTTGCGATATCGGCCGCCATTGGCCCAGAAGTCAACGGCGGCCGACACTTCCGCAGCGGCACACGGCGCCGCGGCGGAAACGGGTCAGTACGTGATCAACTCCGGCCCGGCATTGGTCGGAATTTCCGGCGCGGTCGAGTTGTCCACGATGGACATTTCGTAGGGGAATTTCTTTCCCTTGAACCACTGACCAATGACGAGCGGCGTCTGCGAGCAATTCGGAAGCGGACCGGTCCGGAAGTCGATCGGCCCGACGATCGATTTGTAATTCGTCTCGCGGATCGCGTCCCGGATCGAAGCCGCCTTGTCGATCTGCTGCGTCCGCGTCGAGCACGTCGATCACGACCTCGAACAGGGCATGCCGATAACCGAGCGGCAGCGACCATTGCTTGCCGCTCTCCTTCTCCCATTGATCGGCAAGGTCGAGCGAGGACACACCGGTCAGTCCGGACTTGAACGGGTGGAATTTCGACCACCACACCTCGGTGGTGAGATGGTTGGCACGTTCACCGAGCGGATAGATCGCTTCGGGGAATTCGCAGGCCTTGCCGACATAGACGACCTTGGGCTTGAAGCCCTGCTGCGCCGCGCCATTCCAGAAGCTGGTGAACTCGGGCGGCGGAAGCACACCCTGGACGATCTCCACCTGCTCGGCCTTGAATTTGGTGATCTGGGCGTTGTAGTTGCTGGCCGGCATGTCGAAGCGGCCTGGATCGATGGACTTGTAGCCCTTCGACTGGAAGAACGGCGGAAAGTCCCGCGACTGGGCAATGCCGTCACCGTCGTTCGGCCACAAGCCGCCGACCGTCTTGTTGGTCGAAAGCTTGTCCCAATAGGGCACCAGCGAACCGGCCAATTGGCGCCCGCTGAAGAAGAAGTGGTAGGTCCATTCAAAGGCCTTCTTGGGATCGCCCTTGCGGCCGAAGAAATAGGGTTCGAGCGGCGCATCATTGGAAACGCAGGGGACGCCGTTGAGCTCGCACTGGTCCGAGACGGGATTGACCGTCTCCGGCGTGGCGTAGGTCGCGATGATGTCGACCTTGTCGCGCAGGATCAGTTCCTGGGCGACCTCGGCGGCGCGGTTCGGATTGGACTGGCTGTCCTTGATGACGATCTCGAACGGGTGGCTGGTGCCGTTGATCTTGATCGAGCCGCCTGTCGCCTTCTTGATCTGGGCGATCGTGAACGGCATTTGCTCGGTGAAGAACGCCAGCGGCCCGGTCGACGGATGCACCAACCCGATCTTGATCGTTTTTGGTGCGGCAAAGGCCGGTCGCACGATCGGTGTGGCCATCAGGCCCGTGGCAGCCATGCCCTGAACGACTTGGCGGCGGCTGATCGGTAGCTTGCTCTTCTTCATCGTTTAGCTCCTCCCCTGCGAGAAATGATTTCTTGTATGGCGGGTTGCCACCGCTCACTTGGCGTTTGTCGCGAGAGAAAACCGCTACGCAACCCGCATCAAGTGCGGGGCAGGCTTTTTCCGGATCATGCTCTTGGTTCCGAAGTTAATCGCCCGCCCGCCCACGCGTCTTGCCTGACAGCGCAGCCGCATCTTGATCGAAAGCGAGAAAACAGGCTGAGACAGAATGACGCGACGTCCGCGCCGAGGCTCTTGAAGCCCGCAGCGGCAATGACGCCCCCGGGGCGGGATCAGGCGACCAGACCGACCTTGCCGGCGGCCTTTTCGGGGGAATTCGCGGCTGCCAGCCTGCGACGGAACGACGTCGGCGCGACGCCAACCTGCGCCTTGAACAGGCGCGAGAAGTGGGCGCTGCTGTTGAAGCCCCATTCGAACGCGATGGCCGAGATCGATTGATCGGCTTTTCCACGTTCTGCGAGTGCCTCGCAGCAACGCTCGATGCGGAGTCGCCAGATGTGGCGTTCGATTGTCGTGTTCTCTGTGGCAAAGACCTGATGCAGATAGCGCTTGGAGCAACCCATCGCGCGAGCGATCCGATTGATCGACAGGTCCGGGTCGCTCAAATGCGCCAGAACGTACTGCCTGATCCGCTCCCGCAGGTGATCGGACTGGGTCTGTACGCTGCGGCGCGGTGAAGAACTTGCATGCAGCGCGCGGCGCACGAAACCAACGGTCGTTTCTGCCAGGAAGTCGTCGCCATCGTCCGGTTCAAGCTCCGGATCGGTGTACGAGCGGATGAAAGAGGCCGTGATCTGCGCCATGGACGATCGAGTTGGATCGGCGAGAAACGGCTCGGCGAGGCTTCGAAAGTTCTGGTCGATGATCTGGTGGCGCGGAATCTGGATCACGATCTGCTCGACATTGCCGGCATTCGTCAGGCCGTAAGGCCGCCACGTGTCGTAAACGCACCACGAACCCGGTATGAGGTCGACAGTCCGGCCATTCTGCTCGATGCGGCAGCGCCCGCGAATTTGCAGCAGCAGCTTGATGGCGTCCGAAATGGCGCCGCCGTTCGGATTATCGCGCCGGACCTGATGGCCCGAGCCTACGATATGGAACGTCCTCAGGAACGAGACCGGGCGCGTCGCCAGGGTGGCCTTGAACTCCGATTGGCCAGTCGCGCGCGTCTCAAGCGGTCCGAAAAAATGAGTGGTGATCCCGTCCCAATATTCCGCGCGATCGTCGGAGCCGACGTCCTGGGTCGAGAAAATAGCGAGGCGGCTGCTATCGGTCCGCGCTGGCCCCGGACGTGTCATGGCGCGATCCTGCTCTCCAAATCCAATTTGAAATCCGCCTTGTTGCAGCGCGGCATGTTGCCTCGCCATTCCCTGCTGTCCCGGATTGCCTGGAGACGTCAAAGATCCAACCGATACGTTATCGCATCGACAATGGCCCAACAAGCGGGGCCGGACCAGCCTGCCGGCGCCGCCGCTGGTTGCTCGGCGGACATCCGGGCCAGTCCAGCCGATGCGCTCGTTTTCACCGTCCGTTCCGGGGCGGACTGTTCACTGCCAAGCAACAACGATTTCGCTTTCGGAAATGCGCCGTGCCGGCCTCGCCGCTATGGTCCCGTTCCCGAAACAGGAAATCCCATGTCCCAGCAGATGCAAGACAAGGTATGCGTCATCACCGGCGGCGCCGGCAGCATCGGGTTGGCGGCAGCCAAACTCCTGCTCGCGGAGGGGGCAAAGGTCATGCTCGTCGACCTTGATGACACGGCCCTGGAGCGGGCTGCGGCGGGCATCGGAGCGGGCGCCGATCGCCTGGCGTGGTACGTGGCGGATGTCACCCAATCGGCGGGCGTTGCGAATTTCGTTTCGAGCACTGTGAGCCAGTGGGGAAATATCGACGTGCTGTTCAGCAACGCCGGTAATTTCGGCGTCGTCGCCCCGGTCACACAGTATCCGGAGGATGTCTTCGACGCCGTGCTTGCGGTCAACGTCAAAGGCGCATTTCTGGCAGCGAAGCACACGCTCCCGCGCATGAATGACGGCGGCTCCATCATCATCACGTCCAGCATCGTCGGGGTGAAGGGCGACCCCGGGGTTTGCGCCTACATCACCGCCAAGCACGCCCAGGTCGGACTGATGCGTGTGCTGGCCAAGGAAGCCGCCGCGCGCAACATCCGGGTCAACACCATTCATCCGGGGCCGGTGGACAATGAGTTTCAGTTGCATGTGGAAAAGAATCTCTCCGGCGTGCTCGGACGCGACGCGACCGAGTTCTTCAACCAGATCATCCCGCTGCGGCGCCACGCGCGGGCCGAGGAAGTTGCCCGTTCGGTGCTCTATCTCGCGTCCGATGCAAGCAGCTTCACGACCGGAAGCCTCGGCGTTCCGGCCGGTTGATCGTGATCAGCGTGGTGCCGTCGGCGTTATTCTCGACCAGGACCTTTTGCATGGCTGTTCCTTTTCAATAAGCCGGACGGCAGACGAAACGAGCCCGTAAGGCAGGTTGGCCGGCCCGTCCGCCATGGCCCGACGAGCAAAGTCGGAAGGCATACCCCCCGATTATCGCGGACACGTTCCTTTTCAATAGACCGGGCGGCAGTCGGAAAAAGACACCTTGTCTTTTTTCGCGCAAATTTCTGCCGCTATCGGCGGACTAAATCCGCATGACCAGCGCCCGAGAATTTGTATCCAGTATTTCGGGGGACGAAATGAGACCGAACCGCGTTCACTTGCGTGACAACTCCTCTTTTCCGGACGACGCGTCGAGACCGGATATCGAGGCTCTGGAAACAGCCAGGGCCAGGCAGGACATATCCCACCAGAAACTGGACGAGTTCATCGCGGCGGCGCTCGCCGAGTTGAGCGATGAGGTACGCACCGCGTAGAGCCTTTCCTTGACGCGTTTTCTTCACGCGAAGCGGTATCCGCCTCGCGTGAAAACGCCATGGCCGCCCTCACCCCTTGGCTTCCAGCGCCTCCAGCACCTTCGGCGGCGACATCGGCAGGCTGTAAAAACGCTTGCCCAGCGCGTTGTGGATGGCGTTGGCGACCGCGGCCATGACAGGCACCAGCGGCACTTCGCCGACGCCCTTGACGCCCTGCGGATGCTTCGGATTGGGCACTTCGACCATCACGGTGTCGATCATCGGCAGGTCCGAACAGACCGGCATGCGATAGTCGAGGAAGCCGGGGTTATCGACCTTGCCGTCCCTGGTGTAGATGTATTCCTCGTTCAGCGCCCAGCCGATGCCCTGCGCGACGCCGCCCTGCATCTGGCCCTCGACATAGCCGGGATGAATGGCGCGGCCGACGTCCTGCACGGCGGTGTAGCGGATGACGCGCACGATGCCGAGCTCGACATCGACCTCGACGTCGCAGATGTGGGTGCCGAAGCCGCCCTCGGCGCCCTCGGTGTTGAGCTGCACGCCGGCGCCGATCGGCCCGCCCATCTGCGGGGCCTTTGCGGCAAGCTCGGCCAGCGTCAGCGGCTCGAACTGGCCGGCATTGGGGCTCGCCGGATGCGCCGCGCCGTTTTCCCATTTCACCGCTTCGGGATCGATCTCCCAGATCTTCGCGGCGCGCTCGCGCAAGGTCGTGATGATCTTGTCGGTCGACTGCGTCACCACCATCGCGGAGGCAAACAGCACGCGGCTGCCGCCGGTCAGGTTGGAGAAGCCGACGGTGGCGGTGTCGCCGATCAGCACCGACACGCGGCGGTAGTCGATGCCGAGCAGCTCGGCGCAGATGTTGGCGATCGCGGCGCGCGAGCCGCCGATGTCGGGATGGCCCGTGGTGACGACGACGTTGCCGTCCTCGGTGATGTTGACTTGGGCCGAGGATTCGCCGCCGGCGTTGAACCAGAAGCCGGATGCCACGCCCCTGCCCTGATATTTGCCGAGCGGCGCGCGATAGTGCGGATGCGCCTTGGCGGCCTCCAGCGTCTCGACGTAGCCGATGCGCGGAAACACCGGGCCGTGCGCGGCTTTGGTCCCCTGTTTCGCGGCGTTCTTCAGCCGCAGTTCCAGCGGATCCATCTTCAGCGCTTCGGCGAGCTCATCCATGACGCATTCCACCGCATAGGCGCCGATCGGCGCGCCCGGCGCGCGATAGGCCGCGACCTTGGAGCGGTTGGAGACGACGTCGAACCCGACCGACAGCACGTTCGGGATATCGTAGGGCGAAAAGCTGCAGCCGACCGAGCCGCGGATCGGCGAGCCCGGCAGCGCGCCGGCCTGCAGATAGAAGGTGCCTTGCGCTGCGACGATGGTGCCGTCTTTCTTGGCGCCGATCTTCACCGTGCTCTTCGAGGCCGACGTCGGCCCCGTCGCCCGCATCACCTCCTCGCGGGTCATCACCATCTTCACCGGGCGGCCGGATTTTTTCGCCAATAGGGTCGCGAGCGGCTCGAGATAGACGATGGTCTTGCCGCCGAACCCGCCGCCGATTTCCGCCGGAATGGCGCGGATGTCGCTCTGGTGGATGCCGGTCAGGTGCGCCGTCATGGCGCGCACCATGAACTGGCCCTGGCTCGAGCTCCAGATCGTGGTCTTGTTGTCGGCGGCGACGCTGACGACGCAGGCGTGCGGCTCGATATAGCCCTGATGCACCGGGCGGGTGGTGAAGCTGCGCTCGACGACCACCTCGGCCTGCTTGAAGCCTTCAGCGACGTCGCCCTTCTTCACCTCAAGTCGGCCAGCGATGTTGGACGGCTTGCCCTCGAACTTCATGAAATCGTGCAGGATCGGCGCGTCGGGTTTCAGCGCATCGTCGATCTCGATCGACCACGGCAGCACCTCGTAAGTCGACCTCGATCAGCGCGCAGGCCTGCGCCGCGATCGCCTCCGTGGTGGCGGCGACCGCAGCTACGGGGTGGCCGGGGAACAGCGCCTTCTCGCGCGCCATCACGTTGCGGCACATCCAGCGCATGTCCTGGATGCCGAGCATGACCGACTTGTCGACCGGGAAGTCGACAATGTCGCGCGCGGTGACCACCGCCTTGACGCCCGGCAACGCTTCCGCTTTCGAGGTGTCGATCGACTTGATCCGTGCGTGCGGATGCGGGCTGCGCAGGATCTTGCCCCAGATCATGCCGGGCATCGTGGTGTCGGCGGCATAGCCCGCGCGCCCCGTCACCTTGTCGACGCCGTCAGGGCGAATGGTGCGCTGGCCGATCCACTTGTTGTCGGTGATGACGTTCATTGCGCTGCCTCCTGCATCTCGGCTGCGGTCTCAAGAACCGCGCGGACAATCTTGTCGTAACCGGTGCACCGGCAGAGATTGCCGGCGAGCCAGTACCGGACCTCTTCCTCGCTCGGCCGCGGATTTTTCCTGAGCAGGGCTTCCGAGGCGACCAGCATGCCCGGGGTGCAGATGCCGCACTGCAGCGCCGCCATTTCCAGAAATTTTTGCTGCAGCGGATGCAGATGATCGCCGTGGGCCATGCCTTCGATGGTGCCGATCTCGCGGCCTTCGGCCTCGGCGGCGAGCATCAGGCAGGAACAGACCAGCCGATCGTCCAGCGTGATGCTGCACGCGCCGCAATCGCCGGACGCGCAGCCTTCCTTCGAGCCGGTCAGGCCGAGCGGCCCGCGCAGCGCATCGAGCATGGTGCTGTCAGGCTCGCACAAAAACTCCATCGGCTCGCCGTTGATGGTGGTGGAAACGTGCAATTTCGCCATGGTCTTCACTTCCCTCCGGCGCGCTGCGCGGCGATGGCCACCGTGCGCTTCAGGAGCACGCCGGCAATTCTGGTGCGGTACGCAATGGTGCCGCGCTTGTCGTCGATCGGACGGCAGGCGGCGGAGCAGGCGCTGCCTGCGGCATTCACCGCCGCGTCGTCGAGTTTGCTGCCGATCAGCGCCTTCGCCGCAGCCTCGACCAGCAGCACGGTCGGCGCCACCGCGCCGAGACCGACGCGGGCGGCCGTGCAGACGCCGTCCTTGAGCGTGAGGCTGACGCCGCAGCCGACCACGGCGATGTCCATTTCGGTGCGCGGGATCATGCGCAGATAGGCGTCGGAAGAACCTTTCGGGCGCGGCGGCAGCGTGAAACTGACGAGGATTTCGCCCGGCAACAGATTGGTGCGGCCAGGGCCGGCCGGCACTTTCTCCACCGGCATCTCGCGACGCCCGTTCGGCCCCTGCACGGTGACGACGGCGCCGGCCGCGACCATGGCGGGCACGCTGTCGCCGGCCGGCGAGCCGTTGCAGAGATTGCCGCCCGCCGACGCCCGCCCCTGCACCTGGGTGGAACCGATCAGGTTGACGGCCTCCAGCACGCCGGGCCAGACCTTGCCGAAGCGCGGATGCTCGGCCAGCACCGCGCCGGCAACGGCGGCGCCGACGCGAAAACCGCCATCGGCGGTTTCCTCGATTGCGCTCATCTCGGCGATTTTCTTGATGTCGACGATCAGGCCCGGCTTCACGCTGCCTGCGCGCATCTGCACCAGAAGATCGGTGCCGCCGGCCATGATGCGCGCGGCGCTTCCGCCCGCGGCAAAGGCGCTGATCGCTTCATCGAGCGTGCGCGGCGCTAGATATCGGATATCCGTCATGGTCGTTCCCGCATCTCCCCACTCCGCTGGCCCAGGCGATTGTTGGCTCACCTTTCAGGCCTGCGGGAGGAGGCAGACTACACGGGCAAAAACGATTGGAACAGCCTCTCGGGTCCGGTTCAAGCGGCAGGCTCCCATGCGTCAAGCGCGCTTGCGTTCCCGCAATGGCCCGCAAAGGACTTGCTTTGCGCAAGGCGGGCAAAGGCGCGCCGCGCCGCGCTCACCCGAGCGCCCCAGTCGCTTATTTTTTCACCGACGCGAGTTTCGCCGCGATGTAGGCGACCGCCCCGTCGAGCGTGATCAGCTTCGGATAGTCGAGCTCGGGGATGTCGACGCCGAGGCGATGGTGGATGGCGGTGATGAAGTTCAGGAAGTCCATGGAATCGATGTCGAGGGCTTCGCGCAGGTCCGCGGCGGGGTCGACGGCTCGCCAGATCGACTTCAGGCGCGATATTGTTGAGCTCTTCCTGCACCACCTTGCGAATGTCGAGGTCATTCATAGCTTGTCCGGCTCCTGCAGCAGCCTGCCGATCTCGGCCAGGAACAGCGCGCCCGCGTGTCCGTCACTGACCCGATGGTCGGCGGACAGCGTGATGGTGACCACCGAGCGCGGTCCGATGGCGCCGTCGACGACCCATGGCCGCGTCACGATCTTGCCGAAACCGACGATCGCCACCTGCGGCGGATAGATGATGCCGTAGAGCGTTTCGACACCGCGTTCCCCAAGACTCGAAACCGTGATCGTCGGATCGGACAGCTCCGAACTGCGGATGCGACCGGCGCGGGTACGCTGAACGAGGTCGCGCATGCGCGCCATCAGCTCGTCGACCGAGATCTGATCGGCGTCATGCAGCGCCGGCGCCGCCAACCCGCCACCGCGAATGGCGATCGCGACGCCGACATGCACCGCGCTCGCCGGTTCGAATTTGCCATCGCGGTAAAAGCCGTTGAAGGCGGGGAAGCGGCGCGCGGCCAGGGCGACCGCCTTGATGGCGAGCGCTCCGATCAGCAGGCGGTTGTCGGGCGGCCGGGTCGCGTTCTGCTGCGTCAGCCATTGCTCGCACGGCAGTGACGTCGACCTGGTGCTCGAGATAATAGTGCGGAATTTCCCGCTTCGATCGCGCCATGGCGGCGGCGATGGCCGTTCGCATGGCGTCGAGATCGAGCCACGAGCGCTCGCTTCCTTTCCGGCGGAGCGACGGCTTCGCCGAGACGGCGCTCGACATCGGCATAGGTGATCTCCCCCGCCGGACCGCTTCCGGTCACCGTCGAGAGATCGATCCCGTGCGCCTCGGCGAGCCGCCGCGCGGCCGGCGAGACCCGCGCGCGCGCCGCGGCGGCTGGCGCGACGGGCGGCGGCGATGGTGGCCGTGGTGGCGCAACGGGCGGCCGGCGCCCGCGCCACAGGCGGCGGCCGCGGGCGGGACGGCCGGCGCTGCCGGCGGCGGCGCGGCGGCGACAGCGCCAGCGGCTTCTTCGAGCTCGGTTCGAATCCGCGCCAGCGGGGTCCCGACCGGCACCTTGGCTGTTGAGATCGACGAGAATCTGCTCGATCTTGCCGGCCTCGAAGATTTCGATCTCGATCGCGCCCTTCTGGGTCTCGACCACGGCGACGACGTCGCCGCGCTTGACCCGATCGCCGGGCTTGACCAGCCATTCCACCAGCGTGCCTGCTTCCATGTCGGCGCCGAGGGAGGGCATGCGGAAATCGACCACGGCGTCCCCTCTACGTTCGCCCAAGGGCGGCCTTGGCGGCCGCGACGATCTTGGGCACCTGCGGGATCGCCGCGTTCTCGAGGTGGCGGGGATAGGGAATCGGCACCTCCTCGCTGCACACGCGGCCGATCGGGGCGTCGAGTTCCCAGAATGCCTGCTCGACGATACGCATGCCGATTTCCGCCGACAGGCTGCCGCTCCGCCAGCCTTCGTCGACGATGACCGCCCGGCGCGTCTTGGCGACCGACGTCATGATGGTCGCGTCGTCGAGCGGCCGCAGGCTGCGCAAATCGATCACCTCGGCATCGATGTTCTCGCCGGCGAGCGACCGTGGCGGCTTCGAGCGTCTTCCACAGCGAGCCGCCATAGGTGATGAGCGAAATATCGCGCCCGGGACGCCGAATCGCGGCCTTGTCGATATCGACCGGGCCGGCGTCCGCGGCGAGCTTGCCCGTCATGTTGTAGAGCATGACGTTTTCGAAGATCAGCACCGGATCGGGCTCCTGCAAAGCCGTCCACAACATGCCGCGCGCATCCTCCACGGTCGCCGGCGCCAGCACCTTGATGCCGGGAATATGCGCATACCAGCCTTCGAGGCTGTGCGAATGCTGGGCGGCAACCTGGCGGCCGGCGCCGGTCGCCATGCGGATGACGAGCGGCACGCCGAACTGGTTTCCCGACATGTGGCGCACCGTGGCCGCGCTATTGAGAATCTGGTCGAGCGCGAGCAGGCTGAAATTCACCGTCATCAACTCGACGATCGGGCGCATGCCGGCCATCGCCGCGCCGATGCCGGCGCCGGTGAAGCCGGATTCCGACAGCGGCGTATCGCGGATCCGCTCGGGGCCGAACTCGGCCAGCAAGCCCTTGCTCACCGCGTAGCAGCCGCCGTACCGTCCGACGTCCTCGCCCATGAGGAACACGCTTTTTGTCGCGGCCCAGCGCATCGCGGATCGCCTCGCGCACCGCGTCGCGGTAGGTGATCTCGATCGCCGCGGGCTGTGTCGTCACTTGTGCCATAATGCCTCGCCGACCGGCTCGCGCGCTCTGTCCGCGTAGGTGAAGCGGGTGAGCTGCTCGACCGGCTCCCACGTTCCGGCCTCGGCGAATGCGACCGCCTCGGCAATCTCCGCCGCCACCTCGGTCTCGATACGCGCCAAATCGTCCGGATGAATCATGTGATTGGCCTCCAGCCACGTCTGATAGCGCACGATCGGCTCCTTGTGCCGCCAGGCCTCGACCTCGGCCTTGTCGCGATAGAGCTGGGCATCGAACATCGAATGCGCGCGCAGCCGATAGGTCCGGCATTCCAGGAAATAGGGCTTGCCGGTCTCGCGCACGGCGTGCACCGCCCGACGGGCGGCAGCCTCGACGGCGATGACATCCATGCCGTCGACGGCCTCGGAAGCGATCCGGTAGCACGCCGCCTTGCGCTGGATGTCGATTTCCGATTCCGAAAGCGCCAGGGCCGTTCCCATGGCGTAAAGATTGTTTTCGCACACGAACAGCACCGGCAGCCCCCACAGCGCGGCCAGATTCATGCTTTCGTGAAACTCGCCTTCGGCAACTGCGCCGTCCCCGAAGAAACAGGCCGTCACGACGTCGCTGCCCCGCATGCGATCGGCGAGCGCGAGCCCGACCGACAGCGGCAGACCGCCGCCCACGATGGCGTTGCCGCCATAGAAATTTGTCGCCCGATCGAACAGGTGCATGGAGCCGCCACGTCCGCGGCTGCAGCCTTCCTGCTTTCCGTACATCTCGGCAAGCACCGTGGTCATCGGCACGCCGCGCACCAGCGCCTGCCCATGCTCGCGGTAGGTGGCCACGATCCGGTCACGCTTCTCCAGCACCGGGATGACGCCGACGGCAACCGCTTCCTCGCCGTCATAGAGGTGCAGGAACCCCCTGATCTTTTCCTGGGTGTAGAGTTCGGCGCACTTGTCCTCGAAGCGACGAATACGGATCATCTGCTTCAACAGATCGAGCATGTGTTCGCGCGACAGATGCGGCTTGTCGGTTGGCGCGGTCATCGCTCCTCGCTTTCGAGCGTCGAGATGTCGCCCTCCGGCAGGCCCAGCTCGCGGGCCTTGAGCAAGCGGCGCATGATCTTGCCGCTGCGCGTCTTCGGCAAATTCTGGCGGAACGCGATGTCCTTCGGCGCGACGGCCGGGCCGAGACGCTGGCGCGCATGGCCGAGCAATTCCTTGCGCAGCGCTTCGCTTGGCTTGACGCCGTTCTTGAGCGCAACGATAGGCCTTGACCACCTCGCCGACGGTCGGTTCGGGAATGCCGATCACGCCCGCCTCGGCAACGGCCGGATGCTCCATCAGCGCGCTTTCCACTTCGAACGGGCCGATGAGATGGCCGGCGCTCTTGATGACGTCGTCCGCCCGGCCGACAAACCAGTAGTAACCCTCGTCGTCGCGCATCGCGAGGTCGCCGGTAAGATACCAGCCGCCCACGAAGCACTTCCGGTAGCGTTCCTCTTCGTTGAGATAGGCGCGCATCATCGACGGCCAGCCCGGGCGCAGCGCGAGTTCGCCCATCGCCATCGGTTTTGTGATTTCGCGCACCGTGCCGCCTTCGACGCGCTCAACGACGCCGGCCGTGATGCCGGGCAACGGGCGGCCCATCGAGCCCGGCTTCACGTCCATCGAGGGGTAGTTGGAGATCATGATGCCGCCGGTCTCGGTCTGCCACCAGTTGTCGTGGAACGGCTTGCCGAAGGCCTCGACGCCCCAGACCACGGCCTCCGGATTGAGCGGCTCGCCGACGCTTGCCATCAAACGCAGCCTGGACAAGTCATACCGCTTGGCGATCTCGGCACCCACCTTCATCAACATGCGGATCGCCGTCGGCGCCGTGTACCAAACGGTGACCTTCTGCTCCTGCAGGATGCGATACCAGCGTTCCGCGTCGAATTCGGCCTGGTCGACGATCAAGGTCGCGCCGTTGGTGAGCGGCGAGATGATGCCATAGGACGTCCCGGTCACCCATCCCGGGTCGGCAGTGCACCAGAAGATGTCGTCCGAATGCAGATCGAGCGCGAGCTGGCCGGTGATATGATGAGCGACGACGGCTTCATGGACATGCACGACACCCTTTGGCCGTCCGGTCGTGCCGCTGGTGAAGTGAAGCAAGGCCATGTCTTCGGGGCTCGTCCACTACGGTCTCGAACGAATCCGGCGCTTGCGCCAGCGCCGCGGCCAGATCGATCGTGCCCGCTGGAAGGCTGCTTGAACATTCAGTCAGGAAGACATGCTCCAGGCTCGCGAGCTCCTTGCGCCAGGGCTCGATCTTCCGCCGGTAAAATGCCTCGGAGGTAATCAGCGCCTTGGCATTGCCGATCGTCATGCGGGCCTTGATCGGCTCCGGCCCGAACGCCGAGAACAGTGGCGAGAAGACGCTGCCGTTCTTGAGCGTGCCGAAAGCGGCGATGTAGAGTTCGGGCACGCGGCCGAGCAACGAAAAGACGCGATCCCCTTTGGCCACCCCGCGCTGCACCAGGATGTTCGCAAACCGGTTCGCCGCGGCGCCGAGCGCCGAGTAGCTGTAGTCGCGAATTTGGTCGTCACGACCGATCCAGCGCAGCGCCAGCTTCTTCCCGCGACCGGCCAGGACATGCCGGTCGATCGCCTCATGCGCGATGTTGAGCCCGCCACCCGGCAGGCCGTCGAGCAGCGCCCGCGCCTGCGACCAGGCAAATCGCCTGGCGTACTCCTCGTAATCCTGAAGATTGGCGCCTACGTAGTCCTCGGGGCGCTTCCGGATACGCTGCCATTCCATGGCCGACCTTGAAGCAATTTGCGCCAAGAAAATACATGGTGGGTATCGGGCAACCTTGACGTGGGTCAAGCCCGCGAGCCGACGGCCGGCCGGCCGGCGCTGTCACCGGCGGGCTTCGCGCCGTCGGCCGCGAACATGGCGTCGCACAAGCGCTGGAGCATCGGCACGCCGCGGACTTCGGTCTCAAACAGCGGCACGATGGCGCGGACGCTGTCGCCGAACTCCCGCCAGATCGTCTTCATGTGCTCCTGCTGCATGACCACGCGGTTCTTCACGAACTCGGCGCTGTCCGGGCCGACCGACGCAGGATCGATGAGCATGTTGACGAGAACGCCGCCCACGGGGATCCCGAAGTCCTTGAACCACTGGATGAAGCGGGTGACCACCGCGATGGGCAGCGCCTCCGGCAGCGTCACGAAGAAGAACGTCGTGAGCGCGGGGTCTGTGAGGAGCACGCGCGCGTGCTCCATGCGGTCGCGGAAGGAGATGAGGTAGGCCATCAGCGGGTCCTCCTCCTTCTTCTTGGTGAAGGAGAGCAGCTCCCGCAGGGTCCGCGCCTCCTCGCGGCTCTTGAGCATCTTGTTGACCCACAGCGCGTAGACCTTGGACATGCCGAGCAGACGCCGCGCGTTGGCGGTGGGGGCGGTGTCGAAGACGTAGACGTCGTACTCGTTCTTGAACATGAGGTCGATCATGTTCTCGAACATCGCCGACTCTTCGAACGCGGGGTTCATCGTCGCCGACTCGACGAAGTCGTCAGCCTTGGTGGTGATGTCGGCGAACTTGAGGAACCAGCGGATCTTCTCGCGGATCTCCTGCTTGCTGCGCTCGATGCTCTGCCGGGTGTCGATCTCGTAGGCCCAGAGGTTGGGCACGCCTTCGATCGCGACATGCTTGCCGAGCATATCCTGGCCGAACAGGCTGGTCAGGCTGTGCACGGGATTGGTGGACACCAGCAGCGTCCGGCGTCCCTGCCGGGCGAGCCCGATGGCGGCAGCGGCAGCGAAGACGGTCTTGCCCACACCGCCCTTGCCGCCGAAGAAGAAGTACTTCAGCGTGGAATGCTCCCGGAGGTACCGGCCCATCGGCATTGTGATCTCTGCCATGGCAAGCCTCCGCTAGGCGAACATGATGGTGGCGAGCTTCTCGATCATCGCCAGTCCCGTGACGTCGCGCTCCATCTCCGGCACCAGCGCCAGCACCTGGTCGTCGAACGTGGTCCGGATGTCCTTCAAATGACGGTCCTGCATCTCGATCCGGCGCCGCAGGTACTCCGGGATGTTCTGGTCCAGCAGCTCGTGCGGGATGACCCGGTTCACCACGTACCCGGCCACCGGCACGTTGAACTGCGCGAACATCCGGGCCGCCTTCTGCGTGTCGTTGATGATCCCGGCCTCCGGAATCACCACGAAGAAAAAGGCCGTCTTCGTCTTGTCCGTGAGGATTCCGGCCGACGTGTTGATGCGGTTCTTGATGTAGAGCAGCTCCTGGAGGATCTGGTCCTGCTCGCTCTCCTTCTCGCGCCGGAGCCGGCTCACCATCTCCTCGTACTCGCGCATCTCCTCCCGCAGCTTGGTGACCTTGTTGATCCACTCGTCGTAGACCTTGGCCATCGACAAGTAATAGAGCGCGTGACCGAGGGGGACGAGATCGTAAATGTAGTAGTCGTAGTCGCCCTTCATGACGACGTCCACGACGGCGTCGAACATTGCGCTCTCTTCCATCGCCGGCTCGGCGCTCGCCGCCTGGATGTAGCGCTCGATCTCCTCGGGCACCGCCGGCATCCCGTACATGTCCAGGATCTTCTGGCGGATTTCCTGTTGGTATTTGCGGATGTGGCTGTCCGCATCGATCTCCTGGGCCCAGAGGTTGTCCATGATTTGCACGGGCCCCTTGCCGAAGATGTCGCGCTTGAAGATGTCGGTGAGCGACGCCTGGGGGTCCACGGAGAACACGAGCACCTTCTTGCCCTGGCTCGCCAGCCAGTACGCCGCCGCTGCGGAAAAGGTGGTCTTGCCAACCCCGCCCCCGCCGCCGAACATGATGTACCGGCGCTCGGGATGCTGCAGGAACACGTCCTTGAAACCCATCATCGCCCCCTAGAACATCGCGTCCGCGACGTCCTTCTCGCGCAACATGCGCCGCTTCCAGGTGGCGATTTGCGGCACGACGTAGGGCAGGAGCCGCAGGCTGTAATACGGTGGCAGGATCGGGACGCCCAGCAGGTCGCCCATGGTAATGAGGATGAAGAGGTGCTCCATCGACGCGCGCGTGCGCAGCGCCGCGCGGCTCATGTCGTGGGCGGCCATGCCGTAGAGGGTCTCGCGGATGGTCTCCAGCCAGCTCTTCTCCGCCTCTGCCTTCTCTCGCTCGGTCATGGCCGTCTCCTCTCATAGTCCGTGCAGATGATGTTCGTGGTCGCTGCCCAGCTCGCGCTCGCGCAGAACTTCGCGTTTCCATGCCTCAATCTCCGGCACCACCCATGGCAACAGGCGCAGCCCATAGTACGACGGCAGGATGGGTACCCCGAGCATGTCGCCGAACACGCCGACCATGAACAGCTTTTCCATCGAGGCGCGCATTTCCAGCGCCTGCTGCACGAACTCGTAGGTGGTCATGCCGTACAGGAATTCGCGCAGCGTTTGGCTCCACCCGGGGGCGGTGGGCGTGCTATCATCTCGCTGCATGACGGAGCTCATCGGTATCGCCGCGATCGCGATCGTCGCCTGGTTCGCCGCCGGGACGATCTGGAACGTCCGCACCGGACGCGAGTACATGCGCTGGATGCAGGGCGGCCTGCCGGCGCTCGGTCAGCGCACCACCGTGCGCTGGCTGGGCTCGACCGCGGTCGAGATGGTGATCCGCGACGGCAACGCGCCGTTCGCCGGCGCGACGGTGATCATTTTCCTCGAGGCGCGCGATACGCCCTGGATGTGGGCAATCGGCCGCAGCCGCGGCCGCCGCGACACACTCATCATCCGCGGCATGCTGCGCAAGGCCCCCGCGGTCGAATTCGAAGCGCTCGATCCCGCAAGCTGGTCCGGTCGCGACGCGCTGCCACGCGTGCCGCCGAAGTGGCTGGTGCGCCAGGCCGTAGCCCCCGGCGGCATCGTCGTCCATCATGAGAGCGCTGCGGAACTCACACAGGCCGACGCCCTGCTGGAGCTGACCCAGCGCGCCGGTCTGGCGGTGCGGCGGCTTTCGCTGCGCCGCACCGAGCCCAACTTCCAGCTGCACGTCTCGCTGCCAGATCGCCGGCAGCCCGCGCGCGACTTCTTCGAAGCCGTGCATACCCTGGCCGATCGCGCGCTCGCCTGACACCATCCGATCCGCCTATTCCGCCGGATGCAGGGCCCGCGCCGCATGCTGCGCGCGGTAACGGAGGTAGGCCTTGTACCCGTCCCACCCGATGAGGATGGCCGCCACGAACAAGAGCGCGGACACCGCGATCATGGCCCAGGCACCCGCCACGGGCAGCCCCGTCATCTTCGGGTTCGCCGCGATCGTCACGTAGAGGTTCCTCGCCGTGACGACGGTGGCCGCCAGCGTGGTCACATACATGAAGATCATCGGCAGCAGGGCGTAGCTCGGATTGCGGTTCTCCGACTTGAGCCACACTGACACCACGAGCAGGCTCAGGGCCGCCATCAACTGGTTGGACGCGCCGAACATCTGCCAGAGGTAGACCCAGGTGCCGGTGAGCACGAGAGCGGCGGTGAGGACCATCGAGATGATGCTCGACACGTGCATGTTGCGCACCAGCGGGACGGCATCGCCGACCCACTCGGTGAGCGTCACGCGCATCACACGGAAAACCAGGACGGTTACCGTGAGCACGATAATCACAAACGTGCCGAACCCGAGCGCGGTGCCGAGGATTTCGGGGATGAGCCCGAAGCTTCCGGCGTACACGAGCTTGCCGACGCCCAACGCGAACCGGCCGCCGCCGCCGCCGACACCGGCGATGGAGACGGCGGTGAGCGACAGCAGCGCCAGCGTGTTTTCACCGAACATCGCGCCGGCACCGACGGGCAGGCCATCCGTCTCGTATTCAAGCTGCCGGGCCGTCCCGATCGAGCCGACGAGCGAATGCCAGCCCGAGATGGCACCGCAAGCGATGGTCACGAAAAGCATGGGCCACAGCGGTTGCCATGCCTTGTCCGCCTCGATTGCGAAGCCGAGGTCCTTGAAGGCAGGCAATGCGAAGGCACCGATGAGGTTGCCGGCCGCGTCCTTCGTCCCGAGCAGCGGCGCGACGACCATGCCCACCGCGCTCAGGAGGATGGTGATCAGCATGATCCAGAAGCCGATATAGGCCACGGGCTGCGCGTACCGCCAGATCGGCAGGTTCGCCCCCAGGTAGCTGAAGGCGAACAGGAACACCATCCACAAGAGGTAGTTCGGCAGCGTCTTGAGCGCGCCGGTGACCGCGTCATAGGCGGGCGTGGTCGGGCGTGTGCCGTCCGCGCGCGGCGCCGGAATCCGCGGATCCGCCAGCGTCGGGTCCACGACCGTGAACAACGGCTGGTGACCGGTGACGCTGTCCACCTTGTCGTTCACCCATGTCACCGCGGCCGCCACCGGGCCTTGCACCAGCGCGCCGGCCGCGTCCCGGTGCTGTCCCATCGGGCCGACCGCCATGGCGCCCAGCGTCACGGCGACGACGAGGACGGTGACGGCGGTAATCCCCATCTTCCACCGGTACATCATCTGGCCGGCGAGGAGCCCCATCAGGCCGAGCATCACGATGCCGAACGGAACGTCCGGTCGCGCCGACAGTATGGCCGCCAGAATGCCGACGAACGCGCCGGCCAGCAGCATCAGGTAGAAAAAGATGAATACGAACAGGATCGTGCGGGTGCGGGGAGCGATGAGCCGGTGCGCGATCGCCGACAGGCTGTTGCCGTCATTGCGCACCGCCACCATGATGGCGGAGTAGTCGCTCGCCCAGCCGATGAAACTGACACCCAGGATCAGCCAGGCCAGCGAGGGCGCCCAGCCCCAGAGATTGGCGGCGGTGATCGGTCCCACGATGGGCCCGGCGGCGGCGATCGCCTTGAAATGATAGCCGAAGAGCACGTTCCGGCTGGTCGGCATGAAGTCGACGCCGTCCATGTACATCCGGGCCGGTGTCGCCCGTTTGGCGTCAGGCTGGATGACGTTCCGGTCGATGCGCTTGGCGTAGAGATTGTAGGCCAGATAAATGGTCACCACGCTGAGGACGACGATCCAGAAGCTGTTCATGACACTGCCCTTTCCTGTCGAATGGCCGTGACCGAAGTGCGAAACCGAATATCTGTCCGGCCGCGATCGTGGATGCGTTTCTCCCACCGAAATTCAATACCGTTCACCGCCGAAGGTATTGATCTACGTCAAAATCGAAAGCTCGCGCCGCCCGATAAATCCCTGCGTTTTGCATATTCGAGGCATGATGCGCTCGACAGCTGATTTCCGATAGAGGTCGAGAAGACTACCTGGCTCAGGAAAGTACAAGTCATTCGTTTTCGGAGCCCCGATGATAGTGACTGCGCCGGTTGAAGAAACAAGAATCCTATTTGGCGGTGCGCAGCGCCAATCGAATATTTCGACATGGGCGGGCCCCGGCTCTGGAATGTCGAGCTTGCGTCATGGATCGCGGGATCATGGGCGTCCTGACGCCGTATGCCACCGGGCCGGCGCCGGTCTATGCGAACAGCGGATATATTACTTCGACCGAATTCTGGCGCCTCGGCGCGTGCTTCGGCTTCATCTTCCTTGCGGCGCTTCTGCTATTGAGCGCGCCGGTTATTCTTTGGGTCGAATGACAGCACCATTGGCGGGGCGTATCGATCGGCGTCGCTCCCCCCGCGAACTGTGGCGGAACGCAATCATCGGCGGTCAGTGCTTGCCTCCGGCGACAGCGACCTTGTGCCGCCCAACGGCGTTCCGGTTTGCTTGCCCGGCAAGTCGATTTTCGTTGGCGGCGCCCGCCGGCCCTGGCTGCTCGATGAGCGTATGCCGCCTTTCCTTGGCGTCGAACACGGTCACATGAAGCTTTGGATACCGCTTTTTGATTCCAAGCGCCGCCTTCTCAGCCGCTTCGTACGTTTCGTGTCCAGACTTCAATTGCCGGTCGACTGCAACATGAAATGGTTCGGTGAGCGGCGGCTTGCTGGGTTTTCGGACCAGGGCGGTTGACCTATTGGCCATCGGCGTCCTTGTCTGCCTCGCTCGGTTCGAGGATCTCGTTTGTTTGCGCGGGGCCATTGGTCAGGTCTCCTTTGCGGACTTTTCTTCTGCCGTGAGCGACGCCTCAAGGAGATTCGGCGAACCGCGCATGCCGGGCATCAGCCAGAAGCTCCTTAAATGTGCTGCCGTTGATATGAACCAGGCTGGCGTGATCGCCGCCCTCAAGATAAATCTCCGGCTCGTTCGCCAGGCTGTCGTCGACGATGACCTTAAGCCCATAGGCGGCCCCGAGCGCAGGCACGGCGCCCGGCTCGCAATCGAGAAAGAGCGTTTCAATCTGCTCCTCGCTGGCCATATCCACATCGGCTCCGAGCTGCTTGCGGAGTTCACCGAACTGGATGTGACCGGAGGCCGGCAATACCGCGAGCATGAAACCGTCTTCCCCCTTCAGCACCACCGCCTTGGCCAGGCGATTGAGCGATATACGGCTCGTCTTGGCACTCGCCGAAGCCGTCACCGTATGCGGATGTTGCACCACGTCGTACTTGACGCCTCGCTTGGCGAGGTATTGCGCGAGAGTAATTGCGATGCCCATGGCCCGCCTCCTGCTCAACTGAACGCGAAAATCCCGAACTCCTCGATGAGAAGCGCAAACATAAAAATCTGATCAGACATCGCGCCCGACGGCATTGATGTGCATCAACGCTTGCGACATGGCGCGGGGCGCCAAAGCACGTCGCGGCGGACCCGCCGGGACGGAGCGGCGCCCGCGAAACAGGGTTTGAATTGGCAAACCGATCGATGCCTGGAGGTATTGAGCCGCATCAAAGCCCGGCGCGGATGGCGCGGCCGGATCGGCGCGGTATCAATCGCCTAGAGGGCGGAGAGAAACAATTGCATGAATTGCGTGATTATGGATGCACCCAACAGTGCGATCATCGCGTCAAGTACGACGTCCCAGACAGTTTCGTCTCTTTTCGGAACGATCCATTTCTGCGTCATCCGGCTCATCGCAGCACCTGCTCATCGGATTAAATACGGCTATCGTCTCGCTTACGCACGGCACCATCCCTGACTTGGGTTTCCGCATTCGCCTCGTCTGACCTGCGCCGAATGTTCTTAAACGGCTGATCGGCCAGCAAGTTTAATGCGCCGCGTTAAAATGCACCCTGTCGCCAGCGGGGAATTGATCTCGCGCAAGGCGCATGAAAAATTTTCCACGATTGTGCGGCAAGCTTCCCGCCGGCTGGCAAGCTGACGCGCCGGGCCGGCGAATAACCTGGACTCGATGGGTCCCAACTGCCGGGGCCCCAGGGCCGCGTTTGAGATCAGGCGGCCACGCCATCGGCATTGAGGCCCTCGTGGCGACCGGCCCTAGTCCGGCCGCAACAAGCGATGGCGAGCGATATCCTCGCGCGTCCACAGGGCGAGCCCGGCCCGATCATCGACGGTGTCGATCACTATCACCGCGTCCGGGTCCGTGAACGATATCCGGCCCGGCAACCCGGCCTTGGCCGTCGCCTCGATGATGACATCGTTCAGGAACCGTTCGACATCCGGCGAGTGCAGTCCAGGCTGGGGGCCGCGCCGATGCAGGCGCGTATGAAACGACTTCCCGGTCAGGCCCGGCAGCCATTCGAGCACGATGGATTTCGCATTATCCTTGAAGCCCTCCGCCGATGAAAAGTCGAACGTCCGCATCGCCGGCGCCACCCGCGCGATCGCATCGTAGAGCGCCGGGCGTTCCTCGGTCAGATTCTCGACGGCTTCGAGGACGGCAATCGGATCGTCGACTTTCATCACCAGCACATTGTGGTACGGACCGGGCTCGGCCGGCCCAATGTCCCGCAAGGCGCGGAGCGCCCGCCTGAAACTCTCCTGGTAAATCGTGACAACGATGTTCCAGTCTTTCACGCGTCGCCTCCCTGCGATCGCTGGCCGGCAAGGACGATCATGACCTCGTTCAGCACGTAAAGCCAGATCGCTGAAATCGCGAACCCGATCGCCGCGCCCAATCCAGCGTAGCGCCAGCTTGTTGCCGCGGCCCGCCAGCACGTCGGTCGACGGCATCATGCGCTGTCTTGATCCCGCAAACCGGCAATCGTTTCCATGGCGCAATACGCTGCGTCCTGCGGCCCTCAAGGCGTCGGACACTTAAGTTCCCGGACGTATTGGCTATATGCGCCGACCCAGTCCCGGGAAATCATCTGTTGCGCCTCAACAAGCGTAAGCGGGGGTTTGCGCGCGCATACGAGCCTCTTCAGCTTTGTCTCGATAACATCTTTCACGCGCGCGCCGCATTTACCGGCATAGGCTTGCGGCCACAAATTATGCGGATCCCGCGGGTCACCGCCGAGTTGCAGGCTTATCAGGTGGTCTTCCTCG
The DNA here is from genome assembly GCA_963825105.1 of uncultured Alphaproteobacteria bacterium. Taxonomy (GTDB): domain Bacteria; phylum Pseudomonadota; class Alphaproteobacteria; order Rhizobiales; family Xanthobacteraceae; genus Bradyrhizobium. The sequence goes on from CAWGSB010000006.1 coordinate 202,667, forward strand.
TAACTTCCAAGCCTTTTGTTGCGATATCCATATTCAACAATCTGCTGCCGTTTCAGCGCAGTTGTGTAGCTGTCCGGTGGACGGATCGTCTCGGTCCAGCCAGACTTACAGATCGTTCTCTTGATATTGGCCTGCGTTACGCCCGGATTGGTCGCCCCCGGAGTTTTGAAGCTGTCCGGCCAGGTGCGGCTGTCGGCTTCTCCCGCAATCAAGCAGACCGACATCAGACTTACCGCGAATACGACCGCCCGCATGATCCCCTCCCCGAGGTAGATGGAAATTATCCGCGCAATCCAAACTCACATCAATCGGAAAGAGCCCATACGCGGATTGCAGTCCGCGGCAGGCCATTCCTCTCGGAACATGCCGACGATAACCGATCGCGCCATTACAAGGGCGGGTTGGCCCAACGGGTCCGCGCAAGACGCGCCCCGACGTTGTGGGTCGACTCAGTAAATGCACGCATCAGTCCCGTGACAGGCTTGTTCCGATGATGACGTTGTCCGGCGGCAATGCTACGACAGGGCACCTTCCGCGAATTCGCACCCAACCGGTAACCGCATGCGAAACTTTTCAACGACACGATTTTTTCTGGGCGCAGCCTTGTTGGCGCTCCTCTGCGGTCCGCAGCCGGCATCAGCTCAACCGGTTGCCGCTCCAGCCAGACCAGCCGCGGCGCCAGTCCCACGCGGCGCATCCTGCCACGGCGGCATGTCGTTCGACCGCTTCCTCGCCGATCTGAAAGCGCAGGCGGTCGCGGCCGGGGTGTCGCAGCGCGCCATCGCGGAAGCCGCGCCCTACCTCGTCTACGACCAGGGCATCGTCAACCGCGACCGCGGCCAGCGCGTGTTCGGGCAGGTGTTCACCGAGTTCGCCGGCCGCATGGCAGCCGTCTACCGGATGCAGCAGGGCCAGGCCCGGATCAAGACCTATGCCGCGGCCTTCGCGCGCGCCGAGAAGGAGTATGGCGTGCCGCCGGCGGTGATCGCCGCGTTCTGGGGGCTGGAAAGCGATTTCGGCGCCAACATGGGCAATCTGCCGACGCTGCGCTCGCTGGTGTCGCTGGCCTATGACTGCCGCCGCTCGCAGATGTTTCAGAACGAAACCATCGCCGCGCTGAAGATCATCGACCGCGGCGATCTCACGCCTGCGGAGATGGTCGGCTCGTGGGCCGGCGAACTCGGCCAGACGCAATTCCTGCCGACGCATTATTTCAACTACGCCGTCGACTACGACGGCGACGGACGCCGCAATCTCCTGCGCAGCCCGGCCGACGTGATCGGCTCGACCGCGAACTACATCGCCACCGGGCTGAAATGGCGGCGCGGCGAGCCCTGGCTGCAGGAAGTGCGCGTGCCCGCGGCGGCAATTGCTCAATTTTCCCTGGGACCAGGCCGATCTCACGATCCAGCTGCCGCGCTCGAAATGGGCGCAGCTCGGCGTGACCTATCGCGGACGGCAAGCCGCTGCCGAACGACAATCTGCCGGCGTCGCTGCTGCTGCCGATGGGCCGGATGGGGCCGGCGTTTCTGGCCTATGCCAATTTCGCCGCCTACACCGAGTGGAACAACTCGCTGATCTATTCGACCACCGCCGGCTATCTCGCCACCCGCATCGCAGGCAGCCCGCCGATGCAACGTCCCGCGGCGCCGGTCGCGCAACTGCCGTTCAACGAGCTGCGCGAGCTGCAGCAATTACTGGTGCGCGCCGGCTTCAATGTCGGCAAGGTCGACGGCGTGATGGGCCAGCAGAGCCGCAGCGCGGTCAAGGCGATGCAGATCAAATACGGCCTGCCCGCCGATTCCTGGCCGACCGCCGAATTGCTGGCGCGGATGCGCGGGCGCCCGCGCGCAGCCGCTTCGCACCGGCGCGACGGCGGTGCGGTAGGCAATCTCCGTCATCGGCGCAGTCCGCTAGGGCTGAACCCGATCTCGAGGTTCCGGATTCGACGCATCGCACAGCCCCGGAATGACCACAACAACGAAAAGAGCATCACATGTCCTTCTACGACGCCACCGTGCCCGCGTTCCTGCAGATCCTCGGCAGCCTCACCGGCATCCTCACCAAGGCCGAGGCGCACTGCAAGGCGAAGAATATCCAGCCCGACGTGCTGCTCGGCGCGCGGCTCTATCCGGACATGCTGCCGCTCACGCCGCCAGATCCAGCTCGCCTGCGATTTCGCCGCCAAGGGCTGCGCGCGCCTGACGCACAGCGAGGTGCCGTCGACCCCCGACACCGAAAAGAGCTTCGATGAACTGAAAGCAGCGGCTCGCCAAGACCATCGACTATGTGAAGGCGTTCAAGCCGGCGCAGTTCGACGGCGCCGACGCCCGCGAGGTCACCTTTCCCGCCGGCCCCGAACAACACCATGACGCTGAAGGGCCAGCAGTTCCTCAGCGACTTCGCGCTTCCCGAATTTCTACTTCCACGCCGCCACCGCCCACGACATTCTGCGCCACAACGGCGTGGAGATCGGCAAGCGCGATTTTCTCGGGGTGAATTGATATCTCCGTCATTCCGGGGCGCGCGAAGCGACGAGCTCCGGAATCCATTGCGGCGGCTATCAATGGTATTGATTCCGGGTTCATCGCTGCGCGATGACGCCCGGAATGACGCATAAGAAAAAAGGGAGGAAACCGCCGATGTCGACCACCACCCACGCGCCGAAAAAAATCGATCCCTCCGCATCGCTGCATGCCGAAGCGCTGGGGCAGGCCAAAAGCCACGGGCGGCTCGACGGGCCGCCGCATCATCGTGGTCGGCGCCGGCCAGCGCAAGATCATCGACGAGGATCCGCCGATCGGTAACGGCCGCGCGATGTCGGTGCTGTTCGCGCGCGAGGGCGCAGCATGTCGCCTGCATCGACGTCAACAAGGAGGCGGCCGACAACACGGTGGCGCAGATCACGTCCGAAGGCGGCAAGGCGTTTGCGGACATCGTCGACGTCTCGGATGTCGCGGCGATCGCGCCTGGCGTGGAGCGCTGCGCCAAACAACTCGGCGGCCTCGACGGGCTGGCGCTGAACGTCGGCATCTCGCACGGCCTGTCGCTGCCGAAAATGACGGTGGAAGCCTGGGACAAGGATTTCGCCGTCAATGTCCGCAGCCACATGCTGTTCGCGCAAAAGGCGCTGGAAGTGATGGCGCCGGGCGGCGCGATCATCCTGATGTCGTCGATGGCGAGCCAGCGCGCCAACGGCCGCAACCCGGCCTATGAATCCTCAAAAGCCGCGCAGATCGCGCTCGGCCGCGCCATCGCGCGGGCCGGCGAGGAAAAGGGCATTCGCTGCAATGTGATCGCGCCGGGCTTCATGGATACGCCGATGGGCCGCGACGCCAGCCGCCGCCGCTCCGACCGGGCCGTCACAGTGCCGTTCGGCCGTCAGGGCACCGGCTGGGAGGTCGCCTATGCTGCGCTGTTTCTGATTTCGAATGAATCATCCTACGTCAACGCGCATACGCTGTTCCTCGACGGCGGCCACCTCGGCGGCATCGTGCGCGGCTAGACCTGCGCTATCCGAATGGCTCGCGGCATTGCCGCGGCGCGTCCGGAATGCACACCTCAATCTGACCTGCCTACCTGTCAATTCCTCCGGAAGCAACAAAAATGAGCACGCCGACCAAACTCTTCGAGCCCTTCAAGCTTGGCCCGATCACGCTTCCCAATCGCCTCGTGATGGCGCCGCTGACCCGCAACCGCGCGGTCGCCGGCATGGTGCCGAGCCCATTGGCGGTCGAATATTACGGGCAGCGCGCTTCCGCCGGGCTCCTGATCACCGAGGCGAGCCAGGTCTCGCAGCAGGGCCAGGGCTACCAGGACACGCCCGGCATCTATTCGAAGGAACAGGTCGCCGGCTGGCGCAAGGTCACCGACCGCGTGCACGAGCGCGGCGGGCGCATCTTCATCCAGCTCTGGCATGTCGGCCGCATCTCGCACACCTCGCTGCAGCCGAACGGCGGCGCGCCGGTCGCGCCGTCGGCGATCCGCGCCAAGGGCAAGACCTTTGTCAGCGGCACCTTCACCGATATCTCCGAGCCCCGCGCGCTGGCGCTGGAGGAAATTCCCGGGATCATCGAGAGTTTCAGGCGCGGCGCGGCGAACGCGATCGAGGCCGGTTTCGACGGCGTCGAGATCCATGGCGCCAACGGCTATCTGCTGGACCAGTTCGCCAAGGACGGCACCAACAAGCGCACCGACGCCTATGGCGGATCGATCGAGAACCGCGCCAGGCTGATGCTCGAAGTCGCAAAGGCCGTGTCCGCGGAAGCCGGACCCGAGCGCACCGGCATCCGCATTTCGCCGGTGACGCCGGCCAACGACGTCTCCGACAGCAATCCGCAGCCGCTGTTCGATCTATATCGTCGATCATCTCAACGCGCTGAAGCTCGTCTACATCCACGTCATCGAAGGCGCGACCGGCGGCCCGCGCGACAACGCGCCGTTCGACTACGGCTTCCTTGCGCAAGCGCTTCAAGGGCGCCTATATCGCCAACAACGGCTATGATTTCGAACTCGCCACCAAGGTGCTGGCGGCCGACGAGGCCGACCTGATCGCGTTCGGCAAGCCGTTCATTTCCAATCCCGATCTGGTCGAGCGCTTCAAGCGCGGCGCGCCGCTGAACGCGCCGGACAAGGCGACGTTCTATGGCGGCGGCGCCAAGGGCTATACGGATTATCCCGCGCTCGGCGAAGCGCTGGCGGCGCAGTAGGAAGGCCTTAGCCGTCATGCCCGCGAAAGCGAGGCATCCAGCAATCGCCGCCGCCTGCGATCGCATCGCGAAATGCCGCGGCGTACTGCTTCGATCGTCCGCCTCCGCGGAGATGACGAGACGAACAAAAAAGGCCGGGATCGCTCCCGGCCTTCGTTTTCATGGATGCCGGGTCACTGTGCGAAGACGCGTTCCGCTCCCGGCCATGACGTGTGAGCCGCCTCAGTTCAGCGAAGCGCGCTTCGGCGGCGTCGCCGGCCACGACTTGATCAGCGCGTCGTAGTCGATGGTTTCGCCCTTCGGCTTCTCGTTCGCCAGCTTGCGCTGCGGCGCGATGGTGCTCGTCCTTCTCGGCCTTGGCGAACCAGTATTCGGGCTTCTCCTTCTTGTTGAGCTTCGGTCCGCAGGCGCCCTGCACGCCCGACTTCTCGAGACGCTCCATCACCGAGTCCTGCGCCGCCGCCAGCGCGTCCATCGCCGCCTGCGGCGTCTTCGCACCGGACGACGCATCGCCGATGTTCTGCCACCACAATTGCGCCAGCTTCGGATAATCCGGCACGTTGTTGCCGGTCGGGGTCCACTGCACGCGCGCCGGCGAGCGGTAGAACTCGATCAGGCCGCCGAGCTTCGGCGCGCGCTCGGTGAACGACTTGTCCCAGATGTCGGATTCACGGATGAAGGTGAGACCGACATGGCTCTTCTTCAGGCTCACCGTCTTGGAGACGATGAACTGCAGATAGAGCCAGGCCGCCTTGCGGCGGTCGGGCGGCGTCGACTTCAGCAGCGTCGCGGAGCCGGCGTCCTGATAGCCGAGCTTCATGCCGTCCTTCCAGTAGGCGCCGTGCGGCGACGGCGCCATGCGCCACTTCGGCGTGCCATCGGCGTTCACCACCGGAGCCCGGCTTCACCATGTCGGCGGTGAAGGCGGTGTACCAGAAGATCTGCTGCGCGATGTTGCCTTGCGCCGGCACCGGGCCCGCTTCGGAGAAGGTCATGCCTTGCGCCTGCGGCGGGGCATACTTCTTCAGCCAGTCGAGGTACTTGGCGATCGAATAGACCGCCGCCGGACCGTTGGTGTCGCCGCCGCGCTCGACGCGACGAGCCGACCGGACGGCAGCCTTCCATCCGGATGCCCCATTCGTCGACCGGAAGGCCGTTCGGGATGCCCTTGTCGCCGTTGCCGGCCATCGACAACCAGGCGTCGGTGAAGCGCCATCCCAGCGACGGATCCTTCTTGCCGTAGTCCATGTGGCCATAGACCTTGACGCCGTTGATCTCCTTGATGTCGTTGGTGAAGAACTCGGCGATATCTTCATAGGCCGACCAGTTCACGGGAACGCCGAGCTCGTAGCCGTACTTGGCCTTGAACTTGGCCTTGTAGTCGGGATTGGTGAACCAGTCGTAGCGGAACCAGTAGAGGTTCGCGAACTGCTGGTCGGGCAGCTGATAGAGCTTGCCGTCCGGCGCCGGTGGTGAACGACTTGCCGATGAAGTCGTTGACGTCGAGCATCGGATCGGTGACGTCCTTGCCTTCGCCGGCCATGTAGTCCGACAGCACGATGGTCTGGCCGTAGCGGAAGTGCGTGCCGATCAGGTCGGAGTCGTTGATCCAGCCGTCATACACGTTCTTGCCGGACTGCATCTGGGTCTGCAGCTTTTCGACCACGTCGCCTTCCTGGATGATGTCGTGCTTGATCTTGATGCCGGTGATTTCGGTGAAGGCCTTCGCCAGGGTCTTGGATTCATATTCGTGCGTCGCGATCGTTTCCGAGACGACGTTGATCTCCATTCCCTTGAACGGCTGAGCCGCCTTTTCGAACCACTGCAGTTCCTTCAACTGATCGGCCTTGGACAAGGTCGAGGGTTGAAACTCGCTGTCGATCCACTTCTGCGCGGTCGCATCGTCGGCAAACGCCGGCGCGGCGATCGTCACGGAAGCCGCGATCAGCGCCGCGGCGCTCGTCATCGTCAGAAAGCTGTCTTGGTCAAGGGACCGTTCCTTCTCCTCAAGTGTCGCATGTTGGTTCCTCCGTTGCAGCGACAAACTACTCCAGGCCCGGGTTGATCCCGGATCTGCTCTTTTTCGCTTCGTTCAGACGGTGCGGAAAATCGCAACGGCCGAAACAAGCGAAATCACGGTGGCGAGCCACAGGCTCGACAATTCAATGCCCTCTCTCCGATCGGAAGCGTCAGAATCGTGTCGGTGCCGACCAGGCCGATCCACAACAGGTGAATGACGGCGGCCATGATCAGCGAAATGAACAGCCGGTCGCCGCGCGTGGTCGGAATGCGCAGGATCTCCGACGCGCTCGGCTTCCGGATAGGCGATCGCGAGCCAGGTCATGACCGCCAGAGCGTCATAGGCAAGCAGCGCGAAGAAGATCGCGGTCGGCAGATCGTCCAGGCCATCCATGCGATGTTTTCCATGACGGCCTCCCCTCACACCCTGCCGAGCGCGAAGCCGCGCGCGATGTAGTTGCGGACGAACCAGATCACCAGCGCGCCGGGGATGATGGTCAGCACGCCGGCCGCGGCCAGCAGTCCCCAATCGATTCCGGCCGCGGAGACGGTGCGCGTCATGACGGCCGAAATCGGCTTGGCGGCCACCGACGTCAGCGTCCGCGCCAGCAGCAGTTCGACCCAGGAGAACATGAAGCAGAAGAACGCGGCGACGCCGATGCCGCTGGCGATCAGCGGCACCAGGATCTTGATGAAGAAGCGCGGGAACGAATAGCCGTCCAGGAACGCGGTCTCGTCGATCTCGCGCGGCACGCCGGAGACGAAGCCTTCCAGGATCCACACCGCCAGCGGCACGTTGAAGATGCAGTGCGCCAGCGCCACCGCCCACGGCGTATCGAACAGGTTGATCGCCGAATAGAGATTGAAGAACGGCAGCGCGTAGACCGCCGCCGGCGCCATCCGGTTCGACAACAGCCAGAAGAACAGATGCTTGTCGCCGAGGAAGCGATAGCGCGAGAACGCGTAGGCCGCCGGCAACGCCACCGAAATCGAGATGACGGTGTTGATGACCACGTATTTCAGCGAATTGATGTAGCCGGAATACCAGCTCTCGTCGGTGAAGATGCGCATGTAATTGGCGATCGTCGGCTGGTGCGGCCACAGCGTCATGGTGGTGACGATCTCGTTGTTGGTCTTGAAGCTCATGTTGACCAGCCAGTAGATCGGCAGCAGCAGGAAGATCAAAAACAGCGAGAGGATGAGGCGGCGGCCGGGAATCGAATGCATCATGCGACTCCCTTCTCTGTCCGGCGCTCGGCGCCGGCGTTGGTCATGACGGTGTAGAACACCCAGCACACGATGATGATGATGAGGTTGTAGACCAGCGACAGCGCCGCGGCCTTGCCGAGGTCGAACTGCCCGAGCGCGATCTTGACGAGCTCGATCGAGACGAACGTCGTCGAGTTGCCCGGACCGCCGCCGGTCACCACGAACGGCTCGGTGTAGATCATGAAACTGTCCATGAAGCGCAGCAGCACCGCGATCAGCAGCACGCGGTTCATCTTCGGCAGCTGGATCGCGGTGAACACCGCCCAGCGCGACGCGCCGTCGATCTGGGCCGCCTGATAATAGGCGTCGGGAATCGATTTCAGCCCGGCGTAGCACAACAGCGCGACCAGGCTGGTCCAGTGCCAGACGTCCATCACGATGACGGTGGCCCAGGCGTCGAAATCGTTGGAGACGTAGTTGTAGTTGATCCCGATGCCGTTCAGCGCATAGCCCAGCAGGCCGATGTCGGGCCGCCCGAAGATCTGCCAGATCGTGCCGACCACGTTCCACGGAATCAAGCAGCGGCAGCGCCAGGATCACGAGGCAGGCGGCGACGCTCCAGCCCTGGCGCGGCATCGACAGCGCGACCACGATGCCGAGCGGAACCTCGATCGCGAGGATCACCGCGGAGAAGAACAGGTTGCGCCACAGCGAGGCCAGGAAGCGCTCGCCGAGATCGGTCGACGGATCGAGCAATTCCTTGAACCAGCCGACGCCGTTCCAGAAGAACTGGTTGTTGCCGAAGGTGTCCTGCATCGAATAGTTCACCACCGTCATCAGCGGCAGGACGGCCGAGAACGCCACCACCAGGAACACCGGCAGCACCAGGAACCAGGCTTTCTGGTTGACGGTCTTGTCCATCACTTCCCCTCGACCAGCAGGCTGTCGGCGTAGACGTGAACGTGCGACGGGTCGAACACGAGGCCGGCGACATTGTCCGGAACCGAAAATCCCGGCGGCACCCGCGCGGCGAACTTCACGTCGCCGACGCGAACGCGCGCGAAACGGACGCGGCCCAGATCGTCGATCCGCTCGATATTGGCCGACAGCAGGCCGGAGCCGGGCGGCGCCACGTCGACGAATTCCGGGCGCACGCCGATTTCGATTTTCGCAGCCGTCGGCAGGCCGTCATAGTTGCGGTCGAGCCGGATGGTGTGGCCGTCGATCCGCGCCTCGCGGCCCCTGACCTCGGCGGGCACGATGTTCATGCCGGGCGAGCCGATGAAGTAGCCGACGAAGGTGTGCGCCGGCCTGTCGAACAATTCCGCCGGCGTCCCGCTCTGCACCACGCGGCCGTCATGCATCACGACCACGGTGTCGGCAAAGGTCAGCGCCTCGGTCTGGTCGTGGGTGACATAGATCATGGTCAGGTCGAGCGCGCGGTGCAGCGCCTTCAGCTTCGAGCGCAGCTGCCATTTCAGCTCGGGATCGATCACCGTCAGCGGCTCGTCGAACAGCACGGCGGCGACATCGGAGCGCACCAGTCCGCGGCCGAGCGAGATCTTCTGCTTGGCATCGGCGGTCAGCCGCTGCGCCTTGCGACCAAGATACGGCGTGAGGTCGAGCAGGCCGCGCGATCTCCGCGACCCGCGCCGTCGATCTCGGCCTTGGGCACGCCGCGGTTCTTCAGCGGGAAGGCGAGGTTCTGGCCGACCGTCATGGTGTCGTAGATCACCGGGAACTGGAACACCTGCGCGATATTGCGCTTCTGGGTTGACAGCGGTGTGATGTCGACGCCGTCGAACAGGATCTTGCCGCGCGACGGCGTGACGATGCCGGAGATCAGGTTGAGCAGCGTGGTCTTGCCGCAGCCCGACGGCCCGAGCAGCGCATAGGCCCCGCCCTGCCGCCAGGTCATCGAAATCGGCTTCAGCGCAAAGGATTCAGGGGCTGCGTCATTGCCGCTGTAGGAATGCGCGAGATCGACGAGGTCAATGCGGGCCATGCTGCATCCCCCTCACATCGCGCCGGGCGCGGCGACCAGGCGGCCGGCCGCGTCGAACACAAAGACATTGTCCGGGTCGAGCGCCGCATCGAGCACGTGCCCGGGCGGGTATTCGTGCACGCCGTGCAGCACCGCGACCCAGTTGGAAGCGTCGCGGTTGAGATGCACGAAGCTTTCCGAGCCGGTGATTTCGGTCACCGTCACGGTGGCCTGGAACGCGTGGCGGCCGGCGATGCCGTTGGCGACCTCGAGCTGGTGGGCGCGGAAGCCGACCCGGTAGGCGCCGTCGCCGAGACCGGCGTAAAGCCCCGACGCCGGCGCACTTACGCCGCCGGCATACTGCACCGAGCCGTTCTTCTTTTCGATCCCGACGATGTTGAGCGGCGGATCGGAAAACACCTGCGCGACGCGCAAGGTGTCGGGATGGCGATAGACTTTCGTGGTCTCGCCGGCCTGCAGCACCTCGCCCTCCCACATGCAGACGGTACGGCCGCCGAGCAACAGCGCTTCGGAGGGCTCGGTGGTGGCGTAGACGAAGATCGCGCCGGAGGCCTCGAAGATGCGCGGCAGTTCGGTGCGCAATTCCTCGCGCAGCTTGTAGTCGAGATTGGCGAGCGGCTCGTCGAGCAGCACCAGATCGGCGCCCTTCACCAGCGCGCGCGCGATCGCGGTGCGCTGCTGCTGGCCGCCGGACAATTGCAGCGGCGTGCGGTTGAGATAGGGCTCGAGCTGCAGGAGCCTTGCGGCTTCCTGGACGCGCTTGTCGATTTCCTCGCGCGGCCGGCGCTGCACCCGCAGCGGCGACGCGATGTTTTCATAGACCGTCAGCGAGGGATAGTTGATGAACTGCTGGTAGACCATCGCCACCGAACGCTGCCGCACGTCGACGCCGGTGACGTCCTTGCCGTCGACCAGCACGCGGCCCGTGGTCGGCGTGTCGAGGCCGGCGAGCAGCCGCATGATCGAGGTCTTGCCCGACAGCGTCGGGCCGAGCAGCACGCTCAGGGTGCCGCGCTCGAGCGTCAGCGAGACGTCGCGAATGGCCGGAACGCCATCGACCGATCGCGTGACATGTTCGAGCGTAACGCTCATGTCCGCCCTCCTGCTTCGCGCAAGGGACTTTCACGGGAGGCGCGATGGGCCGATATCCAGTCGTCGATGGCGGCGATTTCGGCAGGCGACAGCCGCAATCCAAGCTTGGATCGCCGCCATACGATGTCGTCGGCGGTGCAGGCCCACTCCACCGACATCAGGTACCTGACCTCGCTCTCCGTCAAGGTGGCGCCGAACGACTGGCCGAGATCGGCCATCGATTTCGCATTGCCGAGCAGTTTCGTCGCGCGGGTGCCGTAGGCGTGCGCCAGCCGGTTGGCATGCGCGGAGTTGAGGAACGGATAGTTGCGCTGCAATTCGGCGGTCAGCGCCGCGACCGCCGAAACGTCCATGTCGCCGCCGGGCAGCGCCGCCTTCGCGGTCCAGCCTTCGCGCGCCTTGGCGCTGCGCAAATACGGCGACAGCCGTTCCAGCGCTTCCTCGGCGAGGCGGCGATAGGTGGTGATCTTGCCGCCGTAGATCGACAGCAGCGGCGCGCCGCCGGGCGTGTCGAGCTCGAACACGTAGTCGCGGGTGGCGGCCTTGGCTTCGCTGGCGCCGTCGTCATAGAGCGGACGGACGCCGGAATAGGTCCAGACCACGTCCTCCGGCCTGACCGGTTTTGCCAGATATTCGCTGACGGAATCGCAGAGGTATTTTATCTCTTCGGGCGAGGCTTTCACCTTCGAAGGGTCGCCCTCATAGTCGCGGTCGGTGGTGCCGATCAGCGTGAAATCGTCCTGATAGGGGATCGCGAACACGATCCGGCCGTCGCTGTTCTGGAACATGTAGGCGCGGTCGTGGTCATAGAGCTTGCGCACCACGATGTGCGAGCCCTGCACCAGCCGCACTTTTGCTCTCGGGTTGACGCCGGCGCCGGAGGCCAGCACCTGCTCGACCCAGGGACCGCCGGCGTTGACCAGCACGCGGGCCTGGATCGTCGAGCGCTCGCCCGTGAGCGTGTTTTCGACCGTGACGTGCCAGATGCCGTCGGACTGCCAGATCTCGACCGCGCGCGACCGCGTGCGGATGTCGGCGCCGCGGTCCGCGGCATCCCGCGCGGTGAGAATGACGAGGCGCGCGTCGTCGACGAAGCAGTCGGAATATTCGAAGCCCCGCGTGAAGCGGTTGGGCACCAGCGGCTTGCCGACCTCGTCGCGGGTGAGATCGACCGAGCGGGTCGGCGGCAGCAGGATCCGGCCGCCGATATGGTCGTACAGGAACAGGCCGAGCCGCAGCAGCCAGGCCGGACGCAAGCCAGCATGGTGCGGCAGCACGAACCGCAGCGGACGGATGATGTGAGGCGCGATTTGCCAGAGGATTTCGCGCTCGATCAGCGCTTCGCGAACCAAACGAAACTCAAAATATTCGAGATAGCGCAGGCCGCCATGCACGAGCTTGGTCGACCAGGACGACGTCCCGCTGGCCAAGTCATTCATTTCACATAGGAAAACGGAATTGCCCCGGCCCACCGCGTCGCGCGCGATGCCGCAACCGTTAATGCCGCCTCCGATGATCGCGAGGTCGAAAATTCGGTCCAAAGACGCTTCCCCGGCGCTCGCCCATTCATTTTGGCGATTTCGCTTTCGGTTTCGAATAAATCACAACCAAATGTGAAAGCAAGTGAAAATCCCTTGCCTTCGCCTTTCGAACGGGGGCGGAGCCTCCGTCGGGCACGCTTAGGGGGGGCCCTTACGGCGAGGCGCACGGCACCGTCCGGCGTTTCGGACCATGAGGTCATGAGAGGCGCGGTCATGCCTAGGCCAACTCGGCGGCGTTCGCGATGACGCGCGCCGCCTGCGCCCGGCGACAGTCGAGATCCAATAACGGGGCCCTGTTCGTCGAAACGCGAGAATCGCCTCTTGAACGGAACGTCTGCGGCTCAATGCGGAACCGCCAACTCGGAACCGAGTCACTTTTGCCGCGCTTGCACGCACGCGTTCTCATAGTCTACGACGCCTTGATGTCGCGCCTTTGGCGCATGGAACGAAATCGACCGGAGGGCGCGACGATGAAACGGCGTGACTTCACCACGGCGCTGCTGGGAGGCGCGCTAGGCGTATGGCCCCTCGCCGCGCGCGCCGAGCAGGCGATACCGGTGGTCGGATTCTTGCGCATGACGTCGGCCGCGGACTCGGCGCATCTCGCCGCTGCTTTTCGCGAGGGCCTGAGACAGTCGGGATTTATCGAGGGCCAGAATGTCTCGATTGAATATCGCTATGCCGAAAATCATCGCGATCGAGCGCCGGCTCTCGCCGGCGAGTTGATCGAGCGACGCGTGGCCGTGATTGCGACAGACCAGGCGGTACATGCGGCGAAGGCGGCCACTTCAGTTATCCCCATCCTTTTTGTCCTCGGCGCCGATCCGGTTGCCGATGGTCTCGTTGCAAGCCTCAACCGGCCCGGCGCCAATGTCACGGGCATCGTCTTCTTTTCTTCCCAACTCGGGGCGAAACGCATCGAACTGCTGCGCCAGCTTGTGCCAACGGCGACGACGATCGGCGTCCTCGCATTTCCGATCAGTGCCGAAGACAAGACCGAGCGAAGCCAGATCGAGGCGGCAGCGGCGGGCGTGGGTCGAAAACTCCTCATCGCCGACGCGGTTCGAGACAACGAGATCGACAATGCGTTCGCGAAATTTGCCGAAGAGGGCGTAGGTGCCGTGCTGGTGGGTTCCGGTCCTTTCTTTCGTTCTCATAAGGAAAGGATCGTCGCGTTGGCGCGACGCTACGCGCTGCCGACGAGCTACTCGCTGCGCGAATATGTGGAAGCCGGAGGGCTAATGAGCTACGGCACGAGCATCACCAACGCGTATCGGGAAGCCGGCAGCTACGCCGCACGAATTCTCAAGGGCGAGAAGCCTGGGGATCTTCCGGTCCTCCAGTCCACAAAGTTCGAATTCGTCATCAACTTGCAGACCGCCAGAACCCTCGGGCTTGTCGTGCCGCCAAACCTTCTCGTCGCCGCCGACGAGGTAATCGAGTGAGGCTGGATGTCCCCGGAGCAGGCAAACCGGGTTTCTCGGCCCGCCGCTAACGGCAAATCATGCGCGCCGGACGATCGTCGGCGGCGCGGGTTCGACGCCCGGTTCGTCGAGATCGGCAGGTTTCGGCATCGCCTCGATCACCTCGATGCCGCGGGTGTGGCAGATGTTGGCCAGTCCCGCCGGCAGCGCGGCGTCGGTCACAAAGGTCTGGATCTGGCTGATATGGGCGATGCGCACCGGGGCGCTGCGCCGCAGTTTCGTCGAGTCGGCGACCAGCATCACCTTGCGCGCGTTGGCGATGATGGCCTGCGCCGCCTGCACCTCGCGATAGTCGAAGTCCAAGAGCGCGCCCTCCTCGTCGATCGCGGACGCGCCGATGATGGCGTAGTCGACCTTGAACTGGCCGATCAGGCTGATCGCGGTCGAGCCGATCACCGCGCCGTCGGCGCGGCGCACCGCGCCGCCGGCCACGATCACCTCGATGCGCGGGTGCCGGTACAAGAGCATCGCGACGTTGAGGTTGTTGGTGATGACCAGGAGATCCTCATGCGAGGTCAGCGCGCTGGCGACCTCTTCCGTCGTGGTGCCGATGTTGATGAACAGCGAGCAGCCGTTGGGGATCAGCTCGGCGGCGGCCGCGCCGATCGCCTTCTTCTCCTCGGCGGCGACGAAGCGGCGCGCCTCGTAGGCGAGGTTCTCCACGCCCGAGGCGATGATGGCGCCGCCATGGATGCGGGTCAGCGAGCGGTGATCGCAGAGATCGTTGAGGTCCTTGCGGATGGTCTGCGCCGAGACCTCGAAACGCTTGGCGAGGTCTTCCACCATCACCCGGCCGAAGGCGCGGGCGATGTTGAGGATTTCATTCTGGCGGTGGGTCAGTCCGGTCACGGCGGCACCTCGGGCAAGGACACGCCCCATGGTGCGGCCGTTCCGGCATCCGGTCAACGCGGGAGATCGGCGTCAAAGCCGGCCGGTGGCCGAAAGGCGAATCCTGGTTAAAGCCGCCTGCGCTGGAAACCACAGCCTTGCAAGGACCATAAGATCTTCTGCTAAACGGCTGCAATGACAAACGGCAAATGTCATGGTTGGATCAATCGCTGGCGACGGCGTCGAATGCCGCGATAACCGGCCTGGGGAGGACCAATGGCTTTGACGGAATCCTACGTCGCGGGACCGACGGCGCCCGCCGTGCGCGACATCACGCTCGGCGGGTTGCTCGAACAGGCCGCGCGCGCGGCGCCGGACCGCATCGCGCTGATCGCCGGCGTCCCCGATCCGGCGCTGCGGCGGCAATGGACCTATGCCGAACTCTACGCCGAGGCGCAACGCACGGCGCGCGCCCTGCTCAGCCGCTTCAAGCCGGGCGAGCGGATCGCGGTCTGGGCGCAGAACCTGCCGGAATGGGTGATGCTGGAATTCGGCGCGGGGCTCGCGGGCGTCGTGCTGGTCACCGTCAATCCCGGCTTCAGGGCGAAGGAAGTCGAATATGTGCTGAAGCAATCCCGCTCGGCCGGGGTGTTCGTCGTCCATTCCTTCCGCGGCAATCCGATGCTGGAGACGGTGCGCGAGGTCGCGCCGCGCTGCCCGGAATTGCGCGAGATCATCTGTTTCGACGACTGGCCGGCCTTCATCGCCGCCGGCGACGACAGGACAATCACGCTGCCCGCGGTGAAACCGACCGATCCCGTGATGATCCAGTATACCTCGGGCACCACAGGCTTTCCGAAAGGCGCGCTCTTGCATCATCGCGGTCTTGCCAATAACGGCGCCGACACGGCCGAGCGGATGGGGGTCGACCCGGGCGACGTCTTCATCATCACCATGCCGCTGTTCCACACCGGCGGCTGCGTCTGCTGCGTGATCGGCGCCGTGTCGAAGGCCGCGACGATGGTGCTGCTGGAGGCGTTCGAACCCGGCCTCGTGTTAGAGCTGTTCGAGACCTATCGCGGCAACGCGATGGTCGCCGTGCCGACCATGCTGGTGGCGATGCTGGAACATCCCTCCTTCGCCTCGACCGATCTGTCCTCGGTCAAGGCGATCTGCTCGGGCGGGTCCACCGTGCCGGCCGCGCTCGTCACCCTGTTCGAGCAAAAGCTCGGCGCGCCCTTCACCATCGTGTTCGGACAGACCGAATGCTCGCCGGTCGCGGCCCAGACCATGACCACCGACACGATCGAGGACAAGGCCTCTACCATCGGCCTGCCGCTGCCGAACATGGAAACCAAGATCGTCAATCCCGACACCGGCAAGATCTGCGCGATCGGCGAGATCGGCGAGTTCTGTACGCGCGGCTATCACATCATGCTCGGCTATTTCGAAATGCCTGAGGCGACCGCGGCGGCGATCGATTCCGAGGGCTGGCTGCATACCGGCGATCTCTGCGCGATGGACGCGCGCGGCTATTGCACGGTCGAGGGCCGCCTGAAGGACATGATCATCCGCGGCGGCGAGAACATCTATCCGCGCGAGCTCGAGGAGCTGTTGTTCCGCCATCCCAAGGTCGGCGAGGTCGCGGTGATCGGGCTGCCGCACGAAAAATGGGGCGAGGAGGTCGCCGCCTTCATCCGCCCCGCGCCCGGCATGACCATCGACAAGGAGGAACTGACGGCCTACATGCGCGCCTCGCTCGCCCATCACAAGACGCCGAGGCACTGGTTCCTGGTCGAGGCTTTTCCGCTGACCGGATCGGGCAAGATCCAGAAGTTCAAGCTGCGCGAAGCCTGGGCGAACGGCGAGGTGCAGGCCTTGTGAGGCGCGAAGCGTCGCCGCATCACATTGGCGGCCTGTATTCCGAGCCGCCGTTTGCCGCTTCGCGCGAGGCCCGAAAAGCCAAAAAACCGGGCATTGCCGAAGCCCGGCTTTTGGCAGTCAGGTATCGGGCCTGTCGCCAGGACTACGCCGCCAGGAGCTTGTCGAATTCAGCGGGCTCCACCTTTTTTCCCGCCTCATCCGTAATGACCACTTGCCATCCCTCGCTGGTCCAGACGCGCGCCTTCGCGATCGCGATCAGCACGCTGTTCCGCTCACACTTGACTGTCTCGTTCTCTCTTACCGCGACGATTTGATATGCCAACTTGTCTACTCCCCGATACTAACACACTCGCCCGTATCTAGAGCCTGCGGCTTTGACTGCAATTCGCCGTCAAAGTGACGGTTTGGCGGCGCCGAAAGGCAGAAAGCGCGGCACTCCCGCTCAAAGGCAATTGCGGCGAGAACCGGCCACAACAGGGACGGGTGGAATCTTCGCAAATTCCAGGTAACTCATGATCGAATCGATGCTAAACGGCACTGATCGATCCTTCCGTCCCATCAACCGGGCCTGACGATGCGCCTCTGCTGGCAAGCCTTCTCCGTCGCCGCTATTTTCCTCGCCACTCCGTCAGTTGCCGGGCCGTCCCAGGGCAGCCTGCCTTTGCAGCCGCCACCCGTCATGCCTGTCTCGAATGAGGCCAAACCACAGGAACCGGACACCGATATTTTCGCGCTGATGTCAGGCAAGTGCAGCACGCTCAAAATCGCGGGACGAGTTTTCGCGTGCAAGGCGGTTGCCTTCTTCCATAGCGGACAAGGCCGGACAAATTTCACGGTTGCCCTCGACGACCCGACTGACGACAGTCACGTCGTCTCGTTCTCGGGTGAAAACGGCCGGAGGGAACAGGATAATCTGTACGAACTGCCGATCGACCGGATGCTGCTGAACTCCAAGGACAGGCCGAAGACCGATGGCCTGCCGGTGCCATCAGCCGAATTGGCGGCTGGAATCTGCAGGCAGGTTGGAAACTTCGCGACGCGACAGGTTTCCAGCATCTCCTGCATCGCGACGGATAAAAGCGGCAGAAGATATGAACTGCAGTTCGAATCCGACGGTTTGCCGATGACGGTGCGGAGGGTCAGGCAATACCCGCTGGCGGCGAAAAAACGCCGCGCCAAGCAAGCCGAACAACTCGAATGCCGTTACAAGGCCGAGGTCGCGAGGGTCCTGCCCAGGGACCGGACCGCCTATATTCTTCAATGCCTGGCAGAAGACAACGAAAAGGCCGCGCCGGCTGCCGAGCCTCAGTAGAGCGATCGGCATCCGTTCACAACAGGTGGAACACCTGTCCGCATCGGCATTGGACCATGGTTTCGTGGCGAGTGGCCGACTGTTTCTCCTCGGAGAACCCGGGCGGGTATTCGTCCACCCGGAACGCGGGGTCCGGCATGTCGGAGCCGGCATGCTCGGATCCGCGCGCTTCGCCATTGCCGCCACAGTTCGGGCACAGAATATCCAGTGCAAACCGGTTGCGCGCAGCCATCCCCGGGTCGCCCACTTATCGCGCGCTCGAGGCGCCGCGCGCCTTCGCGCGGGAACCGGTTTCGACGTGCTTCCGGAAACCGGGACAGCGCGCCGGCGCGTAACCGGCGCCGCCCGACGAGACGCACGATATCGGCAATCCCCATGAGTGCCGTAGCCCGGCCAGCGTCCGCATCGCCTTCACCAAATTCCCCTTCGTCAGGAATAGAGCCGTTAGCGGGTTGCCCGCCGACAGGCAAAAAGACTCCTTCTAAACTGGAGACATTCTAAATTCCGGGTGTCGGCCGGCTGGATGGCTTTGTCGCTTCGTTCCTCGCAAGAATGGGTTCTCTCAACACCCGTCGTTGCCTGAGGCCGTCATTGGCAAAAAAGCTGAAACGGTTTCCGAATGGTCCGTCATCAAGCCCGCCCGGTCCTGTAACATTTGTTAGACAACTCTCGGGACTCTCCCCGCAAGCGGGGCGAGGGAGAGGAGAATCAATCCGGCCGGACCATCTCGAACATGTTTTCAGGCTTGATCTCGAAATAATCGCCGCGGCGGCCGGCGCGCAGGATCGGGCGGGCCAGCGCGGTCTGGTAGACGCCGTCCTTGATCAAGGCCTTGTCGATGTGGACGGCGACGACCTCCCCCAGGGTGAGCCAGGCCTGCGCCTTCCTGCCGTCGGCGCCCTGCAACTGGATGATCTGCGACAGCTTGCATTCGAACGAGACCGGGCTTTCGCCGACCCGGGGCACCTTGACGTGTTTTCCCGGCACCGCCGTCAGCCCGGCGATCTTGAATTCGCTGACCTCGTGGGCGACGTGCGCGGCGGTTAAATTCATCTGCTGCGCCAGATCCATGGTCACGAGATTCCAGACGAATTCGCCGGTCTCCTGGATATTGGCGACGCTGTCTTTCCAGGAGGTCGAGGAAAAGCCGATGATGGGAGGCGTGTAGCAGAATGCGTTGAAGAAGCTGTAGGGCGCGAGATTGACGTTGCCCTTGGCATCCCGGCTCGAGATCCAGCCGATCGGGCGCGGGGCGATGATGGCGTTGAAGGGATCGTGCTTGAGGCCGTGGCCGTTTTTCGGCTCGTAATAATGCAGGTCCCTGTCGATCACGCCGGTATTTTCCTTATTTCTTGTAGCCCGGATGGAAGCGCAATCCGGGAGTATCATGCAAGCGAATTGAATTTTCCCGGATTTCGCTTCGCTCCATCCGGGCTACGTAGCTAGCGATTAGAATTCGGTCATTCCGGGATGGTGCGCCAGCACCAGACCTCAGATGTGCAATTGCATATCGGGAATCTCGAGATTCCGGGTTCGATGCTTCGCATCGCCCCGGAATGACGCGTCAGGGGAGTGTCGTCATCGGCGGCGCGACGCCAGTCCCGCGAGGATAAAGTCGACCATCTGATCCAGCGACGGTCCCGGCTTGTTGGCGCCCTGCGCGATCATCTGCGGGTGGAAAAACCGCATCATCGCGGTGCAGGTGCACATCGCCGCCAGCGGCACGTCCGGGGCATCGAATTCGCCGGAGGCTGCGCCCTCGGCAATGACGGCGCCGATGGTTTCGGTCAACCGCTGCATGTGGGCGACGCAAACCTCCCAGCTCTCCTCCATCGCGATCTCGACCATCTCGTGCAGCTTGGAATCGCCGACATAGCGTTCCCTGTTCATGCGATGGATGCTGGTGACGAGTTCGCGCAGCCGGGAAGCCGCAGGTCCCGGCCCGGTCGCAATCGTCTGGGCCGCGTCCTCGACCTCGCCCATCAGGGCGCGGGCGACGCCCTCATGGATCGCCTTTTTCGAATCGAAAAAGCGATAGACGTTCGCCGGGCTCATCCGCAGCACCTTGGCGATGTCGGCGACGGTGGTCTTCTGGTAGCCGATTTCACGGAACAGGCGCTCCGCCACCACGAGAATCCGCTCCCGGGTGTCGGGTTCGATATGTTCCGAAATCATCGTCATGGGGTGCTCAACTCAGGTGTACGCAATGTTCAATTATTCCGCGGCCGCGGCAAGCGGAAATGCGGGTTCGGCTTCGCCCTGATGTTGCGGTGCAAGACCAATGTGTTGGCTTCCGCGGCTTTCTTCAAGGCTCTTGCGGAACCAGAGCGCATAGAGGCCCGGCAGGTACAGCAGGGTCAGGAAGGTTGCAACAAACAAGCCGCCCATGATGGTGATGGCCATCGGGCCCCAGAACGCCGAGCGCGACAGCGGGATCATCGCCAGGATCGCGGCGAGCGCCGTCAGCACCACCGGGCGGGCGCGCCGGACGGTGGCCTCCACGATGGCTTCCTTGCGGGTCAGGCCGTGGGCGACGTCGGTTTCGATCTGGTCGACCAGGATCACCGCGTTGCGCATGATCATGCCGGCCAGCGCGATCAATCCGAGCAGCGCCACGAAGCCGAACGGCTGGTTGGCGACGCTTCAGCCCGAGCGACGCCCCGATGATGCCGAGCGGCGCGGTCAAAAATACCAGGAACAAGCGCGAAAAACTCTGCAGCTGGATCATCAAAAGCGTCAGCATGACGATCACCATCAGCGGAAACAGGATGAAGATCGACGCGTTGCCCTTGGCGGATTCCTCGAACGCGCCGCCCGCCTCGATCCGGTAGGCCGGCGGCAGGCTATCGCGGATCTCCTGCAGTTTGGGCCAGATCTGGTTGGTCACGTCGGGCGCCTGCACGCCATCGGCGACGTCGCCGCGCACGGTGATCGCCATGTCGCGGTTGCGCCGCCAGATGATCGGCTCCTCGTGGGCGTATTCGATCCTGGCGATCTGCTGCAGCGGCACCGCAACGCCGTTGCGCGAGGTGACGGTGAGATCGCCGACATGGGCGAGGTCGAGCCGCTCGGAGGGGACCGCACGCGCAATCACGCCGACCTTCTCGATGCCGTCGCGGATCGTCGTCACCGGCGCGCCCGAGATCAGCATGCTCAGCGCCTGCGAGACGTCCTGCGGGGTGAGGCCGAGCGCGCGGGCGCGGTCCTGGTCGACGACGAGCTTCAGGTAGGGCGACTGCTCGTTCCAGTCGAGTTGCGGATCCCTGACATTGGGGTTCTGCCTGACGACGTCGCGCACCCTGTAGGCGATGTCGCGCACGGTGCCGGTGTCCGGCCCGATCACGCGGAACTGGACGGGGAAGCCGACCGGCGGGCCGAAATTGAAGCGATCGACGCGGACACGCGCCTCGGTGAGCGTACCGTCCGCGACCGCCTGCTCGATCCGCGCCTTGATCCGCTCGCGCGCCGCGACGTTTTTGGCGACGATCACGATCTCGGCGAAAGCCTCGTTCGGCAGTTGCGGGTTCAAGCCCAGCCAGAACCGCGGCGAGCCCTGACCGACATAGGAGGTGTAGGTCGAGATATCCTGGTCGCCCTTCAGCAGCGCTTCCGCCTTTTGTACGGATTTTTCGGTGACGTTGAACGCGGTGCCCTCGGGCAGGCGCAGCTGCAGGAACAGTTCGGGCCGCTCCGACAGCGGGAAGAACTGCTGCTGGACGTGACCGAAACCGACGATCGAGAGCGCGAAGACGCCTGCGGTCGCCAGCACCACCTTGATGCGGTGCTCGACGCACCACTGGATCATGCCGCGGAGGATGCGGTAGACGCGCGTCTCGTAGACCGCGTGCGGATCGTGATTGTGGCTGATCGTGATGTTCGGCAGCAGCTTGACGCCGATATAGGGCGTGAAGATTACCGCGACGAACCAGGACGCCACCAGCGCGATCGCCACGATCCAGAAAATGCCGCCGGCATATTCGCCGACCGCCGAATTGGCAAATCCGATGGGGAGGAAGCCGGCGGCGGTGACCAAGGTTCCCGTCAGCATCGGAAACGCGGTGGATTCCCAGGCAAAGGACGCCGCGCGGACGCGGTCCCAGCCCTGCTCCATCTTCACCACCATCATCTCGACCGCGATGATGGCGTCGTCGACCAGCAGGCCGAGCGCGATGATCAGCGCGCCGAGCGTGATGCGGTGCAAATCCAGCGACATCGCGTTCATGACGATGAAGACGATCGCCAGCACCAGCGGCACCGACAGCGCCACCACGATGCCGGTACGCCAGCCGAGCGCCACGAATGAGACGAACAGCACGATCGCCAGCGCCTCGATGAAGGAATGCACGAATTCGCCGACGGCGTGCTCGACCACCTTGGGCTGGTCGGCGATCTGGTCGACATTGATGCCCTGCGGCACCGCCTTCATGAATTCGCCGGTCGCCTTCTCGACGTCCTTGCCGAGCTCCAGGATGTTGGCGCCCTTGGCGGTGACCACGCCGATGCCGATCGCGGGCTTGCCTTCCTGGCGCACCACGAAACTCGGCGGATCGACGTAGCCGTGGGTGACGGTCGCGATATCGCCGAGGCGGAACACCCGGCCGTTGCTTTCGACCGGCGTCTCCGCCACCGCCTTGACGCCGTCGAGCGCGCCGGTGACGCGCAGCGGCACGCGCTGCGAGGAGGTTTCGACCGTGCCGGCGGGCACGACATTGTTCTGCTTGGCGAGCGAATTGAACAGCGCCTGCGGCGTGATCCCGAGCGTCGCCAGCTTGGCATGCGAGAACTCGACGTAGATCTTCTCGTCCTGGGTGCCGTAGAGATCGACCTTCGTCACGCCCGGCACCTTCAGCAGGCGCTGGCGCATGCCTTCGGCGGCCTTCTTCAACTGCGCGTAATCGGCGCCGTCGCCGGTCATCATGTAGAGGATGGAATCGACGTCGGAGAATTCGTCGTTGACGACGGGGCCGAGCAAATTCGCCGGAAGCTGGGGCTGCACGTCGGCGAGCTTCTTGCGCAACAGATAAAACAGATAGGGCACGTCCTTCGGCGGCGTCGAATCCCTGAAGGTGACCTGCATCGCCGTGAACGACGGTTTCGAGTAGGTCTGCACCTTCTCGAAATAGGGCAGCTCCTGCAGCTTCTTCTCGATGGGATCGGCGACCTGGGTCTGCATTTCGGCCGCGGTCGCGCCCGGCCAGATCGCCGAGACGTTCACCACCTTGACGGTGAAGAAGGGATCTTCGGCGCGGCCGAGCCGCTCATAGGAGAAGAAGCCGGCAGCGCCGAGCGCGACGACCAGGAACAGGATCAATGCGGGATGGCTGACCGCCCAGGCCGAAAGATTGAAGTGTTTCATCGCACTCTCTCCGATTCATCGACGCGCAGGACACTGTTGAATCCGTCATTGCGAGCGAAGCGAAGCAATCCAGAAAGAGCGGGCAGCGGTCACACTATGGATTGCTTCGTCGCTGCGCTCCTCGCAATGACGACCGAATTCAGAACGACAGCGACGAGACGACCCTGACCTTCTGGGCCGGATCGAGTTTTTGCACGCCGAGCGCGACGACCTTGGCGCCTTCATCGACGCCGCCCGATATGACGACGTCATTGCTCTCGTAGGATTTCACGGCGACCGGCTTCAGCGCCACGTCGCCCTTGTCGTCGACGACATAGAAGGAGGGATCGCCGCCTTCGCTGAACAATGCCGACAAGGGCAGCCGCGCCACGCGCGTGGTGGCGGGATCGGCCAGCGTCAGCGTCGCGGTCATGCCGAGCGAGACGCTGTCGCCGGCGCCGGGCAGCGAAAATTTTGCCAGATAGGTGCGCGTCGCCGGATCGGCGGTGGGCGCGATCTCGCGCAGTTTTGCCACGTATTTCTTGTCGGGCTCCGACCACAGCGTCACGCTGGCGACGCCTTCCTTGGCGCGGCCGACCAGCGTTTCGGGGATCGCGACCACGGCTTCCTTCTCCGCAAAGCGCGCGACCCGGATCGCGCTTTGCCCCGCCGACACGACCTGCCCGGGCTCGATCAGGGTCGCGGTGACGACGCCGCGGCTGTCGGCGGCCAGCGTCGCGTAAGACAGCGAGTTGTTGGTGAGCTCGACCGAGCGCTGGGCGCGGTTGAGCCGCGCGCGCGCTTCGTCGGCGGCGGCTCTGGCCTGATCCATTTGCGCGTCGGTGGTCCAGCCCTTGACGCGCAATTCCCTGGCGCGGGTCTCGGCGGCGGCGGCCTGCGCCTGCACGCCGGTGGCGGCGCGCAATTCGGCCTCGGCCTGCTCGGCCTGCAGCTTGAGATCGACTTCGTCGAGGGTGGCGAGCGGCTGGCCGACATCGACGGTCTGGCCGACCTCGACCAGGCGCTTTGCGACCTTGCCGGGAACCCGAAAACCCATGTCGGTTTCGATCCGGGGTTTTATGGTGCCGACAAAACTGCGCTCCGGCGATTCCGCCTCGTAATGCACGGTGGCCACCAGAACGGGGCGCGACGGCGTCGCCTTCTCGGCGACCGTGTCGTTGCAGCCGGTTAGCGCGATCGCCAGCAGCGCCAGCGACGCGCCAGCTAACAGCCTGGAATAGCTCGATAAAATTGACTTGGCCAACATGACGGCTTCCCTCGTTTGATCGCGAGGGAGTGTCGATTGTTTACTGATGAATGTCAATATTCGTCAGTAATCATGATTTCGTGATGGGTGTAACTGGTTAAGAAGTCACGAATTTCTCTCGGTTGCCACCCCAGCAGCGCCCCGTCCCTTCACTCCGCCAGCTGAAACCGCTCGAAGCGGTGCAGCTCCTCCTCGATGCGGCGCTTCAGCTCCTTGCGCGCGCCCCGCTGCGCGCCGGCGCCGACCCAGCTCCATTTCTGCACCAGCAGTTTCTTGTTCTTGCGGTCGGTCTTGAGATCGAGCGCGGCGACGATGTCCTCGCCGGCCAGCACCGGCAGCGCGAAATAGCCGAACCGCCGCTTCTCCTTCGGCACGTAAGCCTCGAAGCGATGTTCGTAATCGAAGATGAGATGCGTCCGCTTGCGCTGGATGATCAGCGGATCGAACGGCGACAGGATGTGGACCAGGCCGGAAGCGGCGTCGCCGGCGGTCTCCAGGGTTTCGGGCCGCGCCCAATGCTCCTGCTTGCCCGCGCCTTCGAGCGCGACCGGCACCAGTTCGTTGCGGCGGACTCTTGCCTCGATCAAACGCCGGACCTGCGGCTTGCTCGGCGCGTCCAGATGGCAGATCGAATCCAGGCTGACGAGGCCTTGCGCGCGCAAGGCGCGGTCGAGCAGATAGGCCGGTGGTTTCGCGCTGCGAAGCGCCCTTCGGCGGCCTGTCCCACCCAAAATGCCGCGTCATCAGCTCATAGGTCTTCAGCATGCCGATGCGCTCGGAGATCGTGAGCACGCCGGTATAGAACAGAAGCTGCAGCGCCCGCTTCGACGGCTTGCGGCTCGCCCACAGATGCTCCTTGTCGACCAGCACGTCGTCGTCGATGTCGCGGATGGTCAGCGCGCCGTTCTGCCTGATCAGCCGCAGGACCTTGCGCAAATCCGCCGGCTTGACCGACGCGAGCCATTTATGGCCCTCGCGCTGGTGGCGCTTCATGGCGGGAATGAAGAAACGCAGATCGCGTGCAGGCACGTAGGACAGCGCATGGGTCCAGTATTCGAACACGCTTTTGTCGACGCTCTGGGCCTGACGCAGGTCCGCGCGCCGATAGCCGGGGATCCGGTTCCACAGAATATGGTGATGGCAGCGCTCGATGACGTTGATGGTGTCGATCTGCACATAGCCGAGGTGCTCGACCGCGGCCGCCGTCGCCGGCGGCCCCGTCGCCGAACGGCGCCGGCGTGTCGAGCCGCTGGGCGCGCAGCCAGATGCGCCGGGCCTCGGCCTTGGTCAGGGAAATGGATTTATCGGCGCGGGACATCGCGCGGCAATCTAGCCGGATTCGCTAGCCTTGACAGGCGCGTCACTGGCCTTTGGCGGGAAGCTCGAGCCTGTAAACGTCCTTTCCGATGGCGAAGGCGGTGATGCCGCCATCGGCGCGTAGCACGCTCCGCTCAGCGCTTGGTCCGTTCGCCGACGCTCCCGGTCGCGATCTCCGGCTCGCACGACGCCTTGCCGCGTTCGGCAGCCTGGCATTTGTAAACGCTGCCGGTAAGCCGGTCGATCAGCCACACATTGTCGTCGTTCGGGCTCTCCATGCCCGTGAACCTGGTGCCGACCGCCGTAATCAGCGTCGACAGCAAGATCGCCGCCGCGATGATGGCTGAACCGATCAATACCGGCATCGAACTGGCCGATCGATCCGGCGGCATGACGGCACGATACCCCTGATACTCGATTTGTCTTTTCGGTGACTGAAACAAGGCCCTGACGCTTCACTGACTTTTGTTTTTCTTGATGAGCGGTTCTCTTAAATGCGCATCTAGCCGATTTGTTGTCCGCACCCCGGCGCTGGCGCGACGGCTTTGCGACCGGAGGCGTCCGGGCCGGCGCGGTGACGCCCACGCCGATGCCCTGGCTTCACACCAACTCGATGCGCGCGTGGTGGCCAGGTGAAGCGGCGAGACGTTTGTCGCGGGTAAGTAGCGGAGCGTCGAGCACTTCGGCCAGGGCGACGTACATGGCGTCGTAGGCCGTGAGATTGTTCCGCAAGTCCCAGACGCGCGGCAAAAGGAAATCGTGTGGATACCGGTGCAAGGGAAAGTCGGCAAGGTCTTCGAGAGCCATGCGGCCCCGCTCGACATCGATCTCGCCGTTTGCGGCATACCGGCGAACCACCTGCGCAACTTCAACATCGAGCAAATGGGGCGCGTGCAATGTCTGTGAAGCCTCGAACAGCCGCCTCTCTACCGCTCCTGCGGCTGGCGTGCGAAGAAGCGCTTCAAGCACGGCCGAAGCGTCGACGACAATCATTGGCGATCGCGTTCGGCACGGACTGCCTGTGCCGGCGCCACCGAAGGGGTCATTCCCGGGCGCCGCGCCAGACGGGCTCGCAGTTCATCGAGCGTCGGTCGCTCGGCCACCTGACGAATTTCGCCGAGCAGGTAGTCGGAGAGCGACATGCCCGCCAGCGCCGCACGCGACTTAAGCCGACGATGCAGTGCATCCGGCACGTTGCGAATTTGAATCATCGTAGTCATGTGGAAAACATAAACACATGTGCATCACATGTCAAACCGCTCCCTCGTGCCGCCGCCCGCCGCCGCGATAGCGACGGACAACGTGATCGCACGCGCCGATGGACCCGACCAACCGCCGCGTCCAGGTCGTCAACATGGAAGACCGCGTCGCAGTGACGGCTGCTTGCCGCAATCGACCTCAAATCCAGCTCTGGAACAGCATCAGCCGGGAAAACGTCGCCATCGACGTTCCGACGAAGGCCGCCGAGACCGGCAGCATCGCGGCGAAGCCCGCGAATGCGACCGCGACGAAGGCCCATAGCAGCCAGCGCGGAGTGTTGCCGCGTCTCAGCACGTAGACCAGCGCCAGACTCGCGACTGTGGCGGCGGGCAGATAATAATACAGGAATCCGAGCGTCCGCGGCAGCAGCGCCCAGGCCAGATACGGCCCGAAATAGAACGACAGGATCAGGAACGCATCCCACCTTCGCGTCACGATCCAGTCGCGCAGGCAGACCACAAGCGCCGGCAGCGCCGGCCACAGCACCAGGGGATTGCCGAGCAAGACCACGGCCGCGATCCTGTCTTCATCGATCTTGTCGAAGAGGTACCAGACCGGCCGCGCGAGAAACGGCCAGCTCGGCCACGAACTCATATAGGTGTGGCCCGCAATCGCGGTCGTGGTGTTGTCGCCGAAGATGCGGCGCTGCGCTTCCCACAGGTCGCCAATCGACAATCCGTAGAGCGGAAGGAAGGTCAAGAGATAGACGATCGCCGGCACCAGCACGAAGCACCCGGCGAAATGATGGGTCCTGAAATCGGGCCACAGGTCCGGCCGGTACCAGTCGAGGGCGTTGCCGTCGGCAAACTGCGTGCGCCAGCTTTGCATCAGGCGGATCGCGGCGATGATCGCGATGCAGGTCGCAAGCGCGAACAAGCCGCTCCATTTGCACGCGGCCGAGAGACCGAAAGCAAGACCGGCGAGCGCGAACATCGGATGCGGCCGCACTTTCCGGAAGCCGTGCATGAACGCCGCGATCCCGAACAGGCCGAAGGCGAGCGCAAAAATATCCAGCATCGCGATCCGCGACTGCACGAACAGCATCTGGTTGAAGAAGGCGAGCAGGGCCGCCGCTATCGCGGGCCCCTCGCCTGCGAACAGGGCCAGCCCGCAGAGATAGACCGCAACGATCGCGAGCGCTCCGAACAGCACGCCCGGATAGCGCCAGCCCAGCGGGCCATCGCCGAAGGTTTTGATCGACAGCGCGATCAACTGCTTTGCCAGCGGCGGATGCATCGGATTGAGCATCGGCTGTGACATCACCGGCTCGAGCATCTGGCGGGCCGCCGGCACATAATGCACTTCGTCGAAAACAAATTTTTCCGGCGTGGTCACGCCGACCAGAAGCGCGAAATGCGCGGCGAGAAACAGGATGACGGCGATAATGGCGTTCCGCGCAGCCGAAATATCGGTAACAGAAGGTGATTCGCGCACGAAGCTCACAGATGGATGGCGTTGCAATCCTGTCGAGTGTGGGCGGGAAAAATCTTTATGTCCATTGCTTTGAACGCGTTTCGATTTCGCGGCCACTAACCATCGGGCTCATCAGGCGCGGCTTGTGGTAAAATTACAACATGATCTGCGCGGGCGATCCGGTACGATGGCGGGATCAATCGATCGGTTTTGAAATGCACTTGCGTCATCGTTCTCTATCTCCGCGCTTTGTCTGGCGGCAGGGCTTGCGGCAAGCTCCCGCTTCACGCGCAGACGCGCGTCGGCGAAGCAGCCGTCATCCAGAATGAAGTCGTTCGCGTCATGGGATCGGCGACCAGCCAGATCAACGTCGGCGACGGCGTGCTGCGCGACGAAATCGTGCGCACCGGTCTCGACAGCGCGGCGCGGCTGGTGATGGCCGACAGCACCAACCTGTCGCTCGGTCCCAGCGCGACGCTCAAGCTCGACCGCACCGTTTTCGACGACGAGCACACCTACCGCGATATCGCGATCAGGCTGACGACCGGCGCGTTTCGCTTCGTCACCGGACATTCGGAAAAGACCGCCTACAAGATCACGACGCTCGCTGGCGACCATCGGCGTGCGCGGCACCATCCTCGATATCCTGTCGCAGCGGGGCAAGACCACCGTGGTGCTGCAGGAAGGCGCCTCGCGGGTCTGCACCCTGAGCTTTCAGTGCGTCGAGCTGACCCAGCCCGGCGATACCGCGATCATCACATTGGCGCGGCGGAAGGTCGACGATTCAAAAGACCAACACCCCGCCCTGGACCTTCGCCGCGAACTGCGCGGCGGCGGCGGGGCTCTGCACCGTCACGCAATATGCGGATGCCGCGCCCGCGACGTCGATGACGGCAGCGATCCCACCGGCATGCTGTGCGGGCGCTGACGATGGCAAACATTCACACGCAGCCTTGTCTGCTGTCGGCCGCGCTCACGGCGGCGATTTCGCTTGTGCTGGCTGGATCCAGGCACTCCGCCGCGGCGCAAACCGTATTAGCAATGCGGCACGCACGTCCGTCCGACGCTCACGCCGACGCCCACGCCGAGCCTTCGCCGTCGCCAACTCCCGTCACCCGGTCCCTCGCCGACCGCCAACGCCAACGCCGACCCCACTCCGACGCCGACCGGCTCGGATTCCAGCGGCGGCTCGATCGGCGACCTCGCCAATCAGCGCTTCAACCAGATGATCACCAACCGGGTGCTCGGCACGGTGCTGCTCGGCGTCAACGAGCAGGTCAACTGCAGCGACTGCATCAGCGCGTTCGGCTCGGCCGGATCGTTCTCGGCCGGCATTCACGGCCGCAAGGAGCTGACGCCCAATCTGTCGCTGCTGGCGGGCATCGCCTACACCCAGTACAGCGAGGGCGGATACAACGTCACCAGCGCGCCGATCGGCGCGTTCGCGCTGCGCTACGATTTCACCGACTGGGGATCGTCGCGGCCGTTCTTCGACATCGGCACCGTGCTGTCGCCGTTCGAGAAGGTGCGCTATCGCCGCAGCTACATGACGAGCCTCGGTCGCGGTTGCGCTGACCAGTTCGACCGACAGCAGCGACTACGGCGTCTACGGCAGGGCGGGCTGGATCAGCCGGCTTTCGCCGCGCGACGAGGTCGCGGCCTCGATCGAGGTCTGGCAGCTGTGGCAGCGGGTGAGCGGCTACACGGATCCGGCGATCGCGTTCAATCCGTTCGACGCCTCGATCGCGACCGGCACCGATCGAACCAGCCTGGTCAAGATCGGCGGACAATGGACGCATCTGTTCGGCAACGTCGAGGGCAACATCAATGGCGGTTACGTGCAGTCGTTCGCGACCCACTCCGGCATCGTCGCCACCGTGACCGGCGACGGCACCGTGGTGCCGACCATCGGCAACCAGGGCTGGTTCGAATATGGCGGCCGTCTCGGCTTCCGCATCACCAAGGGCTGGGTCGCCGACCTCTTCGTCAACGGCACTTGGGGCCGCAGCCGGTCGGCAACACCGTCCACGGCGGCGTCGGACTGCGCGTCAACTACTAGCGGCGTGAAGCGCCGGTACGCCGCCGACTTGCCCTCATAGGCCCGCTTCAGGCCTTCGATATCGAGCTTGACCATGCCCAGCATCGCCTGCCATCGCTCGCTCGGCGCCGGCGCGGTCGGGACCGCCGAGATATTGCACAAGCGCGGTCGGCACGATCTGCCAGGACACGCCATAGCGATCCTTCAGCCAGCCGCAGCGTTCGACCTGCCCGCCATTGGCGGACAGTGCGTCCCACAGCCGGTCGACCTCGGCCTGATCGGCGCAGTCGATCTTGAACGAGACCGCGTGGGTGTATTCGAACCGCGTGCCGCCGTTGAGCGCCATGAAGCGCTGGCCGGCCAGCGTGAACTCCACCACCAGCACGGTGCCTGCCTTGCCGGCGGGGCCGTCGACCATGTTCTTCTGCACCTTTTCGATCCGTGAATCGGGCAGCAGCGAAACGTAGAACTTCGCGGCCTCCTCGGCCTCGCCGTCGAACCACAGGCAGGGGGAGATTTTGGACATCGGCAGGTTCCCTTTCAATGAGGTCGGCCCAAGGACGAACGGCGCGGCGCTGATCCGACATCCGATTTGCGATTTTTTCATCCCGTCATTCCGGGACGCGTCCGA
The DNA here is from genome assembly GCA_963825105.1 of uncultured Alphaproteobacteria bacterium. Classification (GTDB taxonomy): domain Bacteria; phylum Pseudomonadota; class Alphaproteobacteria; order Rhizobiales; family Xanthobacteraceae; genus Bradyrhizobium. Next base: position 234,011 of record CAWGSB010000006.1, read on the forward strand.
AGGACCGAGACCTCAGATGTGCAATTGCACATCGGGGAATCCCGGATTCCGGGTTCGAGCGCTTGCGCGTCGCCCCGGAATGACGGACGCTCACGTCGCGATCGGCGCCGGCATGGTGAGGAAGGCGCGGGTCACGTGCCAGAACAATTGCCGGTTGGTCGCGAGCGTGACCGAATGCGCGGTGCCGGGCAGGATCACGAACTGGCGGTCGCCGTTGGGCAGCCCGTTAAAGAACTCCTCGAGATCGGCGACGGTGGCGATCCCGTCATATTCGCCGCGCACCAGGAGCACCGGCGACAGCACCTTCTCAGGCTTCACCACCGGCAGATTGGCGGTCATGTCGAGATAGGTGCCGGTCGGAACCTGGTCGCCGAACTGCATCTCCGCATCCGCCAGCGCCTCGACCGCGGCGGCTTCGCTGGTGCCCGGCTTGTCGCGGGTGGCGATCGAGCGGATCATGTCGCGGTCGCGCTTGCGCATGTTGTGGGAGCGGAAATAGGCGAGCTGCTCGGCGCGTTTTGTCAGTGTCGGCGATCCCTCGCCCTTGTAGGTGAAGGCGGCGAACACCAGACGGTCGGCGCGCTCGGGCTCCGCCATCGCATAGGCGCCGGCGCGCAGCGCGCCGGAGGACTCGCCGAGGAAATGGAATTTCTGCCGGCCGGTTTCGCGGGTGACGACTTCCGCCGCCGCTTTCAGATCCTCGACGCCGCTGGCGATGTCGGAATTGCCCGAGGTGCGCCCCGACTTGCCGTAATTTTCGTGATCCATGGTCCAGCAGTCGAAGCCATGGCGGGCGAATTCGTTCATGACCGAATATTCGCCGTGACCGGGCACGTTGAGATCGAACACCCGCGACGAGATCGACGAGCCGTGAACGAAAAAGAGCACCGGCCGCGACGGCTCGCCGGGTTTCGGCGCCCCGAGCCGCTTGCGGTACATCCACAGGGGAATATCGCCCTTCTTGGCCCAGTATTCGCTGCTCCAGATTTCGCCGCCGTCTACCGTCGCGGCAGCAGCATCCTGCGCGGGCAATGCGCCGGCGAGGCCGCCGGCAACGAGGCCAAGGCCCGCGCCCTTGATGACCGCCCGCCGCGGCAGCGGATGATCGAGGTGTGCCATGTTCCTCTCCCTTTATTTTTCGTCATTCCGGGGCGACGCGTAAGCGTCGAACCTCAGAATGTGCAATTGCACATCGGGCAATTGCAGATTCCGGGTTCGACGCCAACGCGTCGCCCCGGAATGACAGCACCTACTTCGTCTCCGCCGGATCGCGGTGCACGGGATCGACCCACAGCACCGTCTCCGGTTTCTCCACCGGCTCGATGTCGAGATTGATCGCGACCGCCTGGCCGTCGCTGCGCACCAGCACGCATTCCAGCACCTCGTCGCGGCTGGCGTTGATCTCCTGGTGCGGCACATAGGGCGGGACGAAAATGAAATCGCCGGGCCCCGCCTCCGCGGTGAATTGCAGATGCTCGCCCCAGCGCATCCGCGCCTTGCCTTTCACCACATAGATGATGCTTTCGAGATGGCCGTGATGATGCGCGCCGGTCTTGGCGTCGGGCTTGATGGTCACGGTGCCGGCCCACAATTTCTGCGCGCCGACGCGGGCGAAATTGATCGCGGCCTTGCGGTCCATGCCCGGCGTCGAGGGCACGTTGGGATCGAGCTGGTTGCCGGGAATGACGCGGACGCCGTCGTGCTTCCAGCGCTCCGCGTCGCCGTGATCGTGGGAGTGACCGGAATGGGTGTGATCGTGGGAACCTGTCATCGCGTTGCTTTCCGAAAAATCGCATCCCGCGAACGGTAGCGAAAACCGCGATCGCAGACCAGACGAAACGGGAACTTTTCACGCCTTTGGGACTTGTCTTGCCGAAGCTCAACAGTTCCGAAAGGGAGAATTCCATGGGTAGCACGGCAGACAAGGTCAAGGGCGCCACCAACGAGGCGATCGGCAAGGCCAAGCAGGGCGTCGGCGAGGCCGTCGGTTCCGACCGGCTGCAGGGCGAAGGCGTGATTCAGGAAATCAAGGGCAAGGGCCAGAAGGCCGTCGGCGACGCCAAGGAAGCCACCAAGGACGCCGTCAACAAGGCGGCCGCGGCGGCGAACAAGAATCTCTGACCGGCGCTGATCATCAAATGAAAAAGACCGGCCCAGGAGGCCGGTCTTCCTGTTTGAATGTGTTTATCCGTGCACCCTCGAATTCGTCATGCCCGGCCTTGTGCCGGGCATCCACGTCTTTCGCGCCGATCAAAAAGGACGTGGATGGCCGGGACGAGCCCGGCCATGACGACTCCGGAGAGCAGTGCCCGCTACTTCACACCCAACAGTTCGACATCGAACATCAGCGTCGCGTTCGGGGGAATGACGCCGCCGGCGCCGCGGGCGCCGTAGCCGAGCGCGGGCGGAATGATCAGCGTGCGCTTGCCGCCGACCTTCATGGTGGCGACGCCTTCGTCCCAGCCGGCGATCACCCGCTGCTTGCCGATCGGAAACTCGAACGGCTCGTTGCGGTCGACCGAAGAATCGAACTTCTTGCCCTTCTTGCCGCCCTCGTAGAGCCAGCCGGTGTAATGCATGACGCAGATCTGGCCAGGTTTCGGCGACGCGCCGGTGCCGACTGCCGTGTCGATAATCTGCAAGCCTGAAGGTGTGGTCATGGTTTTTCCTGCGGTCTGGGCGGCTGCGCCGGATGGCGCAGCGAAGAGAAGGGCGCCAACCGTCACTATCGCAACGGCAAAGGCGATCGGGAGACGTCGAAACTGGATACGTCGCATCTTTTCAGCATCCTTCGTAACAGAGTGATAACTCGCATACACGGGCGGCACGCTTAATATCCCAGCGCGCAGCCGTCCTTGCGCGGGTCGGAACCGCCGGTCAGCGTGCCCTTGTCCCAGTCGATCCAGATCGCCTGGCCGCCGCCGAGCGGGGAGACCACGCTCGTGGTCTGATGCCCGAGCTTCTTCAGGCCCTCGACGATGGCGGCGGGCACGCCGTCCTCGAGCTGGTAGACGCCCTCGTAATGCAGGCCGCGCGGCATATCGATCGCTTCCTGCACGTCGCAGCCATAATCGAGCATGTTGGTCAGCACATGCACCTGCCCGACCGGCTGATACTGCCCGCCCATCACGCCGTACGGCATCACCGCACGGCCATTCCTGGTGACGAGGCTCGGGATGATCGTGTGCAGCGGCCGCTTGCCCGGCGCGATGCAGTTGGGATGGCCGGGCTGGATGCGGAAACCGCCGCCGCGGTTTTGCAGCAGGACGCCGGTCTTGTTGGAGACGATCGCCGAACCGAAGGAATGCGCGATCGAATTGATGAACGAGCAGACGTTGCGGTCCTTGTCCACCACGGTGACGTAGATCGTCGAGGGATTCATCGGCGGCGCCACGTTCGGCAGATCGCGCAAGCCGTCCATCCTGATCTTGCCGGCGTGCTCGTCGGCGAATTCCGGCGTCAGGATCCTGTTGACGTCGACGTTGACATAGGCGGGATCGCCGATGTGCTGCTCGCGCATCATGTAGGCGGCCCGCGCGGCCTCGGCTTCGAGGTGGAACCGCTCGATGCTCATCGCCGGGAAATTTCGTCAGATCGAAGCGCGACAGGATGTTCAGCATCACCAGCATGGTGATGCCCGGGCCGTTCGGCGGGCATTGCCAGACGTCGTGCCCCTTGTAGATGGTGCCGATCGGCGAGGTGGTCTCGGTGGTGTGGGCTGCAAAATCGTCCAGCGTGTGCAGGCCGCCGATCCCGCGCAAGGTCTCGACCATGTCCTCGGCGATGGCGCCCTTGTAGAACGCGTCGCGGCCGTCCTTGGCGATGGCGCGCAGGGTTTTTCCGAGCTCGGGCTGCCGGATCACGTCACCGGCGACCGCGGGCCTGCCGTGCGGCAGCAAATAGCGCTCGGTGTTGGTGCCTTTCTTCAGTTTCTCGAACTGGTTCTTCCAGTCGAAGGCGATGCGCGGCGAGACCACATAGCCCTCCTCGGCGGCCTTGATCGCCGGTTGCAGCAGGGTATCGAACCCGAGCTTGCCGTGATCGCGCAGGATGGTCGCCCAGGCGTCGACGGAGCCCGGGATGGTGACGGCGTGCGCCGATGTCAGCGGGATCGCATGCAGCTTGCGCTCGATATACCAGTCGGGCGTCGCCGCCTTCGGCGCACGGCCCGAACCGTTGTAGGCTGTGATCTTGCCCTCGCCCCGCGGCTGCAGCAGCGCGAAGCAATCGCCGCCGATCCCGGTGGACTGCGGCTCGATCACGCCCAATAGCGCGCAGGCCGCCACCGCGGCGTCGGCGGCGGTGCCGCCGGAACGCATCACCTCGATTGCGGTCAGCGCGGCCAGAGGATGCGACGTCGCCACCATCCCGTTCTGGGCGTGGACCGTCGACCGGCCGGCGAGATGGAAATTTCTCATGCCAAATTGCTCGCTTTATCGTTGTTTTTTGTACCCCGCCGCACTCAGGCGCGGGCCTGCTTGAGGGGGTTACTTGGCACATTCATGCGGCGCTGGGCAATGGTTAGGAGTGCATAGCGCCTGCACACCCTCATCCTGAGGAGCGGCCTGAAGGGCCGCGTCTCGAAGGATGGGCCGCCCTCGTCCTTCGAGACGCGCGCAAGGGCGCGCTCCTCAGGATGAGGGCGGAACAACCTTTCCCGATCCCACCCCTCCTGATAAACCATCGCCATGCCCTGCAAGGTCGCCGCTTTCTATCAATTCGCCGCGCTGCCCGATTTCCGGGAGCTGCGCGAGCCGCTGCGCGCGCTTTGCGCAAGGCTCGGACTGAAGGGCAGCGTGCTTTTGGCCCATGAAGGCATCAACGGCACGCTTGCCGGCGGCGCCGATGCGATCGGCGCGCTGGTCGACGCCTTGCAAGACAGCGATCTGTTCGGCGGCCGGCTCGACAGTCTCGAACTGAAATTCTCTTCTGCCTCCGCCATGCCGTTTCAGCGGCTGAAGATCCGGCTGAAAAAGGAGATCGTCACCCTCGGCGCCGCGGAGGCCGATCCGACGCGGCAGGTCGGCATCTATGTCGACCCCGCCGACTGGAACGGATCTGATCGCGGCGCCGGACACGCTTCTGATCGACACCCGCAATGCCTTCGAGGTCGCGATGGGCACTTTTGCCGGCGCCGTCGATCCCGGCATCAAAAGCTTCGGGCAGTTCAAGGAATTTGCCGCGCGCCGTCTCGATCCGATAAAACACCGCAGGATTGCGATGTTCTGCACCGGCGGCATTCGCTGCGAAAAGGCCTCCAGCTATCTGCTGTCGCGCGGCTTTGCCGAGGTCTACCACCTCAAGGGCGGCATCCTCAGATATCTGGAAGGCGTGCCGGAAGCCGAGAGCCGCTGGCGCGGCGAATGTTTTGTGTTTGACGAGCGCGTCGCGCTCGGTCACGGGTTGCGGCAACGCCCCATGGAAAACGATTCCGATGAGTGACGCAAAGACGCTCAGCGACCGCCTCGATGCGCTCGAGGCGAGGGTGATGTTTCAGGACGAGACCATCGAGACGCTGAACAAGACCATCACCGAGCAGTGGCAGAAGATCGACGCGCTGACGCGCCAGCTCGTCGCCCTGAGCGAACGCCTGCAAGAGGCCGAAGCGCGAGCGCCCGGCCCCATCAACGAACCGCCGCCGCATTATTGAAGATCTTGCAGATCGCGCGTTCTCACATCGCGCCGCAGACATGATCGCGCCCGTGATCCTTCGCGGCACAGAGCGCGCGGTCCGCCGCCCGGTCACGCAAGAGCATCATGGCTTCATCGCAAGCCATGTCGCCATGGCGACGCATGCCACCACGATGGCGCACCACACCACGGGCGTCACCTGTTTCGAACTCCCGCTGCGCGGGGAATCGTTGGCGGCGTGGTTGAATTCCTGATTCATCTGGACGCCTTCGGGTAAAACGATTGCCTATCGAAACACCGCCAGCATCTTGTCCCAGAGCGAGGTGCTTTCGCTCTCGCGATCGGCTTTCGACGGCGACGGCTGCGCCGCGCTGACGGGATCGGATGCCGGAAAGCTGTCGATCAGCCCGGCGTCCAGTCGCTCGTGAATATCGCGGTCCGCCGCGGCGGCTTCGCGGGGGTCCGCGGCGTGCTTGTCGTAGGGTGCAGGATCGAATTTCTCAGCCATGGCGAGCCTCCTCCCGCAACAACGCATCCGCCATCCGGAGGGTTCCCGACAAAGGAAGCGGAAATGCACGGAACCGGGCACAAGGCCGGTGTGCGCATAAGGTCCACCTGCTGTGCCATCCCCCGCCCCCGCGAAAACGCGCCGTTTCGCCCGCCATGCGCTGAATGGATAGCCCGAGGCCTGCGGCATGGCCGGTATCGGGGTCGATCGTAGCTTGGCCAAGTCCGCATCCGCAGTGTATCAGGAGCGACGCCCCTCCTCACGCCTTGCGGAAACAAGCATTTGACCCAGGTTCATCCCACAAAACCCTTTCTTGAAGTGCTTTCCGGCCGCCGCCAGCCGGTGCCGCCGGTCTGGATGATGCGGCAGGCCGGCCGCTATTTGCCGGAATACCGCGACGTGCGCGCCAAGGCGGGAGGCTTCCTCGACCTGTGCTTCACGCCGGAACTCGCCGCCGAAGTCACGCTGCAGCCGATCCGCCGTTTCAACTTCGACGCCGCGATCATCTTCTCGGACATTCTGGTCATTCCCCATGCGCTCGGCCGCGAGGTGCGGTTCGAGGCCGGCGAAGGCCCGCGGCTCGACCCGCTGGACACGCCGAAGAAGGTCAACGCGCTGGCCCCGCGAGCCGACTTCGACAAGCTCGAGCCGGTGTTTGAGGCGCTGGGCCGGGTGCGCCGCGAACTCGACCCGAAGATCGCGCTGATCGGTTTTTGCGGAGCGCCATGGACGGTTGCGACCTACATGGTGGCCGGGCAAGGCACGCCGGATCAGGCGCCCGCACGGTTGATGGCTTATTCTCACCCGCAGGCGTTTGCGAAAATCATCGACGTGCTGGTGGAGAACTCCGTCCAATACCTGCTGGCGCAGCTCAAGGCCGGCGCCGACGTGCTGCAGATCTTCGACACCTGGGCCGGCGTGCTGCCGCCGCGCGAATTCGCGCGCTGGTCGATCGAGCCGACCCGGCGCATCGTCGAAGGCGTGCGTGCGAAGGTACCTCACGCAAAGATCATCGGCTTTCCCAGAGGCGCCGGCGCGCTGCTGCCGGGATATGTCGAGGCGACCGGCGTCGATGCCGTCAGCATCGACTGGGCGGCCGAGCCGTCGCTGATCCGCGAGCACGTGCAGACCAGAGTCGCGGTGCAGGGCAATCTCGATCCGCTGGCGTTGATCGCCGGAGGCAACGCGCTCGACCAGGCGGTGGACGACGTGCTTTCGAATTTCGCCAAGGGCCGGCTGATCTTCAACCTCGGCCACGGCATTCAGCCGGAAACCCCGATCGCGCATGTCGAGCAGATGCTGAAACGGGTGCGGGCGTATAAGGGCTGAGGCAACGCGCCGGGGCCGTCCAGCAGTCACCGGCCTGCGCAGTTAATCACCTCGGCCGGCTGCGTTCGATGATCTCGGCCGCGCCCTTGGCCAGCAGTTCAAGCCCGACCGCGCGGCCGAGTTCGCGCGGGCGATCCGCTGACCCCGTGCGCGAGGCCTCGATGAACAGGCCGCCGGCTTCGTCCAGCACCGAGGCGGTCAGCGACATCTGCGCGCCGTCGATTTTGGAAAATCCCGCGATCGGCGAATTGCAATGGCCGTTGAGCACCCACAGCACCTCGCGCTCGGCGTCGGCGCTTCTGTGCGCGGCCGGGTCGTCGATGGCCGACAGAATGCGGCGCGTCTGCCAATCGTTGATCGCGCACTCGACCGCGACAATGCCCTGGCCAACCGCCGGCAGCATTTCAGCAATCGGGAATTCATAGGCGATGCGGGCGCCCAAACCGACGCGCTCGAGCCCGGAGCGCGCCATGATCAGCGCGTCCGCCGGCCCGACCGCGCCGCCGCCGGGCAGCCGCTGCATCTCCGAATTGTCCAGCTTGCGGATCCGGGTGTCGGCGGCGCCGCGATAGTGAATCACCTCGACTTCCGGAAACAGCCGGCGCGCATAGGCCGCGCGCCGCACCGCATTGGTGCCGATCTTGAATCCCCTGCCGCGCGATCGCCTGAAATCGTCGATCGAAACGCCCGGACGCAGCACCAGGACGTCGCCGGGCGGGTCGCGCGACAGCGTCGCGCCGATCACCAGCCCCGGCGTGTCTTCATTGCCCGGCATGTCCTTCAGCGAGTGCATCGCGGCCTGCAATTCGCCCGACACCACCGCCTTTCGGATTTCGGCGACGAAAGCGCCGCCCTTGCCGCCATGCTGCAACAGCTTGCTGGTCTGGTCCGAATCGCCTGTGGTTTCGAACTTGACGATCTCGACATCGAGACCGGGAACGGCCGCGGTCAGCCGCCGGGCAATTTCCTCGGTCTGCGCCAGCGCCATGACGCTCTTGCGCGTGCCGATCCTTATGCGAATTGCCGCCATTCACCTTCCTTCACGCCGCGCCGGAATCTCCGCCGATTTCCGCCCCGCACATAAAACCAGCCGATGCCGGAATGCAAACCCAGGCCCGCCCGCGGACCCCGCGTTACCGCGCGTCCTGCAAGATCATGTCGGAGGCTTTTTCGGCGATCATGATCGTGGGGGCGTTGGTATTGCCCGACATCAGGTCCGGCATGATCGAGGCGTCGACCACCCGCAGGCCCTCGATGCCGCGCACCCTTAAGCGCTGATCGACCACCGCCATGGAATCGTTGCCCATCCGGCAGGTCGAGGTCGGATGATAGACCGTGCTGCCGGTCTGGCGGCAGAAATTCAGCAAGTCCTCGTCGCTCGTCACCTTCGCGCCGGGATAGACCTCTTCGACCGAATAAGGTTTGAGAGCGGGCGCGGCCAGGATCTTGCGCAGGATCTTCAGGCCTTCGATGAAGGCGGCGCGATCGGTTTCGGTGGCAAGATAGTTGATGCGGATTTCCGGCGGCACCGCGGGATCGGCGCTTTTGATGCGCAGCGAGCCGCGGCTCTCGGGGCGCAACTGGCAGACCGACGCCGTGAATCCGGAAAACGGATGCAGCTTTTCTCCCATCTTGTCGGTCGAGAACGGCAGGAAGTGGATCTGGATATCGGGCGTCGCCAGCCGCGGATTGGTCTTGAAGAACGCGCCCGACGTGCCGGCGGCGATCGACAGCGGCCCGGTGCGGAACGCCGCATAGCGCAGGCCGGCCAGAATCTTGCGCACGGGATTGTTGACGACATCGTTGAGCGTGATGCGTTGCGTGCAACGCGTGACCACCCTGACCTGCAGGTGATCCTGCAGGTCGTGTCCTACGCCTGCCGCATCGAGCACGACATCGATGCCGTGCTTGCGCAACAGCTCCGCCGGACCCACGCCGGAGAGCTGCAGCAATTGCGGCGAGTTGTACGCGCCGCCGGAAACCAGGATTTCCTTGCGCGCCCGCGCGGTCCGCAAGCGGCCTGCCTGCCGGTACTCGACGGCGGCGGCACGCCGTCCATCGAACAGAATGCGCTGCGCCAGCGCCGATGTCTCGACGTGCAGGTTCTTGCGGCCCTTGGCGGGGCGAAGATACGCCACCGCGGTGCTCGCTCTTCTCCCGTAGCGGGTCGTGGTCTGGAAGAATCCGGCGCCTTCCTGCGTCGCCCCGTTGAAGTCGGGATTCCTGGGGAAGCCGGTTTCCACGGCCGCCTCGATGAAGGCCGCCGAGAGCGGATCGGCGTGGCTCAGCTCGGAAACCGGCAGCGGGCCGCCGACGCCGTGGAAATCGTCGGCGCCGCGCGCCTGGTTCTCGGCCTTCTTGAAATAGGGCAGCACGTCGTCATAGCCCCAGCCCTCGTTGCCGCGCTGGCGCCAGCGGTCGTAATCCTCGTGCTGGCCGCGGACGTAAAGCAGGCCGTTGATCGAACTCGATCCGCCCAGCACTTTTCCGCGCGGCTGGAACACGCTTCGCCCGTCCAGTCCCGGCTCGGGCTCGGTCTGGTACATCCAGTTGACGGTTTTTTCCTTGAACAGCCGGCCATAGCCGACCGGCACGTGGATCCAGAGGTTGGTGTCCTCGGGGCCGGCCTCGAGCAGCAGCACCGAATGCTTTCCGTCCGCGCTCAGGCGGTTGGCCAGCACGCATCCGGCCGAGCCCGCACCGACGATGACATAGTCGAATTCGATTGCGCCATCATCGGAATGCATCAACGGCCCGCCGCACATTCAAAGGGGAACATCAGGAATTTGGTGGCGGATGAGCGCTACCGCTTTTCCCCGCATAACGCAAATCCGGGATATCTCCCCCGATCGTCGGCATGCGCTGTGCCCCTCACGCGTTCGCCACGCGCGGCTGCCCCGATTGCCGCGCGGCGACGCGCCGGATCAGGTCGGCGGTGCTGTCGGGAGCGGTCACCGGCAGCATGTGGCCGTGCTGGTCCACCAGAACCAGGTCGAGCGCGGGGCATTGCTGTTTCATCGCTTCGCCCTGTCTGCGGTAATCGAGAATGAGGTCGCCCTTTGCGAACAGCATGCCGAGCGGAATGGTCAGCCCGCCATAGCGTTTCATCATGCCGGGCAGATCTTCGTTGACCGCGACGAGGTCGGAGGAGGTGTTGTAGAAACTCTTCGGCCGCAGGCCGAGCAGCCCGCCGCCGCGTGTCGGGAAATCCGCCGGCACCGCGTCCGGTCCGAACACGATCTTCAACAGCTCCGGCGCGCGGCGTATCGCCATCGGGGTGGCCAGCGTCCAGGCGACGATCTTGCGCATCATGGGTGAGTTGACGACGAGACCCTGGAACGGTTCCGGAACGTCGTCCTGCGCATGGGTCAGCGGCGCGATCAGCGCCAGCGCACCGGCACAGTCCGGATGATCGAGTGCAATCGCGAGCGACAAGGCGCCACCCAGCGAATGCCCGACCAGCAGCGGCTGCTTCAGCCCCAGCGCGCGGATGAACTTTGCCAGCGTGTCGGCCTGCGCGCCAAGTCTCGCCGGCGCATCCTCCGGGCGCTCCGAATAGCCGGAGCCGGGCCGGTCCACCGCGATGACCCGGAATTCGCCCGACAGTTTGTCCACCAGCGCGTAGGTGTAGTTCCTCAGAGTGCCCCCGAGGCCGTGGATCATCACAATGGCGGGGCCGGTGCCCCCGGTGTCGACGTAATGCAGCCGCTGGCCGTCGATGTCCATGAACTGACCGCATGGCGGCACCGCTGCTTCGGCCTTCCGCGCGGTGTTGGCGGCGAACAGGACCAGACCCGCAACGATGGCGGCAACGATCAGGATCAGCGTCAGCAGAATGCTCATGGGCGGCGCACCAACGACGATTGGGGGACGTAGCAGTACAACACCGGAGCGAGCCGCTCCAGCGCCAAGATGGACTTAGGCGCCGGATGCGCGATCAGCCCCGGCGGCAGGAGATCGCGCTCAGCGAAATCGTTCAAAGCCGGCCGCGATGGCTCGGCCGTCACAAGCGCGCGTCAGTACCCGATCGCCGCCCCGTCGCTGCGCGGATCGGAGCCGCCGCTCAAGACGCGGCGCTGCGGTTCAATCGTGATGCCGTGCGCGTGGCCGGCCATTTCGTTCCAGGCTCCCCAACGATTGACGATGTGGCCACGCCGCTCGAGCGCGGCGATCGTCCCGGCCGGAAAGCGGCTCTCCATGTGCAAGGTATCGCGCGCTTCGCCGAGCGCGAAACGGCCGGACAGGAACCGCGGCATCTCGATGGCTTCCTGGATGTCCAGGCCGAAATCGATCATCGCCGAATAGAGCTGCAGCTGGATCTGCGGCTGGCCGTCCGCCCCCATGCAGCCGAGCACGCTCCAGAGCCTGCCGTTTCGCTTGGCCATCGATGCGATCAGGGTATGCAGGGGGACCTTTCCGGGTTCGAGACGATTGGGATGATTGGGATCGAGGGAGAAGTAGGCTCCCCGATTCTGCAGGACCACGCCCGTGCTGCCCGCAACCACGCATGATCCGAATGCGCCGTACAGGCTCTAAATCAGCGACGCCGCGTTACCGTCCCGGTCGACCGCCGCAACATAGACGGTATCGCCCGCCAGGCTGCCAAATGACGGCACCTTGTCCCAACTCAGTGCCGAAGCGGGATCGATCAATTCGCTCCGCTTGCGCGCATATTGCCTGGAGAGGAGCATCTCGACCGGCACATCGGCAAAGGCCGGATCGGCGAGCAGGCGATCGCGGTCGTGATAGGCAATCTGTTTGGCCTGCACGAGCAGGTGCACGCGATCGGGTCCGAACAGGTCCATCCGATGGAGTTCATCGGCTCTACCAGATTGAGCATCTCGAGCACGGTGAAGCCCTGCGTCGGCGGCGGCGTGTTGAAGATCGTGACGTCACGATAGCGGCCGGTAAGCGGCGCGCCCCACGTCGCCCTCTGCCTCTCGAAATCGGCGAGCTGAAAGAAACCTCCCGCCTGCTGCGCGAACCGCACCATTTCGGCCGCAACAGGCCCGCCGTAGAAACCGGACCACCCCTGATCCGCAATCGCCTGAAGGGTATCCGCCAGATCCGGATTTTGGAGCTTGGTAGCGGGCAGCGGTATCGCCCCCTCGGGAAGAAACAGGGCGCCGGATTCGCGGTGCTGCACAAGATCGTCCCGCATCATCTCGATGAAGCTCGCAAGCCGCCCGGTCACCGGAAAACCCTCGCGCGCGTATCCGATCGCGGCTTCGAGCGTGCGGCCAAGAGGCAGCTTCCCATAGGCATCATGCGCCTCGGTCCAGCTCGCGACCGCGCCCGGCACCGTCAAGGTGGCCGGAATTATTCCCCGCAGCGGGATTTCGTTCAGCCCTCTGCTCTTTCAGCGACTGAGAGCGAAGCGCCGGCTGCGGCCTTGCCGCCGCCGTTGAGGTATCTGACCTCGCCGCTTCCGCCCTCATGAACGAGCCAGAACGCGTCGCCGCCGAGGCCCGTCATGTGCGGATATACGACCGCCAGCACCGCGCTTGCAGCGATCGCAGCATCGATGGCGGAGCCGCCGGCGCGAAGCACATCGACGCCGGCGGCGGAAGCAAGCGAATGCGGCGACGTCACCATGCCGTTTGGCGCGAGGGTGACGGGTCGCCCGGTACGAATATCCAAATGGACCCTCTAGTTCTGGCGAAACAGACAGCGACCTGCGGTCAGCCGCGGATCCGGCGGATCATGTAATTGTCATACGTGGCTTCGCAGACCTGGTCCCACTGATATTGCTCGTTGCGGAACGCGATCATCGAATCATACAGCTTTTTGAATTTTTCATTTTTCGTCGAAATCTCGGCAAACAGCTCGTTTGTCGCCTTGAACGACGCGTCGAGGATTTCCGTCGAGAAGGGCCGAAGCAGTGCGCCGGCCGCAACCAGGCGCTTGATCGCCTGCGCGTTGCGGGCGTCATATTTGGCGGTCAGATCGGCCGCGACCTGCGCGGCCGCAGTCGTCACCATGTGCTGGTAAGGCTTCGGCAGCTCGTCCCATTTCGCGGTGTTGATGTAGAGGAAACCGTTGGCGCATCCCTCCCACCAGCCCGGGTAATAATAATAGGGCGCGACTTTCAGGAAGCCGAGCTTCTCATCGTCATAGGGACCGATCCACTCGGCGGCGTCGATCGTGCCCTTCTCGAGCGCGGGGTAGATGTCGCCGGGCGGGATCTGCTGCGGCACCACGCCGAGCCGGCTCAGCACCTGCCCCGCCACGCCGCCGACGCGGAATTTGAGGCCTTTCATATCGTCGAGCGTCTTGATCTCCTTGCGAAACCAGCCGCCCATCTGCGCGGTCGTGTTGCCGAACGGGATGCCGTAAACATTGTAGGGCCGATAGAGCTCGTTGAGCAGGTCAAGGCCGCCGCCATAGGCGAGCCATGCGTTCATCTGCCGCGTGTTGAGCCCGAACGGAACGGCCGTCCCGAATGCAAACGCCTGATCCTTGCCGATGTAGTAGTAGGAGGCGCTGTTTCCCATCTCCACGGTGTTGTTCGACACCGCATCGAACACCTGAAAGGGCGGCACGATTTCACCCGGGCCGAAGACGCCGACCTGGAATTTCTGGTCGGAGAGTTCGCCAACCACCTTGCTGAACATCTCGCACGCGCCGTAGAGCGTATCGAGGTTCTTCGGGAAGGTGGTGACGAGCCGCCAGCGCAAGGTGGGAGCGGACTGTGCGATGGCGGGCGCGCTGACAGCCGTGGAGGCAGCGGCAAGACCTACACCCTTGAGAAGCTTCCTGCGATTCATGGCCAGTCTCCTGTTGAGTTCAAGTACAAGACAAATGCGCGCATCTGGCGCCACTCTCGTTCCTGGCGCCACGATTTCTTTCCTGCCATGCCGCAGCCGAACGCGGATACGGCTTCAGGAGCCGTTCCTGTTCGGCGTCGATCAAGGCGCCCGGGAACGGAGAGCGTTTCGGGAGCAAGGTCGTCAAAGCGCGATCCATGCCGTTTTGAGATCCGTGTACGCATCCAGCGCGTGAGGCGACTTGTCCCGCCCGAAGCCGGATTGCTTGAAACCGCCGAGCGGAACCGTGATGTCGGTACCGCCATAAGTATTGACGTGCACGACGCCGGCATTGATCGCGCGCACCATGCGGTGGGCGGTCGAGAGACTGCCGGTCCACACCGCCGATGCCAAACCGTAGACGCTCGAATTTGCGAGCCGGATCGCGTCCTCCTCGTTATCAAAACGGGTGACGGCGAGAACAGGTCCAAATACCTCCTCACGCCATAGACTCATCTCCGGTTTCACCTCGGCGAAGATCGTGGGCGCCATATAGTTCCCGCCGGTCTGGACGTGAAGCTGCTCACCCCCGATCAGCCGGACGGCGCCCTCCTCCTCCGCACGCGCGACCGCATCGAGATCCTTTCGCAACTGCACAACGCTGGAAACCGCACCGATGTCCGATGCCAGGTCGAGGGGGTCGCCAACCCTGAGCTTTGCGGTGACGTTCAACATTTCGTCCATGAAGCGCTCATAGATGGCAGACTGCACCAATAGCCGCGAGCCGGCAACGCAGACTTGCCCCGAATTGCGAAAAATGCCGTTCGCCGAGACTTTCGCAGCCTGCTTGATGTCCGGCACATCGGCGAAAACGATGTTGGGCGATTTGCCGCCGAGCTCCAGATGAACGCGCTTCAGATTTGACCGGGCGGAATATTCGAGCAACCGGCGTCCGACCGCGCCGGAGCCGGTAAAGGCCAGCACGTCGACATCCATATGCAAGGCCAGCGCCTCGCCCGCCGAAGCGCCTCTGCCGGTCACGACATTCAGGACCCCGTCCGGAAGCCCTGCTTCGCTCGCAAGTTGAGCGAGGCGCAACAAGGTGAGCGACGCGATTTCGGGCGGCTTCACCACGACCGAATTTCCGGCCGCCAAGGCGGGGGCGATCTTCCAGGCGCCGATCATGAGAGGGAAATTCCAGGGCACGATGACGCCGACCACACCAAGCGGCTCGCGATGGATCAGACCAAGCACGTCGCGGCCGGTCGGTGCAATTTCGCCGTAAACCTTGTCGATCGCTTCCGCGTAGTAGCGGATGGTGCCGGCGGCCGACAGGGGCTCGGCCTTGTAGGCCATGCCGATCTCGGTACCGTTGTCGCGCACGCCCAGAACGGCGAGTTCGAGCGCGTGGCTCTCGACGAGTTCTGCGATCCGCAGCAGAATTTTCTTCCGATGCGCCGGGGCAGCCCTTGCCCAGGAG
Organism: uncultured Alphaproteobacteria bacterium; assembly: GCA_963825105.1. Taxonomy (GTDB): domain Bacteria; phylum Pseudomonadota; class Alphaproteobacteria; order Rhizobiales; family Xanthobacteraceae; genus Bradyrhizobium. The sequence goes on from CAWGSB010000006.1 coordinate 249,705, forward strand.
CCGTCGTTGAACGCCTGCCGCCCGGCCCGCACCGCAGCGTCGACGTCCGCCGTATCGCCATCGGCAATCGTCGTCAGCCTTCGACCGTCGATGGGCGATATGACCTCAAGCCGCGCTCCGCTCGCCGCGGCCCGAAGCCGGCCTCCCACAAAAAGCTCCTGGGCCGGAACCGTGACCGTCCGCAATCGATCGATCTGGGATTGCTGCATTAGTTCAACCAATTCAGCCGCATAGGACGAGCGTCTTGCAAGCGCATCCTCGTTTCGATTTTGACGAAGTGGCGCGCCGGACCACAATCAACCGATAGGTTGATGTCACCGGCGATATCCGGCCCGTAAGCCTCTTTGCCGAATACCATTCGGCGAGTCCCTCGACACCAGACTGGCAAAGCACCGACGGGTCATGTCCAAAGCTCTGCGTCCCAAAATCCTGCTGATCGGAACCGGAGACACCAAAGCGGACGAACTCTCGTTCATGAGCGGTTGCATCGCCGATGCCGGCGGCGAGCCGTTCATGCTGGACGTCAGCGTTCTCGGCGACCCGCCTTATGTGCCCGACTACGACAAGCACGCCGTCGCGGCCGCGGCGCAAACGACGATCGCAGAGATCGCGGCGAGCGGCGACGAGAACTCCGCTATGTCGCTGATGGCGATCGGCGCGTCTCGCCTGACCCGCAGCCTCTCCGAAGCGGACGCCATCGATGGCGTGATCGCGATCGGCGGCACCATGGGGACGGACCTCGCGCTTGATGTCGCGCTGGCCTTGCCGCTCGGGATGCCGAAGCTCGTGGTCTCGACCGTCGCATTCTCGCACCTGGTGCCGCCCGAGCGCATCGCCGCCGACCTGATGATGATCCTGTGGGCCGGCGGGCTCTATGGCCTCAACGGCACCTGCAAATCCGTGCTGTCGCAGGCCTGCGGCGCAGTCGTCGGGGCGGCCAGGAGTGCGATACAGCCCAAGAAAGAGCGACCCGTCGTGGCCATGACGTCGCTCGGCAAGAGCTGTCTCAGCTACATGGTCGAGTTGAAGCCGCAACTGGAAGCGCGCGGCTACGAAGTGGTCATCTTCCACACCACCGGCATGGGCGGCCGCGCCATGGAGTCGCTGGCGGCGCAACGCGGGTTCGCGGCGGTCCTGGATCTAAGCCTGCAGGAGGTCGCCAACCAGCTGACAGGTTCGGTGGTGCATTCGGGCGCGGATCGGCTGACCAATGCGGGGCGGGCCGGCATTCCCCAGATCGTTGCACCCGGCGCGATCGACATGGTGGATTTTCCCGCGTGGCTACCGATCCCTGCCGATCTGGTCGACCGCCCCTTTCATGCCCACAACCGCCTGCTCGCCTCGGCGACCTCGCGTCCGGAGGATCGGCGGCGCATCGCGCAGGCAATCGCTGAAAGGCTTTCATCGGCCACGGCCCCGATCGCCTTTGTCCTTCCCACGGGAGGCATTCAGGAATGGGACCGCGAAGGAGAAGCGCTGCACGATCCCGACGGCCTCGCCGCCTTTGTCGAGGAGATGCGTTCGGCGATCAGCAAGCCCGTCGAGTTGTACGAGATTGCCGAGCACATCAACAGTCCGGCATTCGTTGCGACGGTCCTGGAAATCTTCGACCGTTGGGTCGAAGCCGGCGTCATTCCCCGCGGCCGGGTTGCGGACGAACGCAGGTGACGTCCTCCCGACCAGAGGCCCTGGTGCTGGATTTCGGCGGCGTCATTTCCAGGACGCTGTTCGAAACCCATGCCATGACGGAATCGGCTCTCGGTCTTGAGCCAGGCACGCTGACCTGGCGCGGACCGTTTGACGAACAGACCGACGCGCTCTGGGCGTCGATGCAACGCGGGGAAATTTCCGAGCGGGATTACTGGCTTGCCCGCAGCCGCGAGGTCGGACGCCTGGTCGGGGAAGACTGGAGCGATATGGAAGTTTTCGTGCGCCGGGCGCGTGGCGCCGACCCCGCCAATGCCGTCCGCCCCGAGGCTGATCAAGCCATTCGCCGGGTGAGCGACGCCGGTTTCAAGCTTGCAATCCTTTCCAACGAACTCGACCTGTTCTATGGCGCGGGCTTCCGTCACCGGCTTCCGCTGCTCGAGCGCTTCGACGTCATCGTGGATGCGACTTACACAAAAATCCTGAAGCCCGATCCGCGTGCCTATCGGGCGGTGCTCGAGGGACTTTCGCTGGAACCGGACGCTTGCGTCTTTGTCGACGATCAACGCCGCAACGTTGCGGGAGCGGTGGCCTGCGGCCTGAGAACCGTGCTTTTCGACGTTACAAATCCACGAAAATCATACGCAGAGGCACTGCGCTATTTTGGCCTCGATTTCGACTGACAAGGAAAGGCAGCAAACATGCGCGACAAGAACTTCCTCATCGAGAATAATGCCAAGCCGATCTGGCACCCGATGGCGCATCCGGCCGAAATGCGCGCGCAGCCGCCCCGGATCATCATGAAAGGCGAAGGCGTGCATGTCACGGACATCGATGGCAGAACGGTGCTCGATGCGGTCGGAGGCCTCTGGAACGTCAATCTCGGCTACAGCTGCGATCCGATCAAGAAAGCGATCGCCGACCAGCTCGACGAGCTTCCCTACTATTCCGGATTCCGCGGCACCTCGACCGGCCCGGCGATCGAACTCGCCTACGAGTTGACCGAATGGTTCAAGCCCGAGGGAATGGTGCGTGCATTCTTCACCTCGGGCGGATCCGATTCCGTCGAAACCGCGCTGCGGCTGGCGCGACAATATTGGAAGATCAAGGGACAAGGTGACCGGACCAAGTTTCTCGCGCTCAAGAAGGGTTATCACGGTACCCACTTCGGCGGCGCATCCGTCAACGGCAACGCGAATTTCCGCCGCAATTACGAACCGCTGTTGCCGGGCGTCTTTCACATCCCGTCGCCGTGGCCATACCGGAATCCATTCGGCGAAAGCGATCCGGCTCGGCTGGCGCAGCTCTGCGCGGCCGCGCTGGAAGACGAAATTGCATTCCAGAGCCCGGACACTATCGCGGCCTTCATCATGGAGCCCGTGCTCGGCGCCGGCGGCGTGATCGTGCCGCCCGAAAACTTCATGCGGCTGGTGCGGGATATCTGCGACCGGCACGGCATCCTGATGATTTCCGACGAAGTCATCACCGGATTCGGCCGAACCGGATCATGGTCCGGAGCACGGCTATGGGGCGTGCAGCCGGACATGATGACCATCGCCAAGGCCATCACGTCGGGATATTTCCCGCTGGGCGCGACGCTCATCAATGAAAAAATCGCCGAGGCATTCGAGGGCGACGCAACCAGCTTCGGCTCGATCGGTCACGGCTATACCTATTCCGGCCACCCCGTCGGATGCGCCGCGGGCATCGCGGCGCTTGCCGAGACCAAACGCCTGAAGCTCGATGCGAATGCGGCTGCGTGCGGCGAGAAGCTCGCCGACGCGCTCAGTCACCTCAAATCGAAACACGACATCATCGGCGATGTGCGCTCCAAGGGTCTCATGGCGGCGATCGAGCTCGTTTCCGATCGCGCCACCAAGAAGGCCGCCGACAAGGAGACGATGGCGAAGGTCGCCGGCGGCGTCTACGACGCCGGCGTGATCGTCCGGGTATCGGGCAACAACATCATCCTGTCGCCTCCGCTCATCCTGACACCGGCGGATGTAACCAAGATTGCGGACGCGATCAGCGCGGGGCTCTCGACTGCGGTCTGACTCCCCGAAGCCGAGCCCGAGGCCGTCCTTGCGATGGAATTCGCGCGCGGCCGTCGCCGACCCGCAGGGCTTCAATGCCGCCTCGACATCCGCGCAACAACGGCCGAGCGGGTCTCCACGCCGAGCTTCTCAAAAATGTGAATGAGATGGGTTTTCACCGTCGCCGCGCCAATTCCCAGACACTCGCTGATTTCGCGGTTGGTCCGCCCGCAGCACACCAGTTCGACGACATCGAGTTCCCTGGATGTCAGACCATAGCGCTGGCACTCATCGGCCAGAGCCGCGCTACGGCCGACCAGGTTGAATTCCAGATAGTCGTGGATTTTCTCGGCGATATTCATCGCATCGCCGGGAATTTTGCAGTCCGGCCCCCAGGCGACACTCATTCCGGCGACGATCCTGTCGTTGCGGCGAAAGAAGAACTCGACCATGTCCACGATGCCGCATTGAGCGGCAAAGGACCGATATGCCCTGGTTTCGGCTGTCGGGCATTGCGTGATCGCATCGCTTAGCCGGGCGAACGGCTTGTTGGCAGTCCGCTTGGGATGCAGAGGATCAAATTGATTCATCCGGTCGACATAGTGGCGATGAAAATCGGCCGATATGCCGGACAGCAGAAAGCGGTTCAGATTGAGGTTGTCATCGACCTCGTAGAAGGCCGTAGCGGATGCATCGAGAATGCCTTTCGCGAATTGAACGGCCTGAATCGTCGCAGAATCCGAGCGGCCCATCAGCATGAGCATGGCGATCCTCCCCGGTTGATCTTCTGGTTCGCGGCGTTTCCTGTTCCTCCAGCAAGCTGGGGCACGAGCAGGCCGCGGTCAAGAAAAATGCGGACCACACTCCGGGGCGCAATCAACACCGCCCTGTAACAGCGATGATCCTGGTCACGGACGGAGAACCGGATGCGTATTCGGCGCGGGCGCCTGCTCCGCCGCGGCCTCCTCGGGCAGCTTCTCCCCATGCACGTCAAGCGGCCTTCCGATCCAGATCGGATTCACCAGATGATCCCTGCGCGGGTTGGCGGTGTTCGGATGGACCAGGACGCTCAAGCTGCCATGATTGAGCATCAGCCACGGCACCAGCGCGGAAAACAGCTCCGCGGCAAAGGCCACTTGAAACATCGCCTGATCGTGGGGACCTACCTTGACGTCATGCCAGCGCCCCAGGGTGACCGCAAAACGTTCGCCGATCCATGCGCGCAGGCGCTCGGCCTCCGGCGCGCGTCGTCGCCGGATCGTAATAGACGTGAGCGTGGTAGCTTGCGATCTCGCCAACCGATCGCGGCGACGGCATTCTCGGGCATCGGTCATTTCCACTATCTGTCGCTCCACGCGGAAGATCGCAGACATGGATGAGCGGAGTCAACGCGGCTGCAATGCCGCATCCAATATTGCCAGATCGCGGATTCCGGGGTTGATTGGCAAATCGCCCGCGCACCGGGCGCATGAACAATAAAATCAGACGGAGCGAAACCGGGAACGCCGAATGGATTTCATGGAATTGGACGGCGTCACGCTGCGCTACGAGCTCAGCGGCAAGGGCGACCGCACATTGGTGCTCGTGCATGAAATGGGCGGCTCGCTCGAAAGCTGGGACGACATCGTGCCACGCCTCGCGCCATCTCGCCGCGTCTTGCGCTACGACACCCGCGGGGCCGGAATGTCAGGCAAAAGGTCCGCGGCGAGCTCGGCATCGATACGATGGCCGACGATATCGCAGCCCTGCTCGATGCCATCGGGATCGCCGGCAAGGTGGCGCTTGCGGGTATCGCCGTCGGGGGCGCGATCGCACTTCATTTCGCCGCCCGATACAAGGAGCGCGCCAGCGCGGTCGCGGCCGGCAGCCCCGCGACCGGCATCGCGCCGGATCGCCGTACTGCTGCGCTCGAACGCGTCGCCAGGATCGAGGCCGCCGGCATGGCCTTCGCGGTCGAGGATTCGATGCTGAACGGCTACGCCCCGGAGCTTCGCGGCGACATCAAACGTTTCGAGCGCTACCGCGCGCGATGGCTCGGCAACGATCCCGCAAGCTATGCGACGATCTGGCGGATGCTGGCGGGCACGGACATGCAGGACGAACTGGCTGACCTGCGTTGTCCCGTGCTCGTGATCGGCGGCAGTCTTGATCGCGTGCGGCCGCCGCCGCTCGCCGAAACCGTGGCCAAAACCATCCCCGGCGCACGCTACATCGAAGTCCGCACCGGGCACTATATGGCGGTGCAAACGCCCGATCTGATCGCCGATTGCATCGACGACTTCCTCAAGACCGTCGACGCCTGATCGAACCTGACCCTTCCCTCCATCGCTACCCGAGGTCTTCCCACATGGCTCAGCAACCCGCACAGCAGATCCCCGGCGTCTATCATCGCAGGATCGGAGATATCGTCGTCACGGCCATCAGCGACGGCTATCTGGACGGCAGCCTCGACGTGATGCGCAATGTCGATCTCGAACGGGCGCAGCAGCTCCTGCGGGACGCCTTCCGGCCGGCGCGGCGAACCAGCGTCAACGCTTTCGTGATTCATTCCGGGGGCCGCAGGGCGATCGTCGACACCGGCTCGGGCAATTATCTGCTGCCGACCGCCGGCTTCGTGCAGCGCAACCTCGCCTCCGCCGGCATCGATCCGAAATCGATCGACACGGTGCTCTTGACCCATATGCACCCGGACCACTCCGCCGGTCTCGTCGACATGTCGAACGGCCAGCTGTTGTTTCCGAACGCGGAGCTGGTCATGCACGAGAACGAACCGGCGCACTGGTTCGACGACGGCGCGATGGCGAAGGCCGACGAGCGGTCAAGGAAGCTCTATTTTCTCGCCGGCCGCGAGCAGGTCGCGCCCTACAAGAAGAGGACGCGACTGTTCAGACAGGGCGAGGTATTTCCCGGCGTGACCGCCGTGCCGAGCCTCGGCCATACGCCGGGCCACACCGCGTATCTCATCGCCTCGGGCAACGATCAGTTGATGATCTGGGGTGACACGGTGCACGTGCCGGAAGTGCAGACCGCGATTCCCGAAGCCGGCATGGCCTTCGATACCGACCTCGCCGCGGCCGCGGCTTCGCGCAAACGCATGTTCGACCGCGTCTCCGCCGACGGTGTCCTGATCGCCGGAATGCATCTGCATTTCCCGGCACTTCGCGCACCTCGCACGGCGAGGCGACGCCTACGCGCTTTACCCCGAGGCCTGGGTTCACACGCTGGATGCGATTCCGCCGAGTTGATGCTGTCGCGGAGGTACGGGGCGTACGTGTCGGGCCGGACGCACTGAATAATGGTAGCGGGGGAGCGCTACACGCAGTCCCCTAGGTCCGGACGCCGATCGAAACGCTAAGATATTGATTATTATCTGATCGGAGGGGTTACACTTCGGCGCTTACTCACACTGAAGGACCAACCAGACGATTTCATAGCCATGTCGGCATGCTCTACATGCGCGGGCTTCATTGCCACGCTCCAGTCGCGCATCGGCGGCGATCAGGGCAGCAACATAGATCAAGTTCGCTTCCGCTTCGCCAGCTGGGTGATGGCAAGTTCGCCAACAATTAGCAGCACAAGCGCGCTAAACGTGTAGGCGTCGTGTACCGAATAGACGATTGCTGCCCAGCCGAGCGTTTTCATTTCAGAAGGTCGCCTGTTTCCTAGCCTCGCGCGCTTCGGCCGCAGTGAAACGGTACCCGGTCACAAATCGATGGCCGTGGTCCAGATGCTCCAACCCGATAAGGGCCAAGTAGACATAGCGGGGGAGACGCTTCGTGGATTTCTCCCACGAAACAATAGTCTGCCGTGATCCGACCTGAAGCGCGAGCCGCAGCATTTCCTGAGTGAAGCCGTGACGCTTGCGCCAAGCCTTAAGATCGGCTCCAGTAATCCCCGGACTGGCGAGGAATGACGTATCTTGGATGTCCAAATCCGCAACATTTTCCGTTCCGTCGGTCATCGCTCGCCTCAAAAGTGCTGATTCTGCCGCATGTCGGCAGCATCAATATGGGCGAACAAAGTAAACATCAGCTTAATCGGGTAAATTCTTGAAACCCGCCAAAGGATGCGCCGAGGGCCATCGTGAGGATCGTCACTGTCAGCGCGACACGACGCCGCGAACCGCCTTTGCGGCGTCAAATTACGGTGACAGTGCATTTAATTCGATCTGGATGTCGTCCGGACTAAATCCCGCACTTGCGCCGTCACCATTCTCAAACGGATTCGCACCTATGAACTGCGCTTCGAGGTTGATCGGCCTCCCTTGATTTGCCCGACGGGGCAAATCAGCGATTTCGCGGTCGAGCCTCCTTCGCAAAAATGATTCCTGTGGGCGGGCTAAACGGTTGGCTCTGCTATGATTTCGGATTTTCAGAAATTGCGCTTGACGGCGAAGTGGAAGCGGGAGTATTGCGATTTCGTCCCGTCCCTGCTCTGAGGGGCGTTTCGCGATCGTCACGGACGTTGGCGGCGGGATGCGGTGGACGCTGATGGTGCTACTGACGAGAGCAGCTGAAGCGGACGGAGAAGTCGTGTGGTCCTGACGCCCCGACGCTGGCGTCAAGTTCTTGAGAAGCAAGCTTCTCAGGGGCGACGGTGGCAAGAAAGCCCGGTCGCCGGGGAGAGCACGAAGGAAACCGTTAAAACCATTGCGCGGGGAATGCCGGGTGATTCCGGTGTGACCTGACTAACGCGTGTGCTCTCTACCACTACATTTGCACACGCGGTTATCGGGCGCATCGGGCGCCCGGCATTCCCTGCGCCCTCTGATTGGAGGGCAAGGAAATTTCTGGCAAAACTCGGGCAAATCATGCCGCGAGAATGCCGGCGTTTGTTTTAATCGTCATTCCGGGATGGTGCGTTAGCACCAGACCTCAGGTGCGCAATTGCGCACCGGGGAATCTCGAGATTCCGGGTTCGATGCTTCGCATCGCCCCGGAATGACGATCCTGCAACTGAATCGGCTGTTTGAAAATTGAATCGGAAATTGGTGCGGGATATCGCCGCGCTGGGACAATGGTAGCGGGAGAGGGACTCGAACCCCCGACCCCAGGATTATGATTCCCGTGCTCTAACCAGCTGAGCTACCCCGCCACGGCATCCCTCGCACACGGCTTTATATACCGCGGTCGCGAACGCGCGGCATATAAGAAGCAGGTCTTGGGCATGTCAAGCAAACCCGGCTGCCCCGCCAAGTGCCTGCAGTCGGCCGCTATTTCGGGCTGATATCGGGATCGCCACCGGGCCTCCGGGGGACTTTCAGGATTTGCGGTAGCGGATCAGCGAAAAATGCCCCATCGGCGGCATCGGGCGGCGCTCGGCGAGCGTGACTCCGCCGTGTTTGGCGGCCCAATTGACCAGCCGCGCCCAGGGAAATTCCGGCCGCCAGCCGAGCCGCCGCGCCAGCGGCGCGAATGCCAGCTCGAAAATGCGGCGCGGGCCGCTCTCGGCGCCGATGTGATTGACCAGGATGAGTTCGCCGCCTGGCTTCAGCACGCGGATGAATTCATCCAGCGTGGCTTCCGGATCGGGCACCGCGGTGATGACATATTGCGCCACCACCGCATCGAAAAACGAATTGGGGAAAGCCAGGTTCTTGGCGTCCATCACGGCGAGCGTCTCGACGTTCTTGAGACCCAGCGCCCGCACGCGGGCCTGCGCCTTGCGCAGCATCGGTTCGGAGATATCGACGCCGCACAATTTCGTGGTCGGCGAATAATCCGACAGCGACAATCCGGTGCCGACGCCGACATCGAGAATCCGTCCGCCGATCTTGTCGGCCTCCGCGATGGTGGATTGGCGGCCGTGGTCGAAAACCTTGCCGAACACCAGATCGTAGACCGGCGCCCAGCGCCCATAAGCCTTTGCGACCCCCGCGCGGTCGATATCTGACGCCATGCCCCGCCCTGAAATCCTTATCCGCGCACGGCCTCGACCAGCGGCGGCACCGTCGTCTTCCTTGCCGCGCCTTTGGCGATGGCGCCCTTCGCGGTCGCGCTCTGGATGAAACCGCCGCCGAGCACGCGGGCCTGGCCGGACGGCGCATCGTAGAACACGCAGGCCTGGCCGGGGGATACGCCTTCTTCGCCGGCGACCAGTTCGACTTCATAGCCGCCGTCGGCCGCGCGCAGCCATGCCGGCTGCGGCGCGCGGGTCGAGCGCACCCGCACGAAGATTTCAAGGCCGTCGCCGACCGCGCGGTCGAGCGCGCCGTCGCCGATCCAGTTGATGTCGCGCAAGCCAATGCGATCCATCCGCAGCGCCTCGCGCGGGCCGACCACGACGCGGCGGCTGGCCGCATCGAGCCGCACCACGTAGAGCGGCGCGCCGGAGGCGATGCCCAGTCCGCGCCGCTGGCCGACGGTGAAATGCACGATGCCCTGATGCCGGCCGATGACGCGGCCGTCGAGATCGACGATATCGCCGGGCTCGATCGCATTCGGCCGCAGCCGGCCGATGATGTCGGTGTAGCGCCCGGTGGGCACGAAGCAGATGTCCTGGCTGTCCTGCTTGTCGGCGACGTCAAGGCCAAAACGCCGCGCCAGTTCGCGCGTCTGCGCCTTGGTCATGTCGCCCAGCGGAAAGCGCAAATAGTCGAGCTGTTCGCGCGTGGTGGCGAACAGGAAATAGCTCTGGTCGCGATCGGGGTCGGCGGCGCAAACCAGCGCGCGCGATCCGTCGGCCAGAGCGCGCGAGGCGACATAATGCCCGGTGGCGAGCGCGGAAGCGCCGAGCTCGCGCGCGGTCTTGAGCAGATCGCGAAACTTGATCGAGCGGTTGCACTCGATGCAAGGCACCGGCGTCTCGCCCGAGGCGTAGCTGTCGGCGAAATTGTCGATCACCGACTCCCGGAAACGGTTCTCGTAGTCCAGCACGTAATGCGGAATGCCGATCCGCTCGGCGACGTTGCGGGCATCGTGGATGTCCTGCCCGGCGCAGCAGGCGCCCTTGCGGTGGGTGGCCGCGCCATGATCGTAGAGCTGCAGCGTGATGCCGACGACGTCGTAGCCTTCCGACTTCAACAGCGCAGCCGTCGCCGAGGAGTCGACGCCGCCGGACATCGCGACGACGACCCTGGTGTCCTGTGGACGGCCTTCAAGATCCAGACTGTTGAGCATGGTTCCGGTCATTGATGCGATCGCGGCGGCTTCGAAACCCTGCGCGATCAGGAAGCCAGTATGCGGCCAGTAGCGCTCAGGAGCGGTTCCGGCAAAGCGGGCTGCCTTACCGGAAACGGCTGAAAAGCTGCTCTTTAATATAGGCCGTATTCCCGGCAGGCAATCACGCCTCGTCCCTTTTGCATGCCGGAAACGGCAAATCTTGCCGCCGGGCAGAAAAGGAACCCGCGAGAGCGGCTCCGTAGTTTACCCGATTATCCAGCTAATCCATTGAAATACCTAGATATTTTTTATGGCTTGGGGTGGCCCGGTCCTTGCTGATCTCTGGTCCAGTTTCATTGGTGAGAGGCCGCGCCCCGTGTTCAGCGTCACGTCAGAGCTAGCTGCAAGCGTGTCTTTTCAGGCCGCGCAGCCAAAACCCGCACGGTCCGACCGGTCGCAGCAAAACGACAGTTTCGGGGCGCTGGTCGACTCCAGCCTTCCCGCCGACACCGGCAACGATCGCGCCACCTCAACGGCCCAGCAGCAGCCGGCATCGCAGCGCCGGGCTGACGACGCGGCGGCCAGCGCCGATAACAGCCGATCGCGCGACGCCTCCGCCGACCAGGCCGCAAAAAACGCTTCGGACGACCGCAACGCCGGCGCCCAGCAGGCATCCGATGCCAATGTCGCCACCAATGCCGACACCAACACTGCGGCGGCCCAGCGGCCTGGCGCAAAGTCCGGCGGCTCGAAAGACAGCGTCGGAAAAGCGACCGACAAGCCGTCTTCTTCTCCCGACTCGACTTCCGCAACCGATCCGACCGCCTTGGCACTGCAGGACGGACCGGCCGTGACGACGCCGAACCCGGTCGCCGTCGCGATCTTCGTCCCCGTCGCGCCGACGGATGTTCCCGCTGCGCCGCCAGCATCCGGCAGCGGCGCCGCGGCGCCGCTTGCCATTGCAGCGGCGGCCATCGCAGCCAGCGCTTCGGCCGCCGCCGCACCGGCTGCTCCGTCCACGCAGATCAAGGTCGATTCCGAGGCCGACGCCGCGGCGGCAGCGGCTGAAAAGACGGCGGGTCAAGCGGCGGCAGGCGCGGCTGTCGCCGCGCCCGTCAAGCAACCGGCCACGCAGACCGATGCGACCGCGGCAACGGAAACGGCATTGACCGCTCCTGTCGCCGCGACGGCGCCGGTGGCGCCGAAAACCACGCTGCTCAAGGCTCCGGTCGCGGCGCCGGCGAAGACCGCGGCATCGGTCGCCCCGGATGCCAATTCGGCCAAATCGGATCCGTCCGCGACCGACACAGCGGCCCCGGCGCTACAGACAAACGTCGCGCAGCAGCCAGCCGTCGCAGCCAAGCCCGAGGCCGGCAATGACGTGTGCCGACGCCGCGAAGGCAGAGGCTGCCGCCAATACCTCGCCGGCAGCCGCAGCCGCCCCCTCCGCCCATGACCATGCGCCGGTCACCGCCGCCGCCCGTGCGCCGACCGACGCACCGGATGCCGGCGTTCAGCCGACGGCCACGATCCAGCCGCAGCTCCCCCGCGGCAGTGGCCGCGGCAGCTCCGGCGGGAGCGCTGAGCGTCACGGCCGCAACCAATGCGCCGGTGCCTCTGGGCGGCCTCGCGCTCGAGATCGCGGCCTCGGTAAAAAGCGGCAAGAGCCGTTTCGAAATCCGGCTCGATCCGGCCGATCTCGGCCGCATCGATGTCCGCATCGACGTCGATCGCAACGGCCAGATGACGTCGCATCTGACGGTCGAGAAGCCGGAAACGCTGTCGATGTTGCGGCAGGATGCGCCGCAGCTGCAGCGCGCGCTTGACGACGCCGGTTTCAAGACCGGCGACGGCGGCCTGCAATTCAGCCTGCGCGACCAGTCCTCTTCCGGACAGAACAACGGCAACGAAACCGGCCGCAACGCGCAGCGGCTGGTGATCAGCGAAGACGACACCATCCCGGCGGCGGTGGCGGGACGAACCTACGGCCGCGTGCTCGGATCGAGCAGCGGCGTCGATATCAGGGTCTGAGGAGACGGACATGACAGCAGCAGCAAACATGGCCAGCCCGGTCGTTTCGGGAACGACGCCGCTACCGGCCTCATCTTCGAGCTCCCCGGGGTCCCTGAGTTCGGCCACGGGCAGCACGCTCGCCGGAAACTTCCAGACATTTCTGACGCTGCTGACGACGCAGTTGAAGAACCAGAATCCGCTCGATCCGCTGGACACCAACCAGTTCACCCAGCAACTCGTGCAATTCGCGAGCGTCGAGCAGCAACTGAAGACCAACGATCAATTGACCACGCTGGTCTCGCTGCAGCAGACCGCCCAATCGACCCAGGCGCTGGGGTTCGTCGGCAAGACCGCGGTGGTCGACGGCTCTACCACGGCCCTGGCCAACGGTTCGGCCACCTGGAACCTCGGCGTTCCCACCAATTCCAACGTCAGCATCTCCATCACCAACAGCACCGGACAGACCGTCTTCAACGGCAACTACTCCGTCCAGGCCGGGCAGAATCAAGCCTTCGCCTGGGACGGCAAGGGTAACGACGGCACGCAGTGGCCGGACGGCAAATACCAGCTGACCGCCACCGCAACCGACACCGCGGGCAATTCCGTAGCCGTTTCCACCCAGATTCACGGCCTGGTCAATTCAGTCGACCTCACCCAGTCGCCGCCGCTGCTGTCGATCAACGGCCAGACCTACACGGTCAGCCAGATCAAGAGCATCGCCGGCTAATCTGGCGATTGCGGACCGGTGAATTCCAGGTTTGGGACACCGGCCCCCGCAAAAATTATCAGTCCATTTACGGCCTGCTTCGGCCCGGCATCTCCAGACGCCGGGCTGCAGGCCGTTGCAGGCATTTCCAAGGAGATTCGTATTGCAGCCTTGGGCTTAGGCAAATTTTAAGTCGCGGGGCGTAGGTTGTTACCGTGAGTTCAGTGGTTGAGAGTTTGTGAGTACGCCATGACAGAACCCCATCGCCCGAGGGTAAAATACGTCATCGGGCCTGACGGCAGTCCGTTAACTATCGCGGATCTGCCCGCGCCCGGGACCAAACGGTGGGTAATTCGCCGGAAGGCCGAAGTCGTTGCCGCCGTGCGCGGCGGCCTGCTTTCCCTCGAGGAAGCTTGCAGCCGTTACACGCTGACCGTCGACGAATTCCTTTCCTGGCAATTTTCCATCGACCAGCATGGCCTTGCCGGACTGCGCACCACCCGCATCCAGCAATATCGCCAATAAGCCCTCTCCAAAACTGGCAGAATTTGCAGAAAATCGGCTTCGTCCTGCGAAGCCGATTTTTTTCATGCCGAGGTTTCGCCCCGGCCCTTAACCGGCGTTAACCATATCGAAACCATCCCATAGGCAATAATTGCCCAGTCGGCTCTTGGGGCCGAATCTCAGGGGCGGTTGGTGCAGGGTCTCGTAGGCTTCCTAAAGGGTCTGGGCGCTTCGCGGTTGATGGCAATGGTCGCGGTGACAACCGCGCTGATCGCCTTCTTCGCCTTCGTCATCATGCGCGTCACCACGCCGCAGATGACCACCCTCTTCACCGACCTCAACCTCGACAACTCCTCGGCCATCATCAAGGACCTGGACCGCCAGGCCATTCCCTACGAGATCCGCAACGATGGCGCCGTGATCATGGTGCCGAAGGACAAGGTCACGAGGCTGCGCATGAAGCTCGCCGAGGGCGGCCTGCCCAAGGGCGGCGGCGTCGGCTACGAGATTTTCGACAAATCCGATGCGCTCGGCACCACGAGCTTCGTCCAGAACATCAATCATTTGCGCGCGCTGGAGGGTGAACTTGCCCGCACCATCCGCGCCATCGACCGCATCCAGGCGGCCAGGGTCCATCTGGTGCTGCCCGAGCGGCCGCTGTTTTCGCGCGAAACACCCGAGCCGTCGGCCTCGATCGTCGTGCGCGTGCGCGGCAGGCTCGAACCGCAGCAGATCAGGGCCATCCGCCATTTGGTCGCCTCCGCCGTCAACGGCCTGAAGCCGCAGCGGGTATCGATCGTCGACGAAGCCGGTCAGTTGCTCGCCGACGGCGCCGGCACCGGCAACGACGCCGACAACACCATCGCGGACGAGCGCCGCGCCGGCTTCGAGAAGCGGATGCGCAATCAGGTCGAGGCGATCGTGTCCTCGGTGGTCGGCGCCGGCCGCGCCCGCGTCGAGCTTTCGGCCGATTTCGACTACAACAAGATTACCCAGACCTCGGACAAGTTCGATCCGGAAGGCCGGGTGCTGCGCTCGAGCCAGACCCGGGAAGAATCCTCCGCCACCGTCGACAATAACGGTCAGGTCACCGTCAATAACGAGCTGCCGGGCAACCAGAACAAGGACAATGCGGCCACGGCGCGCGACCAGAGCAAGAAGACCGAGGAAACCAACAACTACGAAATTTCCCGCACCACCAAGACCGAAGTGACCGAGGCCGGACGGGTCAACCGCATCTCGGTCGCCGTGCTCGTCGACGGCAGCTATACCAAGAACGACAAGGGCGAGATGGTCTATCAGGAGCGCAGCAAGGAGCAGCTCGATCGCATCGCCGCCCTGGTGCGCTCGGCGATCGGCTTCGATCAGAAGCGCGGCGACCAGGTCGAGGTCGTGAACCTCAAATTCGCCGAAGCTCCGGCGGTCGTCCCGCTCGCCGAGCCGTCCGGCCTGCTCGGCATGCTGCAGTTCACCAAGGACGACGTGATGTACGTCATCGAGCTGGGCGTCATGATGATGCTCAGCCTGGTGGTGCTGTTCATGGTGATCCGGCCGCTGGTCAAGCGCATTCTTGCCTCCGAAGAGGTGGCTTCCCTCACCGGCGCGGAAGTGCCGGCGCTGACCGACGGCAGCGCACAGGCCGCTGGCCAGAATCTCATCCCCGGCGCCAACGCCACCGCGCAGATGATCGACGTCGCCCAGATCCAGGGCCAGGTCCATGCGCAGTCGGTGCATCGCGTCGGTGAACTGGCCGAACGAAATCCCAACGAGACCGCTAACATTGTTCGTCAATGGCTCAGCGAACAGGAACCCGCGTGATCTGACATGGCCGTACCGCAAACCGTCAACGCAAACGATATCACCAGCGTCATCTCCTCGCTGGCGGCCCGCCAGAAGGATCGCCCGAAAGGGCCGCCGCTGAGCGGCCCGAAACGCGCCGCGATCCTGATGCTGGCGCTGGGCGAGCAATATGGCGGCAAGGTCTGGTCGCTGCTCGACGACGACGAAGTGCGCGAACTGTCGCTCGTGATGTCGACGCTCGGCACCGTCGAGGCCGACGTGGTGGAAGATCTGCTGCTGGAATTCGTCTCGCGGATGTCGGCATCCGGCGCGCTGATGGGAACCTTCGACGGCACCGAACGGCTGCTGCAGCTCTATTTGCCGCCCGAGCGCGTCACCGGCATCATGGACGAAATTCGCGGCCCCGCCGGCCGCAACATGTGGGAGAAGCTCTCCAACGTCCAGGAAGAGGTGCTCGCCAACTATCTGAAGAACGAATATCCGCAGACCATTGCGGTGGTGCTGTCGAAGCTGAAGCCGGAACACGCCGCGCGCGTGCTCGCGATCCTGCCCGATGACATGGCGCTCGACGTCGTCAACCGGATGCTGAAGATGGAGGCGGTGCAGAAGGAAGTGATCGAGCGCGTCGAGCAGACGCTGCGCACCGAATTCATGTCCAACCTGTCGCAGACCAGGCGTCGCGACGCCCACGAGGTGATGGCCGAGATCTTCAACAATTTCGACCGCCAGACCGAAACCCGTTTCATCACCTCGCTGGAGGAGGAGAACCGCGAATCCGCCGAACGCATCAAGGCGCTGATGTTCACCTTCGACGACCTCGTCAAGCTGGACTCCGCTTCCGCCCAGACCCTGATGCGCCACATCGACAAGGACAAGCTCGGCATCGCGCTGAAGAGCGCCAACGAGGAAGTCCGCGGCTTCTTCCTCGGCAACATGTCCTCCCGCGCCGGCAAGATGCTGCTCGACGACATGGCCGCACTCGGGCCGGTACGGTTGCGCGACGTCGACGAGGCGCAGGCGCTGCTCGTCAATCTCGCCAAGGACCTCGCGGCCAAGGGTGAAATCATGCTGACCAAAAACCGCGCCGACGACGAATTGGTGTACTGATGGCCGCGCCCGCAAAATTCCTGTTCGACATGGACTTCTCGGCGCCGGACAAGACGCGCGAGCGGCCTGCCACGCCGTCGGAAATCGCGCAGAAGATCGCCGCCGCCGAGGCCGGCGCCTATCGCGACGGTTACGAGGCCGGGCAGCGCGAGGCGAAGGCGGAAAGCGACCGCCGCACCGCGCTGGCGCTCGAGGAGATCGGCATCGCCATCCAGGGCATCGCGGCGCGCTTCTCCGGCATCGAGACCCGGATGGAAACCGAGGCCGTCGACGTCGCGGTCGCGGTGGCGCGCAAGCTGTGCAGCTCGTTGATCGCCCGCGAGCCGCTTGGCGAGGTCACCGGTCTGGTAAGCGATTGTTTCTCCCACCTGGTATCGACGCCGCATCTGGTGGTCAGGATCAACGATTCACTTTACGAGGCCGCGCGCGAGCGGATCGAGCGGCTGGCCAGGCAAAGCGGCTTCGAGGGCCGCCTGGTGATTCTGGCCGAGCCGGAAATCGAGAGCGGCGACTGCAAGATCGAATGGGCTGATGGCGGCGTCGTGCTGGATCGCGCGGCGATCGAAACCAAGATCGACGAACTTGTCGGGCGCTACATCGCGTCCCGCAATCAGGCCGAAACGTGAGGCCACGAGGACCTAAATCATGAGTGACACCGACGAAAAGGTTCCGCTTCCGGATCTCAACGCCGCCGAGGCCCCGGCACTCGATGACGTGACCTATAACGAGGACGAACAGGCCACGCGCGTTGCCGCCGACCTGGAGGCCGTGTTCGACGTGCCGGTACAGGTCTCCGCCGTACTCGGCCGCTCGAAGATGGATGTCGGCCAACTGTTGAAACTCGGGCCCGGCACCGTGCTCGAACTCGACCGGCGCGTCGGCGAAGCCATCGACATCTACGTCAATAACCGGCTGGTGGCGCGCGGCGAGGTGGTTCTGGTGGAAGACAAGCTCGGCGTGACCATGACCGAAATCATCAAGGTGGAACGCACCTAGAGGCGCTCTTAACGATACGGCGTCCGACGGGCGCGAACAGACGAACAGGAGACTACCATGCGGCTTCTCATCGTTGGCACATTGAAGGGCCAGCTTACGACAGCCACCAAGATCGCCATGGACAATGGCGCTTCCGTCACCCATGCGGAGGACCAGGAACAGGCGATGCGCGTGTTGCGCGGCGGCAAGGGCGCCGACCTGTTGCTGGTCGACGTCGCCCTCGACATCCGCGACCTGGTGATGCGGCTCGAGGCCGAGCACATTCACGTGCCGATCGTCGCCTGCGGCATCTCCAACGACGCCCGCGCGGCGGTGGCCGCGATCCATGCCGGCGCCAAGGAATACATCCCGCTGCCGCCCGACCCGGAACTGATCGCCGCGGTGCTCGCCGCCGTCGCCAACGATTCCCGCGATCTGATCTACCGCGACGAAGCGATGGCCAAGGTAATAAAACTGGCGCAGCAGATCGCCGGCTCCGACGCCTCCGTGATGATCACCGGCGAATCCGGCACCGGCAAGGAGGTGCTGGCGCGCTATGTCCACACCCGCTCCAACCGCGCCAAGAAGCCGTTCATATCGATCAATTGCGCGGCGATCCCCGAGCACCTCTTGGAATCCGAGCTGTTCGGCCACGAGAAGGGCGCGTTCACCGGCGCGGTGGCGCGGCGCATCGGCAAATTCGAGGAAGCCACCGGCGGCACGCTGCTGCTGGACGAAATTTCGGAGATGGACGTGCGTCTGCAATCCAAATTGCTGCGCGCCATCCAGGAACGCGTGATCGACCGGGTCGGCGGCACGAGGCCGGTGCCGGTCGATATCCGCATCATCGCCACCTCGAACCGCAACCTGGCCGACGCGGTGCGCGAAGGCACCTTCCGCGAGGACCTGCTGTTCCGGCTCAACGTCGTGAACCTGAAGATACCGCCCCTGCGCGAACGTCCGGCGGACATTCTCGAACTGGCGCAGCACTTCGCCAAGAAATACGCCGAAGCCAACGGCGTGCCGCTGCGGCCGATCTCCGCGGATGCGCGGCGCGTGCTGACGTCGAACCGCTGGCAGGGCAACGTCCGCGAACTGGAAAACACCATCCATCGTTCGGTGCTGATGGCGCAGGGCGACGAGATCGGCGTCGACGCCATCCTGACGCCGGACGGCGACCGGCTCGATACGCCCAAGACCGTGCCGGCGGTGGCGCACGCCACCTTCGCCGCCGAGCAGGTGACCCGCGCCTTGGTCGGACGCACCGTCGCCGACGTGGAGCGCGATCTCATTCTGGAGACGCTGAAGCATTGCCTCGGCAATCGCACCCACGCCGCCAATATCCTCGGCATCTCGATCCGCACGCTGCGTAACAAGCTGAACGAATACGCCGACGGCGGATTGCCGATCACGCCCGCCGGCGCTGGCGACTTTCACCGCGCCGCCACGCCGGTGTGAGCTCCCTGCGATCACGCCCACCGGCGCCGGCAAATATCACCGCCGCAGCGAGGGCATGGTTCCAGGCATCGCCGGCCGTCTGCCATAAACCCGGCGCAGGGACACCCCTCGCGCCGGAACTGTTTTGCGGTCCTTGCGTTTTCAATCAGGCGCTTCGCCACATCCCGTTTGAAAGCCTGTCCATGTCCACCCTGCAGCTCGATCCGCCGATCCCGGTCATTACGCCGAAGGGCGAGGCCTACGCCCACCTGCTGATCGACTATGGCCCCGAATATAACCTGCTCTGGGTCTGCTTCCTGGACAATTCCGGCGAGTGCTGGACCTACGACAACACCCAGATCCGCGCCCAGAAGAACGTCACCATGGGCCGCACCTTCGTTTCGCGTCATCAGACGAAATCGCCATCGGTCGCCGCCGAATAGTTCGGCGCGTCGGGTCTGCGGAAGATGTGGATCGGTTCGCCCGGCTCAACGCCGCGCCCGGTGAATGCCGCATAGGCGTAGAGCGCGAGGTAAAGAATCGCCAGCGCGCCGATTCCGTAAAAAGCCCAGACCGCAAACCGTTTCATGCGCGCTTTCTAGTCCGCAAACGCGCAAGACGCCACCGCTGCACATGACGCGGTCGAACGGATTTTCGCGTCTTCTCGTTCCGAATTCGATATTGCGTCACTCAACCTTTTGTTGTTATTATTACTGATGGCAATGAGAGGGCGATCATGGCCTTGTACGCGCAAACCAGTGGCCCGCAGCAAACCAATTCCGGGTCGTGGGTGCCGATTCCCGGCCTCAGCCTGACGATTCCGGAAGGCGTCGGCACCTCGGCGCTCATCATCCTGAACGCACCGATGCCGTACGCGTCAGGCAAGGATTTTCCGGGCGGCAATTTCGGCGTTGCGGTGAACGGTACCGTTTCGCCTGTGGTGGCAGCTTTCACCTACAACGAACACGTTCCGCCGAGGACCGGCCGGATGCCGACGACACTGGTCTTCAGCGTACCCCTTGGAAACAAGCCGCAGACCATTGTGGGCGTATGGTCCGGGGTGCGCGGCAGCACGGTCATCATCGATACCCCGGCGACCCTGAGCGCGATCCTCACCTAGAGCATGATCCGGAAAAGTGGACACCGGTTTTCCGGAAAGATCATGCTCAAACAAAAAGATAGAGCGGGATGACGATTCGAAGAAAAGTCATCCCGCTCTTGCGGGACGGCATCGCCATAAATCCGGCCAGTGCTTGCGCGGCCCGGCGGCAGGTCGCGCTCGGCTTTCGAGACCTGCTCAAATTTGGCACGGCGCGCGGCCCGGCGAGGCGCGCGAACCGCGGGACTAACAATCGCGGGGCTTTTGTGGCACATGGTGCCCCAGTCCGGGCTATCCGGCGAACCGCATCGTCTTTCGAGATCAGACATGCCCGCACCCAAGCCGCCCGCCTTCGAGACCCTGAGCCTCCATGCCGGCCAGCATCCCGATCCCGTCACCGGCGCGCGTGCTGTCCCGATCTACCAGACCACATCCTACGTCTTTCAGGATTCCGAGCACGCCGCGGCGCTGTTCAATCTCGAACGCGCAGGCCACATCTATACGAGGATTTCCAACCCGACCACCGCGGTGCTGGAAGAGCGGCTTGCCGCGCTGGAGAATGGCGTCGGCGCCGTCTGCACCGCGAGCGGCATGGCGGCGCTGCATCTGGCGATCGCGACGCTGCTCAATGCCGGCGACCACATCGTCGCCTCCTCCTCGCTCTATGGCGGCAGCATCAACCTGCTCACGCACACGCTGCCGCGTTTCGGCATCACGACCACCTTCGTCAAGCCGCGCGCGCTGGACGACTTCCGGTCGGCGATCCGCCCCAACACAAGAACTCGTGATCGGCGAGACCATCGGCAACCCCGGGCTCGAAGTGCTGGATATTCCGAAGGTCGCGCAGATTGCCCATGACGCGAAAATCCCGCTCCTGATCGATAACACTTTTGCGACGCCCTGGCTGAGCCGGCCGATCGAACTCGGCGCCGACATCGTCATGAATTCGGCCACCAAATGGATCGGCGGCCACGGTATCGCCATCGGCGGCGTGATCGTCGACGGCGGCCGGTTCGACTGGCGCGGCTCCGGCAAATTTCCGGTGCTGACCGAACCCTATGCCGGCTATCACGGCATCGTCTTCGACGAGCAGTTCGGCCAGGCCGCGTTCATCATGCGGGCGCGCACCGAGGGGCTGCGCGATTTCGGCGCCTGCCTTTCGCCGACCAACGCCTTTCAGCTGCTGCAGGGCGTCGAGACGCTGGGCGTCCGCATGGAGCGCCACGTCGCAAACACGCATGCGGTGCTCGAATTCCTCTCCGCGAACAAGGCCGTCGATTGGGTGCTGCATCCCTCGCTGGAGAG
Source organism: uncultured Alphaproteobacteria bacterium (assembly GCA_963825105.1). Lineage (GTDB taxonomy): Bacteria > Pseudomonadota > Alphaproteobacteria > Rhizobiales > Xanthobacteraceae > Bradyrhizobium. Next base: position 271,431 of record CAWGSB010000006.1, read on the forward strand.
CCACCCCGATTATCAATTGGCGAAGCAATTGTTGCCGCGCGGCGCGGGGTCGATCGTCAGCTTCGGCATCAAGGGCGGCCGGCCGGCCGGCAAGAAATTCATCGAGTCCTTGCGGATGATCAGCCATCTGGCCAATGTCGGCGATGCCAAGACACTGGTCATTCATCCCGCCAGCACGACGCATCAGCAGATGGATGCCGGCCAGCTCGAGGCCGCCGGGATCGGCGAGGAACTGGTGCGGTTGTCGGTCGGGATCGAAGCCGCCGCCGACATCATCGACGACCTCGGCCAGGCGCTCCGTATTTCGCAGAAGGCTTGAGCCATGCAGCTGTCAGTGAACGGGATAGAGACATTCGTCGCCACCGGCGGCCGGGAATTCGACAAGTCCCTGCCGACCATCGTGCTCCTGCACGGCGCGGGCTTCGATCACACCACCTGGGCCTTGCACAGCCGCTGGTTTGCGCATCACGGTTTTGGGGTGCTGGCGCCGGATCTGCCCGGCCACGGCCGATCCTCCGGCGCGCCGCTACCGACGATCGCCGACATGGCCGACTGGACCGCGGCACTGCTCGATGCGGCCGGCGCCGCAAAGGCGCGGCTGGTCGGTCACTCCATGGGTTCGCTGATCGCGCTGGAGACCGCCGCGCGGCACCCGGCAAAGGTTTCGGCGCTCAGCCTGATCGGAACGGCGGCGACCATGACGGTCGGACCCGACCTGCTGAAGGCCGCGGAAGCCAACGATCATGACGCCGTCGACATGGTCTCGATCTGGGGCCTTGGCTATCAGGCCGAACTCGGCGGAAGCCTCGCGCCGGGCCTGTGGATGCACTCTGGCGCCCAGCGCGTGCTCGAAAAGTGCCGGCCCGGCGTGCTGTTCAACGACCTCGCCGCCTGCAACGCCTACCAGAATGCGCTGGCTGCCGCCGCGAAGATCACGGTCCCGGTCACGCTGATCCTCGGCGAACGCGACATGATGACCCCCGCAAGAGCCGGCAAGGCGCTTGCGGCGGCACTACCCAATTCGCGCACCGTGGTGCTGCGCGGCGCCGGTCACATGATGATGGTGGAACGGCCCGACGAGCTGCTCGCGGCACTGCAGAGCTGACCGCGCCCGTTAGCCCGTCGCCGCGACGCCGGCTTTGCGACGCTGACCGCCAGCTTGCCGTAGCGGTCCGTGAAAGCCTGGGTGTCGATCTCCTCGAGCTGGATCGCGCCGCTCATCACCCCGGCCTTCCAGGCTTCGTGCTCGGGATCCTCGCGGAATTCCGGCATCACTTCCTTGGCGAACAGTTCGAGCGACTCGCAGATGTGCTCGTGGCTGTTCTTGCCGGCCTGGTTGAGCAGGATCACCTGGTCGATGTGCGAGGTGCGGAACCGCCGCAGTTTCTTCCGGATGGTTTCCGGCGATCCGATCAGGCCGCCGCGCAGCGCCGCCTCCTGCGCCTCCGGGTTGTCGCGCTTCCACTTGTTGTATTCGTCCCACATGTTGACGGTGCCCGGCGCGGGCCGCTGGCGGTTCTGCGACGCGCCGTAGAAGCGCAGCGCGAACTGGAAGAAGGTCGCACCGTCGGCGCGCGCGCGGGCCTCCTCGTCGGTCTTCGCGCACATGAAGAACGACACCAGCGCCATGTTCGGGTTGATCTCGTAGTCGGCGAGCTTCTTCAGCCGTTTGGTAATCGCGTTGTAATAGGCATGCACCCAGGCATGCGCCGCATCCGCGCTGACGAACTGGAAGCCCAGCGCCCCAAATCCGTTCTGGCCGGCGCGCTCGATGGTCGGCAGCTGCGAGCACGCCATCCACAGCGGCGGATGCGGCTTCTGCACCGGTTTCGGCACCACATTGCGCAGCGGAATGTCGAAATACTTGCCGTGATGCTCGCTGCCGCCGTCCTTGAACATCGGGAAGATGGCGCGGACCGCCTCCTCGAACACTTCCTTCTTGGTCTCCATGTCGCGGCCGAACGGCGTCAGTTCGGTGATCGAGGCGCTCTCGCCCATGCCGAATTCGACGCGGCCGTTGCTGAGCAGATCGAGCACCGCGACGCGCTCGGCGACGCGCGCGGGATGATTGGTGGTGAGCTGGAAAATGCCGTGGCCGAGCCGGATGTTTTTGGTGCGCTGGCTGGCGGCGGCGAGAAAGGATTCCGGCGACGGTGAATGCGAATATTCTTCCAGAAAGTGATGCTCCACCACCCAGGCATGGTCGTAGCCGAGCCGGTCGGCGGTTTCCAGCTGCGTCAGCGCATCCTGGTAAAGCTTGAGTTCGTCGCCGGCTACCCAGGGGCGCGGCAGTTGCAACTCATAGAAGATGCCGAATTTCATGACGTCTCTCCCCGCGGCCGGCCTGTTTTGTTTTTTTGCAGTGTATTCGCGTGCAAGCCCAAGTCCAGCCTCGGCCAATTCCGCGCGGCGGAAGGCCGCTTGCACTGGGCGCATGAATGGTTAGTTTGTGGTCGTTGAGTCGTAGCCCCGTGCACGACCCTCCCCCACCGAGACCCCATGACCACCTTTACGCCGCATCAGGATTCCGCGCTGAAGGCCGTTGCCGATTGGCTGAAGGCAAAACCCGGCAGGAACGGCACGCCGCCGATCTTCCGGCTGTTCGGCTATGCCGGCACCGGCAAGACCACGCTGGCGCGCCACATCGCCGACGGCGTCGACGGCGAGGTGAAATTCGCGGCCTTCACCGGCAAGGCCGCGCTGGTGATGCGCAACAAGGGCTGCGACAACGCTTCCACCATCCATTCGCTGATCTACCGCGCGCGCGAATCCGGCGTCGAGCAGCCGAGTTTTGAGCTATGGGACGATGCGCCCGCATCCAAGGCAAAACTGATCGTGATCGACGAATGCTCGATGGTGGACGCCGAGCTCGGCCGCGACCTGATGTCGTTCGAATGTCCGCTGCTCGTGCTCGGCGATCCCGCGCAGCTGCCGCCGATCCAGGGCGGCGGCTTCTTCACCGATTGCGAGCCCGACGCGATGCTGACCGAGGTGCATCGACAGGCGCAGGACGATCCGATCGTGCGGATGTCGATGGACGTGCGCGAAGGCCGCGAGCTCGACATCGGCCGCTACGGCGAAAGCGAGGTGGTGTCGCGCGCCGATCTCGATCCGGAGCGGGTGATGCGCGCCGACCAGGTGCTGGTCGGGCGCAACAACACCCGCCGCGCCTACAATATGCGGGTGCGGCAGAAGCAGAACATCGAGGATCCCTTGCCGGTGGCCGGCGACAAGCTGGTCTGTCTGCGCAACAACCGCAAGAAGGGCCTGTTCAACGGCGGGCTGTGGCGGGTGAAGTCGCGCGCGCAGTCGAAATCGAAGATCATCACCATGCGGCTGTCGCCGGATGAAGACTTCGGCCACAAGGTGACAAAAGTCTCGGTACGCGGCGACTGCTTTCGGCGGCGCGATCGAGACGATTCCGTGGGAGCAGCGCAAGCCCTATGACGAGTTCGACTACGGTTACGTGCTCACCGTGCACAAATCGCAGGGCTCGCAATGGGACGACGTGGTGCTGTTCGACGAGAGTTTTGCGTTCCAGGACAGCCGGGCGCGCTGGCTCTACACCGGCATCACGCGCGCGGCGAAACGGCTGAGCGTGGTGGTGTAGATCCGCACATTCCGACCTCATCCTGAGGAGCCGCGCCCTTGCGCGGCGTCTCGAAGGATGGGCGACATCGGGGCCTCATGGTTCGAGACGGCGCAAGCGCCTCCTCACCATGAGGGACTGCGGACCGTGACGAAATAAAAGTCTCATCCCCCAAGCGCTAACGCCTTGGACAGACGCTGTTTTTATTCACGAACTCGTGTCCATCCCCCGGTAACAATGCGCGTCCCGCCGCGTATCTTGGGCCAAGCGGGCGGGCAGGCCGATTGCGAACAGCGCCTGCCGCTCTAGACTGCCCTTCAATCCGCCAAGAGGAAGCCCCATGTCCCCTCGCCCATTCAGCCGCCTTTCGCTCAGCATTGCCACGCTCGGCGCGCTGGCCATCACTGCCCTTGCGGTTGCGCCAACGCTGGCCGCGGAGGATGCCGTGGTCATCCCGGCGCCTGCCGTGGACGTCCAGGCCGCCGACGGCATCCAGACCGCCGTGGTCGCCGGCGGCTGCTTCTGGGGCGTGCAGGGGGTGTTCCAGCACACCGCGGGCGTCGTCAATGCCGTCTCCGGTTATGCCGGCGGCAGCAAGGCGACCGCCTCCTATCCCGATCGTCTCGACCGGCGCCACCGGTCATGCCGAGTCCGTCGAGATCAAATACGACCCGAAGAAGATCAGCTACGGCAAGCTGCTGCAGATCTTCTTCTCGGTCGCGCACGATCCGACCCAGTTGAACCGGCAGGGACCGGACTCCGGCACGCAATATCGCTCGGCGATCTTCACCACCTCCGACGAGCAGAAGAAGGTCGCGGACGCCTATATCGCCCAGCTCAACGCCGCCAAGGTTTTCAGGAAGCCGATCGTGACCAGGGTCGGGCCGCTGGAAGCGTTTTATGCGGCGGAAGCCTATCACCAGGATTATCTGACCTTGCACCCGACCCAGCCCTATATCGCCTATAACGATATCCCGAAGGTCGAGAACCTGAAGAAGCTGTTCGCCGACACGTACCTCGACAAGCCGACGCTGGTGAGCAGCGCCAAGGTCACCAACTGAGCGGTTTTGCAATTTTGGGGAGATCCTATGTCCGACACCAAAACGACGCCCGGCAAAATCCAGAAGAGCGAGGCCGAGTGGCGCAAGGAATTGACGCCGATGCAGTACGCGGTGCTGCGCGAGAAGGCGACCGAGCGGCCGTTCTCCGGCGAATACGAGCATGAGCACCGGGCCGGCACCTATATCTGCGCCGGCTGCGGGCAGACGCTGTTCGAATCCGACGCCAAGTTCGATTCCGGCTGCGGCTGGCCGAGCTTTACCCAGCCCGCGGCGGAGAGCCATATCGACGAGGAGCGCGACATCAGCCATGGCATGATCCGCACGGAAGTGCTGTGCGCGAAGTGCAACGGCCATCTCGGCCACGTGTTCGAGGACGGCCCCGGTCCGACCGGGCTGCGCTACTGCATCAATTCGGCCGCGCTGAAACTGCAGCCGAAATAAACCATCCGTCATTCCGGGATGGTCCGAAGGACCAGACCTCAGATGCGCAATTGCGCATCGGGGAATCTCGAGATTCCGGGTTCGCGCTTCGCGCGCCCCGGAATGACAGCTTGGATTGCCTTGTTGGTCCGAGCGTTTCAGGTTCCTGCGCTGGAACCAAAGGCCGGGATATGCTTTTCTCAAGGGCGGGGCGGCGGATTTCCATCCGCCGGCCGCCCGTTGGGGAGAGTGCCATGTCGCTCGGAACGATACTCATCATCACTCGTGATCATTTACCTGCTGGGCGGTTTCAGCGGCCGGTTTGGCGGCTACGGCTATGGCATGGGCCATTCCGGAATGGGCATCGGCGGCGTCATTCTGGTCGTGCTCATCGTCCTGCTGCTGCTCGGCAAGCTTTAGGCCGCTCAAGCTATTGATAAAAAAGGACTTATTTTGATTCCGGGTTTGAAGTGCCCGGATTCATTATGCGGGCGTTCAGGAGTCGCATTTCTGTCAAACGAGCCTATATTAAAGACATCCTGAAATGACGTGTGCCGGCGCCGCCAGTTGGGGCCGCCCGCGCGATCCGTTCGCGGTTTCGACCGCGTTCTCACTAAAAAACGATCAGAGGTCCCTGACCATGGCTTCCTTCAGCTTCAATACTGCTGCCGAACTGTTTCCCGCCGCGATCCGCAAGAAAAAGCGGGCGGGTTTCGCGTATCGGCGATTTGGCACCGCGGCCGAAGCGGTTCGCTTCGCGATCGAGGAGTTGCCGGCGGATTCGCTGAACGGCGCCTATCTCCAGGTCGAGGAAGCCCGCTTCGACCAGAGCGGCATCCGCTCGCTGTATGAGAGCCAGGACTTTCCGCTGCCGCGCCGCCCGCGCAAGCCCGAGCCGGCGCCTGCCAGCGACAAGGCGGACACCGAGGCCGCCTGACAGCCTGCACCAAAGAACCACGCACCCTCGGGCCAGGCCCGAGGGTGCGGTTTTTTTGGATCACGCGCTTTGTTTATTTGCGCATGATTCTTCGGAAAACCGGTGCCCACTTTTCCGGATCACGCGTCAGCGCGGCTGCTTGTCCATCCAGCGCCGCAACATCCGCACATTGCGGATGTTGGCGCGGAACAGCACGTCGAACGCGTCGCCGGCGACCGGCACCGTTCCGACCACCCCCTGGATCGCGACATTGCCGAGCATTCGCGCCGTGATGTGCCAGGGCGCGCCGAGCGCGCGCGCCTCGCGCACCAGCCACAGCGACAGCGCGGTCGCGATGATGTCGCCGACCACCGGGATCAATCCGATGATGCCGTCGATGCCGTAGCGGATGTTGGTGCCGGGCAGGATGAAGGCGATGTCGAGCAGCTTCGCCACCGCATCGAGCCGCGCCAGCCGCTGCTCGCGGGTGAGATTGCCGAACGGATTGGCGGTTGAAGTGCCGAATTCGAAGCGGAAGCCGCGAGCCTGCGACCCCAGCGACTCCTCCGGGATTTCGCGCCCCTCCTGATCGATGATCGGGCCACGCGCCTCCGCGCCGCGAAAATTGGCGCGGGAGGTTTTCCCGCGGGAGCGCGCGGGATTGGGGATCAGGATTTCTTCGTTCGACATCGGCATCACATGGGTAACGCGCAAGCGCGGCGCAAGTTGCGTCACGCCGTCGCGGCTTTGCTCTATGTCGTCCCCGCGAAGGCGTGGACGACGTGGAGAATGACCGCCGGCTATTTGCTGTCCACCGCGGGCTCGGGCGGCACCGCCGCCGGATTGTCGATCGCCTCATGCGCGAGCCACGAGCAAACCGCCCCGGGGACGAAGCCGACCATTCCGTACAGGATGAACTGGACCACGCCGCTGTCCGGGCCGCGCGAGCCGTACAGCAATTCCGCGGCGATGAACGCCAGCGCGCCCACGATCAGCATGCGCTGCACCGGACGAATTCGCTTGATGTGAAAGATGATATCGTCCACCGCCGCCATCATCAGCGTCGGCAGGATGCCGAACAGATAGCTGTATTGCAGCGTCTTGGCGAACACCACGAACAGCTTCCCCACCTCCGACATATTCGGTGTGGGTCCAGTAGCCGGACATGTAGGTGGTCGCGAACAGCAGCAAAAACCCGCCGAGCAGCGGGCTGAGCGCCGCGAAGATCAGGTACCGTTTCATGCCCCTCCTCGCGCTTTCTGCCGAGCAATGACGGATGCAGCCTTAGCCTACTCCCCCCACGCCGCGAACGCGTCGTTGAAGGCGCGCTCGCCGGGGCTGCCCTTTTCGATGGCGATGATGGCGCGGCGCTGGTTGACATAGACCAGCGGCACGTCGAACCACGAGCGCTCCTTCAGGAGCTGCAGGTTGCGCGTAGCGGTCGGCGTCGACGTTGGACAGGCCGACCAGGAAGAAGCCGTCGGTGACCTTGACCGCGAGGCCGGCGAGCGGCGTGCCGCGCGCCTGCTCGTTGGATTTCATCAGGATGCCCGGCACGTTGCTGACGCCGCCGCCGGTGAAATCCGGCGGCAGGATGAAGGTCAGTTCCGCGGTGTGGCTGGCGGGCAGCGAGGTGTCGGTGTTGCGGCGGAACGACATCGTCATCTTGAACTTGCGGTCGGGGATGTCGATGTCGGCGCGCACCGCGAGATCGGCCTTCTGGCCGGCGGCGGCCTTGACCTGTTCGGTGCGCCAGATCACCGAGCCGACATATTGCTTGCCCTTGGGATCGGACGGGATCCTCGTCATACAGCACCACGCGCTGCGCCACCGGCGCGACCTGCTCCGACGACGACGGCTGGCCGACGCGGTCGGGGATCTTCGGCTTCGCCAGCGGCGAGGTATCCTTCGGCGCTTCCACCACAGCCGGCTGCGGCTTGAACAGGCCGCTGACGGTCGTCACCGCCGATTTGCCCCACAGGATCCCGGCGCCGACCAGGATCAGCACCACGCCGATGGCGATCGCGCTCTTGAACGGAAACACCGCGCCGGTGCGGGCGCGCTTGCCCGTCGGCTCGCGGTCGGCCGCGATGCGCGGACGCGGCGCCTGCGGCGGCGGCGCGTAGCGCTCGGCCTCCTCGACGGATTCGTCATAGGAATAGGGCGCCTCGAGATCGGCGCCGCGGTTTTCCATGCTCGGCTCGAGCCGGTCGAATTCCGGCGACGGCGACGGCACGTTGGCGTAGGTCTTTCGCGCGGCGCGGCTGGCTTGCGCGGCGGCGCGGCCGAGATCGTCGGCGTCGGCGGCGATGTCGCGGAAGCCGCGCATGCCCGGCGCCTGCGGCACGTTGTTGTCGGGGCCGCGGCGCGGCGCGCCCGTGCGTTCGCGGGTCGGCGGCAGCGCCGGCTCCTGCATCCCGACCTGCGGCGGTTGCGGACGCGCGGCGGCGGCGGCGCCTCGGCGCGAAGGTTGCGCTGGCGGTCTTCCTGTCCGAGCGGCGGCCGCTCGCCGCGCGCTGGCGGCGGCGCAGGCGGACGCGGCCGCGACGGCGGCGCCGTCGCGGGTTGTGAGGTGGACGGCGGCGGCGCCGGCTCGCCCGGCCGCGCCGCGGGGCGGGTGGTGGCGCGGAACGCGTCGCCGGCGCGGGCGCCGCCGGCGCGCGAGGCGTCGCGGGCGCGCTGGGCCGCCTCGGACTCGACCTTGCGCACGGCCTCCTCCAGCGACAGCCGCTCGCGGGTGATTTCGGATTCGCTCAAGGGCGGATCGACGCTGCGCAGCTGCGCGATCAGCGCGGCGCGCGCCCGCTCATAGAGCGCGCGGCGGCTCTCGCCGGGAGCACTGGGGTCCAGTCCGGCAATGGCGCGGGCAATCAGCGGGTAGTAATCAGCCATCTTTACTCAACAATGTCGGCTTTGCGGTAATATCTCGTTAAGCCTCGAACGGGTTCTGTACCAGAATAGTATCCTCGCGTTCCGGGCTGGTGGAAAGAAGCGCGATGGGGCAGCCCACCAGTTCCTCGACCCGGCGGACATATTTGATGGCCTGGGCCGGCAAATCCGCCCAGGAACGGGCGTTGGCGGTCGGCTCCTTCCAGCCCTCGATGGTCTCGTAGACCGGCTTGATCCGGGCCTGCGCGCCCTCGCCCGCCGGCAAATGGTCGATTTCCTTGCCGTCCAGCGTATAGCCGACGCAGACCTCGATCGAGTCGAAACCATCGAGAATATCGAGCTTGGTCAGCGCCAGGCCATGGATGCCGCAGGTCCGCACGGTCTGGCGCACCAGCATGGCGTCGAACCAGCCGCAGCGCCGCGGGCGGCCGGTATTGGTGCCGAACTCGCGGCCACGCTCGCCGATCTTGCGGCCGATCTCGTTGTCCAGTTCGGTCGGGAACGGTCCCTGCCCGACCCGGGTCGTATAGGCCTTGCAGATGCCGAGCACGTAGCCGACCGCGCTCGGTCCCAGGCCGGTGCCGGTCGCCGCCTGCGCCGCCACCGTGTTGGACGAGGTGACGTAAGGATAGGTGCCGTGGTCGACGTCGAGCAGCGCGCCCTGCGCGCCCTCGAACAGAATGCGCTTGCCCTCGCGGCGCTTGATGTCGAGCAGCCGCCACACCGTCTCGGCATAGGGCAGAAGCTGCGGCGCCAGCGCGGTCAGTTCCTTCAGGATGCCCGCGCCGTCGATCTCTTCCAGATTGAGCCCGCGGCGCAGCGCGTTGTGATGCGCCAGGAGGCGGTCGATCTTGTGCGGCAGCGTATCGAGATCGGCGAGGTCCATCAGCCGGATCGCGCGGCGGCCGACCTTGTCTTCATAGGCGGGGCCGATGCCGCGCCGCGTGGTGCCGATCGCGGTGACCGCGTTGGCGGATTCGCGGAGCGCATCGAGTTCGCGATGCAGGGGCAGGATCAGCGTGACGTTTTCGGCGACGCGCAGGTTTTCCGGGCTGACGGCGACGCCCTGGCCCCTCAGTTTCGTCACCTCGTCGAGGAAGGCCTGCGGATCGAACACCACGCCGTTGCCGATCACCGCGAGCTTGGAGGGCCGCAATACGCCCGACGGCAGCAGCGCCAGCTTGTAGGTCTCGCCGTTGATGACCAGGGTGTGGCCGGCATTGTGGCCGCCCTGGAAGCGCACGACGATGTCGGCCTGCTCCGACAACCAGTCGACGATCTTGCCCTTCCCTTCGTCGCCCCACTGGGCGCCGACGACGACAACATTGGCCATTCGCGGGTATTCCCTCTGCAACTCACTTCACACGAGCATGACCCGTTGGGAAAACCGGCCCTCGGTTTCCCGGATCATGCGCCCAGCCCAAATCACGGCCGGGGCCGCTCGCATGCGAGGCGACCTAACCGGATAAAGGAAGCGGGCTAGCGACGCAAGCAAGAACGGGGCTTCGGCCGGCCCCGAAACGGCGTTCAAGCCTTTGATATCCCCTGAACATTTGTGTCGGGAGAATGGCGGCGGATGTCCCTCAAGGTTGAATGCGGCCGTCCACCACTTCGATGATGCGATCGCAGCGGCGGGCGAGGTCGAGATTGTGGGTGACCAGGAGGAAGCTGGTGCCGCTGTCGCGGTTGACCTCGCGCATCAGTTCGAACACGCCGTGGGCCGATTTGCTGTCGAGATTCCCGGTCGGCTCATCCGCCAGCACCAGGTCCGGGTTCATCGCCAGCGCGCGCGCCACCGCCACCCGCTGCTGCTGGCCGCCCGACATGTTGTTGGCGAGATTGTTGCCGAATTTTTCGAGGCCGACCTTGACCAGAAGGTCGGTCGCCCGCTGCTCGATCTCGGGGCCGGGAAAGCCCCGATCCACCAGCATCGGCATCATCACATTCTCCCGCGCCGTGAAGGCCGAGATCAGAAGGTGATACTGAAACACGAAGCCGATCGTGTGCCCGCGCAGATGGGTGATTTCGGTATCTCCCAGCGTGCCGGTGTCCTGGCCCTTGATGGTGATCCGGCCGGAAGTCGGCCGGTCGAGCAGCCCCACGATGTTGAGCAGCGTGCTCTTGCCGGAGCCGGAGGGTCCCATCAGCGCCAGAAACTCGCCGCGCTCCAGCCGCAGGTCGATGTCGTGCAGCACCTCGACCTCGGACGGCAGCCCGACATTGTAGGCCTTGCAGACTTTCTCCAGGCGCAGGATTTCTTCAGCCACGGATCGCCACCACCGGATCGAGTTTCGCCGCCCGCACGGCCGGCGCGGTGGCCGCGAGCAGTCCCGTGACCGTCGCCAATAGCGCGGTCAGGATGAACAACCGCCGCTCCAGGATCAGCGGAAACAGTTCCGATCCGTCCGCCTGCCGCGCCACCGAATGCCAGTAGGCCAGCGCGAACGCGCCCATGACAGCGCCGAACAGCGAGCCGACAAAGCCGAGCAGTCCGCCCTGCAGCAGGAACACCCGCAAGATCTGGCCGCGCGAGGTGCCCATGGCGCGGAGGATGCCGATCTCCTTCGAGCGCTGGACCACCGAGACGATCAGCACGGCAGCGATGCCGAACGCCACCGACAAGGCGACGAACAGCCTGATCAGGGTATTGGAGGTTTGCTGCGCCCGCACCGCGGTGAAGAACTGCGCGTTGGTCTTGATCCAGCTGTCGGCTTCCACCGCATTGGCCGCCTCAATGCGCCGGGCGATGTCTTCCGCGGCGTAGATATCCACAACCGTCAAGTCGATGGTGGTGACGCCGCCGATCATGCCAAGCAGCGACTGCGCGGTGCGCAACGCCACATAGGCATTGCGCTGGTTGGCGCCCTTGTTGCCGAGATCGATCAGGCCGGTAATCGTCAGCACGCGGTTGGCGCCGGAGGCCGCCTGGATGTTCAGCTTGTCGCCGACGGTGGCGCCGAGGTTTTTGGCGAGTTCGATGCCGACAACGACGTCCTCGCTGGTGAGGCGCGGCTCGCCCGCGACGATGTAGTCCGGGATCCTGACGATCCTGAAGTAGGATTCCGGCTCCACGCCGGACAGGGTGATCGCGCGGCTGGCATCGCCGCGCACCGCGAGCGCGGAGCCCTGAATGGTCGGAGCGACCGCGGTGACCTCGGGCATCGCCAGCATCTGGTCGCGGATCTTCGGCCATTGATCGATCGAGATCACCCGCTGGCTCGGGCGCTGCACCGTCGCGTCCTCGAGTTCGCCCGCGCCGCCCCGCAGCGGACGCGCGATCTGATCGGGCGCCAGCAGCTGGATTTGCGGCTGCGAGGTGAGAACGCGCTTGATGAAATTCGCCTGCAGCCCCGCCAGCATCGCCGACATGAAAACGATGACGCCGACGCCGATGGCGATCCCGCTGATGATGAACAGGGTCTGCAGCCGGCCTTCGCGCAGAAACCGCACCGCCGCGATCCATTCGAAGGGCAGCCACCTGTTCATGACACAACGGCCCGCACGCGCTGGCCGGTCAAGACCCCGGAATTCAGGGGAATTGCAACCTCGCCTTCCGTCATCCCCTCCAGAATTTCGATATGGCTGTTGCCGCGCAGCCCGACCCGGACCGGCCGCTTGACGGCGCGGCCGTCCTTGATGCCGAGCACCCAGGGCTGGCCGGACAGCAAGTCGTGCACGGAGCGGAGCGGAAGCGACAGCGCGTGGTCCTTCGCGGCGACCTGGATATCGACCGAGACGGTCATGTCCTGGCGCAAATATTCCGGCGGATCGGTCACCGTGAGTTTCACCTCGACGGAAGCGCGGGTGATATCGATTCCCGGATTGATGTAGGAGACAACGCCGCTAAAACGCTGGTCCGGATAGGCGTCCGCCGAAGCGAGCGCCTTCTGGCCCAGCGCGATTTTTCCCAGGTTGCGCTCGTCGATCTGCAGCACCAGCTGAACCTCGCCTGCAGGCGCGAGCACCAATAGCGCCTTGCCCGGCTGCACCACCGCGCCGCGCTCGACATTGCGCGTGATCAGCACGCCGTCGCGCGGCGCCGAGATGGTGGCATAGCCGAGGCGCGACTTTGCCGTTTCGAGGTTGGCATGGGCCTGATTGAGCAGGGTCTGCGCCATCACGTAATCGCTGCCGCCGGGGCTTGCGGTGTAGACCTGAAATTCAGCCGTGCGCACCTGGGTTCGCGCGACGTCGAGGGTCTTCTGGGCGTCGTCGAGCGCCGCGCGCGTGGCAAATCCGCTACTCGCCAGCTGCGAGGTGCGATCGAATGTCAGCTGGGCATTCCGAAGGTTCGCCTGGGCCTGCGCCAGCGCTTCGCGCGCCGAGGGCAATGTCAGTTCGGCGAGCTGCCGCATCCGCGCTTCGGCCTGGGCGACCGCGCCCTGCGCCTGCACGACGGCGGCTTTCAGCTCGCGGGATTCAAGCGAAATCAGAGCCTGCCCCTTGCTGACCCGCTCGCCCTCCTGCACCAGCACGTCATCGACGGTGCCGGTGATCTGGCTGCCGATCTCGACCCGGAACGGCGTCTCGACATGGCCGCTGGCGACCACGGATTCCACCAGATTGCCCCGCCTGACCTGATCGACGACGACCGCAGGGCCCCATATCAGCCGGCCGCCCTGCCAGCCGCCGACGCCGAGCATCAGCACGACGGCGAGGACGAACCATCTGTGTGACCAGATCGCCGACCATACGGCTCGCGCCGTGAGCGCACTCTTTCGCGGAAGCGCAACTGACTGTTCGACCATCTCGACGCCATGCAAATCACACCCGATCGCCGGGCGAGCTTTGTCTCTTGAAGCTTGATCATTTTTAATGTGCGGCCGGCGCGTCCGGACCATTGATTGAACCATAGTTCAACATCGCCTGCGGACGTTGCGTTAGGTCAAGGGAACGCGCCGGCGGGCGGGCACCCTGCGCTACCAGTGGTCGCGCCAGCGCCAGTACCGGCCGCGGCCGAAATTCGAATCGAGCCGGGCTTTTTGCTCATCGTCCAGCGTCGCGTAGAACGCTTCCAGCGCCGGACGCACGGTCCGGATCGCCTGCAGCATCGTGTCCATGCGTTTTTCCATGGCTTCGGTGCGGCCCACGATCGTTGCGGGAACTTCAGTCTGACAGGCGTCGCGCATGACCTCCGCCGATTTGACCGATGCCGCCTTGAATTCATCGAACTTGGCGCGCTGCGCGTCGGTCAGCTTGACCAGTTCCGCGATCCGGTCGGTTCGCCACTCGGCGAAACCGGTCGCGGCCGGATTGCACATGCCGCCAAACCCGCGGCGGCCCATCATCCAGGATCCCATCATCCCCGGACCCGACATCATGCCCGGCCCCATGATTCCAGCCCCCGGACCGTAGGGCTGCGCGGTGGCGCCGGCCAGCAGCGCGGCGCCGAGCAAGGCTGCGGATGCGATCACCGCGATCCTGAATTTTGCCGACATGGCGCTCTCTCCGGCTTGAGGAACCCAGGCGCCATGGCCTGGGGCCTGCTCAGCTCTGCTGTCTGGCGGAACAAGTGGAAATGCCGAACAGCGCGTAAGCGGGGCAATACCCAAAGATCGCGGTCAGCAGCGGCACGACGCCGATCCAGCCGGTCCAGTTCCAGCCGGTCTGATGGAAGCCGATGGGAATGGCATAGGCGATGAGCACAAGTCCCACCACAACCCGCACGATGCGATCGACCGATCCAACATTGCTCATGAGCTACGATCCTTTCGAAAATCTAATAATATCGGGCCGCCAGGGGCGACCCATTGATGTGGGTCAAATCCGAAGCCCGGAAGCAGGTACACTTAGCCAGTCGTCAAGAGCCGCAGCCCTTCGATTTGTCATGGTATTGAACCGTTTCAGCATCCGCGCAGCGCTCAACCGGATGGTATGAATATTTCGGGAGCCCGCCGTGGCGGATCGTTCAGAGCTCGCTGAGAACAGCTTCTGGGTTCTCACGCCCGAGGCCATTTGCGCCGCGCTCCAATGCGGGCCGCACGGCTTAAGCACCGGCGAGGCGGCGCAGCGGCTCGACCGCTATGGCCCCAACAGCGATGCGCCGGCGAGGGCCGACAGCCTGCTGCGCGCGGTGTTGCGCCGGTTGCTCGAGCCGCTTTCCCTGATCCTGCTGATCGCCGGAATCATTTCCATTCTGACCGGCGACGAGATCGGCGGCTCGATCATTGTCCTCATCCTGACGCTCTCGATCGGGCTCGATACCGTGCAGGAGGGCCACGCGGTAAGGACCGCGGAAATCCTGCGGCGGTCGGTGGCGCTGAAGGCCGAAGTCAAACGCGACGGCGCGTTCCGGCAGATCGACGTGGAGAGCGTCGTTCCCGGCGACCTGCTGCGCATCCGCGCCGGCGACATCGTCCCGGCCGACGCGCTGATCCTCGAATGCACCGCGTTCGCCGCCGGCGAAGCGGCGCTGACCGGGGAGCCCTACCCGGTGCAGAAGCGCCCGGCCACCGGCGCTGCCGTCGACCCCGACGACACCTCCAACGCGCTGTTTCGCGGAAGTGTGGCGCAGACCGGAGAGGCGATCGCGCTCGCGGTCAAGACCGGGCGCGCCACGGTGTTCGGCGCCGCGGCATCCGCTTTGGCGCAGACCGAGGGGCCCTCGCCGTTCGAGCGCGACCTGCGCGAATTCGGCCTCGTGATCGCGCGGCTGACGCTTGCCCTCGTGGTTGTCGTTCTGGCAACCCGGGTCGTGTTCGGCCGGCCGGTGCTGGATTCGCTATTGTTCGCCGTGGCGCTGGCGGTGGGCCTGACGCCCGAACTGTTGCCGATGATCACGACCGTGACGCTTTCCCGCGGCGCGCTGCGCATGGCCGGCCGCAAGGTGATCGTCAAGCGGCTGGCCTCGATCCACGATCTCGGCGCCATGTCGGTGTTGTGCACCGACAAGACCGGCACGCTGACCTCGGCGGAGATCACGCTTGCGAAGAGCCTCGATCCCGACGGCGCTGATGATCCGCGCGCGGCCCGGCTCGGCGCGATCGCGGCCCTGCTTGGCGGCGACCGCGGTTCGCTCGATGCCGCGCTGGATGCCGGCGCGCCGCAGGCGGCCGAGGGCTGGACGCTGGCCGGCAGACAGGCTTTCGATTTTTCCCGCCGGCTCGGATCGGTGCTGGCCACCGGCCCGCAAGGCCCGCTGCTGATCGTCAAGGGCGCCCCCGAGGCGGTGCTGGCGCTGTGCACGCGGCAGCGCAAGGCTGCGGAGCTGCTGGCGATGGATGAAAGCGGCCAGGCCGCCGCGGCGGAACGCGTGCATGCGCTCGCCAGGGAAGGACTGCGCACCGTCGCCATCGCCTCGCGCCCATGGTCCGGGCCGACCCGCGAAGTCGAGACGTCGGATGAAACCGACCTCGTGTTCGAGGGGCTGTGTGCTTTCGCCGACCCTCCCAAGCCGACCGCGGCGGCGGCCATCGCAGAGCTCGCGGCGGCCGATGTCCGGCTCAAGATCCTGTCCGGCGACGATCCGGTCGTGGTCAAGCATCTTGCCGGACTGGTCGGACTGAACACCGAGCAGGTGCTGTCCGGCCGCGATATCGCAGCGCTGAGCGACGACGCGCTGGCGGTTCAGGTTCAGTCGGTCGACGCCTTCGGCCGCCTCGCGCCCGACCAGAAGTCGCGGATCGTCAAGGCGCTGCAGGCCAACGGGCAGGTCGTCGGCTTCCTCGGCGACGGCATCAACGACGCGCCGGCGCTAAAAGCCGCCGATATCGGGCTATCGGTCGACGGCGCGACCGGCGTCGCGCAGGCCGCGGCCGACATGATCCTTTTGGCTTCCGATCTGGAGGTGGTCGCCGACGGCGTCGAAGAGGGCCGGCGCACCTTCGCCAACATCCTCAAATATGTGCGCATGGGCGCAAGCTCGAATTTCGGCAACATGCTGTCGATGGCGATCGCATCGATCGCGCTGCCGTTTTTGCCGATGTTGCCGACCCAGATCCTGCTCAACAACCTGCTCTACGACCTGTCGGAGCTCGGCATTCCCTTCGACAATGTGAGCCCGCAGGCGACCGCGCGGCCGCAATTGTGGAGCATGCCGAGGCTGGTCCGGTTCGCCGCGATCATGGGGCCGCTGTCCTCGGTCTTCGATTTCCTGACCTTCGGCGCGCTCTTGTACCTGTTCAGCGCCACGCCGGACGAATTCCGCACCGCCTGGTTTCTCGAATCCATGGCGACGCAGATCCTCGTGATCTTCATCATTCGCACCAACGGCCGGCCGTGGAAAAGCCTTCCCGAGCCGGTGCTGACGGCATCGTCGCTGGTCGCGCTGGCGGCCGCGATGATCCTGCCGTTCACGCCGATCGGCGGCTGGTTCGGCTTCGTGGCGCCGCCGCCGGTCATGCTCGCCGGGATCGGCCTGCTCGTTCTGGTCTATCTGGTGTGTGCCGAACTCCTGAAGTCGTACGCGGTACGGGCGCGCCATCGGCGATGAGCGGCCTGTGGTGCTCGCTCGATGCAGGACAACGTGCTAGTTTCGTCGACATTGATAGTTGCATGCGGCCGGCCGGCGCCGGCCCGTGCCTGTCTGCGGAGGCAAATATGCGTTTGCATCTCGGTGCAGTCATCCTGATCGTTCTGGGTGTCATATTTCTCCTGATCAATCTCGATATCGCGCCCGCGGCGGAGTTGAAGAAGCTGCTGTCGCAATGGTGGCCGTTGCTGCTGATCATCGTCGGCGTGGCCGCGATCCTGCGGCCCCGCCGCGCGTCGTAGCGGCGGGCTGCGGCCGGCCTGGAAATTTGCTATCGATCAAGTCGGTGACTCCCTGCGACGGAGCAGTAGCGTCATGCCCAGGATAACGCCTGCGACCCTTGCGCTCAGGAAGCTTGGCATCGCCTTCAGGCTTCACACTTACGTCTACGATTTCCAATGCCGAGAGCATCGGTCTGCAGGCCGCCGAAGCGCTTGGCGTCGAACCGGGCCGGGTGCTGAAAACCCTGATGGCGGAGGTCGACGGCCGGCCGGTCTGCGTCATGGTGCCGTCGGATTGCGAGGTCAGCATGAAGAAGCTCGCCACCGCCTTTGCCGGCAAGACCGCGAACATGATGCGGCCCGCCGACGCCGAGCGGCTGACCGGATATCATGTCGGCGGCATCAGTCCATTCGGACAGAAGAAGCGCGTGCCGGTAGCGATCGAACGGGCGGCGCTGAACAATACGACCGTGTTCGTCAATGGCGGGCAGCGCGGCCTGCAGGTCGAGATCGATCCCAATGACGCGGCCATCGCAGCAGGCGCCGTCGCGCAGGCGCTGACGGTTTGAGCAACCAGGGCACGCGTTGCTTTGCTCCCGGAACAGCTTCGCGCATCTGGGCCGAGATTGCTTTTCTCGACCATCTTCCCCTGCTATCATGGCTCTATGACCGATCTGATGGAAAAGGCGCTGGCTGCCATCGGCCGCTGGCCGACGCACGTCAGGATGAAGCGGCCGAAATGCTGCTCGCGCTGGATCGCCTCGGCGAGACCTATATCGCCAGTGACGACGAACTCGCGGCTATCGACGAGGCTCTGGCACAGACTCGGCGCGGTGAGTTTGCGACCGAAGCCGAGATCGAAGCGGCCTTCGCGCGCTTTCGCAGATGAAGCTGCGCTAGTGCGGCGCGCACTCGGCGATCTTGCTGCAATTTCCGATTATTTGATTGAGCGAAGTCCAGCGGGCGCACGGGGCTGTGGCTCGAGCCATTCGCACAACCGTGAGCTTGCTCGAACAGTTCCCTTCGGGCGGCCGCGCGCTACGACAACGCCCCGACGTACGAGTCATGCCAACGCCGCGTTTTCCACTCCTGATCTTCTATACGGCGGGGACGGATGAGCTGCTGATCCTGCACATCCGCCACGCCGCCCGAGCGCCACTGGCGACGGATGATCTCTAGCGCCGCGCGGCGACATCGCCCGACGCCGCCGCCGGACCATGGCGCGACGTCGCAACCCGGTCAGGCCGCCAGCGATACCCGCTCGGTGGATTTGAGCCGGGCCGGCTTGCCGCCGGGCGGATTCCACGGCGAGTGGTCGAGGCTCGACAGCGCCTCGAGGATTTCGTCGATGGAGACCACGCCTCTGGCGCCGGGTATGGCGCGCAAGGAGGGGCACGACGTTACCGCTGCCGCGTCGGATGCCCAGGAGGCCAGGATGGCCCGTTTCTCTGCCCGCGACAGCGTGGTGTCGGCCAGCACATCCCGGGGATGATCGAAAACCGAACCGGGATGTAAAATGGCGTTCAGATCGTACACATTTTCATCAAAGCTGCGGTCTGGATCGGTCATGTCGTCCTCCTCAAACTCCTTTCGTTTCGGGACGAAAATCGACTTAGAAAAACGCAAACCCGGTTCAAGACCGTTGCGGAAAAAAATTTGCCCTCGGACAGAGCCCGGCCTCCCGCGGCGGACGCCCGCCGCGGAAGGTTCCTTGGCGCCTCGTTCCGGAGGACAACGCGCCGGCGAGCCCGGCGCATGGTCGCGATGCATCCTGCGCCATTGAACAAGGGCGAAAATCCGTGTCTGTGAGCGGGCCGGGCCAGACCGGCCCGGCGTGACGCCGGGCCGGGCCGCGGCGTCGTTGAACCCGGGCCAAGAACCGCCGCGCCATGTCTGCTTCCGACCAAACCTCCGGCGCCGCCGCCCCCGGCAACTGGCTCGCCAACCAGCCCTATCTGCTGCTCTCCATCACCGCGCTGTGCTGGGCCGGCAACGCCATCGTCGGCCGCCTCGCCGCCGGGCATATTCCGCCGGTGACCTTGTCGTTCCTGCGCTGGTCGCTGGCGTTTCTCATCATTCTCCCGATCGCCTGGAACCACCTGAAGCGCGACTGGGCCGCGATCCGCAGCCGCCTCGGAACCATGATCGTGCTCTCCGTCACCGGCATCGGCGCCTTCAACACCCTGCAATACTGGTCGCTCGAACATACCCAGGCGCTGAACACGCTGTTGCTGCAGTCGGCCGGACCGCTGTTCGTCGCGGTATGGTCGCTGATCCTGCTCGGCGTCCGGCTGACCTTGGCGCAGGCCGGCGGGATCGTGCTGTCGCTCAGCGGCGTGCTGGTGATCCTGCTGCACGGCGACCTCACCACGCTGAAGAGCATCGAGTTCAACAAGGGCGATATCATCTTCACCGTGGCGCTGGCGATCTTCGGGCTCTATTCGGTGCTGTCCCTGAAGCGGCCGGAGATTCACGGCCTGTCGTTTGTCGGCTTCACCTTCGGCGGCGGCGCGGCGTGCCTCGTTCCGCTGCTGATCTGGGAATTGCTCTCGCGCCCGGTGATGCAGCTCGATGCGGCCAACCTGCTGACGCTGTTCTATGTCGCGGTGTTTCCCTCGACGGTGGCCTATCTCTGCTTCAACCGCGGCGTGCAGCTGATCGGCGCCAACCGCGCCGCGCCGTTCTTCCATGTGGTGCCGGTGTTCGGATCGGTCATGGCGATCGTCTTTCTCGGCGAGCGCCCGCAAGCCTTCCACATCATCGGCTTCGCGCTGGTGCTGACCGGCGTTTTCGTCGCCTCGCGGAAGCCGGCCAATGCGAATTAGTTTGCCGGCGGCGGTTGACTGCGATTTCGTCCTGTCGGACCGTCTCCGCGGCAGCCTTCAAAACGGATCGTTTCACCGACATGCACGACAAGACCTCTGATATCGCTCCCCCGCCCTCCACGGTGCAACGCGCCGCGAGCACCGTGCCGCGCGGCTTACGGCGCTACCTTGCGCTCGACGATTTCGAGGTAACCGCCCGGCGCCGCCTGCCGAAGTTTCTCTACGGCTATATCTCCGGGGCCGTCGAGACCGACGCCGCCCTTCGCGACAATCGCCGGGCGTTCGAGGAGTACGGTTTTGTTCCGCGGGTGCTGAACGACGTCTCGGGCCGCGAGCAGACGACAAAACTGTTCGGCAAGACCTATGCGGCGCCGTTCGGCATTCCGCCGATGGGTTCGTCCGCGCTGTGCGCCTATCGCGGGGACATCGTGCTGACGCGGGCGGCGGCGGCGATGAACGTGCCGATGTGCCTCAGCGCCTCGTCCCTGATCACGCTGGAAGACGTCCGCCGCGAAAACCCGGCCGCCTGGTATCAGGCCTATCTGGCGGGCGATGTCGCGCGCATCGAGCCGCTGGTCGACCGCGTCGCGGATGCCGGCTACGACACCTTCGTCATCACCGCCGACGTGCCGGTTCCAGCCAACCGCGAGAAAAACATCCGCAACGGCTTCCAGGTCCCGCTCGCCATCACGCCGCGGGTCGCCTGGGATACGCTGACCCATCCGCACTGGCTGTTCGGCACCTGGACGCGCACCTTGCTGAACCACGGCATGCCGCATTTCGAGAACATGGACGCCACACGCGGACCGCCGGTGCTCGCCAAGGACCTGATGCGCAACATCGGCAAGCGCGACCAGCTCGCCTGGAAGCATGTCGAACTGATCCGCAAGCGCTGGAAGGGCAGACTGGTGGTCAAGGGCCTGATCGCCCCGGCGGACGCGCGCATCGCGCGGGAGAGCGGCGTCGACGGCGTGATCGTCTCCAATCACGGCGGCCGCCAGCTCGACGGTACGGTGTCGTCCTTGCGCACGCTGCCCGAGATCGCCGCCGAGGCCAACGGCATGACCGTGATGCTGGACGGCGGCATCCGCCGCGGCACCGACGTGATCAAGGCGCTCGCGCTCGGCGCGCAGTTCGTCTTCGTCGGCCGGCCGTTTTTATACGCCGCCGTCGCCGCCGGCGAAGCGGGCGTGCAGCGCGCGCTCACCCTGCTCAAGGACGAGGTCGACCGCGACATGGCGCTCCTGGGCATCCGAAGCATCGGCGAAATTTCGTCCGATCTGGTTCGCCGGCTGTAGGGGCCGCGCTCGCGAAAATTTGCCTGTCATTTCTACCGGTTGGGCTGTCTTCAACAGGCTCGATCCAAAAAAATCGATTTTCGATTGACGATTGTTTTTCCGCCTGCCACCCTGCCCGCCATGGACAGTATTGCGTTCGGTTTTGACGTGCAGCGAGGCGGAGGGCCGAGAACCCTCACCTCTGCCGTGCAGGAGCGCCTGCGCTCGGACATCCTTTCGACCAAGCTGGTTCCCGGCCAGAAGCTGCACATTGCGGGTCTCGCGAAGCAGTTTTCGGTCAGCCTGGCGGCGGTGCGCGAAGCGCTGTCGCGGCTGGTCGCCGACGGGCTGGTGCAGGCTTCGGACCAGCGCGGCTTCCGGGTCAGCCCGGTGTCGCCGGCCGACCTCGAAGATGTGACGCACACCCGCATCGACATCGAGTGCCTGGCGCTGCGCCGCTCGATCGAGCGCGGCGATCAGGCATGGCTGGCGTCGGTGGAAAAGGCTTTCGTGGCGCTCAGCGCCGTTCCCTATCGCGATCCGGACGATCACACCAACCACAACGAGGTGTGGATCGCGCGTCACCGCGTCTTCCACCGGGCATTGGTGAATGCCTGCGGCTCGCAGTGGCTGCTCGGTTTTCGCGACGTCCTGCACGAGCAGAGCGAGCGCTATCGCCGGCTTTCGATCCGCCGCGAGACCGGGAAGGTCCGGGACGTCGAAGCCGAACACGCCGCGATCGTGCATGCCGTGCTGCGGCGCGATGCCGACGCCGCGGTCGCGGCGCTCACCGAACACTTCCTGACCACCATGCATCTCGTCGAACTCGCCGCTCCCAGAATTTCGGAGACGTAGGCGACCGTTTGAACGAGGAGCGCAAAGACTCCGGACCAACTTACAACGAAAAACAGGGGAAACGCAAAATGAGCATCACACGCCGCCAGCTAATGGCCACCATGGCCGCATCCACCGCGCTCGTCCTGCCCGGGATCGCCAAAGCCGCGGACAAGGTCCGCATCGGCCTGCCGACCAAGACCTACTGGCCGACCACGATCGCCGAAACGGCGGTACGGCAGAAACTGTTCGCGAAGGAAGGCATCGAGGCGGAGCTCACCATCTATCGCGGCGGCGCGGAGACCTTCGAAGCCATGGCCGCGGGGGCCGCCGACGTCATTCTCGATGCGCCGTCGCTGCCCGCCGCGGGCCGCCACAAGGGCGTGATGTCGAAGGTCGTGGCCAACGCCTGCATGGGCAGTTTCGGCTGGCAGCTGATGGTACTCGCCAAATCGACGCTCGACGTCAAGGACCTGAACGGCAAGAAGGTCGCCATCACCTCGGCGGGATCCGGCTCCGACCTGCTGGCGCTGTGGACCATCCAGGAAAAGAAGATCAACTTTACCCGCGTGCCGGTCGGCGGCGGCGGCCTGGTGCCCAATCTGCTCGCCGGCAATGTCGATGCCGCCGTGGTGTATTCCCCGCTGAGCTTCCAGATCGCCAAATCCGGCGAGGCGCGTACCATCCTCGACTACGCCAAGGCGGTGCCGCCAAATCTTTCGGCCGGCTGGATCACGCCCGACAAATACGCGCAGGAAAAGCCGGAGATGGTGCAGAAGACCCTGAACGCGCTGTATGGCGCGCTGGCCTTCATGCGCGCCAACAAGGACACGACCGTCAAGCTGATCGCCGATCTCTACGAAATCCCGGCGGAGATCGCGGCGCTGGAATACGAGAACACGATCATGAAGCTGGAAACCGACGGCAACATGGGCGCGCCCAACACGCTGCAGGCGCTGCAACTATCACTTGATATGGCAAAACTCGGCGGCATGAAGGATCTGGTGCCGGCGGCCGAGATCGTATCGACGCAGTTCAAGCCGGTTCCGACCAAGCTCTGAAGGCAGCCGCGATGGCCGGGACGCTCGGAACAAAGCTTGCGCGCGTCGCCATCGTGGTGGCGGTGTTCGCGGCGTGGGAATTCCTGTCGCGGACCGGCATCGTCAATCCGCGCCTGCTGCCCTCGGCCTCGGATACGCTGGCGACGCTCTGGGAACTGTTGCAGCGCGGCAAGCGTCCGCAACGATCTCGCGGTGACGGCGAGCGAGGTGCTGGCCGCCTTCGTCCTCGCCGTTCCCTGCGGGGCGCTGATCGGATTCCTGATTGCGGAGAACCGCTACTTCGCCGAGGTGGCAAAACCGCTGTTGTTCTTCGCGTTCAGCATTCCGAAATCGATCTTCCTGCCGATGTTCATCCTGGTGTTCGGCGTCGGCTTCTCGCAGAAGGTCGGGTTCGGCTTCTTCTCGACCATCTTCATCGTCATCATGTCGACGACGACGGCGGTGGAGTTGGTCAAGGTCGAGCATCTGACCGTGGCCCGCTCCTACGGCGCGACGCCGCTGCAGACGGCGTTCCGCGTCTATCTGCCGAGCATGCTGCCGGTGCTGCTGGAAGCGCTGCGGATTTCCATGATCTTCAACCTCACCGGCGTGATCCTGGCCGAGATGTACGCCTCGCGCGACGGCATCGGCCATCAGATCGCGACCTGGGGCGAGAACTTCCAGATGAGGCAATTGCTCGCCGGCGTGGTGATGATCGCTGGCGATCGCCATGACATTCAACGAACTGGTCAGATCGGTAGAAACGCGATGCAGCCATTGGCGAACATAACCCCGCTGAAACCCGCCGCGCGCGCCGGCGCGATCAAGGTCAGCAATGTCAGCCAGGTCTTCAGGACCGGCGCCCAGGAGGTGGTGGCGCTGACGGACATCTCGCTCGAGGTGAAGCCGGGCCGCTTCGTGGTGCTGGTGGGGCCGAGCGGCTGCGGAAAATCGACGCTGCTGATGATGATGGCCGGCCTGCGCCAGCAGACCTCCGGCACCATCCTGATCAACGACGCGCCGATCCCCGAGCCCGATCCGAACCGGGTCGGCGTGGTGTTCCAGGAGCCGAGCCTGTTTCCGTGGCTGACGGCGGAGGAGAACGTCGAATTCCCGCTGGCCCTGCGCGGCGTCGCCAAGGCCGAGCGGCGCGCCAAGGCCGAGGACGCGCTGAAGCTGGTCGGCCTCGAAGGTTTTGGCAAGCGGCATCCGCACGAGCTTTCCGGCGGCATGAAGCAGCGCGTGTCGATCGCGCGCGGCCTGGTCCAGGATCCGCCGGTGCTGCTGATGGACGAACCGTTCGCCGCGCTCGACGAGCAGACGCGGATGACCATGGGCGACGAATTGCTGCGGATCTGGGCGGCGACCGGAAAGACCGTCGTGTTCGTCACCCACAGCCTGACCGAGGCGGTCTATCTCGCCGACGAGGTGATCGTGATGTCGGCGCGGCCGGGCCGCATCGTCGATCATCTGACGATCCCGCTGCCGCGTCCGCGCACCTACGAGATGCTCAGCGGCGACACCTTCGGAACGCTGCGCGACCGCATCTGGCGTCATATCCGCAAATCGGCGTGAGGCATTCGATGTCGTCGACCACGCTGCGCCGCCTGATCGTCATTTCCCTCATCGTGCTGTGGGAAGTGCTGCCGCGCGCCGGCCTGATCCCCGAACTGTTCCTGCCGTCGCTGTCCTCGACCATCGCCGCGGGCTGGAACGAAGCCGGCGAGTACGGCCACGCGCTGGTGGTGACGCTTTACGAGGTCGCGATCTCCATGGTGTTCGCCTGCGGCGGCGGCATTCTGGCCGGCGCCGTCGTCGGCAGCCTGCCGCGCCCGCGCGTGCTGATCATGCCGATGGTCTCCAGCCTCTACGCGGTGCCGCTGGTGATCCTCTATCCCGTCTTCACGGTGTGGCTCGGCATCGGCTCGGAATCCAAGATCGCCTTCGCATCGATCTACGGCTTCCTGCCGACGATGCTGGCGACCGCCGCCGGCATCCAGACCATCGATCCGCAACTGGTGCTGGCCGCGCGCAGCATGGGCGCCACGCTGAGCCAGCGGCTGGTCCGCGTCATCATTCCGGCGGCGATCCCGACGGTGTTGTCCGGCTTGCGGGTCGGCGGCGCGCTGGTCATCGTCGGCGTGGTGGTGTCGGAAATGCTGATCTCCTCGGCCGGCATCGGCTATCTGATTTCGCGCTACCGGACCATCCTCGACAGTCCGCATGTGTTCGCGGGCGTGCTCTCGGTGCTGGCGATGGCGGTCGCCTTCAACGCCGCGATCAAATGGATCGAGCGCAAGGCGGCGATCTGGCAGACCGGGACCCGCGCCGGCCAGCGCGCGGCGGAGGACCTTCCCGCCGTCGCCATACAGCCGGCGACCTGAAGGAGCGTTTTTCGTGTTCGATCTGACATTGTCATTCGATAACGGGCCGGAGCCGGCGGTGACGCCGCAGGTGCTGGATGTCCTCGGCAGGCGCGGCATCAAGGCCACCTTCTTCGTCATCGGACAAAAACTGGCCGATCCCGAACGCCGCCTGCTGGCGGCGCGGGCCCATGCCGAAGGCCACTGGATCGGCAACCACACCTATACGCATACGGTGCCGCTCGGCCTGCAGCGCGATCCCGACGCGGCCGAACACGAGATCGCGCGCACGCAAGGACTGATCGGCGACCTCGCGCACCCGCTACGCTGGTTCCGGCCGTTCGGCGGCGGCGGCAATCTCGACGACCGGCTGTTAAAGCCGTCGGTCGTCGATCTCCTGTGCAAGGGCGGCTATAGCTGCGTGCTGTGGAATGCGATCCCGCGCGACTGGGACGACCCCGACGGCTGGGTCGAGCGCGCGCTGGCGCAGTGCCGCGCGCAGCCCTGGAGCCTGATGGTGCTGCACGACCTTCCGGGCGGCGCCATGCACCATCTCGAAAGCTTTCTCGATCGCGCGACCAAAGCCGGCGCCCGCTTCCGCCAGGAATTCCCGCCGGATTGCGTTCCGATCCGCGCCGGCAAGATCGTGCTGCCCGTCAACGCCTACGTATCAACCATCGAAGAAGAAAGTGTCGCCCAATGAAGATCGCAAGTTTCAAGGCAGGCTCGGTCGCGAGCTACGGCATCGTGACGGATGCGGGTATCATCGATGCCGGACGCCGGCTGAAGGATTTTCCGACGCTGAAGTCGCTGCTGGCGCATGGCAGCCTCGATGAGCTGAAGAAGCTGCAAGGCGAGCGGCCGGACCATGCGCTGTCGGCGGTCGAACTGCTGCCGACCGTTCCCGATCCCGACAAGATCTTCTGCATCGGCGTCAACTACGCCACCCATCTCGCCGAGAGCGGCCATCCGACGCCGCAACATCCCATGATCTTCACCCGCTTCGCCAACAGCCAGGTCGGCAGCGGCCAGCCGATGATCCGGCCGCTGGAATCCGAGCGCTTCGATTATGAGGGCGAGATGGCCGTGATCATCGGCAAGGCCGGCCGCCGCATTTCGCGCGAGAATGCGCTGGCGCATGTCGCCGGATATGCCTGCTACAATGACGGCAGCATCCGCGACTGGCAGCGGCATACCTCGCAATTCGCCCCCGGCAAGAATTTCATGGGCACCGGCGGCTTCGGACCCTGGATGGTGACGACGGATGAAATTCCCGATGTCAGCCGGCAAAAGATCGCCACGCGCCTCAACGGCGTCGAGGTGCAGGCCGCGCCGATTTCCGATCTGGTGTTCGATGTGCCCGCGCTGATCGCCTATTGCTCGACCTTCACCGAGCTCGTGCCCGGCGACGTCATCGTCACCGGCACCACCGGCGGGGTCGGCGCCTACCGCACGCCGCCGCTCTGGATGAAGGACGGCGACGTGGTCGAGGTCGAGATTTCCGGCATCGGCGTTTTGCGCAATCCGGTCCGGGACGAAGCCGCCATGGCCGCTGGAAAGCCCGCTGGAAAGGCCGCCTGAACCGGCGCCGTCCATCCCTGCATAAGAACAAGGAGAGCATCGTGAACATGCCGAAGCATCTTCTGCCGACCACGGTTGTCGGCAGCTATCCGCAGCCGGAATGGCTGGTCGACCGCGCCATGCTGTCGAAATCCGTGCCGCGCACGCGCATGCATGCGATGTGGCGCATTCCGCAGGAGCATCTCGAGGAAGCCCAGGACGACGCCACCATCGTCGCCATCCGCGACATGGAGCGCGCCGGCATCGACATCGTGACCGATGGCGAGATCCGCCGGGAGAGCTACTCGAACCGGTTCGCCACCGCGCTCGAGGGGATCGATATCGACAAGCCCGCGATCATCGTGGCGCGGTCGGGCCAGGAAACGCCGGTGCCGCGCGTGATCGGAAAAATCCGCCGCACCCATCCGGTCGAGTTGCGGGACATGGAGTTCCTTCGCCGCAACACCGACCGCGCGGCGAAGATCACGCTGCCGGGCCCCTTCACCATGAGCCAGCAGGCCAAGGACGAATTTTATGGCGACGACGAGGCGCTGGCGATGGCGTTCGCCGAAGCCGTCAACGCCGAAGCGCTCGACCTGCAAAAGGCCGGCGCCGACGTCATCCAGCTCGACGAGCCCTGGGTTCGCAACAATCCCGACCTGGCGAAGCGCTACGCGGTGAAGGCGATCAACCGCGCGCTGCAGGGCATCACGGTGCCGACCGTGGTGCATCTGTGCTTCGGCTACGCCGCCGTCGTGCCGGGTTCGACCAAGCCGGCCGGCTATTCGTTCCTGGCGGAGCTTGCCGACACCAGCGCCGAGCAGATCTCGATCGAGGCGGCGCAACCAAAACTCGATCTCGGCGTGCTCAAAGACTTGTCGTCGAAAAAGATCATGCTGGGGGTGCTCGACCTCGGAAACCCGGAAGTTGAAACCGCCGAAACCGTCGCCGGCCGCATCCGGCACGGCCTGAAATACGTGGCGGCGGAGCGGCTCGTTCCCGCGCCCGACTGCGGCATGAAATACATGCCGCGCCATATCGCCTTCGGCAAGCTGAAGGCGATGTGCGACGCCGCGGCGGCCGTGCGCAGGGAGATCGGCTGAGCTGAATAGCGAACTCGTCAGTGCCCGGCCTTGTGCCGGGCATCCACGTCTTTGCTTCTGGCAGGAAGCAGAGACCACAGACGTGGCCGGGACGAGAGCCCGGCCATGCCGAGGACAGAAAGCACTGACGATCCGCCGAGCCTTAGGCGCCTACCCCATCTTGAACTTGCTGTAGGCTTCGGCCGTCGCGATGATCACGTGCTCGGCGCAGCCGTTGCGGCGGTGCGGATCGCAGCGGTTTTCGTAGTCCGCCGACGTCATCATGTCGATGAACGCGGCCACCGTCAGGATAATACACCAGCGCCAGATAGTCCCACTGGTTGCCGGCCTGCTGGACCCAGCGCGACGGCCTTGGCGTCGCCGGTCCACAATAGCGTGCCGCCGCGCGCCTTGATCATCGGCACGGTCAGGGCGCTGTAGCGCAAATAGGCGTCCCAGCCTGAGCCGTCGCCGTCGAGCGAGCGCTCGCGGAACCGCATCAGGTTCACCATCACGA
Source organism: uncultured Alphaproteobacteria bacterium (assembly GCA_963825105.1). Lineage (GTDB taxonomy): Bacteria > Pseudomonadota > Alphaproteobacteria > Rhizobiales > Xanthobacteraceae > Bradyrhizobium. Next base: position 300,495 of record CAWGSB010000006.1, read on the forward strand.
TCGGCCCCTGATGCTCCATGTCCTTAAGTCCCTCGATATTCAACAGATCCACGGCCATATCCGGCTCCTTCGCTGCGCCCGACTAGAGCATGATCCGGAAAAGTGGGGACCGGTTTTCCGAAAAGATCATGCTCAAACAAAGAGATGAGATCATGATCCGATTCGATCCAATCGGATCATGATCTGGTTCGGGCATTGTAGCATTGCGGATGCGGCACTTGTCGCGCGGCGCGAATCCGGCGCAACTTCGCCCGAACCGATGACTATTCCAGCGCCAGCGCCGCCCGCCCCCGATCCGGTCAGGTGGCTCAACCATCAGCCCTATCTGCTCTTGAGCCTGACCTCGCTGTTCTGGGCCGGCAATATCGTGCTCGCGCGCTTCGTCGCCGGCCATGTGCCGCCGATGACGCTGTCCTGCGTCCGGTGGATCGGCGCGTTTGTCATGCTGTGGCCGTTCGCCCGGCCGCATCTGCGGCGCGACTGGCCGGCCTTGCGCGCCCGGCTGCCGCTGATGGTGGCGCTGTCGGCGACCGGATTTGCCTTCAACAACGCACTGTCCTACTGGGCGCTGCAATACACCCAGGCGCTGAATGCGCTCATGATCCAGTCGTCCGGCCCGCTGTTCGTGGCGCTGTGGTCGCTTTTGCTGTTCGGCGTGCGGCTGACCTGGGCGCAACTCGCCGGCATCGCGATATCGCTGGCCGGCGTGCTCACCATTATCCTGCGTGGCGATTTCGCGGCCCTCGCCGGCATCCAGTTCAACAAGGGCGACATCATGTTCGCCGGCGCGGTGCTGAGTTTCGGACTGTATTCGGCGCTGATGCCGCGGCGGCCGAAGACGCACCAGTTGTCGCTGATTTCCTTCACCATCGGCTGCGGCGCGCTGCTGCTGCTGCCGTTCTCGATCTGGGAATATTCGGCCGGCTTCACGCTGAAATTCGACCTGTTGACGGTCGCGACCCTGACCTATGTCGTGATCTTTCCGTCGACGCTGGCGTATCTGTTCTTCAACCGCGGCATCGCGCTGATCGGGCCGAACCGCGCCGCGCCGTTCCTTCATTTGGTGCCGGTGTTCGGCTCGGCGATGGCGATCCTGCTGCTCGGCGAGCAGCCGCGGCTGTTTCACCTCGTCGGCTACGTGCTGGTGCTCGCGGGCGTGGTGATCGCATCGCGGCAGGCGTCGGCCGCGGTCTAGTCCCCGCGCCGCTGCCGCCCTGTACCGGCTTTCGCTTTGCTTTCCGGCAGGCTAGCCTGCCCGGCAAGGAACCTGTCGAGAAACGCCGAAATCGAAAAACAGTGACAACGTCGTGTCCATGACAAGACCGAAGATCAATCGGGAGAGGAAATGTCAAAGTTCAGGATCGTAACGCCGAAGGCTGCGAGCTTCACCGTCGCCGGCGGCGGCTATGGGTATGAAAAAGAGGCGCTCGATCCGATCGGCGCCGAGATCATCGAGGCGCCCGCCAATGAAGCGGAATTCCTCGAAGCGGCGCGGACCGCCGACGCCATCTATGCCAAGGGCATCCCGATCACCAAGAAGATCATCGATGCCCTGGAGAACTGCAAGGTCATCACGCTCGGCAGCGTCGGCGTCGACAGCGTCGACGTCAAGGCCGCCACCGCGCGGGGGATTCCCGTCACCAACATTCCCGACACCTTCATCGAGGAAGTCGCCGACCACGCCATGATGCTGCTGCTTTCGGGATTTCGCCGCCTGGTCGAGCAGGACAAGATGGTCCGCCAGGGCCGCTGGACCGAAGGCCGCCCGGCGCTGCTGAAGATCCCGCGGCTGATGGGGCAGACGCTCGGTTTCATCTCGTTCGGCCGGGTGGCGCGCGCGGTGGCAAAACGCGCAGCGCCGTTCGGCTTGAGGATGATGGCCTATGATCCCTTCATCGCCGAGACGCTGATTTCCGATCACGGCGTGCTTCCGGCGACCCTGTCGGAGGTGCTCTCGCAGTCGGATTTCGTCTCGATGCACGCGCCGGCGCGGCCGGAGGTTCACCACATGCTGGGGGAGTCCCATTTCCGCCAGATGAAGAAAAGCGCGATCTTCATCAATACCGGACGCGGCGCGACCGTGAACGAGGAGGCGCTGATCAAGGCCCTGCAGGAGGGCTGGATCGCGCATGCCGCGCTCGACGTCCTGGAAAAGGAACCGCCTTCGCACAACAACCCGATGCTTGGCATGGAGAACGTCACGCTGACCGCCCACGTCGCCTCGGCCTCGGCGCGCTTCGACGAGGCGCGCAAGCGCCGCGTCGGCTACGAATTGTCGCTGGTGCTGTCCGGCATGTGGCCGGTGAGCTGCGTCAACCCGTCGGTGCTGCAAAATACCGCGCTTCGGCGCTGGCAGCCGGTCGGCATGGAGCGCGGCCCGAACAGCTAGCCGCTGGACTCGGCCGTTCGCATAATCCTTGATACCGAAGCGAGTTACGCCAGCCGCGCTGTGCCGGCTATCGGGCGGTAGTCCGCAAGGAAATTGCCGCCCTATCGCTGAAGTTCTTGTTGAATTCAGCTGGGTCGACCATCATATCTGTCTATGCCATCGCAACGAGGGTATCGGGATGCTGATTTTGCGATCGATCGTAAATGCGTGCCTTGCCGGGGCGATGCTCGCCGGTGCGCCGGCGCTGGCGGCGGAGGCTGCGCGGCCGGACAAGGTCTCGTTCTATTTCGCCGCGCACGAGGACGACTGGCAGCTGTTCATGAACCCGTCCGCCTTCCAGGACGTGATCGCCGGTGCCGGCCAAGACCGTCTTCATCCATGTCACCGCCGGCGACGCCGGGCTCGGCATCGGCGCGGGCGACCGCAAACATCCGTTCTATCTCGCGCGGGAAAACGGCGCCGAGCAGGCGGTACGCTTCATGGCCGACGCCGATCGTGTACCGGTCAGCCGCGCGGCGTCGGACATGTCATTCAATGGGCATCCGATCTATCGCGTCAGCTACCGCAACACCGTGAGCTATTTCCTGCGCGTGGCAGACGGCAACCCGCTCGGCTCGGGCTATTCTCACACCGGCTTCCAGTCGCTCAAGCGCCTCGCTGACGGCGACAACGACACGCTGGCGGCGGTCGATGGCACCACCGCCTATCACGGCTGGAGCGATCTGGTAAAAACGCTGCGCGCGATCATCGATTATGAGCGCGAGCAGGCAGGGCTGGTGCAGCTCAATATTGCCGAGCTCGATCCGCGCATCAATCCGGAAGACCATTCCGATCATCTGATGACCGCGAAAGCGGCGATCGACGCAACGCGCCACTTGTCCTGCGTCCGCCGGATATCCTATGTGGACTACGCCAGTTCGCGGCTGCCGGAGAATCTCGACGTGCAGCAGCGCGACATGGAGAGCTCGGTGTTTGCGGTGACGCTCGCCGGCGTACAGGCGTTGGGTCACGGCACCTCCTGGCATCACTACGACAAGTCCTACGTTGGCCGGAACTATTTCCGCGTGCAGGAGGCGACGGGCAGCTGCGCTGCAGCAGCGACCGAGGTCGCGGCGCGCGGTGCAGCGCAGAATTAGCCAGTCATCCGGGCTGATATATGCCGGCACCGCAGGTACGAAGCCGGTCCACCCATCGATCCGAATTTCAGTCGGCATCGGTCAGGTGGCGTAGCGCTCCGCCGCGCCGCATAACGCATTTCGGGGCGGCTCAGTCGGTCGCAATCACTTGACGCAAGTCAACAAGCCATGCGCATTTGTCGGGAAACTTCATCCAGCAGTTTTCAAATCGGCCGACAGGTTCGCGGGAACATTAGATGCGCCATCTCGAAGCGCCGATGACTGCGCCGCAAACCTACCGTGTCGCTTCGGTGGACGCCCTGCGCGGCTTCAACATCTTCTGGATACTCGGCGCCGATGGCATCATCTGGTCGCTCGACGAGATGTCGCGCGGCAAGGGACCGGTTCTGAGCGCGATCGGAAGCTTTCTCGGTACACAGATGACCCACGTCGAATGGGAAGGCTTCCGCTTCTACGATTTCATTTTTCCGCTGTTCATCTTCGTCAGCGGCGTGGCGATCGCGCTGTCGCTGCCGCGGCTGGTCGAACGAGAGGGCAAGGTACAGGCGCACGTCCGGGTGCTTCGCCGCGCGCTGCTTTTGTACGGCTTGGGACTGATCTATCTACGGTGGCATCAGTCAGCATTGGACCGGCATCCGCTTTCTCGGCGTGCTGCAACGTATCGCGCTTTGCTATCTATTCGCATCGCTTCTATTTCTGAATTTCCATGTGCGCGGGATCGTCGTGGCGCTGGTCATGCTGCTGGTCGGCTATTGGGCGTTGATGACGTTCGTGCCGGTGCCCGGGATCGGCGCCGGCTCTTTCGCACCGAACGCCAATTTGGCAACCTGGATTGACGCGCATTATCTGCCTGGGCGGATGTGGGAAGTCACCCGCGATCCGGAAGGGCTATTGAGCACCCTACCGGCAATCGGCACGTGCTTGCTCGGCGTGCTTGCCGGCCTGCTGCTGATCGACGAGCGGCTGCAACCGCAACAAAAATCGCTGACGCTGATCGGCGCCGGCATCCTGCTGGTCGTCGCCGGATATCTCTGGGGATTGCAATTCCCGATCATCAAGGTGATCTGGACCTCGTCGTTTGTGCTGGTCGCCGGCGGCTATAGCCTGATGCTGCTGGGCGCCTCGCATCAGATCATCGATGTGTGGGGCTTCAGGCGCTGGGCGAGCGCCCTTTGCCTGGCTCGGTGCCAACGCCATCACGCTTTACTTCATCAACGAAGTACTGGGCTTCGAGCCGTTTGCAATGCGTTTCGTCGGCGGAGATTTTGCTGCCTTACTCGATCGCGTGGTGACGCCGGGCACCGGAAGTTTGATTGCACGTGCGCTGGGCCTGGCATTCGCCGTCGCGCTCGCCGGCTTTTTCTATCGCCGCAAGATTTTCCTGCGCGTCTGATCCTGGTCGAAATATCGCCAGAAATTTCGGGTCGCGCTTTGCGCCGACCGGCGCCGAGACGACGTTGACGTCGCAAGCATTGGCGGCAGTGCGGTCTCGCCTATCGATCGACGACTTGCCCGAAGCGAAAATAGACGTCGGCCTTCATTCCGACCGAGAGCTGGCCCGGTCCCGCCAATCCGACCACGACCTGCACCACGTCGACGTCGGTCTGATTGCGCGCTCCGGGCGGCGCGAGGCGTCCGGGCTCGACGAGCGGCGCGATGGACGAGACGCTGCCCTCGAACTCGCGACCGGGGAACGCGGCGGCTCGCACGGTGACCGCTTGCCCGAGCTTGATCGACCCGAGATCGCGTTCGTCCAGTTCCGCGCGCACGCACAAGGCCGAGAGATCGGCGAGCTGCAGCGGCGGCTGCTGGGAAGCAGGCGTCGCCAGTTCACCCGGCCTCACATTGACCTGAAGCACGGTGCCGTCGATCGGGGCGCGGATCGTCATTTTATCGAGCGCGGCTCGAGCCACATTGTACTCCGCGCGGGCGATATTGAGTTGGCCCTCCGAGACGGTCGGCAGAGGGCCGTCGTCCTCGCTGGCGCGAAGCTCCTCCTGGCGCGTCGACAGGTCATTCCGGGCGCGCGTCAATGCCAGGCGGGCAGCGGTCAGGTCGGCGTCCGGCCCGCCGTTGGCCCGCAACCTGGCCGCAGCCCGATCGACCGCGGATTGCGCGTCATAGAGCGCCTGTTCGGCATCGGCCACGGCATCCTCGGCCTTGCGCCGGTTGATCGCTCTGCCGGTCGCCGACTTTTCATCCCGTGCGCGCTTGCGCATGGCAACCTGCACTTCCGCCGCCGCCAACCGCGCCGCCGAGTTCATCGTCGGCGAGATGGATCAGCGGTTCGCCGGCAAACACCGTGTCATTGGCCTTCACCAGCACCTTGTCGACCAGCCCGACCACTGGCGTCGCGATCTTGATCTGACCGGAGCAAGGTTCGACGCGCCCGGGAGCAACCGCCTGCCATCGCTTGTCCTGCGGTGAATCGGCCGACATCACCGGGGCTGCCGGCTTGACGGGGACCGTTGTTGCAACCGCCATGACGACTCCGACGACTGCAAGCAGAGCCCAGGACGGCGACCAAGGCTGTCTGGCGCTTCGACATGGTTAGTCGTCCCCTGTAGCACTTCGTGAATTCATTGCAGCTTGGCGCCGCCCTGTTCCTCGCCAACGATCCGTCCGTCCTCGATATGAACGACTCGATCCGCGAATGGCAAGAGACGCGGATCGTGCGTCACGATCAGCACCGCGTGCCCCTGTTCCTTGGCGATTTCGGCAAGGATCTTCATGATCGCCCGGCCATTCTCGCCATCCAATGCGGCGGTCGGCTCGTCCGCAAGGATGATCGACGGATTTCCGACAATGGCGCGAGCGATCGCGACGCGCTGCTGTTCGCCGCCGCTGAGCTCGCGCGGAAACGCCGATGTCTTGTGGGACAGACCGACCTTGGCCAGCGCCTCGCGCGACCTGGTCCTTGGCGCTTCTGGAGGGCTCGCCGCGCACATCCAGCGCCAACCGGACGTTGTCGGTGGCGGTCAGCGTCGGAAACAGATGAAACGATTGAAAGACAAAGCCCACATGTCCCGCCTGAGCAGGGCCAGGTCCTCGGGTCCGGCGCCGTCGGTCGAATGGCCGCGGACGCGAACAGTTCCCTCCGTCGGCGTCAGCATGCATCCGAGAATGGACAGCAGCGTGGTCTTGCCGCTCCCGGAAGGCCCCATGAGCAGGGTCAGTTCGCCGCCGTTGAGCGCCAGGCTTACGCCCTTGAGCGCCGCCACCTTGCGCCGCGCCGCTGCCAAGGACCTTCGCGACATTCACCGCCTCGATCACCGGTTCGGTCATCGTGTGAACACCATGGCAGGGTCGATGCGGGTGACTTGAACGATCGCGGCAATGGCCGACACGACGCACATGACGACGGTGAGCAGAAACAGGCCGACGATCAGTCCAGGCGTGATGACGATCGGCAGCGCAGTCGCCGCGGTCAGTTGCACGATGGCGGCGCCGATGAGCGCAGCGATGGAGAAGCCGATGACGGCACTGAGCAGCGCCTGGCAGACGATCACCTTGTAGATATACCGTCGGGACGAACCGATGGCGCGCAGGGTGGCGAACTCGTTCAGATGCTCTTTCGTGCTCGAATAGAGCGTCTGGGCGACAATGACGGTGCCGACGATCACGCCGAGCAACGCGCCCGCGAACAGAGCGGCGCCGGCGCCCGTGCCGAACAGCCAGAAGCTGCGGCTGCGTTCGCGAAACTCGGCCGGGGTCAGAACCTCGACGTCGCAGATGTTCGACAGGAGCTGACTGCGGACGTGATCAAGATCGGCATCGGGGCTCAGACGAACAAGAAGATAGGTGGCCTTGCCCGACGGAACGCCGGTGTGGGCCCGCGCCCGATTGACGTCCATGAAAACGTACGGCGTCGTGGTGAATGAACGGATGCCGTTGGTGACGGCCGCCACCCGCACGAGTTGTTGGCGGATTTCGGCGGTCGCGCCCATCCCCGAGATGCCGAGCCGTTCGAAATAGGATCGGTCGACCGCGACCGCCTTCGGGGTCGAGAGCGCCTCGATCCGTCCTTCCACCAGGTTCCAGGGCTGCAGTCCGCCGGACCGCAGATCCGAACCGATGACGAAAACGGGAGTCGTCGCGCCGCTCGGCATTCGCCAATCTGCAAATCCGATCACGACCGGAATCGCCTCCGCCACTCCGTTGATCGAAAGCGCGCGATAGCGCTTGCGCGCGTCCAGCAGGGACGGGTCCTCGAAGCACTTGGTTCCGCGCGGCATGATCCAGAGATCGGCGGACGCATGATCGATCATCGTCGTCACCGTGCGCCCAAAGCCCAGATACAGGCCCATCTGCACGGTCACGAGAACGATGGAGAACACGATCCCGATCACCGTCGCAATGAAGCGAAGCCGATCGTGAAACAGATTTCGGAATGCGAGGGTGAAGACCAATGGCATGCTACCGGAACTCGATCACTTTCCGTCCAACGTCAATTAAGTCCTCACGCGCGGCGTACTCCGCGTATGTGGCGCTCAGTCGCGAGACCAGCAGCACGCCGCCCATGGCGGCGGCGATGGCCCAACTCATGATCAGGGTGCCACCGAACACGATCGCGGCCTTGCCGACCGCAAACAACCCGGCGCCCAGCAGCGCATATTGCAGCCAGACGGCGAACACGTAGTGGATCATGTACATGCCGTAGGCATTGGCTGACAGGCTGTCAAACGCCCGCAGGCGCCAATGTGCAAAGCGCAGGCAGATCGCCAGCAAGCACAGGCAGCCCGCCGCGCAGGCGACGACAAAGCCCATGCCGGCCGCGAATTTCGCGATCAGGGGCGCGTTGCTCCAGTCCGCCATCGTCACCGAGGTCGGCGCGGCCCAAAGCAGGAAGCCGGCAAAGGCCGCGGCGAGCCATGCCGGCCAGCGCCGCGCCAGAACCCCATCGCAGTCGAGCAGGCCGCGGTCGAGGCCATAGGTCCCGACCGCCAGGCCGGCAAGGAAATAGACGAGGTAGTGCAACGGCCGGCTAAGCTGAAACGAGATTGGGCCGATATTCGTCCATGTGAACGGCGAATAGACCAGCGCCAACGGGACGTAGGCCAGCGCGGATGTCGTCAGCAGAACGACAAAGAACCGGACCGGATTTCCGTCAGCGAAGGCCACCGGCCGGACAAGACGCTCGCCCCATCCGGGAACGAAACGCTGCATCGCAACCGCGAGAACATTGAACGCCAACAGCTGGCCCAGGAACCACTGTGGTCCGTTCGGCCAGAACGGCAGCGCGAGCCAATGTTGCCAATAGGCATCGAGGCCGGGGTCGACGGCGGTCGTGCGATAGGCGGCATAATAGGCGAGCGGCGCAAGAAAAGTGACGGCCAGCGCGAACGGCAGGCCAATCCGCAGCAGGCGGTCCGACAGAAACTTCCAGCCTCCCTTGCGCGCAAGGCTTGACGGCACGAACAGACCCGAGAGGAAAAACATCAGGGTCATCAGACACACATCCTGCCAGGCGCAGAACAGATCGAAGCCGAACCATCGCTGGCTATCCACGATCGGAAAAGCCAGCCATAGATAAGGCGCGCTGTCGAACCGATACGCGGCGGCCGGCAGGGAAGCGAGGTAGGGGAGGACAGAATGGAACGCCAGCACGATAAGGATGACAACCGCTCGAAGATTGACGATGGCAACGCTTGATCGGCTCATTGTCGTGCAGCCTCATGCCCATTCGCAAGATGCGCACGAGAGGTTGCCTTTGTCCCGTGCCAAGAGCAAGACCATCACCTCGATGCTCGATCGGCCGCCCGACAGTTCGATCGTTCTTGCCGCCCGACTAAGGCTGTCCTTGCGAGTCGGCCGGCGAGCCGGGACGGCCCTGCCGGCCGAGATCGGGGAGAACGTCGCCGGTCGCGGCGTAAAGTTTCACCCGGCCGGGATCATGACGACGCCCTTGTCCTTGGGCCAGCGTACGCGCCATGCGAACGCAATGTCCCTGACCTCGCCGGGTTTCGCCTCGAAAGCCCATTCGAGCACGCCGCGCCGGTCGCGCAGGTTGGTCGCGGTCGGCGGCGTCGTCGACGGCAGCATTTCGACCTGAATGTCCTCGTTTTCGCTGACCGGCAGCTGGTCCTCGATCGCGATCCTGATCGGGAAGTCGTGGCCGTTGCGCACGCTGGTCTTGAACGCGCGCTCGTCGGTCTTCGACGTCGTCACGATCAGGCCGGCCGATCCCTCGTTGCGCCTGACCACGGCGCGTTCGATCTTGACCTTGTCGTCGGCGCCGAAACCGAGCCGCACCGTTTCGTCCTTGCTGGCGGCCGCCATTCGGCTGCGGCCGACAAACACGCCGTCGCGATAGATCGCGACCCGGCCCGGCAGCAGCGGCGCGTCCTCGCCCTGCACGAAGCTCGCTTCGAGAAACGCCGTCGGATCCCTGACCGGCGCCGAACGCACCGCGAGATCGGGCGCAATGCTCGCGGTGGACACGCGCAGGCTCCTGGCGCCCTCGCTGGCGCCAACGCTGACGCGGCCGGGAATCCTGAACATCACCTGGAAACCGCCGACTTCCGCCGTGGCCTGCTGCTCGTCGGCGCGTTGCGCGAAGGCTTCAGGCGCCATCGCCATCGGCGCCGGCATCGCGCGCTTTGCCATGTCGAAGGCGGCGCCCGCGGCCAGCGGACGCGGGGCTTGCGGATATTGCACGATCAGCGAATTCAATTCGGGCGCGCTGCCGCCGCGCGCGGTTCGGACGGTCGAGACGGCCAGCGCCACGTTCGACCAGTCCTCTCCCGTCGTCTGCGTGATCTCGGCGCGGCGCACCAGTTCGAGCGCGGGCTTGCGGTCCTTCGCCCCGGTGTCGAGCCGGGCGTCATAGAGCGGCGTCCAGCGCGCGTGGGGCACCGCGTAGGTCACCCGCAGCGTCGCCTTCGTCGCGGCGGCGCTTGCAAGATCGATCCGGACCTCGAGCTTGCTCGGCGGTTTGATCGCGCGATCGGATTCGAGCCGCGCGATCTCGCGGTCGATGTCGCGCTGCTTGCGTTCCGCGTCGCGGATCGCGGCATCCGCAGCCGCGACTTCCTCCGCGACCGCGGCGAAGGCCGCACGCCACTCGGCGATCGGACGCGCCTCGCCTTTCTCGCCCAGCCCCGCGGGAGAGGCTTCGGCAAAACGCTCGGCAAATTTGCGGCGCGCGGTGGCCGCATTGATCGCATCTGCGAGATTGGCGCGCTCGTCCTTGAGCGCTTCGATGCGCTTGTCGAGTTCCGGCAGATTGACCGGCGGCGCGGCACGCGGCGGCCTGGTGTCGATGGCGCCGATGGTGAGCCTCGCATCTGCCTCACCCTCGACCCGCAACGAGGACGGATCCAGCGTCAGCGGGAAATCCTTCGCCACCAGGGTGTTGTCGCCGGATGGAAGATCGAGCGTGATAACGCGCGTGACGCTGGCGCCGTCGGGATAGACCGTGACGGCGTCAACAACCGACGCGGCGTCGATATCGGCCGCCTGCGCGCCCGCGGCGGCAAGGGCGGCAACAACGACCAAGCCGGTCGTTACCAGACTGTTCGCAATCGTTCGCATGAATTCCCTCCCGCAATATCTCTGCGCGTCGCGCGCAACGCCGGTCCGGCGGCACGAGACGCGTGAAAGCCCCGCCACCGGCTGGGATGAGACGTTGCGATCAAGGAACTGGTTCGATTGAGGTAACCGTAGGGCGGCGCTGCGGCGGTGCCGGGGCAAGGGTGGCGCGGAAAAATGTTTGCCGTCCGGACGAAGCCGGCGGCAGCAGGAAAACAACTTGCCCCGGGGGGTCGAATGGGGCGACGCCCGCTTCCAGCATGCTACTAAAGTTATATGCGTGCTGGAATGGCGGTGCGCCTCTTAGTGGGATTTGATTGCAACCTGAGCGGTCTCAACGCCAACGATAAAAATCGAGGAGGAATGCATGAGGCGAATTTCTACGGTTCTGGCTGGTGCGATCGCCGCGATTGCGATCTCAGGAGCAGCACAGGCGCAGATCATCATGAAGGCGTCGCATCAGTTTCCCGGCGGCAAGGGCGACGTGCGCGACGACATGGTGCAGATGATCGCCAAGGAAGTGAAGGCTGCCAATGTCGGGATCGACATTCAGGTCTACCCGGGCGCCTCGCTGTTCAAGCCTAACGACCAGTGGAACGCCATGGTCAACGGTCAGCTCGACATCACGCTGTTCCCGCTCGACTATGCCAGTGGCAAGGTGCGGGCCTTCAGCGCGACGCTGATGCCGGGCCTGATCCGCAGTCAGGATCGGGCAAAGCGCATCAACAACTCGCAGTTCATGAAGGACATCCGCGCCGAGATCGAGAAGCACGGCGTCATCGTGCTTTCCGACGCCTGGTTTGCCGGCGGCATGGCTTCGAAGGACAGCTGCATCTTGAAGCCGGACGACATGAAGGGCCGCAAGTTCCGGGCGGCCGGCCCGACCTTCGCGGGCATGTGGGAAGCGGCCGGCGCCAGCATCGTGAGCCCGCCTTCGAACGAAATCTACAACGCCTTCCAGACCGGCGTGGTGAACGGCACCGACACGAGCCTCGGCACCTTCCAGTCGATGCGGCTCTATGAAGTAACGGACTGCCTGACCGCGCCGGGCGACAACGCGCTGTGGTTCATGTACGAGCCCGCCCTGATGTCGAAGAAGAGCTTCGACAAGCTCAACAAGGCACAACAGGACGCCGTTATCGCGGCCGGCAAGAAGGCGCAGGCGTATTACGAGGGCAAGGCCGATGAAGTGAACAAGGATGCCGTCAAGGCATTCGAGGACCACAAGGTGAAGGTCGTGACGCTGAGCGACGCCGATTATCAGGCATGGCTGGAAGTGGCGAAGAAAAGCTCCTATGCCAGCTTCGCCAAGGACGTGCCGAACGGGCAAAAGCTGATCGACGAAGCGCTCGCGGTGAAATAGCGGCGGGTGGCGGCGCCCGGCGGATCGCTCCGTCGGGCGCCGGACGGGGCACATACCTTTCCAGCGACTCGGACAGTTTCATGGATAGTTTCATACGGGCCGGGACCTTTGTGTCGCGCGTGGCCGGCGTGACCGGCGCATTGCTGATCGGCCTCGCTGTTCTTGTCATCTGCGACATGGTGATCGAGCGTTACGTGTTCAATCTCACCACCATCTGGCAGATCGACGTGGTGACGTATTGCGTGGTCGGCGCGACTTTCATCGGCAGCCCCTACGTCCTGATGACGCGCGGGCACGTCAATGTCGACGTCCTGCCGCTGCACGTCGGCCCGCGCGCGCGCTACTGGCTTGCCCTGGCGACCAGCCTTGTTGCGCTTGCCTTCTGCATCGCGATCTTCGTGCTTTGCACGATCTACTGGTACGAGGCTTTCAGCGAAAACTGGCGGTCCAACACCGTCTGGCGTGCGCGGCTTTGGATTCCCGATCTCTCGATGCCGATCGGACTCGGCCTTGTGGTCATGCAATACGTGATCGAACTGCTTTGCCTTGTCACAGGCCGCTCTCCGCCTTTCGGCATTTCGGAGAAGCATGCCGCCGAGGACGTTATCCGCGCGCATGCGCATGAAGTTTTCGGAGATTCCCCGTGAGCCCAGGCATCCAAGGTTCGATGGTTCTGATCGTCACGCTGTTGATGCTGGTGTCCGGTATCCAGGTTGCCTATGGCCTCGGCGCGATCGCGTTGGCCTTCCTTGTGATCTTCCAGGGCTTCGACGGCCTTAACGTCGTCGCCGAGACCTTCTGGTCGGGGCTCGATGAGTTCACGCTGGTGGCGATTCCGATGTTCGTGATGATGGGCGCGGCGATCGGCTCCTCACCGGCCGGCAAGGATTTGTATGAATTGCTGGATCGCTGGCTCTACCGGGTTCCCGGCGGATTGGCGATTTCCAATATCGGCGCCTGTGCGATATTTGCGGCGCTGACCGGATCCTCGCCCGCCTGTTGCGCCGCCATCGGCAAGATGGGCATCCCGGAGATGCGCCGCCGCGGCTATCCCGACGAGATCGCGACCGGCTCGATCTGCGCCGGCGGAACGCTCGGCATTCTCATTCCGCCTTCCGTCACCTTCATCCTCTACGGCATTGCCACCGAGACTTCGATCGGCCGGTTGTTTATCGCCGGCGTGATGCCGGGGATAATGCTGACCGCGCTGTTCATGCTGTGGACGCTGTACAAGGTCTGGCGCAGCGGCTTTCGTTCGCATGCCCCGGGCTTTCGCTACAGCTGGAGCGAGAAGTTCTCGTCAATCCCGAAAATCGCCCCGTTTCTGTTCATCGTGCTTGGCGTCATGTACGCGCTCTATGGCGGCATCGCCACGCCGTCGGAGGCGGCCGGCGTCGGCGCCGCCCTCTGCCTGTTCCTGGCGGTCGCAATCTACCGGCTTTGGCGGCCGGACCAGATCTGGCACATCCTGCGCGACACCATGCGGGAGTTGGTGATGATCCTGACCATCATCGCCACCGCGGTGCTGTTCGGCTACATGCTCACCTCGCTCTATCTGACGCAGACGCTGGCGCAGGCGATCGCCGACCTGCACGCCAACCGATGGGTGTTGATGTTCCTCATCAACATCTTCCTGCTGGTCTGCGGCTTCTTCATTCCGCCCGCCGCCATCATCCTGATGACAAGCCCGATCCTGTTGCCGATCATCACCGCGGCAGGCTTCGATCCGGTCTGGTTCGGCGTGATCCTGACCATCAACATGGAGATCGGCCTGATTCATCCGCCGGTCGGCCTCAACATCTACATCGTCAGTGCCATCGCCCCGGACGTCCCGCTGTCAAAGGTGATGTGGGGCACGCTGCCTTATGTGGGCTGCATGATGCTCGCGATCGTGATCCTCTGCATATTCCCCGAGATCGCGACCTGGCTGCCCGACAGACTCATGGGGGCCGTGCACAAGTAGCATATGCAGAGGGACGATTTCAGAATGCCAGCGCCTTGGCCTGCTTGACCTGCGGCAGTGCCTGCACCTTGGCGAGCACTTCCGCCGGCACCGCGCCGTCGACCTCGACCAGCGCGATGGCGTCGCCGCCCTGCTTGACGCGGCCGAGATGGAAGGTCGCGATGTTGAGCTTGGCGTCGCCGAGCAGGCTGGCGAAGCGGCCGATAAAGCCCGGCTTGTCCTCGTTGGTGACGTAGATCATCGACTTGCCGAATTCGGCGTCGACCCGGATGCCCTTGATGTCGACCAGCCGCGGCTTGCCGTCGGCATAGACCGTGCCCGACACCGAGCGCTCCTGCCGCTCGGTGGTGACGGTGACCGTGATCAGGCTTTCGTAGTCGCTCTGCGCCGCGCGCACGATCTCGTCGACCACCATGCCGCGCTCCTTGGCGATGACCGGCGCGGAGACGACGTTGATGTCGCCCAGCATCGGCCGCAGCAGGCCCGACAGCACCGCCGAGGTCAGCGCCTTGATCTTCATTTCGGCGACGTGGCCCTCATAGGTGATCTGCACCTTCGCGATGCCCGTCTCGGTGAGCTGGCCGGCGAACGAGCCGAGCTTTTCGGCGAGCTCGATGAACGGCTTCAGTTTCGGCGCCTCTTCCGCCGTGATCGAGGGAAAGTTGACCGCGTTGGAAATCGCGCCGTTCAACAGATAGTCCGACATCTGCTCGGCGACCTGCAGCGCGACGTTCTCCTGCGCCTCGGTGGTGGCGGCGCCGAGATGCGGCGTGCAGATCACGTTGGGATGGCCGAACAGCACGTTCGAGGTGGCCGGCTCCTCGACGAACACGTCGAACGCCGCGCCCGCGACATGCTTGGAATTCAGGGCATCGACCAGCGCCTGCTCGTCGACCAGCCCGCCGCGCGCGCAATTGATGATGCGCACGCCCTTCTTCATTTTCGCGAGCGCGGCCGCGTCGATGATGTTCCTGGTCTTCTCGGTCAGCGGCGTATGCAAGGTGATAAAATCGGCGCGCTTGAACAGCTCGTCGAGCTCGACCTTCTCGACGCCGATGTCCTTGGCGCGTTCCGGCGACAGGAACGGATCGAACGCGATCACCTTCATGCGCAGGCCGAGCGCGCGGTCGGCGACGATCGAACCGATATTGCCGCAGCCGATCACGCCGAGCGTCTTGCCGGTGATCTCGACCCCCATGAAGCGGTTCTTCTCCCACTTGCCGGCCTGGGTCGAGGCGTCGGCCTGCGGAATTTCGCGCGCCAGCGCCAGCATCAGGGTAATGGCGTGTTCGGCGGTGGTGATCGAATTGCCGAACGGCGTGTTCATCACGATGATGCCCTTCGCGGTGGCGGCGGGAATCTCCACATTGTCGACGCCGATGCCGGCGCGGCCGATCACCTTCAGCCGCTTCGCCTTCTCGAGGATCTTCGCGGTGGCCTTGGTCGCAGAGCGGATCGCCAGGCCGTCGTAATGGCCGATGATCTCGGCGAGCTTCTCCTTGTCCTTGCCGAGATTGGGCTGGAAATCCACCTCGATGCCGCGATCCCTGAAGATCTGCACGGCGGCGGGCGACAGGGCGTCGGAAATGAGAACTTTGGGTTTTGTCATTTGATGTTTTCCTTCACCCTCCCCTGCACGGGGAGGGTCGGCGCGAAGCGCCGGGGTGGGGTGAAAGCCGTTGATGTGAAGTTCTGTGTGCGCCGAGCCGGGAGAGCGTCACCCCACCCCGCCGCACCTGCGGTGCGTCGACCCTCCCCCTCCAGGGGAGGGTGAAGATCACGCCGCCTTCGGCAGCGCAGCCTTGGTCTCGGCGAACGCCCAGTCGATCCACTGCGTCAGCAGCGCGACGTCCCTGGCTTCCACCGTGGCGCCGCACCAGATGCGCAGGCCCGCCGGGGCGTCGCGATAGTGCGCGAAATCGTAGCCGGCGCCTTCCTTCTCCACCAATGCGACCAGCTTCTTGGCGAAGTCGGCCTGCGCGTCCGGGTTAAGCGCGGTGATCGCGGGATCGACCACCTTCATGCACACCGAGGTATTGGATCGGATCGCCGGGTCCTTCGCCAGGAAATCGATCCACGGCGTTTTCGCCTTCCAGTCGGCGAGCACCTTGGTGTTGGCGTCGGCGCGCGCGATCAGGGCCTTGAGGCCGCCGACCGACTTTGCCCAGTTCAGCGCGTCGAGATAGTCCTCGACGCACAGCATCGACGGCGTGTTGATGGTCTCGCCCTCGAAGATGCCTTCGTTGAGCTTGCCGCCCTTGGTCATGCGGAAGATTTTCGGCAGCGGCCAGGCCGGCTTGTAGCTTTCCAGCCGCGCCACCGCGCGCGGGCGAGAGCACCAGCATGCCGTGCGCGGCCTCGCCGCCCAGCGCCTTCTGCCAGGAGAAGGTCACCACATCGAGCTTGGGCCAGTCGAGCTTTTGCGCGAACGCCGCCGAGGTGGCGTCGCAGATGGTGAGGCCTTCGCGGTCGGCCTTGATCCAGTCGGCATTGGGGACGCGGACGCCCGAGGTGGTGCCGTTCCAGGTGAAGACGATGTCGGAAGCGGGATCGACCTTGCCCAGATCGGGGATTTCGCCATAGCCGGCATGCAGCTTGGTGACGTCCTTGAGCTTCAATTCCTTGACGATATCGCTGACCCAGCCCTCGCCGAAGGATTCCCAGGCAATCGTGGTCACCGGCCGCGCGCCCAGCAGCGACCACAGCGCCATTTCGACCGCGCCGGTGTCGGACGCCGGCACGATGCCGATCCTGTAACCGGCCGGCACTTCAAGCACTTCGCGCGTCAGCTCGATCGCGAGCTTGAGCTTGGCCTTGCCGATTTTCGCGCGATGCGAACGGCCCAGAGCGGCGTCCTTGAGATTTTGGGGGTTCCAGCCGGGGCGCTTGGCACAGGGGCCGGAGGAAAAGTGCGGCACGTTCGGCCGCGAAGCGGGCTTCGCTGCAGTCATGATCTATCCTTCCAGATAGTAAGCCTCCCGTTGGGGGGAGGTGTCCCGCCGCGGTGCATAAGGGAAACGCCAGGAATTGTCAAGGAGCTTCGGAGGGATCAGGTATGATTCCGGGATCACGGGCGATTGACGGCTCCGAAAGGTCTTCCGGCGACAATGGCGGGGCAGCTTGCGCGTCCAGCAATTCCGCCGCTTCGCTGACCAGCCGCGCAGCTTGCCGCCGGGTCGCGGTTTTCAGGACGCTCTTTTCGCCGGCCCGCACCACATACTCGTCGCCGATCCTGACAATCGAATAGATTTTCATGCGCGGTCCCCAAGCTGCGTAAGCCCGACGGGATACACCATGGTGCCACGAATCGTTCCGCGAAAAAGATTACGATGGGCTGATTGGTTTATCGCGCATTAACCGGAATGAATGGCAAAACGCGTTTCGCAATCCGTGCAAGGCTACCCGATCGCAGCCGAACAAGCGGGCTGTTTCAAAATCGCCAGGTCATGCCGACGTGGCTCGGCTGAAATCCCAGCCGCTTGTAAAACCGCTGCGCGTCGACGCGGATGTTGTGGGTGAACAGCTCGACCAGCTTGCAACCCCTGGCACGGGCTTCCGCCACCGCCCATTGCACCAATTGTTCGCCGATGCCGCGGCTGCGGCAACGCGCAGCGACGCGCACGTCCTCGATCAGGGCGCGCGAGGCGCCCTGCGAACTCAACCCCGGCAGGATGCAAAGCTGCAGGCAGCCGACCACGGCGCCGCCCTCCTCCGCGACCACGAGCTGGATATTCGGGTCGCTTTCGACCGCCTCGAACGCCCGGAAATAGGATGGCGGCAGCGGATCTTCGATCCGTTCGCGGCCGCTGCCGAGCGGATCGTCCGCCAGCATGCCGACGATGATTCCGACATCGTCGCGGCGGGCGCGGCGGATGGTGACAGCCGAGATTGCAGCCATGATGACTCCGGTAAATCCTAGCGCGCCGGCGGCAAACCGAGCGATTGTTCGGCCTCGCCGATCCAGCGCCGCACCGAGGCATAGCCGTCGAGGTGAAAGCCGCCCTCATGCGCCAGCCGCGTATAGGCCAGCAGCGAGACGTCGGCGAGCGAGATTCTGTCGCCGACCAGAAACCGCGTCGCCGCGAGCTGATGCTCCATCCGCGCCAGCGCCGCGTAGCCGCGCTTGACCTTGTCGGGATCGAGATCGGATGCCGGCTTGCCGAGATAGACCATCTGGAAGCGGCACACCGCGACATAGGGTTCGTGGCTGTATTGCTCCCAGAACAGCCATTCGTCCATCTTCGCCGCCGCGAATGCGTCGGCGGGGATCAGGTCGCTGCCGCGGGCGAGATAGCGGATGATGGCGTTGGATTCCGCCAGCGTCCGGCCGTCGTCGAATTCGACCGTCGGCACCTGGCCTGCGCTATTGAGCTTGAGAAACTGCGCCGTGCGGGTCTCGCGCTTCAGCGTGTCGACATCGATCCAGGTGTAGGGCAGCGCGAGCCTGTCGCAGACCCATTTCACCTTCAGGCAATTGCCCGAATTGGTATCGCCGTAGATTTTCATGGCTGGCCGCCGTTCCCGTGGAACGACAGACCAGCAGCGGAAATCCGCCGTGTCAACAGGTTCAAGCGAACGCGCAGCCTCCGCAGCCGCCTTCGATCAGAACTTGTAGCCCAGGCCGGCGCGGACGGTGTTGATGTTGGTGTCGACCGAGGACGTGAAGCGGATGTATTCCCACTCCGCACGCATGAACAGACCGCCGATCAGATTGACGTCGACGCCAAGGCCCGCGGAATAGCCATAGATCAGATGATTGTGCTGCGGCCTCCGTCGTGCTCAAGAAAGCAGGCAGTCGAGCCGGCGGGTTCGTCGGCCCCGGAGTCATGACGTCCAGGACGCGTCACGGTGCGCGAGATATCGGCATTGCCGAGCGCAAAGCCGCCGAACACGTAGGGCAGGAAGCATCCGAAGGCGTAACCCGCGCGAGCCGCGGAACGTCGCCATGTCCGAGATCGAGATCGAGGCCTGCGACGTTGCCGTGACATCGTGGAAGTAGCCATCGGACAAGCGGTGACGGAGTGAAGCGGGCTTCGCTCGCCGGTACTGCGAGCCGCCAAACGTGCCGTGCAGGTAGCTCGCTTCGACGCCGACGACGACGTCGTCCCATTGCGAGTTATATCCGACGAAGCCGCCGAATCCGGAGGTGCGTGCCGAGGCCTTGCCGAGCCCGAGATTCCATCGCGAAACCCCCATCTCGCTTTCAATGACGGTGTTGGCAGAGCAATGCCGCGATCATGGTTCGGGTCGAGCCGTTGAAATTCTCGTCGGACGATCCGTAACCGGCCTGGCCGCCGATGTAGTAGCCCTGCCAGTTGACCTTCGCGGTCAGCCCGTCGGTGAAAGCGCCGCGCAAGAATCGGAAGATCGGGCATGTCGGCCGCCTGCGCGCCGGACACCGCTCCGAACATCATCGCCGCCAGCAGAAACCTACGCATCGCAACGCTCCATCGAACACTCTGACTTGGCGCTGATCATCGCTCGTTAACCTTAACCAATCGTTGTCGCAGCACCCTGATTGGCATGATCTTGTCCGAAAACCGGTTCCCACTTTTCGGGATCATGCCGCGCGCGCAAAACAAAACGGCGCGGGAAGCTCCCGCGCCGTTAGCAAAGATTAACAGTCTACAGGCCCGATCAGCCCTTGCGCACCAGCGGCGGCGCGTAGACCGGCGGGTTGTCGAGATTCCAGCGCACGCCGAGCATCAGGTCGTGCGAGGTGATGTTCTTGAACGTCGTCGGGTTGACGATGTTGTTGGTGCCGTCGAAGGTCCGGAGATCGCCGGTCAGGCCGTCGCCCATGTTGAGATAGCGATAGGCGAGTTCGACCGTGAAGTTCGGGTTGACCTTGTAGGCGACGCCCGCATGCAGCGCCCAGGCGAAATTCCATTTCGCCACGTTGTCGCCGAACGCCAGGCCCGGCAGCGCGCCGCCGCCATTGTTGGCGATGCCCTGATCGGTGAAGTTGGCGATCGAGACCCGCGCGGTGCCGATGCCGGCGCCGACGAACGGCGTCATGCACCACCAGGTGCCGAGATCGGCATAGGCGTTGGCAAGAACCACCCACTCCGACTTGGTGGCGTGATAGGTGTCCATGCCAACGCCGCCGGGATAGGTGATGTGGTCGGTGCCGAAGAACTGCGAATTGCCGCGATACTCGCCGGTAATATCGGCGCGGAACCAGTTGTTGAACTTGTAGCCGACGCCGAGACCGAAGATGCCCGCGGTGTTGAAGCCGAGGCTCTGGACCGACGAGGTGTTGTCGGCGTCGAGCACGTTGTTCAGGCGATCGACACGCTGATTGCTGAATCCGATATCGCCGCGCAGATACCATCCGCCGAAATCCTCGACCACGGGCGGCGCATACATCGGCGGCGGCGCGATGGCCATGTCGGCGGCGAACGCCATCGACGACAACAGGGATGCCGCTCCGGCGGCAACGAGAGACTTAACGCTACGCATTGGCTTCGTCCTTTTGGCCGGTGAGGCAGACAACGGAGGCCTCACATCAAAAACTCACGGTCGGACGATGGCACCAAATACTTAAGCGCCGCTTAACCCTAATTTTTAAGGTTGATAATCCGTTACGCATGATCGGCACGCGTGTATGCGGCCCGGCGGCAGGATCATCGCGCGATTTCAATATTTTGCCGCGCGACCGGACGCCAGGCCGGATCGCGGCGCCATCGACCGCGCCGTCTGATTTTTTTTGCATCGCTGGAAATCGGCGGCGCGAAAAAACGGCAGAACCGTCACAATCGCTAACAATGTATTGACAATGGGAACCGGCGTCAGCGCGCGACTTTCGGCATCTTCGGCAGGAACACCGCGAGCAGCCCGATCGCCGGCAGGAACGCGCAGACCTGATAGACGAACGCGATGCCGGTATGGTCGGCGATCTTGCCGAGCACCGCGGCGCCGAGACCGCCGATGCCGAACGCAAATCCGAAGAACACCCCGGAGATCATGCCGAAGCGGTGCGGCATCAGTTCCTGCGCGAACACGATGATCGACGACGTCGCCGACGAAATGATGAAGCCGATGAACACCGTCAGCACCGCGCTGGCGAACAGCCCGGCATAGGGCAGCGCCAGCGTGAACGGCAGCGCACCGAGGATCGAAAACCAGATCACGTATTTGCGGCCGAAGCGGTCGCCCAGCGGCCCGCCGAAGAACGCCCCCGCCGCGTTCGCGGCGAGAAAGATGAAGAGATAGAGCTGCGCCGCCTGGGTCGAGACGCCGAACTTGTCGATCAGATAGAAGATGTAATAGCTCGACAGGCTCGACACGTAGAGCTGCTTCGAGAACAGCAGCGCGACCAGCACCGCCAGCGCGATCATGACCCGGCGGGAGCTCGGCGCGTCCGGATGCAGATGGACCGGCGCCGCCTTCCTGGTCGCGATCTGCGGCTTGTACCAGTGCCCGATCCGCCACAGGATGACGATGGCCAGAAACGCGATCGAGGAAAACCACGCGATGCTGGGCTGTCCGAACGGCACCACGATCAACGCCGCGAGCAGCGGCCCCATCGACGTTCCGAAACTGCCGCCGACCTGAAACACCGACTGCGCGAAGCCGTAGCGCCCGCCCGAGGCGAGCCGCGCGATCCGCGCCGACTCCGGATGGAACACCGCCGAGCCCAGCCCGACCAGCGCCGCCGCGACCAGGATGACGGGATATTGCTGCGCGACGCTGAGCAGCAGCAGGCCGAAGAAGGTGAAGCCCATGCCGATCGCGAGCGAGAACGGCTGCGCCTTGCGGTCGGTGAAATGTCCGATCACCGGCTGCAGCAGCGAGGCGGTGAACTGGAACGCCAGCGTGATCATTCCGATCTGCGCGAAGTCGAGCGCATAGCTCGCCTTCAGGATCGGATAGACCGACGGAATCAGCGACTGCATGGTGTCGTTGAGGAAATGCGAAAGGCTGATGCCGCCGAGCACGATGTAGGCCGGTCCCGTCGCGGCAGCCTTCGTTACCGCGGCCGGCGCCGTCACGTCCGGCACGGTCACCGGCGCAAGCAGTGCTTCTTCGGAGACGGTGACGGACTTGCTCAAGGGATCGTTCCCGACAGATTCGCTGCGCGACCCGTATTTCCTACGATGGCGGCGCCACGCCGACCAGCACCATTAGATAATGGCTGGGATGCGCTCAGATGCGCATGATCCGCCAAAGTGTGAGCGGTTTGGCGACAAGATCATGCGCACTTTGAATGAATCGCGTTTCACGCGGCCGCGGCCTGGCCGAGCGCGGAAACGATGTGATCGACCACTTCCTCGACCAGGATGCGGTCGTCGCCCTCGCCCATCACGCGGATCACGGGCTCGGTGCCGGAGGAGCGGACCAGCAGCCGGCCATGACCGTTGAGCCGTTTCTCGCCGGCGACGATCGCCGATTTGACCTCGGCGTCGTCGAGCGGCTTGCCGCTGCGGTAGCGCACGTTCTTCAGGATCTGCGGCAAGGGGTCGAAGCGATGGCAGACCTCCGACACCGGGCGGCGAAGCTTTTGCACCACCGCGAGCACCTGAAGCGCGGCGACAAAGCCGTCGCCGGTGGTGGCGTAGTCCGAAAGAATGATGTGACCGGACGGCTCGCCGCCGAGATTGTAGCCGCGGCTCAGCATCTGTTCGAGCACATAGCGGTCGCCGACCGGCGTGCGGACGAGCTCGATGCCGTGGCCTTCGAGAAAGCGCTCCAGCCCGAGATTGGACATCACGGTCGCGACGATGCCGGGCTTGGCGAGGCGGCCGTCTTCCTTCCAGCTCTGCGCGATCACCGCGAGCAGCTGATCGCCATCGACCAGGTGGCCGCGCTCATCGACCAGGATGACCCGGTCGGCGTCGCCGTCGAGCGCGATGCCGATGTCGGCGCGCATCTCGCGCACCTTGCGGCTCAGCGCCTCCGGCGAGGTCGATCCGCACTCCTTGTTGATGTTGAATCCGTCGGGGTCGACGCCGATCGGAACAACGTCGGCGCCGAGCTCCCACAGCGCTTCCGGCACCACCTTGTAGGCCGCGCCGTTGGCGCAATCGATCACCACCCGCAGGCCGTCGAGGCTGAGCTCGCGCGGCAGCGTGCGCTTGGCGAATTCGATGTAGCGGTCATGGACGCCGTCGATGCGGCGGGCGCGCCCGAGACTGGCGCTCTGCGCCAGTTTCTTGTCGAGCGATTCATCCATCAATTGCTCGATCTGCTTTTCGACGTCGTCGGACAGCTTGAATCCCTGCGGGCCGAACAGCTTGATGCCGTTGTCCTCGAACAGGTTGTGGGAAGCGGAAATCATCACGCCGAGATCGGCGCGCATCGACTTGGTCAGCATCGCCACCGCCGGCGTCGGCATCGGGCCGAGCAGCAGCACGTCCATGCCGACCGAGGTGAAGCCGGCCACCATCGCGTATTCGATCATGTAGCCGGAAAGCCGCGTATCCTTGCCGATGACGACGCGATGGCGATGATCGCCGCGCTGAAACACCAGTCCGGCCGCCTGCCCCACCTTGAGCGCCAGCTCCGGCGTGATCAACCCGTTGGCACGGCCCCGAATCCCGTCCGTACCGAAATATTTGCGGCTCATATATCCCCCAGCAGCTATCGAGAACCCGCAAAACCACCCGGCGAGAAGCCTCGAACGCCCGCCATCCCGGCGTGTATCGGGTTATAATGCTTTCGGGGCTAAAATGGCTTCAAAAAATATGATGAATCATTACCAGCGGCCGATCCGGCCCTGATCTCTTAACATATTGTTAACGCTGAGTTTATGCCGGCGACGCGGCGGCGGCCGGCAGCCGCGTCAATCCTTGCGCCAGACGTGATGGTCCGCTTTCGAGGGCGGCGGCTGGGTGACATTCACGGGGTCTGAGCCCGGAAAGGTCTCCTCCAGCCCCTCCTCCAGGGCCTGGTCCAGCAGGCGCTTTTCGGCGCGCTCGGCGTCTTTGGGATCGGAGCGTGGTCCGGTCATGGATGTCTCCAGTCTGCCCATCCCCGCGAGGCGATTTTGCGGGGGCCCCAAGCATGCTAGATGAACAGCGAACGCGATAAATACAAGAAGGGGCCGGGAACGTTCATGAAATACATCACCTGCATCGAGGATCTGCGCCAGGTTCATATGCGAAAGGTGCCGAAGGCATTTTTCGACTATGCCGATCGCGGCTCCTACGCCGAGGAGACGCTGCGCGCCAATCGCGAAGACCTGCAGCAGATCAAGTTCCGGCAGCGCATCCTGGTGGATATTTCACACCGCGACCTCTCCACCACCGTCATCGGCGAGAAGACGAACCTGCCGCTGATCCTCGCTCCGGTCGGTTCGACCGGCTTGCAGTTCGGCGATGGTGAAATTCACGCCTGCCGCGCCGCGCAGGCCGCGGGGATTCCCTACACGTTGAGCACGATGTCGATCAACTCGATCGAGGACGTCGCCGAAAATGTCGAGAAACCGTTCTGGTTCCAGCTCTACGTCATGAAGGACCGCGGTTTCTGCAAGGCGCTGATCGAGCGCGCCATCGCGGCCAGGTGCAGCGCGCTGGTGTTGACCGTCGACCTGCAGGTGATCGGGCAGCGCCATATGGACATCAAGAACGGGCTGTCGGTGCCGCCGCAGTTGCTGAGTTTCAACAACGTGGTGGATTTCGCGACCAAGCCCGCCTGGCTCGCCGGCATCCTGCGCGCCAAGCGGCGCAACTTCGGCAATATCGCAGGCCATTTGCCGGGCGCGCAGGATCTCGCCTCGGTCTCGGGCTGGGTCGCCTCGCAGTTCGACGCGTCGCTGAACTGGAAGGACGTCGACTGGATCCGCAGCATCTGGCCGGGCAAGCTGATCCTCAAGGGCATCCTCGATGTCGAGGACGCCCAGGAAGCGGTGAAGACCGGCGCGCAGGCGCTGGTGGTGTCCAACCATGGCGGCCGGCAGCTCGATGGCGCGCCGTCGTCGATCGAGGCGCTGCCGGAAATCGCCGACGCCGTCGGCTCGCAGATCGAGGTGCTGATGGATGGCGGCATTCGCTCGGGCCAGGACGTGATGCGGGCGCTCGCGCTCGGCGCCAAGTCCTGCATGATCGGCCGCGCCTACATCCACGGCCTCGGCGCCTATGGCGGCCCCGGCGTCGCGAAAGCGATCGACCTGATCGCCAACGAACTCAGCATCACCATGGGCCTGTGCGGCGTCAACAAGATCGCCGAGATCGACGATCGCGTGATCGCGGTTTGAAGCGCTCGGAATTGACCTTGTCATTCCGGGATGGTCCGAAGGACCGACCTCGGATGCGCAATTGCACGATCTGAGGTTAGCGCGGAGCCTGTCTCGGGCTCGCATTCGCGTCGACCCGCTTCGCGGGCCCGCGGAAGGACGCGGTCGCGTCACATCGGCGGGGTGATGCCGTCGCGGCCGACATTGACGCGCGCGGCTTCCAGCGTGCCGTCGTCTTTCCTGGTGGCGGCGAAGATGATGATCTTGGCGCCGGGCTTCAGTTCCGACTTGTCGCCCGGAAGGAAGGTGACGATTGGCGTGCCCGGCGGCACCACGACTTTCTTTTCGCCGTCCTTGTACTTGACGAGGATGTTCTGGCCGTCGGTGGCCGCGACCGTCTGGGCCACGGTGGCATTGGTCATGGTGCTGCCCGGGCGGAGATCCCAGGGCCTGAAACCTTCGGCCACGCCGCGCTGGGCCTCCGGGAAAATGTGAACGGCGAGCGCCTTCTGGACGCCGTCCGGCTCCGGCATCGCGGAGACCCCGATGTAGGAGCCCGTCTTGATTTCCGACATCGCTGTCTTGGCGACCCCGAACACCGCCACATTGTCGGTCACGCGCACCTTCATGTCGGTTCCTTCGCGCGATTTCACGTTAAGCAAGGAACCGTCGACGGCTTCGATGGTGCCGCGAATCCGCACCGTCGGCGGCTGCTGCGCCCACGCCGCCGAACCCAGCACGGATATGACCGTCAGCGAAGCCAGCACGCGCGGCAGCAACCCGGATATTTTCGACATGGTTTTCCCTCCCAGGATTTTCAACCTAAGGGAGAACACCGCAATTCCCGGGCTATTCCATGCGCCGTGGCGTGCTTCAAAAAGCGGACGACGAAAGCCTGAACGGCGAACGGGCATGAACTGATCTCCGGCGGCATCACCTGACAATGGACACCGGCGCTGCAACGATATTCCGGCTCAAGCTTTTGTGAGATCGGCCTCGACCAGCGCGCGAAGCTCCGGCGTGACCTCGGGCCGCCGGCCGAACCAGAGTTCGAATCCGCGCACCGCCTGGTGCAGCAGCATGCCGAGCCCGTCGGCGGTCTTCAGCCCGCGCGCCCGCGCCGCCGCCAGCAGCGGCGTCTCCAGCGGCACGTAGACGAGATCGGCGACGACGGCATGCGCCGGCAGCAGGCCGACATCGATCTCGAGCGCGGGCTGGCCGTGCATGCCGAGCGAGGTGGTGTTCACCAGCAAATCCGCGCGCGGCAGCAGATCCCCGATGGCATCCCATGAAACGGGATGGACCCTGGCGCCGAATTGATCGGCCAGCGCGCGGGCCCGCTCGACGGTGCGGTTTGCCAGATGCACGCGCTTGACGCCGCGCTCGATCAATCCGAACACCACGGCGCGCGACGACCCGCCGGCGCCGAGCACCAGCGCGTCGTTGGTGGCGGCGTCCCAGCCGGGCGCGCAGGCATCCAGATTGTTGATAAACCCTTCGATGTCGGTGTTGGTCGAACGCAGCTCGCCGTCCTCGTACCACAGCGTATTGGCGGCGCCGACCGCGCGGGCGCGCGCGTCCGGCCTGCTCAGCGCCAGCGCGCGCTCCTTGTGCGGAATGGTGACGTTGGCGCCGACAAAGCCGTGCGTCGACAGATGCAGCACGAACTCGGCAAAGCCTTCCGGCGGCACCGCCTCGATGTTGTAGCCGCCCTCGATGCCGAGCGTCCGCAGCCAGTAATGATGGATCAGCGGCGAGCGCGAATGCGCCGCCGGCCATCCGATCAGGCATGCGGCGCGGGGTTTTGTCACGGCTGTCATCGCCAGTCCTGTTGCAGCGCCTTCTTTGCGGGCATCGTCGCTGCTCACATCGGGCAAGCCGCGGGCGCTGTCAATGCTTGGTCTGACGCGTGTTTCCTGACGCGAACCGGTCTCCACTTCGCTTGAAAGGGCTCTACCGGTGCACGGTCAACGCAACGATCGCGCTCAACGCCAGCGCGCTGACGCCGCGGCAAACCAGACCGCGGCGAGATTGATCCAGTGCTTCAGGCGTCCAGCGAACGACGCCGACGTCGTGCGCTGCCAACAGCGCCGTCGGCCCATTGCGCAGAAAGGCTGACGTGCTCGCTCGGCGGAGGCGCCCCTCCAGGGGCCGACGCCGGGCAAGACCTTCGCTGCACGCGCTCCACGGCAGATCGAGCCAGATCAGCGAGGTCGCGAACGGCAGCGCCGCCTCGGCCCCAGCCATAGACGCCCTCGATGATCCAGCGCGGCGGGCCGGCGAACTCGACGACCATGGCAGCGGCGAGCGCCTCCTCGCGCTTCACGCCGACCCGGTCCTGCCAGTGGATCGGATCGAGATCGAAGGCCGCGCGCGCCGATGCATCGCAGCCAGCGCTCAGCGCAAGCCTGCTCTTGCCCGATCCGCTGTTGCCAATGATCACGACCCTCTGGCCAAGGGTCATGATCCAGGCTCTGCTTACGCCGCGTCGCGATGCGCGGCGATGATCTGGTCGGCGGCGCGGCCGGTGACCTCGGCCATGCGGTCGAATTGCCGGGTGAAACTGCCGGCGCCGGCGGTCGCCGACCGCAATTCCACGATCAGCTCGCCGATCTCGGCTTCCGGCATCATGGCGCGGACGCGGTCCCAGCCCGGCCAGCCGTCGCGGGTGTCGAAGCCGAGAATCTGCCCGCGCCGTCCCGACAGGATGGCGTTGATCTTCGCGGTGGCGTCGGTGGGACAGACGATCTCCACGACGTGGATCGGCTCCAGCAGCACCGGCTGGCACTGCGGCAGCGCCTCGCTGACGCCGATCCGCGCCGCGGTGCGGAAGGCGAGATCGGAGGAGTCCACGCTGTGATACGAACCGTCGGTCAGCGTCACCTGCACATCGATGACGGGAAAGCCGAGCGGCCCGCGCGTCAGTCCATCGACCACGCCCTCTTCCACCGCGCCGATATAGTTTCGCGGCACCGCGCCGCCGACCACCGTTTCGTGGAACTCGAAGCCGGTGCCGCGCGGCAGCGGCTTGATCTCCAGCACCACGTCGCCGAACTGGCCGTGGCCGCCGGATTGCTTCTTGTGCCGGCCGCGCTGGGTGATCGATTTGCGGATCGTCTCCTGATATCCGATCGCCGGCGGATGCGATTTGACGTTGACGCCGAAGCGGTCGCTGCAGGCGCTCCAGCGCGACCCGCAGATGCATCTCGCCCTGTCCCCACAGCACGGTGTCGTGGGTGCGGGGGTTCTGGATCATGGTCAGCGACGGATCTTCCTCGTTCAGCCGCAGCAGGGCCTGGCCGAGCTTGACGTCGTCCTTGCGGTCGCTTGCCGCGATCGCTATCGCCAGCACCGGCGGCAACGGCTCGATGGTCGACCAGCGCCTTTGGCGCGGTCTTGCCGCTCGACAGCGTATCGCCGGTCTTGATGGTGTCGAGCTTGCCGAGCGCGACGGTGTCGCCGGCCTCGGCGGAGGCGCGCTTGGTGTCGAGGGCGCAGTTCACATTCGAGATGCCCGACACCCGCGCGGTCTCGCCCGACGAGGATTGCAGCGTCGCGCCGTCATCGAGGCGACCGGCGAGCAGGCGCGTCAGCGACAGCTTGCCGCCGTGCTGCAAATGCACGGTCTTGAATACATAGGCCAGCGCATCCTTCGGTCGAGGACGCGCCGAGGCGCCTGGCGGTCTCGGCCACGCCGGGCGATTCATGCCGCAGCGCCTTCATCAGGCGCAGCACGCCGTTCTCGCGCGCGGCCGAGCCGAGCAGCACCGGACAGATCAGCCCTTCGCGCAATTCGCGGGCGAGATCGTCGAACACCGCGTCGCGCGGCGGCGGAATGTCCTCGAGCAATTGCTCCATCAGCGCGTCGTCGTGATCGGCGAGCTTTTCCAGCATCGAGAAGCGGGCTTCCTTCTCGCGGTCGAGATCGCCGCCTTCCAGCGCCACGACTTCGGAAGCCTTGTGTTCGCGATAGACGAAGGCGCGTTCCAGCGCCAGATCGACGAAACCCGCGATCAAATCGCCGTTCCAGATCGGAATCTGCCGCAGCACCAGCGGAATCCGCGATGCCGGCTGCAGTGTCGCCAGCGTCTCGCGGATGCGCTTGCTGGCGCGGTCGATCTTGTTGAGAAACAGAAAGCGCGGGAATGCCGAGATCCTCGAGCTCGCGCAGGATGATCTGAAGCTGCGGCAGCTTGCGTTCGTCGGCCTCGCAGACCACGACCGCGGCATCGACCGCCGGCAACGCGGCGCGCATGTCGTGCGCGAATTCCACCGAACCGGGGCAATCGATAAAGGTGTAGCTGTCGCCCATGAAACTCGTTGTGGCGGCGGTGAAGCCGACGCCCATCTTGTGGCGGCGGGCTTCGGGGCTGGCATCGCCGACGGAGGTTCCGGCGTCGACGCTGCCGGCGCGCGGGATCGCGCCCGTGCGCGCCAATATCGCTTCTAGAAGTGTGGTTTTACCGCTTTGGAAAGGGCCCACCAGTGCAATGCACCGTGGACCGCGGGGACTTCTGACGTCTTGTCCCATTTGCCGCCTCCTTGTTTGGAGCTCGGCCCTTGATTGGGTCGGCAGACGCGATGCTCCCCCTCCGTCGGCGATTTGGCAAGCCGGAAAAACGTCGCTGCGGTGCATTGGGTAAATTCCCCGTTCTTCACGGGGGAGAGCGGCGCTCGGGCGCAAGCGAGAGCGCCAAGTCGGCGGCAAGCATCGCGCTTGCCGCTGATTGGCATTCGCAAAAGAGGCTTTACCGTCCCGGCCGAAGTTCCAGGCTTTCCAGCCCGGCCGCGATATTCAGGCCGACCTGGCCCTGCACGCTGAGCGGCTGCAGCGCGATCGAATTCGCCGAGCCGCCCACCAGTACGTTGCCGCCGACGCCGACGCCGATCGACGCACTGCCCTGCGCGCCGGCGTAATTGCCGGCGAGATCGCCCGGCCCGAGCCGCGCGACCGGCGCGAACACGCCCCAGGCCAGCGCCAATTCCTGGGTGATGCCGAGATCGACGCCGACCTTGCGGATGGTCGCGACATAACGGTCCTCCGGCATGCCCTCGGCGCGCAGCACGCAACCGAGATTGGTCACGGAGCCGACGATGAAGCCGATGCTCGCGCCGCCACGGCATTCGAGCACGCCGACCCGCACGCGCTGCATCGGCTGCTGCGCATGGGCGCCGGCAAGGATGCGACCAGCGTGGCAATGGCGACACCGGCGAGGATGAGTGAACGACGCATGAAGAAATCTCCGGCTGAAAAGAAGTGAGGCGAGCGGAAAATGAGGCGAGCGCCGCCTTCGCGGCGCTCGCTGTTCTATGACACAACACCGGCGGCCGTGCCAGATTTGCGGTTGTCAAACGTCTTTCCGGGGCGCGCCAACGGGTCGCGCGAATGCGCGCCGATGACAGGCTCGCGCGAACCCGGAATCTCGTTGTAGGGATATCGGTGTTCACCAATCCAGATTCCCCGATGTGCAATTGCACATCTGAGGTCTGGTCCTTCGGGACCATCCCGGAATGACGAACCCATGAACAAAAGAGGCCCGCTTCCGCGGGCCTCTTTGCATCGTGCTGCGGTTTCTCAGCCGCGATGGTGATGGCGATGGCGGTGAGTGTGCCGGCGAAGTGAAGCCGGGCGCGAGCTCGACCGGCTCCAGCTCGATCGAGGCGACGCCGGCCGCGACGTTCAGCCCGGTCTGGCCCTGCACGCTGATCGGCTGCAGCGCGTAGGAATTTCGGGGACCGCCGACCAGGAAGTTGCCGCCGCCGCCGATCCCGACCGACGCGTTGGCGCCGACGCCGCCGTAATTGCCGGCGAGATCGCCGCGCCCGACCCGCCCGGCCGGCGCGTTCACCGCCCAGCTCAGCCGGGTCTGGTCGGTGATGCCGAGATCCAGCCCGAAGCGGCGGACGGTTGCGATGTAGGGTTCGGGCCGGCGGCCTTCGCTCTGGAACACGCATTGCAGGCTGGCCATCGAGCCGACCACGAAGCCGACATTCTGGCCGCCCTCGCATTGCAGGATGCCGGCGCGCAGCGGCGGCATCGCGTCGGCGCTTGCGATCGAGCCCGCGAGCGCGGCGATGGCGATACTAATTGTCGAGAGTCGCATGAATCTGGTCTCCGCGTGACGAATTGAATTGGCGGAGCGGACAGGAAGGAAGCGCCGTGTTCAAAACAAGGCGCTTCCGGGAAAGCCGTCGTCACAACATCATGAGCTGGACGGCCGGTATTTGAGACGTGATTTGACTATCTCAAATTGCCACAAAAGCGCTGGATGCGTTTGCAGGCTTCCTCGAGATCGGAGTTCTTGGCCGCGTAGGAAATGCGGAACGCCGGTCCGAGCCCGAACGCCGAACCCTGCACCACCGCGACGCCCTCGGTCTCCAGCAGTTCGGTGACGAAATCCTCGTCGTTGGCGATCACCTTGCCGGACGGCGAGGTCTTGCCGATGGTGCCGGCGCAGGACGGATAGACGTAGAACGCGCCCTGCGGCCGCGGACAATCGATGCCCTTGGCCTGGTTGAGCATCGCCACCACGAGATCGCGGCGCTCCTTGAACGCCTTGTTGTTGACCGGGATGAAATCCTGCGGACCGTTGAGGGCCTCGACCGACGCCCATTGCGAAATCGAACAGGGGTTCGAGGTCGACTGCGACTGGATCGTCGCCATCGCCTTGATCAGTTCGGCCGGACCGCCGGCATAGCCGATGCGCCAGCCGGTCATGCAATAGGCCTTCGACACGCCGTTCACCGTCAGCGTGCGGTCGTACAGTTTCGGCTCGACCTGCGCCGGCGTCGTGAACACGAAGTCGTCGTAGACCAGATGCTCGTACATGTCGTCGGTCATCACCCAGACATGCGGATGCTTCACCAGCACGTCGGTGATCGCCTTCAGCTCGGCGCGCGTATAGGCGGCGCCGGTCGGGTTCGACGGCGAGCAGAGGATGATCCACTTGGTCTTCGGCGTGATCGCCTTTTCCAGCGCGTCGGGCTGCAGCTTGAAGCCGTGCTCCGCCGTGCACACCACCGGCACCGGTTCGCCGCCGGCGAGCGCCACCATTTCCGGATAGCTCACCCAATAGGGCGCGGGAATGATGACCTCGTCGCCCGGATTGATGGTGGCCATCAGCGCGTTGTAGAGCACCTGCTTGCCGCCGGTGCCGACGATGATCTGGTTCGGCTTGTAGCTGAGACCGTTCTCGCGCTGAAACTTGGCGATGATCGCCTGCTTCAGCTCGGGAATGCCGCCGACATCGGTGTATTTGGTCTTGCCGGCCTCGATGGCGTGGATCGCCGCCAGCTTGATGTTGGCCGGGGTGTCGAAATCGGGCTCGCCGGCGCCAAGGCCGATGACGTTGCGGCCGGCCGCTTTCAGCGCGCGTGCTTTATCCGTGACCGCGATGGTCGCGGACGGCTTCACACGGTCAAGCGCAGCGGACAGAAACGGCATCATCATCTCCTTGCAGGCAATCGCGAACACACCAGGTGTCGCCACCGATCCACGACTCTTTTGCTGGGATCGCGGCACCCTAAAGCGGGTCACGCTGCATCGCAAGAAGCTTGGCGCGGATGCGCCCAAACTTTAGGGAACGTTAAAAGGCGCCCGCTAGGGTGGCGCAACATTCATAAAATTCTCGCGGCGAAATGACTCATATCTGGCAAGGGCTGCGATCCGGCCAATGGCTGACCGCCGCGCGCGCACGCGGCTACAGCCTGATCCTGCTCGGCATCTGCGCCGTCGCGGTGGCCGGCTGGATCGCATTGTCGGACGGCCTGATCGACCGCAACGGCAAGCCGCTCGGCACCGATTTTTCCAACGTCTACGCCGCGGGAACGCTGACCTGGCAGGGCCGGCCGGCGGACGCCTATGCGCCGGCGCTCCAGCACGCCGAGGAGAAGGCCGTATTCGGCGGCCGCGAGGTGCCGTTCTACGGCTGGCACTATCCGCCGTTCTTCTTCGCCGTCGCGTTCGTCGTGGCCGCCTTTCCCTATGCGTGGGGTCTGGCGATCTGGGTTATCGCGAGCCTCGCCGCCTACCTCGCGGCGATGCGCGCGATCCTGCCGCGGCCGGAAACGCTGTTGATCGCGGCCGCCTTCCCCGCCGTGTTCGTCAATATCGGCCACGGCCAGAATGGATTCCTCACCGCGGCGCTGCTCGGCGGCGCGCTGCACCTGCTCGATCGCCGGCCCTGGCTCGCCGGCGTGCTGATCGGCTGCCTCGCCTACAAGCCGCAATTCGGCGTTCTGATTCCGGTCGCGCTGCTGGCGGGCGGACGATGGAGCACGATCGGTGCGGCCGTGGCCACCGTAGCGGCGCTGCTCGCGCTCAGCTTCGCGACGCTCGGCGGCGGCGTCTGGCACGCCTTTGCGGATTCCATGAATTTCACGCAGACGGTGGTGCTCGAACAGGGCGGCACCGGCTGGGAGAAAATCCAGTCGGTATTTTCGGCGGTGCGGATGTGGGGCGCGGGCGTTCACACCGCCTATGCCGTGCAGATCGCGCTGGCGCTGATGCTCGCCGCGAGCCTCGCCTGGCTGTGGCAGAGCGATGCCGCATTCGAACTCAAGGCCGCAGGCCTGGCGACCGCCAGCCTGCTCGCGACGCCCTACGTGCTCGACTACGATCTCGTCGTGCTCGCGGTCGCCATCGCATTCTTCGCACGCCACGGCCTGAGCCGCGGCTTCCGCAGTTTCGAGATCAGCCTCCTGGCCGCGGCCTGGATCGTGCCGCTGTTGTCGCGCGGCATCGCCGGCGTCACCGGAATACCCCTGGGCCTGCTGGTGTTGCTGACCCTCTACGTTTTCACATTGCGGCGTGCGGTGCTGGATCGTGGAAGATCGGCTCCCGCGCTGCGCGGAATCGCGCAGGCGTGATCTGATTTGTTCCGGCGTGCTGGAAGAGTCTTCTCCGCGGTTGCAGTGCGGTAGAGGTTTTCGACCTTTTCCATCTTCCGGGCCTTGCGACCCACCGGCATCGGCATCATTGTTTAGCCGCGTTGCGGGGTGACAAGGCGATCGCTCCGCGCACGCGCGGGCCACGTCTCACCGGTCGAACGAATTCAGAATGTACAAGCTCTATTCGATGCAGCGCTCCGGCAACAGCTACAAGGTCCGCCTTGCGCTGGCGCTGCTGAACGCGCCCTATCGCGCCATCGAGATCGACATTCTGCGCGGCGAGAGCCGCACGCCGGATTTTCTCGCCAAGAATCCCTAGCGGACAGGTGCCGCTGCTGGAAGTCGCGGAAGGACGCTACCTCGCCGAATCCAACGCCATCCTCTGGTATGTCGCCGGCGGCACGTCGCTTGGCGCCGGAATCGCGGGTCGAACGCGCCGAGGCGCTGCAGTGGATGTTCTTCGAACAGCACGCGCTGGAGCCGAATATCGGCGCCGCCTATTTCTGGCTGGCGCTGGTCAAGGGCGGCCGCGACCTGCAGACCCACGCGCTGGAAGACTGGATGGAGCGCGGCTATGCCGCGCTGCAGGTGATGGAAAATCACCTCAAGACCCATGAGTATTTTGCCGCGGGCCAGCTCACGGTCGCCGATATCGCGCTCTACGGCTACACCCATGTCGCCGACCGCTGCGACTACGACCTCGCGACCTTCCCGGCGATCCGCGCCTGGCTGCGCCGGGTCGAGCAGACCCCGGGCTTTGTCACCATGGATTGGCGCCCGGACGCCGAAGTCGACGATTCGCCCGGCATCGCCGCCGAGGCTTAGACAGCAACGAAATAGCGGGCATAACGGCGAGGAAAGCGGGCATAACCGCCGGCTCTGCCGTATTTTCGCCATTTTCGGAGGCGGCCCCGCCGCAATATTGCCAGCGATTCCAGCGATATTTCGCCGGTTGCGGGTGATTCGCCCGCGCATTGAAGGATTCCGGCCATGATACGGTCGCCCGGCGCTGCGGGCTTTAACGGCCGCTCCGCGCCTGTTGCTTCGTCCCGACTGACCGACGCCGTCGCGGCCTCGCTCGCGATCGGCTCGCTGTCGCTGTGCCTGATCGTCACCCTCACGGTGCTTTCGATCAAGGTTTCGATGGCGATGCCGCTTCCGGCGTAATCGAAAAGTCATTTTCCCGGCCATACGCAATTCTTGCGCGACAACGCGCGATGCCCGGCATCGCGATCGGACCACGATGAAGACACCTGTCGTACTTGTTACGGTGGCGCTGACGGTGGCGATCCTGCTGACGGCATCGCTCCTGATCGCCACCGGCACGCGCGGCGAAAATGCATCCTGGCCGTTCACCGCCGGTCCGGCGGGCCGCACCGTGCCGACGCCGCCGGCGGCGAAGTGACTCCCCTGTCGGCGTGAACGCATCCGCCGCAAGCCGCTCGCCGATCAATGCGCAGCATGACCCGGCGCTGATCGCACACGCGGAAGCCGATTCCATCGGTTTTCGCTACCATTTGATCCAACTCGTCGGAAAGCCGCTTCCATCCGGTCAACTGGTTTTTAAGGATGCAGCGAGAAAGCCCGCCGCCGGCGCAACCATCGGGCAAACTGCGTCCCTTACTCTCGTGGCAAACGGGAACAGGCGCATGACGTTCGACTGGCGCGCAATCTCCGGTCCGCTTCTGACGACAGCGACGGCTCTGATCGCCATCCTGGTCGATCGCGCTCTGGTTGCCGTTCCCAATCCGGCGCCGCTGTTCGTTTGCATCGTCGCCTTCGCGGGCTCGCTTTCAGGCCTCGCCTCCGGCCTGATCAGCGCCGCCATCGCGGTGATGGCTTCCGCGCTGTTTTTCTTCAACCACCGCACGACGCCCGGCTATGACATCGCCGATCTGGTCCGCCTGGCGATGCTGGCGATGACCGCGGGCGGCGCCGCCGCGATCACCGGGCTTCTGCGAAAACAGATGCTGGACGCGTTCGCGTGGGAGCGCACGCACTATGCCACGGCAGCGCGGCTGTCGGCGGCGCTCGACCAGGTCGATATCGGCATCGTGCTGCTCGATTCCGATACCCGCGCGGAATTCATCAACCGCGCCTTCCGCGACTACTTTTCGCTTTCCGACGAACAGGCCGACAGCAAGCCGCCATTCATCGCGCTGATGTACCACGGCCGCGACACCGGCGCCTTTGAACTGCCGGAGGAAGAGTTGAGCGCCTTCATCGCGCGGCGGACGGAGATGATGCGGTCGGGCGATTCCACGCCGATCAACATCAAGCTGGCGGACGGACAGGTGCTGCGCTTCAGCTGCACGGCATTGCCGGACGGCGGACGGATGCTGAGCTACACGCCGGTGACCGACCTGGTCCGCCATACCGACGACCCCGCCAGCGCCGACTTCTACCGGTCGCTGCGCGGCGGCGGAAACCGCGGCCCTGCCCGGCACTTGCGCGCCGCGGAATGAGAGGCGGCACGGCGTCAAACACAAACGGGATTGATCCTTCCCGGCCGTGTCCTTAATAACGGGACGAGATCACCCGCGCGCGCCTTCGGTATTGCTCCGTTCATGAATTCAAAATCGCAAATGTCCGGCGACCTGACTGTTCGCTTTGTGACCCGGCAGGACTACGACCGATGGCTTCCCTTGTGGGACGGCTACAACGCGTTTTACGGGCGGTCGGGAGCGACCGCGCTTTCCCCTGAAATCACCCGAATGACGTGGGCGCGTTTCTTCGACGCCTATGAGCCGGTCCATGGTCTTGTCGCGGAAAGCGGCGGCCAATTGCTTGGCCTGACGCACTATCTGTTCCACCGCAGCACCACGGCCATCGAGCCTGTCTGCTATTTGCAGGATCTGTTCACCGCCGAGGCCGCGCGCGGAAAGGGCGTGGGCCGGGCGCTGATCGACGGCGTCTATCAACAGGCGAGGCTTGCGGGATCGCCGCGCGTGTACTGGCAGACGCACCAGACAAACCACACCGCGATGCAGCTTTACGACAGGATGGCGGAGCACTCCGGATTCGTCGTGTACCGCAAGCTGTTCTGACCGGCAGCGCCTTGAGGCTATCTCTAACCATCGAGTGATTTACTTTTTCGTCATGGCCGGGCTTCGTCCCGGCCATCCATGTCTTTCATGCTTGTGACCAAGACGTGGATGGCCCGGCCATCCAGACATGCTTGGACCAGGCGTGTGCCCGGCATCGCAGACAAGTTTACGCAGTCTGCGCAAGGCAGACTGCTTTGGCCGGGCATGACGTGTTCAATTCGGCCGGACCGGGCCTGTGGATAAGTCCGGCTGTCATGGGCGCGTAACAAAGCGGGGCTAGGTTCCGCCTCGCGTCTGATCAAGCCCCCCGTCACGGATCACGCGCCCCAAGCGGTCCCCGTCAGTCGCCGCGTCTGACCGGGGCCGCATCTTTTTGGGCTCCATTCTTGAGCTGCGTCCGGTCGCGTTGGATATACCCCGCGATATCAGCGTCAGCGTCCCGCACCGAGGCGAGCCGCCTTCATGATCCGTGTCGTGTCCATCGCACTGGCCTTCCTCGCGCTGACGCTGGTGCTGCTGCCGTTCCAGCTGATCGGCCTCGTCTTCGACCTGCGGCTGCAGCGGACCATTCCCCATCTCTACCATCGCGTTCTCTGCGCGCTGATCGGGGTGCGGATTCGCGAAGTCGGGACGCGATCGACGGCCAGCCCCGCCTTGATCCTGTCCAACCATGTCTCCTGGCTCGACATCTGCGTCATCACGGCGCTTTCGCCGGTCGTGTTCGTCGCCAAGAGCGAGGTCGCGCGCTGGCCGGTGTTCGGCTGGCTCGCGAAATTGCAGCGGACCGTCTTCATCAACCGGCAGGCCCGGCACCAGACCGGCGCCGCCACCCGCGAGATCGCCGGCCGGTTGCTCGGCGGCGACGCGGTGGTGCTGTTCGCCGAGGGCACCTCGAGCGACGGCATCCGCGTGCTGCCGTTCCGCTCCTCGCTGGTCGGCGCGGTCCATCACGCGCTCGGCAACTCTACGCATCACACCGGCATCACC
This sequence comes from uncultured Alphaproteobacteria bacterium, assembly GCA_963825105.1. Classification (GTDB taxonomy): domain Bacteria; phylum Pseudomonadota; class Alphaproteobacteria; order Rhizobiales; family Xanthobacteraceae; genus Bradyrhizobium. The sequence continues at coordinate 338,975 of CAWGSB010000006.1, forward strand.
GTGCAGCCGATGTCGCTGGCCTATGTCGGATTTGGCGGCGTGCCGATGGGGCGGGCCTTGCGCGAGCGCGTGGCGTGGTACGGCGACGCCGAGTTGATCCCGCATCTCGCTCAGGTGCTGGCGGCGGGCGCGGTCGACGTCACCGTGAGCTGGGGCGAGGCGGTTGCCTACGACATGAGCGCGGACCGCAAGGCGATCGCCCGCGAGGCGGAAAAATCGGTGCGGCGCATGACCGCGGCGGCGCTGCGCGCCGCGCCGCCGCGCGCGGACGGCGCCGGCCTCCGAACAGCCGCTGCCGGAACCGGCCTGACCTGCATGGAAGCCATGGTGCGCTGCGCCTTGCGGCTTTGAGGCCTGCGGGCCACAATGCTCGCCCGTCCCGCACGCTCCGTCTTACAGGATCAGTCCATGCAAATTCGCAATCTCGGCGGCTCCGGCCTGCGCGTTTCCGCCGTCGGCCTCGGCTGCAACAATTTCGGCCAGCGCACCGACCTCGAAACCTCGCGCAAGGTGATCCACAAGGCGATCGACCTCGGCGTCACGCTGTTCGACACCGCCGACATCTATGCCGGCATGGGCGGTTCCGAGACCGTGCTGGGCGAGGTGCTCGGCGACCGGCGCAAGGACATCGTGCTGGCGACCAAATACTCCAAGCCGATGAGCAAGGACGGCACCAAGCAGGGCGCGTCGCGGCGCTACATCATGTCCGCGGTCGAGGCCAGCCTGAAGCGGCTGAAGACCGACTACATCGATCTCTACCAGCAGCACGATTACGATCCCCTGACGCCGATCGAGGAAACCTTACGGGCGCTCGACGACCTGATCCGGCAGGGCAAGGTGCGCTATATCGGCAATTCGAATTTCCCGGCATGGCGGATCGCCGAGGCCGAGCTCACCGCGCGCCATATGAACGTCAATCCGTTCGTGTCGTGCCAGGACGAATACAGCCTGGTGGTGCGCGACATCGAAAAGGACCTGCTGCCGGCGGCGCAGGAATACAATCTCGGCCTGCTGCCGTTCTTTCCGCTCGCCAGCGGCCTGTTGACCGGCAAATACAGGCGCGGCGCCGCCGCGCCCGAAGACACCCGCTTTGCCAAGGCCCCGGCGCTGCGCGACCGCTATGTCACGCCGCGCAACGAGGACATCGTCGAGAAGCTGCAGGCCTTCGCGAAAGAGCGCGGGCACAGCATGCTCGAGCTGGCGTTCTCGTGGCTGGCGTCGCGGCCGCAGGTGTCGAGCGTGATCGCCGGCGCCACCCGCGTCGAGCAGGTCGAGCAGAACGTCAAGGCGATCGGCTGGGCGCTGAGCGCGGAGGATCTCGCGGAGATCGACGGGATCACGAACGGGTAGTTGAATCACGCGGTTTCGACATCGTCGTCCCGGCGAAAAAATTCGGTTGGCTTGATGACAGATCGATTGGAAATCCCGGCCTCCCGCCGCCTCGCCTGTTCCCGGTGCGGAACGGAATTCACCTGCAGCCTCGCGGGGTCGTGCTGGTGCGCCGAGGAAACCGCGCGGCTGCCGATGCCGCTCGACGGCGGGGATTGCCTGTGCCGGGATTGCCTGCGCAAGGCGGCGGAGAAAGCGTCCGAAAGCCCGCAGCCCTAGGCTTCACCGTCATTGCGGCTTCACCGTCATTGCGAGGAGCGAAAGCGACGAAGCAATCCATTCCTGCTTCCTGGCGTTATGGATTGCTTCGCTTGCGCTCGCAATGACGTCGGGGCTACTCCGCCGGCCCCGCGAACAGCAGCAGATTGCCGTCCGGGTCCTTCACGATAAAATCCAGCGCGCCCCAGGGTTCCCGCTGCAGCGCCTGAAAGAACGCCGCGCCGGCGGCCTGAAACTCGAGAAACAGCGCCTCGATCTCTTCCGCCGTCGCAACCGTCACGGCCGCGGAAAGCAATTGCTCGCGGTCGCGCAAATCGGGATCGATCACCGGCTGCTCGACGCAGCGCAGGTTGATGCGCGCGCCGTCGCGCCTGACCTGCGCATAGAACGGCGGCTCGCCATAGGTGAACGCCGTGACAAACCCGAGTTTTGTCGCAAAGAACCCGCACGAAGCCTTGATATCGGCGACGAACAATTGCGGCTCGGCGCCGGCGATCACGGGCTTGGTGGAAATGATCGTTGCGTGATCCGACATAGCCGAAAATCCAGTCAAAGCCTGGCACGGCGCACCCCTCGCCGGCCCGGCATTTCTTGATCTAGAGCAACACGCGCCGGCAATTATAGCGCTTCATGCGCGCGGTTGCACCGGCAGGTATCGATCGCGGAGGTCATCATGTTCGTGGTCCGCCTCAAACGGCCCAATGAGGATTTCGATTTCAAGGCGTTCAAATCGAAGAAGGGCGCGCTGGTCCGGTTCAGGACCGCGCAAAGAGAAATGATCGACGGCGATGTCGAAGAATGCGCGCTATTCGACGCGAAAGCGCCCGACGCCGAGCGCGCCGTGACCATGGTCAACCAGGGCAAAGCCGGGCTCCTCGCATCCAATCTGTCCGATGACCCGCCGACGCCACCACGCCGACAGCCTGAACGGCCCGGCCAACGGAGTGCGGCGAACAGGAGATCAACGCGATGAGTACCCTGACAAAACTGGCGCTCGGCGCGATGGGGCAATTGCGCCCCAAACCGGCAAAAGGCGATGCCGTCCCAAAAATCGCGCTGCCGGTTCCCGACAAGACCGGCGGCATGCCGCTGATGGAGGCGATCGCGAAGCGGCACTCGGCCCGCGAATTCTCGCCGAGGGAATTGCCGCTGCCGATGCTGTCCAGCCTGCTGTGGGCCGCCGACGGCGTCAACCGCCCGGACGGCGGACGCACCGCGCCGTCGGCGATGCACGCGCAGGAGATCGACGTTTATGTCGCCCTGCCGTCGGGCGCCTACCTCTACGACGCCGCCGCGAACGCGTTGGAGCTGGTGGCCGGCAGCGATCTGCGGCGCGTCACCGGCTATCAGGATTTCGTCGACGAGGCCCCGCTGGACCTCGTCTACGTCGCCGACCACAGCCGCATGAGGCTGGTGCCGGTCGCAAGCCGCGAGAGTTTTGCCTCCGCCGCCGCCGGCGCGATCGCGCAAAACGTCTATCTGTTCGCCGCCGGCAACGGGCTCTCGACCGTGATCCGCGCCTGGATCAACCGCGACGCCATCGCAGGCGCGCTCGGGCTCGGCCACGACCAGCAGGTGCTGCTGTCGCAGACGGTGGGCTTTCCGAAGGGCTGAGCGCTCTATACCGGAAAAACCGGCGAGTTGCGCGCCATGCCGTTGAGCGCGCCGAGCAGTTTCTCGCGCCACGCATGGACCGGATCGTCCGCGGCGGACGCGCGCCAAGTAGTTTCGTCATTGCCGGACTTGATCCGGCAATCCATCTTTCTTCAAGAAGATGGATACGCGGGTCAAGCCCGCGTATGACGGGATGGAATGAATCGCGACCGCCTACTCTCACCACCGCCGCGGTCTGCCCGAACAGGATCTTGCGCTCCTCCTCGGTGCGGATCGCGGGCTGGCCGAAATTCGGGTTGACCTCCTTGGCCTTGGCGTAGGCGCGCACCGTGGCCGGGCGCGCGCCGATGGTTTCGAGCCAGCGCTTCAGATGCGGGAAGTCGTCGATGTTCTGGCCCTGGTTCTTGTAGGGCACGACCCAGGGATAGCTCGCCATGTCCGCGATCGAATAGTCGCCGGCGATGAACTCGCGGTCGGCGAGGCGCTTGTTGAGCACGCCGTAGAGCCGGTTGGTCTCGTTGACGTAGCGGTTGATGGCGTATTCGAGTTTTTCCTGGGCGTAATTCCTGAAATGATGGTTCTGCCCGGCCATCGGCCCGAGCCCGCCCATCTGCCAGAACGTCCACTGGATCGCGTCGTAGCGGCCGTAGATGTCGGCGGGCAGGAACTTGCCGGTCTTCTCGGCGAGATACAAAAGCATCGCGCCGGATTCGAAGACCGCGAGCGGCTTGGCCCCGCCCTTCGGCTCGTGGTCGACCATCGCGGGAATCCGGTTGTTCGGCGCGATTTTCAAAAACTCCGGCTTGAACTGCTCGCCCTTGCCGATGTTGACCGGAAAGATCTTGTACGGCAGCCCGGTCTCTTCGAGAAACATCGTGATCTTGTGGCCGTTCGGCGTGGTCCAGTAATAAAGGTCGATCATGGGGCGTTCCTGTGCTGTCGCGGGTGCATGCGCAAATTGGATGCGATTGCATGAAGTCCACCGCATCAAGGCCGTGAAGTCAATGGCGGGCGTTTCGCATCGCGGCGAAGTGATCCGTCAGCCGAGGCGGCCGTGCGCGCGCAAGAATTCTTCGCCGTTCTCGGTGATCGCCACCCGGACGCCGGCGCCCGCGCCGGGCTGCCGCGCGACGTAGCCGCGATCGACCGCGTCCTCCCAGATCGTCAAGCGCGGGCATGAGGTGCGCCAGGTCTCGATCACCTCGGAATAGAGCCGCGGCTCCCGTGCGATCCACTCGACGAGATCGAGCACCAGCGCGTCCGCGGTATCGGCCATCTGGCTTCTCCCACTGTCAGAACGCAAAGGCTTCGCTGCGCGCCAGCAGGAGCCAGCTCCCGTAGATGATGTAGTAGCCGGCCACCGTGGTGATCAGCCGCGCCGCCCAGGTGCGGAATTGCAGGTCGGTCATCGCCTCCAGGATGCGCCGCGCCAGCGTGGTGCCGGCCATCGACGCCGCGACGGCGACGCCAGCGAGCACCGGATCGAGCGTGGCGGCCTGATCGATGATGCCGCCGAAATAGATCAGCTTGACGAAATGACTGGCGACCTGACAGGTGGCCTTGGTCGCGACGATGCCGCGGCGGTCGAATTTGCCGCCGAGGAAGAAGGTGTCCATCAGCGGCCCGGAGACGCCGGTCATCAGCATCAGCCCCATGCAGATCGAGCCGTAGAAGGTGCCCTGCCAGATGCTCTCCGGATTTGGCCTCAGACTGGACGGCGTCAGCCGCGCCATGAACGGCGTCACCCCGAGCAACAAGAGCGCCATCGGCTTGTCCGGCACGTAGCGGGTGATCGACCAGGCCGCCAGCGCCAGCGCGCATCCGATCAGATAGATCGCGACCGGGCGCCATTGGATGTGGCTGCGCCACAGGAAGGCGCGCCAGCCGTTGGAGGCCATCTGGGTGATCGCGTGCAGCACCATCGCCGTCGGCAGCGGCATCAGGGTCAGCAGCACGCCGATCAGGATCAGCCCGCCGGCCATGCCGAACAGGCCCGACAGAAACGCGGTCGCGACCATCAGCAGGCCAAGGGCTGCAATCATCAGCGGCGTCATGCGAATCTCCGGGGGCAATTTGTGCCTTGCTTGTCCTGCTTGCGCAAACTGAGTTATCTTGCCCTGGCATCAGTTTTCCTGAGGGTCAAAATGCGGCGGCTGCTGTTTCTCAACGGCATCAGGGCGTTCGAGGCCGCGGCGCGGACCGGAAGTTTTGCCGGCGCCGGCGCCGAGCTCAACGTCTCGGCGGCGGCGGTCAGCCGGATGGTGCATCTGCTGGAGCAGCGGCTCGGCCTCGAGCTGTTCGAGCGCAAGGCGAACCGGCTGGCGATGACGGCGGCGGGGCGCGCCTACCAGAGCGGGCTGACGCCGATCTTCGATGCGCTGGCGAGCCTGACCGCGCAGGTGACGGCTCCCGCCAGCGTCCGCGTGCTGACCATCGGCGTCGGCCCGACCTTCGCCATGAAGTGGCTGATCCCGCGGCTGGCGGATTTCCGCAAACAGGAGCCCGACATCGACGTGCGCATCACCACCGGCGGCGCGGCGGCGCCGTTCGGCGACGACTGGAGCTGCGGCATCACGCTCGGCGACGGCGAGTGGCCGGGCCTGGTCGCCGAGCCCCTGTTCGCCGCCGATCTGTTGCCGGTGTGCGCGCCGCGGCTGGCAATGCTGCTGAAGCGCCCCGGCGATCTCCGCGGGCCCAATCTGCTGCGCGTCGCCCATTCGCCCGACGACTGGCCGTCCTGGCTGAAGGCCGCCGGCGTCGCGCGGGTCAGCGCGCGGGGAACGGAATTTCAATTTTACGGCCAGGCGCTGCAGGCCGCGGTCGACGGGCTCGGCGTCGCCATGGGCATCCGGCCCTATATCGACGACGACCTCGCCGCCGGACGGCTGGTCGCGCCTTTTGCCCTCGCGGTGCCCAAGGGCATGCGCTGGTATCTGGTCTATCGCGGTTTCCGGACCGAGCAGCGCGATTTCGCCGCGTTCCGGCGCTGGATCATCCGCGCCGCGGCCGGACCCGCCGCGCGCGGCAAGGTCCAGCGCCCGGCCGGCTGAGGCCGGCGGCGCCTGCCGCGCAAAGAAAAACCCGACATGTGAACGGGTTCACACGCGTTTCATCGGGATCGTGTTTCCTTTGACTCCGGAAACGCCCGGGAGTCATGCCATGGATTATGACGGTTTCAGAATTGAGCCTTTCGAGGCTGGACGAGGCCTGTGGCACGCCAGGATCCGGCGGGTTGACCTGAAGCCCGTCGTCATCGACGGCGTTTTGTTTTCCACGCTTGAAGTCGGCTTCGCGTGGTCCGATCGCGATGCCGCGATCGCGGATGCGAAAACGCAAATCGACCACTTCAAGCTCAAGCGATACGCGAGCGCTGACGAGACGCCCGGGGCGGAACAGGCGGCGGCCTGAGCTGATTTGAAAGTGGCATGCATCCGATGAGTACCGGAACCATCCCTGCCGAGCCGCCTTCCAACACGGTGCGATCCAGCTGTCCGCAGTGCAATGCCCCTCTGGCGATCCTGCGCGTCATCGGCGGAACGGCGGGGTCCGAATACTGGACCATGCGATGCACGCGGTGCGGCGGGATTCATCTGGATATCGTCAACCCTCGTGCCCGCCTCTTCCCGTTCGGCTGAGCCGCCTGGCAGCCTGATCGGTTCTGATTGAATCAGAACCGGGCTCTAGTTTTTTGTTTTGACGCGTTTTCTTCACGCGAACCGGTTCCCACTTCGCTCGAAAACGCTTTAGACTCCTGAACGCATCGTCGATCGCGGCCTGCGCTTCGCGCTGGATTTGCCGCAGGTGGCGCTCGCTCTTAAAACTCTCCGCGTAGATCTTGTAGACGTCTTCGGTGCCCGAAGGCCGCGCGGCGAACCACCCATTGTCGGCCACAACCTTGATGCCGCCGAAGGACTGGCCGTTGCCGGGCGCGGCGGTGAGCGCCATCCGCACCGGCTCGCCGGCGAGTTCTTTCATCGCGAGTTTTTCGGGCGAAAGCCCCTTCAGCAGGTTCTTCTGCTCGCTCGTGGCGGGCGCGTCGATCCGCTCGTAGAAGGGCTGGCCGAGTTCGCCCGTCAATTTGTCGAACAACTGGCTCGGATCGCTCTTGGTGCGCGCGGTCATCTCGGCGGCCAGAAGTCCCAAAATGATGCCGTCCTTGTCGGTGGTCCACACCGATCCGTCCTTTCTCAGGAACGAGGCGCCGGCGCTTTCCTCGCCGGCGAAACCGAACGAGCCGTCGATGAGCCCGTCGACGAACCATTTGAAGCCGACCGGCGTTTCGACCAGCCGGCGGCCGAGTTTTGCAGCGACGCGGTCGATGATCGCGCTGGAGACGATGGTCTTGCCCACCGCGCTGTCCTTGCGCCAGTGCGGACGATGCTCGAACAGATAGGCGATGGCGGCGGCGAGGTAATGGTTGGGATTCATCAGGCCGCCGGAGCGGGTCACGATGCCGTGCCGGTCGGCGTCGGTGTCGTTGGCGAAGGCGACGTCGAAGCGGTCGCGCAGCCCGATCAGCCGCGCCATCGCGTAAGGCGAGGAGCAATCCATCCGGATCTTGCCGTCCCAATCCAGCGTCATGAAGCGGAAGGTCGGATCGACCGCGTCGCTGACGATATCAGCGGCAATCCCGTAGCGCTCGATGATCGGCTGCCAGTAGCGCACCGCCGCGCCGCCTAAGGGATCGATCCCGATTCTGACGCCGGAGGTCCGGATCGCCTCCATGTCGACGACATCGGCGAGGTCGGCGACATAGGGTCCGATGTAATCGTGGCGGTGAACGCGAGGGCGATTTGCGCGCGCGGTCGTAGGGGATGCGTTTGACGCCTCGCAGACCGTCTTCCAGAAAGCGGTTGGCGGCGCGCTCGATGCCGGCGGTGATGTCGGTATCCGCCGGACCGCCATTGGGCGGATTGTATTTGAAGCCGCCATCCTCCGGCGGATTGTGCGACGGCGAGATCACCACGCCGTCGGCGAGGCCCCGGTCGCGGCCCTTGTTGGCGGTGAGGATGGCGTGCGAGATCACCGGCGTCGGCGTGTAGCCGTCATGCGCGTCGATCATCACCTCGACGCCGTTCGCCGCGAACACTTCCAGGCTGCTGGCCAGCGCCGGCTCCGCCAGCGCGTGGGTGTCGATGCCGACGAACAACGGCCCGGTGATGCCGCAGGCCTTGCGATGATCGCAAACCGCCTGACTGATCGCCAGGATATGCGCCTCGTTGAACGCGTTGTTGAAGGCGGAGCCGCGATGCCCGGACGTGCCGAACGCCACCCGTTGCGCCGGCACGGCCGGATCGGGCTTGCCGGCAAAATAGGCGGTCACCAGCCGCGGCACATTGGTCAGCATCGATGGCTCGGCGGTCTTGCCGGCGAGCGGATGTATTTTGGCGGACACGGGGTTTCCTCAGATGATGTGCACCGTGGCAGTGTAGGTAGATTTTGCAATCTCGAACAAGAGACGGGTCGTCCTGTCTCTATCTAGCGTCCGTCATTCCGGGGCGATGCGAAGCATCGAACCCGGAATCTCGAGATTCCGGGTCTGGTCCTTCGGACCATCCCGGAATGACGAATGCCCTACTCCACGGCGGCCTTGTTCGGCTCGACAATTCCGAAATCCGGCTTGAATCGTCGACCGGGCCGAACGGCGCGCGTGCTGACACCTGCTGACATGGCGGCGCGCCGGCGCCGCGCGCGGCCAGTGATATCGGCGTCTTGAGCCGAGAATTCATTGCTGTTTCCCGTGACCGGCTTTTGCCCTTTTCTGCCCGCCGGACTCATCCCATATTCGCACTATGGCGAAGAATCCAGACCATCCGAAAAAGCCCGGCAAAACCCCGAAATCGAAAGCGCCAGGTTCCAAGGCGTCGAGGCCCGACGTGCAGCCGATCGGGCCGGCGCTGGCGGAACTGCTCAATCCCGCGATCAACCGCGGCGAAAGCGGCATCGGCTCGTCCACCGGATTGCAGCCGCCGCCGGATAATTCCCGGGATCGCCGCTCCGGCGGCGAGGCCGCCGCGCATCGCGCGCGGGCCTCGACGCGTGGCACGAGCGAGGATGTGGCGAAGCGGGATGCGACCGTCACGCATCGGGATGCCCGCACGAAGCGCGATGATGCTTCTTCCTCCCCTCCCCCCGTCCGCCGTAGCCCTCGGGCGAAGGCGGATGGCGGGGAGGGGTTGGGGGTGGGGGGTGGTGCAGCGAGCTCCTTGGCAGCGATTTTGCGGAGACACCCCCCACCCCCGACCCCTCCCCGCCGCTTCGCGGGGGGAGGGGAGAAGACAGAGCTAGCGCGGAGCAGGCCTCCTCCACGAGTCCCGGCTTCGCCGAAGCGCCGCAGCGCGAATTCGCGCCGGCCAATTACGGCACCGCCGCGACCATCCCGGCGCTCGATCCGGAGCTGGCAAAGCAGCTCGGCTTCACCACCGAGGAGGAAGACGCCGCGGCGCTGGCGCGGCCTGCCCGCAACAAGATGGAGGCGCTCGGCGTCGCCGCCACGGCGGATGCGCTGGACGCCCTGATCCGCGAAGGCCGTCCCGAGTTCAAGGGCGAGGACGGTCAGATCAAAATCTGGGCGCCGCATCGCCCGCCGCGCCCGGAAAAATCCGAAGGCGGCGTGCGCTTCGTGATCAAGTCCGAATACGAGCCGAAGGGCGACCAGCCCACCGCGATCAAGGAACTGGTCGAGGGTATCGCGCGCAACGACCGCACCCAGGTGCTGCTCGGCGTCACCGGAAGCGGCAAGACCTACACCATGGCCAAGGTGATCGAGGCGACGCAGCGCCCCGCCATCATCCTGGCGCCGAACAAGACTCTTGCCGCGCAGCTCTATGGCGAGTTCAGGAGTTTCTTTCCCGACAACGCGGTCGAATATTTCGTCAGCTATTACGACTACTACCAGCCCGAGGCCTATGTGCCGCGGACCGACACCTATATCGAGAAGGACTCTTCGATCAACGAGCAGATCGACCGCATGCGCCACTCGGCGACGCGGGCGCTCTTGGAGCGCGACGACGTCATCATCGTCGCCTCGGTGTCGTGCATCTACGGTATCGGCTCGGTCGAGACCTATACCGCGATGACCTTTGCGCTGAAGAAGGGCGAGCGCATCGACCAGCGGCAGTTGATCGCCGACCTGGTGGCCCTGCAATACAAGCGCACGCAGGCCGATTTTACCCGCGGCACATTTCGCGTGCGGGGCGACGTCATCGACATCTTTCCGGCGCACTACGAAGACCGCGCCTGGCGCGTGAACCTGTTCGGCGACACCGTGGAAAATATCGAGGAGTTCGATCCGCTCACCGGCCACAAGCAGGACGAGCTCGAATTCATCAAGATCTACGCCAACTCGCACTACGTGACGCCGCGGCCGACGCTGGTGCAGGCGATCAAGTCGATCAAATCGGAATTGAAGCTGCGGCTGGACCAGCTCCACGACCAGGGGCGGCTTCTGGAAGCGCAGCGGCTGGAGCAGCGCACCACCTTCGATCTCGAGATGATGGAAGCGACCGGAAGCTGCGCCGGCATCGAGAACTATTCGCGCTACCTCACCGGACGCCGCCCCGGCGAGCCGCCGCCGACGCTGTTCGAATATGTGCCGGACAATGCGCTGGTGTTCGCCGACGAGAGCCACGTCACCATCCCGCAGATCGGCGGCATGTTCCGCGGCGACTTCCGGCGCAAGGCGACCTTGGCCGAATACGGTTTCCGGCTGCCCTCCTGCATGGACAACCGCCCGCTGCGCTTCGAGGAATGGGACATGATGCGCCCGCAGACGGTCGCGGTGTCGGCGACGCCCTCGGCGTGGGAGCTCGAACGAGTCCGGCGGCGTGTTCGTCGAGCAGGTGATCCGCCCGACCGGGCTGATCGATCCGCCTGTAAATATCCGTCCGGCGCGCACGCAGGTCGACGATCTCGTCGGCGAGGTCCGCGCCACCGCGCAAGGCCGGCTATCGCTCGCTCGTCACCGTGCTGACCAAGCGGATGGCGGAAGACCTCACCGAATATCTGCACGAGCAGGGCATCCGCGTGCGCTACATGCACAGCGACATCGACACCATCGAGCGCATCGAGATCATCCGGGATTTGCGGCTCGGCGCGTTCGACGCGCTGGTCGGCATCAACCTGTTGCGCGAGGGCCTCGACATTCCCGAATGCGCGCTGGTCGCGATCCTCGACGCCGACAAGGAAGGCTTTTTGCGCAGCGAGACCTCGCTGATCCAGACCATCGGCCGCGCCGCGCGCAACGTCGACGGCAAGGTGATCCTCTATGCCGACCAGGTCACCGGCTCGATGCAGCGCGCCATCGCCGAGACCGACCGCCGCCGCGAGAAGCAGGTCGAATACAACACCGCCAACGGCATCACGCCGGAGAGCATCAAGAAATCGATCGGCGACATCCTCAATTCCGTCTACGAGCGCGACCATGTGCTGGTGGAGATCGGCGACGGCGGCATGGCGGACGACGTCATCTCGATCGGGCACAATTTCGAGACGGTGCTGGCCGATCTGGAAACCCGGATGCGCGAGGCCGCCGCCGACCTCAATTTCGAGGAAGCCGCGCGCCTGCGCGACGAGGTCAAGCGCCTGCGCGCCACCGAGCTCGCCGTGGTCGACGATCCCACCGCCAAGCAGCGCACGGTGCAGGGCAAGGCCGGCGCCTATGCCGGCACGAAGAAATACGGCGACGCCGCCAATCTGCCGGCGGCCTCGCTGAAGAAGCGCGGCGGTGGCGCGCTGCGAGGCGCTGCGTCACGCCAGCAGCGGCGGCGCCTCTTCCCCCTCCCCCCTTGCGGGGGAGGGTCGGGGTGGGGGGTCCACGAGGTCGCGCTGCCTCCGCCTCCCGCGTCCACAAACCCCATCTCGACGAAATGCACGGGCCCGGAGTCCCTGCCCTACCGCCCCGGCCGCGCGGCTCCGCGCAAACCCTCGCCCGACGACATCGGCCCCGGCAGCGGCAGCAAAATCTTCCAGCCGACCGACTCGCGCCAGTCCGGCCCCGAATTCGGCCCCGCCCCCCGCTCCAGCGGCGGCGCACCGGGACATCGCGGCGGGTGGAAGAAGAGGTAGGCCTCCAGCGGCGCTGGCAATTAGAGAGAGTTCGGCTACGCTGGCGTCATGAAACTCGGCTTCGAAGAATCCCAATCGTTCTATTCCAGCGGCTCGCAAAATGCCCGCGCGTGGACGGAAGCCTGGGTCAGCGCATGGGCGTATTGCCCGCATTGCGGCAATGCGAAGATTTCGTCCTTTCCAAACAACAGCCCGCTGGCGGACTTCTTTTGCACGTCCTGTACCGAGGAGTTCGAGCTAAAGAGCCAGAAGGGCAAATTCGGCGCAAAGGTTCTGGACGGGGAGTTCAAAACCAAATGCGAGCGTCTGGCCGCAAGCAACAATCCCAACCTCCTGCTGATGAACTACGATCTCAAGTCTCTTGCGGTCGTGAACCTGTTCATCGTGCCGAAGCACTTCTTCGTCCGCGAGATCATCGAGGAGCGCAAGCCGCTGGCGGCGACCGCACGTCGCGCCGGATGGATCGGGTCGAAGATTTTGCTCGATCGCGTTCCCGAGTCGGGCAAAATTCATATCGTGCAGAGCGGTGTCATTCGCCCGAAGGAACTCGTCCTTGCGGAATGGCAGAAGACGCTTTTCCTCAGAAGCAAATCGCCGGAGACGCGCGGCTGGCTGCTCGACGTCATGAAGTGCGTGGAGTCGCTTGGCAAGCGCGAGTTCACGCTCGACGAAGTGTACGCTTTCGAGCGGCATCTCGGCGAGCTCTACCCCGGCAACCAGAACGTCAAACCCAAGATACGCCAGCAGCTTCAATATTTGCGCGACCGCGGATTTATCGATTTCGTGTCTCGTGGTAATTATCGCTTGCGATCTTAGAATCCACTCGTGCTCCCGTCATTGCGAGGAGCGAAGCGACCAAGCAATCCATGCCTGTCGTGCTCGTGGCTGTGGATTGCTCGACTGCGCTCGCAATGACGGTGTCCTGTTATTTTGCTCGCGGCATTTGGATCATATTCCGGGAGGTGCACATGGCCTGGTTTCTGAACTTCTACAAATGCGCCCGCTGCAGGCGCAGATGGACCGACGAATGGTCCTGCATGTGCGACGACGAATGCCCGCATTGCGGGGCTCGGGATATGACGCCTTATGAGAGCGAAGAACTGACCACGATCATCGAAGAGGAAGGCAAGGAATTTGTCGTCCTCTGGTCGCCGGAGACCGCCGAGCACGATCCTGACTATCGCGAGCTTGGCCGCTTCCCGTCGCGTGAGAAGGCACTGGAATTCCTCAGCGCGGACGAATGAGTCACCGCGGTTCTCGTCATTCCGGGATGGTCCGAAGGACCAGACCTCAGATGCGCAATTGCGCATCGGGGAATCCTTCGATTCTCGGATGTGCAATTGCACATCGGGTTCGCGCTTCGCGCGCCCCGGAATGACGAAAGTTTCAGGTTTTCGTCATTGCGAGGAGCGAAGTGACGAAGCAATCCACAATCCCGCGTGGAACCTCTGGATTGCTTCGCTTCGCTCGCAATGACGATGTCACTACCCCTCGACCGATCTGCCCGGCGGGCAAATCAGTCGACGGCTCGTGCTCTTGCCTGTCCAGCCCTCCCGGCAAAAATATTTCTGTTTTTCCGAAACCCAAATCAGTTCTATATCCGGCCCCGTCCCGTCCCACAGAGGGGCGTTGCGCAACGTCAACAACGCGGGCACGGGATGCGGTGGACGCTGATGGCGCCTTTTGACGAATGGCGCTGAAGCGGACGGAGAAGTCGTGTGGTCCTGACGCCCCGACGCTGGCGTCAAGTTCCTGGGAAGCAAGCTTCTTGGGGGCGACGGTGGCAAGAAAGCCCGGTCACCGGGGAGAGCTCGAAGGAAGCCGTTAAAACCATTGCGCGGGGAATGCCGGGTGATTCCGGTGTGACCTGACTAACGCGTGTGCGTTCTACCACTATCATTGCACACGCGGCTATCGGGCGCATCGGGCGCCCGGCATTCCCTGCGCCCTCTGATTCGAGAGGGCGGGAATTTCCAGCAAAACTCGGCGCATCTGGCGTGCGAGATCGCGAAGCCGTGGCTGAACACGGCGGGCTGTTTGAAATTGAGGTTGGTTTGCACGCAAACACACGCGTCATGCCCGGACTTGATCCGGGCATCCATCCATCTTCGCTAGAAGTTCTTTTCGAAGAAGATGGATTGCCGGGTCGAGCCCGGCAATGACGGAGTGGCCGTCGGCGGTCTCGCACCGCCTGCATACAAGCATCGGCGAATTTGCTATCCTGCGGCCGCGCCACCGTCTTTCAACCGGGCGCGAAGGGAGACCGCCATGGCCAAGGGTCAGATGCGCAGCAACAAGGAAAAGAAGAAACCGAAGGCCGACAAGAACATCAAGAAGGGCGGCGCGACGCCGTCGCCGTTCTCGTCCGGCAAGCCGGCGGGCGCCCCAAGCCCGTACGGCAAGAAGGATTGATTTCTTCGTCATGGCCGGACTTGCCCGCCTTCGCTAAAGCTTCGGCGGACTGACGCTGGAAAGCGCGGCGAAGCCTCGGCGTAGCCGGGTCCCGGCCATCCACGTCCTGAATTTCGAAAGGAAGACGTGGATGCCCGGCATAAAGCCGGGCATGACGAATTCGCGACATATTCCCGCTCCGTGTTGGCTGCATTCTGAATCGAAGTCCCGGAAGCGCCGCCTCGACCGCGCTTCTTCACACCGCGAAACCACGGCGCTGATGCCGCCAATCAGCACGCCATGGGCGCGCCGCAGCCAGCCCCTGCCGCAAGACACCGCAGGGCATTTCCGTCAATAGTCACCTTATGGTTGTGAACCGTTTTTGCGCTGCGCGCGTCAAACGGCTTGAGTCCTTTTGCCGATTGATCCCCGTGCCATTCGGTTCACAATGCAACCGGCAAATGCGAGTCGGGCCCAACACCGGCGGAGAAAAACAATGGTCGAGCATCTCAACCGCCAGCGCGTGGTGGCCTTTCTCGATGATTTCTCCGCCGGCGACATCGAGGGCGCGCTGGCCCGCTGCAGCGACGACGTCGATTTCCTCACCCACGCGCCGATCGATATCCTGCCGCATATGGGCCCGCGCCGCGGCAAGCCCGAGCTCGGGAAGATGTGGCAAACCGTCCACGCCCGCTATTCCAGCATTCGCTACGAGGCGCCCATCATGGTCGCCGAAGGCGACAAGGTCGCGGCCTATCTCCGCGCGTTCTTCACGAAGCGCGGCAACGAGCGGATCGTGCAATTCGACATGGCGGCTTTTTACACCCTGCGCGACGGCCGGATCGCGCAGATCCGCGAGGTCCTCGATTCCTTCGACCTGGTGCAGCAGGTGCTCGAACGCGACGTCGCCGCGGTGCTGGCCGGGAGCAAGTCGGACAAGGTGTAGATCGTCATTCCGGGGCGAGGCGAAGCCTCGAGACCCGGAATCTCGAGATTCCGGGTTCGCTCGCTCTGCTCGCGCCCCGGAATGACGATACCGCGGCGATCGATCCTTATTTTCCGCTCGCCGCGTTGAACCTCGCCGCCCCCGCCGCGACCTATCTTGGGCTATTGCGGACATCGAGCGGCGAAGACGTCTCCATGAAAATTGCGTTGCTTGCGCTGTTGGGTCTGGTGCTGGGCGCACTCGGCGGCGCCGCGCTTGGTATCGGCGCCGGACTGGCATGGGTGGAAATCTTCCAAACCACCAGTTTTGAAGGCTATAGCGGCATGCTGGTGTTCTTCACCTTCATGCCGCTGGGGGCTGCGATCGGCGGGCTCGGCGGCGCGCTGCTGTTCGGCGTGATCGCCATGCGCGACGCCGAGATCGCCATCGAGCGGGAGCCGGCGCGCCGGCGCGACACGTAAACGTGTGGCGGCCGATCCGCATTTGTGCAATGCAAAATTGAGCGTTGCCGGTTCGGCCGGATCGCTTTATTTGAAGCTTCAATTATTTGAAGTGCAGCATCCAGGCCGGGCGTCGCCGATGACGTCCCAGGGCCGTTTGCTGATTTGCCGGTTCCGAAATCCAGTTCAGGAAGCAGAAAGCATGACAGAGCACAGTCTCTGGCGTTTCTCGCGCGCGTTGCATCGCGCCATCAATGAACGCCGACAGGATGAGGTTGAACACTTGATCGATGACGACGTCGATTGGGCGATCTATGGCCCGATCGACATGTTTCCGTTTCTCGGCGCGCGCCGCGGCAAGACGGCCGTGCTGGAGGTGCTGCGGCAGATCGCCGACAATTTCCGGGTTCGCCGCTTCGATCGCGAGACCGTCATGCTGGGCGTGGATTCCGCGGCATCGATGTTGCGCTATTCGCTGACCGCGCTCGACTCCCACAAGCCGATCTCCCTGCGGATCGCCCATTTCGCGCAGTTCAAGGCCGGCCGCCTCGCCAGCATCCGCGTGCTCGTCGATACCTTCGATCTGGTGGAGCAGGCGCTCGGGCGCCCGATTCATCTGCCGAGGATGACATCGATCGCCTGATTCCGGCAGGCAAGCACAGCTCGGATTCGGATCGTCATTGCGAGCGCAGCGAGGCAATCCACGACCTCGCGGAATGACGAGATGGATTGCTTCGTCGCGTTGCTCCTCGCAATGACGGAAAGCCGCCGCCACAATTTTGCGCCGATGTGCACGCATCAATGCCGCAACAGGCATGCGGGCGGGGTTATGATTTCCAGAACACGATACAGCCGGACGGTGCTGCTGACGCTGGCGGCGGCCTTCAGCCTGGCGTTTGCGCTGCAGGCGGGCGCGCAGACGGCGCCGGCCGGGGACAATCCGGAAAGCCCCGCGGCGGAAGCCGCCGCCGCGCCCGATGCCGACGACGCCGAACTCGGGGGTCTGGAGCTGGACTGGAGCCAGCTCAACGTCGACGCTTCCACGCTCGCCACCGGCCCGGCGTCGAAGGCCCGTTCGCCGCGGGCGGCGGCGGGCACCGACATGTCGTGGTCGTCCAGGGACAGGCCGGACGGATCGGCCGCGGTCTCGGTGAAGCAGCCGTTGTCGCCGTTCTGGGACACCAGGATCGGCGCCGACATGACCGTTGCCCGGCAGCCCTCGACGATGTCGGAACTGCTGTCGGAGAAAGTGGCCAACGGCGGCAACGCGCCGCAATCCTCCGGGACGGCATGGGCCGCGATCACCGCCCCCGGCGTCGGCTCGATCTGGGACAAGACCGCGATCGAAGCCCGCGTCGATCCCGCGCAGGACAGCAGCAAGCTCGGCACCTCCCTGAGCAAGTCGCTGCCGCTCGGCGAGCAGTATTCGCTGACGCTGCAGAACGGCTACAATTTCATCCAGCAGGGCCATGGCAGTCTGCCTTGCGCAGACTGCGTAAACTTGTCGGCGGCGCCGGGGCACCCGGTGCGAAACTACGAAACCGAGCAATCGGCGAAGCTGAGCATTGCCGACACCGGCACCAGCCTGATCGCCGGCCAGACGCTTTCCTCCACCGACGACAAATGGCTTCGCAAGATCGGCGCCGAGCAGAAATTGTTCGACGGCGTCAGCATCACCGGCTCGATCGGCGAAACGCCGCAAGGCGCGACGAACAAGAGCCTCACCGCGGGATTCAAGCGCAGCTGGTGACGGCGGATATCGGCTCTCGCCGTTTCCCATGAAAGAGATCGAGCATTGCCGCATATTGGCCGCGATGCGGTCAAAATCGGCAGTCCTGATGGCGCTGCTTCAACTTTCGTCGTGCGGGGGACATCCGCGCGCGCTTGATACGCGAAACAGGGGAACAGCCGATGAATGCCATTCGTTCTGAAAAAATTGAATCAACTGAAGAGGATTCCAACCTCGCCGCGGTCTCGGAAGTCGAGGCCGGCATCCGCGACTTCGTCCGCAACGACATCGCCTATCTGCGCCGCCCGGCGCCCGGCACGCTCGCCAGCGCCGACACGGCGCTCGAGCCGAACGCCGAGGCCACCGTCAATAACGTCAACTCGCTGATCCAGCGCGTCGCCGGGACCTCGCTCGGCGAGATCGAAAACCTGATCTCCGAACTCGAAAGCCTGCGCGACCTCCTGCACGCCGAAGGCCAGCGGGTCCAGCGCGAGATCTCCGGCTATGCCCAGCTCAGCCAGGCCGCGATGAAATCCACGCGCATGATCGCCGACAATGTGGCGCAGTGGAAACGCGCCGCGGACGGCCTTCGCAACAGCTGATGTCGTCTAACGCGTCCGAGCCGTTGCTGCGTTCGAATTCCGCCGCCTCCCTCGCAAGGGAGCGCGGCGGTTTCATTTTGGCTATCCCGCCTTTGAACTTGCCGGACCCCTGCCGCGACCAAGGGCAGGCCCCATCATGCGGGCTGCAGGTTTGGGGGACATATCCTTATGAAAAGCGTTCGGCCGGACAATACCGATCCCATACCGTTGCGGACGGCGCCGCCCAGGATGGGCACCATCATGATCCGGTTTGTCGGGCTATTGGCGGTGGCGGTGATGGTGCTGGCGCTGATCTGGAGCCGCTGATTTTTTCGGAAAGCGCGCGCCGCGCGATCTGGCGCTATGGTTAGCGAAACCTCACCTAGCGGCTGGCGACGGGCGCGGTTTCGAGCGAATAGGCGCCGTCGGCATAGCCCTTCACCACCATCGCGGTCGTGAGCATCACCGCCAGCGTCACGGTCGCGAAGATAAAGCCGACAAATTTCAGGCCGTTGCGGTCCGCCATGGTCATCCCCTCGATGCATGCCCCTGTGTCGACTATGACAGGCACAAGGTTCAAAATGCGTTAGCGGAAAATGGTTCCAGGCGGCGCACGCTGGATGCGGCAGCAATCCGGAACAATCAGCGCAATGGTTACCGGATTGCTTCGTTGCCTCGCTCCTCGCAACGGGGAAGCAAGCTTCCTCAGGCACCGGCGTTCGCCGCGGCACGAAGGCGGTCGCGAGAAACGAAAACACCAGTTCGCCGCGCTGGTTGGTGCCGGTATTGCGGGCCTGCAGGATGCCCCATTCGGGGCGGGACTCCGACGACCGCAGCGATTCGATCTCGCTGGAGAAACTGATGGTGTCGCCGGCCAGCACCGGCTTGATCCAGCGCAGTTCGCGAAAGCCCGGCGACGGTCCCCAGATCGCAACCTTCTCGCCGCGCGCCAGCGCCTCCCTGGCCTGGCGCTGGCCGTCGGCCACCAGCAGCTTCATGCAGACCGATCCGACATGCCAGCCCGACGCCGCGAGCCCGCCGAACAGCGATTTGCGGCCTTCCTCCTCGTCGAGATGGAAGCGCTGCGGATCGAATTGCCCGGCGAATTTCTTGATTTCGTCGGCGGTGAAGGTGAACGATCCCAGTTCGCGCCGCTGCCCGATCTCGATGTCCTCGAAGAAACGCATCAGCCGGCCTGCTCCGCCGCGACGGCGGCGCGCCGCGCCACGATGATCGGCGAGACCATCTCGCACAACGCCTGCCCCGCCGCGTTGCGCGACGATGGCCTTGAACGTCACGATGCCGGTCTCGGGACGGCTGCGGGAAACCCTGGCCTCCACCACCTCGACATCGAGCGTGAGATCGTCGCCCGGCCGCAGCGGCGCGAGCCAGCGCACTTCGTTGACGCCCGGCGAGCCCAGCGACGCGGTGCGGCCGATATAGACGTCGAACATCATCCGCATCATGATCGAGCACAGATGCCAGCCCGAAGCCGACAGCCCCTTCAGCATCGATTTCGACGCCGCCTCTTCGTCGAGATGCATCGGCTGCGGATCGAACTCGGCGGCAAAGGCAAGGATCTCCTCGCGCGTGACGCGGCGCGGTCCGAATGTGCCGAAATGGCCGGGCGGAAAATCTTCGAAGGTCAGCGTCATCGTGGGGATTGTCGCGAGGAAGGCCCGATTGTGGCCGTTACTTTGCGGCAATCTCAACCGGCCTACTCGCATGGCTCGTGCTCTGCGGGCGAGTACCGCGATTTCGGTGCCCGTCCCCGATCTTGCCCGGGACGACATTCGGAGCTAGGCCCTGTGCCGTCAACAGCCGGGTTTTGACACAACTGATATTCGACTTGCCGGGGGAGAACGACCGATGTTTGAATTTCGGGATCTGTTTCAGTGGGACCGCTTCATCACGCCCACCATCATCAAGACCTTCTACTGGCTGGTGATCGCGTTGATTACGCTGTTCGGCATCTCCGGCATCTTTTCCGGCCTGGCCGCGATGGCGATCAGCCCGTTCGGCGGGTTCATCGTGCTGTTGTCGTCGATCGCCGGCGTGATCGTCGGGATCGTGTTTTCGCGCATCGCCGCGGAGTTCATCCTGATCGTGTTCCGCATCAACGAGCATCTCGGCGCGATCCGCGACCAGGGCGCGAGATGCGCTTAGGTAGTTGAACCGGAAGTGCATGACGTCGCCGTCGGCGACGACATATTCCTTGCCTTCCAGCCGCAGCTTGCCGGCGTCGCGCGCGCCGGCCTCGCCGCCGAGCGCGACGTAGTCGGCATAGGCGATGGTTTCGGCGCGGATAAAGCCCTTTTCGAAATCGGTATGGATGACGCCGGCGGCGGCCGGCGCCTTGGTGCCGCGGTGGATGGTCCAGGCCCGCGCCTCCTTCGGCCCGACGGTGAAATAGGTGATGAGGTCCAGCAGCTGGTAGCCGGCGCGGATCAGGCGATCGAGACCGGCCTCCTCCAGGCCCAGCGTTTCGAGAAACTCGGCGCGCTCCTCGCGCGACAGCGTCGCGATCTCCGATTCGATCTTGGCGGAGATGGTGACGGCGACCGCGCCTTCCTTTTTGGCGTGTTCGGCAACGGCCTCCGAGAACTTGTTGCCCTTGGCGGCGGAAGCTTCCTCGACATTGCAGACGTAGAGCACCGGCTTCGAGGTCAACAGGCCGAGCATGCCGAAGGCGCGTTCCTCCTCGGGCTTGCGCTCGAGAAACCGCGCCGGCTTGCCCTCGCGCAGCAGCACCAGCGCGCGGTTGACGAGGTCGAGCTGTTCCTTGGCGTCCTTGTCGTTGCCCTTTGCCTTCTTGGTGAGGTTGTCGACGCGCTTTTCCAGGCTGTCGAGGTCGGCGAGCATCAGCTCGGTCTCGATGGTCTCGATATCGGCGAGCGGCGCGATCTTGCCTTCGACATGGGTGATGTCGGAATCCTCAAAGCAGCGCACCACATGGGCGACCGCGTCGACCTCGCGGATGGTGGCGAGAAACTGGTTGCCGAGGCCCTCGCCTTTCGAGGCGCCGCGCACCAGGCCCGCGATATCGACGAAGGTCAGCCGGGTCGGGATGATCTGGCCGGATTTGGCGATCTCCGCCAGTTTGTCGAGCCTCGGATCGGGCACCGCGACCTCGCCGACATTCGGCTCGATGGTGCAGAACGGATAGTTCGCCGCCTGCGCCGCCGCCGTCTCCGTCAGCGCGTTGAACAGCGTCGACTTGCCGACATTGGGCAATCCGACGATACCGCATTTGAATCCCATCTTGCTTCCCAATCCTTCGCGTCGACACTCGCGGCGCAGTTAGTTTGTTCAGGGTCGTCATACGCGGGCTTGACCCGCGTATCCATCTTCTTTGAAGTGATGGATCGCCGGATCAAGTCCGGCGATGACGAAGTCATGTTCTACTTCTCCGCCGTCGTCGTCCTTGTCGAAAAATCCCTTGGCCTGCATCGCCAGATGCACCTTGTTCTGGAACGTCGAATCGCGGTCGGTCGCGAGCAGCCCGGCATTGTCGGCGACCGCTTCGCAGAGCGCCTCGACCCAGGGGCGGTCGCTCTTGGCGAAATCGGACAGCACGTAGCCGTGCACCAGTTCCTTGATGCCGGGATGGCCGATCCCGAGCCGCACGCGGCGATAGTCGTTGCCGATATGCGAGGAGATCGAACGCAGGCCGTTGTGACCGGCAATGCCGCCGCCGACCTTGACGCGCACCTTGGCCGGGCGGCAGTTCGAGTTCATCCTGAAACACGGTGATCTCGCCGGCCGCGAGCTTGAAGAAGTTCGCAGCCTCCTGAACCGCGCGCCCCGAATCGTTCATGAAGGTCGACGGGCGCAGCAGGATCACCCGCTCACGATCGAGCGTGCCTTCCGCGGTCTCGCCCTGAAAACGGCGGCGCCACGGTGCGAAACCATGACGCCGCGCAATTTCCTCGACGGCCATGAAGCCGATATTGTGCCGGTTATGCGCGTATTTCGCGCCGGGATTGCCGAGGCCAACAAAGAGTCGCATGACGCGGCATCCCGCGGCTAGTGTGATGGTTCAGAAGTTCTCGTCATTCCAGCCGCGAATCCGTCAAGAGAACTTCTGAACCATCGCACTAGAAAACTTAAAGCTTCCAGTGTCCTTTCGAATCCGAAGTTCGCAAAGAGGTTGCCGCAAGCGCGGGCGAACTTCGGATACGGGACACCGGTTACTTCTTCTTGTCGCCACCGCCGGCAGGCGCCTTGGCGCCGGCCGCGGGCGCCTTAGCCCCTGCCGCGGGCGCCGGCGCCGCCGCAGCGCCGGCCGCCGGAGCCGCACCAGGCGCAGCCGGGGCGCCAGCCGCGGGCGCAGCACCGGCCGCCGCGGCAGCCGCAGCCGCCGCCTTCAGTTCTTCGGCGTAGCCGGACGGCGGCACGATGGTCACCAGCGTCACGTCCTCGCGCGACAGCGACTTCACGCCGGCCGGCAGCTTGATGTCGGACAGATGCAGCGAGTGGCTGATTTCCAGGCCGCTGACGTCGGCCTCGACATATTGCGGAATGTTATCGACCGAGCATTCCAGGTCGATGGTGTGGGTGACGATGTTGACGGTGCCGCCGCGCTTCACGCCGGGCGCCGTCTCGGCGTTCTGGATGTGCAGGGGAACGCTGACGCGGATGGTGGCGCCTTCGCCGAGCCGCATGAAGTCCACATGGATCGGAAAATCGCGCACCGGATCGAGATGGAAGTCGCGCGGAATCACGCGGTGCTTCTTGCCCTCGAGATCGATGTCGTAAATCGTGGTGAGGAACCGGCCGGCCAGGATGCGCTGGCGCAGCTCGGCGTCGTCGACCGAAATGGTCACGGGGGGCTGGTTGTTGCCATAGATCACTCCGGGCACTCTCCCGGCGCGACGCTCTGCCCGTGCGGCCCCCTTGCCGCCTGCCGGACGCGCGGTCGCCTTCAATTCCTTGACGGTCGCCATCTGCTCTAAGTCCTTGTTTTCTAAAAAGTTAAAGGCCGCATCGCGGCCCGGTTGCAGCTCCACAGCAAGCCTCCAGGGGTGCGGGGGCTGCGGACGTGGCGGCGTTCTAGCCCCAAAGGGCGGAAATGACAAGGAAATGCGGGGATTTTTCTGCGATTTTGGGGGCAAAGCCCCCTCAACTCGTCATGCCCGGCCTTGAGCCGGGCATCCACGTCTTGCTTTCTCGGCTTCAAAGACGTGGATGGCCGGGACATCTAGCGCGAAGACGCGCTTCGCGCTTTTGCCCGGCCATGAGGTCCGGTATGGGAAATACCTCTACCCGTCCGTCTTCAGGCTGCCGACATCCGGCGCCGCGTGGGAGACGCCGAGCTTGGCTTCCAGCATCGCGATGCGCGCCTTCAGCGCCTCGTTTTCCTCGCGCGCCAGCCGCGCCATGTCCTTGACCGCCTCGAATTCCTCGCGCTTGACGATGTCGAGGTCGCGCAGGATTTTTTCGGCCTGGTTGCGGACCACCGCATCGACCTCGCGCTTGACGCCCTGGGCGGCGCCGGCGGCGTCGTTCATCAGACGCCCGATCTCGTCGAAAAACCGATTGCTGGTCTGGGTCATCGGCGAGAATCTCCGGTCGGCTGCGAACTGGTCGGTAGAACCAGACAATGGCGATCCGGACGGCGCACGTTCAAGGCCGATGTGATCGCCTGACGCGGCAAGTTGCCTTGTCATGTTCCGGTTTCCTTGCAATCGTATCGATTGCCAGCGCAAGAAATCGCGAAACCGAAAAGCGAGCAGAAACGCCCCATGATCGACCAGCAGATCGAAATCCCCACCAAGGACGGCCACACCACCACCTTCATCAGCCATCCCGAGCGCGGCGGGCCGTTTCCCGTGATCATCTTCTACATGGACGCGCCGGCGATCCGCGAGGAACTGCGCGACATGGCGCGCCGGCTCGGCGACGTCGGGCTATTACGTGATGCTGCCGAACCTGTATTACCGCTCCGGCGTCATGGAGCTCGGGCCGATACCGCCAGACCCGGAAGCGCCCGAGCGCAAGCGGATGTTCGGATACATGAACTCGATCAACATTCCCCTGGTCATGGAGGATACACGAGCCCTGCTCGCCTATGCCGACAAGCAGCCGGCGCGCGAACACGAAAATCGTCGGCACCGTCGGCTACTGCATGAGCGGGACACTACGCGATCAACGCCGCGACGCATTTTCCGGACCGCGTCAAGGCCGCGGCCTCGATCTACGGCACGCATCTGGCCACCGACCAGCCCGACAGTCCGCATCTTGCCGGACAGAAGACCAAAGCCGAGCTCTATTTCGGCTGCGCCGAGACCGACATCTACGCGCCGGCGGAGATCATCGAGAAAGTGAAACAGGGAATGAAGGCGACAACGCCAACGCCGAGGTCGAGATCTATCCCGGCACCCATCACGGCTTCGCGTTTCCGAAGCGGCCGGTCTACGATCGCGACGCGGCCGAGCGGCATTGGGAGCGGCTGTTGGCGCTCTATCGCCGCAACCTCGTGCCGATAAGCCGGCGCGATGCCCTTTCTCACCATCGCCTTCCCGGTGTTCGATCCGATCGCGATTGCGATCGGGCCGATCGCGATCCGCTGGTACGCGCTGGCCTATATCGGCGGCATCGTGCTGGGCTGGATCTACGCGCGCGCGCTGATCAAGAACGATAGGCTGTGGGGCGGACCGGCGCCGATCACGCTGCCGCAGATGGACGATTTCATTCTCTGGGTCACGATCGGCATCATCCTCGGCGGCCGCACCGGCTATGTGCTGTTCTACAATCTGCCGTTCTTCATCCAGCATCCGGCCGAGATTTTCGAACTGTGGAAGGGCGGCATGTCGTTCCATGGCGGCTTCCTCGGCTGCGTCGCCGCGGTGATCCTGTTCTGCCGCAAGCACGACATCCCGATCCTGTCGCTCGGCGACATCACCACCGCGGTCGGACCGATCGGACTGTTTCTCGGGCGGCTCGCCAATTTCATCAACAGCGAATTGTGGGGCCGGCCGGCGGATCGCCAGCCTGCCCTGGGCGATGGTATTTCCCAATGGCGGGCCGCTGCCGCGCCATCCGAGCCAGCTTTACGAGGCGGGGCTCGAGGGAATCGTGCTGTTTACGCTCCTGGCGGTGATGATCCGCCTCGGCGCACTGAAGCGGCCGGGGCTGATCCTCGGCAGCTTCATCGCGTTTTACGGGCTGGCCCGCATCACCGGCGAGTTTTTCCGGGAGCCCGATCCGCAGCTCGGATTTTTGTGGGGCGGGCTGACCATGGGTATGCTGCTGTCGGTGCCGATGATCATTGCAGGAGCGATCATTATCGTGTTGGCATGGCGCCGTAAGACGCCGAAGCAGGTAGACGCAGATAGTTAAGTCGTTTCAAGGCAGGCCGTGACCGAATATTCGCCGCTGCAGTCCGAGATCAAGAAGCTGATCAAGACGTCCGGGCCGATGCCGGTCTGGCGCTACATGGAATTGTGCCTGACGCATCCCAAACATTCGGCTATTACGTTTCGCGCGATCCGCTGGGACGCGAGGGCGATTTCACCACCGCGCCCGAAGTGAGCCAGATGTTCGGCGAATTGCTCGGGCTGTGGGCGGCCTCGGTCTGGAAGGCGATCGGTTCGCCGCCGCTGCTGCGGCTGATCGAACTCGGACCCGGCCGCGGCACCATGATGGCGGACGCGCTGCGCGCGCTGCGGGTGCTGCCGCCGCTCTATCAGTCGCTGAGCATCCATCTGGTCGAGATCAATCCGGTGCTGCGCGACAAGCAGAAATCGACGCTGTCGGGCGTGCGCAATATCGCCTGGCATGACAGGCATCGACGACATCCCCGACGGTCCCGCGATCATTTTCGCCAACGAATATTTCGACGTGCTGCCGATCCATCAGATGGTGAAGCGCGAAACCGGCTGGCACGAGCGCACCGTCGATATCGACGTCAGCGGCGAGCTGGAGTTCGGCGCAGCCGCCGAGCCGACACCGCGCTTCGAGGTGCTGCTGCCGCCATTGGTGCGCGCCGCGCCGATCGGCGCGGTGTTCGAGTGGCGGCCCGACGCCGAGATCATGAAGATCGCGACCCGCGTCCGCGACCAGGACGGCGCGGCGCTGATCATCGACTACGGCCATGTCCGCAGCGACGCCGGCGACACCTTCCAGGCCATCGCCCGCCACAGCTTCACCGATCCACTGAAAAATCCGGGCCATGCCGACGTGACCGCCCATGTCGATTTTCAGGCCCTGGCGCGCGCCGCCGAGGATGTGGGCGCGCGCGTCCATGGCCCGGTGCCGCAGGGCGAGTTCCTGAAACGGCTCGGCATCGAAACCCGCGCGGCGACCCTGATGGCGAAGGCCAGCCACGAGGTTTCCGAGGATATTTCGGGCGCGCTGAAACGGCTGATCGGCGGCGGCCGCGGCGGCATGGGGTCGATGTTCAAGGTGCTCGCGGTCTCCGAACCCCACCTGACCTCGCTGGCGGGGTTTGAGGACGTGAAGCGGGACGCCGGGGCCGATCCGACATGAGGCTCGCTTCGCCGCTGCTCTCGGCCATTCCCGGCCTGCGCCACGCCTTCTTTACCCGCAACGGCGGCGTCTCCGGCGGCTTCTACGGCAGCCTCAATGGCGGCCTCGGCTCGGACGACGATCCCGCCAATGTCGCCGAAAACCGCCGGCGGATGGCGGAGCAGATGGGCGTCGCGCCCTCGCATCTTCTCGGCGTGCACCAGATCCATTCGCCCGATGCCGTGGTGGCCACCAGTCCCTGGCAGGGCGAGCGGCCACGCGCTGACGCCATCGTCACCCGCGCCGAAGGACTCGCCATCGGCGTCACCGCGGCCGACTGCGGCCCGATCCTGTTCGTCGATCCGAACGCGCGGGTGATCGCCGCTGCCCATGCCGGGTGGAAGGGCGCGCTGACCGGCGTTGTGGAATCCACCGTCGAGGCGATGGAAAAACTCGGCGCCGAACGCAGCGGCATCGTCGCCGCGATCGGCCCGCTGATCCGCCAGCACTCCTACGAAGTGGGCGGCGAATTCGTCGAGCGCTTCATCGAGGCGGATGCGGAGAACGCCGTGTTCTTCATTCCCTCGACGCGCGAGGACCATGCGATGTTCGATCTCGCCGGCTTCATCCGGATGCGGCTGGAAAACGCCGGCGTCTTGATGATCGACGATATCGGCGTCGATACCTATTCCGACGAGCGTTTTTACAGCTACCGCCGCTCGGTGCATCGCAAGGAGCCGGATTATGGCCGGCATGTCCACGCCATCGCGCTTCTGCCTGATGCAGAATAGCGGCCCGATCGTGGCCCGATCGGCGGATTACGTCCTGCGGCTGTGTCGCCCCTGCCCTAGACCTTAACGCGTTTTAACGATATCGCTCGGGGCGTGATGAGGGACACCGTCAACACTCTGTTCCGGGCCAGCCGGACCGCGCCGCGCGCGGCCGTTGCCGTCATGCTGCTCGCGATGGCCTGCGGGCTCGGCGGCTGCGCCAGCGGCGGAGCGGCCAGCGGCTCCTTTGCGATGGCCAGCACCGGAGGCGGCCCGACCGTCGCCTTCGAATCGATCGACGGCCCGCCGCCGCCGGTGTTCGACCGCATGGTGAGCGTGCTGGACAGCGAATCGAAGCTTCGCAGCCTGTCGATCGTCTCCCGCGAAGGAACGGCCTCCTACCGGGTGCGGAGCTATCTCTCCGCCCAGGTCGTCCGCGGCCGCACCATGATCGCCTGGGTCTGGGACGTCTATGACCGCGACCAGCAGCGCGCGCTGCGGCTTTCCGGCGAGGAACCGGCCGGCAAGGCCGGACGCGACCCCTGGGCCGCGGCCGACGACCTGGTGTTGCGGAAGATCGCCCAGGCGGGGTTAAGCGGCCTCAGCGCCATGATCAACGGGACCGGGCCTTCGGAAGCGCCGCCGGCGCCAGGCCAAGCGCGGCCCCGCGGTGGCGAGCGCGGAGGCGCCCTCGCCCGCCTCCGGCGAATTCAGCGTCAGCGCGCTCGGCTACACCGACCGTTAGCCAAATTCGTCGGCGCGACGGGCATTTTTGCGCGGGAAAACCGGGCCGACGGGTTGCCAGCCGAGCCATCTCCTTGATATCACCACGCCGTCGCAACAGTGCCGGTTTCGTGGGTATCCCGATATGCTGAACATTGTCTCCAGCAAGGCGCGGGGAGAAGCATCGATGTCGGCCAAGAATGGCTCCATCAAGCTCGTCGCCGGCAATTCCAATCCCGCTTCTGGCGCAGGAAATCGCCGAACGGGCTGGATCTGCCGCTCACCAAGGCCGTGGTCCGGCGTTTCGCCGACATGGAAATCTTCGTCGAAATCCAGGAAAACGTCCGCGGCTCGGACGTCTTCATCATCCAGTCGACGTCGTTTCCGGCCAACGACCATCTGATGGAACTCCTGATCATCACCGATGCGCTGCGCCGGGCCTCCGCGCGCCGCATCACCGCGGTGGTTCCCTATTTCGGCTACGCCCGGCAGGATCGCAAATCCGGCTCGCGCACGCCGATTTCGGCCAAGCTGGTGGCCAACCTGATCACCCGCGCCGGCGCCGACCGCGTCATGACGCTCGATCTGCACGCCGGCCAGATCCAGGGCTTCTTCGACATTCCGACCGACAATCTCTACGCCTCGCCGGTGATGGTGCGCGACATCAAGGAACGCTTCGACCTCGGCAATGTCATGGTGGTGTCGCCCGACGTCGGCGGCGTGGTGCGCGCGCGCGGGCTCGCCAAGCGCATCAACACGCCGCTCGCGATCATCGACAAGCGCCGCGAGCGCGCCGGTGAATCCGAAGTCATGAACGTGATCGGCGATGTCGCCGGCTACACCTGCATCCTGGTCGACGACATCGTGGATTCCGGCGGCACGCTGGTGAACGCCGCCGACGCGCTGCTCGCCAACGGCGCCAAGGAAGTCTACGCCTACATCACCCACGGCGTGCTGTCCGGCGGCGCCGCCGCCCGCATCATCGGCTCCAGGCTGAAGGAGCTGGTCATCACCGACTCGATCCTGCCGACCGAAGCGGTTCGCAACGCGCAAGAACATCCGCACGCTGTCGATCGCGCTCGCTGATCGCGGAAGCGATCGGCCGCACCGCGTCGGAAGAGTCGGTGTCGAGCCTGTTCGACTAGACGCACCTTTTGCATTTTAGCACGAAAATGGCCGGACAGCTCGTCGGGCAAATCACACGCGACCCATCAGCCCAAATGCGTCCGCGCAACGCGCTGCATGCGCGTTAATCGGCATTATTTCCGTCTGGCGAGATACGTGCAATTGGCAGTGGGACGTGAACCCATAAATTCAGAGGCGTTGGCGAACGTCCGCTTTGGAGCGCATTCCGGACTCAAGTCGGGCAGCGTGCAAGGTCCGAAAAGTGCCCCCATACCGGAAGCGTCCTAAGACATAAGCAGTGATTTAATAGGCCTTTAGGACCGCGCGCAGCTTGTTATCGGGTGCCGGAGTAGCCATCTGATTAAGTTAGCGTAATTGGATCGCTGCAACGGCGCGCATCCCGAAACGCGACGCCTTAGCCACGCCAAATCTTATGACGGTATCGACCAACGGCATATCGCTTCGATATGCGCGTCACGGGTCAGGACAGCCTATGGCCATCGAACATGCCTCCGTGCAGGTCGCGCGCAAGCCCTGGGGAGTCGCCGATCTCCATCCCTGGAGCGGCATTGACGGTTCTGGCGACGCCGTCGGAGAGTTGTGGTTTCAGCGCGCGGATCAAGAATGCACCCATCCCGGCTCTGCTGCTCAAGTTACTGTTCACCAGCGAGCCATTGTCGATCCAGGTTCATCCAGACGATGCATTCGCGCGTTCGATCGGCTTGCCGAACGGCAAGACCGAAGCCTGGTACATCCTCGCGGCAACGCCGGACGCGCGGGTTGCGCTGGGACTGAAACGGCATCTCACGCCACAGGAATTGCGCGCATCGATCAGGGACGGCTCGATTGCCGGTCTCACGCAATGGCGTCCGGTCGCGAAAGGCGACATCATCTTCGTCCCTGCCGGCACGATCCACGCCATCGGCGCCGGTATCGTGCTCGCCGAGATTCAGCAGCGCAGCGACACGACATTCCGTCTGTTCGACTACGGCAGGCAGCGCGAACTGCATGAAGAAAGCGCCGTCGCTGTTTCCGATGCCGGACCGGTTCAAACTCAATCCGGTCCACGACGCCTCACCACGGCTCGAACGGCCCTTATCGCAAGCCCGCATTTCGTCATTGAGCGGATCGACCTCCCGGCGAATTCGAATTGGGCACTCAATGCCGAGCGGGAAACCTGGATCCTTGCGATCGAGGGACGCGCACGGATCGGGTTGACGAATATGTCGGTCGGTGACGCCGTCTTTGTCGAGACCGATCGAACCGGCATCGAGGTTGGCCCCGACGGGATGAGCGGCCTGATCGCCTATCCGGGACCTGATCCCGTTGTTGACCTGTTGCAAGAATCTGGAGAGCAAACGACCAAATTTGCCGGCACGTCCGCCGTGCACTCGCCGAAATCAAACGAGAACGTCGAGGTACAGACATGACGCCGCTCCGCCGTATCGCCTTCATCGGCAATTCGCTTCCCCGCCGCTGCGGAATCGCAACCTTTACGACCGACCTGCAGCAGGCGATATCGACTTCACGCCCGAATCTGGAGACCTGCATCGTGGCGATGACCGATCACGGTCAGGCCTATGATTATCCCCCGGCGGTCGCTTTTCAGATCAAGGACGACAACATCGAAGAGTACATGCGCGCGGCAGACTTCCTGAATGCCGGCCGGTTCGACACCGTGTGCCTGCAGCACGAATTCGGAATTTTCGGCGGCGAAGCCGGCGCCCACATCCTCGCGCTGTTGTCGCGCCTCACCATGCCGGTGGTGACGACGTTCCATACCGTGCTGGCCAATCCGACGGCCGTTCAACGCGCGGTAATGGAGCGCATTGTCGAGGCGTCGTCGAAGGTCGTGGTGATGGCCAACAAGGGCCGCGAGCTGCTGCGCAGCGTCTATCAGGTGCCGGACGACAAGATCGAGGTCATAGCCCACGGCATTCCTGACGTCGCATTTGTCGCGCCCGATGCGGCAAAGGCCAAGCTCGGATTTGGCGGGAAGTCGGTCATTCTGACATTCGGCCTGCTGTCCCCCAACAAGGGCATCGAAGTCATGATCGACGCCATGCCGTCGATTCTGAAACGCCGCGCGGATGCGGTCTATGTCGTGCTCGGCGCAACGCATCCCAATCTGGTTCGAGACCAGGGCGAGGCCTATCGCGAGAGCCTGATGGCGCGGGTGCGCGAACTTGGCGTCGAAGACCACGTGGTGTTCCTCGACCGGTTCGTCGATCAGGCCACGCTGCTCGAATTCATCTCGATGTGCGACGTCTATGTCACGCCCTATCTCAACGAGGCGCAGATGACGTCGGGAACGTTGGCCTACAGCTTCGGACTGGGGAAGCCGGTCGTCTCGACGCCTTACTGGCACGCGCGCGAGCTGCTGGCTGATGGACGCGGCGTTCTGGTACCTTTCGGCGACGCGGCGGCGATCGGCAGCGAAATCGCGGAATTGCTCACCGACGACGCTCGCCGGCAGGCGATGTGCCGGCGCGCCTATGCGGTCAGCCGAACGATGACATGGGAACGCACCGCCGAGCGTTACATGTCCGTCTTCGAGAATGCGCGGCAGGGTCACTGGCTCAAGGTCATTGCGCGCTCCGACACGGGCTCGCCGGAGCCACGAAGCCCTGCGGCGCCTGACATGCAAATCGGCCATTTCCTGTCGATGTGCGACGATACCGGTCTGTTCCAGCACGCGGTGCATTCGGTGCCCGATCGCTCGCACGGCTATTGCGTCGATGACAACGCCCGCGCGTTGCTGCTGGCCTGCGCCCTCAATAATCCGGGCGAACAGCGCCCTGTCGGAAGTCTTGACGGCCCGCTTTGCAGCTTTCGTGCAGCATGCATGGAATCCCGACACCAGGCGATTTCGCAACTTCATGGGCTTCAATCGAACCTGGCTTGAAGACAGTGGCTCCGAAGACAGTCACGGGCGAACGCTTTGGGCCTTGGGCGAGTGCCGCGCGCAGCGACGCAAGCCCGTCGCGGCGCCGGTGGGCTGCTTCCTTGTTTGCCGAGGCACTGTCGACCGCGGAGACCTTTCGCTCGCCGCGCGCGTGGGCGTTCACGCTGCTGGGTCTGGACGCTTATTGCGCCGTGGCTCCGGATGATCTCCACGCCCGGGAAGTCCGGCATTCTCTTGCCGACAGGTTGATGTCCTTTCTGGCGTCGGTCGAGACGCCGGACTGGGTGTGGTTCGAGGAAGGGCTGGCCTACGACAACGCGCGCTTGCCGCAGGCTTTGATGGTGACCGGCATGGCGACGCAAACGCCTGGCTACGTCGATGCCGGGTTGAGGATCCCTGCGCTGGCTGATGACGCAACAAACGGCGTCGGCGAGGTCATTTCCGCCCCGTCGGCACGGCCGGCTTCGGCGAACAGCGGCAACATCCCCGCGCCTTCGATCAGCAGCCCGTGGAAGCCACGGCGACGATCGCTGCCTGCCTCACGGCGTGGCGGGCGGATGGCGATGCCGAGTGGAAAGCCCTCGCAACGCGCGCTTTCGCGTGGTTTCTCGGCAGCAACGATCTGTCCGTGGCGCTGGTCGATCCGCACACCGGCAGTTGCCGCGATGGACTGCACCCCGATCGCGCCAACGAAAATCGCGGCGGCGAGTCGGTTGTGTGCTATCTTCTCGGGCTCGCGGAGATTCGTCAGCTTGCACGCGTCAACGCCGGCCTGACGAAACCCCCGGCACTGCGCGCCGTCGGCGCCTGAATCTCACCTCCTACTCCAGCGAGCCGAGGACACCGTGTCACAAGCCACCTTCCTGAACCGGCAGGCGCTCTATCTGCGTCCGGACCCCGCGCGGGTGATCGTGCGCCCGTTCAAGCCGGCGACCGAACCCCGCGATCTCAACCCGACCGACAAGACGCGCGCCAATCATATCGTCGACCGGGTTCTCGCGCTCGATTCCGAAGCCGTTGCCAGCCAGCTCGCCGATGTCCTGGAGAATTTCCAGGGCCGGCATCGCAACCTGCTGGAGACGTTCGAAGTCGCGCGCCGACGAAATGGAAGAGGCCTTGGCGGCTCACGGCACTTTTTCCAAAGTCCAGCGCCAGCTGATCGGCGCCTATTTTCTCAACGAATATTCGTTCGAAGCCTCGGCCTTGTTCAACCCCAGCATCGTGCCGCATCCCGACCAGTCGGACGCGCCGAAAGGCGGCTTGCGCTTCATTCTCAGTCTCCGCGCCATCGGCGAAGGGCATGTGTCGTCACTGACGTTTCGGGCCGGCACCATCGCAGCCGACGGCAGCCTGACCGTTGATCCGACGGCTCGGCTCGCCTCGAGCCCCCGGATTGGCCATCGCGTATCCGGACCGGACGGCGACCATGTCGAGTTGATTTTCAAACCCGAACGAAGACCTCAGCGAGCGCGTCATCTTTCCGGTCACCGAATCCCAATCGAACGGCATCGAGGATGCGCGCTTTGTCGAATTCAGCGATGATGGCCGGAAAACCTACTACGCGACCTATACCGCCTACAGCGGGCGGGCGATCCGTTCCGAATTGATCGAGACCAGCGATTTCATGTCGTTCCGGCTGACGCCGCTTGAGGGGCGCCGCGGCACGCAACAAGGGCATGGCGCTGTTCCCGCGCAAGATCGACGGCAAATACGCCATGATCGCGCGGCAGGATAACGAGAACCTGTATCTGATCTATTCAGACGATCTGTACACATGGGACGGCGGTCAGGCCATTCTGAAGCCGGAATTTCCCTGGGAGTTCGTTCAGATCGGCAATTGCGGATCGCCGATCGAACTCGATGAAGGCTGGCTGCTGCTGACGCACGGCGTCGGCCCGGTCCGCAAATACTCGATCGGCGCGGCGCTGCTCGACAAGAGCGACCCCTCCAAGGTGCTGGCGCGCTCGCGCGAGCCGCTGTTGCGGCCTGAACCATCCGAGCGCGAAGGATACGTCCCCAACGTCGTCTATACCTGCGGCGCGATGAGGCACAACGACCAGATCATTTTGCCATACGCGGTGTCGGACACTTTCTCCAATTTCGCGACCATCAAGATTTCGGCGCTGATGCAAGCGATGAAAAGTTAATCGCCGCTTGCGAAGCGTGCAATTGGCAGTGGGACGTGAACCCATAAATTCAGAGGCGTTGGCGAACGTCCGCTTTGGAGCGCATTCCGGACTCAAGTCGGGCAGCGTGCAAGGTCCGAAAAGTGCCAACGAGAGACATGACGCCGCCTTGTCTAACAACCGCGGCAAAGGCTTTTTACCTTCGCGTCCAATTTCTTGTTTTCGTCATCCAATATATCGTCGACCTGCGCCCGGTGCTCAGTCAGATTTTTGGATACCGCGGGCTTGTCTAGCGCAGTCGTGACTTTGGTGGTTGCACGCTTGCCCAGCGCGTGCGGTAGCTCAGTCCTGTTGTAACAAGCGAGCAGATCACCGGCCCCTGATGTCGGCTGGCATTCCGGTGCTTGGGCGAATGCCATGTCAGAAAATGCATAAAAAAACGCCAGGACAGCAATTGTCTTCATTTTTACCTCTCCGGAAGCTGCCGATCGATCATACTCCGCTCAGGCGGCGTTGTCCTTTCAATATCTCTTCGCATATCCCGGCGCATCGTCCTGCCGGGCAACTTTTGCAAAGAACGTCATTGCTACCGCATTTCCCGCAACGCATTTTCGCGCCTGGCTCGGAAATCGTCATGGCGCTTATCATGAGCCTTGGCTGTTCCTGCCGGATCAGCTTGAAGGGATTACCAGACGCAATTCCGGCAAGCCGGCTTCCTGCACTCGCATAGGCGGTCTGGCAATGCCAGCAGAAACATCCACCGGGGAAAAAAGGCAATGACCGGTGGCCAGCGATGCGGGGGCCGAATGCGTTGATGATGAGAAAGTCGCATCGAGATTGTCGGTGCTTGCCGTATCGGAATACACTGCTGCCGTCCGCACAGTGCGCTAGCGAGGATCATCATGCGAAATTCCAAGCCGTGCCCAAAGTGTCAATCAACCGACGTCATTCGAATCCCAGGCGAAACCCGCGGCTTTGGCGCCGGAAACAACATTAGCGTTGGTGCAACCATCTTTAGTGCCGTCAAGGTGACACGGTATCTTTGCGCCTCTTGCGGCTTCAGCGAAGAATGGATCGACTCGGCCGACGATATCGCCAAGATCAGGAAGAAATACGCGGCCTCGAATTGATTTCGTGAAGTGACCGGCCGAAACAAGTACTGCGCCGGAAGCGCGACGTAATCTTTGACTGCCGCTCCATGGGATGATGTCCGCTCTGGGAAGCAGACTTCGAGCGCCGAATGCTCGATGTCCGCGCTTCCCTCGAGCGGACATTCACCGCGCGGCGACGCTTGCGTCCGTTTCGTGCCGGCAGGCGACATGGCGCGACCGGCCGGAAATGAAACAGGCCGCCAACTGAGGCGGCCTCTCGCTCAACGCTTCGGCGCGGTCGAATAAACCAGCGACATATCCTCAAAGTCCTCGATCGGGAGCTTGTTTACGCCGGCCGCGGCGTGAGGCTCTTGCGACGACATCATGCCTGCGGCACGGACGGCCGGCGGCGTGTGCGACAGCAACACGGTGGTTGCGGCGGCGACGAGGGCGACAGCTGCGAATGCAGAGATAATCAGCCGCTTCATGCGAATTCTCCGTTCGGTTCGAGACGCAGAATAAGTTTACACGGTCTGTGTTAGTTCGATCCGCGACGCGTGAATGTGAACCACTTCACGTCTCACGCTTTTGTTCCTTGCCGTGATGGGGGCGAGGTGGGCTGCTCTCCGGTCAGGGCCAATGACCGAGTTCGGTCATGCACCTTAACTCTCAAATTATGCACCGGTGCAGAGATCCGCCCAGCTTTCGGGCCGCACTTCAAGGGCGCTGACCACGGCTAATTGGACAAGGATATTGTCCTTTAAAACCGGCTATAATTTGCAAATCGTCAATTTGTCGACTTTATCACAAGCGACACCTCGGCGGAGGCGACGTCTGTATCCGATGCAAGACGGAGCGACCCCATGCCTGTCGCGGTGATCGTTATGTCGATGCTGGTGATGTTGGTGGTGACAACACCATCCCGAGCTTCCGAGTCCTGCATGAGCAAGACCGAAGCGCGTCAGCATTTTGGTCCGGTTCACATCTATTGGCATGGCCGGGCTCATTGCTGGGACTCGACACCAACACGTCGACACCATCAGATCCAGGACGTTCAGCGAAAAATCCGGATTTATGAAGTTCAGCGAAAAATTGATCAGCCCAGGTGGCATGATTCGATGTCGGAGATGTTGCCTGATGACAAACCAGTGCAGGCGACTGTGCAGACGCCATGGCTAGATCGTTGGGTCGATATCGAACCACCACAGCTCCCCATTGTCGCGCGCTGGGTCGATATCGTTCAGGTCAAGCCGCCGCCCATCATTGAGCGCAAACCCGAGCCGATGGTCTCGCCGCGCGCCGTGGTATTGGTGTTTATCGCCATCGTACTGGCACTGACGCTTGCGACTATCGAGTTACTGTTCCGCGTCACGATCTACGAACGACCAACACTGGGCTGCAAGTGAGAAACTCCAAACAGTCTCCCTCCCCAATGTCCGAGATGGGGTCAAAACCGGAGAAGCTCAGTACGAGCAAATGTTTTCCGCTTTGCCCCTGAAAGCACAGAAATGAAAAAGGCCGCCAACTCAGGCGGCCTTAATCGGACGCGACGCCGATCCGGTTCTCTTTACGCCATATAACGCGGCCAGCGTCGGCTCGGCTGCCGCTTTCGCCCCATACAGCGATGATGCCAGCCGCGAGTATTCTCGTTCGGACTACACCCGTGTTGGCTCCGGTTGCCGAGCAGGTTCCTGCGGTCGTTGCGACGGCTGCTGCGGCCTCAAAGGAAGCGGGCGGCGCGAAGCCTCACGTTGACGAACTTTTCTCAATTCTACCTCGACTGTGCGGGTTCACTCAAAGGCAACGCCGATCCGTCGTTCTTTGCGCCAAACGACGTGACAATGTTGCTTGCCATTCTCTGCATCGATCATGAGGTCAAATGAGTTGGGGATTCCGATGTGGCCCGCGACCTCCAGGTTTGCCCCGCCGATCGAGATGTTATGGATTGTGCAGTCGATACCGGAGCCTTGGAACGAGATCGTCCCCGCCTTTCGGACTTGATGACGCTCGTTGTTTCGGTTGTCCATCAGCGTGATTCCCTTTTATCGCGAAACCAACTGCGAAAACATTCACCGCGCTCGCTTTGGGCCATCGCCTGCGGAAGCGCCGAGCAACCGCAGGCGAGGCTCGCCCGTTACTTGAGCGAGGTGTTGATCGAGGTGAACTTCTCATTCAGGTTGCTGCCGAGGCCGTTGACCGCAGCAATAATCGTAATCGAAATGCCCGCAGCGATCAGTCCGTATTCAATCGCGGTAGCGCCAGACTCGTCAGCTAGGAACTTTGCGAAAATCCGTTTCAAGTGTGCCTCCTGCCTTTGATTGGGAATTTACGAGCGGAGGATGATGTCGTAGTTGACAAAGCCAGGTAAATTCGAGTTCCCCAAATTGAGTAAAAGATTCCTCTCAATGTCCGCGTTGGGTCCAAAAGCTGAAAAGCTCGATGCGAGCACATGTTTTCCGCTTTGCCCCTGAGAGCGGACATTGCGCGGCAAAAAGCATCGTTATTCAATCACCTCGTCGGCGCGCAGCAGAAAGGCTTCCGAGACCTTCAGTCCGAGCACTTTTGCAATTTTCTGATTGACTATGAGCGGGAACCGCGTCGGTTGCTCGACAGCAATATCGGCCGGCTTGGCGCCGCGCAGGATCTTGTCGACGAGAACGGATACATGATGCGCCATTTCGACCTGATCAGCTCCATAGGAAAGCAAGTGGCCTGAAACGGCGATCTCTCGTGACCAGCCACAGGTAGGAATCCCATATGCGAGCGCGACCTTGTGGATCTGATCCCTGTTTTGAAACAGCAGGCCACCCGGCGCAAACGCGAGCGCCTGCACTTTCGCCTGCTTCATTTCTTCAAAAACGATTTCGACCTGGTCCGGAGATCGGAACTCGAAAGGCAGCACTGTAAGGCCTAGCTGCCTGGCAGCGGCTTCACCCTCCTTTAGGTATCGTGGAGCCGAGGGTTCCGCTGGATTTAGCAGCAGCGCGACTCGCGACATTGACGGGACGATCTCCCGCAAAAGTTCAAAACGTTTGGCGGTTAGATCAGTGCCGACTTGTGTCAATCCCGTGATATTTCCACCGGGTCGAGCAAGACTCTTCACCAGCCCCGACCCGACGGGATCGGCGACAAAGAGAAACACAATCGGAATGTCTGTAGTGGCACTTTTTGCGTAGGGAGCCGCGATGTTGCCCACAGTGACGATCACGTCTGCCTTCAATGCAACCAGCTCTCTTGCCAGGCTGCGAAATCGCTCCGGATTTTCGTTTGGAAATCGATGTTCGAACCTGATGTTCTGACCTCAGTATACCCAAGTTCCCGAAAACCGCGCACAAGCGCATCAAAATAAGGCTGTTCGTCGCTGGGACTTCCGGCGTGCCACAATACGCCGATGACTGGAGGGGTGTTCTGAACTGCATTGGCTGCACCCGCAATGAACGCCGCGCCCGCTGCTCCCGCGATGAAATCGCGCCGTCTCATCTGGACCTCCAAACTAAAGATTTGAACAATACCGGCTCAATTCGGAGTTCGCGAGGCAGATTAAAGTCGGATATCGCTGCGGCGCAAAATCTCTGTTTCAGGGTCATTGGCGGAGGTCGAACAGCACCCTGCCCTCGTCCGCTTTCCCCTGGCCGGCTCGTCAGTCAAGGCCCGGCCGCGGCACCAGATTCATCAGCATATTGGCGCAGCCGCCATCGACCGTGATCTCGTCGCCGTTGACATAGGACGAGCGGTCGCTGGCCAGGAACAGGATGGCGTCGGCGATGCCCTGCGGCATGCCGAAGCACGTCATCAGCTCCAACCTTGAACGGCACGCCAAGGCCGCATAGGCTCGCCTACCGAGAACGCCTGCCGAGCAATCTTCAACAAGAAGCGGGACATTTCCCCATCGATGCGGTTCACCGAGCGGCGCCCCTTCCCCCACCGCCGGGGCCTGATCATCGTCACGACATTGGCCACGGCCTATGTCGCCAGCCATTTCTTCCGCGCCTCCAACGTCACCATCGGCCTCGACCTGATGCGCGACCTGGCCATCGGGCCGGAGGCCCTGGGCGCGCTTACAGGCGCCTTCTTCTTCGGCTTCGCCGCCATGCAGATCCCCTGCGGCTTCTTCTTCGACCATTTCGGCCCGCGCCGTACCGTGGCCGGCATGCTCTTCCTCGCCACCATCGGCGGCATCGTCTTCACCCTGGCGCCGACCTGGCCGATCCTGCTCACCGGCCGCGTGCTGATGGGCGCCGGCTTCGGCGTCATGCTGATCGGCAGCATGGTGGTGATCACGCGCTGGTTTCCGCCGGACCGCTTCTCCACCCTCATCGCCATGGTCATGTCCATCGGCCTGCTCGGCAACCTGGCCGCCACCACCCCGCTGGCCTGGGCCTCGCAGGCCATCGGCTGGCGCGCCGTGTTCGGCGCCGCCGTCGTCTTCACCGCGCTCGCCGCCATCGCCGTCTGGCTGGTGGTGCGCGACGCTCCGCCCGGCCACCCCTTCCTGGACCGCACCCCGGAGCCACCGCGCCAGATGCTGCAAGGCCTGATGGAGGTGCTGCGCAACCCCCGCCTCAGGCCCATCCTGGCGCTGAATTTTTGCAACTATGCCTGCACTTTCACCGTGCAGGGCCTGTGGGGCGGTCCGTTCCTGCGCGAGGTGCATGGAATGAGCCCCATCGAGGCCGGCAACGTCCTGCTCGTCGCCGTCATCGCCTACCAGGTCGGCATGCTCGCCTTCGGCCCGCTGGACCGCCTGCTGGACACCCGCAAATGGATCGCCATCGGGCGGCACCCTGGTGATCATTTCCATCCTCGCCACGCTCGCGCTCGCGTCCCACCCGCCCATCTGGGTACCGATCGGCGGCATCCTCGGCATCGGCTTCTTCAGCGCCTCCAGCACCATGGTGATGACGCATGGCCGCGGCACCATCCCGGACCGGCTGATCGGGCGCGGCATCGCGACGATCAACACCGCCGTGATGCTCGGCGTCGCCTGCATGCAGACGCTCTCCGGCATCATCGTCGGCGCTTTCGAACCGCTGGCCGACGGCGCCCGCACTGAAACCGCGTACCGCGCCTTGTTCGGAGTGCTCACCATGGTGCTGATCGTCGCCGTCGCGATCTACAGCCGCTCGCAGGACGTCAAGCCCAGCGACGAAATGCGCGCCCGGCTGCAAAAGCACGAGGCTTGAGCTTCCACTTGCGGATTTCGACGGTGATCTCGTCGCCGTTGACATAGGACGCGCGGTCGCTGGCCAGGAACAGGATGGCGCCGGCGACGTCCTGCGGCATCAGGCGGATCGGCCGCAAGGCGTCATCCGCGGATAGCAGAGCGGGCGCTGGACACGAAAATGGCCGGACAGCCCGTCGGGCAAATCACGAACCAATAAAATTAAAACTTATCCGATAACCGGACTTTAATGGGACGCCGCTCAACTGGACCCTGTTGGACCCTGTCTGCAAACACGTTACGGTCCGGAGCCTAACAATGATGTCAGATCAGATCGACCGGGATTTCGCGGCCGACGACGACGCAATGGCGGCGATCGGCGCGGCGGTGAGGTATCTGGTCAAGGATGCCACCGGCGACGCGCGCGACGATATTGTTCGGGAGATCATCGAGATCGTTCGCGGTGTCGCGA
Source organism: uncultured Alphaproteobacteria bacterium (assembly GCA_963825105.1). Classification (GTDB taxonomy): domain Bacteria; phylum Pseudomonadota; class Alphaproteobacteria; order Rhizobiales; family Xanthobacteraceae; genus Bradyrhizobium. The sequence continues at coordinate 380,192 of CAWGSB010000006.1, forward strand.
ACGGACCGCCCTCGTCTCAACATCGGACGCCACTGGACGCTCGCGCCGTGAGGCAACCTCCCGTGAGCGGCATGACCTATAAGGCCTATGTTATCGACGCCTTCAAGCGCGATACAGATCGATGGCGCGCAACCATCCGCAGACTGGACGGCAAGAAAATCCGGGTTGCCTTCCCGCCCTCGGTGCTCGATGAAACCACAACCTCGGCCGATGCGCTCACAGCCGAGAAGGCAGTCGAGCTTGCAAGAAAAGCGATCGATGCCGGCGGGCTGATTTGATTGAGAAATTATGCTCCGCAGCATCCCGGCACGTTAGGCTTGGCTACCCCTTCCCCGCCCCGCGCTGTCCGCGCCTTCGCTCGACCGTGATCTCCGCCAGGATCGACATCGCGATTTCCTCCGGCGTGATGGCGCCGAGGTCGAGGCCGGCCGGGGCCTTGACGCGGTCGATGGCTGGCGCGTCGACGCCCTCGCCGATCAGTTTTGCGCGCAGCGCCGCCATCTTGCGGCGGCCACCGACGAAGGCGTGATAGGCGGCTTCCGTCTTGACCGCCGCCCACAGTGTGGCTTCGTCGCCCTTGCCTTGCGTCGACACCACGATGAAGCGTTTTGCCTCGTGCAGCTCTCCGAGTTGATAGCCGTCGATCAGCATGTCCGCGTCGGGCGTCTCGAGCCGATCGCCCGCGGGCGCGGCAAGCGTGACGTGATAGCCGAGCTGGCGCAAAGCGCGGACGCGCGGGCGCCCGCTATGGCGCAGCAGGCCGGCGCCGCGGCCGATAAAGGCGAGGAGGCCGCCAAGGCCGAATGCAAGGCGAAATCCGATCCGTCGATCCTGGTCAATTACTGGAAGACGGCGGCGGGGGTCCGCAGCCCGGCCGGCGCCGCGCCGGCTGATCCGGCCGCCTTGGCGGAGCTGGAAAACAGCGCCAAGCGTATCTGCGTGACACAAGGCGGCGGCAATAGCCGCAGCTACACGATCACCGGTAACGCCGGGCCGATGAAAGTGACCGGCACCGCCTGCAGCCTGGCGAAGCCATTCGCGGTGAAGGGCTCCGGCGGCGATATGTGGATCGAGTTCAGCTACAGTCCGGGCGGCGAAGCCGGCGGCAGCGTGAGCTATACCGGCGGCGGGACCGGATCGCTGGCGATGGTGCGCATGGCCGGCAAGGGCACCTATGCGGTGAAGCTGGACGACAAAGGCGGCACCCTGACCCAGACCCATACCGGTGCGGTGACGAATCCGGGCGGCGGCTCGGCCACGCACACCGACAACTTGAAGCTCACGCCCATTGGCCCGTGCTAAGCGAGGCGACCATGACACTGCAAGAGGCCGCACGCGTCGTGCTCGGCGCGCTGATCCTGAGCGGCTGCCTGGATTAGCGGCGCGCGCCGAAGCAGTCAGCCTTCACCGAGGCGATAAAGCAAGCGCAGCATTCAAGGAATGACGAAGGGCTTTAGATACAAGTCATAAAGCTTTTGGTAGCTGCCATCAGCCTTCATGTCCGCCAGCGCCTTGGCCGCCTTGGGGGCCAGCGCGGCATGTTTCTTGTTGAGGTACATGAACTCCGCGATTCGCAGCAACGGGGGCTCGAGCACACGGCCCTTGAATTGTTGCTGTTTGGCAATCCATCCGCCTTGCCAGCGGTCCATCAGTACAAGATCCGCGCGGCCGTTCTCCAGCATCGGCAATAGCAGGTCAATGGAGCTGGTCTTGGCCAAATCCCGCGTTCCTTTTACGTTCAGCTCGTAAGGCTTCCATCCGATTACGAATGCAACCCCGTAAGGCTTCAGGTCGTCCCATTTGCGGATCTCGATATCCTCGCGCTTGGTGAAGACGACGAAGTCGTTGTCGAGCATTTTTTCGGGGACGAGCACCAGATTCGGGTACTCCCGCTCCATTCCGGCAACCCGGAAGAGGTCCCCATCGTCCAGACCGGCATTGACGTTGATCAGGGACCGTTCGCTGGGCACCCTGGTAACGGTGACCTCGACACCGATGCGCTTGAACATCGCGCGCGCGAGTTCGTCAATGAACCCTGGATACCCGGGGTCCCCGATTATCGGCGGCGCGCCACCCCCTGTCAGGGAAAGCTTCACGGGTTGCGCGAAACAATTGGCTCCGGCAACAAATGCCAAAACTACAACCGTGATTGACGATGCATGGAAGAATATTTTGCGTAGATTGGTGCTCATTGAAGTTGCTTCATGTATGTCAGTCAGCAGAACTCGCCACGCCCAATTCGGATGATTCCGGGCGATCACCCTCCGCTTGCGCCGACGTGACGGAAACAGCGAAGCCTCCAGATCGACAGTATGTTGGGCACGACAGACTGAGCAGGGCTGTTCTGCAGCTCACACGCTCCCCGCCCCGCGCTGTCCGCGCCTTCGCTCGACCGTGATCTCCGCCAGGATCGACATCGCGATTTCCTCCGGCGTGATGGCGCCGAGGTCGAGGCCGGCCGGGGCCTTGACGCGGTCGATGGCTGGCGCGTCGACGCCCTCGCCGATCAGTTTTGCGCGCAGCGCCGCCATCTTGCGGCGGCTGCCGACGAAGGCGTGATAGGCGGCTTCCGTCTTGACCGCCGCCCGCAGTGCGGCTTCGTCGCCCTTGCCTTGCGTCGACACCACGATGAAGCGTTTTGCCTCATGCAGCTTTTCGAGTTGATAGCCGTCGATCAGCATGTCCGCGTCGGGCGTCTCGAGCCGATCGCCCGCGGGCGCGGCAAGCGTGACGTGATAGCCGAGCTGGCGCGCCTGCGCGGCGAGCGACAGCGCCACCGGGCTGACGCCGAGAATGACCAGCGAGGGATGCGGCAGCACCGGCTCCACGAAAATGTCCATGGTGCCCTTGCTCGGGCACATGTTGCTGGCGAAACGCACGCCGTCGCGGTTCTCGCCGGGCTTGACGCCGAGTTCGGCGAGCAGATTCTCCGGCTGCACCGAGACCATGCGCGGCTCGCCGTCGGCGAGCGCCTCGCGCGCGGCCTTCAGCACCGCGCCGCGGGCGCAGCCGCCGCCGATCCAGCCCGCGACGATGGTGCCGTCGGGGCGGATGATCGCCTTGGCGCCGGCCTTGGCCGCGGTCACCGACACCGTGCGCACGACAGTGGCCAGCACAAAAGTTTCCTCGGCGGCCTTGAGCCGGGCCACCAGATCCATCACTTCGACATGTTTTGTCATCGGACTGTCTCCTTCAGACCTGCCCATCGGCCTGGTTCACCTCTCCCCAGCGGGGAGAGGTCGATTTGCCAGCAAATCGGGTGAGGGGTGCCGTACCAACGAGAGACCGGAACCCCTCACCCGGCGCTACGCGCCGACCTCTCCCTATGGGAGAGGTAAAATCACCTTCGTTTCCTTTGCGCCGCAGCTCAATCTCATCAAACTTCAAAGCTTCGCCAGATAGGGTTCGAGCTCGGTCAGGCTTTTCAGCGTATTGGCGGGCGCGTAGAGATCGACATGGGGCAGCGCGGCCTTGATGCCGGCGGCTTCGGGCGCATAGCCCTCCCACGCCATCATCGGATTGAGCCAGACGATGCGGCGGCAGCGCTTTGCCAAGGCCGCCATCTCGCGGCCGAGCAGCGCGGCGTCGCCGGTCTCGTAGCCGTCGGATACGATCATCACGCAGGTGCGCGAATGCAGGACGCGCGCGGCATGCCAGCGGTTGAACGTCTGCAGGGATTGGCCGATTTTGGTGCCACCGCCGGCGCCCTGCGCCATGATCGAGAGACGGTCGAGCGCGCGGCCGGCATCCTTTTCCTTCATCGCGTCGGAAACGTAAGCGAGCCGGGTGTGGAACAGGAACGCCTCGGCCTCGCGGAACTCGTCGAGCACGCCGTGGATAAAGCGCAAGAATACGCCGGTGTACATGCTCATCGAACCGGAGGCGTCGAGCAGCATGACCAGGCGCAACGGCTTCTCCTTGCGTTGCCGCTTGACCAGCGTGATCGGCACGCCGCCATGGCTGATATTGCCGTGGATCGTTCGTCTGAGGTCGAGCCGGTAGCCATGCCGCCGCGCCAGATCGCGCCGGGTCAGCCGCGTCCGCATGGTCTTTGCCAGCCGCGCCGCGATCTCGTGGGCCTGCTCGATCTGTTCGGGATCGGCCATCTTGCGGAAATCGACCTCGCTAAGATTGTCGGCGCGCGAGGCGCCTTCCCTGCGGCCTTCACCGGCGCGATCCTCCGGCGCGTCGTCGCCAACCGAGGGAATCTGGTCAGTCGCAGCCTCGCCGCCGGCTGCCGGTTCGGACTTGTTGTCCCGCAGGTTTTTCAGCGACGGGCTGCTGGCCGCCCTCGTCGAGCCCATGGTCAGGGACCGCGACCTTACGCGTTTGCCGAGCCAGAACGCGTCGAACAACCCGTCGAACTTGTCCCAGTCGGATTTCCGCGTCGAAAACAGATGTTTTAACGCCGACCGCAACAGCCCGGGCTTTTCCGCATAGCCCGCCGCCATCACCGTGACCGCGTCCCGGCCTTCGGGCAGGCCGACGGCAAACCCGTTGTCGCGCAGGGTTTTGAGAAACCCGGTGAGTTTTGCCGCGACCAGGCGGGACACCTCGTCGATCTCGTCATAACCGGGATTGGCGCCGCAACAGCTCATGCGACCTTCCCCAATATCCGCATCGTCACCTCGCGGGTCAGGCGCGACTTGTCCTCATGGGTCTTGAGCAGGCACATCAGGGTTTCATGCACCGTCTCGGGGGTCTCGAGCAGGTCGCGCACGCCGATCCCGACCAGCGCCGCCGCCCAGTCCAGCGTCTCCGCGACACCCGGCACCTTGCGCAGCTCTTCTTTCCGGATGCCTTCGACCATGCGGGCGATCTGCAGCGACAGCGAGGCGGTCGAGCCTGATATCCGCGCCAGGATGATGCGGGCCTCGCGGTCGACGTCGGGGTAATCGACATAGTGATAGAGGCAGCGGCGGCGCAGCGCGTCGGACAGTTCGCGGGTGCCGTTCGAGGTCAGAACCACATGCGGGATCGAGATCGCGGTAATCGTGCCGAGTTCGGGGATCGAGACCTGGAAATCCGACAGCAGTTCGAGCAGGAACGCCTCGAACTCGTCGTCGGCGCGGTCGATCTCGTCGATCAGCAGCACCGGCGGTTTTGCGCGCCGGATCGCGGCCAGGAGCGGCCGCTCCAGCAGGTATTTTTCCGAAAAAATCTGGTCCTCGATGGCGTCGGCGTCCTCGCCGCGATGGGCCTGGATCGAGAGCAGCTGCCGCTGGTAGTTCCACTCATAGAGCGCGGCCGATTGATCCAGCCCCTCGTAGCATTGCAGGCGGATCAGTTCGGTGCGGTGCGCCGAGGCCAGCGCCTTGGCCACCTCGGTCTTGCCGACGCCCGCCTCGCCTTCGAGCAGCAGCGGACGCCGGAGCAGTTGCATCAGCGAGACCGCGGTCGCAAGCTCGCTGTCGGCGATGTAGCCGGAAGCGGCCAGGGCTTGCGCGATCTCCTCGCGATTTTTCATTGCCAGAGCGTTTTCCTGTTCGCTGCATCTTCTCCCCTCCTCCCGCGAAGCGGCGGGGAGGGGTCGGGGGTGGGGGGTACCGGCGTAACCGCGCAGCGGTTACGCCGATACCCCCCACCCCCAACCCCTCCCCGCCACGCGCGATGCGCGTGAGGGAGGGGAACTCATGACCTCATCGTCAGAGAGCATCGCGAAGCGCCGTCTCGGAAGGCGATGCTTCGCTGCGCTCGCAATGACGCCGCGAATACTCCCAAATTCTTCGCCGCCCGCCAGTTGCGCCAGTAGTCGTGCGGCATCTGGATATGGGTCGAGCCCAGGAACGAGAAGGCGTCATTGACGGCGTTGGAAAACGCCGGCACGCCGCCGACATTCGGGCTCTCGCCGACGCCCTTGGCGCCGATCGGATGATGCGGCGACGGCGTTACCGTGAAGTCGGTCTCCCAATGTGGCGTTTCCACGGCGGTCGGCATGAAGAAATCCATGAACGAGCCGGTTACCACATTTCCGGTGTCGTCATAACGGATTTCCTGGCCCATCGCGATGGCAAAAGCCTCGGTCAGACCGCCATGCACCTGGCCCTCGATGATCATCGGGTTGATGCGGGTGCCGCAATCGTCGAGCGCGTAGAAGCGCTTGATCGTGTAGACCCCGGTATCGACGTCGATGTTCATCACGCAGATATAGGCGCCGAACGGATAGGTCATGTTGGGCGGATCGTAGTAACTCACCGCCTCCAGGCCCGGCTCCATGCCCGGCGGCACCGAATTATAGGCCGCCCAGCAGATATCCTTCATGGACATCGCCTTTTCCGGCAGTCCCTTGACCCTAAAGCCGTCGATATCCCATTCGAGATCGCCTTCGTGCACCTCGAGCTTGTAGGCGGCGATCATCTGCGCCTTGGCCTTGATCTTGCGCGCCGCCATGGCGATCGCGGCCCCCGCCACCGGCGTGGAACGCGACCCGTAGGTGCCGAGCCCGTAGGGCGCGGTATCGGTATTGCCTTCCTCGACCATGATGTTGTCGGCGGGAATGCCGATCTCGGTGGCGATGATCTGCGCCCAGGTGGTCTCGTGACCCTGGCCGGTGCTTTTCGAGCCGACCCGGGCGATGCCCAGCGCCGGTCGGGTGCAGGCGGATCTCGCAGGAATCGAACATCGCGATCCCCAGGATGTCGCAATTCTTCGACGGTCCTGCGCCGACGATCTCGGTGAAGAACGACACGCCGACGCCCATGATCTCGCGGGTCTCGCCGCGCTTGAAGGCCGCGCGCTGCGCCGCCTGCTGCTTGCGCAAGCCGGCATAGTCGACCGATTCCATCATCTTCTTCATGGCGGTGTGATAGTCGCCGGAATCGTATTCCCAGCCGAGCGCCGAGTGGTACGGGAACTGTTCCGGCCTGACGAAATTCTTCAGCCGCAACTCCGCCGGATCCATCCCGAGCTTCTGGGCCAGGATGTCCATGCCGCGCTCGATGCAATAGGCCGCCTCCGTCACCCGGAACGAGCAGCGATAGGCGACGCCGCCCGGCGCCTTGTTGGTATAGATGCCGTCGACCGACAGATGCGCCGTCGGGAAGTCATACGATCCCGTGACGATGTTGAAGAAGCCGGCCGGCCATTTCGACGGATCGGCGCAGGCGTCGAAGGCGCCGTGATCGGCGAGCACATGGACGCGCAGGCCGGTGACCTTGCCCTCCTTGGTGGACGCGATCTCGGTGGTCATGTGGTAATCGCGCGCAAAGGAGGTCGCGGTCAGGTTCTCGATGCGGTCCTCGACCCATTTGACCGGCTTGCCGGTGACGATCGAGGCGACCGCCGCGCAGATGTAGCCGGGATAGGCGCCCACCTTGTTGCCGAAGCCGCCGCCGATGTCGGGCGAGATCACGTGGATCTTCTGTTCCGGCAGTTTGGCGATCAGCGACACCACGGTGCGGATGACATGCGGCGCCTGAAAGGTGCCCCAGATCGTCAGCTCGCCCCTGATCTTGTCGAACGAGCAGACGCACTGGCAGGTCTCCAGCGGCGACGGATGGGTGCGGTGATAGGAGATCATCTCCTTGATCGTGACGTCGGCCTTCTTGAAGGCGGCGTCGGTCAGGTCCTTGTCGCCGACGGTCCATTCGAAGATGTGGTTGTGATGCTTGCGCGGCCCGTGCGCGCCTGTGGTCTTGCCGGCGAGATCCTCGCGCAGCACCGGCGCATCCTTGTCCATCGCCTTGAACGGATCGATCACGACCGGCAGCGGCTCGTATTCGACCACCACCTTGTTGATGCCGTCGTCGGCGGCATAGCGGTCGGTGGCGACCACGAAGGCCACTTCCTGGTTCTGGAACAGCACCTTGCCGTCGGCCAGCACCATCTGCACGTCGCCGGCCAGGGTCGGCATCCAGGCGAGATTGACGGTCTTCAGCGTCTCGGCGGTGATGACGGCCAATACGCCCGGCACCTTCAGCGCCTCTTCGCTGTTGATCGACTTGACGCGCGCATGCGCGTGCGGCGACCTGACAAAATCGCCGTGCAGCATGCCCGGCAGCTTCAAATCGTCGACATAGTTGCCCTTGCCTTGCGTGAAGCGGGCGTCCTCGACCCGCTTGCGCTTGCAGCCCATGCCTTCGAGATTGGCTTCGCGTTGTTCCCGCGTGGGAGTCATGTCGTTCATTCCGCGGCCTCCTTGAATTCAACGCCATTGATCTTGGCGGCGGCGTACTGGATCGCCTTGACGATGTTCTGGTAACCGGTGCAGCGGCAGATGTTGCCCGAGATGCCCATCCGGATTTCCTCCTCCGACGGCGACGGGTTTTCCTGGAGCAGCCGCTGCGCGCGCAGGATCATGCCCGGGGTGCAGAAGCCGCATTGCAGGCCGTGCATCATCCGGAAGCCTTCCTGCAATGCCGACAGCGAACCGTCGGCGTTGGCGACGCCCTCGATGGTCAAGACCTCGGAGCCCTGGGCCTGCACCGCGAACACGGTGCAGCTTTTCACCGACATGCCGTCGAGATCGACGGTGCAGGCGCCGCAATGGGTGGTCTCGCAGCCGATATGGGTGCCGGTGAGCGACAGGTTTTCGCGCAGGAAATGCACCAGCAATGTGCGCGGTTCGACGAGGCCTTCGACCTCGGCGCCGTTCACCTTCATGGTCACATGGGTTTTTGCCATTCTTTGTTCCCTCCCCTTAACCGGCGCGGCTGGCGGCGCGCTGCAGCGCCCGCGTCACCATGATGCCGCCGACATGTTTGCGGTATTCGACCGGCCCGCGGGCGTCCGCGGCCGGCGACATGATCGCCTCCGCCGCCGCGGCGGCCTTTTTCAGCGCCGCGGCGTCGAGGCTGGTGCCGATCACGGCCTTGGCCGCTTCCGTGGCGAGCAGCGGCGTTTCGTGCAGGTTGGTGAGGCCGATGGCGCAGCTCGCGACCTTGCCGTTCGCCATCGTCAGCACCACCGCCGCGGCGGCGGTGGCGTAGTCGCCGACCTTTCGTTTCAGTTTCTCGTAGGCGTAGCCGTGACCGGCCGCCGGCACCGGAATCGAAACCGCGGTCAGGAGCTCGCCGGGCTCGAGCGCGGTGAAATAGGCGCCCTGGTAGAATTCGGTGGCTGCGACCTCGCGGGCGCCGCCGGTCCCTTCGAGCCGGTAGCTGGCGCCAAGCGTCAGCATCAGCGCCGGCATGTCGTTGCCGGGATCGCCATTGGCGACGTTGCCGCCGATGGTGCCGCGGTAGCGCACTTGCGGATCGGCGATCAAAAGTGCGGTTTCATGCAGGATCGGCAGCGATTTTGCGATGTCGGCGGAAGCCAACAGGTCGTGCTGGGTGGTCATCGCGCCGATCACGATCTTGCTGCCCTCGCGGCGGATGCCTTTGAGGCTGTCGATACCGTGCAGATCGACCAGGTGTTCGGGGGTGGCAAGCCTGAGCTTCATCATCGGGACCAGGCTGTGGCCGCCGGCAAGGGGGCGGGCTTCGTCGCCCAATGTCGAGAGCAGTTTGACCGCGTCGGCCAGGGTCGCAGGCCGGTGATAGCTGAACGGGCCAGGAATCATCGTCTCCTCCATGCGTCTTTTTAACTGCAGACGTCGGCGCGGAGGCTGTTCTGAGAATTGTTCGCAGGCAAGGCGCCGACTGCCGCTGGGTCACAAGCAGACGAAATTCGCACGAATTGCGGACCGTCCGCACGAAATGCGTCAGGCTTCGCGACCTAATTGTCCCGTCAATCCCTGCGCAACGGCTTCGCCGTTGTCGCTGGAGGTGCGAGCGCGGCGAGCCTCGAGGGATGAGCGGGAAAGCTGCAGAAACCGGGCCGTCGCCCTTCGAGACGCCGCTTCCCGGCTCCTCCCGCGTGAGCCCAATTGCGCTCATCCGGGGGTGACGGGGACAAAAGGGCGGGCGCTGGCTCAGGCGTGATGATTGCGCCTGGCGAGACCGAGCCGGGCTTTGACCTCGGCGATCTTGGCGCGGCTGACGGGAACGCGATGCGGCGACGGGCCGTCGAGTTCGATCACCGCGCCGTCGCCCTCCTTTCGGACGAAGCTGACATGCGGGATCGCCACGATATGGCTGCGGTGCACCCGGACGAACAGCCCGGGATCGAGCTGGGCTTCGGCCTCGGAGATCGACCATGGGCACATCCGCTCGCGGGTGCCGTCATGGACCCTTGTGTAATGGGCGTCGGCCCGGACGCTGCGCACATCGGCCGTGTCGATGAAATGGGTGCCGTCGGCGCCCTCTACGGGGAGCCGTGGCGCCGGTGCCGGACGCGGCGGCTGGCCGAGGCCGCCGAGCGGCGCCGGCATCAGCCGCGGAAAGGCGGCGGCAACCGCGTCCGCCTCGGGCAGCGAGGCCTGCGCGGCGATCGAGGCACCGCCGGCGGCCCGATCGGCCGGGACCGCGGCCGCCGCCGCGGCTTGCCGGCGCGGATCCGGCACCAGCGACAACAGGAAGCCCGCCGCGATCACGAAGCAGAGCACGGCCACCACCACCGAAAGGATTTGCTGCGACGCCGCCAGTCCGCCCAGATGGCGATGCGCGGCTTCCGACAGCGGGACGAAATGCATGCCGTACATCGCGGTGTAGTGCATGCCCGACACCGCGACGCCGAACGCGATCGAGCTCAAGGTCAGCCGCACGCCGTCCTGCCGGGCCAGGAACGCGCGCAGCCCGCCATAGGCCGCGACGATCGCAATCAGAATCGACAGCAACACCATCGAACTGTCGTGCAGAATCGCGAAATTGCCGGCGAGGCCGTGAATGCCGACATAGTGCATGCTGACGATCCCGGCCCCGAGCAGCACCGCCGACGAGATCACGCGGCGCTGCGAAGGCTCGCCGATGCTCAGGAAAAACAGGGAAACGCCGACCACCAGCGCGCAGATCAGGAACGAAACGACGGTGGGCAGCACGAGATAGACGGCATCCGCCGGTATCGGCGCCGCCAGCATGCCGACGAAATGCATGGTCCAGATGCCGATCGCGAGGAACGCGGCGGCGCCTGACAGCAGCACGCGCTGGCTCACGCCCGGCGTCCCGCGAATCCGCGCCGCGAGGCCGAAGCCGGTGTAACCACCCAGGATCGCGATCACCACCGAGAGCGCGACGAGATAAGGATCGTGTCCTTCGAACATGACCGTCACGGCCGCCCGTCCCCACGGGCGTGCCTCCTCCCACGCTCAAGTTTATAGGCGGGGCGGCGGAAATGACAATGAGTTGAGGAAACGGCGGAACGCAATCCGGGCTGCTATGCCGCCCGGATCGATCCGAGGAAACTGTCGACCTCTACCTTCAGCTGGTCGGACTGCGACGACAATCCGGTCGACGCTTCCAGCAGCTTGGACGCGGCGACGCCGGCATCGTTTGCCGCTTGTTTGACGCCGAGGATGTTCTCCTTCACGTCGCTGGTGCCGGCGGCGGCCTGCTGAACGTTGCCGGCGATCTCGCGCGTCGCGCCGTTTTGCTGATCGACGGCGCTGGCGATCGCGCCGGAAATCTCGTTGATCTCCGCGATGGTGCCGACGAAGGCCTGGATCGCGTGCACGGCTTCCCCGGTCGCGGTCTGGATGTCCTGGATCTGCGCGGAAATTTCTTCGGTCGCCTTCGCCGTCTGATTGGCCAGCGCCTTCACTTCGCTCGCCACCACGGCAAATCCCCGGCCGTGTTCGCCGGCGCGCGCGGCCTCGATCGTGGCATTCAGCGCGAGCAGGTTGGTCTGGCTGGCGATGCTCTGGATCAGCGTCACCACTTCGCCGATCTTCTGGGTGCCTGACGCCAGTCCCTCGACAACGACATTGGTGCGGCGCGCCTCATCGGCGGCTTTCTCGGCGATTTCCGCGGAGCGCGTCACCTGCTTGCCGATTTCGCCGATCGAGGCCGTCAGTTCTTCGGTGGCCGATGCCACGGTTCCGACGCTGCTGGAGGCCTGCGTCGACGCCGTCGCGGCCGCGTTCGCCTGCCGCTCCGTTTCCACGCTGCTGGAGCTCATCGATTTGGAGATGGCCTGCACCTCGCCCGCCGCGACCGCAACCGCCTGGACGATATGGCCGACCTTGCGTTCGAAGTCGGAAGCCAGATCGCGCCGCGCGGCGTCGCGCTCCTGCTTGGCCAGGCGATCGGCATCGATCCGGTCGGCCTGGGCGCGGGCCTCGGCGGCCTGGGCTACCTCCACTTCGGCGGTCTTCTGCGCGGTGGCTTCGAACAGTTGCGAGAGCTGGTGCGCGAGCCAGATCAGCACGGCGGCTTCCATCACCAGAATGACGGCATGGACGACGACGCGCCCGAGATCGGTGCCGCCCGGAAAGATCGCCGCGGGCAGCAGAAAATTCAGGATGAGATGGTGGAGCGCGACCGCGACGGTGCCGATGATGATCGGCCGATAGTCGCAATAGGCGACCAGGACCGCCAGCGCCGCGAAAAAATACATGTGTATGTCGATCTGCCAGGCGTGCCCCGCCAGCTGATAGGCAAACACCGAGACGCCGCCCATCAGCGCGACGGCAAAGGTCAGGCGGGTCGATATTCCGTTGCCTGCCAGGCGCCATGACAAGGTCGCGGCGGCGGCGAACACCGCCACCAGGACCGCCGGCAGCAGCCAGTCACGCCGCGCACCATTCCGATGGCGATGGCGATCGGAAGGTGAACCCACAGGAGCGCGATCAGCGCCTTGCTGGTGGTTTCGCGCAGCGCTTCGAGATCTCTGCTCTCGATCGTCATGCTCAGATTCCTTTGGCCTAGTTGGTGAAGCAGGCGGCGATCGCCCGCGGGTCGATAGTGAGCCAGACGCCGAACTCACGCAGTCGTGTCAGTCCGTCATGGCTGTCGGGCTGCACCACGAGAATCGAGGGAATGGCGGTCATCCTGACAATGGCGGCGTTGGCGGAAACGGCGGCGGCGAAAATTTCCTGGGTGCTCCACCAGGGCGGAAAGACAACGGCCACGACTTCAGCGCCGGGCCGGACCTGCAGCGACAGCCCGGCCACCCCGATAAAACCCGCGACCAGCAGGCCGATGGCGTTGAACCATGCCGGCCAGCGCGATGGCGTGATGTGTGGTGACCGCTCCATCCGGCAAATAGATACCCGGATAAAGCTAATTGCCGGTAAATCCGCGCGGCCCTTGCGAGAGTAAAGGACTCCGAAAAAGCACTGAAACGGGGCCGTTTCGACGACCAGAGAGGGAGGCTCTGCCTTGACGCAACCCGTGCGTACCGATGCACGGGGGCGCCGTTTCCCGCCGCCGCACAGGCGCGGCGGCGGAAACGACAATCGGCCGGGTCCAGCGTCAGTCTAGAGCGCGATGACTTTTCTTCGAATCGTCATCCCGCTCTATCTTTTTGTTTGAGCATGATCTTTTCGGAAAACCGGTGTCCACTTTTCCGGATCATGCTCTAGGTGATCCCCGCCGCGACCTGGCCGCGCAGCCGCTCCAGGCTGAGCAGCGTGTTGGCGCAGGCCTCCGCGACCTCGACGCCCTTGGTCGCAAAATGCTTGCGGAAGAATTCGACATGCGGCGCGGTCTCGTGGAACTGCTGCGGCGTCAGCACCGCTGAAAATACCGGCACCTCGGTGCGCAGCTGCACGTCCATCAGCGCCTTGATCACGGTGTCGGCGACGAACTCGTGGCGGTAGATGCCGCCATCGACCACGAGCCCGGCCGCGACGATCGCGGTGTAGCGCCTTGTCTTGGCGAGCAGTTGCGCGTGCAGCGGGATTTCGAACGAGCCCGGCACCTCGAACAGATCGATCTGCGCGCGCGCGATGTTGCGCGCCTCGATCTCCTCAAGGAAGGCGATGCGGCATTCCTCGACCACCTCGCGGTGCCAGGCGGACTGCACGAAGGCGACCCGCTGCGGTTTTGCAAATCGCGGATGCGCGGGAGCCGGCGGACGATCGACCGTTTCGGGAGAGTTTTCTATTTCGGGAGCATCTTGCAACATCTGATTCATGGCTTTCCTCTTTCAGGACCAGAATCAGGGCATACGGAACGACGAGCCGCGCAAAAATGCGCAGCCGTCGCGACCGTTCTCTTTCATCCGGACTTTAACCGTCGGCTTCGGAATCGCACCGAATCTGCTGACCCTTCTTCCCAAAGGAATGAGAAGAAGGCGCTCGCGGGCTTGGGCTGCTTCACCCTTACCGCCGGTGGGGAATTTCACCCCGCCCTGAGAACATCGGCCGCCCGGTATGAGCGACCTGAAATGAACTATGGCGAAGGGCAGCGGCGCCAGCAAGCACCTTCGCCATCGGGAATCTGCATGTCCCCATGCCGAAATTAACGATTATGGCGGACCGGTCCGGCCGGAACGCATATTCGGCGCGCCGGAACAGGTCTGCCACGAATCCGATTCCGGTTTGTTCTCATGGCAAAAAGTTAACGCAGCGAAGAGCTGTGGACGAGCGGCACTTTGCCTGTGGACGGACTCCGGGTGCGGTTGCGCGGATTCCGCAAATCACATCACTTGATCCTCGCAGGCCCCGGGTGACCCCCAAGGGATTGCAGTTGGCAGCGGCGCGTCGGGCAAGCGCGTGTCGGCCTGCTGCGTGCGTAGCAACCATCGTATCCGAATTCGCAAAGGCAAGGTCGAGACGGCATGTCCCTGCTCGAAGGCATCATCGATTCCCGGAACAATCCGCTCGCGGTGGTCGAGGACATCGCCGCCGATAACAACTGGTCGTTCGAACGCTCCGGCGAAGACGAGGTGACGATCGTCTCCAAGGGCGAATGGACCGACTACCAGTTGTCCTTCACCTGGATGACCGAGATCGAGGCGCTGCATCTGGCCTGCGCCTTCGACATGAAGATTCCTGCCCCGCGCCGGCCGAGGTGCAGCGGCTGATCGCGGCCATCAACGAGCAATTGTGGGTCGGGCATTTCGACATCTGGACCCACACCGGCATGATCATGTACCGGCAGGCGCTGGTGCTGCCGGGCGGCCTCACCGCCTCGACCGCGCAATGCGAGAGCATGCTGGTCGGCGCCATCCACGCCTGCGAGCGCTATTATCCGGCGTTCCAGTTCGTGGTCTGGGCCGGCAAGAGCGCGCCCGAGGCCATGAGCGCGGCGATGTTCGACACCGAGGGCGAGGCGTAGGCCTTTTCCGCCGCGACGCTTCAACAACATTCAGCGTCGTCCCGGCCAAGCGAAGCGCGAGCCGGGACCCATACTCCGTGACGTCAAGGCTTACGCAAAGTGCTTGTGGCCTGTCGTTCGCTTCACTAGAACCGCCTGTGGTTATGGGTCCCCGCTCCCCGTGCGCAATTGCGCGCTAGGCGGGGACGACGAGAGAGTATGTTCGTGATGTCATCGTCGGTCACCGCCGCTAGCGCGCTCGCGCACATCCACGGCCCCATCGTGCTCGCCGGCGCGGGGAAGATGGGCGGCGCGATGCTGACGGGCTGGCTGGCGCGGGGGCTCGACCCAAAACAGGTCGTGGTGATCGAGCCGTATCCCTCCGGCGAGATCGGCGCGCTGGCGGCCAAAGGCATCCGCCTCAATCCATCGGCAAAAGAGGTCGGCGCCGCCGCCACGCTGGTGGTCGCGTTAAAGCCGCAGATGTTCCGCGAAGCCGGCCCCGGCCTGAAGTCGTTCGCCGGACCGTCGACGCTGGTGGTCTCGATCATGGCGGGCACCACCATCGCCTCGATCGAGGCGGTCTGCGGCGGCAGCGTGGTGCGCGCCATGCCCAACACGCCGGCCGCGATCGGCCGCGGCATCACGGTTGCGGTCGCGGCGAAGAACGTCAGCGCCGCGCAGCGCGCGGTCGCCGATGCGCTGCTGCGCGCCACCGGATCGGTCGAGTGGGTCGACGACGAGAGGTTGATGGACGCGGTGACCGCCGTCTCCGGCTCCGGCCCGGCCTATATCTTCCTGCTCGCCGAGGAACTGGCGCGCGCCGGCGTCGAAGCCGGTCTGCCGCAGGAGCTTGCGACAAAACTGGCGCGCGAAACCGTCGCCGGCTCCGGCGAATTGCTGCATCGCTCGGAGCTTGCCTCCGCCACGCTGCGCCAGAACGTCACCTCGCCCGGCGGCACCACCGCCGCGGCGCTGCGAGGTGCTGATGGGACCAGACGGCATGCAGTCGCTGCTGACCCGCGCGGTCGCCGCCGCGACGCGGCGCTCGAAGGAACTGGCGAAGTAGGTTTCGAGTCAGCTTTCGAGCTAACGCTGCGCTCATTGCGGCCGCGCGTCTTCGCGAGGACCCGGAATCCATGACGCGTTCGTGAGCTCGAGATTCGGGTTCGCGCTTCGCGCGCCCCGGAATGACGGCCGAAGATCTAACCCGCCCCGAAGCGCTTGTTGAAAGCCTCGACATTGACGAGGCCGCGGGCGTGGCGGCCCTCGCCGATGCGGCGCTCGTCGTCAAAGGCTTCGACCTCGAAGCGGATCACCCGGCGCTCCACCGCGATCACCTTGCGCCGTGGTCCGCACGGTCGCGCCGACCGGGGTCGCGGCGAGGTGGCGGATATCGACCTCGGTGCCGACCGTGACCCAGCCCGGTTCGAGATAGCTTGTTGATGGCGTCGCCGGACGTCATCTCCATTTCCAGGATCATCATCGGCGTCGCATAGACCATCGGCATGTGCGGGACGAAATGCCCGACCGTGCGCTCGGGCGGCACCACCAGCGTGCGCTCGGCGCTCATGCCGATCTTGATGACGTCGCGTGCGTCCATGGGATTTGTCCTGGAGTCGACAATCGCCGTCATTCCGGCGGAGCCGGGACGCGTACCATCGACGCTCGTGACCCGGAATCCAGCGGCTACTTCGGCACGACGAATTCCGGGTTCGATGCTCCGCATCGCCCGGAACGACGAAGGAACGCTACTTCTTCGCCGCCGCCGCGCGCTCCACGAAGGTCTTGCCGCCCTTCATCTTGTGCGCCAGCGGCGCCTCGTTGATCTGGATCACGACGGCGTCGGCGTCGACGCCGA
Organism: uncultured Alphaproteobacteria bacterium; assembly: GCA_963825105.1. Taxonomy (GTDB): domain Bacteria; phylum Pseudomonadota; class Alphaproteobacteria; order Rhizobiales; family Xanthobacteraceae; genus Bradyrhizobium. Next base: position 397,070 of record CAWGSB010000006.1, read on the forward strand.
GGTTCTTCACCAGCGCCTGCGTGATGTCGCGCATCATGCCGGCCTTCTGTTCGTCGGTGCGGCCGGCGGCCATGCTGACGGTGATTTCAGGCATTTTTGTTTCTCCCCTACTTTGTCTTTTCGTCATGGCCGGGCTCATCTGCCGTCGCACATCCGCGAAATCGGCGATCCGGTATCCGCGCCGGTCTCATCAAACATAGACGATGGATGCCCGGCACAAGGCCGGGCATGACGTCTGAGCGAATGGCTATCCCCACTTCACCTCATGCCGCGCCAGCACTTCGCGCACCCTGGCGACGAGTTCGTCTTCCCGGCACGAAAACTGCGCCGGCCGCGTCTCGCGCCATTCCTGGTTGGAGGCGATCGCGGCGGCCGCCTTGGCGCCCTCGATCAGATCCTTGATCTGCACCTCGCCGCGCGCCTTCTCGTCCGAGCCCTGGATGATCACGCAAGGCGAGTTGCGCTTGTCGGCATATTTGAGCTGGTTGCCCATGTTCTTGGGATTGCCGAGATAGAGTTCGGCGCGGATGTTGGCGGCGCGCAAGGCCGCGACCATCTTCTGGTAGTCGGCGACGCGGTCGCGGTCGAACACGGTGACGACGACGGGGCCGAATTCCGGCCTGGTGTCGAGCTTGCCCAGCATCGTCAGCGCGGCCTGCAGCCGCGACACGCCGATGGAAAATCCGGTCGCCGGCACCGGCTCGCCGCGAAAGCGCGAGACCAGACCATCATAGCGCCCGCCGCCGCCGACCGAGCCGAAGCGAACCGGGCGGCCTTTTTCGTCCTTGGTGTCGAGCAGCAGTTCGACCTCGTAGACCGGGCCGGTGTAGTATTCGAGGCCGCGGACGACGGAGGGATCGATGCGAACCCGATCGCTGTAGCCGGAAGCGGCTACCAGTTGTGAAATCGCGGCCAGTTCGCTGACGCCTTCGGCGCCGCGTTTCATAGTTCGCGCCGCGCAAAAGCTTGGCGATTATTTCGTCGTTAGTCACCTGCCTCCGGGCATGGTCGAGGCCAGCACGACGGTCGATCTGCATCGCTGTTGCAGCCCGGCCCCCTTGGTGAAGTCGCCGCTTTCGTCTTTGCGACCCTCACCCAGCAGCGCGCGAACGCCTCCTTCGCCCAATCGATCGAACTTGTCGATCGCCCGCAGCACCGTCAGCCTGCGTCCCGCATTCTCATCGCCGCCAAGTCCGATCGCTTCCATCACCCCATCGAGCACCTTGCGGTTGTTCACCTTCACCACATAGCTGCCGCGCGGGAATGCCCAGCGCTTCCATGGTGTCGGCGGCCATCATGCACATCTCGGCGTCGGCCGCGGGCGACGCCGAGCCCACCGTGTCGGCGTCGAACTGCATGAACTGGCGGAAGCGGCCGGGGCCCGGCTTCTCGTTGCGATAGACGTAGCCTTCGCGGTAGCTGCGATAGGGTTTTGGCAGTGAATCGAAATTTTCCGCGACGTAGCGCGCCAGCGGCGCGGTCAGGTCGTAGCGCAGGCAGATCCACTGCTCGTCGTCGTCCTGGAACGAGAACACGCCCTCGTTGGGCCGGTCCTGGTCGGGCAGGAATTTGCCGAGCGCGTCGGTGTATTCAATCGCCGGGGTTTCCACCGGCTCGAAGCCGTAGCGCTCATAGACCTCGCGGATTTTCTCGACCATCGCGCGCGTCGCCGCGATCTCGGCGGGGCCGCGATCGGCGAGCCCGCGCGGCAGGCGCGCTCTGAGTTTCTGCGGTTTTTTGGGTTTCTCGGCCATGGGCGGCGTTGGTACCAGCGCAGGCGCGATGCGGCAACCGGCTGCTTCCTTAACCTCGCCCCGCTTGCGGGGAGAGGTCGGGACTCGCGGCAAGCCCGCATTTCGGGTGAGCGGGCTACCCGCCGAGCCCGGATGTGGAGGAGCCCTCACCCCACCCTGCTCCCCGCAAGAGCGGGGCGAGGAGAGACGCGCCTGTCGCAACGCTAATTCCGCCGCCGGTCACAGGACCTTTCTGATCCAGTTGTGCGGGTCGGCCGCGCGACCGTACTGGATGTCGACCAGCTTCTTGCGCAGCCCCATGGCGACGGGGCCGGCCGCGCCGCCGCTGATGAGAAAATCGCCGCTCGCGGAACACACCTTGCCGATCGGCGAGATGACGGCCGCCGTGCCGCAGGCGAAGGCCTCTTTCAGCTTTCCGCTGGCGGCATCAGTGCGCCACTGGTCGATCGTGTAGGCCTCCTCGCGCACGCGCGTGCCGGAATCCTTCGCGAGCGCGATGATCGAATCGCGGGTGATGCCCGGCAGGATCGTGCCGAGCGGCGGCGTCGAGAGCGAACCGTCGTCGAACACGAAGAAGACGTTCATGCCGCCGAGTTCCTCGATGTAGCGGCGCTCGACCGCATCGAGGAAAACGACCTGATCGCAGCCGTGATCGATGGCCTCGGCCTGCGCGCGCAGGCTCGCGGCGTAATTGCCGCCGCATTTGACGGCGCCGGTGCCGCCGATCGCGGCGCGCGTGTAGTTCTCCGACACCCAGATCGACACGGGCGCAGGTCCGCCCTTGAAATAGGAGCCGACCGGCGAGGCGATGACGGCGAAGATGTATTCCGCGGAAGGCTTCACGCCGAGGAAGACCTCGCTCGCGATCATGAAGGGCCGCAGGTAGAGACTGCCCTCGCCGCCTGGAATCCAGGCGCGGTCGATGCGCACGAGCTGCTCGACCGCTTCGATGAACACAGGCTCGGGCAGCGGCGCCATGGCCATGCGCTCGGCCGAACTCCGGAAGCGCCGGGCATTGGCGTCGGGGCGGAACAGGTTCACGCCGCCGTCGTCGCGCTTGTAGGCCTTGAGGCCTTCGAAAATCTCCTGCGCGTAGTGCAGGACGGCTGTGGCCGGATCGAGCGGGAAATTCGCACGGGATTCGACGCACGCGTCATGCCAGCCCTTCGCCTGATTGTAGCGGACCACAGCCATGTGATCGGTGAAAATCCGGCCGAAGCCCGGGTCCACGAGCCTTGCCGCGCGCTCCTTCTCGGACGTCGGATTCGTCGCAGGCTGGATTTCGAATTTCAAACTCATTCCCTTGCTTCCCGCTGTCGGAACCGGCGCGATTTCCGGCGCCGGCCTGTCTCTCCGGGCCTGCTCGAACGAAACTCCCATGGGCTCTCTCCCGGATTGACGCGGATCGCGCGCCTGCGCCGCGGCGCTGTTGGTTACGTCTGGGCCTCGACCTGCGGCCGGCCTTGCGGCCGGTTTCCGCGCAGCACGGTCCTCAGGACATGCTTTTGCGGAAGGCGGAAGTCCAGTATGTTTGCCGAAATGCCGCTCGACAATCGCACGGTAGACAAATTCGCGGCCCTACGCCGCCACCTCAGGCCTTCGCAGGCCGTTTGAAACGTCACCGCCGATCGAAACGACTTAATGTTTCGTCGGGGCTGATCGTTTTGTAACATTGAACCCAAGATACGTCAATATGGCTGACATAAATTTCTCGAATGCCTCCGCCCGACCCCGATTCGCGGGCGCCCGAAGCGCGGTCCCCCGCCCCGCGGGCCGGCGATTTGCGCTGGGATATCATCGAGCTGCTGTTTTTCGCCTACCGGGATTTCGTCGGCGACGCCGACCATGAATTGGAGGCGTTCGGGTTCGGCCGGGCGCATCACCGGGTGCTGCATTTCGTCCACCGCTATCCCGGCCTGAAGGTGGCCGATCTCCTGGACGTGCTGCGCATCACCAAGCAGTCGCTGGGACGGGTGCTCAAGCAATTGCTCGATGAAGGCTATATCGTGCAGAAGACCGGCAATAACGACCGGCGGCAGCGCCTTCTTTTTGCCACCGCAAAGGGCGAGGCGCTGGTGGCGAAGCTCGCGGGCCTGCAGACCGACCGCATCAACCGCGCGCTGCGCGACATCGGGCCCGATGGCGCCGATACGGTCCGCCAGTTCCTGCGCGCGATGATCGATCACGACGATCCCGACAAGGTGCTGGAGACGATCCTCGGCGCCCGGCACCGCAACCGCAAAGGAACAGGCGTGATCCAGGCTGCGACCATCACGCGAACGCCGCCGCAAACCGGCCGACGACGCGCCGCATCTGCTGCTGGTCGACGACGACCGCCGCATCCGCGACCTGTTGTCGCGCTTTCTCTGCGGCGAAGGCTACCGCGTCACGACCGCGATGAGCGCCAGCGACGCCCGCGCCAAGCTGCTCGGCCTGCATTTCGATCTGTTGATCCTCGACGTCATGATGCCCGGCGAAACCGGCTTCGATCTCGCCCGCTTCATCCGCACCTCGTCGTCGGTGCCGATCATCATGCTGACGGCGCGCCACGAGGCGGAAGCCCGGATCGAGGGCCTGCAGATCGGCGCCGACGATTATGTCGCCAAGCCGTTCGAGCCGCGCGAGCTGGTGCTGCGGATCGGCAATATCCTCAAGCGCACCGCGCCGCCGCCGGTCGAGACGCTGGAGCAGGTCGCGTTCGGACCCTACGTCTTTCATCTGGAGCGCGGCGAACTGCGCCAGGGCGACGAGCCCGTTCATCTCACCGATCGCGAACGCGAAATGCTGCGCATTCTCGCGGCGACCCCGGGCGAGACCGTGCCGCGCGGCGCGCTCACCGGCAACGGCACCGTCAACGAGCGCGCGGTGGACGTGCAGATCAACCGGCTGCGGCGCAAGATCGAACGCGATCCGGCCAATCCGTTGTTCCTGCAGGCGGTGCGCGGCATCGGCTATCGCCTGGTCGCCTCCCCCTGAGCCATTGCAGATGAATCCTGGCAGATGAGCACGCTCGACACCGGCATCACGCTGATCCGCACCGCCTCGCGGCGCGTCTCGGCGGCCAATAGCTGGATGGGCAACGCGTTCAAGGGCTGGATGCCGACCGGGCTCTACGCCCGCGCGCTGCTGATCATGATCGTGCCGATGGTGGTGCTGCAGTCGGTGGTGGCGTTCGTGTTCATGGAGCGGCACTGGAACACGGTGACGCGGCATCTGTCGGCCGCCGTGGTGCAGGACATCGCCAGCCTGATCGACGTCTACCAGGATTATCCGCAGGACAAGGACCGCGCGCAGCTGCGGCGCATCGCCCAGCAGCGGCTGCAGCTGGTGGTCGATTTCCTGCCCGTGGGCGACATGCCGCCGCCCGGCCCGAAGCCGTTTTTCTCGCTGCTCGACCAGACGCTCTCGGTGCGAGCTCGGCCGCAAGATCGGCAGGCCGTTCTGGATCGACACCGTCGGCCGCTCCAATCTGGTGGAAATCCGCATCCAGCTCGACGACGCCGTGATGCGGATCTTCGCCCAGCGCAGCGCGGCCTATGCCTCGAATTCGGAGATCTTCATCTTCTGGATGCTCGGCACCTCGTCGATCCTGCTGATCGTCTCGGTGCTGTTCCTGCGCAACCAGATCAAGCCGATCCTGCGGCTGGCGGACGCCGCCGAAAGCTTCGGCAAGGGCCGCGAAGCGCCGAACTTCCGTCCGCGCGGCGCGCGCGAAGTGCGCCGCGCCGCGCACGCCTTCCTCGAGATGAAAGCGCGCATCGAGCGCTCGATCGAGCAGCGCACCGCGATGCTGGCCGGCGTCTCGCACGACCTGCGCACCATCCTGACCCGCTTCAAGCTCGAACTGGCATTGATCGGCGACAGTCCCGAGGTCGACGCCATGCGCAAGGACGTCGACGAGATGTCCGGCATGCTGGAGGACTACCTGGCTTTCGCGCGCGGCGACTCCGGCGAGCACGCCCAGCCGACCGACATGGCGCTGGCGCTGGAGGAATTGCGCAGCGACGCCGAGCGCAACGGCCACACCGCCACCGTGGCGTTCCACGGCCTGCCCGTGGTGACCGTGAAGCCGGCCTCGTTCAAGCGCTGCCTCGCCAACCTCGTCTCCAACGCGGCACGGCACGCCAACGCGATTTCGATCACCGGCCACCGCGATCACCGCTATCTGACGGTCACGGTCGACGACGACGGACCGGGCATTCCGCAGGACATGCGCGAGGAAGTGTTCAAGCCGTTCCTGCGGCTGGACGACGCCCGCAACCAGGATGAGGGCGGCACCGGCCTCGGCCTTGCCATCGCCCGCGACATCGCGCGTTCGCACGGCGGCGACATCACGCTCGGCGACAGCCCGATGGGGGGCTTGCGCGCCGCGGTGCGGATCCCGGTGTAGGCGCTACTTCGGCAGCAGGCCTTTCAGCTTTTCGGCGTCCTTGATGTTCATCTTGAAACCGCCGGGCATCACGATATCGCCGGGCTTCTGATCGGGCTTGCAGGCGCCCAGCCACTTCGCCTCGATCGTCATCGTGGTGTCGCGCGGCATGCCGGCCGGCCCGCCCTGGCTGTGCGAGGTGGTCTTGACGGTGTAGGCGGAATTGAAATCGCCTGATATCTCCGAATGCGAGGTCATCGAGACGCCCGCGACGCTGCACACGGAATCGGCGGCGTAACCGGTCGCGGTCTGCTGGATGTCGTTCTTCGAGCAGACTTCCTTCGCCATCGGCGAGGCGGCGGCGGTCATCGCCTTGTCGGTGGTCTCGTCGGTGCAATGCTGCATTGTCATCTCCGGCAGCGGCGAACCGGTCTTGACCATCTTCATTTCCCACAGCCCCGCCTTGCGAACGGGTATTTCCGCCGCGCGCGCCTCAAGCGCCGGCGCGAGCGCCAGCAGCGAGGCCCCCAGACAAAATGAGAGAAGCTGTCGCGTCATGCTCCCCGCTCCCTGTTGGCCGGTGCCGTCGGATGGGATGCTGCGTTTAGTAGCGGCTGGTCAGCGGCCGGTCGTTGGCGCCATACGGCACCCAGCGGCAGGCGAAGGAAATATAGCCGCCATCCTGGGGGTCCACGGCCAGGAACTTCACCACCTTGCCGTAATAGGCGCAGTGATCGACCGCGAGCTGACGGACATCCATCTGCGAGGCCAGGGAATAGGCGATGATGCCGCCGGTATCGTTGCGCCTTGAACGGCGGCGTCCATTGGGCCTGTGCCGGCGCGCCGGCCAGCATTCCGCATACGGCAAGAAGGCTCGCGGCCCCGATCATTCGCATCGCAGACTCCATTTGACCTGGGAGGCACCTTAGAGCGCATCCGCCGCCATGAAAAGAACGGTTGGCCGGTCGCGGTGGACTTATCGGCAGGTGTTGCCGCGCTGCACTTGACCTTGCCCGGGCTTCGCGGCACCGTCTCAGGGATTGGTTCTCCCGGCGGGTGGCGCATGCACGAGCTCTTTGCATCCTTGAAAAAACCCGGCCTTGCCGCCGCGCTCGCCGTGCTGTTCGGCCTGCTTTTCGGCCCGTCGGCGCAGGCCGCCAATCCCCTGGAATTGAATTTCGGGCTGTTCGGCCCGCGCTATGACGGCCGGGTCGGCGAGTGCGAACGGGGGCTGGCGACCATCACCAACCAGTTCTGGGAGAAGGAAAGCGCCTTCTGGAATTCCAAACTGCAAATCACCGCCTATGGCGAGATCCGTGAAACCGCGTTCCGGCCCTGGCAATCCGACAACATCCCGCGCCGCTATTGCAGCGCCGACGTCATGCTGAGCGACGGCAAGGTGCACCAGGTGCACTATTCCATCATCGAGGACGGCGGTTTTGCCGGTTTCGGCCAGGGCGTCGAATGGTGCGTGACCGGGCTCGACCGCAACTGGGCCTATAATCCCGGCTGCAAGGCCGCCCGGCCCTGATTTCCGGCCGTTTTCCCGGGCCGGAAACCCGAGCCTCGAACAGGACCGCTTCGGTTTCCTTATTTTGTTCTTGAAATGTTCCAGTTGCCTGCTAGGCTCCCCGCATTCCTGGGTAGCAGCCTTGGGTATGGAGCGTAGCCATGTTGCATGTTCGGTCGTTCTGGATTTCACGGTTTTTAATCTCGTTGGGCCTGCTCGTTTTGGCGGCGGGGACGGCGTCGGCACAGGATCGCCGGCAAAATGCCCCCGGCGAGTTCGATTTTTACGTGCTGTCGCTGTCGTGGTCGCCTTCCTTCTGCGAGGAAGCCTCCGAACGCGGCAATGAAGGGCGTTCACAGGCCCAGTGCGGCGGGCGGCCGTTTTCCTTCGTGGTCCACGGCCTGTGGCCGCAATACGAGCACGGCTTTCCCGATTATTGCCAGCGGCCGTCGCCGCGGCTCGAGCGCAATATCATGGCGTCGATGCTGGATCTGATGCCGGCGCCCGGGCTGATCTTCAACGAATGGGACAAGCACGGCACCTGCTCGGGAATGGGCGCGCGGGCCTATTTCGAGACCATCCGCAAAGCCCGCGCCGCGGTGAAAATCCCGCCGGAATATCTCGAATTGTCCGAAGCCAAGACCGTCGCGCCCGACGAGATCGAGGACGCCTTCATCAAGGTCAATCCGGGCTTGAGTGCGTCGGCGATCGCCGTGACCTGCAACAGGACGCGGCTCAGCGAGGTGCGGATCTGCATGAGCAAGGATCTGCAGTTCCGCGCCTGTGAGGAAATCGACCGCCGCGCCTGCCGGCGCGACCAGGTGACGATGCCGCCGATCCGGGGCGGGTAAGCAAGGACGCGTCATTCCGGGGCGAGGCGAAGCCTCGAACCCGGAATCTCGAGATTCCCCGATGCGCAATTGCGCATCTGAGGTCTGGTGCTAACGCACCAGCCCGGAATGACGGTGGGTTACTTTCATCGCCTGATGTCGTAACCCCTCTGGCATGAACTACCGTCACGCCTTTCATGCCGGCGGCTTTGCCGACGTCATCAAGCACATCGTCCTGGTGCGCATTCTCACCTATCTGCAGGACAAGCCGGCCCCGTTTCGCGTCATCGACACCCATGCCGGCGCGGGGCTGTACGATCTCACCGGTGAGGAAGCGCGCCGCGGCGGCGAATGGCTCACGGGCATTGCGCGCATCCTGCAGGCGCGGTTTTCGGAAACCACCTTGCCGCTGATCAAACCGTATCTCGACATCGTCAGGGCCTTCAACCCCGAGCGCGAGCTCAAGGCCTATCCCGGATCGCCCTTGATCGCGCGCGCCCTGCTGCGGCCGCAGGACCGCCTGACGGCGTGCGAAGTCGAACCGAAAGCGCGCAAGCGCCTGATCGACGCGTTGCGCCGCGACACCCAGGCCCGCGTGGTCGACCTCGACGGCTGGCTCGCCTTGCCGGCCTTCGTTCCGCCGAAGGAGCGCCGCGGCCTGGTGCTGATCGATCCGGCCTACGAGCAAAAGGACGAATTCGAACGCCTGGCGGCCGGTTTTGCGGAGGCGTTCGCGAAATGGCCGACCGGCAGCTATTTGCTGTGGTACCCGGTGAAAAGCCGCCGCGTCACCGACGACCTTGCGCGGCGCGTCGCGGAAGCGGTCGGCGCCAGCAAGCCCCCCGGAAAGGCCCTGCGCCTGGAGTTCAGCGTCGCGCCCCAGGCCGCCGGCACAGCGCTCGCCTCGGCCGGTCTCTTGATCGTCAATCCGCCGTGGACGCTGCTGGGCGAGTTGAAGGCGATCCTTCCCGAACTGGAAAAGCCGCTCGGCCAGGGCGGCGCCGGCCGGTTCAGGCTCGAGACGTCCTAGCTGCCCAAGCCTTCCACCAAGCCTCCCACCAAGCCTTGGTTGCCAGGCCCTGGCCGGACCGGCGCCGCCGGGGCGCTGCGAAAAGTCCGATTTGGACCGTAGGCAATTTGCCGAGAACCGTATTATGCTCAGGCCTATTGGGATCGGCTTTACGTTCCGCTTCCGCGAATGGTAGCGGCGGAGTGACAAGGCCTCGAATAATATTTTGAAGACGGATCGGCGTTGACAGCCTAATCCGCACAGGTGGCCAAGCTTTCCGACAGCGAATGTCCGGTCGGGCCGCTGCGCAAGCGCGTAGCAGCTAAAGCAGTGCGGGGGAGGAGTTTCCCGATGGCCATGACTGGTACGGTCAAGTTCTTCAATGGAGAACGTGGCTATGGCTTCATCAAGCCCGATGACGGCGGCCGCGATGTGTTCGTTCACATCACCGCGGTGGAGCGAGCGGGATTGAAGGACCTGACCGAAGGACAGCGCATCACATTCGAGGTCGAGCCGGACAAGAAGGGCAAAGGCCCCAAGGCGGTCAACCTCGTGATCTCATCGTAAGCGCGCTGGCTTTTGTTTTTGAAGCGTTTTCCTGGCGCGAACCGGTACGCCACTTCGCTCGAAAACGCTGTGCTTTGACGCGTTTTCTCGACGCGAACCGCTCCACACTTCGCTCGAAAACGCCATGGCCAAAAAAATCCCGGCCGCGGAAGGCGGCCGGGAGGTTGCGCCAGAAACTTTTCTTGTTGCTATCAGAAGTGATAGTTCACGCCGGCGCGCACCGTTCCGAACCGGTAGCCGTTCGGCACGCCGGTGATGGTGAAGCCGCTGTTGGCGAGATCGACATAGAGATATTCGATCTTGGCGCTCCAGTTCTGGGTGAAGCCGAATTCGGCGCCGACGCCCGCGGTCCAGCCGACATTGGTGTGGGATTCCGAAAGGCCGAAGGTCTCGCCGCGCAGTTCGCCGAACGCCAGACCCCCGGTGCCATAGAACAGGATGTTGCTGAAGGCGTAGCCGGCGCGGCCGCGCACGGTCCCGAACCAGGGGTTGGAGAACTTCCAGGGCGCGAAGGTATCCTCGGCGCCGGTCGCCTCGATGTCGCCCTCGACGCCGAACACCCACGGACCGGTCTGCCAGTTGTAGCCGGCCTGGACGCCGCCGGCAAAACCCGACGGCTTGGTCGGATTGTTGTCGACCGAGCCCCAGGCGTAACCGAGATTGCCGCCGAGATAGGGGCCGGCCCAGCTATAGGCATTGAGCGGCTGATTGACGGTGTAGGGAGCGCGCGATCCGTAAGGCAGGTCGGCCGCCTGCGCCGACACCGTCCAGGCCGCAGCGAGCAACACAACCGCGCGCAAAACGATCCTGCTCATCTTACTCTCCAACGCAACTGCCGTGACCGAAGGTCTCGTGCGCCCAATGACCAGCGCAAGGCGAGCCGGCATGGTTACGGAATTCCACCTTTTACCGATAAGATTTATCGAGACTTTTAAGTTAAAGGGTTGTTAAGGGCGGTTACCGCCCGCTCAGCATTCTTAAGAAAGCGTTACGGGCGATCCCGCCGCCCGCGCCGCCGCTGGCGATGCCCGATGCCGGCGCTTAAATTTGAGGCCATGGACCACGATTCTACCGACAGCCCGAAAGCCTCCGCCCCGCGCAGGGCGCGGCGCGGTTCCGCGCCGGCCGCCGGGCAACCGGATCTGCCGCCGCAGGAGGTGGCCGCAGGCGATATCGACCCCGCTACCGCCAACGCCGCCGAAGAGGACGACGAGGCGCGGCTGCCGGAGGCTGCCGAGGAGGCCAACGAGACGGTGGCGGAAGGCCCGCTCGCGGTCGGCCACGCCGCGATCGAAAACGCGGTGCGGCTCGCCCCGACCTCGCCCGGCGTCTATCGCATGCTGAACGCGGCCAACGACGTGCTCTATGTCGGCAAGGCGAAAAACGTCCGCAAGCGGCTGTCCTCCTATGCGCGGGTCAATGCGCCCCAGCCGGCCCGCATCCTGCGCATGATCGCGGCAACCGTGACGGTCGAGATCGTGTCCACCTCGACCGAGACCGAGGCGCTGCTGCTGGAAGCCAACCTGATCAAGCAGTTGCGGCCGCGCTTCAATGTGCAACTGCGCGACGACAAGTCGTTTCCCTATATCCTGATCACGGGCGACCACTGGGCGCCGCAGATCCTCAAGCATCGCGGCGCGCAAACGCGGCCCGGCCAGTATTTCGGGCCGTTCGCTTCCGCCGGCGCGGTCAATCGCACCATCACGGCGCTGCAGCGCGCCTTCCTGGTGCGCTCCTGCACCGATGCGTTTTTTGAAAGCCGCACCCGGCCCTGCCTGCTCTACCAGATCCGCCGCTGCTCGGGGCCCTGCACCGGCGAGATCGATTTCCCCGGCTATACCGAGCTCGTGCGCGAGGCCAAGGAGTTCCTTTCCGGCCGCAGCCGGGCGGTGAAGCAGGAACTGGCGGCCGAAATGGAGAAGGCTTCCGGCGAGCTCGAATTCGAGACGGCGGCGCTTTACCGCGACCGCCTCGCCGCGCTGTCGGCGATCCAGTCGCAGCAGGGCATCAATCCGCGCACCGTGGAGGAAGCCGACGTGTTCGCCATCCATCAGGAGGGCGGCTATTCCTGCGTCGAGGTGTTCTTCTTCCGCACCGGACAGAACTGGGGCAATCGCGCCTATTTTCCGCGCGCGGAGAAATCCTTCACCCCGGAAGAGGTGCTGGGCTCGTTCCTCGCGCAGTTCTACGACGACAAGCCGCCGCCGAAACTCATCCTGCTGTCGCACGCGATCGAGGAATCCGAACTGCTGGCCGACGCGCTCTCCATCAAGGCCGGCTTCAAGGTGGAAGTCGCAACGCCCCGGCGCGGCGAAAAGAAGGAACTGATCGCGCACGCGCTCACCAATGCGCGCGAGGCGCTGGGACGCAAGCTCGCCGATACCGCGACGCAAGGCCGGCTGCTGCAGGGGCTGGTCACCACGCTCGGACTGCCGCATCCGCCGAGGCGGATCGAGGTTTACGACAACAGCCACATCCAGGGCACCAACGCGGTCGGCGCCATGATCGTGGCGGGGCCGGACGGCTTCATCAAGAACCAGTACCGCAAGTTCAACATCAAGTCCGAAGGGCTGACGCCGGGCGACGACTACGCGATGATGCGCGAGGTGCTGCAGCGGCGCTTCAGGCGGCTGACGACGCCGGCCGCGGAAGGCGACGCCGCCAAACCCAGGGCCGATGACGATTCGTTCCCGCAATGGCCCGACCTCGTCATCATCGACGGCGGCCGCGGCCAGCTCAACGCCGCCAAAGAGATTTTCGAGGGACTTGGATTGACAGAGGTCGCGCTGCTGGCGGTGGCGAAAGGGCCGGACCGCGACGCCGGCCGCGAAACCCTGTTCATGCCGGGCAAGGAGGCGCTCAAGCTCGAGCCGCGCGACCCCGTGCTGTATTTCATCCAGCGGCTGCGCGACGAGGCGCATCGCTTCGTGATCGGCTCGCACCGCAAGCTGCGCAAAAAGGACATCCGCGAAGCCGGCTTGCAGGAAATTCCCGGTATCGGCCCGTCACGCAAACGTGCCTTGCTGCATCATTTCGGAACGCTGAAGGAGATCGAGCGGGCCTCGATCGCCGACCTCGGCAAGGTTCCGGGGGTCAGCGCCGAAAGCGCGCGCAAGATTTTCGAGTTTTTCCACGCCCAGCCGGGCTAAAGGTAGGCAGGTTTCGAGCCATAGGGGTGCGCGCAGCACAGTTGACCTTCAAGCCTCGGCGGTATTGGTAAGACGGATGAACATCGCAACGACCAAGGGTACGGCGAAGAGCTCGCTGTCCCTGCCGAATATCCTGACCTATGCGCGAATCGCCGCCATCCCGGTGGTGGTTGGCTGCGTTTTCTTCCAGTACAGGGACGGCCCGCTGTGGCTGCGCTGGGTGGCGTTGGCCGTGTTCATCGCCGCCGGTGTTACGGACTATCTCGATGGCTACTATGCGCGAATCTGGGATCAGCAATCGGCGTTCGGCCGCATGCTCGACCCGATCGCCGACAAACTGCTGGTCGCGTCCTGCCTGCTGATGCTGGCGGCGGATAACAGCATCCAGGGCTGGACGCTGTGGGCCGCCATCGTGATCCTGTGCCGCGAAATCCTGGTGTCGGGCCTGCGCGAGTATCTCGCGGCGCTGCGGGTCAGCGTGCCCGTGACCAAGCTCGCGAAGTGGAAGACCACCATCCAGCTGGTCGCGATCGGCTTTTTGATCGCGGGCGAAGCCGGCGACGCCATATTCCCCTTCACGACGCTGATCGGCATCGTCCTGCTGTGGATGTCGGCGCTTTTCACGATCTATACCGGCTGGGATTATTTCCGCGCCGGCATTCATCACCTCATCGAGGAGGATGAGGCATGAAGGTCAAATATTTCGCCTGGGTGCGCGAACGGATCGGCAAATCTGAAGAAACGATCGAGCCGCCGGCCAATGTGCGCACTGTGGACGACCTGATTGTCTGGCTGACGAAGCGCGGCGAGGCCTATGCCTACGCCTTCGAAAAGCCGCGGGTGATCCGCGCCGCGATCGACCATGCCCACGTCAAGCCGGACGCGGTCATCGCCGGGGCCCGCGAGATCGCCTTCTTCCCGCCGATGACCGGCGGCTGAACCATCTTTGAACATTGGCGATGTTGCCATGACCGCTATCGTGACCATCCGCATTCAGGAAGCCGATTTCGACATCGCGCGGGAGATATCGGCGCTGACCAAGGGGCGCACCGATATCGGCGCCGTCGTGAGTTTCTCCGGCGTTTGCCGGGGCAGCGAGGGCGGCGAGACCATCGCGGCGCTGACGCTCGAACACTATCCGGGCATGGCGGAAGCCGAAATCATGCGGCACGCCGAGACCGCGATGTCGCGCTGGCCGCTGACGGGGCTGACCGTCATTCACCGCGTCGGCCGCATCACGCCCGGCGAAAATATCGTGCTGGTGCTGACCGCATCCCAGCACCGGCAGGCGGCGTTCCAGGCGGCAGAGTTCCTGATGGATTACCTGAAGGCCAACGCCCCGTTCTGGAAGCGTGAGGAAAGCGCCGGTCGAACCAGCTGGGTCGAGGCGCGCAGCCACGATGACGCCGCCGCCGCGCGCTGGACCAGATCCTGATGGCAAGGCGCGCCAAACCGGTGGCGAAGCGCGGCCGCGCTGCATCGAAATCCCCCAAACCCGCAGCCGGCGAATTGCTGACGCTGCTCGATTTCGTCCGCTATGCGGTGAGCCGCTTCGTCGAGGCCAAACTGGTGTTCGCCCATGGCACCACCGATCCGGTGGCGGAGGCCGCATTCCTGGTAGGCGAAACCCTGCATTTGCATCCCGACCAGTTCGAGATGTTCGCAACCGCGCGCGTCACGGCGCGGGAGGCCAAAGCCATCCTCGACGTGATCGCGCGCCGCGTCACCACGCGAAAACCCGCCGCCTATCTGGTCAACAGGATCTACATGCGCGGCCTGCCCTTCTATGTCGACGAGCGCGTGATCGTGCCGCGCTCCTACATCGGCGAGTTGCTGGACTCGCATTTTGGCGGCGACGGCGACGAAGGCGGCTCGCTGATCGGCGATCCCGCCGGCGTGGAAAGCGTGCTCGACCTCTGCACCGGCTCGGGGTGTCTGGCCGTTCTCGCCAGCCGGCATTTTCCGAATGCGCAGATCGACGCGGTGGATATCTCGAAGGACGCGCTCGACGTCGCCGCCCGCAACATTGCCGACTACGGTCTCGAAGACAGGGTGAGTTTGCATCGCGGCGATCTCTTCAAGCCGCTTGGCGGCAGGCGCTACGACCTGATCATTTCCAATCCGCCCTATGTCGATGCGCAAGGCATGGCCGATCTGCCGCGCGAATGCCGCGCCGAGCCCAAACTCGCATTTTACGGCGGCGCCGACGGGCTCGATCTCGTCCGCCGCATCCTGAACGAGGCCGGGCGGCACCTGACGCCCGAGGGCGGATTGTTGTGCGAGATCGGCCGTGGCCGCGAGGCGCTGGAGGCAGCCTTTCCGCAACTGCCGCTGTTATGGCTCGACACCGAGGATTCCGAGGGCGAGGTGTTCTGGATCGGCGCCGCCGATCTCTGAAGCGCGCCGGCGAGCCGTAACCGTCCCGAAACCGCCCGATTGGGCGGAAATAGTGGGGTGCATGGCGTTTCCGTCCCGCGACTGAAGCTGATAGCTTGCCGGGCAGCCGCCACGCCCCAAAACTTTGAAGAGGCCCCCCATGCTGGACAAGAGCCCACGCCCCGCCGCCGTCAACGTGCCGAACGACCTCGCCGCGCACTGGATGCCGTTCACCGCGAACCGGGCGTTCAAGAAGAACCCGCGGCTGCTCGCCGGCGCCAAGGACATGCACTATTTCACCGTCGACGGCCGCAAGATCATCGACGCCGCCTCGGGCATGTGGTGCACCAATGCGGGCCATGGCCGCAGCCAGATTGCCGAGGCGATCGGCAAGCAGGCCGCCGCGCTGGACTACGCGCCGCCGTTCCAGTTCGGCATTCCGCAGGCCTTCGAGCTCGCCAGCCGCATCGCCGAACTGGCGCCCGCAGGCCTCGATCACGTGTTCTTCTGCAATTCCGGATCGGAAGCCGCCGACACCGCGCTCAAGATCGCGCTGGCCTATCATCAGACCCAGGGCCAGGGCACCCGCACCCGCCTGATCGGCCGGGAGCGCGGCTATCACGGCGTCGGCTTCGGCGGCACCTCGGTGGGCGGCATCGTCAACAACCGCAAGATGTTCGGCACGCTGCTGGCCGGCGTCGATCACCTGCCGCACACCTATGACCGCGACAAGCAGGCCTTCACCAAGGGCGAGCCGGAATACGGCGCCCATTTCGCCGACGAGATGGAGCGGCTGGTCAATCTGCACGGCGCCTCCACCATCGCCGCCGTGATCGTCGAGCCGATGGCGGGATCGACCGGCGTGCTGCCGGCGCCGAAGGGCTATCTCAAGCGGCTGCGCGAGATCACCCAGAAGCACGGCATTCTCCTGATTTTCGACGAGGTCATTACCGGCTACGGCCGGCTCGGCTTTGCCTTCGCCGCCGAGCGCTACGGCGTGCTGCCGGACATGCTGACCTTCGCCAAGGGCATCACCAACGGCGCGGCCCCGATGGGCGGCGTGCTGGTGCGCGACACCATCCACGACGCCTTCATGAGCGGCCCGGAGCACATGGTGGAGCTGACCCACGGCTATACCTATTCGGCGCATCCGATCGCCTGCGCCGCGGCGCTCGCGACGCTCGATATCTACCGCGACGAAAAGCTGTTCGAGCGCGCCCGCGGGATCGAGCCGAAATTCGCCGACGCCGTGATGTCGCTCAGGAACGAGCCGAACGTGGTGGATATCCGCACCGTCGGGCTGACCGCCGGGATCGACCTTGCGCCGCGCCCGGACCAGGTCGGCAAGCGCGGCTTCGATGCGCTCAACAGCGCGTTCCACGACAACGACCTGATGCTGCGCATCGCCGGCGATACCCTGGCGCTGACGCCGCCCCTGATCATCAGCGATGACCAGATCGGCGAGATCATCGGCAAGGTCGCCAAGGTGATCCGGGCGGTGGCGTAAGGCTGGAGGCAGCACTTAACCTCTCCCCGTCCTTTACGGGGAGAGGTCGAAATTCGCATGCAACGCGAATTTCGGGCGAGGGGCATGGCACTGCGCCGCCTCACAGCCACTGTTTCCGGATCAAAGAGCCCCTCAGCCCCGCCCTCTCCCCGCAAGCGGGGCGAGGGAGCATGCCGCCGTTGCCGAAAGACGGAACGGAACATTCCGTTCCGGGCGCGCCAAAAGAACACTAGCTTTTCGAATCAACATTAATGCTAAGCTTGCGGCGCTTGGGGGAGCGCTGGCGGGCTG
Organism: uncultured Alphaproteobacteria bacterium; assembly: GCA_963825105.1. Taxonomy (GTDB): domain Bacteria; phylum Pseudomonadota; class Alphaproteobacteria; order Rhizobiales; family Xanthobacteraceae; genus Bradyrhizobium. Next base: position 414,432 of record CAWGSB010000006.1, read on the forward strand.
GTGCGAGGCGCACCCTGCCAGGGGACAAGGGCATTGAGGGCCTTCCGCGCAACATGATCCGCATTTCAACGATTTTCATCGCCATCTGCATGGTGCTGGTCGCCGCATCCCTCGGCCTGATCCTGTATTCGGTGGCCGGCATCAGCGGAATGGAATCCGCGATCGTGGCGCTCACCGCGCTGACCTTCCTGATCCTCTATAACGCCGTGTCGATGCGCCTGCGCGACCGCACCGACGTCGGCGGCCAGATTGCGGACCTGTCGCGCGGCACCGCCGACCTCGCCCGTCAGGTCGCCGAATTCGGCCGCCGGCTCGCCGCCGTCGAGGGCAAGCTCGTGTCGGCGAATTCCGCCGGCGCCGACCGTATCCAGGCCGTGGCCGGCGAGATCAACGAACTCGGCACGCTGGTCAAGCAGCTCGCGGTGTCCGTCGCAAACCACGACGACATGCTGGCGGCGGGCGCGGCGGCCGCCGCGCCCGCCGCCGTCGCCAAACTGGACGACGAGCGGCCAAAGGAACTGCCTTTATCAGCCAAAGGCCCAAGCATTGCAGCCGCGCCCGCGACGGCCGCTCCCGCTTCCGTCCCCAGCAAGTCCGCGCCCTCCCACAGCCAGGCGCAAATCCTCGCCGCGGTGAAAAACGCCCTCGAGGAGAACCGGATCGACATCTATCTGCAACCGATGGTGACCCTGCCGCAGCGCAAGGTGCGCTTCTACGAGGCGGTAACGCGGCTGCGCGACGACAAGGATCAGCTGCTCGCCGCCGACGATTTCATCGCGGTCGCGGAAGCCGCCGGCCTGATCGGCCGCATCGATCACATGGTGATGCTGAAATGCGTGCAGGTGCTGCGCCGGCTGATGGTGCGCAACAAGGACGTCGGCATTTTCTGCAACGTCGCCGCGGCGACCTTGGGCAATCCCGCCACCTTCGCGCAGTGCCTCGATTTTCTCGAAGCCAATCGGGCGCTGGCGCCGTCCCTCGTGCTCGAATTCAAGCAGGCGACGTTCCGCAATCTGGGCCCGGTCGAGACCGAACATCTCGCGGCCATGGCGCAGCGCGGCTATCGCTTCTCGATCGATCACGTCACCGACTTGCGGATCGAGCCGCGGGAACTTGCCGACCGCGGCGTCCGCTTCATCAAGGTGCCGGCGGCGCTGCTGCTCGATCAAAGGCAGACCTCGGCGTCCGACATTCACCCTTCGGATCTATCGGACCTGCTCGGCCGCTTCGGCATCGACCTGATCGCGGAACGGATCGAAGGCGAGCGCGCGGTGGTCGATCTGCTCGACTACGACGTGCGGTTCGGCCAGGGATTCCTGTTTGCGCCGCCCCGGCCGTTGCGACCCGAGGGGGCATCTGCTACCGCCGGGGCCGCTCCCAACAAGGCGCAGGAAACCAATGGCTCCGGCAAAACTGCTTCCGTCGATAGCCCGGTCATCGATCCCCCGCGGGCGACCGGCAATGCCGCGCTGGCGCGGCGCGTCGCCGGGCCGGGCTGACCGGCCATCCCTGCCATGACGTCACTCCGCTTTGTCGAGAAGCTGCGCGACCTCGTGGGCGGCGTGGAAGTCGTGCTCTCCGATATCTGGGGCGTGGTTCATAACGGGCTGGTGGCATTTCCCGAGGCCTGCGAGGCGCTGCATACCTATCGCGGCCAGGGCGGCACCGTGATCCTCATCACCAACGCGCCGCGGCCCGCGGATTCGGTGCAGCGGCAATTGCGCAAGCTCGGCGTTGCCGACGACACCTATGACGCCATCGTCAGTTCCGGCGATCTGACCCGGCATTTCGTCGCCGACCACCCCGGCCGCAAGATGTTCTGGATCGGACCCGAGCGCGACAGTTCGATCCACCGCGGGCTCGATCCGGTGTTCGCGCCGCTGGAGCAGGCCGATTACATCGTCTGCACCGGCCTGTTCGACGACGAAACCGAATCGGCGGAAGACTATCGCGCGATGATGCAGCAGGCGCGCGAGCGCAAGCTGACGCTGATCTGCGCCAATCCCGACATCGTCGTCGAGCGCGGCGACCGGCTGATCTATTGCGCCGGCGCGATCGCCGAACTCTACCGCGAACTCGGCGGCGAGGTGATCTTCTACGGCAAGCCGCACCGGCCGATCTACGAGCGCGCCATGGAACTGGCCGCCGAGCGCCAGCATCATCCGATCAAGCTCAACCGCGTGCTGGCGATCGGCAACTCCGTGCGCACCGATCTCGCGGGCGCCCATGGCTTCGGGATCGATTGCCTGTTCGTGACCCGCGGCATCCACGCCGAGGATTTCGAGGGCATCGACCAGCTCGACCCGGCTTCGGTGAAGGAATTGTTCGGCCACCCGCCGCGGGCGCTGACGCGGGAATTGCGGTGGTAGGCGGTCGGAAGGCAGTTGCATCGTCATGGCAGGTCATACCCGTCCGAAGGCGGGTCTTCCGCTACGCCTATGCGGCCATTCGCGTGTTGACCCAATCGCAGAGCAAAACGGTGGAATGCCCGGTCGCCCGGTCAAGCCCGGGCATGACGATCTTTGACGCTGATCGCTCGGTAACTCGGTAGCGCCTTACGCGCTCACCGTGTCGGGGAATACCGCGTCGATCTTGGTCTTCAGCGTGGCGGCGTTGAACGGCTTGACGATATAGTTGTTCACGCCGGCCTTCTTGGCGGCGATCACGTTCTCGGTCTTGGATTCCGCGGTGATCATGATGAATGGCGTGGTGGCGAGATTGGGGTCGGCCCGAACCTCCCGCAGCAGGTCGTAGCCGGTCATCGGCTCCATGTTCCAGTCGGAGATCACCAGCCCGTATTTCTTGCTGCGCATCTTGTTCAGCGCCGCCGATCCATCGCTGGCGTCATCGATATTCTCGAAGCCAAGCTGCTTCAGAAGATTTCTGATGATGCGGATCATGGTGTTGTAATCATCCACCACCAAAACCGACATCGACGTATCAACCGCCATCTTGGATCCCCCGCACGAACACCTGACGCATAAACCAACAACTGCCCAGGGGCAAAACGCCCCGCAGACCTCCCCCAGCACTAGCATCAGCCGTTAAACAGCCCGTTAACCGGCTACCGGCCCCGAATTAGACGTAAGTCCCGGCAAAGCCCCCGGGTTCGCCCCGCTTGACTTCGTCGGGGCCCCCGCGTCACGGTCCCGGCCCCATCCGGTTTAAGTTAAAGAATCCCGAAAAATGGCGCCTGGCTTTATCGTTATCCGCGACACCACGCCCGCGGCCGCAATCCCGAAGGGAGCGGTGGTGGCGATGGGTAATTTCGACGGCGTCCATCTCGGCCACCGCGCGGTTATCGCCGCCGCCCTGCAGATGGCGCGCATCCACGGCCGGCCGGCGCTGGCGGTGACGTTCGAGCCGCACCCGCGCCGGTTTTTCAGTCCGAACACTCCCCAGTTCAGGCTCACCGACGAGGCCGCCAAGCTGCGGCTGTTGGCCGGGACCGGGCTTGCCGGCGCCGTGGTGATGACCTTCGACAAGACCCGGGCCGGGACGTCAGCGCAGGATTTCATTCACCATGACCTGATCGAGCGGCTCGGGATCAGCGGCATCGCGGTCGGCTACGACTTTCATTTCGGCAAGGGCCGCGTCGGCTCGCCGAGCCTGCTGGTCAACGAGGCGCCGCGGCTCGGCATCGAGGTCGACGTGCAGCCGCACGTCGATATCGAGGAACGGCCGGTCTCCTCCAGCGCGATCCGCATGGCGCTCGCGGAAGGCCAGATCGAGGACGCCACCCAGATGCTGGGCGGCCCCTGGTTCGTCACCGGCGAGGTGATCCATGGCGAGAAGCGCGGCCGCGATCTCGGTTTTCCCACCGCCAATATCCGCCTCGACAACAATTGCGGGCTCAAGCACGGCATCTATGCGGTGCGGGTCGGCCGCGGGCAGGGAAAAGATCAGGTGCGCTTCGACGGCGTCGCCAGCTTCGGCCGCCGCCCCACCTTCGACAATGGCGCGCCGCTGCTCGAAGTCTTCCTGTTCGATTTCAAGGGCGACCTCTACGGCGCGGTGCTGGACGTCGCCTTCATCGGCTTCATCCGCGAGGAATTGAAGTTCGACAGCGCCGACGCGCTGGTGGCCCGGATGGACGACGACAGCGCCCGCGCCCGCGCCGTGCTGGCCGCCGCGCCGGACGCGTTCCCGAAGCTCGGGACGGTCGGTTAGCTGCCTCTCCCCCGCGCCGGGCCTGTCCGGCGGGGCTTTGCGATTCCCCCGCTTGGCTGCTATGGAAAGCCCATGTTTGCGCGGCGCACCATCAGCATTAGCGGCCCGGCTTCCGCCTGAGCTTTCCGCTCGGCGCAAGACCGGGATCCGCTACCTTCATCCGCGATTGATCGCGATTCAGCGCCCTCCAAGCCAAACCAGAGCCTTCATGTCCGAAAAGCCGCAAAAGTCCGACGCATCAGACTATTCCAAAACCCTTTTCCTGCCGCAGACGGATTTCCCGATGCGCGCCGGCCTGCCGCAGCGCGAGCCGGAAATCCTCAAGCCCTGGAACCAGATCGGCCTCTACCAGAGGCTGCGCGAGACAGCCCGCCGGCCGGGCCAAATTCGTGCTGCATGACGGCCCGCCCTACGCCAACGGCAACATCCATATCGGGCATTCGCTGAACAAGATCCTCAAGGACGTGGTGACCAAGAGCCAGCAGATGCTCGGCTTCGATTCCAACTACGTGCCGGGCTGGGACTGCCACGGCCTGCCGATCGAATGGAAGATCGAGGAAGAGAACTACCGCTCCAAGGGCAAGCCAAAGCCGGACTTCCGGGATTCCACCGCGATGGTGGCGTTCCGGAAGGAGTGCCGCGCCTATGCCACCCACTGGCTCAACGTGCAGCGCGAGGAGTTCAAGCGGCTCGGCATCATCGGCGACTGGGACCATCCCTACGCCACGATGGATTATTTCGCCGAAGCCCAGATCGCGCGCGAACTGATGAAGTTCGCCGCCAACGGCACGCTCTATCGCGGCTCGAAGCCCGTGATGTGGAGCGTGGTGGAAAAGACCGCGCTGGCGGAAGCCGAGGTCGAATACGAGGATTACACGAGCGACACGGTGTGGGTGAAGTTTCCGGTCGCGGAAGTCGAACTCGTATCCGGAGAGGACGTATCGGCCGCGATCGTCGAGGCCGTGAGCGATGCCAGCGTCGTGATCTGGACCACCACGCCGTGGACGCTGCCGGGCAACCGCGCCATCAGCTTCTCGCTCGAAGATTGCCTACGGCCTTTATCGCGTCACCGACTCGCCTGCGGACAACTGGGCGAAGTCCGGCGATCTCCTGATCCTGGCCGACACGCTCGCCGAAGCGGTGTTCAAGCAGGCGCGCGTGACCGGCTATGAGAGGGTCGGCGACGTGCCGGCGGCCGCGCTCGCGGCCATGGAATGCGCGCATCCGCTTAAGGGCCTTTCCGGCGGTTACGAATTTCGCGTGCCGCTGCTCGAAGGCGATCACGTCACCGACGACACCGGCACCGGCTTCGTCCACACCGCACCCGGCCACGGCCGCGAGGACTTCGATGTCTGGATGGCGAATGCGCGCGCGCTCGAAGCGCGCGGCATCGACACCACGATCCCCTACACCGTCGACGAGAACGGCGCCTTCACCGATCATGCGCCGGGCTTCACCGGAAAACGCGTCATCAACGACAAGGGCGAAAAGGGCGACGCCAACGAGGCCGTGATCAAGGCGCTGGTCGATGCCGGCATGCTGCTGGCGCGCGGCCGGCTCAAGCATCAATATCCGCATTCCTGGCGCTCGAAGAAGCCGGTGATCTTCCGCAACACGCCGCAATGGTTCATCGCGATGGACAAGGACATCGCCGACGGACGGCAAGGCGAAACCCGGCGACACCCTGCGCGCCCGCGCGCTGCACGCGATCTCGGTGACCCAATGGGTGCCGCCGTCCGGCCAGAACCGCATCAACGGCATGATCGCGGGCCGGCCGGACTGGGTGATCTCGCGCCAGCGCGCCTGGGGCGTGCCGATCGCGGTGTTCGTGCGCGAAAAAGGCGACGGCTCGGCCGAGATCCTGCAGGACGACGCCGTCAACCAGCGCATCGCCGACGCCTTCGAGCAGGAAGGCGCCGACGCCTGGTACATGGACGGCGCCCGCGAACGCTTTCTCGGGCCGCTGCGCCAACGAGGACTGGAAGAAGGTCGACGACATCTGCGACGTCTGGTTCGATTCCGGCTCGACCCATGCCTTCGTGCTGGAAGACCCCGTGCATTTTCCCGGCCTTGCCGGCATCAAGCGCAAGGTCGATGGCGGCCAGGACACCGTGATGTATCTGGAAGGCAGCGACCAGCACCGCGGCTGGTTCCATTCCTCGCTGCTGGAAAGCTGCGGCACCCGCGGCCGCGCGCCCTATGACGTCGTGCTGACCCACGGCTTCACGCTGGACGAGAACGGCCGCAAGATGTCGAAGTCGCTCGGCAACACCGTCGAGCCGCAAAAGGTGATGGCGCAATCCGGCGCCGATATCCTGCGGCTCTGGGTCTGCGCCACCGACTATGCCGACGACCAGCGCATCGGCCCGGAAATCCTGAAAAACACCATCGAGACCTACCGCAAGCTGCGCAACTCGATCCGCTGGATGCTCGGCACGCTGCATCACTTCCAGTCCGGACGACGCGGTCGCGCCTGCCGACATGCCCGAACTGGAGCGGCTGATGCTGCATCAGCTCGCCGAACAGGCCGCCATCGTGCGCAAGGCCTATGCCGAGTTCGACTACAAGACCGTGGTCGCGAGCCTGTCGGCGTTCATGAACACCGAACTGTCGGCGTTCTATTTCGATATCCGGAAGGACACGCTGTATTGCGACCCGCCGTCGTCGCTGGCGCGCAAGGCGGCGCTGACCGCCATCGACATCATCTGCGACGCGATCCTGCAATGGTTCGCTCCGGTGTTGAGCTTCACCTGCGACGAGGCCTGGTGGCTTTACAGACCGGACGCCGAACCCTCGGTGCATCTGACGCTGCTTCCCGAAGGGCTCGAGGCGTTCCGCGACGACAGGCTGGCCGCGAAGTGGGAGACCATCCGCAACGTCCGCCGCGTCGTGACCGGCGCGCTGGAGCTCGAGCGCGCGGCCAAGCGGATCGGCTCGTCGCTGGAAGCCTCGCCGCTGGTCTATGTCTCGGACAAGAAGATTTTCGACACGCTGTTCGATGTCGATCTGGCCGAAGTCTGCATCACCTCGAACGCGATGGTGAGCAATGACGAGGCGCCGGCCGCCGCGTTCCGCTTGAACGACGTGCCCGGCGTCGCCGTGGTGGTCGAAAAAGCCGCCGGCACCAAATGCGCGCGGTCGTGGAAGATCCTGCCCACCGTCGGCAGCGACCCCGAATATCCCGACGTCTCGCCGCGCGACGCACAGGCGCTGCGCGAATGGAAGGCGCTGGAAGTGGCGGATTGATATCTGTCCGTCGTCCCTGCGAAAGCACGGGACCCATAACCACCGGCGTCTGTGACGGACAAAGGACGATGACCCACGAGTCTTTCAAACAATGCCCGTCACGGCGTATGGGTCCCCGCTTTCGCGGGGACGCCGTGGTCGTTGGGCGGTCAGCGCATCATGACCTCCCGCCTCCGCCCCGGCATCATCGCCGCCCTCGCCGTGCTGGCGCTCGATCAGGCATCGAAACTCTGGCTGCTGAAAGTGTTCGACATCGCCCACCGCGGCGCGGTCAAGGTCACGCCGTTCTTCGACCTGGTGCTGACCTGGAACACCGGGATCAGCTACGGCTGGTTCCAGAACGAAAGCGCGGCCGGCCAGGCTGTCCTGCTCGCGGTCAAGGCGGTCGCGGTGGTCGTGCTGGCGATCTGGATGGCGCGGTCGCGGACCCTGCTTGCCACGATCGCCCTCGGCCTGATCATCGGCGGCGCCATCGGCAACGCCATCGACCGCTTCGCCTATGGCGCGGTGGTCGATTTCGCCCTGTTCCACGTCCAGATCGGGGGAAAACCCTTCAATTGGTACGTGTTTAACCTTGCCGACGTGGCGATTGTTGCCGGGGTGGCGGCCCTGCTGTATGACTCCTTCCTGGGGGTACCCGCCGCAAAAGCGCCCTGATCCCGGCCGATACGGGCCCCAAACGTTGCCCAGAAGGTGCGGAGCTGCGCCTTGACCGGCGTGCCGCCCATGGAAAATTTGAACGGGAATAGCGATGCGCGACACCGAAGCCAGCGGTTGGATTGTGCAGAACTCATCGGGAGCGCTGAGCCGCGGCTTGCGGCTCGCCATCGTCGCCTTGGGCGTCGGTCTGGTGATGACGGCCGGCGCCGCCCGCGCCCAAGACGACGACGAGGACGACAAGACCTTCGAGGAGAAGATCATCGAGGGCATCATGGCCGGGATCGGCGGCACCAACATGGAGAACCGCGGCATCGACTATCGCGAGCGCTCGCCGCTGGTGGTGCCTCCCAAGCTCGACCTGCCGCCGCCGGAGTCCGCGAAGGGCGAGATCAAGGACCCGAACTGGCCGAAGGATCCCGACGAGGCGCGCCGCAAGGCTGCGATCGCGGCCCGCAAGAAAGAAAACAAGGACCCCCGCGAATCGAGTCGTCTCCTGACGCCGAGCGAGCTCAATGTCGGCAGGACGGCCGCCCCCGCCCGCACCAACAGCGATCCGTTGCAGCCCGGTGTTACCAACAATCCGATCCTCAGCCCGTCGCAGCTCGGCTACAGCGGCGGCCTCAGCGGTCTGTTCGGCGGCAACAAGAGCGAGTCGGCGGAGTTCAAGGGCGAGCCGACGCGGCAGTCGCTGATCGAGCCTCCGGCTGGATACCAGACGCCGTCGCCGAACTATGCCTACGGAACCGGGCCGAGCGAATCGTTGAACAAGCAGTACGACGTCATGACCGGCAAGGAGCGCTGACGCTGACATCGGCTCCGCCTCCTCATCGTGAGGGCCGTTGGCGCAGCTTGGCGCTTTGCTCTCTGCTTCGTGACGCCCAGCGTGACCCGCGCGGTGTACGATGGCGCGCTGTTAACCCGATGCTCTCGTTCGGGCTTTCACAAGGATCATGATGTCCTCACACCGCTTTGCCGCTTCGCTCCTTGCAGCCGTTATCTCGACGCTTCACTTTCTCCGCCAGCGGCGCGCTCGCCCAGACCACGGTGACCTCGGATCCGCCCGCCAGCTTTACGCTTGCCAACGGCCTGCAGGTCGTGGTGATCCCGGATCACCGCACGCCGGTCGTCACCCAGATGATCTGGTACAAGGTCGGCTCCGCCGACGAGACGCCGGGCAAATCCGGCCTGGCGCATTTTCTCGAACATCTGATGTTCAAGGGGACAGCCAGGCATCCGGCCGGCGAATTCTCCCAGACCGTGCTGCGGATCGGCGGCAACGAGAACGCCTTCACCTCGGTCGACTACACCGGCTATTTCCAGCGCGTGCCGCGCGATCAGTTGGCCAAGATGATGGAGTTCGAGGCCGATCGCATGACCGGCCTGATCCTCAAGGATGAAAACGTGCTGCCGGAGCGCGACGTCGTGCTCGAGGAATACAATATGCGGGTCGCCAACAATCCGGAGGCGCGGCTGATCGAGCAGATCATGGCGGCGCTGTATCTCAACCACCCCTATGGCCGTCCCGTCATCGGCTGGCACCAGGAAATCGAAAAACTCGGCCGCGAAGACGCGCTGGCGTTCTACCGGCGCTTTTATGCCCCGAACAACGCGACCCTGGTGATCGCCGGCGACGTCGACGCCAGCGAAGTGCGCCCGATGGCGGAACAGACGTTCGGCCAGGTCGCCCCGCAGCCCGCGATCCCGGCGAAACGCCTTCGTCCGCAGGAGCCCGAACCGGTCGCGCCGCGCACCGTGACGCTGTCCGACGCCAGGGTCGAACAGCCGAGCCTGAAGCGCTATTACCTGGTTCCATCCGCCACCACCGCCGCCGCTGGCGAAAGCCCGGCGCTCGACGTGCTGGCGCAACTGATGGGCAGCGGCAGCAACTCCTATCTGTATCGCGCGCTGGTGGTGGACAAGCCGCTCGCGGTCAGCGCCAACGCCGGCTATCAGGGCACCTCGCTCGATCCGACGCAGTTCTCGATCTCGGTCTCGCCGAAACCAGGCGTGGCGTTTTCGCAGATCGAGCAGGTGATCGACAGCGTGATAGCCGATGTCGGACAAAACCCGGTGCGATCGGAGGATCTCGAGCGCGTCAAGACCCAGTTGATCGCGGAAGCGATCTACGCCCAGGACAACCAGGCGACGCTGGCGCGCTGGTATGGCGGCGCGCTCACCACCGGCTTGAGCATCGCCGACATCCGGAGCTGGCCGGACCGCATTCGCGCCGTCACCGCCGAACAGGTCAGCGCCGCCGCGCGGAAATGGCTCGACAAGAAGCGTTCGGTGACCGGCTATCTCATCAAGGACACCGCTGCGAAACGCGAGGAGAAGCGCTCGTGACCTACAACAAGACCTGCGCGCGGCGCTTTTCCTTCATCGTTGCCGCTTGCCTGGCGATACTGCCGCTTTCGTCGGCGCCCTCGCACGCCGCGGCAAAAATCCAGCATCTGATTTCGCCCGGCGGCATCGAGGCCTGGTTCGTGCAGGACGCCACCGTGCCGCTGATCGCGATGGAGTATGCCTTCGGCGGCGGCGCCGCCCAGGACCCGGCCGACAAGCCCGGCGTCGGCAATCTGGTCGCCGACTCTGCTCGATGAGGGCTCGGGCGATCTGGATTCCAAGACGTTTCACGAACGGCTCGACCGCCGCGCCATCGAGCTCAGCTTCACCTCGACGCGGGACTATTTCCGCGGCTCGTTGCGCATGCTCAAGGACAACAAGGACGAAGCCTTCGACCTGCTGCGGATGTCGCTGACATCGCCGCATTTCGACAGCGCCGATGTCGAACGCATTCGCTCGCAGGTCATCTCGGGCCTGCGGCGCGACACCACCAATCCGACGGCGCTGGCCGGGCGCAAGTTCCTCGAAGTCGCCTTCGGCGATCATCCCTATGGCCGGCAGGCCAACGGCACCCTGGAAAGCGTGGCGAAAATCGATGTCGCCGACCTCAAGGACTACGTCCGCCGCGTGCTGGCCAGGGAGACGCTGAAGATCGCCGTGGTCGGCGATGTCGACCCGGGCACCCTCGGCGCACTGCTCGACAAGACGTTCGGCGGATTGCCGGCCAGGGCCAGCCTGACGCCGGTCCCCGAGGTCGAAGCCGCCAAGCCGCCGCAGCGCGCCTTCATTCCGCTCGACGTGCCGCAGACCGTGGTGACGTTCGGCGGACCCGGCTTCAAGCGCCACGATCCGAATTTCATGGCCGGCTATGTCGTCAACCACATCCTCGGCGGCGCGGGGCTGTCGTCGCGGCTCTACAAGGAGGTCCGCGAGAAGCGCGGGCTTGCCTATTCGGTCTATGAATCGCTGCTGTGGATGGATCACTCCGCGCTGTTCGTCGGCAATACCGGCACCCGCGCCGACCGCGCCGGCGAAACCGTCGACGCCATCGACAAGGAAATCCGCCGGATTGCCGAGGATGGCCCGACCCAGGCGGAGCTGGACGAGGCCAAGTCCTATCTGAAGGGCTCGCAGATGCTGGCGCTCGACACCTCGTCGAAGCTCGCCACGGCGCTGCTGCAATACCAGCTCGACCGGCTGCCCATCGACTACATCGAGAAGCGCAACGCCATCGTCGATGCCGTGACGCTCGACGACGCCAAGAAGGCCGCCCAGCGGCTGTGGGGTCAGGGCCTGCTCACCGTGATCGTCGGCCGCGCCCCGCAAGCCGCGGCGCAGCCGGCGGCAGCGACCCCGCCGGCGGCGACGGCGAATTAGGCGCTACCAAGCACGCCGCCGTCATCCTGAGGAGCCGCGCCCTTGCGCGGCGTCTCGAAGGATGTGCTAAAGACTCGTGATCCTTCGAGGCTCGCTGCTGGTGCGGCTCGCGCCTCCAGCGATAACGGCGAAGCCGTTACGCAGGGATGACGTTTCTACCTTGCTTCGGGAGAATCCTCTCCTCCGGTGACGCCATGCTGCGGATTTCCCGCGACCTCGCAATCGACGAGAACGACATCGAGATCTCCTTCGTCCGCGCCTCCGGTCCGGGCGGGCAGAACGTCAACAAGCTCTCCACCGCCGCGCAATTGCGCTTCGATACGCGCCGGATTGTGCTGGCGCCCGACGTCGCAGCGCGGCTCACCAGGCTCGCCGGCCAGCGCATGACCAAGGACGGCGTGATCGTGATTCATGGGCAGCGCTTCCGCACCCAGGAGCGCAACCGCGCCGACGTGATCGACCGGCTGGTCGAACTGTTGCGCGAGGCGCTGGTGCGGCCGACCCCGCGGCGGCCGACCCGGCCGACGCTCGGATCGAAGCAGCGCCGGCTGGAAGGCAAGAAGCGCCGCAGCGACGTCAAGGCCAGGCGCGGCGCGGCCCGATTCGACGATTGAGGGCGTGCCGTGAACAGCGGGGAGAGCTGAGGAAACTCTCGGGTTTGGCGTCCCTCGCCCTCCCGCCATCAGGCAAAAGTACCTAGATTGAGCCTTCCGCTCGCCCCGAGTCGCCCAGAACCATGCCCGTCCGCCAGCTCCCCGAACAGGTCGTCAACCGCATCGCCGCCGGCGAGGTGGTCGAGCGTCCGGCAAGCGTGGTCAAGGAACTGGTGGAGAACGCCATCGACGCCGGCGCCAGCCGGATCGACATCTTCACCGATGGCGGCGGCCGGCGGCGGATCGGCATCACCGACGACGGCAGCGGCATGACTTCCGCCGATCTGGCGCTGGCGGTCGATCGCCATGCCACCTCGAAACTCGACGACGAGGATCTCCTGCGCATCCGCACGCTGGGGTTTCGCGGCGAGGCGCTGCCCTCGATCGGCGCGGTGGCGAAGCTTGGGATCACCACCCGCCACGCCTCGGAGCCGCATGCCTGGTCGCTGTCGGTCGAGGCCGGGGCGAAATCCGGCATCATGCCGGCCGCGCTCTCGCAGGGCACCCGCGTCAAGGTCAGCGACTTGTTTTACGCAACGCCGGCGCGGCTGAAATTTCTCAAGACCGACCGCACCGAAGCCGAAGCGATCCGCGAGGTGGTGCGGCGCCTGGCGATGGCGCGGCCCGACATCGCGTTTACGCTGGCCGGCGAGGAACGCGCGCCCGTCACCTGGGCCGCGGCGCTGCCCGGCGCCAGCGGCCGGCTGACCCGGCTCGGCGATATCCTGGGGGCGGATTTTCGCGGCAGCGCCATCGAGGTGCGCGCCGAGCGCGAGGGCGTCGTGGTCGAAGGCTTTGCCGCGGCGCCGTCGCTGACGCGGGCGAACGCGCTCGGGCAATATCTGTTCGTCAACGGCCGGCCGGTGCGCGACAAACTCATTCTCGGCGCGGTGCGCGCGGCCTATTCCGACTATCTGCCGCGCGACCGCCATCCGGTGGTGGCGCTGTTCGTGACGCTTCGACCCGCAGGAGGTCGACGCCAACGTGCATCCGGCCAAGACCGAGGTCCGCTTCCGCAATGCCGGCCTGGTGCGCGCGCTGATCGTGCACGCGCTGAAGGAGGGGCTTGCCCGCGAAGGCAGGCGCACCGCGGCGAATACCGACGGCGCGCGCGATATCGGCGTTCCGCCCGTCCTTTGCGCCGCGCCCGACCAATTGGGACTGGCGGCGCTCCCCGGCTTTTCCGGCCGGACCGCGGCCTGCCTTCGAGGGCTCGGCGGTGACCGCCTTCGCCGAGCCGGGACAGGCCGCGTTCGACGTCGGCGCGCCCACCGCCGACGTGCGCTTCCAGGAAGCCGCTTCAGCCGATCTGCTCGACCGTCCGCTGGGCGCGGCGCGGACGCAGATCCACGAGACCTATATCGTGTCGCAGACCCGCGACGGGCTGATCGTGGTGGACCAGCACGCCGCGCATGAGCGCATCGTCTATGAAAAGCTGAAGGCCTCGCTGGCGAAGAACGGCGTGCAGCGGCAGATTCTCCTGATTCCGGAGATCGTCGAGCTTGACGAGGCGACGGTGGAAAAACTGCTGGCGCGCGCCGAGGAACTGGCGTCGTTCGGGCTCGCGATCGAATCCTTCGGCCCCGGCGCGGTCGCGGTGCGCGAGACGCCGTCGCTGCTCGGCAAGACCCATGCCGCGCGCGCTGCTGCGCGATCTCGCCGAGCACATGGCGGAATGGGACGAGGCGTTGCCGCTGGAGCGCCGCCTGATGCATGTCGCCGCCACCATGGCCTGCCACGGCTCGGTGCGCGCCGGCCGCATCCTCAAGCCGGAAGAGATGAACGCGCTGTTGCGCGAGATGGAAGACACGCCGAATTCCGGCCAGTGCAACCACGGCCGGCCGACCTACGTGGAATTGAAGCTTTCGGATATCGAGAAGCTGTTCGGGCGGGACGGTGAGCACGATTCGCATCCGAGAAGCCGCTCGTTGCCCACTCGAAGGAGCCGCGAGCATGGATAGGCAAAGCGCCCATGCACCCCACACATCGCACGGCAACGTGGCGACTGCGCGTCGTCGATCAATCACGGCGCAAGCCGCTTCCTACAGTGAACCCAAAACGTAAACTCCGTATCGTCGTACGCCCGCCGCTCCAGTTCCGAAACCTCCGGCGCGGCGAACCGCCGCCTTGGCTTCCTCGACCACCAGCAGCGCGCCGGGCGTCAGCCAGCCGCCGTCGCGCAGCGAGGCAAGCGCTTTTTCCGCGAGCTTTGCCGTAGGGCGGATCGAGAAACACCAGCGAGAACGGCTCCATCGGATGCGCCGCGCCGAGATTGCTGGCGTCGCGGCGGTACACTTTGGTCACCCCGCCCAAGCCCAGCGCCTCGACATTGTTGCGCAGCAGCGCGCGTGCCTCGGCGCCGTTGTCGACGAACAGCGCGAATTGAGCCCCGCGCGAGACCGCCTCGATGCCGAGCGCGCCGGTGCCGGCGAACAGGTCGAGCACGCGCGCGCCGGAAACCGGATCGTCATAGGCATGGATCAGGATGTTGAACAGCGACTCGCGCAGGCGGTCCGCGGTCGGGCGGATCTCGCGCGTCGACGGCGAGGCGAGGTTGCGGCCCTTCAATCGTCCGCCGACGACGCGCATCCTACTCCCCTCCCCCTGAGAGCGAAGTAGTTGCCGCAACGCCGGTGCGCCCCCTCTCCACCCAACTCGGGTTTACCCGAGTTGGGCATCTCAAGTTGTCGAAGTCGGATATATCCGACTTCGATGGGGAGAGGGTTGGGGTGAGGGGGTACGGTCTATCGATAGAGCCTAACCCCTCACCCGAATTGCTTCGCAATTCGACCTCTCCCAACGGGAGAGGTGAAGCTGAAGTCGCGGCAGGCTCCGATTCCAGGCTCACGGAGTAAACCTTACTCGTCCCGCGGCTTCAGGTCGCGCTTGCCGTGATAGCCGCGCTGCGGACGCCGCGGCGGGCCGTAGCCGTTGGCCTCCAGCTCGTTGCGCGCGCGGGCCTCCTCGCTGCCGGTGCGCTGCACCAGCACGCGGCGGCCCTTGCGGTCGGCGATCAGGCCGCTCTTGCCGGCCGGCTTGAACGGTTTTTTGCCGCGCGGCGCGGCAGCCTCGTCCTCCGGCTTCGCGTCGGCCTCGCCCGGCATCGGCCGGTTGAAATCCGCGCCCGCGAGCGTCGGCGATCTTTTCGCCGAGCTGCTCGCGCAGCACCCGCGTCTTGACCTCCTCGACCTGGCCCTCGGGCAGTTCGGCCAGCTGGAACGGACCGTAGGACACCCGGATCAGCCGGTTCACCTCGAGGCCGAGATGCGCCATCACGTTGCGCACCTCGCGGTTCTTGCCTTCGCGGATCGCAAACACCAGCCAGACATTGGCGCCCTGGTCGCGCTCCAGCGTCGCGTCGATCGGACCGTATTTGACGCCGTCGACTTCGACGCCCCGTTTCAACTCGTCGAGCTGCGCCTGCGTGACCTCGCCATGGGCCCGGACGCGGTAGCGCCGCAGCCAGCCGGTCTCCGGCAGCTCCAGCGCGCGCGCCAGCCCGCCGTCATTGGTCAGCAGCAAGAGGCCCTCGGTGTTGAAATCGAGCCGGCCGACGCTGATCAGCCGCGGCAGGCCCTCCGGCAGATGGTCGAACACCGTCGGCCGTCCCTCGGGGTCGGCATGGGTCGTCATCAGGCCGCGCGGCTTGTGATACAGAAACAGGCGCGTCCGCTCGCGCGGCGGCAACGGCTTGCCGTCGACGGTTATGACGTCGCTCTCGGTGACGTCGAGCGCCGGCGAATTGATGACGCGGCCGTTGACGGTGACGCGGCCCTGCACGATCCATTCCTCGGCGTCGCGGCGCGAGGCCAGCCCCGCCCGCGACACCACCTTGGCGATGCGCTCGCCGGATTTCTTTGCCTTCGGCGGCCGCGCGGGCCGCCGCTCCTCGGGCGTACGCTCGCGATAGGCGCCGCGGCCGCCGAACGCTGGGCGTTTGGCGAAAACCTTGCTGTCGTCCTCGTTGTCGCGGCGCGGCCGATCAGTGTCGCGGCCGAACGAGCGCGGCTCGCTGCGCGGATGCTCCTGCCAGGTGTACGGCCCTCGCGCGGACGCTCGAATTTCGGAGGTCGCGGCCCCAGGTCGCGGCGCTCGCCGGGGACGATCGAACTTCGGCCGCTCGCGAAACGGGCGGTCGCCTTGGGACGATCTCGCGCGGGCGCGAAAAACGCGGACGCTCCTCGCCGCCGCGGTCTTCGCGCGGCCTGTCGAAGCGCGGCTTGTCGTAACGCGGCTTGTCAAAATTCCGCGCGTTGTCGCGGTCACCGGCGTCGCGCTTCTGCCACGGTTTTGCATCGCCGCGATCTCGGACGATCGCCAAAATCCTTGCGCGGGCCACGGTCCGGGGCTCCACGTGAGAATTTCTTGTCGCCGCCGAATTTTCGCTCGGGCCGGTCGCCGTCACGCGGCGGCCGCGCAGCGTACGGGCGATCTCCCCGGGGGCGGTCGCCATCCTTGCGAAAACCTTCGCCGCGCGGGGTATAGGGGCGCTTCTCGCCGCCACCGTCCCGCGACGCGTAAGGTTTTCGATCGCCGAATTTCTTGTCCTGGAAACGCGAGGCCGGGCGCGCATCGCCGCGCGGCGTGTACGGACGCTTCTCGCCGCCGCGATCGTCGCGGGGGCGAAAATCCTTGCGCGGTTCACCCCGGTCGCCGCGGGGACGGTCATCCCGGTTGAAGCGTTGCGGCCGATCGGTAAACGGCCGATCGCCGCGAGGACGTGCGTCGTCGTAATCGCGGCGCGGGGCGGCGCCTTCGCGCTTGCCGGCGTAGGGTTTGCCGGAGCCCGAATAGGGCTTCTTGTCGTAGGACCTGCCGCCCTCGGACTTGCCGGCATAGGGGCGCCGCTCGCCCTCGCGCTTGTCACCGTCGCTTTTGCCGGCAAAGCCGCGCTTGGCGAATTTCTTCTCGGGTCCCCGCGCCACGCCGGAACGGCCCTTGCCGCCGGAGGGGCGATCACGCCGGCCGCGGGAATCGTTGTGTTTGTCGTTATCGCGGGGCATGTAGGGTCTCGCTTCGGGTGCAGGTACAAATGACAGTCGTGCGCGCTCTCGTTCGAGCCGCATTCTCACGCAAAACCGGTATCCACTTTTGCTGAAGGCGCCTCTAGTAGCAGAGTTTTACGGACGATACGAGCATGAACGCACCATCTTTCATGGATTTGGCGCTGAAAGCGGCCGAAACGGCAGGAAAATCCGGCGAAGTGCCGATCGGATGCGTGATCGTGCTTAACAACGCGGTCATCGCCACCGCCGGAAACCGCACATTGACCGACCGCGATCCGACCGCGCATGCCGAAATGCTCGCGATCCGGCAGGCCACGGCGGCCGTCGGCAGCGAGCGGCTGGTCGATTGCGACCTCTATGTCACGCTGGAGCCATGCACGATGTGTGCAGGCGCGATCTCGTTTGCAAGGGTGAGGCGGCTCTATTACGGCGCTTCCGATCCCAAGGGCGGCGCGGTGGAATCCGGCGTGCGGTTCTTCGCCTCGCCGACCTGCCATCACGTGCCCGAGGTCTATTCCGCGGTCGGCGAAAGCGAGGCGGCGACCTTGCTGCGGGAGTTTTTCAGGGCGAGGCGGTGAGCTTACGTCGTCATTCCGGAGGTGAAGCGCAGCGTCAGATGCGGGACAGCGCATCGCGAATCCATTCCCCGGATTCGCTCGCTGCGCTTCGCATGCCGCGAGACTACGAAGTCACCAAGCCGCAAAAAACTCCTTCAACGCCTTCGCCGTCGCGTCCGGATTTTCCTCGGTCAGAAAATGCCCGGAATCGACCGGCGCGCCCGTGACATCGGTCGCCCAGCTCTTCCAGGTGTCGAGCGGGGTTGCCGCCGCACTGGCGATGCCGGCATCGCCCCACAGCGCCAGCATCGGGATCGTGATCTTCTTGCCGGCGTCATGATCGGCCTTGTCGATCTCGAAATCGGCATAGGCGCCGGCGCGGTAATCCTCGCACATCGCGTGCACGCGGGAGGGATCGCGGAACGCCGCCAGATAATGCTCCAGCGCGCGCCGGTCGATCGCGTCGAGATTTTTCGACTTGGTCTGGCTCGCCATCTTCTGCCTGAGGAAGAAATCCGGATTGCCGCCGATCAGGGTCTCGGGCAGCGGGAAAGGCTGCGCCAGAAAGGTCCAGTGATAGATCTTCAGCGCATAGAGCCGGTTCATGCGCTCCCAGTAATCATAGGTCGGCAGGATATCGAGCACCGCGAGCCGCGACAGCCGGCCGGGATGATCGAGCGCGAGGCGATACGCCACACGCCCGCCGCGGTCGTGCCCGGCCAGCGCGAAATGCACATGGCCGAGCGCTTCCATCGCCTCGATCATGGTCCGCGCCATCGCGCGCTTGGTGTAGGGCGTGTGGTCCTTGTCGCTCTCAGGCATGTCCGACCAGCCATAGCCCGGCAGGTCGGCGATGATCAGGGTGAATTTGTCTGCAAGCTGCGGCGCGACGCGGTGCCACATCACATGCGTCTCGGAAAAACCGTGCAGCAACAACAGCGGCGGCCCCTTGCCGCCGACGCGCGCGAAAATGCGCCCCGATCTGGTGTTGATCCATTCGGAAGAAAAGCCGGGAAACAGGTCGGCGAGATCGGGCATCGAACATTTCCTTCGTCAATGACCGGCGTGATCGCGCCAATTTCCGCGCCCCGGCATTTCACCCTGCGCCGGTATATGTACGCCTGCGCCGGATTCAGGCTATGACCATGCCACCAACATCAACAACAAACCAGAACGGGGAAATGCCATGTCGATCGATTTCGAAATTCCTGCCGAGGCCAAGGCGATCCGCGAAAAGGTCCGCAAATGGGTGCAGGAAGAATGCATTCCCGCGGAGAAGGAACTGGACACCAAGCCGCTCGATGAGGTGCTGGGGCGCTTGCGCAAGAAGGCGCGCGCGCAAGGCCTGTGGTGCCCGTTCGTGCCGAAGGAATATGGCGGCATGGGCTTCGGCCCGCTCGCCAACGCGCTGGTGCAGATGGAACTCGGCGAAAGCTCGCTCGGCGCGCTGTCGATGAACACGCAAGGGCCCGACGACGCCTCGATGCTGACGATCCTGGCGCACGGCACCGAATATCAGAAGGAAAAATTCCTCAAACCGCTGCTCAACGGCGACAAGCGCATCTGCTTCTCGATGACGGAAAAGGCCGCCGGCGCCGACGCCACGGGCATGCAGACCACGGCGGTGAAGGACGGCAACGAAAACTACATCCTCAACGGCGAGAAGTGGTTTTCCTCTTCCGCCAGCGTCGCCGACATCGCGCTGGTCATGGCCAGGACCGATCCGAACGCGCCGCGCCACAAGCAGTTTTCGACCTTCATCGTGGAATTGCCGAACCCCGGCTACAAGATCAAGCGCAACGTCAAGAACATGGCGATCGAGGGTCCGCACGCCGACGTGCTGCATGGCGGCCACTCCGAAATCGAGATCAGGGATCTCAAGGTGCCGGCCGACAATCTGCTCGGCGGCGAAGGCAACGGTTTCAACATGGGCCAGCACCGCCTCGCTTACGGCCGCCTGCGCCACGGCATGCACAACATCGCCAAAGCCCAGCGCGCGCTCGACATGGCGGTCGCGCACGTGACAAAACGCTCGACCTTCGGCGTGCTGCTCGCCGACCGCCAGGCGGTGCAGTTCATGCTCGCCGAATGCGCCAGCCAGCTCTATATCGGCCGGCTGATGCTGCTGCACATCGCCTACAAGGCGGAAAAGGGCATGGACCTGACCCAGGAGAACTCGATCGCCAAGGTCTATCTCGCGCACATGGTGCACAAGGTGATCGACACCGCGATCCAGCTGCACGGCGCGCTCGGCTACAGCCAGGATACGCCGCTGGCCAAATGGTACACCCAGGTGCGCTCGCAGCGGCTGGTCGACGGTCCCGACGAGGTGCACAAGTGGAAGGTCGGCCGCAACGTCATCAAGGCGTTCCGCCAGCACGGCACCACGGCGTCCGCCGCGGGCGGCGATTTGATCTGAAGTTCGTCATTGCGAGCGAAGCGAGAGCCGAATCCATCGCCGAAGATGCGGCTAAGCAACTGAGATTCGCGGTTCGTCGCTTCGCTCCTCCGCAATGACGGCGGTAACGGCTATCCGCCCGCCTTTTCCCGCTCCACCGCCTGCCAGCCGATGTCGCGGCGGCAGAAACCTTCCGGCCATTGGATGCGGTCGACCGCCTCGTAGGCGCGGCGCTGCGCTTCGGTGACGGTCTTGCCCAGCGCGCAGACGTTCAGCACGCGCCCGCCATTGGCGAGAATCTTGCCGCCGTCGGCTTTCGTGCCGGCATGGAATATTTCGACGCCCTCGATTTTGGCGGCGTCATCGAGCCCCTCGATGCGGGTGCCCCTCTGGTAGTCGCCAGGATAGCCCTTCGCCGCCATCACCACCGTCAGCGCCGGGTCGGGATACCAGCGCAGATCGAAATTCTTCAACTGGCCGTCGCAGCGAGGCGAGCATCGCCGGCACGATGTCCGACATCATCCGCAGCATCAGCACCTGGCATTCGGGATCGCCGAAGCGGACATTGTATTCGAACAGCTTTGGCCCCTCGGCCGTCAGCATCACGCCGGCATAGAGCACGCCGCGAAACGGCGTGCCGCGCGCCTTCATGCCGGCAACCGTCGGCAGAATGATCTTCGCCATGATCTCGGCATGAATCTCCGGCGTCACGAACGGCGTCGGCGAATAGGCGCCCATGCCGCCGGTGTTCGGCCCCTGGTCGCGGTCGAACACCCGCTTGTGGTCCTGCGCGGAGGCGAGCGCGATCGCGGTCTCGCCGTCGGACAGCGCGAAGAAGCTGATCTCGCGGCCCGATAAGAATTCCTCGATCACGACTTCGGCGCCGGCCGCGCCGAACGCGCCGTCGAACATCATGGCGATGGCGGCTTCCGCCTCAGCCATGGTCATGGCGACCACCACGCCCTTGCCCGCCGCAAGCCCGTCGGCCTTGACCACGATCGGCGCGCCCTGCTTGCGGACATAGGCCAGCGCATCGGCGGCATTGGTAAAACGGCCATAGGCGCCGGTCGGAATGCCGAATTCGGTGCACAGCGCTTTGGTGAATCCCTTGGAACCCTCGAGCCGCGAGGCCTGCTTGCTCGGCCCGAACGCCTTGATACCGGCGGATGCGAGATCGTCGACGATGCCGGCCGCGAGCGGGGTTTCCGGGCCGACCACGACGAACTCGATCCGTTCGCGCTTGCAGAAATCGATCACCGCGGCATGGTCGGCGATATCGAGAGGTACGCATTCGGCTTCCCGCGCGATGCCGGCATTGCCCGGCGCACACCACAGTTTCGTCACCAGCGGGGAAGCCGCGATCTTCCACGCCAAGGCGTGTTCGCGGCCGCCGGAACCGAGCAGAAGAATGTGCATGAGATGCAGCCAGAGCGAGGGGTCGAGACGGTGTCGGTCGCACGAGTCCGCCCCTCGCTGCAAGGGGGGAGTCTGTCATTCCGGACGGCGCGACCGAGCGCCGATCCGGAATCCCGAGATTGTCTTGCGCCGGTGCCGCTCAGATCGAGATTCCGGGTTCGCTCGCGTTGCGAGCGCCCCGGAATGACCGGTTTGTCAGGGCTGCCCGCGCCGAGGCCGCGATGATTTCCTGCAAGGTCGCGACGTGGCGGGCGAAGGCGCCGCGCCCGGCGGCGGTGGCCGTCACCGTGGTCTGCGGCTTCTTGCCGACAAAGGCCTTGTCGACCGCGACATAGCCGGCCCGCGCCAGCGTCTCGATATGGGCGCCGAGATTGCCGTCGGTGGCCCCGGTCAGCTTTTTCAGCCGGGAGAATTCGAGCCCCGGGGCGGCGGCCGGCAGCGCGTTCAGCGCCGCCATGATCTTCAGCCGCAGCGGCTGGTGGATGATGTCGTCGAGCTCGGCCATCGCGCTAGCTCCGGCGCATCCAGAGACCGCCAAGCATCAGCCCGCCGCCATTGACGAAGGCCATCCACAGGTCGAACGCGTCGCCGATCAAGAAGTAGCCGACCAAAGTCAGCGCGGTGATGCCAACACCGATGGCGACAAAGGCAGAACCGATCCACAGCCCGGCAATGGTGTAGAGCAGCATGAAATAGACCGGCCAGAACGTTCCCATCTGGCGCGGCGGGAAATGGCCGAGCACGCTGGTGCAGAAATAGCCGAAGGCGAAGAACAGCAGCAGCGCCGCGAACATCCGGATATCGAAACTGCAGATCCGGGATCGGGCCCGCTCGAAGCCACCGATCGCGAACGAGCCCGCAACCCCGGTCGCGTTGACGGCGATCCAGATGTAGCCTGCATGACGCGGCCAGAGAAACGAGGCGATATTGCCGGCAAAAACCAGCGCGCCCCACATGATCAGCATCAGGCTGGCGAGATCGTAGATTCTGGATTGACGGACGCGATGGACGATCGCGTCGATTTCGGCGAGCGCCTCGGATGCTTGCTGGCTGTCGACCATGTTGCCGTCTCCCTTCAGCTGCCCGGCCGATCCGCGCGTGGCGACGTCGTCGGCGACGATGGACAGCGCCTTCGGCGCGCTGACGATGCCCATGTGATTGATGCCGTCGATCAGCTTCACATCGACCGGCGTCGGGGCCCCGCGCACGGCTTCGGCATATTTGTCGGCCAGCATCAGCTCGTCGTCGGCGCCGGCGATGATGGTGAGCGGCCGGGTGGCGGCGGCGAGGTCGCGGCGGTAATCGCCATGGACCGCGAAGTTGCGCATCAGCCGGTCGGTATAGGTCCCGCACCAGGATCTTCTCGGAATTCGGCGGCACCGCGAACGCCAGCACCGGCAGCGCCTCGCAGCAATTGATGCCGATCGCGCGTAGCGCCAGCAGGCCGAGGATGCGCGGGACATCGGCGCTGGCCCAGCCGCCCGAATTCGGCCGGTTGGTGGGCGCGCGATAGCCGAGATAGGGCGCGAGCAGCACGGTGCGATCGAACAGGTTTTGGATCGGCGAAGCGGCCACCCGCAGCGCAAAGCCGCCGCCGGAGGAATGGCCGACCAGCGTCAGCGGTGCGCTCGGCACGGTCTTGCGGAGGAACGCGACGAAGTCGGCAAGGTCGTCCTCGAGCTGGCCGACATAGCCGATATCGCCGCGCGTTCCCGAAACGCCGTGACCGCGCATATCCACCGCAAAGGTCTCCACCCCGCGCGCGGCCAGGGCGTGCGACAGCGCGTGGATGGTGCCGCCGCTGGAACCTGACGAGCCGTGAATCACGATGGCCGCGCGCCCGGTCGCAGGCCCGCCTGCGGGATAATGGCGGAAGCCGAGCCAGGTGCCGTCGCGCGCCTGGAACCGCTCGATCGCCGGCAGGGTGCTGAGGTCGACGGTGCCGCGGGCCTGCGAGATCGACTGCAGCTCCGGCGGGCGCGTGAGGGGTGCTGCGACCAGCACGGCGATGAGCAGGGCCGCGGCGCCAATCGCGCACAGGGCCCATTTCAGCAGGCTCCAGGAGCCGCGGATCAATGATTTCAACATGGCAAAGCCTCACTAGATTCGAGTAATATAGAGTACTCTGTAACATAGAGTATATGGTTGCGCAAGGCCCGGATTGGCGGGGACAGCCGAAAATCCCTACCTTGTGCGCCAGCCCGAAATACCCGAATCGCAAAGCCCTGAATTGAACGTCCGAGATGGCCGCAGCCGAAGCCCTGATCAACGCGCCGGAATTCACGGTGTCCGAACTGTCCTCCGCCCTGAAGCGGACGGTGGAGGACACTTTCGGCCATGTCCGGGTGCGCGGCGAAATCTCCGGCTTCCGCGGGCCGCACTCCTCCGGGCACTGCTATTTCGCGCTCAAGGACGAGAGCGCCAAGATCGAGGCGGTGATCTGGAAGGGCGTCCATGGCAGGATGCGCTTCAAGCCGCAGGAAGGCCTCGAGGTCATCGCGACCGGCAAGCTCACCACCTATCCCGGCTCGTCGAAATACCAGATCGTGATCGAGGCGCTCGAGCCCGCCGGGATCGGCGCGCTGATGGCGCTGATGGAAGAGCGCAAGAAGAAGCTTGCCGCCGAAGGCCTGTTCGACGAGGCGCGCAAGCAGATTGCTGCCCTGGCTGCCGGAAGTGATCGGCGTCGTCACCTCGCCGACCGGCGCTGTGATCCGCGACATCCTGCACCGGCTGGAAGACCGCTTTCCGCGCCGCGTGCTGGTGTGGCCGGTCAAGGTGCAGGGCGAAGGCTCGGCCGAGCAGATCGCCGCGGCGATCCGCGGCTTCAACGCGCTGCCGGAAGGCGGCAGGATTCCGCGGCCCGATCTTCTGATCGTCGCGCGCGGCGGCGGCTCGCTGGAGGACCTTTGGTCGTTCAACGAGGAGATCGTGGTCCGCGCCGCCGCCGACAGCATGATCCCGCTGATCTCGGCGGTCGGCCACGAGACCGACATCACGCTGATCGATTTCGCCGCCGACAAGCGCGCCCCGACCCCGACGGCGGCCGCCGAAATGGCGGTCCCGGTGCGCGCCGAACTGTTCGTCGAGGTCGCTGCGCTGGCGCGGCGGACGATGCTGTGCTGGCAGCGCGCCCAGGAGGGCCGCCGCAACGAGTTGCGCGCCGCCGCGCGCGCCCTGCCCGCCTCAAGCGAACTGCTGGCGATTCCGCGGCAGCGGCTGGACGGCGCGAGCGCCTCGCTGCCCCGGGCGTTGAAGGCCAATACGCATCTGCATTTCCGCCGCTTCGCCGGCATCAGCGCGCGGCTGACGATGCGGGTGCTGCGCGGGCAGCTCGCGCAGGCCCGGCATCGGCTGACGGTATCCGGCGAGCGGATGACGCATTCCGCGCGAGCGCTGCTGCGAAACCGCAGGGATCGTTTTGCGGGGCTCGAGATCAGGCTGAAAGCCTCCAAGCTCTCCAACGCGCAGGCGCAGCGCCAGGCCATCGCGCGCGACCGCGAACGCGTGGCTCGGCTGGCCGAGCGCGCGCGGCGCGCGCTGTTGACGGCCACGCAGCGCCTTGAGGCGCGGGTCGCCCATAGCGGCCAGCTCTTGGGCGCGCTGTCCTATCGCGGCGTGCTCGCGCGCGGCTTTGCCTTGGTGCGCGACGAAGCGGGCCACGCCGTGCACGCCGCGGCCAGCATCGGACCCGGCGCGCGGCTCGACCTGGAATTTTCCGATGGACGCGTCGCGGCCACCGCCGATTCGGACCGCCCGGCGGCCAGGAGTCCGGCGAAGCCCGCGGCGAGCGAGCCGAAGGCCGCTACGCCCAAGCGCGCCGTCAAGCCGGTCGATCAGGGCAGTTTGTTTTAGACGTTACCAGCGCCGTCATGCCCGGCTTGTCCCGGCCATGACGATCTATCTTGATCGGTCGAGGTCGCCCTCACCGCGCCAGCCATTCGGCGACGCGCTTTTGCGAATCGGCGCGCGCTTCCGGATCGGTGCCGAGATGGCCGCGTTCCGGCACCGCGGCGTCCGATGTCCCGGCGGTGGCGTGCAGCGGAAAATTCGCCCGGTCGAAATCGTGATAGGCGCCGGGATAGACCACGATCCGCGCCAGCGCGCTGCGCCCGCGGGCGCCTTCGACCATCTGACGGCAGGCGGGCGGCGAACTGACATCGTCTTTCGCGCCGATCAACAGCAACGTCGGAACCCGCGCGCTCCATCCGAGGCCCGACGAGATGCGGCAGTCCGGATAGAAGGCGATCGCCGAGCGGAAGTCCGGCTCGACATTGCGCAACGACAGTTGCGGGCGCACCGCCCACAGCAGCGCGCTGGCGCCGTTCGCCCATCCCAACAGGCTGATGCGGTCACGCGCGGCCCAGGGCTGCTGCACCAGCCATTGCCGGGACGCCATGATGTCCGCCACCCGTTCGCGGCGGGCGCGAATCCGGTGCTCCCTGGCGCGGCATTGCGGGCCGAGTTCGCGCGAACCATAGGAGTCCGGCAGCAGGACCGCCTTGCCGCCTTTGAGCAATTGCTCGGCCCAGTCGCGGTAGCGCGGCTGCACCGGCCCGGAACGGCCGGCCAGTCCGCCGCAGCCGTGCAGCGCGATCACGACCGGAAACGGGCCGTTGCCGGAGGGCTTGTAAAGCTGCGCGTGCAATATGCCGTTGCCTGAGGGGATGTCGACCTGATGCGGGACGGGCAACGGCGCGCCGTCCGCGGCAAAAGCCACGGCAAAAAGCGTCAGGAATGTGATTGCTGACAGAAGGCGCATCTGGGTTGCCGGGTCGCCATGGTGCTTAATGACAGCGCTCCCCTGCCGCAAGGCTAGCATGCGCCAATAGCGAAATTTCATCACAAGTCGGTGGGTTTGACGGGCGGACAGCGCGACCTATTTATGATAGATCGCATTGAACATTTAGCCCGGCCCCTGCGGCCCGGGATTAGTCGGAGACTTCAACCGTGCTGAATAAATTCGGCCACTCGGGCCATGGCGAGGCGCAGGTGCAATATCTGGACGGCGATTTCCGCGTGATCTCGCCGGGAACCTATGTGCGCTGCGCCGTGACCGATGCGCGGATCCCGCTCGACGAGCTGAAATACTGGAGCGTCGATCTGCAGGAGGCCTATGCCATCCCGAGCGCGGTGCTGCAGCGGCATTTCCCCGGCGCGCTGAAGCCGCAGGGCTAGCTGCGCCCGCGGAAATTCCTTTCCCGCGCCTTGAACAGCCGTTCGGTCACGAACTTGCGCAACTGCGCGGCGTCTTCGAATTCCAGCGTCACCGCGAACGGCACAATATCTTTTGTCCCCTCGGCCTTGCGCAGCCGGACCAGATCCTTCTCGGTCGTCACCAGCGTCAGCGAATCGCGTTTGGCTTCGGCGAGCAGGGCTGCGATTTCGTTTTCCGAATACGGGTGATGATCGGGAAAGGCCTCGCTCCCGGACAACCTCGATCCCACAATTGCGCAGCGTGTTGAAAAACCGGACGGGATCGCCGATCCCGGCAAAGGCGAAAACGCGCTTGCCGCGCAGCGCCGTTACCGACCCCCCTTGCGCCTCAAGATGCGCGGACAGCACCGGTCTATTCCGCGCGGCGATGGCGGCGCTGACCGGCTTGGCCGCCGATCCGTCGCCGACCACGATCAGCGCGTCGGTGCGCTCGAGCTGCGGCGGCAGCGGCGCCCGCAGGGGACCGGCGGGAAACACGCAAGCATTGCCGAGGCCGCGATTGCCGTCGATCACGATCAGGGAAGCATCCTTGGCGATCGAAGGGTTCTGAAAACCGTCGTCCATCACGATCACGGTCGCTGCTTGCGACTTCGCCAGGGCGACGCCATTGACGCGATCGCGCGCGACCACCACCGGAACCGTGCGCGCCAACATCAGCGGCTCGTCGCCGACATCGGCCGCCTGCATGCCGCGCCGGATCGACCATGACCGGGCCGCGCAGATGTCCGCCATAACCGCGGCTCAGCACGACCGGCGTTTCGCCGAGATCGCGCAGCAGTTTTGTGAGCGCCAGCACCGCAGGCGTCTTGCCGGCGCCGCCGACGTGGTAGTTGCCGACGCAAAGCACGGGGATGCCGGCATCAAGGCCCTCGCGCCGCATTCGCCGGCCCGTAACCATGCCATAGAGGGCGCCGAGCGGCGTCAGCAATAATGATATCAACGACGGCGGCCGGTGCCAGAAGGCCGGCTCACGCATTCGCCGCTCCCATTTCGAGCCGCAACTGCAGCAGATAGGGCTCGAGCGCGACCAGCGTGCGATCGAGCGCGCCGCCGAGTTCTTCGACCACGCGCGCTGAAGCCGCAAGCGAGGCTTCGCGCGCCGCCGGGTCGGCCAGCAACTGGCCGAGTTGCTTCACCAGCGCTTCCAGATTGTCGGCGCGTCTGGCGCCGCCCGCGCTATCGAGCGCCTCGTAGACGTCGGTGAAATTGAAGACGTGCGGACCATGCACGATCGAGGCGCCGAGCTTGACCGCCTCGATCGGGTTCTGCCCGCCATGTTCAACCAGCGATCCTCCCATGAACACGATCGGCGCCAGGCGATAGAACAATCCCAGTTCGCCCATGGTGTCGGCGACATAGATGTCGGTGGCCGCGGTCGGCAACTCCTCGCGCGAGCGCAAGGCCACGTGCAGGCCGCAAGCCGCTGTCGTGCGGGCGATCGCTTCGCCGCGATTGGGATGCCGCGGCACGATCACGGTCAGGAGCGAGGGAAAGAACCCCGCAAGCGTCCGGTGCGCTTCCAGCAGAATTTCCTCCTCGCCGGGATGGGTCGAGGCCGCCACGACGATCGGGCGGCCGCGCGTCACCGCCATCAGCCGCTCCAGCTTGGCGGAATCGGCGGGCGGCGCCGGCACATCCAGCTTCAAATTGCCCGTGGTAACGACGTTGCGGCTGCCAAGCGCGGCAAAGCGTTCGGCATCGACCTGCGACTGCGCGAGGCAGACGTCGAAGCGGCCGAGCAACGCCGAGATCGTGCCGGCAACCCTGCGCCAGCGCGGGAACGAGCGATGCGACATCCGGCCGTTGATCAGGACCATCGGCAGCCGCCGCGCCGCGCTCGACAGGATCAGGTTGGGCCACAGATCGGATTCGATGAACAGCGCCAGCGAAGGCCGCCAGTGGTCGAGAAAGCGCGCGACATAGCGCGGCGAGTCGTAGGGCACATATTGATGGATGATGTCGGCTGGAAATCGCTTGGCGACGATCGCCGCCGAGGTCACCGTGCCCGAGGTCAGGAGGATGCGGATGTTGAGCGCGCGCAGCCTTTCGATCAGCGCGGCCGCGGCCAGCACTTCGCCGACGCTGGCGCCGTGGATCCACACCAGGGGTCCGTGCGGCCGGATGTCCCGGCTCATGCCGCGGCGCTCGCCGATCCGCGCCGGATCCTCCTTGCCCTGTTTCAGCCGCCGCTTGATCAGCGCCGGCGCCAGCGGCACCACCGCTGACGACAGCTTCTGATAGACGCGCAGCGTCATCGGCAGGGCGTTAGCCAAGGCCTGCCTCCGGACGCCCGACCTGCGCATAGGCGCGACGGGTCGCTTCGTTCAAATAAGTCTCCACCTGCAGGCGACACTTTTCCATGGTCTCGGCATCGGCGTCCGGCGGCACGACAACCGCATCGATGCCCACCACTGCGCCTCGCCCGAATGGCAAATTGATGGTGGTATGGTCCCAATTGTTCAACCGGATGAAGCGGCTGGTCACCATCGCAAAGGGCAGGATCGGCCGTCCGGATTCTCGCGCCAGCATGATGATGCCCAGTCCCGCAACCCGCGAGCGCTTCGGCACGTCCGCAGTCGAGGCGACGTTATAGCCGTCCTCGAGCGCCTGCACCATCTCCCTGAACGCACCGACGCCGCCCTTGCGGTGAAACGCGCCCCCGTGATCGCCGGAGCCGCGGATGGTCTCGATGCCGAGCCGCTCGGCGGCGATGGCGTTGAATTCGCCGTCGCGATGCCGCGAGATCAGCACCTTGGCGCGATGGCTATCCTTGGTCTTGATGAACGGCGTCAGGAAATGCTGGCCGTGCCAGAACGCGAAAATCAGCGGCTGATGCGGCTCGGCCATTTCATAGACGTTGGCCGGGTCGAAACTGAATTTGTTGGTCAGCCAGACCAGCCGCAGGTACTCGGCCGCGAGAAACCCCACAGCGCGCTGAACCCACCTGCTGCGCAGCAGATTGCGAATCAGCTTTTTCAACGGGCAGGCTTCGTGTCGTGAGCGGGATCGAGCAGCCGGTGGAGATGGACGATGAAGTAGCGCATGTGGGCGTTGTCCACGGTCTGCTGCGCCTTCGCCTTCCAGGCCGCGTAGGCGGTCGCGTAATTGGGGAACACGCCGACGATTTCCACCTTGTCGAGATCCTTGAACGTCGTGCTCTCGAGATCGGTCAGCTCGCCTCCGAGGACGAGATGAAGCAATTGCTGCTGGGCACTATCTGGCATGATTCCCTTTCCTAACACGGTGCCCGGCAGGCAAGATTGAAAGACGCAAACCGCAAGCGTTCAGGGCAACGGGCGGTTGCGAAAATGCTCGACAATGCGGGCATGCCGATCGCGCCCTGCTGCCACCAGCACCCCGTGCGCCACTTCCCGGCGATTGTAGAGGATCGCATCCCCCGAGAGCGCGGTCATGTTACCATTCGCTTCCTGCACGATCAAATTGGCCGCGGCAAGGTCCCAGTCGCGGCTTTGACCGCCGGCAAAAGCCGCATCCAGGCTGCCCTGCGCGACCCGGCACAGCCGAAGCGCCAGCGATCCGATTCGCGGATGCAGGGCAATTTCGTCCGTGGACCGGTTGAGCCGCTCGACCAGCGGCTTCGGCCCGGCGACGCGCGAAAAATCCAGCTCAATGCCGGATGCGGCATAAACCGGCACGTCGTTGCGCGCGGCGCCCTGCCCGCGCGCAGCAAAGAAAAATTCATCGCTGGCCGGGGCGAACACCGCCGCGAGCACGGGAGAAGCGTCCTCGACCAGCGCCACGCTCACGCACCAGTCCTCGCGGCCGGCGAGATAGCCGCGGGTGCCGTCGATCGGATCGACGATCCATACAAGCCGCTTGCCGAGGCGCTGCTCGTCGTCGGCGCTTTCTTCCGACAGCCAGCCATAGTCCGGTGTGGCGGAGCGCAGCCGCTGCTCCAGGAGATCGTTGACCGCGATGTCGGCCTCCGACACCGGCGACGACGCGCCCTTGGTCCAGTTCTTCAACTCGGTGCGAAACAGCGACAGCGCCAACGCGCCCGCCTCCTGCACGGTGTCCTTCAGCAGCGCGGCATCGCGGTTCATGAGATCGTCGCGCCTGAAGTCGGCGCTAGCGTCCGCCAAGCGTCAACCCCTCGATGCGCACCGTCGGCGCATTCACGCCATAGCGGAATTCCAGATCGTTGGCCGGCGCCATGGATTTGAAGATCTCGAGCAGATGGCCCGCGATCGTCACCTCGCTCACCGGATAGGTGATCTTGCCGTTCTCGATCCAGAAGCCGGAGGCGCCGCGGCTGTAATCGCCGGTCACGCCATTGACGCCGGAGCCGATCAGGTCGGTGACGTAAAATCCCTGCTTGATGTCGGACATCAGCTCGGCCGGGGTCGGTTCGCCGGCCTCAAGGTGAAGATTATACGGTCCCGGCGATGGCGACGACGACACGCCGCGGTGGGCGTGGCCGGTGGTGACCAGTCCGAGTTCGCGCGCGGTGGCGCAATCCAATAGCCACGAGGTCAGCACGCCCTGATCGACGATGGCGAGCTTTTTCACCCGCACGCCCTCGGCGTCGAACGATTGCGAGCGCAATCCGCGCACGCGCAGCGGATCGTCGATGATGCGGATGTTCTTCGCAAACAGCTGCTCGCCGAGACGGTCCTTGAGGAAACTGGTCTTGCGCGCGATCGAGGCGCCATTGATCGCGCTGACGAGATGGCCGACCAGCGAGCCGGAAACCCGGGGGTCGAACACGACCGGCACCTTGCAGGTCTCGACCTTGCGCGGATTGGCGCGCGCCACCGTGCGCTCGCCCGCCTTGCGGCCGACGCTTTCGGCCGATGCGAGGTCGGAAGCGTGCGGCGCGGTGGTATAGTCGTAGTCGCGCTCCATGCTGGTGCCGTCGCCCGATATCGCCGTCATCGAGATGCCCTGGCTCGAGCGCAGATACGAGCCGTGAAAGCCGGTCGAGGTCACCAGCACCATGCCGCCAATTCCCGCCGAGGCCGACGCGCCGCCGGATTTGGTGACACCCTTGACCGCGAGCGCGGCCGCTTCGGCTTCGCTGGCGCGGCGTTCGAGCTCCGCCGTCGAGGGGGGCCTGGGGTCGAGCAGATCGAGATCGGGGAAATCGCGCGCCAGCAATGACGGATCGGCGAGACCGACATATTTGTCGTCGGGCGCGACGCGCGCCATGGCGACCGCGCGTTCGGCGAGTCTCAAGATGCCGTCGCCGCCGACGTCGTTGGTCGACACCACCGCCTGACGCTGTCCGACCAGCACGCGCAGCCCGATATCGTCGCCCTCGGAGCGTTCGGATTCCTCGACCCGTCCGTCGCGCACCTCGACCCCTTGCGAAACGCCGCGCACCGCCACCGCGTCGGCGGCGTCCGCGCCGGCGCGCCTCGCCGCCTCGACCAGCCGCTCCGCCAGCGTGCTGAGGGCGGATTGATCGAACAGATCGGAGCTGGCGGCATCGGATGAACGCGGCGAAGCGGCTGATGGTTTAGAGATCACGAACAAAATCCCGGGGATTCGAGAAGGACCTGCAGGGGCAGGATGCAAATCGGCTGGTCCCTCAGATGTGCCCGATTCACGGGGATTTCAAGCATTTTCGCGCGTCAAAAGCGAAAGATTTTCGGCATCTCCGCAAGGACTCGTCAATCATGCGAGCCAAGCTCTTGTCAATCATGCGGGCGAATGCCGGGCAGGTGACGCCGGGTTAACCAGCCTTTTTAAGCGATTTCGCGAACGCCTCTGGCATGCTCTCGCGCATCGACCGGGAACATAATCCCGGCGGGGAGATAAGAGCCGTGAGGCGTCAAACAGCAACAAGCGGGATCAATCCCGCCGGGTCGAGCCGCGCCTTGCGGCTCGACCCTCTCTCTCTGCCCGTCAGCTTCGACGCGTACGATACCCGTGCCGACGGCGGCGTGCGGCAGATCGAACTTCATCGCGAACGCGTCGTGCTGCGCCGTGCCGTCCGCGGCATGCAGATGGCGATCAAGGTTCGCGTCAGCGAATTTCTCGGCGTCGCGCTGCGCGGCCTCGACGACGCCCAGATGCTGGTGCTGGCCCATCGCGATCCGTCGCTGACGATCCCGCTATGCGTGAGTTCCGACGCGGACGAGATCGCGACCGCCTGGCAGATGTGGAGCGAGATCTTCGCGCTGCCGCAATTGCCGGAAGACAAGCCGCGCGAGCCCGCGCCGCGGCGGCGCCGGCGCAACGCGATCCGGGCGCGGCGGCCGAAATTTCTGGTGCGGCGGCGCGCCGGCGATCTGCTCAACCCGGCGAATGTTCACAAAGGCGAGCGCGAGATCATCGCGCGGAACTGATCGCTCGCTACCCAGCTGCCCGCATCACCGCATCCACGAGCAGGCCGGCAAACAGCAGCAGCCCGGCATCGCGGTTGGATTTGAAGATCCGCAGGCACAGCGCGGGATCGCCGATCTCCAGACGCGCGATCTGCCAGACGAGATGGACGGCGAACGCGGCAAGCCCGATCCATGCCGGCCAACGCGCACCGGCAAGCCCGAGCGCCACGCCGATCAGGATCACCGCCAGCGCGTAGAACACGATCAGCGCCCGATGGGTGCGCGCGCCGAACAGGCGCGCGGTCGATTTGATGCCGATCAGCGCGTCGTCCTCGGCGTCCTGATGCGCATAGATGGTGTCGTAGCCGATCACCCAGGCGATCGAGCCGGCATAGAGCACAAGCGCCGTCGCATCGATCCGCCCCAGCGTCACCGCAAATCCCATCAGCGCGCCCCAGGAGAACGCCAGGCCCAGCACGATCTGCGGCCACCAGGTGATGCGCTTCATGAACGGATAGACCGCGACGATGGCGAGCGAGGCGATGCCGGTCGCGATCGCGAAGCGGTTGAATTGCAGCAGCACCGCGAGGCCGATCAGCGCCTGAACGACCAGAAAGGCAAAAGCCTGCGGCACGCTCACCTGCCCCGCCGGAATCGGCCGCGACCGCGTCCGTTCGACCCTGGCGTCGAGATCGCGATCGGTAATGTCGTTCCAGGTGCAGCCGGCGCCGCGCATGGCGAAGGCGCCGATGAAGAACAGCGCGATATGGAGGGGCAATTGGCTGATGTTGCCGATAACGCCGGCGGCGAGCGCCGCCGACCACCAGCACGGCATCAGCAGCAGCCACGATCCGATCGGCCGGTCGAGACGGGAGAGCCGCAGATAAGGCCGCGACCATTGCGGCGCGCGGGTGTCGACCCAGTTGCCGGTGGCGTCGGCAACGCGGGCAGCCGCGCCGCTCATGCGAGTGGCATCATCGGGTCAGGACGTTGCCGTTCAGGGTATCGAACGTGCTGCCGCCCTTCTTGGTGAGCGGTGGCCTCCGGAAGCGCCGCCGAGGAGCCCAGCACCTCGCTCAGACTCGGGCCGGCCGGTCCCCTCTGCTGCGCCTGCTGCGCCACCGCGCAGACCTTCTTCTGCATTTTCTCGGTGTTCTTGTGGCCGTTCTTCAGCTGATCCGAGATCTGCGGTGGAATCCCGCATTTTGCCGAATTGGTCTCGACATATTTGATCATGTTGAGTTCGGCCTGGCCGAAATTCCCGATCAGCTTGCAGGCTTCATCCGGCGGCGCGTGGCGGTCGCTGGCGGCCTTGATCAGCTTGCCGCGCTTCTCCGCCTCTTCGCGCAGCGGCACGAATCCCTTCATGCAGGCGTCCGAGGGACCGGCCTGCGACGGCGGCGCCGGAGGGCGCTCGAATGCGGCGCCGGTAATCGGCGCCGCGCCATTGACCGGAAACGAACCGGGAGCGGCGCCGATGGAGGCGGCCGGGGCTGCGCCGTTCACCGGCGGAAAGGCCGGATCGTTCTTGATGACGCCTGACCGGGCAGCGGCGCGGGAAACGCGCCCTGCGCGAAGGCCTGGCCGGCGTGGACAGTCACGACGGCCACGGTCAGCGGCACAATCAAGCGGCGGATGATCAAGGCTGTTTCTCCGGCAAGGTCCAAGGGTCCCCCAACGTCTTCCCGATCGAAGAGCGATTTCGGATAGGGCTTTTTACGATTCCTGCCGGTTCTTAACAACCCGTGGAATTTGGCAACAGCGCGGCGTAGGGCCGCGCCGGGATGCCGATTATTGCGCAAATCCTGCTCCTTTGGGCTAAAAGGCGCCGGAATTGGAACATCGACCATGCCTCAATTCGATTTTCGCCAACCCCGGCTGTTCGTCGATGCCGCATTGGCGCCAGGCGAAACGGTCGCGCTCGAGCGCGGCCAGAGCAATTATCTCGGCAATGTGCTGCGGCTTGCCGCGGGCGACACCATTCTGGTGTTCAACGGACGCGATGGCGAATGGCAGGCCTCGATCTCGGGCCGCAAACGGCCGGACAGCCTCACCATCATTGCCCGGACCCGGCCGCAGGATCGCCTGCCCGACCTCGCTTACGTCTTTGCGCCGCTGAAACATGCAAGGCTCGACTACATGGTGCAGAAGGCGGTCGAGATGGGCGCGTCATCGCTGCAGCCGGTTTTGACCCGCTTCACCCAGGTCTCAAGGGTTAATGGCGAGCGGATGCGCGCCAATGTCATCGAGGCCGCCGAGCAGTGCGGCATCCTGAGCCTTGCCGATGTCGCCGAGCCGGTGACGCTCGATCGCTATTTGAGCGGGCGCAACGGACAGCGCCTGCTGGTGTTCTGCGACGAGGCCGCGGACGCCGCAAATCCGTTGCAGGCGCTGCAAGGCGAGCCGGCGCCGCAAACGGGATCGACGTCCTGATCGGCCCCGAGGGCGGATTTGCCGAGGAAGAGCGCGCTGCCCTGCTGCGGCAGCCGCGCACCCTGAGGCTTTCGCTGGGACCGCGGATCCTGCGCGCCGACACCGCCGCGGTGGCGGCGCTGGCGCTGGTGCAGGCGGCGCTCGGCGACTGGAGCGGTAGCCGGCCCGGCCGGGTAGCGGCTTCGGCCATTTTGGCCGGTTATTAAGCCACTTGGCCGATCCCTGTCGAAACCCGCTCCCAGCCATGCTAAGGGGCTGCGCCAGCCAAGGCTTTGGAACCCATTTTTCGGGGATATTTGGACTTCGAGATGACCCTGACCGCCGCCCCTCGTGCGACCGGATCCGCCGCATGGGCGGACGCGCTGCTGTTGTCGTTCGCGCAGGCCGGCTACGCCAGGGCCGAACCGGCGATCCTGCAGCCGGCCGAGCCGTTCCTCGACCTCTCGGGCGAGGACATCCGCAAGAGCCTTTATCTGACCACCGACGCCAGCGGCGAGGAACTGTGCCTGCGCCCCGACCTCACCATTCCGGTGGCGCGGGATTATCTCGCCTCCGACCGCCGGGCCAGCCGGCCGGGTTCAGCTATCTCGGGCCGGTGTTTCGCTATCGCGGCGGCCGGCCGAGCGAATTCCTGCAGGCCGGCATCGAATCCTTCGGCCGGCAGGATCGCGCCGCGGCCGACGCCGAGATGCTGGCGCTGGCGCTGGAAGCGACCAGCGCGTTCGGCGTGAGCGACGTCGAAATTCGCACCGGCGACGTCGCGCTGTTCAATGCGCTGATCGACGCGCTCGATCTCTATCCGGTCTGGCGGCGGCGGCTGATCAAGGATTTCAACCGCAAGATCAGCCTGGAGCAGGATCTCGAGCGGCTGACGCTCGCGACCGGACCCGGCCGCAACGAATATGAGGGCGTGCTCGCGGCGCTGGCGGGCTCCGACCGCAAGGCGGCGCTGGCGCTGGTGACCGACCTGATGTCGATCGCCGGCACCACCAATGTCGGCGGACGCACGGTCGCGGAAATCGCCGATCGCTTCCTCGAACAGTCGACGCTGAAGGGCGGCGCCCTGCCGCGCGACGCGCTTGAGCCTGATCAAGCGCTTCCTCGCGATCGCGGGCGACCCCGACGACGCGATCGCGCGATTGCGCGCGCTCGCCGCCGACGCCAGGCTCGACATCCCTGCGGCGATCGATCAGTTCGAAAGCCGGGTCGGCTTCATGGCCGCGCGCGGCATCGATACCGGCGCGACGCGCTTTTCCACCTCGTTCGGGCGCGGCCTCGACTATTACACCGGCTTCGAATTCGAGCTTCACGCGAAGGGCAATGGCGTCGAGCCGCTGGTCGCGGGCGGGCGCTATGACGGGCTGATGACCCAGCTCGGCGCGCCCACCCCGATCCCCGCGGTCGGGTTCTCGGTCTGGGTCGAGGCCCTGACGCAAGCCGGGCGCCGCGGGCGGCTCGAGCGGGAGCGCGCCATGACGACGCCATTCGTTCTCGCCGTTCCCTCCAAGGGCCGCCTGCAGGAAAACGCCGAGGCCTTCTTCACCCGCGCCGGACTTGCATTGGCAAAACCGCGCGGCGCCCGCGACTATCGCGGCACCATCTCCGGGCTCGACAATGTCGAGATCGCCTATCTCTCGGCGAGCGAGATCGCCTCGCAGCTCGCGCGCGGCACGGTGCATCTCGGCGTCACCGGCGAAGACCTGGTGCGCGAGAGCATTGCCGACGCCGACAAGCGCGTGCTGCTGATCGACAGCCTCGGCTTCGGCAGCGCCAATGTCGTGGTGGCGGTGCCGCAGGCCTGGATCGACGTCCGCACCATGGCCGATCTCGACGACGTCACCACCGGCTTCCGCGCCCAGCATAACCGGCGGATGCGGGTGGCGACCAAATACATCAATCTGACCCGGAACTTCTTCGCTTCCCACGGCGTCGTCGACTACCGCATCGTCGAGAGCGCCGGCGCGACCGAGGGTGCGCCCGCGGTCGGCACCGCCGAAATGATCGTCGACATCACGACGACCGGCGCGACGCTTGGCCGCCAACGGGCTCAAGGTGCTCGACGACGGCGTGATCCTGCGCAGCCAGGCCAACCTCGTGGCCTCGCGGGACGCCGACTGGTCGAGCGAGGCCCGCGAGACCGCGCGCGTCATCCTCGATCACATCGCCGCCCGCGCCCGCGCCAGCAAGTACCGGGAAGTCCGCACCCGCTTTGCCGGCTGCGACGCCGCGCTGCTGGCGGAGGCCCATAACCGGTTCGGCGTGGTGTCGCCGTTCGGCGGCCCGACCTCCTCGGGAATGGTCACGCTGCACTGCCCGCCGGCGCAGCTTTACGCGCTCGGCAGCTTTCTTCGCGCGCACGGCGCCGACACGGTGTCGGTGGCTTCGCTCGACTATGTGCTCGACCGCGACAATCCGCTGTTCGCGAGGCTCGAGGCGTTCCTGCGGCGGTGAGGCGGAGCGCCGCAGCCGAACCCCCGTGGCGACAATGCGCGGCGATTGCCATATGTTGTTCCTGGGATATGTTGGAACCTGATCGATGATGCTGGGTACGGACGTTTCTAGCCTGTCAACCACCGCGGCCACCGCCGCGGCGCAGGGGCTGTCGATCGTCGTGCCCGTCTACAACGAGGCGGCCGGGCTGGCGATTCTGCACCAGCGTCTCTGCGGTCTGGCGAAGACGCTGCGGCAGCGCTACGGCCTTGCTTGCGAGGTCGTCTATGTCGATGACGGCAGCACCGACGCGACGCTCTCGATCGCGCGCTCGCTGGCGGCCGATGCGCTCGACATCCAGGTGGTGTCGCTGTCGCGCAATTTCGGCAAGGAAGCCGCCCTGATGGCCGGACTGGACCATGCCCGGCGCGGCGCCGTGCTGTTCATGGACGGCGACGGTCAGCATCCGCCGGCCCTGGTCGAGCAGCTGGTCGGCCACTGGATCGATGGCGGCTATGACGTGGTCTATACCGCCAAGGCGCATCGCGACAACGAACCGTTCCTGCGGCGGCTGGCCGTGCACGGCTTCTACGCGCTGATCAACTGGGGCGCGCGGCAGAAAATCCCGGAGGATGCCGGCGACTTCCGCCTGCTGTCGCCGCGCGCGGTGGCAGCGCTGCGGCAAGCTTCCCGAGCGCAATCGCTTCTTCAAGGGGCTGGCGAGCTGGATCGGTTTCCGCCAGATCCGCGTCGACTACGAACCCGCGCCGCGCGCGCACGGCATCACCACCTTCAGCGCCGGCCGGCTGATCGGGCTTTCGATCGAAGGCCTGACCTCCTTCTCGGTGGCGCCGCTGCGCTTCGCCAGCCTGCTCGGCGTGTTGCTCGCCAGCGTGGCGTTTCTGTTCGGGCTTTCGATCCTGTGGGAAACCTGGACGACCGGAAAATCGGTTCCCGGTTATCCCTCGCTGGTGGTCGGCCTGATGACCATCGGCGGCGTGCAGCTCATCATGATCGGCATCGTCGGCGAATATATCGGGAAGATTCTTTCCGAGCTGAAGGCGCGCCCGATCTATTTCGTCGCCGAACACAGCGAGAAGCGCGCCGAGGCGGAAAAAAGCACGAGCGCCAGCGAAAGGACCGCCGCCGAATGAGCGACGCCGCGCCGCCGCGCCGCATCTGGCTGTGCGCCGACGATTACGGTCTCAGCCCCGGCGTCAACCGCGCCATTCGCGACCTGATCGAGCGCGGCCGTCTCAATGCGACCTCGGTGATGGTGGTTGGGCCTTCGATCGGCCGCGATGAAATCAGCGCGCTGCAGGCCGCCGTCGCCAACAGTCCGCGTTGCGCCATCGGCCTGCACGTCACCCTGACGGCGCCGTTCCGCCCCCTGACCATGCACTTCAGGCCGATCGACGGCGGCATGTTTTTGGCCTTTCCGAAACTCCTGCGCGCGGGCCTGCTCCGCCGGCTCGATCCCGAAATCATCCACGCCGAATTGATGGTGCAGCTTTCGGCTTTCGCCGACATGTTCGGCCGCGCCCCGGATTTCGTCGACGGCCACCAGCACGCGCAGCTGTTTCCGCAGGTGCGCGACGCCTTTCTGGCGGCGGTGAAGCAGGCCGCGCCCAACGCCTGGGTTCGCCAGGGCGGGCGCAATCAGCCGCTGGCCCGGCGGCTCGGCACGCCCAAGGCGCTGGTTCTCGACGTCCTGAGCGCGCAATTCCGCCGTCGCGCCGCGCGGCACGAGATATCGCTTCAACCCCGGATTTGCCGGCGCCTATGACTTCTCCCGGCGGCCCGATTTCGGCGCCCTGATGCGGCAATTTCTCGACGGGCTGCCGGAGGGCGGTCTCATCATGTGTCATCCCGGCTTCGTCGACGATACCCTGGTCAGCCTCGATCCGCTGACCGCCCATCGCGAGCATGAACACGCCTTTCTCGGCGGCGAGCATTTCCCGCGCCTGCTGGCTGCGAATAAGGTTACATTGGGCTGATATGCCCCAAAGGCCGGTGGACAGTCTGTCGCATACATAAATTTAATTCGCCGGCGCACTACTGGCGACACAAAGCCCTCCTACATCTTGCGCCTGCGCTTTCGAAGCGAGGGAGAGAATCCATGACACCGCAAGAACGCCAGATGATCGACGATCTTTTCGACCGGCTCGCCAGATTGGAGAGCGCGCCGCGCGATCCGGACGCCACGGCCGCCATCGCGCAAGGCATGGGCAAGGCGCCCAATGCGGTTTACGCGCTGGTGCAGACCGTGCTGGTGCAGGACGAAGCGCTGAAGCGCGCCAACAGCCGTATCCAGGAGCTGGAGGCCGCCGGCGCGCCCGCGCAGAGCCAATCCGGCGGGTTCCTCGATTCGATGCGCGAGACGATCTTCGGGCAAAGCCAGCCGCGCGGCTCGGTGCCGAACGTCCGGCCGCCCGAGCTCCCGGCCGTCCGGTCTGGAACAGCGGCCAGGTGATGCAGCAGGCGCAGTCGCCGGGACATTATGACCAGGCGCCCTACGGCCAGCCTATGGCCAGCCCTATGGCGCGCCCCAGGGGCCTCTTGGCGGCGGCGGCTCGTTCCTGGGCACCGCGGCGGCCACGGCGGCCGGAATGGTTGGCGGGTCGCTGCTGCTCAACAGCATCCGCTCAATGATGGGCGGCAGCCGTCACGGCTTCGGCGATACCGCCGGTCTTAACGATTCAGGCAATCGGCGCGTGGCAAGGCAGGCCAATCT
The DNA here is from genome assembly GCA_963825105.1 of uncultured Alphaproteobacteria bacterium. GTDB lineage: Bacteria > Pseudomonadota > Alphaproteobacteria > Rhizobiales > Xanthobacteraceae > Bradyrhizobium. The sequence continues at coordinate 455,362 of CAWGSB010000006.1, forward strand.
CCGTGGAGCGATCAATCCGGCAGCACGCTCGCGCGCGACGCCGGCATCAACGATATCGGCTCGTCGGGAGATCGCGCCGACGACAGTTCGCGCGTCGGATTGTTCGATACCGCATCGAACGATGATGACGACGATCACGACGACATGGATCTCGATGCCGACGATTTCGGCGGCGACGGCGACAGCGACTACGCCTGATAACTGCCTGCAAAGCAAAACGGCCGCCCGATCGGGCGGCCGTTTTCATTTTCAGTCTCAACGCGATCAGATGACGACGACCCTGGCGCCGACATTGACGCGGCCATAGAGGTCGATCACGTCCTCGTTGCGCATCCGGATGCAGCCGGACGACACGTTGGTGCCGATGGTCCAGGGCTCGTTGGAGCCGTGGATGCGATAGAGCGAGGAGCCCAGATACATCGCACGCGCGCCGAGCGGATTTTGCGGGCCGCCTTCCATGTGGCGCGGCAGATCGGGACGGCGCGCCAGCATTTCCGGCGGCGGCGTCCAGTCCGGCCATTCCTTCTTGGCAGAGATCGTCTTGACGCCCGACCAGGTGAAACCGGGGCGGCCGACGCCGATGCCGTAGCGCAGCGCCTTGCCGTCGCCCTGCACCAGAAACAGGAACTTGTTCGGCGTATCGACGACGATGGTGCCGGGGCTCTCCTTGCCGTGATAGTCGACAAGCTGCTTCTCGAATTTCGGATCGAAGGGGCGCTGCCGGGGATCGCTTGCCTCTTCCTGCTGCGGCGCCATCGGCGTCAGCAGCGGACCGCGCGATTGGTATCCTGGTTGCTGATAGGCAGGCTGTTGATAGGCCGGCTGCTGCTGATAGCGCTCGCCCTGGTTTTGTCCGTCGCCGAACAGGAACTCGATGAAACCGCCGCCCATGTTGGAGCGCTCGGCGTAGGCCATTCGCACCGGCGCAGGCGGCTGCGCGGGTTGAGCGGCGTAGAGGACGGTGGGCTCGGGGACGGCCGCGGCTTCGATCGCTTTCGCCTGATGAAGTCCGGCGCCAAGACAAGACGCGCTCGCCAGGAGCGCAAGAGACATTCTTTTGAACATCGACGTACTCTGAACTGTTTCGCCGTGGCGAGCGCCCGCGTTCCAGGCGCCCTTGCACGCCACCAACTAAAATCAAAACAGCATCGGTTTGGTAAACAGAAACCGCTTTTCGATTCACCACGTCGTCAACTCGCCGCGGTTTTGTCCGGTAGCGTTTATTTTCGATGAACGGCGCGCGCGCATGGTTAATCGTTGGTGTGCGGCGGCGAACGGCGTGCTTCAAAGCAGTTCCCGGCGTGAACCCGATGTTAAATCGCATCTGCGTAAAACTTACCGAGTGAAGTCAGGAACAATCCCATGCCGATTCATCGCAGACGTTTTCGTATCGAGGAAGCATTCAACGGCGGCGACATGCCGATGCCCGACGTCGCCGACGGCGATGTCGGTCCCATGCATCGCGAGATCATGAGCGAACTGCGCGCCATCCGCGCCCAGATGGCCAGTGCCGGCCGCAGCGCGGCAGAGACCGTCGACACGCCGGTTTCGCGCGAGGTCGCCGAGACCCACGCGTTGCTTGAAACCTATCGCGCCCAGATCGAGCAATGCGAGAAGCTCAAGGTCGAGCTGGACCTGATCTCCGACGCCATCAACCGCACCAAGCGGGAAATCGCGGTGCTGCACGGCAAGAGCTTCAACGGCGAGGAAATGGCCAAGGTCAATGGCGAGCTCGGCGCCGTGGTCGGCGGCACCGAACAGGCCACCCAGCAGATTCTGGAAGCCGCCGAAGTCAATCGATCAGGCCGCGAGCGCGCTGAGCAAGGTGACCTCGCCCGATCAGCAAAAGATCCTCAGCGAGGAAATCCAGGAACGCGTCGTCTCGATCTTCGAGGCCTGCAATTTCCAGGACCTGACCGGTCAGCGCATCAGCAAGGTGATGACCACGATGAAATTCATCGAAAATCACATCACCGTCATGATGGACATCTGGGGCGGCGTGGATGCGATCAAGACGCACGCACCCCCGATCGTCGACGCTCGGGAAGGCGACGCCAGGCTGCTGAACGGTCCGAAGCTCGAGGGCGACGTCGGCCACGCCTCGCAGAACGACATCGACGCGCTGTTCGACTGATTTCAGGTGTCCATGAAACCAATGCGAACGCCGGCTTCACGCCGGCGTTTTTATTTGCAGCCGTCATTCCGGGGCGATGCGAAGCAATCCAGAAAGCCGCAATGCAAAGTCTGGATTGCTTCGATCGCTTACGCTCCTCGCGGAATGACGGTCGAGAATGAATTCAGTGGCTCAGGCGCGGGGCGCGCAGCGGACATAGACCATGTTGCCGTAGCGGGTCGCGGCATCCTTGTCGACGAAGCGGGTGACCAGCACGCGGCCGTCGAACGAGACGATCTCGCGATCCTGCTCGCCGCCGGCCGGTCCGGGCGGACCGATATAGTTCTTGCCGCCCGGGCTGCCCTTGAGCCGCAGTTCCTGCGGCGTCGCCTGGTCGGCCAGATGCATGACCACGCCGCCCGAGGAGCCGGCTCCGATCACGTATGGCTGCTTGCATTGCGCCTTCGCCGCGGCCTCGGTGCGCGGCCGGTCGGCGGGATTCTGGTAAGAGGCGAGACCCCAGCGGCCGACAATCTCGTCCGCGCGGATGGTCGCCGGCATTTCGGGCGCCACGCCGGGCTCCGGGGCGGCCGGTTCAGGCGACGATGACAGCGACGGCAGGCTGAAGCTTCCGCACGCGCCGAGGAATAACGTCAGCGCCGAAGCGATCCCCAGATTGGCAACCGTCCGCGCGCTAAGTAACCTGACCATGATATTCCCCCGAACAAATTCGTGGCCGCACCCGTCCCGCAGCCAAGCGCAAAACTGCTGTCGGAGCAATGACGTCCGGTAAATGACGCCGGCGCTCCGATTTGGTTTCCTTAAAGCATCCTATATCGGCCTCACCAACGGATTAACTCCCCCTTGCTTGACAGGAACAGCGTCAAGTCATATTCCCGGCCGCACAATTAGCACTCCGAGAGCGCGATTGCTAAGGATACGAGCTGTTTTACCCCTTTGGCGGTGTCGAATGAGCCCGTATTCCGGTCCACTTTCGCTTCGCAACCAGATCCGAACACCGAGCCTCCAAAAGGAACCGTCATGGCTAAATCCAAATTTCGTCCGCTGCATGACCGTGTCGTGGTCAAACGTATCGACGCCGAAGAAAAGACCAAGGGCGGCATCATCATTCCGGACAGCGCCAAGGAAAAGCCCTCGCAGGGCGAAATCACCGCGGTCGGCCCGGGCGGCCGCGACGAATCCGGCAAGCTGATCCCGATCGACCTCAAGGTCGGCGACCGCGTGCTGTTCGGCAAATGGTCGGGCACCGAGATCAAGCTCGACGGCGAGGAACTCCTGATCATGAAGGAGAGCGACATCATGGGCGTGCTCGCCTAAGCGCGCATCGCCCCCACCCGAGGAGGCAGCGAAGCTGCCGTCTCGAAGGCTCAATACATTCACAAGCTCATCCTCTCGGGACGCGGGCAAACGCCCGCTCCTCCGGCAATAGCGGCGAAGCCGTTATGCAGGGATGAGATCATTTCCAGGAGTAAATTCAATGGCAGCCAAGGACGTTAAATTTTCCGGAGACGCGCGCGACCGCATGCTGCGCGGCGTCGATATTCTCGCCAATGCGGTGAAGGTGACGCTCGGCCCCAAGGGCCGCAATGTCGTCATCGACAAGAGCTTCGGCGCCCCGCGCATCACCAAGGACGGCGTGACCGTCGCCAAGGAAATCGAACTTGACGACAAGTTCGAGAACATGGGCGCGCAGATGCTGCGCGAAGTCGCCTCCAAGACCAACGACACCGCCGGCGACGGCACCACCACCGCAACCGTGCTCGCCCAGGCAATCGTGCGCGAAGGCGCCAAGTCGGTCGCCGCCGGCATGAACCCGATGGACCTGAAGCGCGGCATCGAGATCGCGGTGCATGCCGTGGTCAAGGACATCGAGAAGCGCGCCAAGCCGGTCGCCTCGTCGTCCGAAGTCGCCCAGGTCGGCACCATTTCCTCCAACGGCGACGCCGCGATCGGCAAGATGATCGCGCAGGCGATGCAGAAGGTCGGCAACGAGGGCGTCATCACCGTCGAGGAGAACAAGTCGCTCGAAACCGAAGTCGACATCGTCGAGGGCATGAAATTCGACCGCGGCTATCTGTCGCCCTATTTCATCACCAACGCCGAGAAGATGACCGCCGAGCTCGAGGACGTCTACGTGCTGCTGCACGAGAAGAAGCTGTCCGGCCTGCAGTCGATGCTGCCGGTGCTGGAGGCCGTGGTGCAGTCGGGCCGCCCGCTCCTGATCATCGCCGAAGACGTCGAAGGCGAGGCGCTGGCGACGCTGGTCGTCAACCGCCTGCGCGGCGGGTTGAAGGTCGCCGCCGTCAAGGCGCCCGGCTTCGGCGACCGCCGCAAGGCGATGCTGGAAGACATCGCGATCCTGACCGGCGGTCAGCTGATCTCCGATGAACTCGGCATGAAGCTCGAAAGCGTGACCATCAACATGCTCGGCCGCGCCCGCAAGGTCGTGATCGACAAGGAAAACACCACGATCGTCCACGGCTCCGGCAAGAAGAAGGACATCGAGGCCCGCGTCGCGCAGATCAAGGCGCAGATCGAGGAGACCACCTCGGACTACGACCGCGAGAAGCTGCAGGAGCGGCTTGCCAAGCTCGCCGGCGGCGTCGCGGTCATCCGCGTCGGCGGCGCGACCGAGGTCGAGGTCAAGGAGAAGAAGGACCGCGTCGAGGACGCGCTCAACGCGACCCGCGCGGCGGTGCAGGAAGGCATCGTGCCGGGCGGCGGCGTCGCGCTGCTGCGCGCCAAGAAGGCGCGTCGGCCGCATCCACAACGAAAACCCCGACGTGCAGGCCGGCATCAATATCGTGCTGAAGGCGCTGGAAGCGCCGATCCGCCAGATCTCCGAGAATGCCGGGGTCGAAGGCTCGATCGTGGTCGGCAAGATCCTCGAGGACAAGTCCGAGACCTTCGGCTTCGACGCACAGACCGAAGAGTATGTCGACATGGTCGCCAAGGGCATCATCGACCCGGCCAAGGTGGTGCGCACCGCGCTGCAGGACGCCTCCTCCGTGGCGGCCCTTCTGGTGACGACCGAAGCCATGGTCGCCGAACTGCCGAAGGAGCCGGCCGCCGCCGATGCCGGGCGGCGGCGGCTGGCGGCATGGGCGGAATGGGCTTCTAAAGCGTTTTCGAGCGAAGTGGGCACCGGTTCGCGCAAAGAAAACGCGTCAAACAAGCGACTGAGGCCGCTGCCGGCATCGCCGATCGACGAAGGCCGCCTCCGGGCGGCCTTCTTTTTTGGCGAAAAAGTTCTACGGTAACGGCCGATTCTGGCTGTTCAGGGACTTTCAAATGCGCGCGCTTCTGTTCTGCCTGATCGGCCTGATGACGGCGTCGCCGGACCTCGCCTTCGCTCAAATGAAGCTCTCGACGAAAGCCGCGCGAACCCCAACGAAACCAGATATTTCACGGCCATCGACGGCTTGATGGACGGCAATGCCGACGTCATCCTCAAGGAAACCCGCCAGGGCAAGACCGTCACCTCGGCGGTGCTCGACGTCTGCTATCCGGCCGAGAAAGGCTCCGATCGCAAGGACCGCTTCGTCGCCAATCTCGCGGTCAACGGTCAGACCCTGACCGGCACCACGCAGAGCATCGGCGACAAACTGCCGGTCACGGTCAAGCTGGTGCGCAAGCCGACCGGCGACACCTTCGAATTCAAGGGCCAGATCAGCGTCGGCCAGACCGTGACCGAAGTCGCCTCGTCGGACAATTCCGATCTCAGCGAAAAGGAATTTCAGGACAACCAGACCATCGATGACGGCATCACGCCGGCGCCGAAGGATTTTACCGAAGTCTCTCCGGAATCGATCGGCGTGAGGGTGAAGCTGGATGCGGCGCTGGATTTCCTGAAAGGACTGAAGGGGCAGGACCTCGAGGTTTCCCTCAACAGCCTCACCGTCACCTGCGATGCGCTGCGCGCAGGCCAGCAGACCATCAACATCGTCGGCGGATCCGGATCGCGCCGCCGCCCTGATTGCGAAGTCCAAGTCGCTGCCGGGCGTGGTCGCCGCCGGCTGGACCAGCGGCATCGTCGAGATGGAGCGCACGATCCGGTTTTCGGCCGCCGACTGGCGCGACGGCGACAAGCTCAACAGGGACAAGCTCGCAGCCGCGATCGCCGGCGTCCTGACCAGAACGCTTGCGGCGAAATCGTCGGCGGCGGCCTGGAACGCCAACACCGGCAAGCTGAAATTGACGTTCAAGCGGCCGAGCCAGCTATTCCCCGCGCTCGACCTGACCGAGACGATCGAGGTCACCGCGCTGGTGGCGCCGGACAAGCCCGGCGGGTCCGACCGGCTGATGCTGTGGATCGGCAATCCCGTGATTTCGACGGCGGACGAAGCGGCCGGGCCAAAACTCAATCTGGCCGACGAAACCAGCGGCGACGAGGAAGGCGACCAGACGGACGACAACGGCTCGGTCGACGCGCTGGCGAAGGAATTCAAGGGCCAGCGCTGGGATGCGGACAAGTCGGCCTGGAAATAGCCGCCGCTTCATCCGGCCAGGCCGGGTTGAACCTCAGTTGGTGTCGAGACGGAACCGCAGGGTCTTCGTTCCGATAAAGGAGACGAAATCGCCCTGCCGCTTCCAGGTGGCGGCCTCGCTCAGCGCCGCGACCAGTTCGTCGTCGGCCTGCGCCTTCGCCGGCGGACAGGCGCGATCCTCCAGCGGGCCGGCGACAAAGATCACGGTATTGCCCGCCACCGAGAACTGGCCCTTGCCGCCCTTGCACCACAGCTCCAGCACGGCCTCGCCGTTGTCGCCGATCTCCAGGTTCGGCAATCGCTTCGATCCCGGCTGACGCGCCACGTCCAGCGTCATCTGCCATCCCGAACGGAAATTCGTCATCGGCGTGGGCCGGGGCGGCCTGCAAGACAGACCAGCGGCCAGCACCAGCGCGACTGCGGCCTGCCGCACAACACCTGTCACTGAAAACATGCAGCCCTCTCGAAATATAGCCCCGGCGCGCGTTCTAATGGCCAAGCGACATTGACCAGATTGGCCGCACAAAATTCTCGGCTCACAAAAAATCCCCGCGGGCTCGAGGCCGCGGGGATTTTCGTCAGCCGTCCGGACCGGTCTTCTACTTCAGGACCATCGCCGTGAACGGATAGACATAGGCCTGCAGCATCACGAGAATGCCGACGAGGCACGCCAGCACGATCGAGTGCTTGAACACGTAACGCAGGATCGAGCCTTCGTGGCCGTACCAGTTGGTCGCGGTGGAGGCGACCACGATCGACTGGGCGTCGATCATCTTGCCCATCACGCCGCCGGAGGAGTTGGCGGCGCCCATCAGGATCGGCGACAGGCCGAGTTGCTCGGACGTGATCTTCTGCAGGTTGCCGAACAGAATGTTCGACGCCGTATCCGATCCCGTCAGCGCCACGCCCAACCAGCCGAGCAGCGTGCCGAAGAAGGGATAGAGCACGCCGGTCGCGGCAAAGGCGAGACCGAGCGTCGCATCGACGCCCGACAGCCGCGTCAGCGTGCCGATCGCCAGCATCGCCGAGATCGTGATCAGCGAAATCGCGCACAGCTTGATGGTGCGGCCATACTCCGCAATCATCTTGGCCGGCGAGAAGCCCATCAGGAAGCCGGAGATGATCGCCGCGATCAGCATGCCGGTGCCGGTGAACGACAGGTAGGTGAACGCGAACACCGCGCCTTCCGGCGTCGGCTTCGCCGCCACCGGCGGCACCTTGTTGATCATGTTGTGCAGGTCGGGAACCGGATAATTCCAGACGAAGATCGAGTTCGCCCAGTTCTTGAACGAGCCGTTGCCCCAGACCAGCATGACGACGCAGACGATGATCCACGGCAGCAGCGCGCTCCAGAGCTGCGCCTGGGTGAGCGGTGTCTTGTCCATCGGCTTCGGCGCCGTCATGGTCGCTGCCGATTCATCCTTGCCGCGCAGCGCCGGCGACAGCCAGAGCTCCTTCGGCTGCCAGACCTTCAGGAACAGGATCAGGCAGCCCATCGAGATCAGCGAAGCGCCGATATCGACGATCCAGGGATTGATGTAGTTCGAGATCACGAATTGCGGGATCGCGAACGACACGCCGGTGACCAGAATGGCCGGCCAGACGTCCTTCATGCCTTTCCAGCCGGCGAACGCCCACACCACCCAGAACGGCACGATCAGCGAGAACACCGGCAATTGCCGGCCGACCATCGCGCCGAGAATATAGGGATCGAGACCGGTCACCGAAGCGAGGCCCTGGATCGGCGTGCCGAGCGCGCCATAGGCGACCGGCGCGGTGTTGGCGATCAGCGACAGACCGGATGCGGCAAGCGGCGAGAAACCGAGACCGATCAGGACCGCGCCGGTGATCGCCACCGGCGTACCGAAGCCCGACGCGCCCTCGAAAAACGCACCGAACGAGAATGCGATCAGCAGCAATTGCAGGCGCCGGTCCTCGGTGACGCCGCCGATCGCGCGCTTCAGCAGCTCGAACTTCCCGGTTGCGACCGTGATGCGGTAAAGGAAGATGACGTTCAGCACGATCCAGCCGATCGGGAAGAAGCCGGCCACGACGCCGAGCAGCGAGGCGCGGATCGACATGCCGGCCGGCATGGTGAAGATGAAGATCGCGATCAGGTTGGTCACGATCACCGCGATGATGGCCGCGATATGCGCCTTGACCTTGCCGCTGGCGATCAGCACCAGCAGCGTGACCACCGGGATCGCGGCGGCGATGGTCGACAGCGCCGCGTTGCCGAGCGGATTATAGATTTGATTCCACATTGCCATTCCTCCCCACGCATTATGCGGCGCCCCGACCAGCGTGGACGGTCAGGCGTGCCTGGCGTGATTGCGGGAGTGTCTGGCAATGCGCGAAGCCGGCCGCGAACTTGGGCAGTACCAAAATCCGCTCACAACCTCGCGAAGTGTGAAGGCCCCCGCCCCTCGCCGTTATGCCCATGCTAGGGTTGACTCGGAGGCTGGGACAAGCCGACCGCAGGCCATGGGAACTACGACTTTAGTCTAAATGCTCCCAATTCTCCCATTCTTTCAGGCCTTTGAAGCCATTCTCCCGGAGACGTCAATCTGTGAACAACATCCGCTCGACGCTCGCCACCGTATGGCGGATCGCCGCTCCGTATTTCCGTTCCGAGGACAAATGGGCCGGCCGCGGGCTGCTGGCGGCGGTGATCGCCATCGAGCTTGCCCTCGTCCTGATCACATGTCCTGCTCAACTCACTGGAACAACCGCTTCTACAATGCGCTGCAGGAGAAGAACTGGGACGGTTTCGTCAGCGAAATCGGCTATCTTTGCGTCCTCGCGACGTTCTACATCGCGCTCTCGGTCTATCAGCTCTACCTCAATCAGTGGCTGCAGATCCGCTGGCGGCGCTGGATGACCGCGAACTATCTCGGCGAGTGGCTGCACGACGCCAATCACTATCGGATGCAGCTCAAGGGCGATGCCGCCGACAATCCGGATCAGCGCATCGCCGACGACGTCAAGACTGTTCGTCGATCAGACGCTGAAGATCGGCGTCGGCCTGTTGAGTTCGATCGTCACGCTGGCGATCCTTTGTCGTCATCCTGTGGGGCCTTTCGGCCGCCGCGCCGCTGCACATGTTCGGCAGCGAGTTCGCAATTCCCGGCTATCTCGTCTGGGGCGCGCTGATCTACGCGATCTTCGGCACGGCGCTGACGCAGTGGATCGGCTCGCCGCTGGTCAACCTCGATTTCCAGCAGCAGCGCTACGAGGCCGATTTTCGTTTCAATCTGGTGCGGGTGCGCGAAAACTCCGAACAGATCGCGCTGTTGCAGGGCGAGAGCGCCGAACGGCAGCGGCTTTCGGAGCGCTTCGGCCGGGTCGTCGACAACTGGTACGCCATCATGAGCCGCACCAAGCGGCTGACGGCGTTCACCTCGAGCTACTCGCAGGCCGCGGTGATTTTCCCCTACATCCTGGTGGCGCCGGCCTATTTCGCGGACAAGATCCAGCTCGGCGGCATGATGCAGACCGCATCCGCCTTTTCGCAGCGTGCAAGAGGCGCTGTCGTTTTTCGTCTCGGCCTATCGCACGCTGGCGGAATGGCACGCCGTGGTCGCGCGACTCGACGGGTTCGAGACGGCGATCAAGAGCGCCGCAGCGCAGGCAACCGGCGCCGGTACGATCGATGTCGTGTCGTCGACCGGCAGCGACAACATCGATCTGGAGCAGCTTCTGGTCAGGTTGCCCAACGGAACGCCGCTGGTCTCGGCCGACGGCTTCAGCATTCGCGGCAACGAGCGCACGCTGGTCACCGGTCCGTCCGGCGCCGGCAAGTCGACCTTGTTCCGCGCCATCGCCGGCGTCTGGCCGTTCGGCAGCGGCTCGATCGCCATCCCTGCAAAGGCAACGCTGATGATGCTGCCGCAGCGGCCGTATTTTCCGATCGGTTCGCTGCAGGCTGCGATCGTCTATCCCGCGGAAGCGGGCGCGTTCAGTTCGGATCAGGTCAGGGATGTCCTGATCGCGGTGGGCTTGCCTCAGCTCGCATCGCAGACTGGAGGAGGAAGCGCACTGGAACCGGATGCTCTCGCTCGGCGAGCAGCAGCGCCTCGGGCTCGCGCGCGCGCTGCTGCATGCGCCGCAATATCTGTTCCTCGATGAAGCGACCGCCTCGCTCGATGAAGCCTCGGAGGCGGCGCTTTACAGGCTGCTCGAGCAGAAATTGCCGGCGACCACCATCGTCTCGATCGGCCATCGCTCGACGCTTGAGGCCTTCCACCAGCGCAATGTCGTGCTGAGCCCGCGACGGCGATCGATTTGCGCTGCAGCAACCGCAGTGAAGGCGTCAATCTGCCCTGACGATGCCGGCCCGATGGCGTTACAGCCAGCGGCGCGGCCACGGCCGGCCGCGGATCCATCGGTGCCAGACAAAGGCGAACGCGGTCAGCAGCAGCGCGCCCGCAAGCACCGGCGCGAACAGGAACGACCAGGGCAGATTGTTGGAGACCACCAGCAGCGGATTGATCCCGGCCGGCGGATGAAACGTGCCGGTGACGATACATCGCAAGAACGGCCAATCCGACGGCGGCGGCGGCGGCCCAGGCTTGCGGCCCGGCCAAATGGAGCACTGCCAGCCCGACCACGGTCGCCACGACATGTCCGCCGATCAGCGCGCGCGGTTGCGCCGGCTCCACCTGCGGCGATCCGATGACAAGCACGATGGAGGTGGCAAACGGGATGATGACCAGCGGATAGTGCGATTCGACCGAGAACCACTCCATGACGCCGATCGCGATCGCAGCGCCTGCGCCCGCGACGGCTCCCGCCAGGGCATTGCGGTGATCGTTGCGGCGAATCGCATCGGTCGCCGCCTGCAGCCAATCCCGTCTCATTCGGCTCGCCACAAACAAAAGGGGCGGCAGATTGCTCTGCCGCCCCCGTGGTCTCGAGAGAACAACTTACTTCAGGTTGGTCATCGCGGTCAGGTCAGCCGAGAGCTTGACGATGCCGGTCGCGCCGCACCAGTTGGAGCCGAAGCCACCCGGATTGATGAGGCGATGACGTTGGCAGCGCTCGCCTGGCTCGCAGTGAAGTCGCTGGTGAAGGCGTTACACTCACCCTTCGACAGGTTGGTGTCGGAGTAGCGCAGATCCAGCGTGAACACCTTGTAGGTGAAGCCGATACCGATGTTCCAGGTGTTGTAGCTCGGCTCGGGAATACCGAACTGGAAGATCTGTCCCGGAATGAACGTTCCGTAGAAGCGATCGGAGGTGCCGAGCCACTGCCGGCCGAACTCGCCGGAGATATACATGCCGACGCCGCTGGTGCCGAAGGTCGTGCTCGGCGCGGTCAACTTGCCGGTGATCGACGCGTAGTTGCCCCAGGCGCCGATGTTCAGGAAGTTCGGCGAGTAGTATTCGTTGGCGCCGATCTGGAACTTGTCGTTGAGGGTCACGTTGACCTTGGCATAGCCTTCAGAAGAAGCTGGCGTCCTTCTTGGCGAAGTTGCCGTTGATCGGCAGACCGCCCGTAACCGGGTCGGAATTGCCGAACGGGCTGGCGAGACATCCGACTGCCGAGCCGGGATGCCCGAACCCGGGAACGCGGCAGCGTTGAAGCACTGTGCCACCCGGATAGAGGTAGCCCCAGACACCGAAGTCGAAGGCGAACATGCCGAAGGTCGGGCGGATACCGCCGTAGATGTCGATTTCGCCGGCCGCGCGGTTCGGGAAGGAGATGCTTTCGCCGGAGACGCCGACGTAGAGCTGCACATCCTTGGTGACGTTGTAGCGCGGCTCGAAATAGGCGGCGACCGACGGCTTGTGGTTGGACTGGGTGATGCCGCGGAAGATGTAGTCGTTCATGATCGCGCTGCCGAAGGCGATATCCCAGGGATCGAACGCTGCCGGCGGCGGCGCCTTGACAGCCTTCACAGGCATATCCGCCGCGAGAGCCGAACCCGATACCATTGCCAGCGCCGTTGCTAACAAAACCATTTTCTTCATGACGATCCCCATCACATTTCAAAGATCAGTCCGATTCCGGCGCCCCCAGGGACAAGCGATAACCGACTGCAGCCAAATTTCTTAACCTGGCCGCAATCTGGAACGCGCCACCCGCGCCGTGAAGCAAAAAAGACAAGCATCTGCCGCCTTTTTAGGCGTTATGGCCATTCCGTGAAATGTTGTCGGCGGGTGTTGCATTCCGACAACAATTTTGACCGATCTCGGTCGTCCGGCGACATCTGCGCCTACAGGAAGCCGGGCCGGGTTCGGAAGCCTCGTCGGTGACGACCTCAGTCGCCAGTCGGACCGCAAGGCGGACGTCGCCGCAACAAAAAGGCCGCAGCGGCGGACGCTGCGGCCTTGAAGACGTGACCCGACGCGAATCGGGGCGCTCAGCTAGTTGTCTGTCGTCTCCGTCTGACGAGCGAGCCGACGAACTGTCGCCCGAATGTCCCCATGACGGCGGCGCGGGACTGGGAGCGGCCCAACTCGGCGCCGCCGGGGCGGGCGCGGGAGCCGGGGCCGGCGCCAGCTACGGGCGCCGCGGGCTTCGGCGCCGCGGGCTTCGGCGCGGCGGCGCTTGGCGCGCCGCCTTCTTCTTCGCCGCGCTTCCTGGCGCCCGCCTTCTTGGCGGATTTCTTCGGCGCCGCCGCCTTGGCTTTCTTGGCGGATTTCTTCGCCGACTTCTTGGCCTTTTTCGCCGACTTCTTTGCGGACTTCTTCGCAGATTTCTTCGCGGATTTCTTCTTCGCCGTCAGAAGCTTTTTCTTGGCTCTTCTTAGCTCTTCTTGCCGCCTTTCTTCTTTTTGCCTTTAGCCATCGTGATCCTCCTGTTGCCGCCGATCAATGTCTATCGAGCGTTTCAAGTCGTCCGCCGCAAGCGCGGGGCCAATCGATCAGTTCAATCCTGGCCGGGGACCGCCTGTCGCCCAATCGAGAAGCTCAATCGTGTGCACCACAGGAACTGACGTGCCGCCGGCAATCTGCACCATGCATCCAATATTGCCCGCAGCAATCATGTCCGGCTTGACCATCGCAATGTTGGCGACCTTTCGATCGCGCAATCTGTTCGCAATGTCAGGCTGGAGAATGTTGTACGTCCCCGCCGAACCGCAACACAAATGGCTCTCGGGTACATCTTTCACCACGAATCCGTTCTTGGAAAGCAATTCTTTCGGGGCTTGCGTGATTTTCTGTCCGTGCTGCAGCGAACAAGCCGAGTGATAGGCGACCACGATATCGCCGTGTTGCTGCGCCGGCTGCAGCTCGATGCCGCCGACATACTCGGTGATGTCCTTGGCCAGCGCCGAAATCCTCGCGGCGGAGGCCGGCGAAATCGCGGTCCTCGCGCAGCATGATAGCCATAGTCCTTGATCACCGTCCCGCAGCCCGACGTCGTCACCAGGATGGCGTCGAGACCGTCCCGCTCGGCCTCCCTGAGCCAGACGGCGATGTTGGCGCGCGCGCGCGCCAGCGCGTCGCCGTCGCGTCCGAGGTGATGGGTCAGCGCGCCGCAGCATTGCTCGTCCTTGACCAGCACGACCTCGATGCCGTGACGCGTCAGGAGGTTGATGGCGGCCTGGTTGATGCGCGGCGCCAGCACCTGCTGGGCGCAGCCCTGCAGCAGCGCGACGCGTCCGCGCCGTTCGCCCTGGGCCGCGAAAACGCTTCCGCCGGCCGGTCCCGGCGCCGGCAGGCGCCCGGCGCAAGCGCCAGCATCGCCTTGATTCGCCGCAATAAAGTCGGCGTCGCCGACACGGTCCTGGGGGCCGGCAGCAGCGCGGCCAGCGGCCGGCCGAACCGCGCCAGGATCATGCTCAGCGCGAAACAGTCCGGGCCGCGGCAGCACCCAGGCCAGAACCGCCCGCAGCAGCCCGCTCGGTCAGCGGCCTTGCATAGTCCCTTTCGATCCTCGCCCGCGCCTGATCGACCAGATGCATGTAGTTCACGCCCGACGGACAGGTGGTCATGCAGGCGAGGCAGGAGAGACAGCGGTCGATGTGCTTGACCACCTCCGCCGTCGGCGGCCGGTCCTTTTCCAGCATCTCCTTGATGAGATAGATCCGCCCGCGCGGGCTATCGAGTTCGTCGCCGAGCAGCACATAGGTCGGACAGGTCGCGGTGCAGAATCCGCAATGCACGCAGGCGCGCAGGATCTTGTCGGCTTCCGCGATATCGGGATCGGCGAGTTGGGCGAGGCTGAATTCGGTCTTCATGCCGCGAGCCCCCGCATCATCCGGCCGCGATTGAGGATGTTCTTCGGATCGAAGCTCTGGCGGACGCGTTCGCTCAAGCGCGGCAAGGCCGCCCGGCTGGGGATGAAACACATCGACATTGCGGCGCACCTCGTCGGACGCGCGCAGCAGCGTGGCGTGACCGCCGACGGCATCGACGCGCTGGCGCACCAGCGCGGCCTGGGCATCGGGTTTCGGCGGCAGCGCCGCCCAGATCAGGCCGCCGCCCCAGTCGTAGATCACGTCGCCGCCGGTGTCGCGCGCCAGCCGTCGCCGAGCGCGCCGCCCGAGGCCGGCGGACAAACGATCCGCCACACCGGCCACGCTCCCAGCGCGCCGCTGGCCGCGAACGGCTGAACGTCGCGAACCGAACTCCAGACCGCCGCCGAGGCGGCGTCTTCGAGGATCTCCGCCGCGCCAAACGGCGCGAGAAGCTTGCCGAGCGCGGCCGCGCGATGGGCCGCCGAGGCCGTAATGCCCTCCAGCCGCAGCAAGGTGACCGCCTGCTCGGCGATCCGAGGTCGCCGAGCCCGGCTTCTCGCCGCCCGAAACGCCGAGTTCGGCACATGCGCCGCGCCGGACACATCGAACGGCGAGCCCAGCGCCGCCGTCATCGCCCGGTTTGCGGCGAGGTCGTCGAGCCCCCGCAGCACCAGCGTGCGTTCGCTCTCGGGCCGCGGCATCACCTTCAACGTCACTTCCGTCATGACCGCGAGCGTGCCCCAGGACCCCGCCAGCAGCTTGCAGAGATCGTAGCCGGTGACGTTCTTCACCACCTGGCCGCCGGCCTTGAAACTGTCGCCGAAGCCGGACACCGCGTGCGCACCCAGCAGATGGTCGCGCGCGCCGCCGGCCTTGATGCGGCGCGGACCGGCGAGGCCCGCGCCGATCATGCCGCCGATGGTTCCGAGGTTCGGCGTGCCCAGCAGCGGCGCGGTGTCGATCGGCTCGAACGCGAACTGCTGATTTTTGGAATCGATCAGCGACAGCACGTCGGCGAGCGGCGCGCCGGCCTGCACGGTGATGATCAGTTCGTTCGGCTCATAGGATGTCACCGCATTGAGCGCCGACAGATCGAGCAGCGCATTGGTCGCCATCGGCTGGCCGATCAGCCGCTTGGAGCCATGGCCGATGATTTCCAGCGGCTGCTCGCTGGCAATCGCCGCGCGCACCACCTCTTCGACATCCCTGGCGTCACGTACTCTCAAGGTGTCCACGGTCGCTCTACTCAAAACCGCGGAAGGTCCGGAAACGCCAGCTTGCCGCCATGGACGTGCATGCGGCCGAGCTCGGCGCAGCGGTGCAGGGTCGGAAACACCTTGCCGGGATTGAGCAGGCCTTGCGCGTCGAACGCGCATTTCAGCCGCTGCTGCTGGTTGAGATCGATCTCGCTGAACATCTCCGGCATCAGGTCGCGCTTCTCGATGCCGACGCCATGCTCGCCGGTCAGCACGCCGCCGAGTTCGACGCAGACCCGCAGGATATCGGCGCCGAAGGCTTCGGCCGCGCTCCATCTCGCCGGGCTTGTTGGCGTCGTACAGGATCAGCGGATGCAGATTGCCGTCGCCGGCATGAAACACATTGGCGACGCGCAGATCGTATTTTGCCGAGAGATCGCGGATGCGCGCCAGCGCCTCCGGCAATTTGCCGCGCGGGATGGTGCCGTCCATGCAGAGATAATCCGGCGAGATCCGCCCGACGGCCGGGAAACGCCGCCTTGCGGCCGGCCCAGAACAGGTTGCGCTCGGTCTCGGAGGTGGAAATCTGGCACGAGGTCGAGCCGCAGCCTTGCGCGATCGCCTCGACCCGCTTGATCAGTTCGTCGACCTCGACGCCGGGACCGTCGAGTTCGATGATCAGAAGCGCCTCGACGTCGAGCGGATAGCCGGCATGGACGAAGGCTTCGGCGGCGTGGATCGCCGGCTTGTCCATCATTTCCATGCCGCCCGGAATGATGCCGGCGCCGATGATCCGCGCCACGCATTCGCCGGCCGCCTCGACTTGCGCGAAGCCGACCATCAGCGCCCGCGCGGTCTCCGGCTTCTGCAGGATCCGCACCGTGACCTCGGTGATGACGCCGAGCAGGCCTTCGGAGCCGGTGATGATGCCCATCAGGTCGTAGCCGCAGTTCTCGGCCGACTTGCCGCCGACCCTGATGATTTCGCCCGTGATCAGCACGATTTCGCAGCCCAGCACGTTGTTGGTGGTCATGCCGTATTTCAGGCAATGCACGCCGCCGGAATTCTCCGCGACATTGCCGCCGATCGAGCAGGCGATCTGCGACGACGGGTCGGGCGCATAGTAGTATCCGGCATGGGCGACCGCCTGGCTGATGGCGAGATTGGTCACCCCCGGCTCGGTCACGACCACGCGGTTGTCGAAATCGATCTCGCGGATGCGCTTGAATTTGCCCAGGCCCAGCAGCACGCCGTCGGCCAGCGGCAGCGCGCCGCCGGACAGCGAGGTGCCGGAACCGCGCGGCACCACCTTGATGCCCTGCTCGAAGCAATATTTCAGGACCTGCGAGACCTGCTCGGTGGTGTCCGGCAGCACCACGACCATCGGCGGCTGACGATAGGCCATCAGGCCGTCGGACTCGTAAGGGACCATTTCGGCGGGGCTGTCGATCACGCCCTCGCCCGGCACGATCGCGCGCAACGCCGCCACGATGGTCTCGCGGCGGTCGAGGACCGCCTGATCCGGTGCCGGCATCATGATGGTCATGTCTGCGTCTCCCCGGGGCCGCTTTCCGGCTATGAGCGCATTCCTGCTCGCCAATTTATCACGGCAAATCAAGCACGTCTGGACCGCTTTGGGTAGCTTGCCGGGGCATAAGCGGGCCGCGAATGCCAGCTATCCGAAAGACGTAGGCAAGATAGATGAGACCCTCAATGGTTTCACGGCTTGTCCAGTGCGAGCGCCCGTGCAACAAGGGCGGCGAACCGTCACCCCTCCTTCGGAAACCCGCGAAGAGCACACCATGAAAAAACTGACCCTGAGCGCGCTGGTCGTCATCGCATCGTCGGCAGCCGCCATCGGCCGCGCTGGCGCAGGACGTCGCGGCCGGCAAGACCTCGTTCAACAAATGCCTGGCCTGCCACGCGATCGGCGAAGGCGCCAAGAACAAGGTCGGCCCGGAGCTCAACGGGCTCGACGGCCGCAAGTCCGGCACCGCGCCGGATTATACCTATTCGGACGCCAACAAGAATTCCGGCATCACCTGGAACGAGGCCGCAGTTCAAGGAATACATCAAGGACCCGAAGGCGAAGATCCCCGGCACCAAGATGACCTTCGCCGGCATCAAGAGCGAGAACGAGATCAACAATCTCTGGGCGTTCATCTCGCAATTCGACAAGGACGGCAAGACCAAGTAACGCGCCTCTGGTCGCAGTTGCCATTGTGACCTCGCCTCGGCCGCCGTGCGCTGCGCGAGCTGGCCGATCATCGCGTCGATCTCGGACATCACGAGATCGGGCGCGGCGTTCTGCATCATGTGGCCGACATCTTCCAGCACGATCAGCTTTGCATCACGCACCGCTTTGCGCGAACGGCCGCGAGTGAATGTTGGTCGTCACGGTCTTGTCGGCCTCGCCCGAAATCACCGTCACGGGCGCCCGGATGTCGCCGTAGCGCGGCGCTTGCTCCTCGACCGCCGCCTTCAGCGTCACCAGATCGCGGGCATTGGCGAGGAATTCGCGCGGGCGCAGCAGCAGCGGCGTCGCGGTATCGCGGACAAAATCCTGCGGCATGATCTGCGGCAGGAACACGCCGCGCGCGCCCGGCCCGGCCAGCAAAAGCCGAGCGGCAGCGTGATGGTATGGGCGAGCAGCGGGCCGATCACGGGCGTGGCAACGAGGTTGTTGTACCAGCCGACGCCGCCCCACCACGGATAGGCGACCGGCGCCAGCATCACCAGCCCGGCGACGCGCTCGGGATAATCGAGCGCCATGCGCGCGCCGAGCGCGCCGCTCCAGGAATGCACCACAAGGATCGCGGCGCCGACGCCGAGTTTCTCCAGCGCCTCATTGATCATTCTGCCCTGGATCGCCGGCGTCGAATCCGCAAGACGCGCGCGCGTGCTCCAGCCATGGCCGGGACGATCGATCAGGATCACCCGATGATTTCCGGCAAGCCTGTCGCCGAGCGGCTGACGCATCACTTCAAGATTTGAGCTCGCGCCATGTATCATCACAACCGGCGCGCCGGCGGCATCGCGCGGCCCGATGTCGAGGACGTTGAGCTTTGCGCCGGCGACCTCGATCGTCCTGCCTTGCGCGGGATAGACGCGCTGCAGGACAAGGACACCGGCCTGCGTAATCAGCGCCAGGATCGCCAGCGCCGCCACGACCGTGATTGATACCATTTTGAATGTCCGGATGACCTTCGGCATCCCCGAGCTACGGTTTTACCGCGGTGTGGTTTCGCGGCAGCGCGTTTCCCGCTTTGTCCGTGAAAATACGGGATTTTCCCATAATATTGCACGCGCCTTCATATCGCCGTCATCGGTAACTTTATATTTATCGTCATCCGCACCGCTGCGACGTGACGGGCGCGCGCCATCGAGGCTGCTGTCGCCGGGACTTTTCCACGCAATCCACAGGAACGCGGGGACCGGACCGAAGATTAATTCAGGGGACGATTGGAGGGTGTTTCGATGAGTTCCAGACCGAGCGAAGCTGCCATCGACCGGATCGTGGCGAGCTGCAATGGCGACATCCACAGCGCGCTGCGGGCGCTGCTGCTTGGTCAACGAGCATCTGGAGGCGGAGCTTGCAGCAGCTCTACGCGGCCGTGGCCCTTGGCGGGCCGTTCGAGCGCGGCAGACAACGCGCTGCACTGAGCCCGTCACTCGCAAGCCATCCGCCGCCATATTTGCGAGGGGTCTTTCTCCGGGCAGACCATGATGGTCGAGCGGGCGAGCTTGGCGTCGGCGACCGACCTGTAGGGACCGTCCCCGAACCAGAAATCGCCGCCGCCATAGACATAGATCACGGGATTGCGGGTCACGATGTCGCATCTGTTGGTCGTGCGATTGCCGACCACCCAATAGAGCCCACCGGGATGGAGCCCATTGGAAAAAGAACCCATGGGATAGAGCCCGTTGGCAAAAGAACCCGTCCCGATCGCCAGCGTCATCGCGCCGGCCAGTATCGCGGATTTCATCTTTTCGCTCCCACTACACTACGCGGGGTACAAGCGATCAGATGGGGGTTAGCGAAAAGCGTTCCAGCTCACAATGGACTGTCTGATTTCGTGGTTAATGCGCGCGCGACCGGATCGATCAAAAGATCGATCAGATATCGCGGCCTTCGACCTTTTCGCTCAAGGTCTTGACCAGTTCCGGCACCTTGTCCAGGTGCGGGTTGACCGCAAGCGCCTTGCGGAAGGCGTCGAGCGCGCGCTTTTCGTCGCCGAGGTCCTGCATGATCATGCCGAGCCCGGCCAGCGCGCCGAAATGCCGGGGCTCGCGGACCAGCACCTGCTCGATATCGGCAAGCGAATGGACGTAGTCGTTCTTCAGATAATACAGCGTCGCGCGCCTGTTCCAGGCCTCGACATAATCGGGACGCAACTTCACCAGGGCATCGAGCAGTTTTAGCGCGACATCGATCTGATGGGCGTCCATCGCGGCCTTGGCGCGCATCATCAGGAGCGCTGCGGTATCGCTCGGGGTCTGCAGCCACTGCGCCCAGATCCGGGCCTCGACATGCTTGGCGCTGGCTTCATCGGGCGCCGCCTTCAGCGCGCCGAACAGGAAGTCCAGTCCGCGTCGTCTTGTCGGCGCCGACCTTCGGCAGCTTGCTGGGTGCTTCCGGCAGTTTTTTCAGCTTGGGCGGCGCGCCGTGCGGATCATCCTGCGCAAACGCGGCCGAAGGCGCCACCGCGATGGCGGCGGCGAAAAGGATGGCGGTCAGCCAGCGGCTGGGCGCAGGGAATCTCGATGCCATGAATGAAGTCTAGACGCGGAAAAACCCGCCGCAAAGCAGCAAAAGCGTCAAAGACCCGTGAAGGCAGGAATTTTCGGGGGCCTGAACGGCCGAAATCAGCCTGATTAAGGCTTGATTCAACCCTGGCGCGCCTTGAAGCGGCGCTGGACCTTGTTGATCACGTAGACCCGGCCCTTGCGGCGGACCAGACGGTTGTTGCGGTGGCGGCCACGCAGCGATTTCAGCGAGTTACGGACCTTCATGGGACAATCCTGATGCGTTGAAAGGCCGTGCTGGACAGGCCGAAAATGGCAAAATGGGCTTTATCCCGCCGGTAGCCATGCCACCCGGGACGCGCGGTTTCTAAGCCATGGGACGGGCGAATGTCAATGGAAACGGGGCCATTTGGGGCCGATTTGGGCGGGTGGAGCCTGGAGGGTTCCAGGGCCCCATGGCGGGGCATGCGACGGCCAATGTCCGAAACGGGTCCCACGACAGACATGGAGGCCGTCGGCTCGATGTCCGCTTTGCCCCTAAAGAGCGGACATTGCACGACGCCGTCGGCACGCCCGCTTTGTGCCCAGCCTGTGTGAAAACCCCATCGATGCTATGATTCCCTTGCTGAATCGCGGGGTGGGGTGATGAGGGGTTTCGTTGAAGGGGCGGATCGCCAGCAGACGACGCTGTTGCCGGAATGCCTTGATGATTGGGTCGACGAGAGCAATCCTGTTCGCGCGGTCGATGTGTTCGTGGATGCGTTGGAACTCCGCGACCTCGGGTTCGATGGCGTCGATCCGGCAGCGACCGGCCGGCCGGCATACCATCCTTCGCCGATGCTCAAGCTCTACATTTACGGCTATCTCAACCGGGTCCAATCGAGCCGGCGGCTGGAGCGTGAGGCTGGCCGCAATCTCGAGGTGATGTGGCTGACCGGACGGCTCGCGCCGGATCACAAAACCATCGCCGACTTCCGCAAGGACAATGGTTCCGCGATCAAGAAGGTTTGCGCGCGATTCGTCGAGTTGTGCCGCAAGATGGGCCTGCTGGCGAAGGCCAGCGTTGCCATCGACGGCAGCAAGTTCAAGGCCGTGAACAGTCGCGACAACAACTTCACGCAGGGCAAGATTTCAGCGGCGCCAGAAGCAGATTGAAGAGAGCGTGGCGCGCTACATGAGCCAACTCGACACCGCCGACCGCCAGACTGCCGCAGGAGAAGAGCCGTCGGAAACGGTGCTGCTGACCAAGACGCGGCTTAAGGAAAAGCTGGCGAAGCTCGAAGAAGAAGTGAAACGGCTGGCCGCGATTGAAAAGGCATTACTCGCCTCGCCCGACAAGCAGATATCGCTGACCGATCCCGATTGCCGCTCGATGGCAACGAGCGGGCGCGGCTCAGGCATGGTCGCCTACAACGTGCAAAGTGCGGTCGACACCACGAACCATCTGATTGTCGCGCACGAGGTCACCAACGTCGGCACCGATAGATCGCAACTGGCGACGATGGCGCAGGCGGCGAAAGCCGCGCTGCGCAGCGATAACTTGGACGTCGTTGCGGATCGGGGCTACTTTAAAGGTGAGGAAATCCTGGCATGCGAACAGGCCGGGGTCGCGGTCACGCTGCCCAAGCCGCAAACCTCGGGCGCCAAGTCGGCAGGCCGCTTTGGGAAACCTGATTTTGTTTATTTGGCCAAGGACGATGTCTATCGCTGCCCGGCCGGCGAGAAGCTGGCGCACCACTTCACCGCTGATGAAGATGGCCAGAAAATGCGGATTTACTTGACGAAGGCGTGCCGCACATGCCCGCTCAAGGATCAGTGCACAACGGCCAACGAGCGCCGCATCAAACGCTGGGAACACGAACACGTCGTCGAGGCCGCGCAGACGCGGCTCGATCAGAACCCGCAAGCCATGCGTGTGCGCCGCGAAACCGTCGAGCATCCGTTCGCCACGCTGAAGATGCGGATGGGGGCGACGCACTTTCTGATGAAGACGCTGCCCAAGGTGGCGACCGAGATGGCGTTGCACGTGCTCGCCTACAACCTCACGCGCGTGATGAACCTCCTCGGTATCAAACCACTCCTCGCGGCGATCCGGGCTTGAGGAGCGTGTCATGTTGTGCGCGCCATGTGACCGTTCAGCCCGCCCAGCGTAGCCCCGAGGCTGCCCGGATTGACTCCAGACTCGATACAGCAAAAATAGACTCAGACGGTCGCATCAACGTCGATCACGCCGGGTTGCGTGCAGTTTTTGGAGAAGGAAAAACGTTTTTACACAGCCTGTGCCAAAACCGGACTCATGCACCGCAGCAAGGGCCTCGCTATTCGATCACCTCGTCGGCGCGGCCAAGCAGTGGCAACGGGACTGTGAGGCCGAGTGCCTTCGCGGTCTTGAGGTTGATAATCAGCTCGATTTTGGTGATCTGCTGGACCGGCAGGTCGGCCGGTCTCTCGCCCTTGAGAACCCGGCCCGTATAGACGCCTGCTAAACTATAGGTCTCGATAGGGGTGCCGTAGCTCATCAAGCCCCCCTCGGCGACAAACGGACGGTATTGAAAAATAGCAGGCACCGCACGGCCCAGCGCCATTGCGCCGAGTTGTTTGCTCCGACTGATAAAGAAGGCGTCGGTGTCGATCACGAGTGCGTCACCTCCCACTCCGGTCAGCGTTGCAAAGACCGTATCGATGTCGCGCTCGGTGCTCGCGCGCAGGACATCAAATTTAAGCCCAAGGCTGCGGGTCGTCGCTTGCGCATCTCTAATCGCGGCCTCGGTAAGCATTGGACTCGTTGGGTTGACTAGCAAGGCCACGGAAGTCACCCCGGGTACGACCTCGTGCAGCAGTTCCACGCGCTTGGTAACCAATTCCGAATTCAATGAGGTCACGCCTGTGACGTTGCCGCCCGGCCGGTTGAGGCTCGCAACCAGTCCAACCTGAACTGGATCGGCACCGATGAAAAAGACGATCGGAATCGTCTGTAGTCGCAGCTTTGGCCGCAAGCGCCGCTGGCGTGCTACCTAGCGCAACGATCACGCTGACCTGCCGCCGAGCCAGGTCGGCGGCCAGTAGCGGCAGCTGATCGTTCCTGCCCTCCGCCCAACGATATTCGATGGCCAAATTATGACCTTCGACAAAACCCGTTTCCTTTAAGCCCCGGCGGAACGCGAGCAAACGGTCTGCGTACAAATCAGGTGAATCGCTGCCAAGCAACCCAATCACCGGCATTGCCTGCTGCGCGCGCGATGTGAGCGGCCATGCGATTGACGCTCCACTGAGAACAGTAATGAACTCGCGCCGCTTCATGGTCTATCCCGTTCTCGATGCTCCAACGAGCGTAAGCAATTTTCTGCGCAAGTCCAAGCGACCGAATGTCTGTGATGGGTCCAGACTGCAATTTGAAACCCCAGCAGAGAGATTTAACGCCTGTGTTGCGTCGACCGGTTGAGCCGGCACCCCGACAACGGACATACAGCGACTGCTGCGGCATGTCCGGTTCGTGCCAAGAAGCGACTCATGCACAGCGGCAAACGGCAACGATTCTAGAGCCATTTTTCGCCGACGAAATCGGCGGCAAAACGTGCATGTAAGGGCTACGCTTCTGCGTTAGCCCGGTCTTCTGGATCGATGTTCACAGATTTGAGGCGCGGGACCGAAAGCTATCCTGCGCCCGAGCCCGGTGCCGGCGCAGGACTCAGCGGGGCGCCTCCGACCGAAACAGGGCCGACAGGTTTAGGCAGTGGAGAAATCATTTTTCGCGACGTCCGGACGACCCGAGCGCGCGTATTTGGATGTGGGATGCTGGAAGTCGTCAACGGCGTCACCGCACTCGGCAGAGCGTCCACCTGCGCCGCCAGCGAGGAGAGTTGACGGGATATTCTTTTCAGATCCGCCTGTTGAGTTGCGGAGCTCTGCGTGAGCGACACCAACACAGCTGCGTTTTGCTGCTGCGACAACTGAATATCCTTCAGTGTCGCGCTGACGACGGGATCCGGTATCGGGGCTGAAGCCGTCTCATGTGGAGAGTGTGCAACGAAGCGATCGAAATTCGGCAAAGAGAAGCCATTGAAATTCGGCAAGAGACAGGCGATTGAAATTCGGCAAGGAGAAGCGATTGAAATTCGGCAAAACATTGGCGGTGGCCGCGCCAATGACGGCCAGGGCGGATAGGGACACCACTATCGCCGGCACTCGGCTCGAAGCCCCCCGCGGTGCCGCCTCAGGCTGTTTATCTCCTTGCGTTTCTTTATCCGGTGTTTCAGCCACCTGCGTTCCCTACGTGTCAGCCCAGTCGCAAGATTTTTCCTCGCCGCCGATCAGCAAAACAAAAAAGAGCCGTCGCGTGGACGATCCAGCGACGACTCTCGCGCGATTGCCCACCCGAATTCGGCTTAAATCATGGGCTTATGTGGTTAACGATCAGTTATTTTCAGCCGTCTCGCGTGTGAGGCGATCTGCCGCCGGTTGCCGACCGTTCGGCCGCCGGCCCAATGCCAGAGCATGATCCGGAAAAGTGGATACCGGTTTTCCGAAAAGATCATGCTCAAACAAAAAGATAGAGCGGGATGACGATTCGAAGAAAAGTCATCCCGCTCTACCAGCGGCACGCGGCAAGAGTAGCTGCAATCAACGCATGTCGGGCTGCTATCGGGCTAGGCCCAATGTCCGCTTTGGGTCCAGGCTGTGTGAAAACTCCGACGTCGGACTTGCGCGTAGAACGTTTGTCTCGATTGCGTTGAATAAGAAAAGAACTGCTCTGGCAGTCGCCGTCGAAAGAAGAAAGAGAGAAAACAATTCTGTGCATCGTCGTCTCGTGCACGTTTTCACACAGCTGGGTCATTCGCGGACATACCGACCAGCCCGTTTGATGTCTGCTCTACCTCTGTGAGCGGACATTGCGCCCGCACGCACAGTTCGACTGATTTGCCCGTCGGGCTGCTTTGCAAACGGTCTGTCCAGCCCTTCTTGCAAAAATATTTCTGTTTTTCCGAAATCCAAATCACCTGTATATCCATCGCCATCCCGTCCCACTCGAGGGGCGTTTCGCGATCGTCACGGACGTTGGTGCGGGATGCGGTGGACGCTGAGGGTGCTTCTGACGAGCGCGCCTGATGCGGACGGCGAAGTCGTGTGGTCCTGACGCCTCGACGCCGGCGTCAAGCTTCGCGGGAAATCCCCGCGAGGTGACGGAGACAAGAAAGCCCGATCTCCGGGGAGAGCGCGAAGGAAACCGTTAAAACCATTGCGCGGGGAGTGCCGGGTGATTCCGGTGTGACCTGACTAACGCGTGTGCGTTCTACCACTATCATTGCACACGCGGCTATCGGGCGCATCGGGCGCCCGGCATTCCCTGCGCCCTCCGGGGCGGAAGGTTCAGGCAAAACCCGGGCGCATCGCGCCGCGGGATCGCGAAGACGTGTTTTGTCGTCATTGCGAGGAGCGGACTTGTCCGCCGTAGCTCAGAGAGCGAAGGCGGAAGCGACGAAGCAATCCACTCTTTTTCTCTTTGCTGCATGGATTGCTTCGCTAGCGCTCGCAATGACGTCGTGGAGGCACCGGTGGTTCACTTCGACCGCATTCGCGCACCGAAATTCCCGCTTACATCACCGCATCGGAAACTCGACCATGGCCTCGCCGGTGGCGACCTTCTCGTCCGCCTGGTTGCGCACCATGACGTCGATCAGCACCCAGCGCGACTTTGCGGTCGCCTGTTTCGACTTCACGATGCCGGTCGGCTGGATGGTGTCGCCGGGCCGGACCGGCTTGACCCAGCGGGTTTCGAGGCGGCGGTGAATGGCGCCGGCCGGATAGGCCCAGTCGGTGATCATCCGCGAGATCAGCCCGAAATTGTTCATGCCGTGCATGATGATGCCGCCGAAATTGGTCTTGCCGAAATTGCCCTTCATGTAGTCGTCGTCGAGATGCAGCGGGTTGTAGTCGAGCGAGGCGTCGCAGAACAGACGGATGGATTCGCGGCTGACCGCGAATGTTGGCCCCTCGATGGCGTCGCCGGGCTTGAGGCTTTCGAACGTCGTGGTCATGGTTTTACTCCCCTCACTGCGGCCGGATGGTCCAGCCGCGGCCGGAACAGATCACCTCGCCATGCTGGTTGAAGAAGACATTGTCGTGCACCACGAACAGCCGCTCGCGCTTGATGAACTTGTCGAGCGCGCGCGCCTGCAAGGTGATGACGTCGCCGGGACGGGCCGGGATATTGTAGCTCCAGGATTGTCCGGCATTGACGGTGCCCGGCGAGCGCATCCAGTCGTCGGCCGGCGTGCAGGAAAACATCAAGAGGATATGGATCGAGGGCGGCGCGATCAGCCCGCCATAGGGCGTGGTCTTGGCGTAGGCCTCGTCGAAATAGAGCGGATGATCCTCGCCGACCGCCTTGCAGTACAGCTCGATCGCCTCTTTCGTCAGCGTGTAGGGAATGGTCTTGCGCGGCTCGCCGGGAACGATGTCGTCCCAGACCTTGCGCACATTCGCGTGTTTCCAGAAATCGGTCTCGAAGGCCTCCGCCTGAGCCATGCTATCCTCCCGGTTTCGGCGATCTTGCCAAATTTGTTATATGGTATAATCAATTTGCCAAACTGTACAATCAAACGGCCGCCGGGAAACCAAAATGTCCAAATTGAAGCTGCCCAATATCGAAGACGTCGTGGCGATCGATATCCACACCCATGCCGAAGAGCCCTGCGGCATGCATGCCGACGACGGCTATGACGATTTCCAGGCGCAGATGGCCGACTATTTCAAGTCGCCGAACAAGCATCCGCCGACGGTGCCGGAAACCGCGGCCTATTACCGCTCCAAGAAGATCGCCGCGGTGATCTTCCCGGTCGACGCCGAGCGCGAGACCGGATTCCGCCGCTACAACAATTACGAAATGCTGGAAATCGCCGCGCAAAATTCCGACGTGCTGATCCCGTTCGTCAGCATCGATCCGCACAAGGGCAAGCTCGGGGTTCGCGAGGCGAGGAAGCTGATCGAGGAATACGGCGTCAGGGGCTTCAAATTCCATCCGACCATGCAGGGCTTTTACGCCAACGACCGCATGGCCTATCCGCTGTACGAGGCGATCAGCGACGGCGGCGCGATCGCGCTGTTCCACACCGGGCAGACCGGCGTCGGAAGCGGCATGCCCGGCGGCATGGGGATGCGGCTGAAATATTCCAATCCGATGTACATGGACGATGTGGCGGCGGATTTCCCGGACCTGAAGATCATCCTGGCGCACCCGTCGTTTCCCTGGCAGGAGGAGGCGCTGTCGGTCGCGACCCACAAGCCGAACGTCTATATCGACCTCTCCGGCTGGTCGCCGAAATATTTCCCGCCGATCCTGGTGCGCTACATCAACTCCATCCTGCAGGACAAGATGCTGTTCGGCTCGGACTGGCCGGTGATCACGCCCGACCGCTGGCTTGCGGATTTTTCAAAACTCGACATCCGCGACGAGATCAGGCCGAAAGTATTGAAGGCCAACGCGCGGAAGCTTTTGGGTATATAAAGCGACGTCCCATCGCAGGCGGACTGTTCAGCGAAATGGTGGCCCGTGACGAACCTCGCCAAGTCAGCCGCATTCGCCGCCGCGCTCCTTGCCGCAAACGCGGTCGAATGCCCTGCGGCGACGTCGGAACCGTCCGCGGCTCGTCGTTGAATTCGAAAACCCGCTGGCGAGTTCACCGCCGCTGCAAGGCTATCTGAGACAGACCAACAGCCCGGGCCCCTCGCCGGCCGTGGTGCTGCTGCATGGCTGCAATGGAAACTGGCGGCGGCTCGACGAACGCTGGGGAAAGCGGGTCGCATCCTGGGGCTATGTGACGCTCACCGTCGACAGTTTCGGTCCGCGCGGCCTCAAGAATACCTGCAGCGGCGGGGCTCTGGTCGATCTCGCCTTCGATGCGTACCGCGCCTTGAACTATCTGGTGCAACAACCCTTCGTCGATCCCGCGCGCGTGGCGGCGCTGGGTTTTTCGCAAGGCGGCTGGCTGGCGCTGACGTCGGTCGAACGCGGCGCAGTGGAGCGGATATCGCAAAACAAGTTCCACGCGGCCGTCGCTTTCTATCCGCCTTGCCTTGGATTCAAGGGCAACATGACCGTCCCGACGCTGGTGCTGATCGGCGAACTCGACGATTGGACGCCGGCGATAGAGTGCCGCAACATGGTGGATGGCCGGGACGATTGGGGGATATCGCGGCGGAAAATCGAAGGCGCTCCGATCAAGCTCGTCGTCTATCCCGACGCCTATCACGCCTTCGATGTTCCCAGCCTCAAGACACCCGTGCAATATTTCGGGCACCACCTCGAATTCAACCAACCGGCGACGGATCGATCGATCGAGGCGCTTCGCGAATTTCTCGGCGCGACGATCGGCGGCAAGGAACAGGCCAGGTGATGGTCAACGTGAAGATCAAGGCCGTCGTGTTCGACGCCTATGGCACGCTCTACGACATCCAGTCGGTGGCTGCCGTCACCGAAGAGGCGTTTCCCGGCTACGGCGAGATCATCACCCAGATCTGGCGCATCAAGCAGCTCGAATACACCTGGCTGCGTTCGCTGATGCGGCGCTATCAGGATTTTTCCGTCATCACCCGGGAATCGCTCGCCTATACGCTGCGGGTGCTCGGCCTCGAATACGACGATGGCGCCTTCGAGCGGATCATGGACAAATATCTGCATCTCGACCTCTATCCGGACGCGACCGCCGCGCTGGCGGCGCTGCGGGGCCGCAAGCTCGCGATCCTCTCCAACGGCAGTCCCGGCATGCTCAACGCGCTGGTGGCCAACAGCGGCCTCGACCGCGTGCTCGACGCCACCATCAGCGTCGACGCCCAGAAGATCTTCAAGCCGGCGCCCGAGGCCTACAGCCTGATCGAATCCGTTCTCGGCGTGCCGCCCGCGGAAGTGCTGTTCATCTCGTCGAACCCGTGGGACGCCTGCGGCGCCAAGGCCTTCGGCCTCAACGTCGCCTGGATCGAGCGGGTGACGCCGGAAGCGATGCGCGCTGGCCTGCGTCAAAAGCGACGTCGTCGCCCCGCTTACGATGTTCAAGGCGATCCGTACCCAGATGGATGAGCTCGGGATCACGCCCGACTATCGTATCCATGCGCTGTCGGAGCTGCCCGCTCTGGTCGCCGCCCAAAAGTCCTGCAAGTGTCCCACCAGGAATCCTGACAGAGTCCCGCACATGAGCCTTGAATCGGTCCGCGCCTTCTTCGCGGAGAAAGCCCCCGACATCGCCGTGATCGAATCGCCCCGGAGTTCGGCGACGGTGGCGCTGGCCGCCGAGGCCTATGGCGTCGAGCCGGCGCGGATCGCGAAAACGCTTTCGCTTCGGGTCGGCGAGCGCGTGGTGCTGGTCGTCGCCAGCGGCACCTCGCGGATGGACAACAAGAAGGTCAAGGCGCTGTTCGGCGGCAAGCCGAAGATGCTCGGGCTGGACGAGGTCGCCGAGATCACCGGGCATGAAGTCGGCGGCGTCTGTCCGTTCGGCCTGAAGGCGCCGCTGCCGGTTTATTGCGACGTCTCGCTGAAAGCATTCGACGAAGTGGTGCCGGCGGCGGGCTCGACCCACAGCGCGGTGCGCATCACGCCCAACGCGGATGGCCGAGCTGACCGCTGCCGAATGGGTCGATGTCTGCCAGGAGCCGGAGCGGGTTTGATCCCGCCCCTTGCGGGAGGAATCGGAAATCCCCTACTCCACCTTGCCGATCTTCTTCACCGCCGCGATCAGGCGCGCGGAGTCCTCGGCGACGAATTTTGAAAATTCCGGCGCGTCCATGTAGGCGACCGGGCTGCCCGCGGTTTCGAAGGTCTTTGTCACCTCCGGACTTTTCACCGCTTGCGCCATCGCCTCGCGCAGCCGCGTCATGATCGGCGCCGGCAGCGCGCTCTGCGCGAACAGCCCGGCCCAGATGTAGAACTCGACGTCCTTGTAGCCGAGTTCCCTGAACGTCGGCAGCTCGGGAAAACTCGCGATCCGTTCCGCGCCCCAGTTCGCCAGCACGCGCATCTTGCCGTCGTCGACCTGCTGCTTCAGCGTGCCCGGCGCCGACGCCAGCGCCTGCACCGTGCCGCTCAGACAGCGCCGTCAGCGCGGGGCCGGCGCCGCGAAACGGCACGTGCAGCAATTTGATGCCGGCGGAGGCCGCGAACATCTCCATCGCCACGTGCAGCGTGCCGTAGGGACCGGAGGAGCCGTAGGGAATTTCGCCGGGGCGTTTTTTCGCGTCGTCGACGAAATCCTGCAGCGTCTTCCACGGCGCCGACGCCGGCACCGCGAGCAAGGTCGGATCGGCGAGCACGCGCGCAACGGGTGCGAACTGCGAGACTTCGTAGGCCACCGGACGGCCGAACAGCCGGTCGGCTTCCGGCAGCACCGCCAGCGACGACAGCGTCATCAGCAAGGTGTAGCCGTCGGGCTCGGCGCGCGCGGCGGCGGCGTTGCCGATCGATCCGCCGGCGCCGCCGGCGCGGTTGTCGACGATGAAGGGCTTGCCGAGAATCTTCTCCAGCGCCAGTGCCACCGGCCGCGCCGCGAGATCGGCCTGGCCGCCGGCCGGAAACGGCACGATCATGGTGACATTGCGCGTCGGCCACGCCGCCTGCGCGGATGCGCGGATTCGAGAGCGCGCTCTGCGCCAGCGGCAGCGCCGCGGCGGCCTTGAGAAGTTCACGTCGGTTCATCGGCAGTTTCTCCCCGGGGATTCTGGTTTTGGTTGTTGGATGCAGGCTTACCGAACCTGCCGGGTTGCGATAGCCGCAGCGGTGGGCGTGCTTCACTTTGTCCGCCCTACGAGGTCTTTCTCTTCCCCTTGGCAAAATGCCTCGCCAGAAAATCCGCCAGCACCTCGACGCGCGCGGGACGCGGGCCGCCTGATGGCATCACCAGATGCACCGCGCCTTCGGTCTGCTTCCAGTCTTTCAGGATCACTTCGACCTCGCCCGAGGCGATGGCGTCGCCGACAATGAAGTCCGGCAGATCGGCGATGCCGAGACCCGCGAGCAGCGCCGGCATCAGCGCCTCGCCATTGTTGACGCGCAAGGGTCCCGCGGGCCGCACGCTCGCCTGCTCGCCCCTGGAATTGGTGAAGTGCCAGACGTCGGGCGTGGAGAGATAGGCATAACCGAGGCATTTGTGCTGCGCGAGATGCATCGGATGCGTCGGCCGGCCATGGCGCTTGAGATAGGCGGGCGAGGCCACCGTGTGGCGCGGCATCGCGCACAGCCGCCGCGCGATCAGCGAGGAATCCGGCAGGCTCGCGATCCGCAAGGCCAGCGTCAAAACCCTCGCCGATCAGGTCGACCATGACGTCGCTCAAGTGCAGGTCGATCGCGACGTCGGGATATTCTTCCAGAAACTCCGGCAGGATCGGCGCCACCGCCTTGACCCCGAACGTCATCGGCACCGCGAGCCGCACCAGCCCGCGCGGCGCCACCGATTGCGCCAGCGCCTCGTTCTCCGCCGCCTCGCCATCGGCCAGCAGGCGCGCGGCGCGCTCGGACAGTTTCTGCCCGGCATCGGTCAAGGCGAGCCGCCGCGAGGTGCGGTTGAACAGCCGCGCGCCGAGCCGCTCTTCCAGCCGGGTGACCGCCTTCGACACCGTGGCCTTGGACAGCGACAGCTCGCTGGCCGCCGCCGCAAAGGACCGCAATTCCACGACTTTTGCGAAAATCGCGAGGCCTTCGAAATCGGGAAGTTTTGCCATCCGCGCCGTCCCATCAGATCAAAATCAGAAACAATAGTTTTCCATAGTTTCTATTTTAATACCACGGGAAAGCGCATATCCAGACGTCAACGGAATTCAAATCACAGGGAATCTCCCATGATCGAACTCAGACCATTTGCAAAACTCGGCAGCGCCGACCACGGCTGGCTGAAAGCCAGGCACCACTTCTCGTTCGCCAGCTACTACGACCCCAGCAATATGGGCCACGGCGCCTTGCGGGTGTGGAACGACGACGAGATCGCGCCGAACACCGGCTTTCCCGCGCATCCCCACGCCAACATGGAAATCATCACCTATGTCCGCGAAGGCGCGATCACCCATCAGGACAGTCTCGGCAACAAGGGCCGCACCGAGGCGGGCGACGTCCAGGTGATGAGCGCCGGAAGCGGCATCCGTCACTCCGAATACAATCTGGAGCCGACGCTGACAAAAATCTTCCAGATCTGGATCGAGCCGACCACGGAAGGCGGCGCGCCGACCTGGGGCGCCAAGCCGTTTCCGAAGTCGGATCGCTCCGGCAAATTCGTCACCATCGCCAGCGGATTCGAGGGCGACAAGGACGCGCTGCCGATCCGCGCCGACGCGCGGGTGCTCGCCACCACGCTGAAGGCCGGCGAGAGCGCGGAATATGCGCCCGGCAAAACGCGCAATCTCTATCTGGTGCCGGCGGCAGGCGCGGTCGAGATCAACGGCGTGCGCGTCAACGCCCGCGACGGCGTCGCGATCCGCGACGAAGCGCGGCTCAAGATCACCGCGCTGGAAGATTCCGAACTGGTGCTGGTCGACGCGGCGTAAGCCTCTCTCACTCGTCATGCCCGGCCTTGTGCCGGGCATCCACGACTTCTCGCGCAGCATTCAAGACGTGGATGGCCGGAACAAGTCCGGCCATGACGGCTGACTTTTCGAACATTCAAACCCAAAATCCTCACGGAGACCAACCATGACAAAAGTTCTCGTTCTCTATTATTCCGCCTACGGTCACATCGAGACGATGGCGAACGCCGTCGCCGAAGGCGCGCGCGAAGCCGGCGCCACGGTCGACATCAAGCGGGTGCCGGAGCTGGTGCCCGAAGCCGTCGCGAAGGCGTCGCACTACAAGCTCGATCAGGCCGCGCCGGTGGCGAAGATCGAAGATCTCGCCAATTACGACGCCATCATCGTCGGCACCGGCACCCGCTTCGGCCGCATGGCGTCGCAGATGGCGAATTTCCTCGATCAGGCCGGCGGCCTCTGGGCCAAGGGCGCGCTGCACGGCAAGGTCGGCGGCGCCTTCACCGCGACCGCGACCCAGCACGGCGGCCAGGAAACCACGCTGTTCTCGATCATCACCAACCTGCTGCATTTCGGCATGACCATCGTCGGCCTGAATTACGGCTTTGCCGGCCAGATGAAGCTCGACGAGGTCACCGGCGGCTCGCCCTATGGCGCGACCACGATCACCGGCGGCGACGGCAGCCGGCAGCCATCCGAGAACGAACTCGCCGGCGCGCGCTATCAAGGACGCGTGATCGCGGAGACCGCGAAGAAACTGCATGGCTGATGCGATGCGGGCGGCATTCTCTTGAGGGAATGCCGCCCCATCTCCGCGGATCATGCGCTGGGGCGAAGGACGTCGCCATGATCGAAATTCTCTTTATCTATCAACTGGCACGCAATCCCGTGCAGGCGATTGCGCGACGCTGGTGGTGCCGCAGCCTCTACCGCGCCTCGCGCGGCAGGCGTCAATGCCCGGAATGCACCAATTCGTGAAGCTGCCGTGACGATTCGTGATACGGTTTGCGCCTTCACGACGTCCATCGTCACGACGACGCCAACGACACAGAGTTCAGCATGAGCCGCAGCTCGCAAGTCCCCTGGCCGGAATTGCCGACCGCGGCGTGGCGCGAGACTTACGAGACGCTGCATCTCTGGACCCAGATCATCGGCAAGATCCGACTGGCGCGCGCCCCCTGGCTGAATCATTCCTGGCACGTCGCGCTGTACGTCACCGCGCGCGGGCTGACGACCTCGCCGATCCCGGACGGCGCCGGCACATTTCAGATCGACTTCGACCTCATCGATCATGCCTTGCGGATTTCGACCAGCGACGGCGCCAGGCGGCAGCTTGCTTTGGCCGGACAATCGGTCGCGAGTTTCTATGCGGCGGTCATGGCTGATCTCGCCGAACTCGGCATTCGCATCGCCATCGACGAGATGCCCAACGAATTGCCGGAGCCGATCCGCTTTTCGCAGGACAACCGGCACGCCACTTACGATCCGGACGCGGTGCGGCGCTTTTTCCAGATCCTCGTCAATGCCGACCGCGTGTTCAAGCAGTTCCGCACCGGCTTCCTCGGCAAGGCGAGCCCGGTGCATTTCTTCTGGGGCAGTTTCGATCTCGCGGTGACGCGCTTTTCCGGGCCGGCGCGCGCCGCGCCATCCCGGCGGCGTGCCGCATCTCGCCGATGAAGTCGCGTGCGAAGCCTATTCGCACGAGGTGAGCAGCGCCGGCTTCTGGCCGGGCAGCGGCGCGATCGATTATCCCGCGTTCTATTCCTACGCCTATCCGGAACCGGCCGGCTTCCGCACCACGCAGGTGCGGCCGGATGCGGCGTTCTTCAGCGAAGCCTTGGGCGAATTCATCCTGCCCTACGATGCCGTGCGCAACGTCGGCGCAGCCGGAGCAGACGCTGCTCGATTTCCTGCAAAGCACCTATGAGGCCGCGGCCAATGCCGCGAAGTGGGATCGCGACGCGCTGGAATGCGCGCCGGGCAGGCCTGGCGTGGTGCGGCAGGTTTAATTTCTTCGCGCGAGGCCGCTTGCCGAGCGGCGGCCGACGCAGGCGGCGAGCCGCGGATAGCGGCGCAGTTGGCTCACGGCGTGGTCGCGCAGCGCATAGGGAATTCCGCGCCAGCCTAGCGCCGCGGTGATGTCGACCAGCGGAAGCGGCGCCACGCCGAACCGGCGCTTATAGGCATAGTTGCCGATGCTGAAATCAAAGCACCTGACACCATCCTTATGCAGCGCGGCCATGGTGCGTTCGATGATCAGCCGGCCCGGCGAGCAGTTCGACCACTTCTCGCCGGCATTGCTGATGCGCAACATCACGTAACGCGAACCGCTGCGAATCCCGAGCAGGGTCGCAACCACCTCCTCGCCGACGGTCAGCGCCGACAGCACGGCATAGCCGCTATCGAGATTTTCGCCGACGAGATGGCGGTAGAACGCGGCCTGGATCTCGTCATTGAGGACGAAATTCAACCCCAGGTGCCGCATCCGCGCACCCTGCTGGATCCTCCATGGTCGAAAGAACGCGCAGCGCTTCATTGCGATCGGTGACGATCCGGAATCCTGCGGCGGGATCGCGCGTGAACACGCGCCAGCTCCGCTCCAGATTCTTGCGGACGGTTCGTTCCAGCGAATAGCGGTAAGCGTCGAAATCATCGCCTGTCGTGACGATGTTGCCGTTTAGCGGACACGGCCTTGCGCCATCGAGCCGCGCCAGCGGATTGGGCTGGCCTGCGAGATCGACCGGCATCTTGCGCAGCCGAATGAGATCGGCGCCGCCGGGCGAACGTTTCAGCGCAGCCTGGAGATCGCGCCATAACACGCGCGCGCGCATTGCATCGCGCGGCGCCGCCGCGGCCAGCAGCGGCGCGTTGTAGTCGGTCAGGTTGAGATCGGCGAATTCGACGATCCGGACGCCGTTCTGCACCCGCCGGACCAGCGGCAACAAGGCGACCTGTTCCGATGTCGCCGCGTCCGAGATGATGGCAATCAACGGCTCGACATGGGCAAGATTGGCGAATGCGGCGTACCATGCCTCGAGCCAGCGGTGATCCTGGAACGGCGTCGACGAGCCGGCATCGTTCCAGCGCGCCACGGCCTGTTTCCAGTCGCGGACAAACTCGACGCGAAAGCCCTCGGCGCGGGAGGTTTCCCGCGCGTTCAGATGCCCCGCCTCAGCCACCAAAACCGCCATTGCACGCCGGCCTCTCTCACGCCGCATCGCATGTCCCCGCCTGTCCCGATATGAGACGGCGGGCCGATCCTTCCTGCCAATCTGGCAAGATAGGTGCCCAAGGCAATCGTGGCCGCTTACATTAAGCTAATGTCTGCGATGTATGGCTAACGCGGAACTTTCCGTTTTTGTTGATCCACTTCGCTCGACAAACGCTTGATAAGGCGCCGGCGACCGCACGATGGCTTCAGAACCCGCATATCAGGCGCTGTTTCTCGGCGCGGGCCCGCAAATGCAATGCGGCGTCGGACAATTTACCCGGCTGCTGTGCGAGGGAATCGAAAAGCTCGACCCCGGCAGCAGGACGACGTTAACCCTGACGCGATCGGAAGGATCGGTCGCCGATATCTGGCGCGCGGCGGAATCGGCGCGGAGCGTGGTCTGCAACTTTCCCCATCGTGGCCTGGAAGCGCGTGATATTCCGGCCGCTGCTGGCGCTGGCCATCGCGCGGCTGCGCGGACGGCGTGTCATCCTGATCCAGCATGAATGGACCGGCCTGCACTGGCTGCGCCGCATCACCTATCTGCCGGCGCTGCTGCTGGCCGATACCATCGTCATGTTCTCGCCGCTGGTGCGGCGCGAACTCGCCGAGGATCCCCTGGTCGGCTGGACCGCGCGAAAATGCGTGCTGGCTCCTCTGCCGCCGAACATCGAAGCTCCCGCGGGGATCGCCGATTCCAGATTGCGGCAGCGGCTCGCCGCCGCGCGGCGAGGCGGGACGGCTGGTGATCGGCCATTTCGGATCGATCTATCCGGGCAAGCAGCCCAATGCGCTGCTCAACATCGGCGCGATCCTGAAGGAACGCGGACTCAAGCCGCTGATCGTCTATATCGGATCGTTCATCCGCGGCGTCGACAAGGTCGAGAAGGAGTTTTATGCCCGCGCCGCCGAACTCGGCATCATCGACGATGTCATCGTCAGCGGCTATGTCGCCTCCGACCACGAGGTGTTCGGCCTGTTCAGCGAGGTCGACGCGTTCTGCTATCCGCTCGATGAGGGCCTCACCGCGCGGCGTTCCAGCATTCTCGCCTGCGTGCAGTCCGGCCGGCCCGTCATCGTCACCGGCCCGGCCGAACCGGACGAGTTCGACCATCATCCGCGCTTCAAGGAATTGATCGACCGCGGCGCCATCGTGCTGGTTGCGCGCGGCGTCGGACGACGAGGCCTATGCCGACCGGATCGTCTCGGCGCTGAAATGGCCGTCGGTGCAGATGCCGTTCGATTTCGACGGCTGGTGGCAGGATGTCGCGCAGGCGGTGCGGGCGCAGTTCTAAGCCGTCACTCCCTCACCCGGAACCGCGCCAGATAATGCAGGCCGAACACCGCCACCAGGAACGTGAACCAAGGGGATCGGCGCGGTCGAGGAAGAAGCTCTCCAGCGACGACGAGATAGAGCCCGAACAGCCAGATGCGCAGCAGCGCCATCGCCAGCGGCCCGTTGTTGCCGCCGCGGTCGGCGGCCTGGAAATTCCTCAAGGGCACGATCACCAGCACCGCGATCAGCAGCGCCAATCCCGGCAAGCCCATCGCCAGCGCGGTGTCGAGATAGCCGTTGTGGCTGTGCGAGGCGAACTCCGCCCACTCCATTGCCCTCCGGGAGATTGCGGATCGCACCGCTGCCCCAGAACGCCGCAAAGCCGTAGCCGGTCGGCAACCGCAGCTGCAGCGACTGCAACGCGAACGCCCAGATGTCGGTGCGGCCGGTGAAGCTCGAATCCAGCGGCAGCAGTTTTGCGACTGCGGCGAGACCTTCGCTCATGACGGTGCCGACGCTGAGCAGGTTGAGCAGCACCAGCGGCGTCAGCAGCATCATCGCGCGCAGCCAGAACGCGCGCACGACTGACGTCAAGCGAGGTCAGCACCAGCACCGCGAAGCACAGCGTCAGCGAGCTCTTGCCGGCCGAATACAGCAGGAACAGCGAGGCCAGCGCGATGATCGACGGCGCCGGAAAGCCACGCGCCGGA
Organism: uncultured Alphaproteobacteria bacterium; assembly: GCA_963825105.1. Taxonomy (GTDB): domain Bacteria; phylum Pseudomonadota; class Alphaproteobacteria; order Rhizobiales; family Xanthobacteraceae; genus Bradyrhizobium. The sequence goes on from CAWGSB010000006.1 coordinate 493,808, forward strand.
GCGAACGATGTAGATGCCGAGAAACAGCAGCATCGCCATCACGGCCGCCGCCACGTTCTTGTGGCCGAACGCGCCACGCCAGTTGCCGGCCAGCTGCCGGCTCCTGGGTGTCGGTCGCGAGATGAATCGACAGATTCGGCGCCAGCAATATTCCGAGATAGCAGATCGCCAGCAGCACCAAGCGCGGCGATGCTGAACCAGCGCATCAATTCGCTCTGGGACTTCGGCAGCAGCATCAGCGTCGCGGCCACGGCGATGACGCAGGCCGTCAGCGCGAAGCGCTTGATCGAGGTGCCCGGATCGAGCGACAGCACGACCGTCGCAACGATCCAGCCGCCGAACAGGACATGAATCCGGCGTACAGCAGCGTCGCCAGTCCGCGCAGGTTGTCGCGCATCGCCAGGGCGACCGTCAGCACGGCCATGCAGCCGAACGCCAGATAGGTCAGCGTCTCGTTGCCGGTGGTGGCATCCCGAGCTGCATGATTGCCGAGGTCGACGAACGGCCGCAGCGATATCCAGGCCAGCAGCAGCGCGCCGATGAAGGCGGCGCCGCGCACCACATCCATCACCTGCTGACGCCGCAATCCGCCGACGACGGCGCGCAACTCGGATGTGGCGACCAACTGGCTCACGACACGATCTTCGAGGCTTTGTAGGGTTGCGGTTCGATGCCGATCGCCGCCAGCGCGCTGCCGACCGCGACGATCACGGGATGCAAGGCAATGAGCGCCTTGTGTTCCCTGAGAAACAGCCGGCCGGCACGAACCAGCGACAGCGGCAGCAGCGCCAGCATCTTGGCGAGCAGCCTCGCCCGCGACCACGGCGTCCGCGCCGCCTTGCGCTGGACGTGATAATTGATCGCGCCGATGCGCAGGCCGCGCAGCGCAAGCCAGCCGGGATTGGTCCGGCTTTCCGGCACGGTCTCGGTGATGACGGCTTCCGCGGCCCAGTGGAATTTCATTCCCGCCCGACGGCAGCGGACGAAGAAATCGGTATCGCCGCCGCCGAGAAAATTGAACCGCAGATCGAAGGCCGGGATCGCCGAGCCTGGCAAACACCGACCGCGTGATCAGGCAATTGCCGCAGCCATAGATGACCGGCACCGGGCCGCTCCTGTCATAGGCCGGGCGGAACGCCGGATGACGCCGCAAGCCCGCGCTTCATGTCGTCATCGAAATTCGGCAGCACCGGGCCGCCGACCAGATCGGCGCCCGGTGGTCTCGGCGGCGCGCACCATCAGCTCCAGCCAGTCCGGCGATGCGATCTCGTCGTCGTCGATCATCAGAAAATGGGCGGCAGCCGGAAACGTCGCCAGCGCGGTCTCGAACGCGGCATTGATGGCGTGGCAATTGCCCTGCCGCGGCTCGACCACGCAGACGCCCGGGAAATTTGCCGGACGCAAGGAATTCGTCGGCGACCGGCACGCTCCCGCGCGCCGAGGCGTCGTTTTCGACGATGACGACCGCGAAGCGGCGATCGGTGCGCTGACCGGCAAGCGACTCCAGCGTCAGGCGCAAATGCTGCGGCCGGCGGAAGCAGGGAATGCAGACCACGATTCCGATCGAGGGATCGAGCGAAGGCGACGACGCTACCCATGCGCGCGAGGCATCGGGCAGCGATGTCGCAAATGCGGACACTCCGGACAGTGCGGCTGTGCCGGAAACGTCCTGCGCCCCGGCCTTCGCCGCGCTCGACCAAGAAATCATGCCGGGAATGCGGCTCTATCGACATGCGCTGCGACTTGGCTCCGCCCTGAATCCAAAGGGATATGCGAGGATCATTGCAATATCCGGTCCAGCGGCGCGCACTGCCGCGCCGAATTCCCGCGACGGTTAACGGACGGAGTTAACCAAGACTTGAACGCCGCTTGCGGGGGCGGTTCGCCGACGGCGCTCAGGATCTGCGGCTGAAAAGTTTTCGGAACAGCTTCTGCGACTTCGGGAAACCGGTCGTTGTCGATCTGCGTCGGCCATAAGCCGTCCACGTCAAAATAGGCCGCATAGGCGATATTGTCTGTCGTTCTTCACGAACCAGTCGTGCATCTGCTGAATGAAAAAGGGGTTGTCGCCGAAATTGCCGACTCCCCACTCGGGATAACTCATGGCTTTGCCGTGCCGGGCGGCAAACTCCCTGTGCCATTGCAGGCCGAACGGTGCCTTCAGATAGAAATTGTCCCACCGTTCCCGGCGGAGCCCTCATATTTGAAATCGTACACGTCGAGCCCGATGTAATCGACGACATCGTCGCCGGGATAAGCGAGATCGGCGGGACTGTCCTGAGGTCCCCATCCCGGACACCAGTCGTACTTGAAGCCGTTCGAGTGCCGCCTGAATATTCCGACGACGCGCCGGAACGCCTTGATGTAGTCGGCCTCCTGGCCTTTGGCGAACCAGGCCATGGAACCGAGATTCATCTCCCAGCCGAGACGAATGATGGCCTTTGGCTGCGCTTCGGAAATCGCGCTCGCGGCGGCTTCGAATTCGGCGTCGTGCAGGCCATCGGCGACATCCGCGAGCGGCGTCCCCTTCACCGTCAGCGGAACCGACCAGACGACGTTTCGCGCCGGATTGAGCTTTTTCCAGATGCCCGGCACCCAGCTCAATCGAGAAGAAATCCTCCCAGGTCGTTTGAGCGTAGAAGTCGACGCCCAGCACCGACGACGGCGCCTGGTTCGAGCCATTTTTCCCAGATCTGCAACGTATGCTCGCGACCGATCGGCCCCCAGTTCACGAATGCGCCGGCGAACTTTGCAGAATTCGAAGAGACGCGCGACGCGGCGCTTGTCTCGCCATCGGCCGAGAGGATTCCGCTCAGGGCCAAAGCCGCCAGCACAACGGCCAGCCTTTTCGTGACGCCATCGGCTGCGACCGTGTTCGCCGGCGGTCCGATCAGTTCGAAACATCGTCCACCCTCGCCAGTCTTCCGACAAAGAAGGCCGACAGTCTTCGTCCCACTTCGACGGATCCCTCGGCGGTGAGATGACCCGCGTCGAACTGCATGGGAACATCGCCTTCCGCGAATTCATCGCAGCGACCGTTGCGGCAAACCGCATCGTAGACGGAAAGGTAGGTCGCGCCGCTTGGCCGTGACCATCCGCCTCAACGCCAGATCACGCTCGCGAATTCCGGCCGTGCGCATGGCGCTGGCGATCGAAGGGCTGTCGCGCAGGATTTCGTCGGCCAGCAGCCGCGGCAGGGCGCTGTCGTATTCGACGATCGGCCCAAGCACCGTGACGTCGAGCCCCTTCGGTTTCAACGGATCGAGGGTGCCGGACAGGACCGGGATATCCTCATCCTTCCATGAGGCGGCGAGCAGGACCTTGTCGACCTTGTTGTTCGACGAGAAAGTCGTTGAAGACAAACTGCATGAGTCTTGGACAAGCCCGGGTATCGAGCAGCGAGACCGGCTCGACGGCCGGGCGGCAGGCGCTGGCGGTCGCCTGCATGATGTTCACTTCCGGCATGGCGGAGGACAGGCCGAACCAGAGATGGGCGGCATGGCTGTCGCCGACCAGAAGATAATTCGGCCGCTTCGGATCCGGCGTCATGCAGGTCTGGACATCGAGCTGCTGGCGGTTGGTCGATAGATAGCAGCTGCCCGGAGCGGAACGCGCCGGACGGATCGTAGGCGAGGTAGGAGGCGATCGCGACCACGCGCTCCGGAAAGCGGAACGGCGCTCCGCCTGCGATCAGCACCAGGCCGCAAAGCGCAGACGACCGAGGTCATCGCGGTCGAGGCGATGCCGAACACCACGGCTGTGGAAGCTATCCTGGCCTTCGCCCGGAACGGCATCTCGACGAATTTCCAGGACAGCCAGGCGATGCCGATCGAGACCGCGATCAGCGTCAGCTTGGTCATGGCGCCGGATGCGCCGGCGAACAGCAATCCGTCGGTGCGCTGAAAGACGATCAGCGGCCAGTGCCACAGATAGAGCGAATAGGATATCAGGCCGATGAACACGACCGGCCGCAGCGACAACAACCTTCCGACCGCCGAAGATGCCGCGTTCGCTGGAGGCGATGACCAAAGTCGCGCCGACGCTGGCAGCGACGTCATCAACCAGAAGCGGAGCCGATGAGCGATCCCAAAAACGATGGCGCCGAGCAGCAAGCAGCATCCCGATCACACCGCATAGGTTCCTGCCGAATTCGGTTTCCGGCACCGGAATGAATCCGATCGACAGCAGCGCGCCGAGCGCCAGCTCCCAGGCGCGAAACGGCGTGAGATAAAATGCAAAGGTCGGGGTTTCGATAGCTCACCAGCAACAGCCGCGCAAAGGACAGCACGGCGACGGATGGCAAACAGCAGCTTGGCGCGCTTCGGCAGGAAGCGATAGGCAAGCAGCATCAACAGCGGGGTGATGAGATAGAACTGCTCCTCGACGCCCAGCGACCAGGTATGCAGACAGCGGCTTCGTTTCGGCGGGCGCGTCGAAATATCCGGCCGTCGCCGCGAAGTAGACATTCGAAATCGAACCGACCGCGCTCGCGAGGCTCCTGGAATAATCCTCGAGCTCGACCGGCAGGCAGTAGACCTAGGCCAGCACGCTGGTGACCAGGAACATGACGAAACAGCGCCGGCAGGATCCGCAAGATCCGGCGCTTGTAGAAATTCGCGAGCGAGAACGATCCGTTGCGGATGTCCGCGTCGATCATGCCGCAGATCAGATATCCCGAAATGACAAAGAAGATATCCACGCCGACAAAGCCGCCCGAAAAGCCGGGAACGCCGACGTGGTAGAACAGCACGGGAATGACGGCGAGCGCGCGCAGGCCATCGATGTCGGCGCGATATTTCATCGTCCGAACCCTCGAGAACGATGGGACACCCGGCGTATCGTCCGGACAGCGACGCGTATCGCGCAGCCGACGGAAGCAATTAACCTTCCGGCCGCGAGCGGTCGGATGACGGTTCCGCTTCGTGCCGTCGCAAAAGCGGACACCCCGGACATTCCGGCTGTGCCAAAACGACCAGGCCCGCGGGCGTCGCGCCGCTACGCGAAAACGTCGCGCCGGAAATGCGATCGTATTCGTCATGTTCCACACGCTCCTCAGGATTTCGGCATCAGGCGTCCGTCACTGCAATATCCGGTCCAGCGTTGCGTGCGAGCGATCGCATGAATGTCCGGGATGGTTACCGCGCAGCGAATTAACCAAGCTTCGAAACACCGCCTGAAGGCTCGCGGACCGTTCGGCACCGATCTTGCTCACTGGCTGCACGCAAGGAACCACGCCTCTCGGAAAGGCCGATGCCCTGAATGTCACTGCCAGAGAGACCACACGAGATGAACTCCTGTAGCGCTGTTAACCCCAACTTACGGGCGCGATCTCGAACTGTGCACCTTGCTCTGCGAGAGTGTCGACCGTCACGTCGCTTCGTTTTCGAAGCATTATCTGCTGGTCCCGGACTGCGACCTGTCGCTGTTTTCGCACTTCGAGAGCGAGCGCCGCGAGCGTGCTTCCCGCATCCAAATTCCTGCCCAAATGGCTGCGGCCGCTGCCTCGCTTCGTGCAGCGCAAGCGGCGCCAATATTGGTGGTCGTTCCGGACCAAGCCTGTCAGCGGCTGGCATGTGCAGCAATTCTGAAGATTGCCGCGACCATCTCGCTGCCTCACCAGCGATATTGCATCCTCGATTCCGACGTCGTGTTCTTCCGGGATTTCGACCTGTCGCGGTTCGAATATCCAAATTCAATTCCGCTTCTGAACATGCCAGGACGAAGTCACCTCCGAACCAAATCCGCCATTCGCACTGGGTCGAGACCAGCGCATCGAGCTTCTTGGATCTGCCGACGCCGCCGCTTCCGGCATCCGATTTCATCGGCCACATCATATTCTGGGACCAGCAGACGACGCGCGCGATGGCCTGCGAAGATCGAGGCCGTCACCGGTCTCGACTGGGTCGAAGCGCTGTGCCAGACCCGCGAATTCTCGGAATACATGCTGTACGGCTATTTCGTACAGAACGACGCCAGGCTTCTCCGGCAGCCACACCCTCACCTCGCGCACGCCGTGCGTCAGCTATTGGGATCAGCCGCGAACTCGAGCCAGCGTCGAATTGAACCAGCTGCTTCGCCGCGCCGGACAAGGACGACGTCGCCTTCTCGGTCGCGTCCTTCTCCGGTACGCCGGTGGCAAATCATCCGCGCCGTGATCGAGGAAAATTCCGGGACCCGTACGCCCCTCACCCTGCCCAAGGAAGCCGCGGGGCTCGCCGCGCTATGCTGATCGGACAGGCCAGCATCAATCTATCCGCCAACATCCTCTCGGCATTGCTGGGGCTGTTGAGCGTGTTCGTTTTCACGAGGCTGTTTTCGCCGCATGACTACGGCATCTATCTGCTCGGCGTTGGATTTGCGCCGCGGTCGTCAGCGTCTTCCTGGTGGGCTGGTTCCGCAACCTGATCCTGAGCGGACACGCGAGAGACGACGGCACCGACGTTCGCGGCCTCGCGATATCGGGATATCTGATCTGCTGTCTCGCCGCGCCGGTCGCTTACGGATTGGGGCGCCTGGTCGGCCTGGATGCCTCGGCGGCATTGGCCGCGGTCGTGCTTTCGGTCGCGATCGGCCTGTTCGAGCTTGACCCAGGATCTGCTTCGCGCGCGGCTGATGGCGCTCACGGTCATGAAGGCCACGCTGGTTCGCGCCGCTGTCGGTGCTTTGCCTCGGCGTCGTCGTCGCCCTTCTCAGCCCGACGGGATTCCTGCTGCTGCTTTCGTCAGCGCTGGCCTATCTGCTCGCGGTGCTCGTCCAGTCGCGAACCGCCTGGCGGGGAACGGTCGTCACGATTCGACGCGGCCGGTCTTTCGGCGGTGGCGAGGCAGGGCCTGCCGCTGACGCTGTCGCTGACATTGCTCGCCATCTCCAGCGTCACCGATCGATTCATGATCGCCAATCTCGTCGGCGCCGCGGATGCCGGAAAGTATGTCGCAGGGCTCGACCTGGTCCGGCAGACCCTGATGATACCGGCGATGAGCGCCGCCGCGGCGTTCTTTCCGCTCGCCGTGCAAATTCACGCCAGCCAGGGAAATGCGGCGGTGCGATCGCATCTCGCCGAATGCGTGGAGCTGCTGCTCAGCATTACGCTGCCGGCTTGCCTGGGCTTCGCCGTCATTTCATCTCACGTCGCCAATGTCGTTCTCGGCGCCGATTTCCGGGAGGTGGCCGCGCAGACCATGCCGATCGTGGCCGATCGCCGTGATCTTCCAGATCCTGACCCAGCAATATCTGCATGCGAGCTTTTTGCTGTCGGGACGCAATTCGTTCTACCTGATCAATACGGCCTCGATCATCGCAGCCAATGTGGTCCTGTCGTATGTCCTGGTCAGCAGCTACGGCACCGTCGGCGCGGCCTGGGCGCGGCTAGGCGCCGACGTCATTGGATTTGTCTGCGCGTTGATCCTCAGCCGCCGGGCGTTTCCCGTTCCACTTCCGCTCGGCCGGCTTGCGCTGACGATGATCGCCGGATTGATCATGGCGCTCGCCGTCGGAACGCTCGACAGAAACCTGCATGTTTCGGATCTGACCGCGTGCATCGTCCTGGTTGGCGTCGGACTGGCCAGCTACGCGGCGCTGTGCTGGCTGTTCGACATTTCCCGGACTCGCAGGCGTTTGAAACTCGGCCTCGCGTTTTTCAGAACCAAGCTTGCCAACATCAACATCGGATAGAGCACAGTGAACAAAACAGTCACGATCGATCTCACCCACGCGGCTCCTGCCGATGCTACCGCCGATCTGCGCGCGTCGGCCGACGGCGCGCCGCTGCCGGCGGCGCATCCGCAGGCGCTGCTCGAGCTGCCGCCCGGCGAGGCGCGCGAGAGCCTGCTCGCCGTTCACGGCATTCTCGGCGCGAAGCTGCCGCCGACCAGGCTCAGCGATCTACGAAGCCGGCGGCGGCTCGACCAGCTTCCTGCCGCTCGACGTGCTGCGCCGTGCCCACGTCACGGTGGTCGATATCGACGAGGACCAGATCCGCAACAACGACTACGCGCAGCAGACGATTCTCGGCGACATCCAGACCTATCGTTTCCCGCCCGGCAGCTTCGATCTCGTGATCTGCTACAACGTCATCGAGCATCTTCCCGATGTCGAGGCAGCGCTGCTCGGCTTCTGCGAGGCGCTGAAGCAAGGCGGCCTGATCCTGATCGGCGCGCCGAATCCGAAATCGCTTTCCGGCGTCGTCACCAAGTATTCGCCGCACTGGTTCCACGTCTGGTTCTACCGCCATGTGCGCGGCGAAAAACAGGCCGGCCAGCCCGGCCAGGCGCCGTTCCCGACCTTCTTCCACCCGCTGGTCACGCTTTCGAATCTCGAGGCCTTCGCGAGACGCCACGGTCTCGAGATGATCTACCGGAAGGAATATGAGAGCCCGCGCTATCCGGAGATGCGAGCGCGCAAGCCGGTGCTCGCCGCCCTGCTCGATGCCGCCGCCGCGCGTCATGAATTTCCTGCTTCCCGGGGAAGCTCGACGTGCGGCACGGCGACTATCACGTGATCCTGCGAAAGCGCTGAACCATGAACGCGATGCGGTCCACAGCCAGAGCAAGGAGTCAGCCATCGGCTGGCGATGCATTTGCGCGTCGATCGCTCTGCGCACGAGCGCGCTTCAGCGGCGCGCAAACCAATAACGGATGGTTAATTTTCTCATGCCAGGAGGCGGCATCCCGGCCGGCAAATCGCGGTTTTCAAGCAGCGCGGAGGCGTTGCTATGCGCAGGCGCTTAAACGCTTTTTTTGCCATTTCGGTGAATAGTCCCTCAATGAGTATGGTTAATTTTTCCTGTTGCGTTTGTTCCGCGCCGAAAGCAGCGCGCGCGTGGCGTGACCCGAAGAGTAACCCCTCAGCCGATGCGTGCGGCAGTTCGAATGGAAGCTGGGGCCCATGCTTGTCTATGACCAACCGATAAATCAGGCCAGGCCGGACGACCGGCAAGGCGCAGCCGCGAAGCTCCGCAGGCTTCAGCGTGCTGGAACTCGCCCGTCTGCTGTGGCAGCGAAGGGTCGCGATCGCGGCGGCCGCGCTGATCTGCGCCTGCGCCGCGGTCGCGATCGGCAAGAGCCTGACGCCGAAATATTCGGCGACCGCCCAGCTCTATGTCGATCCCCGCGAACTGCAGCTGGTCGATCGCGAACTCACGCCGCGCACCCAGGATCTTTCCGGCCTCGCCATGGTGGTCGAAAGCCAGGCGCGCCTGATCACCTCGAACAGCGTGCTGCTGCAGGTGATCCAGGATACCAATCTCGACAAGGATCCGGAGTTCGGCGGCGAGATCCAGGGGCATGCTGGCCTCCCTGCTCGGCCTGTTCGGGCTCGAGATCCGCTCTGCCGCCGAAGCCAAGCTCGGCCAGACGGCGGCGCTGGAAGCCCTGAACCGTCACATCAATGTCAAGAAGACCGATCGCAGCTTCATCGTCGACATCGAGGTCTGGTCGTATGACCCGGCCAAGGCGGCGATGCTCGCGAACGCGATCTCCAACGCCTATCTCGCGGAATCGAAGAAGTCGCAGGCCACCGCCGCGCGGCGGGCGACCACCGATCTGTCGGGCCGGCTCAAGGAATTGCAGGAACGGCTTCGCAACGCCGAGAACGCGCTCGCGATCTACAAGGCGCAGAACAATTTCGTCGGCACCCAGGACACGCTGATCAGCGACCAGCAGCTTTCGGCCAGCAACCAGCGGCTCGCCGCGGCGCGCGCGCTGACGCTCGACGCGCAGGCCAAATACGACCAGATCGAAGCCAGCCGCCGCGCCTCGACCGATGCCGGCGCCATTCCGGAGGCGCTGCAGTCGCCGACCATCGCCAATCTGCGCGCGCAATATGCCGAGGCGCGCAAGCGCTATGCGGAGCTGACCAGCGAATTGGGGCCGCTGCATCCCTCGCTGCGCCAGATGGAGAAGCAGGTCGACGATCTGCGCCGCACCATCAATGAGGAGGTCGAGCGCTTCGCGCAGTCGGCGAAGAACGACCTGACCCGCGCCCGCGACTACGAAGCCTCGCTGAACAAGGCGCTGGAGACGCAGAAGCGCCAGAGCGTCCAGCTCAGCCAGGCTTCGGTGCGGCTGCGCGAGCTCGAACGCGACGTCGAGGCCAGCCGCGACGTCTATCAATCCTTCCTCAAGCGCTCGCGCGAAACCGAGGAACAGGAAAGCCTCAACACCTCGAGCGCGCGCATCATCGGCGAAGCCACCGTGCCGCAGCGGCGCACCTTCCCGCCGGCCATGAGCCTGCTCGCGATGATCGGCTTCATGCTCGGCGGCGCTCGCCGCTTCCGCCTGGGTCGTCGCAGCCGACCGGCTGTCGCCCGATACCAGCGAACCGCAACCGGCTCAGTTCCGAGACCAAGACGCCGGCGCCGCCATCGAAGCAGCCGCCGGAGAACGCAGCCGCGGCCGCAGCCGACCGTCGCGGCGATCGAAAAGCCGCTGATCGCACGCCTGCAGGAATCCGACGTGATGCGGACGCTCGGCGGAATCCTGACGATCGGCGGGATTCCCGACGTCACGCGGATGGGCTGGCCGACGCTGCGCGCGGGCTTCCCGCTGACGACGCTTCCTCAACGCCATGCGCGACATGCGCGCGACCGTGGCGCGGCGTTCGCCCGGCGAACGCGATGCCGGTGATGGCCGTGATCGGCGCCGGCGCCAGCGAGGACCGCAGCATCGCCGCGCTGAACGTCGCGCTGGCGGCCGCCCGCGACGGCGCCAGGGTGCTGATGATCGATGCCGATCACGCAACTCACGCACTTTCGAACAAGGTGAACGGCCTCGGCAAGAGCGAGGCCAGCCGTCTCGGCTGGCTCAGCATCGGCACCAAGGCTTCGCGCGCGATCAAGACCGCGAACGGAATCTCGATCCTGCCGGCGATCAAGGGCTCCGACGCCAAGGCGGGCGACGCGATCCGCAAGGCGATCGCGCAGGCGCGTTCCGCCGGCGGCTACGATCTCGTGATTCTCGACGGACCGGCGATGCCCTGGAGCGCCGCCGACCGCAAGCTGCTCGATACTCGCCGACGGCCTCGTCGCGATCCTGCCGGTCAATCTCGACATCAACGACTGCATGGAAGACATCATCGCAGCCCTCGGCGGCGCCGAGCGCAAGCTGGTCGGCGTCGTCCTCAACGAACTTCAACCCCGCGGCCGTCAACCGCCAGCGAGACAAGCAATATGCTTGAGCGCCGCGCAAATCCGGTCGGAAGGGCCGCCACCGCCAGCATCCCCAGGATCTCGCTGGGCGGGCTTGCGGCTCGCCGTGCTCGATATCGAGCAGACCGCGAATTTCATGATCGACATGGTGTTCCCGCAACGCCGGGTCGACCGTCCGCTGTATCTGACCTCGGCCAATGGCGAGGTGCTGGCGCGCTGTTCGACCGAGCCGATGACCGAGCGGCTGTTCCGCGCCGCCGATCTCATCAATGCCGACGGCCAGCCGCTGGTCACCGTGTCGCGGCTGAAATCGACGACGCCGCTGCCGGAACGCGTTGCGACCACCGACCTGTTTCACGTCGTCGCCCGCAAGGCGCAGGCGGCGCGGGCTGACGTTCTATATGTTCGGCGCCGACGAAGCGGAAAACGCCGCCGCCGTCGCCAACGTCCGGAAGATGTATCCGGATTTGCGGATCGTCGGACGTTCCCACGGCTATCTCAGGGGCGACGCGCTGCGGGACAAGGTCGACGAAATCAACGCGCTGGCGCCGGACTATCTGTGGGTGGCGCTCGGCGTTCCCTACGAACAGGCCTTTGTCGAGGAATTCACGCCGCGGCTCTTCAATGTCGGCGTCATCAAGACCTCGGGCGGATTGTTCAACTTCCTGTCGGGAAGCCGGGCCCGCGCGCCGCTATGGATGCAGAAGATCGGGCTCGAATGGGCCTGGCGAATCTGGCTGGAGCCGCGCCGGCTGTTCTGGCGTTATCTCACCACCAATCCGCGCGCGCTCTATCTGCTGTTCAACAAGAGCCGCAGCGGCGATCGCACGCCACGAGGCTGGACATGAACGGCTGGTCCGGCCATTCTGGTCACCGGCGGCGCGGGCTATATCGGCTCGCATTGCTGCCGGGCGTTGCTCGCAGCCGGCTATCATCCGGTGGTCTTCGACAATCTTTCGACCGGCCACCGCAGCTTCGTCACGGGCTCGCTCGTGACGGGCGACCTCCTCGACAAGGCGGCGCTCGGCACGCGCCTTCGCGCAGCACGACATCGTCGCGGTGATGCATTTCGCGGCGGCGAGCCTGGTCGGCGAATCCGTCGATCGACCCGCAGAAATATTACCGGAACAATGTGGTCGGCACGCTGTCGCTGCTGGAAGCGATGCGCGAGGCCGGCTGCCATCGCCTGGTGTTTCTCCTCGACCGGCGCGGTCTACGGCAACGCCGACAGCAAGGCGCTGCCCGAAACCTACGCCTGCGCGCCGATCAATCCTTACGGCGCCTCGAAATGGATGATCGAGCGCATCCTCGCCGACTATCGCAGCGCTTACGGGCTCGGCGCGTTCTGTCTGCGCTATTTCAACGCCAGCGGCGCCGACGCTTCCGGCGGGATCGGCGAGCTGCGCGACAACGAAACCCATCTCATTCCCCGCGCCATGATGGCGCTGCAGGGCCATGTCCGGGATTTCGCGGTGTTCGGCGACGATTACGACACCCCCGACGGCACCGCGATCCGCGACTACATTCACGTCACCGATCTGGCGGCGGCGCACATGCTGGCGCTGAAGCTCCTGATGCAGGGACATTCCGGCGGCGCCTTCAATCTCGGCACCGGCACGGGCTTCTCGGTGCGCGAGATTCTCAGTGCGATCGCGGCCGAGACCGGCCGCGAGGTGCCCCACGTCGTCAAGCCGCGGCGCCCGGGCGATCCGACCTATCTGGTCGCCGACCCTACCGCGGCGCGCGAAACCCTGAAATTCCGCGCCGCGCATTCGGATCTTTCGACCATCATCCGGACCGCCTGGACCTGGCACCAAAAGGCTCACCCGTTGAAGACGGACGAGCCTTTGTCCCCGGCCACGTAACTCCTAACTGCACGATTCGGACGAGTCGCCGTTCCCCGGGTGCTGCGCGGTACCCGCTTCGCTCGAAAACGCTCTCGCCGTCAGCGCCGCGTCGCGTCGCTTTTCGGCCTCGATCGCGGCGCGGGTTTTTCAGGAGCGCCATCTGCCGCAGGCTGAAGCGGCGGGGATACCATCAGCGGCGCGGACCGCAGCAGGTCGGCCAATTGCTGCGGCGGGACCGGTTTGCTGAACAGGTAACCCTGCATTTCATCGCAGGCGTGATTGCGCAGGAATGTTTCCTGCTCGGCGGTTTCCACGCCTTCGGCAACGACCGTCATCCCCAGCGCCTTGCCCATGCTGATGATCGCCTGGGCGATGGCCTGATCCTCGGAATCCTTCGGCAGGTCGCGAACGAAGGAGCGGTCGATCTTGATGGTGTCGATCGGAAACTGCTTCATCAGGGACATCGACGAATAGCCGGTTCCAAAGTCGTCGATCGCAAGACGGATGCCGCGGCTCTGGATGGCGTCGAGCACCTTGACCGCCCGGGAAACGTTGCGCATCACCATGCTTTCGGTGACCTCGAGCTGCAGCAGCACCGGAGACATGCCGCTCGCCGCCAGCGCCTCGTCGATATCCTGCAACAGGTGCTCGTCGACGAACTGCCGCGGCGAGAGATTGACCGCCATCGATATCGGCCGCAGCCCGCGGCGCTGCCAGGCCATGTTTTGCGCGCAGGCTTCCTTCAGTACCCAGCGGCCGATCGGAACGATCAACCCGGTTTCCTCGGCGAGCGGGATGAACTGCATGGGCGGCAGCACACCGAGATCGGGATGCGTCCAGCGCAACAACGCCTCGACACCGGTTATCTGTCCGCTCGCCATATCCACCTTCGGCTGATAGTGCAGCGCGAACTGATCGCGGTCCAGCGCCCGGCGCAGGGCGGTTTCCAGCGTCAGACGCTCGATCGACTGGGTCTTGATCTCCTTGGTGAAGAAACGGAAACCGTTCTTGCCGTCTTCCTTGGCGAGGTACATCGCCATGTCGGCATTCTTGGTCAGCGTCTGCACGTCGGCGCCGTCGGAAGGATACATGGCGATGCCGATGCTGGCCGTGGTGTGGCACTCGTGGCCGCTCAATTGCAGCGGCTGGCTGAGAACGGACAACAGGTTGCCGGCGATGCGTTCGATGTCGTCGCTTTCCGCGGTTTCCTCGAGAATGACGACGAATTCGTCGCCGCCGAGCCGCGCCACGACGTCGCTCGAACGCAAGCGCTTGGCGCAGCCGGCTGGCGATTTCCACCAGCAAGATGTCGCCGGCGTCATGCCCGAGCGAATCGTTGATGACCTTGAACCGGTCGAGATCGATGAACAGCAGCGCAAATCGCCGCTGGTGGCGGTGCGCGGCCTCGATCGCGTAGCGAAGCAGCTCGTTGAACGTTTCCCGGTTGGGCAGATTCGTCAGGCTGTCGTGCGATGCGAGGTATTCGATCCGCTGCGTCGGCCTTGGTTTTTTCGTCCGCGCGGTCGAAGTTCTCAAGGGCAAACGACACGTTGTCGGCCAGCCGTTGCAGCAGTTCGGCGAATTCGGGCGTGAACGTGTCTTGTTCGGCGGACATATAGATCATGACGCCGACCGCCTGCCCGCGAACCAGCAAGGGAAATGCGGCGCCCGATCTTGCCCCATCGCCGCGAACGATGGCGTGGAAGGCGCTAACTCGCTGGTCGGTCAGATAATCATTGCTGATGCAGGGCTGCCGGGTGCGGAACGCCGTGCCGGCGAGCCCGCGTCCCTCCGGACGATCGGCGCAGGTCGAAAGCCTTACGTTTCGTGTCGTCTCCGCGGTCGGTCCGGCCGCGGCCACGATGCCAAGAAGATCGCTGTCGGGATCGGCCAAGGCGATGGTCGTCGGAGGTGAACTTGCCGCCGGCCGACGCGGCCACGCACACCAGTTCGAACAGCTCGGCGCGGGATTTGGCCCGCATGATCGCTTCGTTGGTCGCGCTGAGCGCCGCGAACATCCGCGTCAGCCGTTCCTTTTGCTCCTCGGTCTTCGCCTTTTCGTCGGCGCGGTCGAAATTTTCGAGCGCGAAGGCAACATTCTCCGCAAGCCGCCTCAGCAGCTCGACGAACTCGGGCGTGAACGTTCCTTTCTCCAGGGAGTTGAAAATGAGCACACCCTCGGCGCGGTCGCCATTGAGCAACGGCAGCACCGCGGACGACTGCTGCGCCGCTGCGGCGAGCGCTCGTCGTGCCAGGGCCTGGTCCGTTCATCGGCCAGAAAGTCGTTGCTGATGCAGGGCTGCCGCGTCCGGAACGCGATTCCGGTCAGCCCGCGTCCTTCAGGCCGCGAATCCGTAATCGCGCATTTCAGATCCCTCATCTCGTTGGCATTTGGCCCGTTCGAGGCGACGATACGGAGAAACTCGGAATTGGGCTCGGCGAGAGCAATGGTCGTGGAGCTGAACTTTGCGCCATGCACCGCCGCCTCGCAGACCAGATCGAACAGCTCCGGCCGCGACTTGGCCCGCATGATCGCTTCGTTGGTCGCGCTGAGAGCCGCGAACATTCGCGCCAGGCGTTCCTTTTGTTCCTCGGTCTTTGCCTTTTCGGATGCACGATCGAGATTATCGAGGCAACCGAAACGTTCTCCGCGATGCGCGCCATCAGCGCGACAATCTCCTCGTCCGCCGCCCAGGATTTGCTGATGAAGAACATCAATACGCCGACGCTCTTGCCGGCCTTGATCGAGCGGAAGCGCGACGCAGGCCACGACTCCGGTCTCGCGCCCCACCTGCTGCCACGGCCGTCCCTGCACCGAGTTGAGAATATCGCTGTTGATGCAAGGCTTCTGCGTTCGAAATGCGTTTCCGCACACGCCGGTGCCATAGACATTTTCCGGATCGATCGAGAAGCGCGTCCGCTTGATCTGTTCGACAATTTCACCGGTTCCGGCGACCGGCTTCAGCCAGATCGAATCCGGTTCCGCAGAGCAGGACCACGGCGGCAGCGGATTTTCCGCTGTGAACGGCGGCATCGCAGACAAGCTGGTAAAGTTCCGGCGTCGTCTTGGCGCGAAGAATGGCATCGTTCGTCGCGCTCAGGGCGCCGAACATCCGGTTGAGCCGTCGCATGGCTCGCTCGCCGTTCTTGCGCGCGGCCTCGCGATCGAAATTTTCGAGCGCATACGAAATGTTCGCCGACATGCGCTCGAGCAGCGAGACGATCTGGTCGTTCAGCGAGCCGGCTTCGCGCCGGGTGACGAGCAGCACGCCGACGCTGCGGCCGTTGCAGGTCAGCGGCAGCGCCGCCGCCGCGCCGACATGCGCCTCGGTCGCCCCCTCTCGCCAGGCCAGCGAACGCGCGTCGTTCAGGAAATCGTTGCTGACGACGACCTTCTGGTCGCGAAAGGCCTGGCCGCAGACCCCCGAACCCTCGGGGGTATCGGCCACGATCGAAATGTCGATCGTGCGCAGCCGCGCAATGTCCTCGCCGAAGCCGGCGGCAAACCGGAGCATGCTGGTGCCCGGCTCCAGCAAGAAGATTGCCGTCGCCAGGAAGTCCCCGCTGGAAAACGCGGCTTCGCAGACCTGCCGGTACAGCTCCTCGGGCGATTTTGCGTACAGGATCGCTTCGTTGGTCGCACTCAACGCCGCAAACGTACGCGCGATATTCGTCTCCAGGATCGTCGCTCCCCGGCGGCAATTTTGCCAGCCCGGGAGAATTTATGCGCGGCAGGACGCCTAAGTGGCCGTTATGGGCCGGAATAAGTTGCGATTCAGAGTAAACGTCGTACCAACAATGACGGGAAAACTCCGAAAAATTACGGTTCCGCGGGCGGCACGATCGCTCCGCAGGACCGCCGAAGCGCCGCCGGCCACCGGCGAGGGCGCCGAGGCGCGCACGTTGCGTTGCACCCAAGATTTTGGCTTGAGGTCATTGCTATCGGGCCATCGCTTTGAGACCATGCCGCCGCGACAACAAGCAAGACCCGCCTCCCGCGCGGGCTTCGAGCCGAGGAAATCCCATGCCGATCGTGCAGGCCGACCGTCTCACGCGCATTGGCGCGGCGCTGCTCAGGGCCGCCGGCGCGTCGGACGAGGAAGCCAACGCCGTGGCGGTCGGCTGCGTCAACGCCAACCTCGCCGGCCATGACTTCGCACGGGGTGATCGCGATCCCGACCTATATCGACCGCATCAAGGTCGGGCATATCGTGCCCGGCGCGAAGTGGACGATCGTGCAGGAATCGCCGACCACGACCGTGATCGACGGCCATTGGGGCTTCGGCTTCCACGTCAACGCCAAGGCGATGGCGCTGACGATCGAGAAGGCGAAGACCGCCAACGTCGCGGCCTGCACGGTGTTTCGGCAAAGCCATGTCGGACGGCTCGCCGCCTATCCGATGATGGCGATGCGCGCAGGGCATGATCGGCCTTGCCACCGCCGATTCCGGCCGCTCTCCCAAGCACGTGGCGCCGTTCGGCGGCCGCGAGGCGCGGCTCGGCACCAATCCGATTTCGATCGCGGTGCCGTCGGATCTCGAGGCGCCCTTCTATCTGGACATGGCGACGTCGGCGGTGGCGGCCGGAAAGATCCAGCTCGCCGCCGCGCGCGGCGAGGAAATTCCGACCGGCTGGATCGTCGACAGCGAAGGCCGGCAGACCACCGATCCCAGACAATTCCGCAAAGGCGGCGCGCTGCTGCCGCTCGGCGGCACCGAAGGCTACAAGGGAAGCGGCCTCGCGGCGATGGTCGAGGTGCTGTGCGGGCTGCTCACCGGCCTGGGCTTCGGCGTCGAGCCGACCGGGCGGCACAATGACGGATGCTTCATGGCGGTGTTCAACGTCGCCGCGTTCCGCCCGCTTGAAGGATTTCAAGAAAGAAGTCGCCGAGTTCGCGCGCTATCTCAAGGCGACGCCGCCGTCCGAAGGCTCGACCGGCGTGTTCTATCCGGGCGAGGTCGAATATATCCGGGAGCAGCAGCGCAAGGTCGCGGCATCGACATCGAGGACGCGACCTGGGACAAGTTGCGCGCGCTGGCCGGCGAATACAAATTGACCGCCGAGCTCGATCTGACATGACATCGCATTCGGCCGGCACAGGGAGAACAGCATGACACGGCAAATGGTGATGGTCGGCTTCCTGCAGGCGCAGAACTGCACCAACCTGCCGAGTTCGTGGCGCCATCCGGAATCGCGCGACGATTCGATGTCGGCGGATTACTACCAGGAGATCGGCCGGATTCTCGAATCCGGAAAATTCCACATGGCGTTCTTCGACGATCGGCTGGCGATGCCGGACCGCTACGGCAACGATCACGCCCATACCGTCGAATACGGCATCCGCTGCGTGAAGATGGATCCCGTCATCGTGCTGACCACGATGGGCATGGCGACCGAAAAGCTCGGCCTCGCCTCGACCTGCTCGACCACCTATTACGAACCGTTCGACGTCGCGCGCCGGTTCGCCACCCTCGATCTGATGACCGGCGGCCGCGCCGCCTGGAACGTGGTCACCTCGGTCAATGACGGCGAAGCCCACAATATGGGCAAGGACGCCCATCTCGATCATGATTTCCGCTACGACCGCGCCGACGAGTTCATGGAAGTGGTGCTCGGCCACTGGGATACCTGGGAAGACGGCTCGCTGCTGATCGACAAGAAGAGCGGCCGGTTTGCCGATCCGACCAAGGTCAAGCGCCTCGATCACAAGGGCCAGTTCTTCAAGTCGCGCGGGCCGTTCACGGTGCCGCGCTCGCAGCAGGGCCATCCCGTCATCATCCAGGCCGGCGCCAGCGGCCGCGGCCAGCGTTTCGCCGGGCGATGGGGCGAAGTGATCTTCACCGCGGCGCGCAATCTGGCGGGCGCCAAGCAGGGCTATGACGCGATCCAGGAACGAGGCCGCGAAGGCCGGCCGCGATCCCGACCAGATGTTCCTCTGCAACCTGACCACGCCGGTGTGCGGCGCGACCAAATCCGAGGCCGAAGACAAGATGGCGCTGATCGAAAAGCTGCCGCTGGAAATCGACGCGCTGTCGCTGCTGTCGGAGGGGCTGAACTACGATTTCGCCTCCAAGGGCATCGACGAGCCGCTGACCACGGAAGAGCTGCAGAGCATGCAGGGCATCCTCGGCATCCGCGACGGCGTGCTCAAGACCTCGGGCAAGACCAATCCGAGCGCGCGCGATTTCGTCACCTTCTCCGGCCGCGGCCAGACCGCGGACGCGATCGTCGGCGGGCCCAAGGAGATCGCCGACAAGCTGGAAGAGATGTTCGTCGGCCGCGGCTGCGACGGTTTTGTCATCGCGGCGACCTATGTGCCGGGCTCGTACGCGGATTTCGTCCGCCACGTCGTTCCGGAATTGCAGCGGCGCGGTCTGTTTCACAGGGACTATGCCGGCAAGACCCTGCGCGAAAATCTCGGCCTGCCGCGCCCGGCGGCCGGCGCATGGAAAACCCAGCCGCGGGTCGCGGCGGAATAAGAAGGATAATGCATGCGCTGGCTGAAGTTCACCGCGGACGGACAAACCTCCTGGGGCATCGTCGAAGGCGACCGCGTGATCGCGGTCAGCGGCGATCCCTTCGGCGAATGGCAGCGCACGCAGCGCACGCATTCCCTGACAGACGTGAAGATCGAACTGCCGGTGATGCCGCGCACCTTCTATTGCGTCGGTCTGAACTACCTCAAGCATCTCAAGGAGGCCGCCGACAAGCGCGGCGAGGTGCCCAACGTCCCTGACCGGCCCGAGATCGGCTATCGCGCGCAGAACGCGCTGATCGCGCATGACGAAGACGTCGTGATCCCGGCCACCGCCACCGAGAAGATCCACTATGAGGGCGAGCTGGTCGTCGTGATCGGCAAGAAGGCAAAGCACCTGACCGAGGCCGACGCGATGTCCTGCGTGTTCGGCTACACCATCGGCAACGATGTCAGCGAGCGCACCTGGCAGAAGGCCGATCGCGGGCTGTGGCGGGCCAAGAATGCCGACACCTTCAAGCCGATGGGACCGTGGATCGAGACCGATCGGTCGATCTCGACAAGATGGAAACCATCGTGAAGGTGAACGGCAAGGAGACGCAACCGCTTCCGCACCAACGACATGATCTTCGGCATCAAGCCGTTCATCGTCGAACTGACGAAATATTTCACGCTGTGGCCGGGCGACGTGATCTGGATGGGCACCGACGGCGCCTCGCCCGACCTGAAAGCCGGCGACGTGGTCGAGATCGAGATCACCGGCATCGGCACCTTGCGCAACCGGTTTGTCAAGGAGACGGCGCCGGGAAGCCAGTGAGCCCCAGGCGGCGCCGCCCGCGATCGATGGTCGCGAGCCACCTCGCGCCGGACTGAAAAAACGCCGTTCTATTTCACAACCTCTGCGCCGGCCTTGCAGACGGCAGCGTCCTGATCGCCGGTGCCACCGCTGCAACCGACCGCGCCGATCACCTTGCCGCCTTCGATCAGCGGAAAGCCGCCGGGACTCGCGATCAGGGTAGGATCGAGCGTGGCTGACGTAGGGATGGCCGGTTTCAAACGCGTTGAAGAACACGCGGGTCTCGCGACGATAGCGTGCCGCGGTGCGGGCCTTTCCTTGCGAAACCGTCACGGAGGCGATCTGCGCGCCTTCCATCCGCGAGAAATGGACCAGGTCGCCATTGGTATCGACCACGGCGATGTTCATCTTCCAGTTTCGCTTCTTGGCTTCGGCTTCGGCCGCGGCCACCACCTGCTTGGCGCGCTCGAGCCCGATCGATAGCCCATAGGGAATATCGAACGGCATGGCGTCGGGCGTTCCGCCCGCGGATGGTTGCGCCGGCGGCGCCGCGGGCGCCGGTGCTTGGGCAAATGTCGGCGAATTCACCGCCATGACGGCGCAGGCGGCCAGGGTCATCGAAACGATTGAACGCATAATATCCTCCCGGTTGCTGTCGACAGTGGTTGCAACACCTGCGATCAGCAATTATTCCGGCGGAAAGCGGCTATTCGGCCTTGATGCCGGCGTCCTGGATCACCTTGCGCCAGCGTTCCTCCTCGCTGCGGAAGTAGCGATCGAGCTCTTCCGGCGGGCGCGCGACCATGACGAGGCCCTCATTCACGCCCAGTTTCTTGAACGCCTCGGATTGCACCGCCAATGCGGCCGATTTGTTGAGGCGGTCGATGACTTCGCGCGGCGTTTTGGCCGGCGCGAACAGGCCATACCAGCTCTCCGCGGAGTAGCCGGGAACGCCGGCCTCGGCGACGGTCGGCAAATCGGGAAAGGCCGGCGAACGCTGCGCCGACGTCACCGCCAGCGCACGCAACTGTCCGCCCTGGATCAGCGAAGCGGCGCTGGCGACGGTGGTGAACATCACCTGGATCTGGCCGCCGATCAGGTCGGTGATGGCCGGCGCGGCGCCCTTGTAGGGCACCGTCGTCAGGTTGACCTTGGCCAGGTTCTTGAACAATTCGCCCGCCAGATGCGCCGAGGTGCCGGTGCCGTAGGTCCCATAGGACAATTTTTCGGGTTCGGCCTTCGCCGCCGCGATCAGGTCCGCGATCGACTTGATCGGGGAGTTGGGATTGACCACGACGATATTGAAGGAGCGCGCGATCAGCGCGACGGGCGCGAAATCCGCGTGCGGGTCGTAAGGCAGCTTCGCCTTCAGGCTCGGATTGACCGCATTCGCGAACGTCCCCATCAGCAGCGTGTAGCCGTCGGGCTCGCTGGTCGCGACCGCCTGGGTTCCGATGATGGTCCCCGCCCCCGGCTTGTTTTCGATGACGATGGTCGCGCCCAGATCCTTCGCCATCTCCTGCGCCAGCGTGCGCGCGATCACGTCGGTCCCGCCGCCCGGCGCAAACGGCACGACGATCTTGACGATCCGGTCCGGATAGCCGGCCGCGGCGGGGTCCGGCGAAAACGCTGGCGAGCAGCAATGCTGCAAGCGCGAACAGAAGTGACGCTGTTGGTTTGGGCTGAATTCCTATGCGCATCCGCCTGCTTCCGAAGTTAAGTGCACGCCGTAACAGATCATGTCTTCCGCCGCAGCGCCATGCGCAGTTCGGCTGGATTCACGCCATGGCGTGTCCATCGGAGAACGTGATCTGCGCCGCCGAACTATTGAACTGGCGGGTGCAGAAGCTGATTTTGAAGCCGTAAGACCAGCCGTCATTCCGGGATGGTCCGAAGGACCAGACCTCAGATGTGCAATTGCACATCGGGGGATCCCTGAGATTCCGGGTTCGATGCTTCGCATCGCCCCGGAATGACGGGCTTCAGATCATCTGCGCCACGACAGGAATTTTCCGCAAGACCAGGGTGAGCTGCTCAGTTTCCGCAGCATCGCGCAACCGTGCCACTGCGGCGCTCGATTCACACCGCGGTAGCGCGGGCGAAATCGACATAGATCTCGCGCAAGCGGTCCGTCATCGGACCGGGCTTGCCGTTGGCCACCGTCTTGCCGTCGATCGACACCACCGCCTGCACGAACACGGTGGCGCTGGTGATGAAGGCTTCCTTGGCCGCGAGCGCCTCCGCAATCGTGAACGGCCGCTCCTCGACGCGAAGCTGGCGCTCTTCGGCGAGCGCGACCACCGCCTTGCGGGTGCAGCCCGGCAGAATCGCGGATGAATTGTGCCGC
Organism: uncultured Alphaproteobacteria bacterium; assembly: GCA_963825105.1. Taxonomy (GTDB): domain Bacteria; phylum Pseudomonadota; class Alphaproteobacteria; order Rhizobiales; family Xanthobacteraceae; genus Bradyrhizobium. The sequence goes on from CAWGSB010000006.1 coordinate 516,416, forward strand.
GTCACGATCACGTCGTCCTGGGTCAGGATGAAGCACGACGACGAGCCGCCTTCGGTCACCTTGCCGTCCTCGATCATCCAGGCCTCGCCGGCGCCCGCTTCCGCCGCGGCCTGTTTTGCCAGCACCTGCGCCAGCAGCGCCACGCTCTTGATGTCGCGCCGCGCCCAGCGGATATCGGGCACGGTGATCACGCCGATTCCGGTCTTGGCCGACGGCGCGTTGACGATGTCCTTGACCGAAGTGAACATGATCAGCGTCGGCTTGACGCCCTTCGGGAACGCGAAATCGCGCCCGGTGTCGGCGCCGCGCGTCACCTCCAGATAGACCATGCCGTTGACGAGATTGTTGCGCGCGATCAGCTCTTTCTGGATCTCCTGGATCCGCGCCGTCGTCTCCGGCAAGGCCAGCGCGATCTCGCCGACCGAGCGCTCCAGCCGCGCCAGATGCGAGGCATTGTCGATCAGCTTGCCGTCGAGCACGGCGGCGACCTCGTAGATGCCGTCGGCGAACAGAAAGCCGCGGTCCAGTATCGAGACCTTGGCGTCGGCCAGCGGCACGAACGATCCGTTGACGTAAGCGATCTGATCCAAGCGAACTCTCCTGTCGGGGGGATGCGAAGCTGTTGCGTTGCCATATATACGCAAATTCTTAAAGCTTGATCGACGAATTGGAAATGGAATTCGCGCCAGAAATCATCCGGCGTCATTCCGGGGCGCGCGCAGCGCGAACCCGGAATCCCGATCAAATTACCTCGAGATTCCGGGTCTGGTCCTTCGGACCATCCCGGAATGACGGTGGCCTTCAATGCGAGAGAATCTTGGAAAGGAATTTTTGCGCGCGGTCGCTGCGAGGGCTGCCGAAGAAATCGGTCTTCAGCGCGTCTTCGACGATTTCGCCCTTGTCCATGAAGATGACCCGATGCGCGACCTTGCTGGCAAAACCCATTTCATGGGTCACCACCATCATGGTCATGCCCTCGCGGGCGAGGTCGACCATCACGTCGAGCACTTCGCTGATCATTTCGGGATCGAGCGCCGAGGTCGGCTCGTCGAACAGCATGGCGATCGGGTCCATCGCCAGCGCCCGCGCGATCGCGACGCGCTGCTGCTGGCCGCCGGACAATTCGGCCGGGTATTTGCGGGCGTGGTCCTTCAAGCCCACGCGGTCGAGCAGTTTTGAGGCTTTCGCCATCGCCTCGTCATGCGACCGTCCCAGCACCTTCTCCTGCGCCAGGCACAAGATTCTCGATGATCTTCAGATGCGGGAACAGTTCAAAATGCTGGAACACCATGCCGACCCGGGCGCGCAGCTTCGGCAGATCGGTCTTGGGGTCGTTGACCCTGATGCCGTCGACGATGATCTCCCCGCTCTGGAACGGCTCCAGCGCGTTGACGCATTTTATCAACGTCGATTTTCCGGAGCCGGACGGACCGCACACCACCACCACCTCGCCCTTGGCGACGCTGGTCGTGCAATCCTTCAGCGCCTGGAAGGCCGGCCCGTACCATTTGTCGACATGGCTGATCTCGATCATGAAGCTCTCGTGATCTGCTGCGGCAAAGAAGGTGCACTCCCTCTCCCACTTAACTCGGGTTTACCCGAGTCAAGCATCCCTAATTGTCGAAGTCGGATATATCCGACTTCGATGGGAGAGGGTTGGGGTGAGGGGGTACGGTCTAACGATAGACTGTAACCCCTCACCCGGATCGCAAGAGCGATCCGACCTCTCCCGACGGGAGAGGTGGTCGAACTCGTCTGCTCCGGTTTCAAATTCATAGATCAACCTTAATGGACGAAGGCGATGCGGGCCTGCAGGCGCCTGACGCCGAAGGACGCAAAGCAGGAAATGATGAAATAGACCAGCGCCGCGAACAGATACATTTCGACCAGCCGTCCGTCGCGCTGCGCCACCTTGCTGGCGGCGCCCAGAAAATCCGGGATCGACAGCACATAGACCAGCGAGGTGTCCTGGAACAGCACGATGGTCTGGGTCAGGAGCACCGGCAGCATGTTCCGGAACGCCTGCGGCAGCACGACATAGCGCATGGTCTGGCTGTAGGTCAGGCCGAGCGCCTGGGCCGCGGCGGGCTGGCCCTTCGAGATCGACTGGATGCCGGCGCGCATGATTTCGGAAAAATACGCCGCCTCGAACATGATGAAGGTGACGAGCGAGGAGGTAAACGCGCCGACGTGAATCGGCCGCGACGATCCGGTCAGCCACTGCCCGATATAGGGCACCAGGAAATAGAACCAGAAGATCACCAGCACCAGCGGCAGCGACCGCATCAGGTCGACATAGAGTCCGGCGATGCGCCCGAGCAGTTTCAAGCCCGACAGCCGCATCAGCGCGATCAGCGTGCCGAAGATCAGGCCTCCGAGCGCGGCAAGCCCCGTCAGCGTCAGCGTGAACGTCATGCCGTCGAAGAACAGATACGAAAGCGAGCGGCGGATGACGTCGAAGTCGAAATTGGAAAACATCGGCGCGGCTCACTTCCCCGAAATGTAGCCGGGGACCGCCAGGCTGCGCTCGAGGAAGCGCATGGCGATGACGACCACGATATTGACCAGGAGATAGAGCACCGTCGCGGCGGTGAAGGCCTCGAACACCTGAAAGGAAAATTCCTGCATCGACCGCGCCTCACCGGTCAGTTCGATCAGGCCGATGGTGATGGCCACCGAGGTATTCTTGATGGTGTTGAGGAATTCCGACGTCAGCGGCGGCATGATGATGCGAAACGCCATCGGCAGCAGCACGTAGCGATAGGTCTGCGCCGTCGTCAGTCCGAGCGCGGTCGCGGCCAGTTTCTGGCCGCGCGGCAGCGAGTTGATGCCGGCGCGGGTCTGCTCGGCCACGCGCGCGGACATGAACAGCCCGATCCCGATCGCCGCGGTGTAGAACGGCGCGTTGGGGATCTGCTTCAGCCACAGCCCCCACGATCGCGGCAGCAGTTCCGGCAACACGAAGAACCAGAGAAACAGCTGCACCAGTAGCGGCATGTTGCGGAAGAATTCGACGTAGGCGAAGCCGGCCCAGGAAGCCGTCTTCGACGGCAGCGTGCGCAGCACGCCGACCACCGATCCGAAGGCCAGCGCGATGATCCAGGCGCAGATCGCGGTCTCGATCGTCAGAAGCAACCCCGACAGCAGCATGTCGAGATAGGTGCCGGTCCCGCTCGGGGCCGGCTCCCAGAAGATGCGCCAGTTCCAGTGATAGTTCACAGAGCCTTCCGTGCGCCAGCGCTACACCGTCGACCTGCCCATGCAATGGCCGGGCCATCGCATGGGCTGACGAACCTCACATCGCCTTGTAGGAATCGGGATCCGGCGAGTTCGAGGGCTTGGCGAACTCATGCTTCAGCTCGGGGCTGATCGGCGCGTTGAGGTTCAATCCCTTGGGCGGGATCTTCGACATGAACCACTTGTCGTACAGCTTCTGACCCTCGGGGCTCTTGTAGAGCGCAGCGGTCGCGGCATCGACCACCTTCTTGAAGGCCACATCGTCCTTGCGCAGCATGATGCCGTAGGGCTCCGGCTTCGAGAACGCGTCCTTGGAGATGACGTAGGCGCCCGGATCCTTCGATCCGGCGACGAGGCTCGCGAGCAGGATATCGTCCATCACGAACGCCACCGCGCGATCGGTCTCGACCATCAGGAACGCTTCGGCGTGATCCTTGGCCGGGATGATGTTGATGCCGAGGTTGCGGGCGGCGTTGGCTTCGGTGAGCTGCTTGATGTTGGTGGTGCCTGACGTCGAGACCACCGACTTGCCCTTGAGATCGTCGATCGAGTTGATCTTGCTGGACTTCTTCGAGACGAAGCGGCTCGCGGTCAGAAAGTGGGTGTTGGTGAACCAGACCTGCTTCTGGCGCTCGGCGTTGTTGGTGGTCGAGCCGCATTCGAGGTCGACGGTGCCGTTGGCCATCAAGTGGAATGCGGGTCGACGACGTGACCGGGTTGAGCTTGACCTCGAGCTTGCCAAGCTTGAGCTCCTTCTTCACGGCGTCGACGATCTTGTAGCAGATGTCCATCGCAAAGCCGATCGGCTTCTGGTTGTCGTCCAGATAGGAAAACGGAATCGACGAGTCGCGGAAGCCGAGGGTAATCGCGCCGGTTTCCTTGATGTTCTTCAAGGTCCCGGTGAGCTCCTCGGCGTTCGCCTGGCTCCCGCAGAACGCCGCGGCGAGCGCCAGGCCAATCATGGGCAAATATTTCATTCGTCCTCTCCTCATTTGGATGGCTTCCATTATGCTTGCATAATCCGGGCCGGAATAGAAATGTAACTTTTGGCCGTCATCCGACCCGCCGACGGCGCCGGCGACAAGCCTCGTTTTGGCGTCCGCCGCCCGGGCAAATGCGACAAACGAGCGGCTGCACGCGCCAATTTGGCCGGACGCTACGATGTCCGGCGCGCGAGCGGCATCTCGCCCAAATCCCAGAACAGGCCCGCCATGATACCCAGCGCCTCCTCGGTGACCGAGAGCAGAATGTGCTCGTTGGGCGCATGCTGGGAGCAGCCGGGATAGGAATGCGGCACCCAGATCGTCGGCAAGCCAAGCCCTTCGGAAAACACGTCGTTCGGCAGCGAGCCGCCGAAATTCGGCAGCACCGCGGGCGCTTTTCCCGTGGTCTGCCGGATCGAGTCCGCCGCCCAGTTGATCCAGGGACTGTCGAAATCGGTTCGCGAGGCGGCAAAGCTCTGCGTCACCAGCACCTCGACCATCGGAAAACCCCTGGCGTGCAGATGCGCCCTGATCGCATCGACGACCTTGTCGACCCTGGTGCCGACGACGAAGCGAAGCTGCAGCACGGCCTGCGCACGGCCCGGAATGGCGTTGGCCGGCTTCTCGATATTGCCTGCCGATATCGCCAGCACTTCGAGCGTATTCCAGGCATAGAGCCGCTCGGCGGCCGACAGGCCTTCCTCGCCCCAGTTTTCGGAGAGCGCCGGCTCATCCGGCATCGGCTCGATCTTCACGTCGGCCAAGCGTTGCGCGGATCTGGTTGGAAAGACGCGGCGGCTTCAATTCGTCCAGCAACAGCCGGCCCTTGCCGTCGACCAGGGTGGCGATCGCGCTGGCCAGGATGGTCGCGGGATTGGCAAGGACGCCGCCCCAGTTGCCGGAATGGTGCGAACCCTCGCGCAGGTTCACATCGAGGTGAATCCGAATTCCGCCGCGGCATCCGAGGAAAATGGTCGGGCGATCGGCGGCAAGCCGCGGCCCGTCGGATGCCAGAAACAGATCGGCCTTGAGCTCATCGCGCAAGCGACTCGCAAACCTGGCGCAAATCCGGCGACCCGATCTCCTCGCCGGTCTCGACGATGAATTTGGCATTGAAGCCGAGCCGGCCGCCGCGCGCCTCGCGCACGGCGCGAAGCGCCGCCAGATTGATGCTGTGCTGTCCCTTGTTGTCGGCGGTGCCGCGGCCGTAGACGCGATTGCCCGATATGGTCGTGCGCCACGGATCGAGATTGTCCCGCCATTCTCCGACCATGCCGTCGACGACATCGCCGTGTCCGTACATCAGAACGGTCGGAACTGAAGCGCTCTCGCGATATTCGGCGAGAAGGTAGGGATTCCTGCCGGTCGGCGATTCGATCAGCCTTGTCGAGAAATCGAGCTGCGAAAATGCCGGCTGGAGTTCTTCTTCGAGATAGGCGCGCAAGCAATCACGCCGCTCGGGATTCTGGCTTTCGGTGGGATAAGCGACCCTGCGGCCGAGTTCGGCTGAGGAACTCGCCGGAATGAAGATATTGGCGCGCCCGTTCGATGGCATCGGCTCTGCCTTGAACCGGGGGCACGGTCATGCGGCGCGGCCCTTTCGCATCGCGATCGAGTAACGCGGGCAGATTTCCTCCGCAAACCGCGTCATCATCTGCTGACGGACAGCGAGCGGCGTGCCCGGTGTCGCGCAGGACACCATGAAGTAGTTGAAGCCCAGCCCCATCAACGCATCGATGCGCCTGCAGATCGTTTCAGCACTGCCTATCAGATTGGAATCGTGGAACGGTCCGAGCTCCGCCGGGTCCGTCAACTTGCGCAAGTTTGCGAACATCCGGCTGAAATCGGCATATTCCGGAATCCCCGTCCACGGATCTGCATCCGCCTCGTAATGGTCGGCCTGCAGGGCGAAATAGGCGGGGAAATAACGGCGGCCCAGATTGCGCGCCTCCTCGTCGGTGTCGGCGATGAACATCTTGACCGAGATCGGAAGAATGGCACCGTTCGCCCTGGCGCCGGCGCGCGCCCGCCAGCGATCCAGGATTTTCACCAGCAAGCCATCGGGGAAAGTCGACAGACAGATTGGAGGAATGCCGAGGTCCCCCATCACTTCGGCGCTGGCCGGACTTCCGATCGCGCCGTAGAAGTGAACCGGTTTGTCGACGGGATCGGGGCGGATGCGTATCGGCCGCTCGATGTTCCAGAACTTCCCGCGATAGGTGAACGGCTTTCCTGCCAGACCCTGCTCGACAATCCTGAATACTTCGGCGAAGCGCGCGCGGCCCTCGTTCATATCGATATTGTACGCATCATATTCCATCCTGGCCGTGCCGCGTCCGATGCCCAGATGCAACGTGCCTCTGGTCAACAGGTTGAGCATGGCGATTTCCTCGGCGAGCCGCAGCGGATGATACCAGGGCAGCACCAGTACCGAAGTCCCCAGCGACAGATCGGGGAATCTTGCCGCGATATGCGCCATCATCAGCAACGGGCTTGGCGTAGGGTAATAGTCGCTGAAATGATGCTCGAGCAGCCATGCCGCGTCGTAGCCAAGCCTGTGACCCAGCTCGCAATCCGACATCAGATCGCGATAGAGCTGATCATCGGGAACCCCGGCCACATCCGCGGCCGCCGCCTGAAAGCCGAACGATATGTCTTGCATGGGAATGATCTCCGCCAGACCCTGATCCTAGAGACCTGGTATCGGGGCGCAACAGGGCATGAATTTCGGCTGGCGAAACTCCGTCGACCGGCGGCAGGTTTCGCCAATATTGCTCCATCCGCGAAACCGGGCGAGTGGACCGCGGAGCGCGACGCCACCGCGCCTGATTTGCCTTGCTAAAACCAGCCGGAATGCAACAATTTCCGCCGACAGCCCGGCGTTCGACCGGGCGAAAACAACGTGCCCAATGCGCTACTTAAGGCTTTCCTTCATGAAAAAAGAAATCCGGCTCAACGCCTTCGCCATGAACTGCGTCGCGCATCAATCGCCGGGGCTGTGGACCCATCCGCGCGACCGCACGGCGGAATATAACCGGCTGCCCTACTGGATCGATCTCGCCAAGACGCTGGAGCGCGGGCGGTTCGACGGTCTGTTTCTCGCCGATGTGCTCGGGGTCTACGACGTGTACGGCGGCAGTCCGGACGCCGCCTTGCGCAACGCCACGCAGACACCCGCCAACGATCCGATGCTGCTGATTTCGGCGATGGCCGCGGTCACCGAACATCTCGGTTTCGGGGTGACCTCCAACCTGTCCTATGAGCCGCCCTACACCTTCGCGCGGCGGATGTCGACGCTGGACCATCTCACGGAAGGACGGATCGGCTGGAACGTGGTGACCGGCTATCTCGACAGCGCGGCCAAAGGCGCCGGCAAGGACAAGCAGACCGCGCATGACGACCGCTACGATGTCGCCGACGAATATATGGAAGTGGTCTACAAGCTCTGGGAAGGAAGCTGGGAAGACGACGCGGCGTTGCGCGATCGCGCGCGCGGCATCTTCGCCGATCCTGCGAAGGTGCATCGCGTGCATCACGAGGGCAACAATTACCGCGTCGACGCCATTCACCTCTGCGAGCCGTCGCCGCAACGCACGCCGGTGCTTTATCAGGCCGGCACCTCGCCGCGCGGACGGCAGTTCGCCGCCGAGCACGCCGAATGCGTGTTCATGTCGGGACCATCGGCCAAGATCATCGCGCCGCGCGTCGCGGCCATTCGCGAACTCGCCGGGAAAGCCGGGCGCAACCCGGCCGATATACTGATGTTCAGCATGTTCACCGTTGTTCTCGGCCGCACCGAAGCCGAGGCCAAGGCCAAATACGCCGACTATCGCAGCCACGTCAGCCCCGAAGGCGCGCTCACCTTGATGTCGGGCTGGACCGGCGTCGATTTCTCGACCTACGATCTCGACCAAGAGGTGCGCCACGTCGAGAACGACGCCGGCCGCACCGCGATGGACAATATCACCCGCGCCGATCCGGACCGCGTCTGGACCGTGCGCGAGGTCGCCCAGCATGTCGGCATCGGCGGCATCGGCCCCGTGGCAGTCGGAACGCCCGAGAAAGTCGCCGACGAGATCGAGGCATGGTTCGACCAGACCGATGTCGACGGCCTGAATGTGCCGTTTGCGATTTCGCCCGGCGATTTCGAGGATATCGCCGACATGCTGGTGCCGGAGCTGGCGCGGCGCGGGCGTTACAAGCAAGCCTACCGGCCCGGAACCTTGCGCGAAAAGCTGTTCGGCGAAGGCCGCGCGCGGCTCGCCGCGCCGCATCCGGCCGTGCAGTATCGCCCTCATCGGGCGAAGGCGGCGGAGTAGTTAGATCCGTCATTCCGGGATGGTCCGAAGGACCAGACCCGGAATCCCGAGATTCCAGGTTCGCGCTTCGACCGCCTCGGAATGACGGCCTAGAGCGTCCCGTCGACCACCACTTCGATCAGTTTTGCGCCGGGCCGCTTGAAGGCCGAGGAAAGCGCAGGCTTCAGATCCTTCGCTTCGGTGATCCGCATCGCTTCCATCCCAAGCGATTTTGCCATGCCGGCAAAATCGACCGGCGGGTCGACAAAATCCATGCCGACATAGTGATCGTCGCCGTGAAACGCCAGCAGCCGCTGCTTGATGATGCGATAGCCGCCGTTATTGACGATCACCACCGTCAGCGGCAGCTTGTGATGCGCCGCGGTCCATAGCGCCTGGATCGAATACATCGCGCTGCCGTCGCCGGAGAAACACACCACCGGGCGGTCCGGATTCGCCATGCTGACGCCGACGGAAGCCGGCAGTCCCCAGCCGATGCCGCCGGACGCCAGCGCGTGATAGCCGTAGCGGTCGCGATGCGGCCGCAGCGCCAGCATCTGCCGTGACGATGTCAGCCCCTCGTCGACCAGGATGGCGTTATCGGGCATCGCCTCGACCACTTGCAGCGCGAGATAATCCGGATCGATCGGCGAACGATCCCTGTTCTTCGAAATCTGCTCGACCAGGGTGGCGCGCCGCGCCGTCCAGTTCTTCGACTTGAGCGCCGCGATCCCCTGTTTGGCGCGGGCCTCCAGCGCCGCGCCGCCGGCGGCCTTCAGCGCCGGCACCAGCACGCGCAGGGTTTCCCTGACGTCGGCCTTCAGCGCGATCTCGGCGCCGTAGTTCTTGGCGAGATCCCAGTCGACCAGGCCGACCTGAACGATCGGGAGCCCATCGGGCATCGGATCGACCTCGCTGTAGACCGACATCCGCAAGGGGTCGGCGCCGAGCACGATCATCAGATCGTAGGGCGCAAGCACTTCGCGAACCTGCTTCTGCAGGCGCGACAAGGCGCCCATGAAGCACGGGCTTTCCGACAGGAAATGCGCGCCGTAGGGCGTCGAGCACTGATAGGCGGGAGCACCAAGCGCTTCCGCCAGCGCAGCGGCCTCCTGCAGCGCGTCGCTCTTGACGATTTCGTCGCCGGTGATGATGACGGGGCGCTCGGCTTTCAGGATGCGCTGGACCAGCGCCCGCAAGCCTTCGTCGGAGGGCTTTACGCGCGTATCGACGCGGGTCGAGCGTCCCAGTTCGATGCCGGCTTCGGCATTGAGGATATCGCCGGGCAGCGAGATGAACACCGGCCCTGTCGGCGGCGTCGTCGCGATCTTGGCGGCGCGGCGCACGATCCGCGGCAGGTCCTCCAGCCGGGTCACTTCGACCGCCCACTTCACCACCGGCTCCGCCATCTTGACCAGCGGCCCATACAGCACCGGCTCCATCAGGCCGTGACCCTGCTCCTGCTGCCCGGCGGTCAGGATCATCGGCGTGCCGGTAAAACTGGCGTTGAAGAGCGATCCCATCGCGTTGCCGAGCCCGGGCGCGACATGGACGTTGCAGGCGACGAGGCGGCCCGAGGCGCGGCTGAAACCGTCGGCGATCGCGACCACGAGGCTTTCCTGCATCGCCATCACATAGGTGAGATCGGGATGATCCTTCAGCGCGTGCATGATCGGCAGTTCGGTGGTGCCGGGATTGCCGAACAGATGCGTGATGCCCTCGTCCTTGAGCAAAGCGAGGAACGCCGAGCGCCCGGTGATGCGATTCATGAAAGTCCTCCCCTTCCCGCGGCCGTTACCGTCGGGGTTTGCATCATGGCTGATCGGAGAGGGTGAGATCAAGGAAGCGCGCTCATGGCTGCCCTGCGCGGAGATAGCGATGCGGGACTCGACATCGCGAGGCGGCTGTTCCAGCTCAAACCATTCCGTCGCGGTCGACGCGCTTCTTCTTTCTCGAGCGCTGCCAGACCACGCCGGGAAAACCCTTCAGCGGCACCAGCGGCTCGCCGGTCCAGGCCCACTCCTGCAGCTCCTCGATGGCGATGTGGTAAAGCGGCTGCCGGCCGGTGCGCCCCGAGAACAGCGCGCGCGGGATGTTCACCATATGCGGCGAGCGCGCGCGTTCGTAGGTCAAGGGCGTGCCGCAGCGCCCACAGAAGCTGCGCACGGTTTTCGCAAGCTTGTCCTCGTAGCGCGCGATCTCCGCGCTTCCCCTGGTGATGCGAAAGCGCTTGCGCCAGCTTCCGACATAGGTCGCATAGGCCGCGCCGTGCGCGCGCCGGCTCGAGGCCGAATGATCGTGCCAGGCCCAGCGCGCCGGCACATCGATCTCGAAGCGGACGCTGCCGCACAGGCATTGGCCCTGGGCCGGCTTGCCCAGCGCGACCGCTTTTGGCTTTTTTAACGGCGCGTCGTCATCCGGAAGCATCGCAGTCCTTTCGAATTGTAAGCCGCTCTTGTCATTTGCGCTTCCGTCTCCTCCGTCATTGCGAGGAGCGAAAGCGACGAAGCAATCCATTCTTCCCTGTGGCTTCGATGGATTCGCTTCGCTCTGCGCTCGCAATGACGTTACGCCGGCTCCAGCTCGCCATAGACGGGATAATCGGTATAGCCTTTCTCCTCGCCGCCATAGAAGGTCGCGCGGTTGTAGGGCGTCAGCGGATATCCTTCCCTCAGACGGCGCGGCAGATCGGGGTTGGAAATGAAGATGCGGCCAAACGCGATGGCGTCGGCATGACCTTCGGCAATCGCCGCATCCGCCGTCTCGCCGGTGAATCCGCCGGCCGTGATCAAAACCCCGCGCACGATCGGCCGAAACAGCACCATCGCCGACGGCACGTTCTGGTGATTGACCTCGGCGCGGCCGGCGCCGCTCGAGCGCGGCTCGATGAAATGCAGATACGCAAGGCCGAGCGGATTGAGCGCCTCCACGACATGGGTATAGAGCGGCATCGGGTCGGCCTCGCCCGAATCGTTGGCGATGCCGTAGGGCGACAGCCGCACGCCGACGCGATTCGCGCCCCAGACGCCGATGACGGCCTGCGTGATCTCCATCAGAAATCGCGCGCGGTTCTCGATCGATCCGCCGTAGCGGTCGGTGCGCCGGTTGGTGCGCGACTGCAGGAATTGCTCGATCAGATAGCCGTTGGCGCCGTGGACCTCGACGCCGTCGAAGCCGGCCTCGCGCGCATTCTGCGCGGCCTGCCGGAATGCGTCGACGATGCCCGATATTTCGTTCGTCTCCAGCGCGCGCGGCGTCTCGTAGGTGGCGAGCTTGCCGTCCGCCGTCATGGTCTTCAGCTCGGGCGAAATCGGCACCGCCGAAGACGATACCGGCAACACGCCGCCCGGCTGGAACGAGGAATGCGAGGCGCGGCCGACATGCCAGAGCTGAAGAAAGATCAACCCGCCCTTGGCGTGCACCGCATCGACCACGCCGCGCCAGCCCTTGATCTGCGCGTCCGAATAGATGCCCGGCGTGCCCGGACCGCCATGCGCCGTCGCCATCACGGGGGAGGCTTCCGCGATGATCAGGCCGCCCGGCGTCGCGCGCTGGGCATAATATTCGGCGTTCAGCGGCCGCGGCGCGAGGCTCGGCCGTTCCGCCCGCATCCGCGTCAGCGGCGCCATCACGACGCGATGATCGAGCCGGTAGGGACCGACCTGAAGCGGTGAAAACAACGAAGGAAATTTCATGACTGCCCCGGTAAAGTGTTTGTTGAACTTGATGTGTAGCCGGTTCGCGCTGCCGGTAAAAGGCCGGCTGGCGCGATGGCTTCGAAGGAAGACCTCCCATGCCGTTTCGTGCATGGTACGGACATCGCATCGGCATCGTTCGATCGTTCAGCCGCGCAATCCTACCAGGTCAGGAGAACCCACGTGCCCCACCCAGCCATGTCGCCGAACAATGTCGCCGTCATCACCGGAGGCGCATCCGGAATTGGCCTTGCCGCCGCGATGCGGTTCGCCCGCCTTGGCATGAAGGTGTGCATCGCGGATCTGGGTGGCGACCGTCTCGCCGAGGCAGAGACAAAACTGTCGGCGGCGGCCCCTGACGGCGCCGCCAATATCATGGCCAAAGCGGTTGACGTCAGCCGCATCGAAGACGTCACCGCACTGGAAGCCGCGGTGCGAAAACGGTTCGGCGGCGCCGATGTCCTGATGAACAACGCCGGCATCCAGCCGGGCAGCCAGATGTTCGGCCCCTTGCAGAACTGGCAGCGCATTCTTTCCGTCAATCTCTGGGGCGTGATTCATGGTTCGCAGGTGTTCGCCCCAGGCATGATCGAGCGCGGGCGCCCCGGCCTCATCATCAACACCGGCTCCAAGCAGGGCATCACCACCCCGCCCGGCGATCCCGCCTACAACGTCTCGAAGGCGGGCGTGAAGGCCTTTACCGAAGCGCTGCAACACGAATTGCGCAACGCGGCCGGCAGCCGGATCAGCGCGCATCTCTTTATTCCGGGTTTTGTCTTTACCGGCCTCACCGCGCGCGGCCGCACCGAGAAACCGGCCGGGGCGTGGACGCCGGAGCAGACCGTCGACTTCATGATCGAGCGGGTGAATGCCGGAGACTTCTATATTCTCTGTCCCGATAACGACGTGCCGCGAAAGCTCGACGAGCGGCGCATTCTCTGGGCCGCCGGCGACATCGTCGAAAACCGGCCCGCGCTGTCGCGCTGGCATCCGGACTATGCCGAGGCCTTCGCGGCGTTTGTGAAGGGATAAATGACGGCAGGCTAAATAATGGCAGCCCGGCTTCCTCGCCGCGGCTCCAGCAACGGCACCACAAAGGATGGGTGACGCTCTGGAGCCGGGCAGGTCGTCGCAAGACTGCTTACTTGCGCGCCGCGCAAGCGTACATGTTGATTTCCATACCAACCGGGACTTCAACGATCTTCGGTGCTTTCCAGGCCATTCTGACTTCTCCAAGGTTACGGTGCGAACGCCGAACGAAGGCAAGGCTACGTCGAGCGCTCGATCAGGGCAAGCATGCATCGATCGTTCACCCTTCGCTGCGTGCAGAGGCGTCAAACGCTTTCTCCCATTCGCGAACGCAGGAGCGCGCAACAGAATAATCGTGGGCAACGTTCCACAAATTCGACGCAGGCGCGCCGCATCGGCGCCCGTTATTCGTCACGTTATCCGGAGGTTGCCATTTGACAATTTTACACGCCGGCGCATTGATACCGGCATTCCCCGGCAGCGGGTGACCACCCGTTAGAACTGGGGGCATCACAGGGAGGCATTCCATGAAAACTTCGTCTTCAAACGACGGTGGCCTTGTTATCGCTGGCCGCCTGGCCGGCCGCGGCGCAGCCCGCGGCGCCGGCGCCGAGCACGCTCGAAACCCTGGGCGCCATGCACCAGACGGGCTCTACCGCCGACTGGCCCGAAATCCCGCAGACCGGCCCGAAAGCGGATCAGGTCAAACAGAATCTGACCAAGGTCAAATTGCCGCCGGGCTTCCACATTTCCCTGTACGCGCTGGTGCCGGACGCCCGCCACATCGCGGTCGGCCCGCAGGGCGTCGCGACCTTCGTCGGCACGCGCAAATCGAAAGTCTGGGTGGTGACCGACCGCGGGCGCGGCGGCGTGGGCGACGAGGTCAAGGAGTTCGCGCCGACGCTGCCGAAGAAGATACCCAACGGCGTATGCTTCTCGAAGGACGGCTTCCTCTACATCGCCGAGCAGAACCGGGTGCTGGAATATCGCGGCGGCCGAGTTCTTCTATGAAAGCCCGGATGTCGTCGCCGGCAACGTCGTGCCGGAAGGCGATCTGATTCCGAAAGGGGACGAGAGCTACAATCACACCGCGCGGGTCTGCCGGGTCGGGCCGGACAACAAGCTCTATATCCAGCTCGGGCAGCCCTACAACGTGCCGGCCAAGGAGAAGCTCGACACCTACCGCAAGCTCGGCATCGGCGGCATCATCCGCATGGACCGCGACGGCAAGAATCGCGAGATCTTCGCCATCGGACTGCGCAACCCGGTCGGCATGGACTTCAATCCCAAGGACAAGTCGCTCTGGACCAACGACAATCAGGTCGACGGCATGGGCGACGATATTCCCCCGGGCGAGATGAACCGCGTCACCGCTATGGGTCAGGATTTCGGCTTCCCGTGGTATGGCGGCGGTCATACGCGCACCAACGAATACAAGACCGATACGCCGCCGGCCAACGTGATCTTCCCGGAAGTCGAGCAAGTCGCTCACGCGGCGGACCTCGGCCTGATGTTCTACACCGGCACGATGTTTCCGAAGAAATACCAGGGCGCGATCTTCTCGACGCAACACGGCTCGTGGAACCGAACCGTGCCCGTCGGCGCCCGTTTGATGGTGACGTTCGTGAAGGAGGACGGCCACGCCGCCGGGAAGTCCGAGCCGTTCGCCGAAGGCTGGAACGAGAACGGCTATTACCTCGGCCGGCCGGTCGACGTGGCGCAACTGCACGACGGTTCGCTGCTCGTCTCGGACGATCTGGTCGGCGCGCTCTATCGCATCTGGTACGACGGCAAGTAACTTCATGATCTCCGTGATGGCCCCTGACACGGGGGCCATCACGCCTTCCATCGTCCGTCCCGGTTCCGCGAGGATCTCTATGTCTGCGTTTCCAAAGACGGCCATGTTCGTCGTCCAACTGCTCGCGTCGGTTTGTCTTCTTCTGGCCAGCGGCGGCGTGAGCCGAGCCGGCGACGTCAAGGCCGGCCGCGCCAGGGCGCTGATGTGCCAGGCCTGTCACGGCCTCGACGGCCTCTCAAAAACCCCCGACGCGCCGAACATCGCGGGCCAAACCGAGCCTTACCTCGTGGCGCAGCTGCAGGCGTTCAAATCCGGCGCGCGAAAGAACGACGCGATGTCGGTGGTCGTGCCGTCCCTGTCCGACAAGGACATCGAGGATCTCGCGGCCTATTATTCGGCCATCGAGATCAGCGTCGGAAAATTGCCGGGGCAATAGGCGGCATCCGGACGAAGCCGGAATACTGGGTCGCCCGCTTTCGCGGGCGATGACGGCCAGGAGTGGTCGTAGCTCCGCGCAATCCGGGATTTCCGGGTGTGCCGACCCCGGATTTCGCATTCGCTCCATCCGGGCTACGGGGATTGAATTTTCAAACAGCCTGCCATTGCGACGGCAACGATAGCTCCCCTCCCCCCGCGAAGCGGCGGGGAGGGGTTGGGGGTGGGGGTGGGGGTGGCGCGGCATACACCGAAGCAGCGTTTCCTGCGGATAGACCCCCACCCCCGACCCCTCCCCGCCACGCGCAAGGGCGCGTGGAGGGAGGGGAGATCACCGTGCATGGCTCCGCGATCTCGCCGCATGTTTTGCGCGAGGTTTGCTCTGAAACTCCCGCCCTCCGAATCAGAGGGCGCAGGGAATGCCGGGCGCCCGATGCGCCCGATAGCCGCGTGTGCAATGGTAGTGGTAGAACGCACACGCGTTAGTCAGGTCACACCGGAATCACCCGGCATTCCCCGCGCAATGGTTTTAACGGTTTCCTTCGCGCTCTCCCCGGTGACCGGGCTTTCTTGCCACCGTCGCCCCTGAGAAGCTTGCTTCTCAGGAGCTTGACGCCAGCGTCGGGGCGTCAGGACCACACGACTTCTCCGTCCGCTTCAAGCGCCGTCGTCTACGGCTCCATCCGCGTCCACCGCATCCCGCCCCGCGTTTCGTGACGTTGCGCAACGCCCCTCCTCAGGGACGGGACGGCGTGGATATAGAGCTGATTTGGGTTTCGGAAAAACAGAAATATTTTTTCGAGGAGGGCTGGACACGCCACAATCACAAAGCGACCTGATTTGCCCGTCGGGCAATCGCCGCGCCTCAAAGCGTCTCTTGCTTGTGGCCGCACTGCTTGCAGGCGAACTTCACGCGGGTGGCGCCTTTTTCGGCCGAGACGCGGTTCGGCGCGCCGCATTTGCCGCAGGTCGCCTCGATGCGGGTGTTGCCCTGCTTCACGACGAGGGGCTTGCGCTCCATGGCTTCGCGGATCAGGCGCTCGGCCTCTTCCCGCATCGACTGCTTCGACATCCGCTTTTACCTGTCACGACCACCGAAGCAGTCTCATAGCAACCGCATCGCATGTTTGAGAGCCGGCGTCAAAAATCGCGCACGTATCCTGGCCACCGTCCGTCAAACGACGCGGGCGACGCGCTCCCGGGACGCCGGCAGCACCTCGCGGGCGAAGATGCCGACGGAATGCAGCACCTCCGCTTGCGACAGGTCGCCGAAGGAAAACTGCGTAATAAAGTAGTTCGCGCCCGCCTCGCCGGCCATGTCGCGCACCTGGTCGCGGATCGTGCCGGGAGAGCCGGCGATCGCGCCGCCGTTTTTCACCATGGTGTCGAAATCTTCGGGAATCCGCGCATAGCGCGGCTGGGTGCCGTGCTTTTTCCAGAGCTTCATGAAGCTCGCCCAGAACACCGGCCAGGCGCGGCGCCCGAGTTCCATCGCTTCGCGGTCGGTGTCGGCCGCAATGACAAAACGGTTGATTCCCATCAGCGGAATGTCGTCCGGCGCGTTTCCCGCCGCCGCCCACTCCGCGCGATAGCGGTCCGTGATCTCGCGGACCCGCGGCACGGGTCCGCCGCAGACGATATTGATCCGGTTCTGCGCCGGCCAGGCCGCGCCCTCCGGCACCGGGACGGCGTACCAGAATGGCGGGTGCGGAAGCTGCGCCGGCTTCATTTCAATCGGCACGTTTTTGAAATTGTAATATTTGCCGCTGAAATCGACCTCACCTTGCGTCAGCGCCTGCCTGATGACGTTGTAGGCCTCGACATACATCGCCGGCGCCTGCTCGGGATCGACGCCGAAATATTGCAGCTCATGCGCGGACGCGCCGCGGCCGATGCCGACCTCGAGCCGGCCACCGCTGAGATGGTCGAGCATGCAGATTTCCTCGGCGAGCCGCAGCGGGTGATGGGCGGGCAACACGTAGACCAGCGGGCCGAGACGGAGACGCCTTGTGCGCTGCGCCACCGCGGCAAGGAACACGCTGGGCGACGGCGTGAGCGAGAGCGGCGTCGCGTGGTGCTCGCTCATGTGGTAGGTGCGAAATCCGGCCGTATCGTAAAACTCGATCAGCTTCAGGCGGTTTTCGTATTGTTCGGCGAGCTCATAAGGCCCGCGGTCATTCTGATCGAAGATACCGAACTGCATCACGCCCCCTGGTCGTATCGGTCGTCATTGCGAGGAGCGCAGCGACGAAGCAATCCACACTTCCTTTGTGGCTGTGGATTGCTTCGCTGCGCTCGCAATGACGGCAGGAAAATGCTCCGGCAATTCTGCGGCATTACTTGTTGATCTCGATGACGACGTAACTGTCCTCGATGTGGACCGGAAAGGTCTCCGCCACGTAAGGCCCCTTGGCCAGCGTCTCGCCGTCCTCGATGACGACCGGATAGGTCCGGATCTTGACGCGTTTCGGATCGAACCAGGATTGCCCGGTGCGCATGTCGAACTCCCAGCCGTGCCAGGCGCAGCGCAGGAGTTCGCCGACCCGCGAGCGCTGGTAGACCCCGGGCTCCGGCGAAGTCAGCCGCGCCACGCAGGCCGCCTTGTCGAGCGGCGCGCCTTCGTGCGGACAGCGGTTGAGCAGCGCGAAGAATTCGCCGTTGACATGGAACACGACGATGTCGCGGCCTTCCACGTCGACCACCTTGTTGCCGCCGGGCGGGATATCTGTGGTGCGGGCGACGATGTGACGGGTCATATGATCACAGTCTGTAGAGCGCGCGGGCGTTGCCGTTGAAGATCTTGGCGCGTTCGATCTCCGTCAGCGGCGTCTTGAAGGCGAAGCGCGGATCGTCAAAATCCCAATGCGGATAGTCCGACGAGAACAACAGGCGATCGACGCCGACCCATTCGATCAGCGAGCGCAGGTGTTTTGCTTCGTCCGGCTCGTCGATCGGCTGCGTGGTGAACCAGAAATGCTCGCGAACATATTCCGACGGCCGGCGCTTCAGGTGCGGCACCTCGCTGCGGAATCGCTCAAAATGCTGGTCCATCCGCCACATGGTCGAGGAGATCCAGCCGAAGCCGCCCTCGATGAACACGATCTTCAGCTTCGGAAAACGCTCGGGCACGCCTTCGAGCACGAGGCTCGTGAGCGTCGCCGCCATCGAATGCGCGTTCGACTGGTGCTCCTCGGCGTAATAGGACGGCCAGCCGCCGCCGGCCGGCGCGTGGCCGCCATAGCCGCCGACGTGAATGCCGAGCGGCAGGCCGAGTTCCTCGGCGCGGGCGTAGATCGGCCAGTAACGGTGGCGGCCGAGCGGCTCGTTGGCGCGCGGCGAGACGTTGATCTGCAGATATTGCCCGATGCTTGGCGCAGCGCTCGATCTCGGCGATCGCCGCTTCCGTGTCGTCCTGCCCGACCAGGATCGAGGCCTTCAGCCGCGGCTCCCGGCTGGTCCAGTTCGCGAGCTGCCACTCGTTGATGGCGCGCTGGATCGCGGCGCCGAAATCGAGGTTCTGCTGCGAGAAGATGAAGAGGTCGAGCACCTGCAGGACGCCGAATTCGACGTCGAGCGGATCGAGGTGCTGCTTGCGCATGAAGGCGAGATCGGATCCGGGCGGGCCGCCCGTCGGCGGCCAGGCGTCGCGGCGCGCGATCAGCGGCGAGGACCGCGGATAGGGCGTGGTGCCGATATAGGGCGTGCGCAGATGGTCGCCGTAGGTCTTTAAGTGCTCCTGCCAGCGTTTGGACAGGAACGGATTGAGGTCGGCGCGCGAATGCAGGCTGGGATGGATGTCGCAGTCGATGATCCGCAGCCGGCTTTTCGCGGAGGCTTCCTCAGCGAGTACCGGGCGGTCGATGACGTCACTCATGCGATCCTCCTTGTTAAGATCATGATCCTAGATCGGATCATGATCTGATTCTTCGTTTGAGCATGATCTCTTCGGAAAACCGGTTCCCACTTTTCCGGATCATGCTCTATGCGGCGAGTTTCAGCCGCGGAAAGGTTTCAAGCGGATTGTCGGCGCACATGCGCGAAACGATGCTTTCCGGCAGATGCGGCGGTATCGCGTCGTCGCCGTCGAACTGCCAGTGCGGGTAATCGGACGCGAACAGGAACATCTTGTCCGAGTCGATCATGTCGATGATCTCGGCGACGCCCTTGGCGTCCGGCGGGCTGTCGAAGGGCTGCGTGGTCAGGCGGATGTGGTCGCGCATGATGGAGGCCGGCTCGCGGTCGATCCAGGGCACCTCGACGCGCACGCCACGCCAGGTCTTGTTGGCGCGCCACATGAAGGCCGGCAGCCAGCTCACGCCGGACTCCATCAGCACCACCTTGAGGCCGGGGAATTTGACGAACACGCCCTCGTAAATCAGGCTGAGCACCTGGGCCTGGAACGCCTGCGCCTCCGCCAGATAATATTCGTAGCGATAGGACGGCCAGCCCACCGAGCTCGGCGCCTGGCGATACTGGCTGCCGGCATGGATCGCGATCGGCAATTTGTGTTTCTCGGCCGCCTGCCAGACCGGCCAGTAGTGCCGCCGCCCCAACAGGCTCTCGCCCTGCGCCAGCACCAGCACCGAGACGAACCTGACGTCGCCGGCGCGGCGTTCGATTTCCTCGATCGCGAGATCGGGCGCCTGCAGGGGAACAACGATCGAGGCGCGCAGGCGGGAATCGCGCGCCAGCCATTCGGCCGCGATCCAGTCGTTGATCGCCTTGCAGAAGGCGGAGGCCATATAGGGATCGTACACGGCCTGCGCGCCGTAGAGCACGTTGCAGATCGCGTGGCTGGCCCCTAACTGGTCGAACGCCCCGCGCTGCACCATCGCGAGATCGCTGCCGGGCTTGTTGCCGTTGGCGGGCCGCCAGTCGGCGCGGCCGGACAGCGGCATGCGAGGGCGGATAGCTGGTGAGATCGAGGCCGTCGATGGCCCGGCTCACCACCTGTTCCTTCCAGTGATCGTCGAGATAGGGCAACAGCGTGGTGCGCGTTCCGCCCACGGCGGGATGGATATCGCAGTCGATCCGCGTGGCCGCCATGCGCATTCCCCAGGATATCGTTCTTGATATCGTTATTGGCGGCTCTTTTTCGGCCGCGCTTCGCAATGTGCCGCCGACGGCTCCCCGGCGCAAGGGTCAAGCCGGACGACCAGCCCTGTGAAAGCATCCGGGAACTGCCGGCGGGTCAGGGGCTAACTGCCGGCCGGACAAGCAGGATTTGGGACCAGCGCGCCGTCCCCTGGAACAGGTTTGAGGTGCATCAAGACCCTCGCCGCAAAACCGGACGATCATTGCTCTCGAACAGGACGCCTGACCATGACGGCCATGAACCAACGCGCGGCAGCGGCCGCCGGCGCCACGAGGTGGGAGCATTTCCCGCATGATGCCGATGTCGGCGTGAAGGGATTTGGCGCGACGCCGGCGCAGGCGTTCGAACAGGCGGCGCAGGCGCTGACGGCGGTCGTGACCAATGCCGAAGTCGCGCCGAAGCTTGGGGTCGAGGTGAGTTGCGAAGGCCCGGACCTGGAAATTCTTTTCGTCGAATGGCTCAACGCCATCATCTACGAGATGGCGGTGCGGAAAATGTTGTTCAGCCGTTTCGCCGTGGAGATCGAAGACTCGACGGCTCAAGGGAATGCTGTGGGGCGAGCCGGTCGATGTCGAGCGGCATGCCCCGGCCTGCGAGCCCAAGGGCGCCACCTACACGGCGCTCAAGGTCGCTCCGGACCATGACGGCATCTGGTCGGCGGCCTGCATCGTGGACGTGTAAAGGAGATCGGCCATGGACCCTGCTCGCTTCACCCGCGTCGATGCCACGACCTGGCGCGTCGAGCCGCACGGCGCGATGCGCGTCCCGGCCATCATCTACGCCGATGAAGAGCTTATTCGCGCCATGGACGACAAGGTCTATGAGCAGGCGACCAACGTCGCGATGCTGCCCGGCATCGTCAAGGCGTCCTATGTGATGCCGGATGCCCATTGGGGCTACGGCTTTCCGATCGGCGGCGTCGCGGCCTTCGATCCCGACGCGTCAGGCGTCGTCTCGGCGGGCGGCGTCGGCTTCGACGTCTCCTGTGGCGTCCGCACCATGCTGACGGGCCTCACGGTCGCCGACATCCTGCCGGTGCAGAAATCGCTCGCCGACTCCCTGTATCGCCAGATCCCGGCGGGCGTCGGAAGCACCGGCGCGATCACGCTCGATCCCGCCGGGATGGATGCCATGCTCGAAGGCGGCGCCGCCTGGGCGATCGAACAGGGCTGGGGCGAAGCGCGCGACCTCGAACGGATCGAGGAAGGAGGCCGGATGGCGGGCGCGAGGCCCGAATCGGTGTCGGAGCGCGCCAAGGAACGGCAGCGCCGGGAGATGGGCACGCTCGGCTCGGGCAATCATTATCTCGAGGTTCAGGCGGTCGCGGAAATCTTCGATGCCGGGGTGGCCGAGGCGTTCGGCCTGAAACAGGACGAGGTCGTCGTCACCATCCATTGCGGCTCGCGCGGACTGGGCCACCAGATCGGAACCGAATTCCTCAAGGAAATGCTGGTGACGGCGGAAGCCTCCGGCATCGCGCTGCCCGATCGCGAACTCGCCAGCGCGCCGATCCATTCGGAGGTCGGCCAGCGCTATCTCGGCGCGATGCGGGCGGCGATCAACTGCGCGCTCGCCAACCGTGAAATCCTCGGCCACTACGCCCGGCGGGTGTTCGGTCACTTTTTCCCGGACCACGAGCTGCGCCTGCTGTTCGATGTCTCGCACAATACCTGCAAGGCCGAGCCGCACGTCGTCGACGGAAAACGCAAGAACCTGTTCGTTCACCGCAAAGGCGCGACCCGCGCCTTCGGACCCGGCCATGAAAGCCTGCCCGAAGCGTTGCGCGCGGTGGGGCAACCGGTGCTGATCGGCGGCAGCATGGGGACCGGCTCGTATATCCTGGTCGGCGAGGCGAGCGGAGAGCAGAAGGCGTTTTCATCGGCCTGTCACGGCGCCGGCCGCGCGCTTTCCCGCCACGCCGCGCTCAAGCAATGGAGCGGCCGCAAGATCGTCGACGATCTTGCGGCGCAGGGCATCCTGATCAGGAGTCCATCGACCCGCGGCGTGGCCGAAGAGGCGCCCGCCGCCTACAAGGACGTCAACGCCGTCGTGATTGCCGCCGAACATGCGGGCCTGGCCCGGCGCGTGGCGCGGCTGCGGCCGCTGATCTGCATCAAGGGTTGATCACAGGGAAGGCGGCAATGCTGATCGGCGTTCCCAGGGAAATCAAGACCGACGAATACCGCGTCGGGCTTGCGCCCGCGACGGTCAGGGAGTTGACCGCGCGCAAGCATCAGGTCGCGGTCGAGACCATGGCGGGCGCGGGCGCCGGCATTGCCGACCAGGAGTACGCCGCCGCCGGCGCCGAGATCGTCGCCAGCGCGGAAGAGATTTTCCGGCGCGCCGGGCTGATCGTGAAGGTGAAGGAGCCGCTGGCCGCCGAACGCAAGCAATTGCGCCGCGGCCAGATCATCTTCACCTATCTGCATCTGGCTCCCGATCCCGACGCAGACCCGCGACCTCCTGGCATCGGGCGTCACCGCCATCGCCTACGAAACCGTCACCGATGCTGCGGGAAAACTGCCGCTGCTGGCGCCGATGTCTGCGGTTGCCGGCTGCATGGCGCCGCAGGTTGCCGCCCATTTCCTGCAACGCCCGCAAGGCGGCCGCGGCATCCTGCTCGGCCGCATCGAAGGCGTGCCGCCAGCCGAAGTCGCGGTGCTCGGCGGCGGCGTGGTCGGATCCAATGCGGCGGAGATGGCGATCGGCATGGGCGCCAATGTCACCGTCGCCGCGCGCAGCTCCGGGACCCGGCGCCGCCTGGCGCAGCGGTTCGGCGAGCGCGTCAGATTCGTGACGGCTGACGCCGGGGCCATCGAAGCCCTCTGCCGCTCCGCCGACGTGGTGGTCGGCGCCGCCTTGGTCGCGGGCGGCGCCGCGCCCAAGCTTATTTCGGCGCAGACGGTCAAGGCCATGAAGCCGGGCTCGGTGATCGTCGATGTCTCGATCGATCAGGGCGGCTGCGCCGAAACCTCCCGCCCGACGACGCATTCGCAGCCGACCTTCGTGGTCGATGGTGTGGTGCATTATTGCGTGGCGAACATGCCCGGCGCGGTGCCGCGAACGTCCGCTTTTGCGCTCGACAACGCCACGCGCCCGTTCGTGCTTGATCTCGCCGACAAGGGATTCCCGCGGGCGCTGATCGACGACGGGCATCTGCGAAACGGGCTCAATGTGCACGACGGCAAGGTCACCTGCCGCGCCGTGGCAGATAGCCTGCGGCTGCCCTATACGGCTGCGGCCGACGTGCTGGGATGACGAGCGGCCGGCGGATGCGCGGCCGGCCTTGATGCACGTCAAGACGCGCGCGGCCATTTCGCCTGAAATGCGCCGCAGAGATCAGGAGCATCATCACGTGGACGCTGCCGTCACCTCTACAGAGACTGAAGTTCGGCCGCTGGCGGCCGGACAACTCTATCGTTCCGCCGATCTGTCGGCCCTCGCCTTCTCGACCACGGCGGAGTTGCAGCCGGTCGACGGGCTGGTCGGTCAGGCCCGTGCGGTCGAAGCGATCCGGTTTGGAACGCGGGTCGGCAAGACCGGCTTCAACCTGTTCGTGATCGGCCCCAACGGCGCCCGCATGCAGGAAGCCGTCAAGGCCATGCTGGCCGCGGAGGCGGCGGGCAAGCCCGGTCCTTCCGACTGGGTCTATGTCAACAATTTCGCCGATCCGGACAAGCCGATCGCCATCGAACTTCCGGCCGGCCGCGCCCGCGATTTTCACGCCGCGATGCACAAGCTGATCGACGATCTCACATCGGCGCTGCCCGCGGTGTTCCAGAGCGAGGATTACCAGACGCGCCAGGGCGCCATCGACGAATCGTTTCAGAAGCGGCAGAGCGAGGCCTTCTCGGCGCTGCGCGACAAGGCCGCCGAAAAGGATATCGTCATCCTGCGGACGCCGCTCGGCTTTGCGCTGGCGCCCACCAAGAACGGCGAGGTCGTGCCGCCCGATGAATTCAGCACGTGGCCCGACGCCAAGCGCCGCGAAGTGCAGGCCGTCATCGAGGCGCTGGAGAAGGACCTCGAGCACATCGTCCGGCAAATCCCGCGATGGGAGAAGCAGCGGCGCGATGAAGCGCGTCAGCTCAACCGCGACACCGCGAAATACGCGGTCGACCAGTTGATCGAGGACGCCAAGGACGCCTTCAAGGACATTCCGAGGGTGGTGCAACACATCGAGACGGTTCGCGTCGATCTGATCGAGAACGTCGCCATGTTCGTGATCAAGGGCGAGGACGAGGAGAGCGAGGCGCGCGAAATCAAACTCGGAAGTCCATTCGACCGCTACGAAGTCAATGTCCTCGTCACCCAGGACGGCGACAAGTCGGCGCCGATCGTCGAGGAGCTGCATCCCGCGCTCGGCAACCTGATCGGCCGCATCGAGTACATCTCGCTGCACGGCGCGCTGTTGACGAACTTCCGCCTCATCAAGGCCGGCGCGATCCATCGCGCCAATGGCGGCTATCTGCTGCTCGACGTCGCGCAGCGTGCTGCTGGAGCCGTTCAGCTGGGCGGCGCTCAAGCGGACGTTGCGGCGCGGCGAGATCGCGATCGAGGACATCGGCCGGTTTCTCGGCCTGACCAGCACGGTGTCGCTGGAGCCCGATCCGATCCCGCTCGAAGGTGAAGGTCATCCTGTTCGGCGATCGCCTGCTGTATTTCCTGCTCGCCGCGTTCGATCCCGAACTGGCGGAGCATTTCAAGGTGCTTGCCGATTTCGAGAACGATCTGCCGCGAACGCCCGAGAACGAGGCGACGCTGGCGCGGCTGCTCGCGGACCTGGCGCGGCGCGAAGGCCTGCACGCGCTGGATCGCGATGCGGTGGCCTCGGTGCTCGAACATGCGGCGCGCTCGGCCGAGCATTCCGGCAAGCTTTCGCTGGTCGTCGAGCAGCTGCGGGAGATCCTGATCGAGGCGGATTTCTGCGCGCGCGAGGCGAACCGCAGCGTGATCATCGCGCGCCGACGTCGATGGCGCCTTGCTGGCCCGCATCCGGCGCGCCGCCCGGCTGCGCGACCGCACCCAGGAGGCCATCCTCGAAAAGGTGGCGCTGATCGACACCGCGGGAACGCATGTCGGCCAGATCAACGGCCTGAGCGTCATCGAACTCGGCGGATTTTCCTTCGGCCGCCCGACCCGCATCACCTGCCAGGTGCGGCCCGGCAGCGGCAAGGTCGTCGATATCGAGCGCGAGGTCGAACTCGGCGGGCCGCTGCATTCGAAGGGCGTGCTGATTCTGTCCGGCTTCCTCGCGGGGCGCTACGCGCTCGATACGCCGATGTCGCTGTTCGCCAGCCTGGTGTTCGAGCAGTCCTATGGCGGCGTCGAGGGCGACAGCGCGTCGTCGGCCGAGCTCTATGCGCTGCTGTCGGCGCTGGCGGACGTCCCGCTGCGGCAGGACCTCGCGGTGACCGGGTCGGTCAACCAGCACGGCGAAATCCAGGCCATCGGCGGCGTCAACGAGAAGATCGAGGGCTTCTTCGACATCTGCGAGAAGCGCGGCCTGACCGGCACGCAGGGCGTGCTGATCCCGCAGGCGAATGTCCAGCATCTGATGCTGCGCAAGGACGTGGTCGATGCCTGCGCGGCCGGCCGCTTTGCCGTCTATCCGGTCGCCACTATCGATCAAGGGATCGCGCTGCTGACCGGGCTTGCCGCCGGCGTGCGCGGCCCGGACGGGACCTATCCGGCCGATAGCGTCAACCGGCGGGTCGAGGACCGGCTGCGCGCCTTCGCCAGCGTCCGCAGGAATTTCGCCGGCCAGAACGGCGGCGGCGGAGCACCGGGCAACTAGCCATGTCCAGCGAACCTCACAGCTTCAGGCGGCTCGTGCTGGGACTTCAGCCGGGCGCGCACGACCGCACGATGCAGCTCGCCGTCGAACTTGCCGATTTGCTGCATCTCGATCTGCTCGGGCTGTTCCTGGAAGACACCAGCCTGCGCGATCTCGCCGGCATTCCCTTCTCGCGCGAGTTCAGGCCGCTGGGCGGCGGCTGGCATACCATCGACCTCGATCGGTTGCTGCACGATTTCGAACTTGCCGCAAGCAGCATCGAACGAAAGTTCATGGACGCGGCAAAACGCCTGCCTACCGGATGCCAGTTCGAAGTCGCCCGGGGATCTCCGGCCAAGACCTTCGCGTCGGTGTCGCGGCGCGACGACATCGTCATGATCGTCGAGCCCCGGAGCCCGGCCGAGCGGGCCACCCAGCAATTCTCATGGCTCGTGGAAGCAGCCTTCCGGTCGGCCGCCGCTGTCATGCTGGTCCCGCCGCGCATCGCCCGAACCAAGGGGCCGGTTGTCGCGATTGCGACTTCGTCCGGCGATCCCAGCATTCGGGTGGCTGCCTCTATCGCCTTGGCGGCGAAGGAGGAACTGGTCATCATCGAAGCCGACGGCCGCGATACGACGATCCGGCATCGGCAAGCTCGCCGCCGATACCGGCCTCACCATCAAACGCATCGCGGCGGCCAACATCGGACTGGCCGATCCGGCGGCCTGCGCGCAGGCCTTCCGCCAGATCGAGGAGCGGCTGATTGTGATGACCCGCGGCGCCTTCGCGGATGCAGCCGCCTCGGCGATTGCCGCCGCGCGGCGGGTGCCCGTGCTGGTGGTCGAACCCGCGGCCATGGCGGCGGATGAAGCCGGCCCGCGGCCGACGGCGGTGCAGTGATGTGCGTGTAGCCGGCGCCTAGAGCGGGATGACTTTTCCGAATCGTCATCCCGCTCTATCTTTTTGTTTGAGCATGATCTCCGAGCAAACGCTTCGCGTTTGTCCGAGGGAAAACCGGTGTCCACTTTTCCGGATCATGCTCTAGAGACCCCGCGTGTCCGACAATTCCGGATTTGCGCCGAACACCGGCGACGCCAGAACCTTGTAGCCGCGTTCGCCCGGAGGGGGCGATTGCATCAGCTCGACCGAGCCGACGCGTTGCGTGAGCGCAAGATCCCGATCGATCGGACATTTCCGCGCGATCGCGGCTCCGTTGCCGCGAAGCCGGGCCAGCGTGACATGCGGGCGAAACGGCCGCTCGTCCGTTTGCCCGAAGGCGAGCAGAAGCGCGGCGTGCAGTCGCGCCAGATCGGGCCCGGCCGCGCATTCCGCCCACAGCAAGACGCGGACGTCTCGGCTGCGGACCGTATCCGACATGCCGGAATTCCAGGGTGAAATCGCCGAACCCGTCGGCCACGCGACCAAGCTTTTCGACCGCATCCGGGATCGAAACCTCGTTCCATGGCGGCACCAGCGTGAGATGAATGTCGGCGGGGGCGATCAGGCGAACCGGAAATCGCTCCAGTTCCCGCGCAATCCCTGCGAGTTCGCCGGCGATTTCCGGCGCCATCTTGAGCGCGACGAAAACCCGTGCCGGCCGCGGACCGCGTGGGCCTGCGGTCAAGCCGTCGACTTTGTCCGATCCGTTTTCCGATGCCATGGAGGACGCCCCGCCAAATCTGCCGCTCATGAGGACCGATTGACCGGTTTCGGCGCTGGCTGAAACAGCAGCAGAGGAATCACGGCCACCGCGATCAGACCACTGAAGCCGAATGCCAATTCCGGGCCACCGGCCATCCATAGCGCGCCGGCCGCAGAGCTTGCGACGAAGGTCGCGACGCCAACCGCAAGGTCGTAGATCCCAAACGCTGTCCCGCGCAGCTCCGCGGGCGACGCGTCGCCGACAGACGCCAACAGCAGACCCTGCGTCACCGCCATCTGCAGGCCCCAAAGTGCGGCTCCGGCGAGGCTCATCCAGCCGACCCGTGCAACCGCCAGCACGATGTCGGCGCCGACGAGGATGACGGCGCCAATCCCGAGTTGCAGCCGGCGATCCATGTGATCCGCAAGAATGCCGAACGGGTAAGCCGCCGCCGCATATACCAAATGCATGAGAATCAGCATGATCGGTACGAATGCGGCGTCGATGCCGACATGGTGGGCCTTCAGCACCAGAAACGCATGGCTGAAACGCGCCAGCGACAACAGGCTCGCGACCGCAATCGCCCACCAGAACGGAGCCCCAAGGTTAGCAAATTCAGCCTTTCGCGGCATTCGAAAGGGCTTCGGCAGGAAAGTTGCGCACCGGTTCCTTCAGGCCAAAAAGCACGACGATGATGGCTGCGAAGGCGGGGATCACGGCAATCCAGAACACCAGTTGGAAATTATCGCCGCTCAGCTTCATCAGGGTGATCGCGGCGAGCGGCCCGATGACAAAACCTGTCGGTGTAGAATGCAGTCGCAGGCCAAATCCCGACCCGCGGACTTTCGTGGGCGTCACATCGGTCAGAAAAGCGTCGCGCGGGGCGTCGCGCATGCCTTTGCCGCGCGCGATCGATGACGCGGGCCACCAGGACGGTGAACACGTCGCCGGCAAGCGGAAACATCACCTTGTTGACGGCCGACACCGCATAGCCGAGCAGAACCAGCGGCTTCCGCCGGCCCATCCGATCGCTGGCAAACCCGGAGATGATTTTCATCAGCGAGGTCGTCGCCTCGGCAATGCCTTCGATAAGACCGACCGAGGCCACGGTGGCGCCCAGGACCCGCACCAGGAACACCGGCAAAAGCCCATAGACCATCGCGGAAGACGTGGCCGTGAGCAGACTGATGATCCCGAGCACCACAATGTGACGGGGCAGCCGCCGCGGCATTGGCCCGTCGAGATCTGGAGCTTCCGGGCGCTCGGCGGTCATCGCTTGCATGGCTCAATTTCCCGAGGGCCTTCAGATGTCGGCGGACAGCTATCAAGCCTCGCCGGGGACCAGTGCACGATTGATCTCGATCAAGACAAGCCATGCTCAATCTGGTCATTTGGCAGAGGGTCGGCATCCCGATAGGCGCGACCGCATGACCGAGGAGGCATCGATGGCAAAATCCAATTCCGGCGGGACCGCGTTGGCGACACGAAACGACATCAAGGGCGTCTTGGGCGACCTTGATCAGGCGCAGATGCTGGCCATCCTGTCGTTGCGACCGACAATCGCGGACCTCGAAAAAGCATCAGTGTGGCTCGAAGGCGATCCGGATGTGTTTGGCGCCGGCGAGCCCGTACAAGGCGTGGCGTCGGAAATCATCGCGATCCTCAGCGAGGACGAGGAGGAAGACGAGCCGCGCGCGGGCTAATTGCGTTGTGACAAATTCTCCCCCGAATAGTTCGACTGGCTCGCCCGCACGTGCCGCCGCGCTGCACCGCAACTATCGACCATTAGTCCGGCCAATATCAAACACGCAGGGCCTTTCGGGCCGGACCTCTGGCTGACCTCAACTTCGATCACGGCGCAGCCCTCGCACTCCACCCTTCCGAAAATTGTCCCCCGTTTTTGCGCGAGATCAAATACGCCCCATCCATCTCTGTCAGCCTACGCGGAAGCGGATGGTCATGAAGAGCCGCGCGTGAACGCATGCCCCAGGGAGGCTTCCAATGCCAAGCAAATCGCAATTCTTGTGGATGTACGAGGTGATGGAGAAGGCGCGCTATTATGAGGACACGATAGCCGTCGCCTATATGGAGGGAAAGCAGCCGAAGTTTGATATCGGTGCCGGTCCACTGCCGGGCGAGATGCATCTCGCCGCGGGACAGGAGCCTTGTGCGGCAGGCGTTTGCGTCCATCTGCGCGCCGACGACACAGTCACCGCCACCCACCGCCCGCATCATGTCGCGATCGCCAAGGGCGTCGACCTCAACAAGATGACCGCCGAGATCTTCGGGAAAAAGGCGGGGCTTGCAGGCGGACGCGGCGGCCACATGCATCTCCTTGACCCAGCGGTCAATTTCGCTTGCAGCGGAATTATTGCCCAAGGCGCGGGGCCAGCCGTTGGCGCTGCGCTGGCGGCTCAAGCTGCGCGGCACCGACGCGGTCGCGGTGTCCTATGTCGGCGACGGCGCTGCCAATCAGGGCGGCTTCCTCGAGTCGCTCAATCTCGCCGGCCTGTGGAAGCTGCCCGTGATTTTCGTCATTGAAGACAATGCCTGGGGGATCTCGGTGCCCAAGGCCAAGTCGACGGCGATCGCGGATAACAGCCTGCGCGCCGCGGGTTACGCGATGCCGGGCTTCCACATCGCCGATAACGACACGCTAAAGCTGTTCGAGGTCGCGGGTGAAGCGGTAGCCCGGGCACGGGCCGGAAACGGGCCAACCCTGATCGAGGTCGAGACCTACCGCTACTACGGCCATTTCCAGGGCGATCCCGAGACCTACCGCCCAAAGGGCGAGGTCGCTGCTCTCAAGGCCAAAGACCCCATTGCCCGGTTTCGCAAGGCAATGATCGACAGCAAGGAGGTCACGTCTGCCGAGGCCGATGCCGCACTCGCGCGCGCCAAGGCGGCCGTCGACGAGGCGTTCGCCTTTGCACGGAAGGCGGCCTATCCGGCGCCCGAGGAAGCTCTCACCCACGTTTTCGCCTGACCGGCTCGAAGAATTCCAGGAGAACATCATGTCAAGCAATCGCATAATGACTGTCTCGCGGGCGAT
This sequence comes from uncultured Alphaproteobacteria bacterium, assembly GCA_963825105.1. Lineage (GTDB taxonomy): Bacteria > Pseudomonadota > Alphaproteobacteria > Rhizobiales > Xanthobacteraceae > Bradyrhizobium. The sequence goes on from CAWGSB010000006.1 coordinate 547,456, forward strand.
TTCCGAAGCGATCGCGCAGGAAATGCGGAGCGACCCGAATGTCTTCGTCATGGGCGAGGACATCGGAGCCTATGGCGGTATTTTTGGCGCGACGAGTGGCCTGCTCGGAGAATTCGGCGACGCGCGCGTCCGCGACACGCCAATCTCCGAAACTGCCTTCATTGGCGCGGGCGTCGGGGCCGCGATGGCGGGCATGCGGCCAATCGTCGAACTGATGTTCGTCGATTTCTTCGGAGTCTGCATGGACGCGATTTATAATCTCGCAGCGAAGAATATCTATTTCTCCGGCGGTAACTGCAAGGTGCCGATGGTCATCATGACGGCGACCGGTGGCGGCTACAGCGATGCCGGCCAGCATTCACAAACGCTGCATGCCACCTTCGCCCATCTGCCGGGGCTCAAGGTGGTCGCGCCTTCGAACGCCTATGATGCAAAGGGCCTGATGACGGCCGCGATCCGCGATGATGGGCCGGTGATGTTCATGTTCCACAAGGGTCTGCAGGGCCTCGCCTGGATGGCTTCGCCCGAGGCAGCTGCCACGGAACTACCGGAGGAGAGCTACACACTGCCTTTCGGTGAGGCCAAGATCGTGCGGCCAGGCAAGGATGTCACCATCGTTGCCATCAGCATGATGGTGCACCATGCCCTGGAGGCAGCCAATGCGCTCGCGCGCGACGGCATCGACGCCGAGGTCATCGATCTGCGCACGCTGGTGCCGCTCGATCGCAAGACCGTAATAAAATCCGTGGCGAAGACAGGCCGTCTTGTTGTTGTCGACGAGGACTACAAGAGTTTTGGTTTGACTGCCGAGATCATTACGTCGGTCGTCGAGGAAAATCCCTCCTACTTCAAAAGCCCTCCGCGACGGCTAGCAGTGCCGGACGTTCCGATCCCGTATAGCCGACCGATGGAGCAATTCATCCTGCCCGACGCGCTTGACATCGCTGCCGCAGTCCGTGCGTCGCTCGGCAAGGCCGCCTGAGATGACCGACATCGTCGTTCCTGAAGGCCTTTGGGACACGAAGAAGACGCCCGAGGGCGTCGTCGCCAACTGGTTCTATGCAGATGGCGGCGCCGTTCCGGAGGGTGCGACCGTCGCCGAGCTGATGGTCGAGAAATCCACCTTCGATATCGCGGCACCCGGCGCGGGACGCCTGCATATTGTTGTGGCGAAAGACGGCGTCGTCCGGCCTGGAACCCTGATCGGGCGTATCGATCGTGTCTGACATCGTTAGCGCAGCGGCGTCAATCACCGCCGCTGGACGCTGCGCCGCGACGTCAGCGGTATTTTTCGACGACTTCAAGACGGCAGACCTTGGCCTCCTGCGGCAGGAGCAACTGGCCGAGGATATTTCCTGCAACCACCCGCGCCTTCTGCTCTTATGGCGTGCACCCCGCGCGCTGGTCGTCGGCCGCAGCGACACCCGTCTGCCGCATTTTGCTGACGCCGTGGATCGCCTTGTGGCCGAGGGATGGCCCGTCTTGATCCGCCGGAGCGGCGGCAGCGCCTGCCCGATTTCAGAGGGGACGCTTCAGATTGCGCTTGCCCGGACCGTCTTCCCGGGAACCACGATCGACACCGCTTATATCGAGTTGACCAACGTAATCCGTACTGTTCTGGAATCGTACGGACTGAAGGCTGAAACCCAGGGGAAGCCGGCCGCTTTCTGCCCGGGACGCTACGACATATCCGTCAACGGCCGAAAGGTCGCTGGCCTTTCGCAGCATTGGCGCCAATGCAACGGCGACTTCACGGTGACCACGGCGGCAACGTTGATCATCGAGCAAGACCCCGACGAAATTGCGCACATCGTCAATCTCTTCTACCGGGCTGCGGGCGGCACGGAGCGCTGTTTGGCCTCTGCGGTTGGTGCGCTGCGACAGGCCCTGCCAGTCGATGCTACTTTTGACGCGCCTCTCATGGAGGACTTGTGCAACCGCATCGCGAAAGCCGCGCGTGGCGAAATGGCGAAACGACCCGCGAAGAATTTCAGCGCCCCACCCTCCGTCGCGTTCCTGTCACAAAACAATTGATCCAGATCATGGCGTCTAGGTCTCGATGATGGTGACATTTTAAATTGTCTTGCGGGGCTCGAAATGAGTCATGAAGACCACGGGCACGCCGTTATGCATCCAAATCTCAAGAGGAGGACGCCATGCCTACACGCACACCACAGCAAGTATTCCAACATCACGCCGAGGCGCTGGGCGCCGAGGATCTCGACGGTATCGTGGCGGATTACAGCGACGATGCCTTCTTCATGACGCCCGCGGGCATTCTGCGGGGCAAGGCGGGCATCCGCCAAGCCTTCACGAAACTGCTTTCCGATGTGCCCAAGGCAAAATGGAACCTGAAGACGCAGCTTTATGAGAATGACATCCTGTTCCTTGAATGGACCGCCGATTCCGCCAAAACCAAGATCGACGACGGCATCGACACATTCGTCTTCAAGGACGGGTCCATTCGCGTGCAGACCGTACGCTACACCCTTCAGAAGAAGTAGCCGCCATGAAAGCCGTCCGCCTCCATGCCTACGGCCAGCGCCCCAAGGTCGAGGAAGTCGCTGACCCGAAGATCACCAAGCCGCACGATGTTATCGTGCGCATTGGCGGCGCGGGGCTTTGCCGAACCGACCTCCATATCGTCGAAGGCCAGTGGAAGGACAAGAGCCACGTCAAACTCCCCTACACCCTCGGCCACGAGAATGCCGGCTGGGTACATGCCGTCGGCTCCGCCGTCGAGCACGTCGCTGTCGGCGACACTGTCATTGTTCATCCTCTGATATCATGCGGATTTTGCCGACATTGTCGCGCCGGCGACGATATGCATTGCAGCCATGGCGCCTTCCCCGGCATCGACGTTGACGGCGGCTTTGCCGAGTTTCTCAAGACCGGCGCGAGAGCCGTGGTCAAACTCAACCCCAAGACCCGGCCGCAGGATGTTGCGGCACTGGCCGATGCCGGGCTCACCGCCTACCACGCGGTGAAAAAAGCTGTCCCGCTGCTGTATCCCGGGACACATGCGGTGGTGATCGGTGGCGGCGGAGGCCTTGGGCACATTGGCATTCAATCGCTCAAGGCGCTGACAGCCGCCGATGTGATCGTCGTCGATAGGTCGGAAGCTGCACTCGATCTGGCAAAGAAATGTGGCGCCGATCACACTGTGCTCGCGAATGGCGGCCAAGTCGAAAAGGTCAAGGAAATCACGGGTGGCGCCGGTTGCGAGACGGTCATCGACTTCGTCGGCGAAGGTGGCGCGATCGAGGACGGCATAGCAATGCTGCGGCGAGCGGGCACCTATTATGTGATCGGCTACGGCGGCATGGTCAACGTACCGGCCATCGACATGATTTCGCAGGAGATCAATTTCGTCGGCAACCTTGTCGGCACTTATAACGACCTCGACGAGCTGATGACGCTCACTGCCCAAGGCCGCGTTGCCTTGGAGACACACATTTACCCGCTCGATGCCGTCAATGATGCCATGGACGACCTCGATCATGGTAAGCTGCACGGCCGGGGCATTTTCGTGCCGGCGGCGACTTAGTTGGCAACGAACCTGTTCCAATGTGACGACGCGGAACGGCGCGAAACGTCACACTCTTTAATTGTTTCGTGACGGGGCCAATCGAAAACTCGATCCCTCGGCATCGCCGAATTCGTCCACGCCCGCGCCGGCGCCGGCGAAATCATCCTGGCGTTTGCGGTCGGGGCCATCCTGATGGCCTCCCCGGTCGCTTTCCTCAACCTGAAGAGCCGGCCTTACTTCCGCCAAACCTGACCGGCGCGGCCGTCGGGCGGCTGCGCGGATGACCCGCTGCTGTCCAACTTTCCGGATTTTTCGCTTTTCTTCGCACGGAATATCGCAAAGGCGGCGCCTGCGATTTGGCGATAGCGCCATGACCGCAACGATCGCCGTGATCGCTTGCATTGACGATCAAAGCGCGCGAACATCTCCGGCAAAAGCGCAAAACACAAGAGTGCGGGGATGGGAATCAGGAGCCTCGGACAGCAGGGCATCGTATTTGCGGTCTTTGCGGCGCTTTTTGCCGTATTCGCGCTTATCCTCCCCGGCTTTCTGACGACGGCGAACATGCTGACGCTGCTGCAAAACGTGGCGGTGCTCGGCATCCTCGGGTCTGGCGATGGCGATCGTCGTGATCGGACGCGGCATCGACATTTCGCTGATTGCGGCTTTGGCGGTGCCACCGGGGCTGGTGCTGCAGATGGTCCAGGACGGTCACTCGCTGCCGACCTCGCTGGCCGCGGCCTTCGCATTGACGACGGTGTTCGGGCTCGTGAACGGATGGCTGATCGCCTACGCCGAGGTGCCGTCGCTGTTCACGACCCTGGCGTCGGGATTGTTTCTCGCAGGTCTCGGCCAGGCGGCGCTGTTCAAGCTCGATGTCGTGCAGTGGAGCCCGGGGCTCGACGGATTCGAACGCCTCGGACAGGGCAATCTGTTCGGCATTCCGATGCCGATCGTCATGTTCGCGCTTTCGTGCATCGCGGTGGCATTCTTCCTGCGACGGACGCGACTGGGCACCTACATCTACGCGATCGGCGACAATCCCAACGGCGCGCGGGTCACGGGCATCCCCACCCGGCCGATCATCGTGCTGCAATATGTGCTGGCGGCGCTGATCGGCTGCGTCGCCGGCCTGATCATGGCCGCGTCGGTCAACAGCATGCCGACACGCATCTTCAATTCGACGCTGATTTACGACGTGATCCTGGTGGTCGTGCTTGGCGGCATCGGATTGTCGGGCGGGCGCGGCGGCGTGCTCAATGTCATCATCGGAACGCTGCTGATCGGCACCATGCTCAACGGCATGACCATCATGGACGTCTCCTATTCCGGCCAGAACCTCGTCAAGGGCGTGGTGCTTCTGGCCGCGGTCATCGCGGATTCCTTCCTGAATCCGCGCAACGAGGAGACGGCGCAACAAGGCGATATCTAAACAACTGCAAAAACATTGCGAATCATAAACGGGAGGACGACATGACAATATCTGGACGGACGAAACTCAAGACCATGCTGGTGGCGCTCGGCCTGCTCGGCGCGGCGGCCTCGCCGGCACTGGCGCAGAAGGGCCTCGACGAACCGTTTCAAGGCGCATTCAAGCAGGCGCTCGCCGGCAAGACGGTCGCCTACGTGCCGGTCGCGATGAATTTCGATCTGACCGAGGGCTGGTTCGCCGGCGTCAAGAAGGAGCTCGAACCCTACGGCGTCAAGGTGATCGTCCGCGATCCGAACTGGAGCACCAATGCCGGCGCGCAGGCGGTGACGACGCTGATCTCCGAAAAGCCCGCGGCGATGATCATCCACAATCCCGACGTGCAGACCTACGCCAAGCTGCTGCAGCGCGCCGAGAACGAAGGCATCTACGTCATCCAGATCAATATGGGCTCGAGCTATCGCAGCTCGGCCTTCGTCGGCGCCAACTGGATCGAAATCGGCGAACGCGATACCGAGGCCGTGGTCAATGCCTGCAAGGGCAAATCGAACAAGATCGCGATCGTCCAGGGCGCGTTGTCGGCGGCGGCGAGCGCCTACACCCTCAAAGGCGTCGAAAACGTGCTGGCCAAGAATCCGGATATCAAGGTCGTCTCCAGCCAGGCCGCCGATTGGGATGCCGCCAAGGCCAAGGCGATCACCCAGACCGTGCTGAAGCAGAATCCCGACCTCTGCGGCATCGTCGGCTTCTGGGACGGCATGGACATCGGAACCGCGGCCGCGGTGAAGGAAGCCGGCCTCACCGGCAAGGTATTCGTCGCGACCTCCGGCGGCGGCGAGCGAAGGGGAGCGTGCGAACTCGTCAAGTCGGGCGCGTTCGACCTCAACCTGAGCTACGACGTGCCGACCCAGGCCGAGCAGATGGCCGGCGTGATCAAATGGCTGGTCTCCTCCGGCGTCAAACCCGGATCGGTGAAGGGATCGATGTATACGACCCTGATCCCGATCACCAAGGAGAATGCCTCGAGCGAAACCGCCTGCTGGAATCTCAGCGACCTCAAGAAGTAGACAACCGTTCCCGCCAAACCGGCGAGCGGCCGTGCGTCTCGCATGGCCGCTCGTCTCGAAGCGTAAGCGCGCCGGCCGCATGAGCCAGATTCCTCCTTCAATCCCAGGCCGCCGATGCAAGACGCACTTCTTCGTTTGCGATACCGCTACTGGCCGGATCACCTGCTCGGCGAAATCCTGTCCAAGCGCTGGACGGAAACCGCGATCCCGGTGATCGTTCTCCTGATCATCACCATTGCTGCTCAGCCGGTCGATCGACGGCTTTCTTTCCGTCGGCGGCCTCGCCGATACCGGACGGCAGGCCGGCGAGATCGGCTTCATCGTGCTCGGCATGGCGCTCGTCGTCATCGTCGGCGGCATCGACCTTTCGGTCGGATCGATGTTCGCGCTGTGCGACTTCTGCGCGCTGTTCTGCCTCAACGTTCTGGACTGGCCGGTGCCGGCGGTGATCGTTGCGACGGTCGTGTGCGGCGCCGTGCTCGGGGCCGTCAATGGCCTCCTGATCGGGTATCTGCGGCTGCGCGCCTTCATCACCACGCTGATCACGCTCATTATCTACCGGTCCGCCTACGACCTTCTGCTGTTCGACTATTCGAACAGGATCGCCGCCGCCTTCCCCGACTTCCCGTCCTGGAATTTCCTCGGCGGCGGCGGGATCGCCGGCGTCCCCAGCGTCGTGCTGGTCTATGCCGTCGTCGCGGTGTTTGGACATGTCTTCCTGACGCGCCTGCGGCCGGGATGGCACGTGACCGCGATCGGCGGTTCGCGCCGCTCGGCCTACAATTCGGGCATTCCGGTGCGGCGCACGATCGCGCTGTGCTACACCGCAAGCGGCGTTTTGACTTCGATCGGCGCGCTGTTCTTCGCAGCCCGTCTCGGCACCGTCGGCGGCGACGTCGGCGTCGGGCTCGAAGTCACGGTATTGACGGCCACCGTGCTCGGCGGCATCAGCCTCGGCGGCGGCAAGGGTTCGGTCGCCAAGGCGCTGGTCGGCACGCTGATCGTGCTGTTCGTGATCAACGGCCTGACGACGCTGTCGGTGAGCGGCGGCGTCAATCGCATGGTGCTGGCCGGCGTTCTGCTGGTCGCCGCCACCATCGATATCCGCTGGCTGAAGAACCGGACCCGCATCATCAGCAAGGTCTATGTCAGCCCGACCTATCATGGCCTGGCGCCGGCGGCCTCGACCGCGCCCGGCAGCGGGCCGTTCGCGCAAAACGACAAGCTGCGCGACGTGACGCTGATCGGGCTCGGCCGCATCGAGGCGCCGGAAGACGTCATCCTGGATCGCAACGACAATCTCTATGCCGGCTCGCGCCACGGCGACATCATCCGCTTCCTGCCGCCCGACTATCAGCAGATGGAGGTGTTCGCCCATATCGGCGGCCAGCCGCTCGGCATGGCCTTCGATCGCGACGATAATCTCTACGTGTGCATCGGCGGAATGGGCCTCTATCGCATCACGCCCGAGCGCAAGGTCGAGAAGGTCACCGACGAGACCAACCGCAGCCTCTATTCCGTCAACGACGACAGCCGGCTGCGGCTGGCCGACGATCTCGACATCGCCGACGACGGACGCATCTTCTTCTCGGAAGCCACCGTTCGATACGAAATGGACGAGTGGCCGGTCGACGGTCTGGAGGCCCGCGGCAACGGCCGGATCATCTGCTACGATCCGAATAGCGGAACGACGCGCACCGTGCTGCGCGGGCTGAAATTTCCCAACGGCATTTGCGTCGCGAGCGACGGCCAGTCGATCCTGTTCGCCGAAACCTTCGGCTGCTCGATCAAGCGCTACTGGTTCGACGGCCCGAAGACCGGAAAGACCGAGACGGTGATCGACAACCTGCCGGGCTATCCCGACAACATCAATCTGGCTTCCGACGGAAATTACTGGCTGGCGATGGTCGGCATGCGCAGCCCGGCGCTCGATCTTGCCTGGAAGATGCCGGGCTTCCGCAAGCGAATGGGCAAGCGGGTTCCGATCGACGAATGGCTGTTCCCGAACATCAACACCGGATGCGTCATCAAATTCAACGAGCGCGGCGAGGTGCTCGAACTCGCTCTGGGACCTGCGCGGCGTCAACCATCCGATGATCACCTCGATGCGCGAGCACCGCGGCTATCTCTATCTCGGCGGCATCGCCAACAACCGTATCGGCCGCTACAAGCTCGCCGGCGCCGACCCCAATTTCGTCCAGTACGACCGGCGCTGGGGGAAGAGCAAGTGATCGCGGCGTTCAAGGCTTTCACCGACCGCCTGCTGGGGCGGGGCGATGCGACCATCACGGTGCCGTCGTTCGACGGCGCGTTGAAGCCGAACCAGATCCTGGAAAAGGCCGAAATCATTGGAGAGTTCGAGGCGCCCGAGGACCTCGCCACCGACGGCAAGGCGCTCTATTTCGCCGACGGCGCCACGCTCCGGCGCCTCGACGGCACGGCCACCACCGAAGTCAGGCGTTTCGACCGCCCCATCACGGCGCTGTGCTGCCTGCCGGACGGCGGCCTCGCGGTCGCGCTGGACGGGCGCGACGTGCAGGTGTTTGCGGAACCTGCGGCGTCATCGGCCGCAGTGACATTTGCCGATCCTTCGATGAATGCGATCAACGCGCTTGCGCCGGGGCCCGGCAAAACCCTGGTCGCGACCGATGGCTCGACCGCGCGCCCTTACCGGCAGTGGGTGCACGATTTGATGGAACGCGGCCGCACCGGGCGCGTGCTTGTCCTCGATCTCGCGAGCGGCCGCGTCCGCACGCTCGTTTCCGGCCTGCGCTATGCATTCGGCGCCTGTGCCGCAGGCAGCGACCTCTTCGTCAGCGAAAGCTGGCGGCACCGTGTCATCGCCATTAAGCGCGGACGGAAGGCCGCGTACCCTGCTGGAACATCTGCCGGTTTATCCCTCGCGGCTTTCGCCGGCGGCTTCCGGCGGCTTCTGGCTGACGGCGTTCGCGGCACGCACCCAACTCGTCGAATTCGTGCTGCGCGAAAATGCCTACCGGCGCCGCATGATGGCGGAAATCGATCCCGAATACTGGATCGCGCCGAAACTGAAATCCGGCCAGTCCTTTCTCGAACCGATGCAGGGCGCCCATATCAAGACCATGGGCGTCGTCAAGCCGTGGGCGCCGCCACGGTCCTACGGCCTCGTCATCAGGCTCAGTGCGAGCGGGGTGCCGCTTTACGCGCTGCACAGCCGGGTCGACGGCGTCAACCATGGCGTCGTGGCGGCGGTCGAGATGGATGGGTCATTGTTCGCGATCGCCAAGGGGCCGGGCCGGCTGTTGCGCCTGCCGCTTGCCATGATCGAGCAGGAGTTGCGCGCATGAGCGACACCATCCTCGCGCTGCGCAAGGCGACCAAGCTCTACGCCGGCGTCCCCGCGATCGAGAACGTCGATTTCGAACTGCGGCGCGGCGAGATCCATGCGCTGGTCGGCGAGAACGGCGCCGGCAAGTCGACATTGACAAAGGTGATGGCCGGCGTCGTCACCCTCACTTCCGGAACGATGGAAGTCGACGGCGTCGAAGCCGCGCCGCGCACGCCGCTCGAAGCGCGCCATCTCGGCATCGCGATGGTGTTCCAGGAAAACAGCCTGGTTCCGACCATGACGGTGGCGCAGAACCTGTTCCTGGGCCAGGAGCGGTTCTACAACCGGCTGCGCGGCATCTACATCGCCGCCCAGCAGTTCCTGCAATCCCTCAATTTCGACGTCACCCCCACCGCAACCGTCGGCCTGCTCGGCGCCGCCAAGAAGCAGATGGTCGAAATCGCGCGCGCGGTCCTGCATGAGGCGAAGGTCATCATCTTCGACGAACCGACGGCGACGCTGACGCCGGAGGAGAAGAAGTATTTCTTCGACCTGGTGCGCGACCTGAAACGCCGCGGCGTGTCGATCGTGTTCATCTCGCACGCGCTCGAGGAAGCGCTGATCCTCGCCGACCGGATCACCATCCTTCGCGACGGCAAGCATGTCGTGACCGACGACGCCGCAAAATTCGACCGGGCGCGCATCGTGCAGGCCATGGTCGGACGCGATCTGTCGAACACGCTCTACGGTTCGCGCAAGACCAGCGTGCGGCCCGCCGGCGAGCGCGTGCTGACCGTGCAGAACCTCAAAATGGCGCCGATGGTCAAGAACAACTCGCTTTCGGTGTTTGCCGGACAGATCACCGGGGTGTTCGGCCTGGTCGGCGCCGGCCGCACCGAGACGTTCAAGATCGTCGCCGGCGTTCTCAAGCGGGATTTCTTCCACGGCGGCGAAGTGATCCTGCACGACAAGCCGGTACGCTACCGCGTTCCGGCGCCCGCGGTGCGGGCCGGCATCGCCTATGTCACGGAAGACCGCAAGGTCGAGGGCTTCTTCGAGACCATGTCGGTGGCCCGCAACATCTATCTCGGGCTCTTGGCCAAGCTGCCGGGCGGCCGCTTCTTCCTGTCCCGGCGCGAGGCCGACAAGGTCGGCAAGACCTGGGTCGAGCGGCTGAAGGTCCGCGCGACCGGCAACGACATCAAGGTCGTGGAACTCTCGGGCGGCAATCAGCAGAAGGTCGTGATCGCCAAGTCGCTGGTGCAGGAACCCGACCTGATCATTTTCGACGAACCGACGCGCGGCGTCGACGTCGGCGCGATCGTCGAGATCCACGAGCTGATCCAGCGTCTGGCCGACGAGGGCAAGGCGGTGGTGATGATCTCGTCCTATCTGCCGGAGATCATGGCGCTGTCCGACCGCATCCTGGTATCGCGGCAGGGCAAGGTGGTCGAGGAATTCTCCGCGCTGGAAGCGACCGAGGAGAAGATCATGTACGCGGCGGTTCACTGAGGGATCGCCGGAAGTGCGATGAGCCGGCCTTCAGCGAACCGGGCCGGCGCGCGCCGGCCGATTTTCCGGCCAAGGCGCCCAAACAAGCGGCTTGAACCGGGCTGGCGACTCTGCCGCCGCGCACCGATGGCACCGACATCCGCGCTCGCGCGCCGGCATCGGCAACACCCAGGCAGTAGAGTTCGACCAGGCAATCCGGCAGCGCGAAGCGGATGCCGAACGCATTGGCTACCTGCTGGCGGCGCGGCGCTAGTCCAGCGGAGGCGGACTGCCGCCCTTCTTGACTGGCCTGATCTGCATCGGCCCGGTCGTCACGATGGTGATCCGCGCGATCGGATTGCCGTCGTCGACGTCGGAATCAAGCGTGACGTCCTGCGTCCCGCCGACGCGGACGTCGAAGGTGATATAGGTGTTCGCGTCGGTGAGAGCGCGACAGATGGCATCGGCCAGCTTGTTCTGGTTGGCCTGCGAGAGCAATGTTTGCAGAAAATATTTCCATCTCGCGTGCAGGTTCGGGTGCCGCTTATGGTTCTTTGGAAGAAGCGTGAGGTTGTCGGCCCGTTCGCTGTGATCGTTCGTCGTGGACGTGTCTTTTATTTTTTGAATCAAATCCGCCCAGATATCGATATCGGCTCCTGCCGTGCGCTTGAATTTGGCGAGGATTGCGGGATCCCTGTAAAAATCGATCCAGGTATCGAATTCCTCGTTGTAGTGAGCAGCCAGCCGCTTGGTGCCCTTTGTCATAATCAACGCGCCCATCGTAACCTCCGGTTTGGTGCTTAAAAAGAACACTAAAAAGAAGAGAATGCCGCTGAAACGAGCTTACTCCGGTGCAGCCACAATTCAAGCCGCCCTGCTTGCGCGCGAGCCCGGCAAATCGTTTACCATCCTCAGTCGTCGTCCGGCCGGTTTCGTTCCTGCAGCATTCGATTGAACGATTGCTCCAGAAACGCGGCAATGGATTTCCCCTGCGCGCCCGCCAGAAAAATGGCCGAACGCTCCTGTGCCGGGATGTCGGGCTCGCCGTCAATTTCGGAAAACGCCGCATGAAGCGCGGCAATCTGTCTCGCCCCCCGAATTGTCAGACGGGCGGCCTCGTGCCCGAATACTTTCGCCATCCCGGTGCTGGCAGCCCAGAAGTCCGCCTGGCCCTGCCATGCCGCCCAGCGCAAGTCGGGATCGCGCGGGGCACCGCCGAGATGATGTCCGGTTTCATGAGCCAGCATCAGCGCAAGCCCGGGAGCGGTGATCGCGGGATGCCGCACCAGCCCTCCGTAAACGGTGACGCGCCGCTGGCTGCCGGACCGCCACGCCTGCGCATTGACGAACGATGACTCCCAAAACAAATCGTACTGGATGTCGCTAAAGGTGTCCGCGAATTGATCGATAAGTCGAACAGCGATGGCTCTGCGCCGCTGTCGCGCGCGCCTGGACAATACTTCCTGCTCCGTCGGCCAGTCGAGAAAGGTCATTTCACATCCCGGCGAGCGCGTCTCCGGCGCCGGCGGAAACGCGTCGGAGGGCCGAAGCCGAAAAACCGGACTTCATCGCTATTCGGCAGGCAGAATGTCAAAACGTCGCAGCCCGAGCCGGAGATATGAGCTTCCCGCGATTTCCGCAACTGTCAATCAGCCGCGGCGCTCTGCCATGGAATTGATCGGCTTATTGGGCTAGACTGGACCCTAGGTCAGGTCCGGCTTCCGCTGCTATCCGAGAGGCACCGAATGCAATGTTCGCGTTGTGGTTGTCAGAACAAGGCGACCAATGAATATTGCGAAGGATGCGGGGCTTCCCTCGGAATAGAGTGCAAGGCCTGCGGACACCTGAACGGTCCGACCAGCCGTTTTTGCGGGCAGTGCAGCGCCGCGTTGGAGACCACAACGGCTGCGGCGACCAGTCAATCCTGGCAGCATGTCCTGAAGTCGCTGATCGCCAAGGGCGGAGAGCGCAAGCGCCTCACGATTCTGTTCGCGGACATTCGCAACTCGACGAGCCTGATCGACAGTCTGGGCGATCCCGAGCTGGGCATGAAGCGGCTGCGCCCCGTGCTGGATCTCATGAATGAAGCGGTGGTTCGCTACGAGGGCGTCGTCAACAAATCGCAGGGCGACGGCGTCATGGCGCTGTTCGGCGCGCCGCAACCTCATGAGGATCACGCCGTCCGCGGCTGCCTCGCGGCGCTGGCGATGCAGGATGGCATAACGCGCTTCGGCGATCCGGATTTGCAGATCCGCGTCGGCGTCCACACCGGCGAGGTGGTGGTGCAGGCCATCGAGCACAGCCTTTATCAAACCTACGACGCGGCGGGCGCCAATGTGCATCTCGCCAATCGCCTGGAGCAACTGGCCGATGCCGGCAGCATCCTGATCTCGAAGGAAACCTACACGGCCGCCCGGCAATTCGTGGAAGTCGAACCGCTGGGTCTCACGACCATTCGCGGGCTGGCGACGCCCACCGAAATCTTCAGACTGAGGGGACTGCAGCACGCGCCGTCGAGCGGGGTTTTTCGAAGAGCGGTCCGGCTGAGCCCCCTCACCGGCCGGGACGAACAGTTCCTGGCACTGGTCAATGAACTCGAAAATACCGCGAGGGCGACGGTCGCGTGGTCGGCGTTGTCGGCGAAGCCGGTATCGGCAAGAGCCGGCTCTGTTTCGAGTTTGCCGAGAATTGCCGCGGCAAGGGCATCCGGGTGTTCGAGGCGCGGGTCCTGGCGCATGGCCGGGCGACGCCGTTCCAGCCGGTGCTGGAACTGTTGCGCGACTATTTCGGCCTGCGCGTCAAGGAAGCGCCCGAAATTTCCCGCCGCCGGGTTCTCGACCGGCTGGCGGCGCTCTCGATCCCGGAACAGCTGTCGCTGGTGCTGCTGGAATTCATCGGGCTGGCCGACCCGTCCCGGCCCGCGGTCAAGCTCGATCCCAAGGCGCGAAAGACGCAGCTACTGGATTTTGTCAGGACGCTGGTGCGTTCGGGCCCGCGGGATGCGGCGACCGTCGTCATCATCGAGGACCTGCACTGGATCGACGCGGCGAGCGAAGAATTCGTCGAAGCGCTGGCCGACGCCGTGGTCGGCACGACGGCGCTTCTGGTCGTCAATTTCCGGCCCGGCTTCAACGCGCCGCTGATGCAGCGATCGCACTACCGGCAGATCACCATGCCCGCTCTGGCGCCGGCGCAAGCGGCGCTGTTGTTGCGGGACCACCTCGGCAGCGACCCTTCGCTGGCGTTGCTGAGCAGAAACATCGTGGAGCGCGCGCAGGGCAATCCGTTTTTCATCGAGGAACTCGTCAATGCGCTGGTAGAGCGCGGCGACTTCGAAGGTGAAAAGGGCGCCTACCGGCTGAAAGGCGGCATCGATTCGATTCCACTGCCGTCGACGGTGCAGGCGGTGATCGCCGCCCGCATCGACCGGCTCGAGGAAAACCCCAAGGAAGTGCTCGAGATCGCCTCGGTGGTGGGCCGGGAGATTTCGGTTTCGATCCTGGAATTCGTGTGCGGCCTGGAACGGTCCGGGCTTTCGGAAGCGGTCCAGCAGTTGCGGCGGGCCGAACTGCTTTACGACGTCCCGCCCTTCGAGCAGGGACTGGTCGCGTTTCGTCACCCGCTGATCCAGGAGGTCGCCTATCGGTCGCTGCTGCACGAGCGCAGCCGCGAGCTCCATTCAAAGGTGGCGCAGGCGATCGAAAGTCTCTTCAAGGATCACGCCGAGGAGCGGGCCTCGCTGCTGGCGTACCACCTCGAGCAGGCCGGCGAAAATCTCAAGGCGGCCCAGCAGAACATGCGCGCCGCGGTCTGGATCGGCGCCAACGATCCGAGCCAGGCGCTGCGAAGCTGGAAGAAGGTCCGCGAGCTCCTGTCGGACCAGCCGGCATCGACGCCGATCGACTATTTGCGCATGATGGCCTGCGGCCAGATCGTCAATTTCGCGTGGCGGGAAGGAATTCCGGCCGACGAGGCCAAGGTCTATTTCGAGGAAGCCAAGCGGCTGGCATTGGCGCTGGGGGATATCAGGGCCAATGCGCTGATCCACGCGGCGTACGGACGAATTCTGGCGAATGGCGGCTCGGCGGACGAGTATGTCGCTCGAATCCGGGAAGCCAAGGCGATCGCCGATTCCGGCAGCGATGCCAGCGTTCAGATCACGCTGAAGGCCGTGCTCTGTCACGCGCTGCGGCTCTCGGGCCACATGTCGGAAGCGCTCCAGATGAATATCGAGGCCACCGAACGCGCGCACGAAATCGTCAAGTTCGACCGGCAGACGCTCGGCTTCGACGTCGAGATCTGGCTGACCGCCATGCGCGGGCAGACGCTGGTGATGCTCGGCCGCGGCGAGGAGGCGCGCCCGTACCTCGACCGTATCCTTCAACTGGAAGACGGCCACGTCGACGCCATCCATTATGTCATTCCGAGCCTCGCCTATGTGGACCTGGCGTGGCGAATCGGAAATGCCGGCCTCGCCCAGGAACATGCCGAGCGCGCGTTTTCGCTCGCCATGAAAAGCGGCAACCCCTATTTGCGGGTGTACGCCCAGGCCTGCCGCGGCCTTTCCCACGTCATCGCCGGAAGACTGACCTCGGCGATCGAGGATTTGTCCGACGCGCTCAGCTTCGCCCGGTCGCGAAAGGCGGGCCTCGAGAACGAGCCCCGCATCCTGGCGGATCTCGCCAATGCCTACCGGCTGAACGGCGACAGCGCGAATGCGTTCGCTACGGTCCATCAGGCGATCGAGGTCGCGACCGCGCGTCACGCCCGCGTTGCGGAATGCCTTGCCCGCTTCGTGCACGCGGATCTTCTGATGCGTTTCGGGACCAGCGAACAAAAGCTCGCCGGAGGGCTGGAGCTGCAACGGGCGCGAAAGCTGGTGGAGGAAACCGGCGCGAAGAATATTCGCGGCCGTCATGGACAGCGCCAATGCCGAAGCCGGCAATCCCCGGCAGCTGACCAGCAAGGCGAAATAGCACGGAATTTTCGGGAGTTCAGGCGGTCGGGAAACCCAGGTGACGTCGTTTCAAGCGACGTCATTATTTGGGATGGTGGTGTGCGCAGTCAGATACGAACCAGTCTCCAGCTATTTTAGCCTGTTATTCGGGTTGAAAATTCAATTTGAGCCCGCGAAATCGCCGATTTCGACGATTTTTTCAATCATATCCGGGATTTGAACGAGAGCACGCGCTGTCGATGTCTGAAAAAATCAGGCTGCTAACAAGTATCGAACAGGCGAGGAACAGGTCGTAAACAGGCACGCATCAGGTTGCTAAAAGTGTGCTGGGTATGTTGTTTTAGAAAAGAGGCAGCAGCTTAACTGGTATCGAGGGCACCGCAGAATTCGGATGTTGCGGCGTCGTGAGCGGGTCTCAAAAAAATCGCGGAGCGCTTTTACGCGCGTCCGCGATTTCCGTCACAATCCTTCAGTCCTACGACTACGGCAAATAATCAGGATCGATGGTCAAACGTAGACTCCGAGATACGGCCAAGATCTCCTCTGTCACATCTTCGGGGAACTTGCGCTCTATGTCTTCGGCCTTCATTAAGGCCCCAAGACTTTCAAGCTGGTCCTTCACATATTGTAGCGTAAGCCTCTGACGCGTCTTCTTCCACTCGATAATTGCTTTTATGTCTCCAGAGGCAGCCTTGATGGCTAACTGCTTATCAATGGCAACACTGGCGGGGATCAACTTTCGTTCTCCCTTTTCAATAATGGGGACTAAAGTTTCTCCCGCTTCGAAAAAATCCATCCTCAGCTGATGTGCATTAATCTTGCGCGGTATCCTGCGCGGGCGCCCTCGCGGGTTTCCGCAGGTCCCTGGCTCAAACTGGCCAAGCTTGTTACGAGACATGATGGTGCTCCTCAATTCATGAGGTGAATGGGAGCGAGGCCACAAATGAAATCGGCGCGACCCCGCAGGTTCACCGAATTTCCGCTCATGCAGAAACTCAGACCTATCGGGCGTCACGCCTTCATTTACGCACTACATTCCGAATATGTACATTACGCACAGGGTTATAAAACCCCCAATTCGGACCTGGTGCGAGGTGCAGTTTGTGTAGCACACACCAGCATTCGGATCAAGCCCAAGCAGCATCTTTGCCCACTGCTGCAGGCCTTTCCGAGATTTACATCAATCGGGCCAGTCGCTCAGTTTAGCGGATCGCCGCGCCGTTCCTCGACTTCGGCAAAGGTCTCGCCAGTGACCGCCATCGTAGCGGACTGGCCGGTATAGATCTGCCAACGACGGATGGCGACGTCGACATAGAGCGGATCCAGTTCGATCGCGCGCGCCTTGCGCCTGCACTTGTGCGCGGCAATGATGGTTGTGCCCGACCCTGAAAAGGCGTCCAGCACAATGTCGCCGCGCCGGGAGCAGTCCTTGATGGCGTCGATCACCAGCGCAGTCGGCTTGACGGTGGGATGCATCTCCAGATCGGCATCCCGGCCCGCCCGCCAGGTGTTGACGCCCGCGTAGTCCCAGACGTTGGTCCGGTAGCGACCGTTCTTGCCGAGCTCGACCGTGTTGACGTGCGCATCGGTCCCAACCTTGTATACAAACACGAGCTCGTGCTTGGAACGGTAAAATGATCCCATGCCGCCATTGTTCTTGTTCCAGACGCAAAGGTTCTTGAGTTCCGGAATAGATCCCCTTCGACGCACTCAGAACCTCCGCCATATGGCGCCAGTCCATGCAGATAAAGTGGACGGCGCCGTCGAGGCTGACATCCGCCATATTGGCGAATACCGTCTTCAGGAAGTGTTCGAATTCGGCCGGGCTCATCTCGCCCGACGCCATCTTGAATTCGCGATGCTTGACCGCGCCGAGACCGCCGACGTGACCGTCGATCGGAACATTATAGGGAGGATCGGTGAATACCACCCTCGCCTGCTCGCCATCCATTAAATCGGCATAAGCGGTCTTGTCACAGGCGTCCGCGCAAATCAGCCGGTGATCGCCGAGGTGCCAGAGGTCGCCCGGCCTGGAGACGGCCTCGTTCTGGGGGTCCGGAACGAGGTCGCTGCGGTCGTGCTTGGTTGCGACCGTCGGGCCATCGACTAGCAGGTCGATTTCTGCGGTCTCAAATCCGGTCACTTCCAGATCGAAATTGAGCTCCTGAGCAGATAGCTCCCGCATCAGCAACCCTAGCTGCTCGATATCCCAGTCGGTATTGAGCGCAATCTTGTTGTCGGCCAGCGCAAAGCCGACCTTCTGGGCGGCCGTTAGATGCGTAATGCGCAGAACCGGAAGGGTGGTCAAACCGGCTAGCCTGGCCGCTTCGACCCGCCCATGGCCGACCAGGATGACGTCGTCTTCGTCGATCACGACAATGCTGTTGAAGCCGAATTCACGGATGGAAGCCGCAATCTGATGCAGCTGCTTTTTTGAATGCCGGCGGGCGTTCTGGGGGTTGGGCTTCAGACCCGTAATGGGAAGATGTTCGATGCGGAAATCACTCATACACGCCTCCTTGGGTGAGGCATATGTATATATCAAAGTATTAGCTACTTCAAACGTACTTTGTTGGCATCTCCAATCGTCGCGCAAACGATCATCATCATGATTAACTCAGCCGCGGATGGTGATTTCGACATCCTCGGGGCTTACTCCGAAGGTGGCAGCCAGCGCCTTTTTAGCTTCCGCAATGCTCATGGGGGCTCCTCCGCCCCTGTCCGCTTTCCTGGACGGCGCCGGGGGGGCATCGGCTTGAAGTTTAGCCCCCGAAGATCAATGCCGAGCTCTCCGAAGGTTTTGTAGGACACGGGGTTGCGGGCGTCCTTGTCCCAGGCTTCCACGCGTTGAATTGTGGCATATTCGGATAGTTCGATCAGGAAGCGTGGCTGCCCCCGTTTGTTCTCCGCACTGTCGGGCTCCTTGTGAAGACCGGCAATCACCCCGACTAGAAATGCCGCCCTGTGAGCGATTCCTTCCTTCCGATTGATCCATTCCGTTTTACGGCAACACACGACATACTTGCAGGTGCCAGCCTTCTTGGGACTGACCACCCATTCGCCTGTACCGCCTTTATCAAGCACGGTTTCGACAGTTTCTGACGTAAATACGACGACGGCGGATTGTTCGTCTTTCAACAAAACTGGCTCCATCAATGGGAATATTTGCGGCTAATAGCCACTAACCGAGCTCCAAAGGCGGCTTTGGCTCCGCGCCATGAGCTACCATCAGATCGTCCCCTGCCTCAGGCAGCCTACGGCTGGGTCCGTTATAGCCATAGCTCGTTCGCTCATTGCGCGCGCCTTGCACCAGCAATATGAGCTTGTCGGCTAAAGCCGGCGGATCGCGAAACTTGGCAGCCCAACAAAGCTTGGCTATCTGCTTTCGCTCCGCTTGCCAGAAAGCTTCGACTTCGGCCAACAGCGGGTTCTTCTCGGGACGAATCAAATCGACCGTGGCGCGAGCCAATTGAGACTCTTCAGAGTTGCCGAATTCATCCCTGCTGATCATCTCCATATAGAAGATCCACTGCCTCAATTGTCGCTCCGGGTCGTTGGGGTGCTGGCGCTCCCATTCACGCCAATTCCGCCCAATGCTCTCCGTGAGGGTCTTGAGGAAATCGGAAACAAGGCGATCCCGCGTGCCGAAA
>CAWGSB010000007.1:0-10822 GCA_963825105.1 uncultured Alphaproteobacteria bacterium
AGGGTCATGGTCCGCGCGTGACGGGCCCCCAAAAGCGCCCGCGGGGCAGGCCGTGACGAGGCGCGGCAAACAGCGTCAGCAGCGCTCGTCCGGCGTCAACGGGCCCGCAGAGCCCGGCGGCAGGTATTTTTTGGGCCGGATCAAGAAATCCGCAGAAAACGTCGCCTTCTCCCCGGTATCAAGTTCTGCGGCATG
Organism: uncultured Alphaproteobacteria bacterium; assembly: GCA_963825105.1. Classification (GTDB taxonomy): domain Bacteria; phylum Pseudomonadota; class Alphaproteobacteria; order Rhizobiales; family Xanthobacteraceae; genus Bradyrhizobium. Next base: position 196 of record CAWGSB010000007.1, read on the forward strand.
ACGACGACGGGAGCGGCGCCGGACGCCGTTCAACTCGAAGAAATTGGTCGGCTCGATGGATACCCTCACATCTGGCAGAACATGCTGGTGCTGCTGTATGGTCGCGTCCGTTTCTCGTGGTCGCGACCCTGTCGATGCGGACGAATGGCATCCGTTGTGCCTTTCGCGATCCGACGAAAGATCGTCCTGATCGTGATGGTGATCCTGAGCCAGAACCACCTGATGTCATGGGCGAGTTGGTGCTGGTGTCGGTTTCCTCACCGGCTGGACGAGATGCTGGAGCTGGCGCGCGATGTTAAGAATGATGAACAGCGACCTGTCGATGGACCGGGCGCAAGCTGTTCATGACCGAGCGCAACGCGCGCCCGGCGAGGTTCTCGTCGACAAGGACGAAGAGGCCGAGGACATGCTCTACATCGTCAGCGGCGTGATGGTCGAACCGGCATCGAGTTGCCCTGGTGGGCGCCATCGTCGGCGGCTCGGCATGCTGTCGTTGAACATGCGCACGAGACGCTGGAAACGCGTCGAGGTGGTGTGATCCAGCGTCAGTGACACCAGGTCGAGGAACTTGACGTGGAAGAACCGCTTCGGTTCTACTTGCTGCTCTGCCAGCGCGCGGCTGTTCGAGCACTCGCAAAGCTGGAGCAGCGGCTGGCGCAGCAGACGCGGCCGTGCCGGTCCCGCCGCGCCGAAGCCCGCCCAAGCATGATCCGGAAAAGTGGGAACCGGTTTTCGAGAGATCATGCTCAAACAAAGAGAGAGAGATCATGATCCGATTTAAATCTGAATCGGATCATGATCTAGAAAGCCGGACCGCCGGGATGGCCAGCTTCCTTTCCTCGATCCGCTATCTGCTTGCCGATTTCATCGGCGAGGACGACGGCGCGCCGCCGTTGCTGCCCGAAGGCTTGCCCGAGAGCGCGGTGGCTGATGTCAGCGACGGCATCCATCTGTTGATGGACTATCAGGGTTCGGGCTACGCGCAGCTTTATGTCGACCGGGTGCGGCGCTTCGTCGGCCGGCGGGGCGTCGACGAGGCGATGCTCGGCGAAATCGCGCCGGCTGATGGCGCTGCGCATGAGCTATCAGGACCCGATCCGGATCGCGAGCTCAAGCTCGCCGAGTTCGAGACGGCGGCCGGCGGTCCGCGCGCGCCATCGGCCGACGACGTCAGGAAATTCCGGCTCGATGAATTGATCGGCGCGCTGCCCGCGGTTGTCGCCGAACCGGCGCTCGACGCGCTGGAAAAGGCAGGCTGGACCCACAAGCCGGTCTCGATCCGCTTTAGCACGAACAGCAAATGGGGCATTCGCCGCCTGAAGATCGAGGCGTCGTTGCGGCGGTGGCGGCTGTTCTCGGTGCGTTACGCCAGGGAGCGCGTCTGGGTCGAGCGCTGGCTGCACATGATCGGCCGCAGCCTGGAGAAGCAGCCGAGGGCGGCAACCGCCCTGGTGCAGACCGCGACCATGATCAAGGGCTATGGCGACCCCTATCGCCAGGGCCTCGCCGACTGGCACGCGATCATCGACGGCCTGGCAAAACCGGCCTTCGACGGCGCGCTGCCGCTGCCCGATCTCGCCGCGGCGATCGCCGAGGCGCGCGCCGCCGCGCTGCCCGATCCGCGCCAGGCCGCGCTCAAGCGCGCCATCGCGGAGATCCGGGCGCGGGCGCTTTCCGCCGGCGCGAATGCGGCGGCGGGGTGAATTTACCCTCACCTTGAGGAGCGGCGTCGAAGTTTATCATCGGGCCGCGCTTCGCGCGGACCCGTTGGCCGCGTCTCGAAGGATGAGCTACCCTCATGGTTCGAGACGGCACGCCTGCCACCTCTGCTTCAAGGCTTATAGGCAGCATCTTTTTTCCATCCGTCGAGTTCGGTTTGCAGCAGGACGACATTGTCGCGCCCCGCAACCCGCAGCGCGAATGCGGCCTGGGCTGAAAGGCTGCCGGTGTTGCAGAACAGGATGACCTTCTTGTCCTTGGGGATTTCATCGATGCGGCTGAGCACCTCGCGCCATTCGATATTGCGAGCGCCCGGGATAGAACCTGTTGCGAACTGGGCGGCATCCCGCGTGTCGATAAACACGACGCTGTCGAATATTTCCCTGGTGAGCTGCTGCGGCACGATGATGCCGGCCTCATAAGCGGAAAACTCCATGTAATCCTGCATGGCCTTGATGGCCGGGCTCTCGGCGGCAGCCGAACCGACCAAAAGTGTCATTCCCAACAGGGCTGCCGACAAGCGGCTTAGAAAGGCCATAACACTTGCTCCTTGGGCACCAATGATCTTGAACGTTCGTTCGCGCGATCGCTTTCGCGCGCAGTGCCGTCAACGGCATCTGTCAGTTGTTTTCCCTATTCAGGCCACGGCTTCGACCGGCAAACCCGCAGCCTTCCATTCGGGATAGCCATCCTCAAGCCGGCGGACGAGATAGCCGCGCGCGCGAAGTGCTGCGACCGCCTCGAACGAGAGAACACAGTAGGGACCACGGCAATAGGCGATGACCTCGCGGTCCGCCGGAAGCTCACCCAAGCGATGCTCCAGTTTGCTAAGCGGGATATTGAGGGCGCCGGGAAGATGCCCGAGCGCAAACTCGTCCTCGGGCCGCACGTCGAGGACCGTGACAAGGCCATCACGAAGCCGCGAGACCAAATCCTCTCTCGATACAGGCTCCAGCGCGTCGCGCGCATGGAAATAGTCGGTCATGATGCGACCGACCTCGGCCACGTTGCGCTCGCCCACGCGTCCGAGCGCCCGCATCAGTTCAACCACTTCCTCATCGCCGGCGAGCCGATACAGCACGCGCTTTCCGCGTCGTTCGGTATCGACGAGGCGCGCACGCCGAAGGATCTGAAGGTGTCGCGACGTATTGGCGAAGCTCAGGTGGGCCCGCGCGGAAAGTTCCTCAACGCTGCGCATGCCCTGGGCGACGTGCTCCAGCAATTCCAGTCTGTGGGCGTGGCCGAGCGCCTGTGCCACCTCGGCAAGGCTGGCGAGGATTGCTTGTTTCGGTCCGGTGCTTGACACGGCTCCCTCTCAGTGAAACATTCAGCAGAATGATTGAATGTTCATATCTTATCGGATCCGGGAGTGCAAGCCATGATCATCCGTCAATTTCTGCATCAGGAGCCGGTCGGCATCTCATACCTGTTCGGCTGCGGTGGGCGTGCCGCCGGCGCCGTCGTCGATCCCGTCGGCGAGATCGAGCCGTATCTGCGCGCCGCAGAGGCGGCCGGCATGCGCATCCTTTTTGTCATCGACACCCACGTTCATGCCGACCATCTCTCGGCGGGACGACAGCTCGCCAAGGCGGCCGGCGCTGAGTATGTGCTCGGGGCGCGCGCGGAAGTCTCGTTTTCCTTCAGGGGAGCGCGCGACGAAGAGGTGCTTCCGCTCGGCAATGTCGCTGCGAAGGTGCTGCACACGCCGGGCCACACTCCGGAACACATCTGTATTCTCGTGAGCGATCGCACCCGGGCCGACGAGCCCTGGTTCGTGCTGACGGGACACACTTTGATGGTCGGCGACCTCGGCCGCACGGAGCTCGCCGTCAGCGCTGAACAGGGCGCAAAGGACCTGTTCCGCAGCGTGGGACGGCTCAAGGCGCTCCCGGACTACGTTGAGGTTCTGCCCGGCGCCTATGCCGGCTCGGTGTGCGGCCGGCGTCTGAGCGGCAAGCCATGGTCGACCATCGGCTACGAGAAACGCCACAACGAGGCGTTCAGGATCGGAGAGCAAGCCGAGTTCATCCGCTTCATGCTCGCCGAGATTCCGCCGGCCCCACCCGAGGCGGCCGCACTGAGAGCGGCGAACTCCGGCGCGACCGCCGCGGCAGCCTGATCGATGAGCGAGGCGGCATCGATTCCACAGTCAACAGGCTCGCGTGTCAGGCTCGGGCTCAAGGAAAACTGGCGGCAGTTCACGCTGCTCATCCTGATCAATGCCTTCGTCGGCGGCATGGTCGGGATCGAGCGAACGGTCGTGCCGCTGATCGGATCGGAAGAGTTCCACATTGCTTCGACGACGATCGTCGTCTCCTTCATCGTCAGCTTCGGTGTGATCAAAGCCCTTGCCAATCTCGTCTCAGGCCAACTCGCCGACAGCTGGGGCCGGAAGCGTGTTCTCGTCCTCGGCTGGCTGGTCGGGCTGCCGGTCCCCTTCATGATCATATGGGCCCCGAGTTGGGGATGGATCATTGCGGCCAATGCGCTGCTCGGCATCAATCAGGGGCTTGCCTGGTCGATGACGGTAATCATGAAGGTCGATCTGGTCGGGCCGAAGTCGCGCGGCCTTGCCGTCGGCCTCAATGAGTTCGCCGGCTACCTCGCCGTCGGCGTCACGGCATTCCTCACCGGCTATCTTGCCTCCCGATATGGTCTTCGACCAGTGCCGATCTATCTCGGTATCGGTTATGCGGTGCTGGGGGCCTTGCTGTCGATCATGCTGGTCCGCGACACGCGTGATCACGTCCGGCTCGAGATCCGCGGCGTCTTCACAGCAATCAACTCCAATGAGCTTCCGGGAAATTTTCGTGCTCACCTCGTTCGGCGACCGCAATCTCTTCGCCGCGTCGCAAGCTGGCCTCGTCAATAACCTCAACGACGGCATGAGCTGGGGCATCTTCCCGCTGTTCTTCGCCTCCTTCGGTCTCGGCGTCGAGCGCATCGGCATTCTGAAGGCGGTCTATCCCGCGACATGGGGGATCCTGCAGGTCGCTACCGGTCCCTTGAGCGATCGCTGGGGTCGCAAGGGCCTGATCGTTGCCGGCATGTGGGTTCAATCAGCCGGCCTGTTCCTTACCGCTGCAACGCGTCAGTTCGAATGGTGGCTCGTCGGCAGTCTTCTGCTTGGACTCGGTACCGCGATGGTCTACCCGAGTCTCATCGCGGCCGTTTCCGACGCCTCGCATCCGACCTGGCGCGCCCGCTCGCTCAGCGTCTATCGTTTCTGGCGCGACCTCGGTTACGCCATCGGGGCGCTTTCCGCAGGCATCATCGCCGACATTTTCGGAATGACGTGGGCCATCGGGACGATTGCCGCGCTGACGTTTCTTTCGGGGGCCGTCGTCGCCGTGCTCATGCGCGAGCGCCGCTCTCTTGATCTTGCGCAAAATGCCAAACCGCTCGGCCAACTAAATTGACAATTCGATGACCAGCCAAGATGCAAGATGGAGGCAAGCCAATGCCAAAAGCCTTGATCAAGATGGTCGCAGCGGCCGGGTCCGCTCTGGTCCTTATGCCTGGCGCGGTGTGGGCGCAGACGCCGTCGGACGCCGACAGATACGCCTATGGGCCACATATGATGTGGTGGGGTGGAGGATGGTACGGCATGATATTCGGTCCGCTGTTCATGATCCTGGTGCTTGCGGCGGTAATCGCGGCCGTGGTCCTTCTCGTCCGCTGGGCCGGCGGGTCCGGGCAGGCAATCGTGCCGCATCGCACACCACTCGACATTCTCAAGGAGCGCTTCGCTCGGGGCGAGATCGACAAGGATGAGTTCGAGGAGCGGCGCCGCGTGATCGGCGAATAAACCATCTTCCTCGACCAATTTGTTGGTGCGGAAGTCACCTTCTAACCGAAGCGCGCTCGAAGCAGCGCAGAGAGGACGCCAGTGCAAATTCTGTTCATCCTGAATGACCCACCCTATGGCACCGAGCGGTGCTACAACGCGCCTGCGTCTGGCGCATCGCGCTCTTCAAGAATGAGCCCGCAGACCGAGGTGACCGTGTTCCTGATGGCCGATGCGGTGGTGGCCGCGAAGGCCGGCCAGAAGACGCCGGACGGCTACTACAACGTCGAGCGGATGCTCAAGCGCGTGCTGGCCGGCAACGGCAAGGTGCTTCTGTGCGGCACCTGCATGGATGCGCGCGGCCTCGACGACGCCGCCGTGCATGGCGGGCGCTCGCCGCAGCACGATGGACGAGCTCGCGGCGGCGACCCTGAGGCCGACAAGGTTCTGGTCTTCTGAGCGGAGGTTGGCGCGAACTCAAGGAACGTCCTGCACACTTATCGGTTTCGGGAGCAGGACATGGGTGAGTGGGAACCGGCGCAGCTTGCCGCTTGTTGGCGGTCTGGCGATCGGCATGCTGTTCGGCGGCGTTGCGCAAGCGACAGCTTTCTGCAGCAGCGGAGCGATCCTCGATCTCGTGCGGTCGGCGACGGCAATCGCTTGCGCGCGTGGCTCTTGGCGATGGCCGTGGCGATCTTTTCCACTCAGTTGTTGCTCGGCTTTGCGATCGTGGACGTGCGCAAGGCGGTGTATCTGACCGCGCCGTTGAACCTGGCGGCTCTCGTGATCGGCGGTCTCATGTTCGGGATCGGCATGATGCTGGCGCAGGGATGCGCCGCGCGGAATCTCGTTCGCCTCGGCGGCGGGAATCTGCGCGCCTGGTCGTTGTCGTTCTCGTCTTTCGCCGTCACCGCCTACGCCACCATGCGCGGCATTCTCGCGCCAGGCCGCGTCTCGCGCTGGAGCCCTGACACGCGTCAATTTCAGCGCTGCCGGCGTGCCGGAACTCCTTGCCGGGACTTTCGGGATCCGAAGCCGAACAGGATGCGCTGGATCGTCGCTCTTGGCGCTGCCGGCGGCTCTTGCGGCGTTCTGCTTCGCCAGCCGGGGCTTTCGCTCGTCGCCGCGCAATATGATCGCCGGACTTACGATCGGAGTTGCTTGTTGCGGCAGGATGGTATCTCACCGGCGCCCTCGGCCAGGACGAATTCAACCCGATGCCGCCGGCCAGCCTCACCTTCGTCGCGCCGCTCGGGGACAGCCTGCAGTACCTGATGATCTTCACCGGCGTGAGCGCCAACTTCGGGATCGCACTGGTCGGCGGCGTCATCCTCGGCGCCTTCGTGACCGCACTGATACGCCGCCGCTTTCACATCGAGGGATTTGCCGATCGGCGCGACTTTCTTCGCCAGCTCGCGGGGGCCGCGCTGATGGGCGTCGGCGGCGTGCTCGCCATGGGATGCACGATGGGCCAGGGCTGACCGGGGTTTCCACCTTGTCGCTCGGTTCCGTACTCGCCGCAATCTCGATCGGCGCGGGCGGTTTCCTGGCAGCCCGCTTGGTCAAGGTACCGGCCGACGCGAGTGGAGTCCGAGACGGCGGTGTCGCTGCAGGACAGCTGCGACGCAACCGCCAGGACGGGCGGAGAGGTCAACGGTGTCATGACCGCGCAACGCATCTATCTCGATTACAATGCCAGCACGCCGATCGATCCGGCTGTCGCCGCCGCGATGCGGCCGTTTCTTGAGGATCACTACGGCAATCCATCAAGCGGCCACTGGGCCGCGGCGCCCGCCAAGGCGGCCCTTGAGACATCGCGCGGCCAGGTCGCGGCGCTGCTCGGGTGCCAGGCCGACGAGATCGTCTTCACCAGCGGCGGCAGCGAGGCCAACAACCTCGCACTCAAGGGCGTGTTCTTCGCGCAGCCGAAGTGGCGATCACATCATCACCACGCGTATCGAGCACCCGGCGATTATCGAACCGTGCCGGTTTCTCGAACGCCTCGGCGCACGCGTCACTTACTTGCCGGTGGACGGCACCGGTCGGATCGATCCCGACGACCTTCGCAAGGCGATGACGCCGAGCACGATCCTGGTCAGCATCATGCACGCCAACAACGAGGTCGGCACGATCCAGCCAATCGCGGAGTGTGCCGCGGATCGCCCGCGAGCACGGCGTTCTGCTTCACACCGACGCCGCTCAATCGGTCGGCAAGATCCCGACCGACGTGAACGAACTCGGCGTCGATCTCCTGTCGATCGCCGGGCACAAGGTCTATGCGCCCAAGGGCGTCGGCGCCCTGTTCGTGCGCCGTGGCATCCGCCTCGAACCGCTCATCCACGGGGCCGGACACGAGGGCGGGCGGCGCGCCGGCACCGAGAGCGCGCTGCTTGGCGGTCGGCCTCGGCAAGGCCTGCGAGTTGGCGCGCGATCTCACTCCGATGCACCGGGTGCGCGCCTTGCGCGACCATTTCTGGCGAGGAACTGCAGTCGCAATTCGGCAATCGCGTCGTCCTCAATGGCCATCCCACGCATCGTCTGCCGAACACGCTCAATGTTTCCTTCGTCGGCCGGATCGGCGCGGACATGCTGGCACGGTTGGACGGCGTCGCGGCCTCGACGGGCTCGGCATGCCATTCCGGGCGCATCGAGCTCTCGCCCGTCCTTGAGGCGATGGGCGTCGCGCCGGACGTGGGGATGGGCGCCATCCGCTTCAGCCTCGGGCGCGGGACGACGCGCGAGGAAATCGACACCGTGGTCGAACGGCTGAACAGCGCGCTCGCCGTCGCGTCATGACCGGTGGCGCGTTCGGACACAGCAAGCATCCTTCGGAACACCGCATCGGCGGCGCGCAACCGGCGGAAGAGCTGACCGAGTCGTACGTTCGGTGGAGATCGAGTTCGTCTCGGCCGGATCACCGACACCATTGAGCGGCAACTGCTCGCGAGACTTCTCGGCAGGGTTGCTGGCAAAAAACTGCTCGATGTCGGTTGCGGCGATGGCGCAATGGCATTCGAACTGGCGCGGCAAGGCGCAACAGTAACGGCGCTCGATGCCGACCCGTCAATGATTGCAGCCGCCCGTCTTCGCGGCGAAAACGAAGCCACCCGGGTTCAGCTCGTCGAGGGCAACGTCGAGAGCCTGCCCTTCGATGACGCCACTTTCGACGTTGTGATCGCGGTGACCGTCCTCTGCTTTGTACTGGACGCTGAGCACGCGTTGACCGAAATCGCCCGTGTGCTCAAGCCCGAAGGACGGCTTGTCATCGGCGAACTCGGACGCTGGAGCCTTTGGGCCGCGCAACGGCGCATACGCGGCTGGCTGGGGCATCCGGTCTGGCGCGCAGTGAAGTTCCGGACGGCGGCGGACCTCCGAAGGCTCGCGGAGGCGGCGGGGCTGCGTGTCGTTGCGATACGCGGAGCCGTGCACTATCCACCGTGCGGCGTGGCGGCGCGGCTGATTGCCCCGGTTGATTTATGGCTTGGGCAGCAGACCACGTTCGGAGCTGCATTCCTGGCCATGTCTGCGGCCAGGAAGGTGGAATGAATGGGTGGCGGATACGGAGCACCATGACAGTGGGAAAAGAAAAAATGCCGCCGATCTTGTCGCACAAGCACTACGATGCGCCGTCCGCGTTCAGGCCGGAGAACCTGTTGCGGGAGGCTCGCCGGCAGAAAGGTCTGTCGTCGGCCTCGGTACCGGAAATCTGCATCCTCGACCCCGACGGCGACATGGTTCGACATCTGCGCGCCGCCGGCTTGGCCGGCCGCCATCCCGGCTGGGCTTGCTACCACACCGATCTGGATGTCTTTCGTGAAGGCGGGCATGAATATGGCATCCTGGGCTGTGCCGTTGGCGCCGCCTTTGCTGTCCTTGTCGCCGAGGAGCTGTTCGCTTCCGGGTGCCGTCTTCTTGTGAGCATGACCTCCTCAGGCCAGATTCTCCCCGTGCAGACGCCGCCGTATTTCATTGTGATCGAGCGCGCGCTTCGCGACGAAGGAACCAGTTACCACTACCTGCCGCCTTGCGATTACAGCGAGGCGGCTGTGCATCTGACGCAATTGGCGCGAGAGGCGCTGGCTGCGGCTAGCATTCCAGTACAGTCCGGCGCGACATGGACCACAGACGCTCCCTTCCGGGAAACCGAGCAGGCGATCGGCGCGGCAACAGACGCCGGCATTCTTGCGGTAGAGATGGAGGCGGCCGCGCTCTACGCTTTTGCGAAAGCCCGCGATCGCGAAGTGCTTTGCTTCGCGCACGTAACCAACCAGATGGGCCGGATCGAGGGAGATTTTGAAAAAGGTGTCGCGGACGGAGCCGAGGAATCGCTAAGGTAATAGCTTTGACCGCGGCGAGTTGGAGAGCTTTTAGGGCGGATTAGCGAAGCGTACCCGCCATTTTCCGATGATAAGACAAGGAGGCGGGTTATGCTTCGCTAACGCGCCCTACGCGCTGGCGCAACAGGTTCGGCGCCACTTTGCCCGTCGTGCCAATCTGCCGCGGTCGTTATCATTGATCTCAACCCCAAATCACTTTCATAACTCCCCCGTCCCGCCCCACAGAGGGGCGACACGCGATCGTCACGGCCGCGGGGCGGGATGCGGTGGACGCAAGGAGTGCCAAAGACGAGGGCGCTTTCTTGCGGACGGCGAAGTCGTGTGGTCCTGACGCCCCGACGCTGGCGTCAAGCTCGCGGAAGGCAACTTTCGCGGGCGACGGTGGCAAGAAAGCCGGTCGCCGGGGAGAGCACAAAATAAGCCGTAAAACCATTGCGCGGGGAATGCCGGGTGATTCCGGTGTGACCTGACTAACGCGTGTGCTCTCTACCACTCCATCCGCACACGCGGCTATCGGGCGCATCGGGCGCCCGGCATTCCCTGCGCCCTCTGTTTGGAGAGGGCGGGAATTTCAGAGCAAAACTCGCGCGTATCGGCGGCGGATCGCGAAGCCGTGCTCGTTCATCTCCCCTCCCTCCACGCGCCCTTGCGCGTGGCGGGGAGGGGTCGGGGGTGGGGGGTCTATCGGCAGGAATGCAGCTTCAGTGTATGCGGCACCGCCCCCCACCCCCAACCCCTCCCCGCCGCTTGGCGGGGGGGAGGGGAGGAATAGTTGCCGTCGCGA
>CAWGSB010000008.1:0-202562 GCA_963825105.1 uncultured Alphaproteobacteria bacterium
CATCGGAAACTTCGTTTTTGAGCTGTATGGACCTTTCGTCCGATTGCGGTTTGAATAATCCAAGGATAAAATCGACCAGGTCTTTTCAGCTCGAGTTCCCCAACCCTCATTTCAATCGTCCCGGATTCAATTCGAGTGAGGTCCAGGAGATTTTTAACCATTTTGATCAGACGATCAAGGTTGGCCTCCAGGATCGACAGGGATTGGGTCACCGTTCTATCCAATGTTCCTCTTCTTCCTTGGAGAATCAATTGGACTTCGCTCTTCATCACCGTGAGGGGGGTTCTCAGTTCATGGGAAGTTAGAGCGATGAAGTCAGATTTCACTTGATCAAGTCTTTGCAGTTCCCGGTTGGCTCTTTCCAGTTTGTCGGCAAACTCCTTAAGCCTGACAAACCGGCTTTCTTCAAGAGCTTTGTTCATGCGGATGATCAGCTCTTTCAAGTCGAGGGGTTTCCGGAGATAATCACTTGCTCCACGTTTCAAAGCTTCCAAAGCAGAGTCAATTGTGGCATAGCCGGTCATCAGAACCGTAAGCATGCCGGGGTTAGAGTTGACGATTTCAGTAATGAGCTGGAGGCCATCCATCTTCGGCAGCTTTAAATCAATCAGGGCCAACGCGAACTCTTCCTTCTCAATTCTCCTAAGCGCTTCTTCTGCGCTCTCAGCCAGGACTACTTGAAACCCTCCGAGTTTGGTCAGAGCGTTAAAGAGAACACCTCTTACTTCTTTTTCATCATCGACAACGAGGATCCGGGTTGCCATACGTCGGTTCTTCTCCCATTTCGTCGGTCAAAGGGATTCCTTCAACCTTTTCTATCTCATCTTGAAGTTTCTTCCCTTTCCCCGGGCATGGATTCAGGGGTTGACTCCTTCACTCTCTGAAAGGGGACGTCAGGATAATATTTATTCATACATTCGGGACAGATCCCGTGACTGAATTCGGCATCGGTATGTTCGGAAATATACTTCTCAAGGAGCTCCCAGCTTTGCTGGTCGGTACGGATCTTGTGGCAATGCATGCAGATAGGCAGTATTCCCTGAAGCGTTTTGATCTGGGCCAGGGCCTCCTGGAGTTCACAGACCCTTACTGCCACAGCCGATTCCGCTTCTACAACCCTCTCCCCCACGCGCACACGGGCACGCAATTCCTCGCGGTCAAAGGGCTTCCGGACATAGTCATTCGCACCTGCATCGAGACCCAAGACCACGTCCGTTTTTTCCCTCTTACTTGTCAGGAGAATAACGTAGGTGGGTGTCAGGGAATGGGTCTCTCGGAGTTTGCGACAAATGGTTTCTCCGCTCATCCCTGGCATCACCCAGTCCAGAATAGCTAACCGCGGCGGGTCGTCGGCCTAAAGCACCCGCCAGGCCTCATCTCCGGTGCGGGTCTCGACCACTTCATAACCCCATTTGACCAGGACGGCTTTAAGGATCATCCGCGAGGTTGCATCGTCTTCTGCAATCAGAATTTTCATAATGAGCTTCCTTTTGGCGAACCAAGGGTCTCTTTCAGTTCCTCAAATTCTGCCCTGACCCTATTCAGAATTTTTGCTGCCTCTTTCAAATTAACCTCTTTGCATGCTTTCTCCACTTCAAAAGAAACCTTCTGCAGGCTCACCGCGCCAACACTCCCGGACGCACCCTTAAGGGTGTGGGCCTGACACTCGGCCATCGCCACATCCTCACGGTTCACCGCTTCCTGCAGGGAGTGGATCTGTCCGGGAACATCCTTAAGGAACAGCGCAATAACCTCCTCATAAATCTTCTCATCTTCTCCCAGGCGTTCCAGCAATGCGTTTCGGTCAAAGATCACTCCTTGACTTTCCCTTGCCTCATTGTCTTCCCGGCATCGCTTACCGTTGGAGACCCGAAGCAGCTCGGAATCCAACGAGAAATCACCTCTTCCAGTTGATCCGGCTGAACGGGCTTGGGCAGATAGTCATTCATGCCTGCGGCAAGACACCTTTCCCGGTCACCTTGCAGCGCGTGGGCAGTTAAGGCAATGATGGGAATTTTGGGGTTCTGAGTTGGCTGTATTTCACTGCGAATTTGGCGAGTGGCCTCGAATCCGTCCATCTCCGGCATCTGAATGTCCATCAGCACGAGGGTATAAGGCGCTGCCTTGAGGGCCTCAATGGCTTCCCTTCCATTGGCCACGGCGTCTGCCTCATAACCCAGTCTTTCGAGAATCTTGAGGGCCACCTTTTGATTGACCACGTTGTCCTCTGCCAAAAGAATTCGGATTCTCCGTTTAGGGTTCTCCGCCACCGTGTGCCGGGTAATGATTCTCTTAAGGTCCGACGCCGGGTCCAACCTCGGATGGAGTGCGGCCGCAAGGCAATCGTAAAGCTGCGATTGTTTGACAGGTTTGGTCAGGTAGACGGCAAATCCGGCTTTTTCAAGCCGGGCCGCATCACCCCGTTTGCCGAAGAGACGTCATCATCACGAGGATCGGATCTCTTAGCACGGGATCGTCTTTGATCATCCTCCCCAGTGTTTCCCCATCTGTTCCAGGCATGCACATGTCCAGAATGGCAATCTGGAAAGCGGCCCCTTTGGGCCGCTGCGCCGCGCAATTTCTCCATCGCAGAAGAGGCATCGGCTGCATCCTCGTATTGACAATTCCAGAGCTTCAGCATGTTGCTTACTACCGTAAGGTTGATTGGGTTGTCATCCACGATAAGGACTCGCGTCCCGGCAATATCCGTATGCCCTCCGACCTCTTTCTTCTCTCTGGAAGCCTGCTTGGCCAGCGGGATGGCAAACCAGAAAGAGGGCCGCTTTCCGCTCCTCGCTCTCGACGCCGATCTGACCGCCCATCAGTTCGACCAACTGCTTTGAAATGGAAAGCCCGAGCCCGGTTCCTCCGTATTTTCGGGTGATGGACGTGTCTCCCTGGGTGAAGGCCTGGAACAGCAAGTCGATCTTGTCCCGGGGGATTCCGATACCCGTGTCTTTCACGACAAAGCGAATCAGGACGTTTTCCGGTCATCCTCATCGTCCAGGGGCACATGAAGAACCACTTCACCTGTATGGGTGAATTTGATACCGTTTCCGATCAGGTTGATCAGGATCTGACGGAGGCGGCCCGGATCGCCTTGGAGCAGGGCTGGGACATCCGGCTCGATCAGGCAGAGGAGTTCCAAGCCCTTCTCGTCGGCTCTTAAGGTAAGGACGTCGTTCATATTTTCAAGCATCGTGCGCAGATCGAATCGAACTTTTCCAGTTCGAGCTTTCCGGACTCAATCTTGGAAAAATCAAGGATATCGTCGATGATCGTAAGCAAGGAATCAGCGCTCTTCTTGATCGTTTCAGCATAATCCCTTTGCTCCGCGGTCAGGGCCGTATCGATCAGCAGACTGGTCACCCCCATAATCCCGTTCATCGGGGTGCGGATCTCGTGGCTCATGTTCGCCAGGAATTCGCTCTTGGCCTGGTTGGCGGCTTCGGCTGCTTCCTTGGCCGCTTTCACCTCCTCTTCTGCACGCTTGCGCTCGCTGAATAGCTGGGCATTGGCAATCGCACCGGCTATTTGCTGGCCAACTTTTTCGGCGAGCTTGAGATACTCCCCTGTATAGGCATTTGGTTTTACTGACCGGAAGGCCAAAACTCCAATCATCTCCCTTTTTGAGGTGAGAGGAACCTGCATCATTGATCTAAATCCGGCATCGAAACTGGTCAGGAAAAGGCCAGGAAGCGCTCTGCCATTTCCTCTCTGCTTTCCGCCTTAAAATCGCGCCGGATTGGGTTTCTAGAATAACGTCAATCCCAGAGCCAGCTAAAGGAAAACCGTCTCCGATCTGGCGGCCTGCAACTTGAATTCCTGTGTTATAGGCAATCGTCGCCGTTGCCTCTTCGGGATGGATGGTACTAATGCCAATCCGATCAAAGGGGATAAGTTTTGACACCTCCGCTGAGAAACGCTCATACACTTCTTCGATTTCCAGGGTTGAACCGATGATTCGTCCAATTTCAGCCATGATCACGTTCTCCTGGGCGAGACGCCTGGACTCCTCCTCGCTCAGTCGCATTGCCTCTTCCGTGCGCTTGCGCTCAGTAATAGGCACAACCAGTTCGAGGGGCGGCCACGATATTGCCGGACTTGTCTCTAATTGGAGTGGCAGTAATCTCCGACCAGATCATGTTCCCTTTGACATCCGTACCCACTTGCTCGTGAACAACCTTATCAATCCCCTTTTCAAAGACTTCCCGGACACCGCACTCCGGGCAAATCTCGCCCCTCTGGTTACACGTCGAGTGGCAGCCCTTCCCCTCAACACTCCCGAAATCTTTTTCAGCACGTCATTAGCCCAAAGCGTCTTGAAGTCTTTGGAAATCATCACAAGTCCAGCACCAATGTTCCCGGTGACCATTTCAAGCTTATCTCGCTCAATCCGGAGGGATTCCTCCGCATTCCCACGTTCAAAGATTTCTTTCAGAAGCTGTTTGTTTGTGAGGAGGACCTCTTCCGTACGTTCTCTTACACGAATTTCCAACTCTTCATGGGCCTTTCTTAACTCATCTTCTGCCTGCTTGCGCGCTGCAATTTCTTTGAGGAAGGCCTCATTGGTTGTTAGTTCAAAGGTGCGCTCCGTCACCAGTTTTTCGATGCGTTCGGCACGGTTGATATGGCTCAGCAAGTAAATGCCGATCAGGAAAGTATAGGACAGGCCGACCACTAAAACTCCCCAGGGCCACCAGGCTTTCCTGGCCGCAATGTAATCATGCGATGGCGTACAGAGAAGCAACCATTCCCGACCTGCTAAATTGAACGTTTTGGTATATCTGAAAAGGGGTGAGGCTATTTCTTTGTCTATCATCGACACCGTTGTTGGTGATGAGGGGTGGTGGTGAAGAAGACGTTCTTTTCCCGGGTTGAGTTATCATAAAAGCAGATATCAATGTCTTTTGCATTCAGATAGGTCAAAGTTTTTCCCACGATCTCGCCAACCCTAAAAACGCCTAGAGCAAAACCCCTTAGACTTTTACGGCGCATTTTCAATGAATCTGTGGGTTCACCCTCTGATAGATCGGCGCGAAAACCAGGAAACCAAGTTCACGGGTCGTTTCTTGTACCAATGTTATCGGTGAGGTGGCAACCATTTCTCCGGTATCACGCGATCGTTCAGTGCTTCCAAACGTGTTTGATCTGAGCCTAAATCAAATCCTAAGGCGATTTCATTCCCCCGAAAGGGCTCAACAAGACAGACGGGGGATATTTTTCTTTGAGGACTGTGCCATTTTCCCCGTGATCATTCGGTCGGCGATCCGAAAACTGGGAAAACCGCTTTTTCTTGCTGCTTCTTCATAGGTTTCCCGGTCGGAGTTCGGTATGCGGGGTATCCATTCCAGTGCTCGAATGCTTTGATGGGTCGATAAAAAATAGGTTGCGAAATCGCGGAACTGCGATCTCTTAATCTCCTGTAACTGGTTGCACAACGCTTGAACCGATAATACAACCTGCAAGTTGACCTCTAATTCTCTCCTGAGCGCCTCAAAACACTCTTTTGCCTCCTGTTCGAATTCTTCACGTATCTCTTTTTGGACTAAGTTCTGACTTGAAATCACTGCGGCAATGGACAACATAATACCCATGAGAATGGCGACTAAAGGTAACGTATAACGCGACACCCGTGTTTTGAGGTACATGTTTGCGGTTCCCGTTGACTTAAAGTTAGAATGGACCCGTAATGCCGACCCTTCTCAACTGCGGCTGAGTCCCTTCAAATGCCCTTGGCGGATTTGGCTACAGCCTCATCTCCCTCGTGTCTCCTCGAATATGAGCTTCAGTCCGTAGGCAAGTTGACCCTTGGTGAAGGGTTTGGTCATATAATAATCAGCGCTCAACTCATATCCTTTGAACATGTTCACATCTTGATTCTTCGCTGTCAGAAGAATCACCGGGATATCCTCCGTCTCTTTATTCCCCTTCACTTCCTTCAGCACCTCCCAGCCATCTTTTCGCGGCATAATGACATCAGAGATGATCAGGTCGAATTTGTTTCTCTTTATCTGCTCAATGGCTTCTACCCCGTCTGCAGCCTCTTTGACCCCGTAGTCCATTCTTTCGAGATAGACTCTCAAGATCCTTCGGATGACAGCTCGTCTTGCTCCAGAGCCCATCATCTTGATCTCTCCCTTCGTCACCCAACTGATGAAGTGGTCCATACCCTCTTTGCTTTCTACATCGATCGTTCCTTCGTAATTCGTTATGATCCGGGAACAACATATTTAGGCCGAGAGCTGCCTTCTCCGGGATTCTTCGTCGTGAAAAAAGGATCGAAAATCTTCTTCAGATACTGCGGCGGAATTCCCATTCCGTTGTCGGAAACTTTGACTTCGACCAGGTCTTTTGACGATCGCGTGGAAAGGACAAGTCTTCCCTCTCTTCCGTTCATGGCCTGGAACGCGTTGGTGATCAAATTGACAAACACTTGCTGAAGCTGCCCCGCGTTGGCCTCTATCTTTTCGACGGGTTCAAACTTCTTAATCACCTCAACCGGATTCATTTAGCCGCCAGTCGTACCATCTTTAGAGAATCCTCAAGAATCTCGTTCATATCCAATAGGATCTTGTCCGTTTTTCTGGCAGCACGCGAATAGGACCTTAATCCGCTTACGATTTCATTGATCCTTTGTGCACAGTTCAGGATGTCCTCGATGTAGGCCTTTTGAGTGGAAGAGGCTTCTTCAAGAACAATTTCAGCCATGCCGATGATTCCACTCAGAGGGTTATTGATCTCGTGCGCCACACCCGAGGCCAATATGCCTATTCCCGCCAATTTTTCCGACTGGATGAGCTGGTCCTGGAGCCGTCGTCTTCTGGTGATATCTTGGACATGTTCAATCACCGAATGGAGGTTCCCTTTTTCATCCAAAATAGGGTAAAGAGAGAAAGCGAAACGTGGTCTCGCCGTCGGGGGACTTCTTAATCGAGGAAGCGGGTTGTCGGGTTTGCAGGGTGGTTGTTACAGGACACTGTTCGCAGGGGCGGTCGCTTCCATAGTAGACCTCGTAACAGGTTTTTCCGAGCAGATCCTTGAACGTCGTCCTGTGGTATTGAGTGACGGCCCGATTGACACGGAGGATACGATAATCGGGAGCCTGTAAGGAAAGTCGGTCCCGAATGCTGTCAAAGATGGCTTCGAGATTCCTCTTGCTCTCCCTGATCCTTTTTTCAAGCAGTCGTTGCTCGGTCAGGTCATGGAAGATGACTTGATAGAAGGATTCGTCCTCAAGGTCGATTCTCTTGATGGAGAAATCGCCTCGAGGGGCGCCCCGTCCCTCCTTAGAACGGAAAGGGAATCCGTCCTCCCTTCGCCTCTACTGGCTACCTCCTTGAAAAATCGACCCCTCTCTCAGTCTCATTCGTTTCGATGAGATCTAAAAAAACCTTTCCCAGCATTTCGTCTTTTTTGTATCCGGTCAGTCGCTCCTACCTCCCGGTTGAGATCGGTGATCTGAAACCGGGACGTTCTGAGGATAATGATCCCGTCATGGGCATTCTCAAAGAGGCTTTGATACTTATTTTCGGATAGGGTAAGCTGCTGCTGCTGCTGCTCTTTTGTAAAGGTCTCTACGATATACCCGTAGAAAATGGCCGCAATGAAAATAAAAGGGATCTGGAGGCTGTAACTGACCGCATTTTCCGAATTCAGCAGCCCCTGCGTGTAGAGAAAAATGCCGTAAAGAACAGCGGAGACTCCTGAAATGGTCATTAGCAACCGAAAATTGCGACCGATGGATGCAAAAATGATGATGAGAAAGAAGATGAGGTAGAAATTAGTGGTCGCGTTCTCCGAGAGGTACATCCCTAAAAACCAAGGCTGTGTCAAACAAGGCAAAGAAATAGAAGAGGTTGAGATTCACGAACCAGGATGAAGGAAAGAATGTGAGGATGACATTTGAGAAAATATACAACAAAACAAAGAGCTTTCCCAATCGAAATCCGTCGCCCCCCCCTTCCCGAAAAGAATGAGGTAGGACGTGATGATAATGATGGTCCACCTCAAGCTCAGAGTGATGCGCTTTCTGTTTTGATCTTTCATAGAACCGAATTTCCCTTCAGAACATGTTTCCATCACAGAGGGCGATCGTTTCGTCGAGATAATCCCTTCCTTCCCTGTTACAGGCCTTAGGGACGACACGGAAGCAACCTTCCTCTGCGAGACCAACCCACACCATGCGGTAGCCTCGTATTCGAACCAAAAGGGCGCACGCCTCTGCCAACAACTTGTCGGGGTCTCGTTCACGTTTGGTCAGTCGGTTAATACCGCGCCTGAAGTTCAGCGCTGCCCTGAGAGGCTCGATATGTCCACCCTCCAGGGAAGCTTTGAAGGTCGTTCACGATTCCCCGTCTCATCATGTCCTGTCATGAGTTTCTTGTCCCACGCCTTTCTTTCTGTTTCGATACAGATCCAAATTACACAATTCTGCAGATCGCTTTTGAGACCTAAGCTGCGTGCGGTCATTTCGATAAGGATTAAGGGTAAAGATAAGGTTTGATAAAATGTACGTCGAAATGAAAATGTCCACCCAATCGAGATCGCCCTTCCATTCCCATCGAAAAAAAATGAGATAAAGCATCGCAATAATGACCGTCCATCTCAGCAATTGAACAGATTTTTTTTATGTCTGTCTTTCATTATTCTTTTCCCACAACACCGCAAAAAGCGCCGAAGGGAACAACCACACAAGGATGGACCCTATGAGGGCAACGAAGGTCGTCCAGGCAGCCTCCGATGACTCTTTTTCGCTGTGAGGACATGTCGTGGTTGCTCCAGCCCGTCCTTATTCTCCATATTCATCAGGGCGAGGGCCAAGCTCTCGCCCATCTCAGCAAGGATTGCCACCTCCTCTTCGCAAAAGGTTTTTGGCATGTTCCCGTACACGCTAAGGGCACCAAAGATCCGGTCTCCGTTGACTAAGGGAACGGCGACTGACCATTTAAGCCCTCTTGCCATAAGGGCTCTTTTCCAGGACGAAGGCTGCCCCAGGGTAGTCATCTGGTGGCAAGTAATAGGCTTGCGCATCCGGATCGATGCGCCCGTCGGTTCCTGGCTTGTATCATGTTCATCCCAGGTGATTGGAACCTGATCAGGTAATCGGTTCCCTCTCCGGCACGGGCTGCTGGCAGCACACACTTATGTCCCTCATCAACCAGCCCAACCCATGCCATGCTGTAGCCGCAGATTTCGACAAGAATGTTTGCCGTATCTGCCAAGAGCTTTAGCGGATCGTTGATACGAATGATAAGCCGGTTGACGCTACGAACTGCATCGAGCATCGAGGTAAGATAGCGAATAAAATGTTGCATATGGCGAATAGTTGTCCTTATTTGTCAGGAAATCCGTCTGTCGAATGTGGACCGCCAAATAGGGACGAGCTAAAGAGGCGATAAGTTCTTTCGCGATGTTTACCAGGTCTGATCGGAATCGAAATTCGACTGCTTCTTTCGGCCCCAGCACGTTGCTGATGTCGCTAATCGGGAGCCACTGCAGATCAAACTTGAGCACAACCAGTTGTTGTGTGCGTTTAGCCAAAGAACGAAATTCGCCGCTCATAACGGATGAGGCTCCAAGCCCAACATACCGGTACGGGAAGCCGCCTTGGGATCCTGACCAATCTTGTTCAAACACATCCGTCGCATCGGATCCCAGATGCATCGTTTGGATCCATATTGGAACAACGTGCCTGTTGATTTCGCGTGCTATGAGAGAAGCTGCAAAGTGACTACGAAAACGATTGGCAAGGCCAGCATAGCAAAAATACGTTAGGTATCGACCGCGATTCTCGGGTCTGCATAAGGCACGAAATCGTTTGTCGAGCATGTAAGCCCGGATGTAGTCAGCCTCTCGAAGGGCTCTCCTCGTCTTAGCAACTAGATCGGAAGCGCTCATGTACGGAAGCTTGTGAACCCGCTAATGAAGAAATGCTGCAACATAAAGCATTCCGGCGAATCGTACCAGCGTCACAAGCGGTGCTACTAGGCAAAGAGGTCGAAGTCAGCGGATCAAACGGCAGCCCGCCCTGCGGCGGTGCAAGCGACGGGAGGCCAGCTAAAGACGGCATCTTCACGACGATCGACTGACGGGGAGGCGTCGCATATTGCAAGACCGCCTTCCGCTCGTCGAAGCTGCAACTGATAACGCCGGTCGGCCTTGCGAGCTAAGCGGCGGACCTTAGCACGGTCTCTGCGAACGCGTCCGTACAAACCGAAAAGCCTAGAATGCCGAAGGTGCGAGCTCGGTCCAGATTATTTCCAACTTCTGTGGCTAGCGTCCCCGAGGATCTGCAAAATGATCTTTTGGGGAGATTTCCACGGCTCCTGTCAACCTAAGATTTCATCCTAAGAACCAATAACCTAAGATTTCACCCTAAGGTAGCTTAGATTGCCGTGAGCTTACCGCCTAGGCAAGGCTTAAGATGTTTGCTAAATTATGGGCGTAGGACGGTACCTAATATGGGCACGGGTCTGACGGCCGTATACACTGGGCGAGACTACTGCGCCAATTTGTACTTGAACGAACTTGAGGCTGAGGCGGAGTGGTTACGCCGGGGAGCACTCGACAAGGCAAACTCTGTCGAGCAATTGCTTGCACGCAACGGAATAGCGCCCAGCACACTAACCGAACTCGGGGCCGGGACTGGAGCAGTGATCGCAGAGTGTCGTAGGCGCGGCCTAGGCAAGACGTTCACCGCGATCGATTATGCAGCGGCCGCCGTCGAGTATCTGCGGAAGAACGTCCAGGGCATCACGGCGATAAAAGCCGACATAGCATCGCCGGATTTTCAGCTGGATGAACCTGTCGACGTGCTGGTAATCAGTCATGTCATCGAACATCTGGAGCAGCCGAAGGCCTTTCTCGAAACTGTCCGAAGGCTGAAATTTAAGGCAGCGATTATCGAAGTGCCGCTAGAGGATTTACCCTTGGCCCGATACAAGGCTTCGATAAAGAATAGAAGAGCAAACGCCGCCGGACACGTTCAATTCTTCACAGCTGCGAGTTTTGAGCGTCTGGTGACGAGCGCAGGACTCAAGATCGTGGACAGACGCTCCTATCTCCCAATCCCCACAGTCGATACTCTGCGATTTGTGCACGCGAAGGACAAGCTGCCGCCTTGGCGGCTGCCACTGATGTGGCTTACGCGATGGCTCATGCCCCGAGTAAATCATCACTTTTATCAACGGCTATACTACTGTCATTACGCAATCCTAGTCGTGCCGGCATAACCTCAGCCTCCACCATCGATGACGAGTATAGAATGAGGCCAAGCGGTTCGCGACGCGAATTTTACCCTACGCAAGCGCGTACCTGCGGGATCGCTTTCTACAGCAGGCCCTTGGTTGGCCCCCTCTCCGCTCGATCAAACCACTCGAGTCCATCCCTTCAAGAGTTCTCGCCGGGAAACGAGCGATCGACACGCAACGTCTCGAGGCCGTGCCGTCGGAAAGACCACGATCCTCGAACACGTAGAGGGTGCTACAAACCTGACATTCGAGGATTCGATCAGCTTGAGGTCCAAGCTGCCCTCGCCTGAACCGGTGGCAACCATCCGGGAAAGAGTACGATGCGCATTCTGCTGGCTCACAATAAGTACCAACACCCGGGCGGCGAGGACGTTGTATTTGAACAAGAAGGAAAGCTGCTGTCAGAATCCGGGCATGAAATTAATAAGTTTGTCGTATCTAATGATAGCATTGAAGGATTGATTTCTAAAGCAGATGCTTTCTTGAATATTCTGGACAACCGTCGGGTCGTCGAAGAGTTTGCCGATCAAGTATCCTCGTTCAAGCCCGACGTCGTTCACTTTCACAATTTTTTCCCCAGACTAAGCCCTGGCGCTGTGTCTTATGTCCTTGAGCGAAAAATCCCTACCTTGCAGACTTTACACAACTTCCGACATGTGTGCGCGAATGGTATGTTTTTGCGACGCAATTCGATCTGCCAAATGTGTCTGAACAGACCGATGCGAATTCCAGCGCTGATTCATAGATGTTACCGACACTCGTCATTGGCCACGTTCGCCGTCGCTCGTGTCGGCCGCCGCTTTCGGCAATTGTGTGATTCCTACCCCCATCACCTAACGTTAGTCGCCCTGACAAGCTTCGCTCGCGAACAAATGATTAATGATGGGTATTCTCCATATCAAATTCTCACAAAACCAAATTCGGCTCCCGATGCTGGCGTCGGACCACAAACACGGGAGCGGCGCGTGCTCTTTGTCGGAAGACTGAGCGTCGAGAAGGGAGCGGATTTTCTAATTCAACTGGCAAAATCAATTGACGCCACCTTCGAAATCATTGGTGATGGTCCTGAAAGAGAACGCCTCCGCGCCAGCGCTTCGCGCAACGTCGTCTTTCGCGGCTGGCTCGATCACCACGATGTGCTTGAACGTATCAAGAGCGCTACAGTCCTAGCGGTACCTTCGCGCTGGTTTGAAGGATTCCCAATGATAGTTCCGGAAGCATTTTCTACTGGAACACCTATCATCGCCTCCCGGATAGGATCTTTAGCAGAAATCGTAGAAGACGGCATTTCCGGCATAACCAGAGAATCCGATAATCATCAATCGTGGAGGGAAGCGATACAACTTATGCTCGACGATCCTCGCCTCGCAAGATCGCTCGGCCATGGAGCTCGTCTAGTCTTCGAGGAAAAATATACCAGTCAACACAACCTTAGGCGTCTAATCGAGATATACTCCTACGCCATCGACCGCGCGGCCAAGTCAACTCCAGGAGATGGAGTTTCAACGCAGCAGGCGACAGAGCTCAGATCCTCACCGCTCAATTTAATTGATGGTCTAGATCAGAAAAATGAGAATTGCTTACATCACCAATATTATTGCTCCATACATGCACAAGGTCTTTGAGGCCGTATGCAAATCTCCTCGCGACGAACTGCAGGTGTTATGCTGCGCCGCCACCGAGCCGGGGCGTGAATGGGATGTTCAGCTTCCGCTGAACTATTCCGTGGTCACCCTCAAAGGCTTGCGACTTCATCTTAGTTATACGCGTCATATCTATTTCAACCCTGGCATTTGGTCAGCTCTGAACACTTTCAATCCCGATGTCGTTTTCATCAATGCGTTTTCTCCAACCATGGTCATCGCGGCAGCCTGGGCCACGTTCCATGGCCGCCCCTATTGTGTCGCCACCGATGGATGGAAACTTACCGATCCCGGCGAATGGTCCACAATACATCGTCTTTTTCGTCGCTTGTTAGTTCCTCGCGCAGCAGTTGGGCTTGGCGCCAGCGATCTTAGCCTAAAGCTTTTGGAGAGCTATGGGATTTCCAAATCTCGTCTGGTTAAGCTGCCTCTGGTCTCGGCTGTACCTCGCCCCAACAAATACGCGACTAGGGACGAGCGTGCATTCGACCTCTTGTGGTGTGGAAATATTGATGACGAGCGCAAGGGCGTCTATTTTTTTTCGAACATCGCCGAAAATCTGAAATTACTGCGAGGGACGCTACGTGTACGCATTGCCGGGAATGGACACCTTCGGAACTGGCTCGAGGACAAATTGACGAGCCTTGGGATTGATTTTCAATTCGACGGCTACTTGCAAGCTCGCAGATCTCGCTGAGTTCTACAACTCTGGCCGCCTATTTCTGTTTCCTTCTCGCGGCGATCCCTGGGGTCTTGTGGTTAACGAGGCAATGTCTGCAGGAACGCCGGTCATTGCTTCAGACAAATCGGCCTCAGGCTTGGAATTATCAAAACTCAGCGAAGGCGTCATCTGTCTCCCGCTTGAGGAGAGCAGATGGATTGAGGCTTCGAATCGCGTGTTAGACGATCTGCAGTACTGGGAGGTTCTATCTGCGGCAAACGTTACAGTTGCGGAAGGATTTACAGCTGACGAGCCGGCGAGCAATTTGCTTGGAGCAGCCATTCACGCAACCTCTGGTGCCGAGTTTCTCTGACCAAAACTCTCGAGCACGCCACCGCTTCGGCTGTCGTCGTCTGCACCCTCTGCCAATGCGGGAAAGGCATTTGGGTAACGAGCTGCTACCGTAGCTTTTCAAACGTGAAAATGCCGCATCCAAATGAAACATCAAGCTCAGCGTTCTCAACGTCAACTTTTTGATGCAGGCGACCAGCATCATCTACGTAATCAAAACGTTCAAGTCTCAAACTGTCTTTGTCTTCAGCCCAGTTAAAAATATCCTTCGGATGAAAAACCCGATGCGCATTAAAGTGGACTTCGTTGGATTTTCCGATAGGGAAGCTTATATAAAGCGTTCCGCCTGGTTTAAGCATTCGCAAAATATTTTTGAACCCCTTTAGGTGTCCCCTGGGATCAAGCGGATCACCATATCTGCCGAGCCCGAAATGTTCGATAGCGTGCAGGCAAGAGATTGAGTTTGTTATGTTGTTCTGCGCGTTATCCTGGTTCGTCAAATCTGCCTTCACGAATGAAATATTTTGATGTCCAACGTCGCTCAAATCGCGGATATCCATCACTTCTACTTTTCTGAACGATGCGACGTGCGCAACGAATCCGTCAATACGTGAGCCGACATCGATGTGTCTTGCTGGATTTTTGTCGTAAATAAGAGACGCTACAAGTAGGTCCTGATGAAAGTAATGATCGCTCGCCGAGCCAGCTTGATCACCGTAGTCTGAAAGAATAGCGTAGCGATGTGAAATCACTCCGCCGAGCTTCTTGAACAGCTTATATTGAGAACGATATTTTGGATAATTGCGTAGTGACACAAGAGGACGTGGGTCGACGCCGATGTTCAGCAACATTAGTCCAAACGGTCTGATTATTTTTTTTATGTTTCGTTTGATGTTGGACATGATTCTTGGTCGGGCAAGACAGCGATGCGCATGGTGCAGCTATCAACAGCGCGGCGGCGGGGACGTGTTGTATTCGAACAATGAGCTAGTTTCAGAACCGCGTAATTCAGTTAGTAAGTTTATACTGTCAACTTTTGCTTCCAAAGCAGGACGCTCTCTCAAATATTCTCGAAAATCGTCGGAGACTGCCCGGTCCCTGCCCTGCCCACCCCATGCACAGCAGTTCTTGAATAGTAGCAGGCTATTGAAATCACTGACGTTTTCGACGACCGGCCGAGCAACTTGTTTAATCTAGTCCTGCCGACAACCTCTGGCGCCGAGTTTCACTGATCAGAGCTCTCGAACTACTTCCGAGGCGTCTGAAGTCTCGATTTCTCCCGATCGAGCGTCGCTGTTGAGCCTTATAAACGTGATCAACACCAAAATATATCCAGAACACAAGAACACAGTCGATCGAGTTTTGGTGGAGTACTCCGCTGTCCAAAGCAGATCCCGTTATGGCCCACACCATTAACAGCAAAGGCACGAACTTATATTTCGAGGTACCCGTATTGTAACACTTTATGGATTTCCAAAGCGCGCTTAACAATATGCAACCGTAAAAGAAGCCGCCCACTAATCCAAATTCGATCAGTAGGTCCAGGTAGACACTCTCGAAAGTCGAAAATCCTCGCCCTTCAGTGAGGTCGGACAGATAGCTCCCTGCCGCACCAGCCACGTCCGTGAAAAACCCGTCAAATCCGTAACCAAACACTGGTTTTTCCAGGAAGAACCTCGGCCAAAGTTCAAAAAGCTCTTGCCGTCCAGTGAGGTCCCAACTTCGACCGAAAAAATAGATCCAGCTACCATCTCCGATCGAGAGATAGACGGTAGTAGCCAAGATGAGCCCACTTGCGATGAGAATCAGGCTTGCAATATCCTTCCGAAAAAATGCGCGAAGTAGCAGGCCCACTAGCGCGCTGATCAGCAGAGCCAGCAAGCGTCCTACAGCGCCGGAAATCAGAAGCGCGACGACTGACCCGCCATGCCAAAATTATCGATGAACGCCTCGTCGTCGCAGCGCGAGAACCGAAATACCGGGCCAGCGAAATTATCAGCGAAAGCGAAAAGAACGTAGCTGCGACACTCTTGTGTGGAAACAGGCCCGCATAGGAGGTGAGCCCAAGCAAGGTCTCTCGAGCGAGAGGATCGTAAACTATTCGTCCCGCCAACAATGGGTACGCTAAAAAGTGCGCTATCGTTATTGCAAACGACGTGTAAAAAAACGACTCACAAAACTCGTCAAGACTATACCGCGATGAAATCAGCAAACCTGCGCTGATCGTGACGATATAGAGAACAAATCGCATCACCGAAACGCCAGCAGCCCCAGCCGTAATAAGGGATACAATGCCGCTGGATACGAACATCAGCAGCGCAACCGACTTAAGAACGGTTCTAAGCGCTACAACCCGGACAAACGCGAGCTGATAAAGCATCACGGAATAGGTTAAAAAAAGCAGACTCAGGTAGAGAGGGGACTCACCGGATTTCTCGGACAGTGATCCGTCATAGAAGGTGCCAAACAACAGATAAATCGAGCCCGAAAAAACAATAAAATACAAAGGCAACGCTAGCGAGGGCTTTTGTCGCTTCGTACCGCGGATCGGTAATAACCCGCGAACCGGTGCTGCTGTTATCGAATTGAATACCACCATCTCACCCCATATCGCCCGGAATACACGCGCGTGGATGGTAAGCAACGGGAAAGATTCGGATCGTTTCCTGCGCTCGGAGACGTGCAGCTATTTCAAGTTTTTTCATGTGACCTTTGGGCACCCTGCTGCATAGACAACACCATAATGATAAGGCCGACCAGATTTGTGGTAAGCATACCAATTCCTGAACCGATAACACCAAACCAATACAGCACCGGAATTACGAGCGATGCCCCGGCTAGAAAGGAAAAACCATCGGCGATGAAAATTGGCTTGGTATCTTCAATCGCCCTAAATGCCATCGCATAGATTGATCTTGCCCCACTACTGGCAATCGCAAGTGCCCAGAATAATAGCAGATTGGCATTATCCTGATAATCAATATTGAAGACGAACCAGATTAAGTCATTTCCAAACCACCATAACAGCCCGCCACATAGCCCCACACCAAAGAAAACAACTGCCGCGAGCAGCCTCACGAGCAACGCATAGGATTTCTTTTCCTCGACCGCTGCCTGAGCAAGCTGCTGCGGAAGCGTATTTTCAAACGTCTGCATGCCCGCAACGACAATACCAAAAACCTGTTGACTTATCCGAATTGCGGCCACGGCGCGATCACCAAAAGCAATGCCGCTAGCGACCGTGAATATCTGCTCGTACGCGGAATTGAGGAAAGACGAAAGCAAGAGCCAGCGAGACATATACCAGTGACGACGCCACATATTCATCGCGAACTGGCGGCCGGGGAATTGCAGCCGCTCGACCACCAGCTCCATCATGACAGAACCGAAATTGGCCACAACGAGGACGAGCACGACATCGAACAAACTCATTGGATGAGCTGTCGGAAATGCGCACAGCAGCGCGATCGGAGGTGGAATGCTGCGCAATACACTGAGCCTCAGCCCAGCCCACGGGCGTGCACGTGCAAACGCAGCGCGTCTGAGCGTATCCTGAACAGGAATTATTACGAACAAAAAGGCCACCATGCAGGTCTCACCTTTGGAAACCACTGCACCGGTGCGCTGACGATAGATCACATAGATAAAGGATAGTGCGATCGCCAATAGAAACCCGATAAGGACCGACGCCAGGAAGAGAAATCCTCTGTACTGTCCTTCGTCCTTCTTCATGGATCCAAAGAGCACCATGGCGGGTGCAGAAACCAGAGATGTCAGAGCCATTCCGCCAAATACAGAGAGGACCAGTACAAATCCAACACTTCCCAAGAGCTCGATACCGGCCGTTCGCGCAATGACCACGCTTAGAAGGAAGCTGCCGATGCTGATCACGGCTTGGTCGACAATCGCCAATGATGCCTGCTTCGAGTACACCATCCACGTAAAAAATCTCCAAATTTGGAGATGCCGCGAATGGAATTGACTTTTCATGATCATAAACGGAGACTTGTTTGATTTTTGGTGGCACCTGGCAGGTCCGTCACGAGCGCCTAAACTAGCAATCGCTTCAAATTCCTTTGACCAGCCTGCGACCGAGTAACGCCTGTATATCTTGGGGAATAGACCACTTGCATCCGTCCGCGACTAGATCGCTCGCTGGCTGTTTCCTTTGAGGCCGCCGATGGTCAGAACGGACGAGAAGGTCGCTTAGCCACACCGGGGACGGCGAAACGGTCGAGATCTTTGGATTCCAGTACCCACGCAAACCCGCGACGATCGGCTTCTTCGACCTGAACGAGCCGGCTGAGTAGTTGCTCGTGGATGGCCCATCCAGGCCCGGCCAGGATATTCGCCGCATCCGCATAAAGGCCTGAACGCACCAGCCCGACAAATTCCGACAGCGCCTGCTCGGCAAGGTCACTGGGCAATGACGGGAAAATGCCCAGCGCTAGAGGATTTCTCCTGACTGCTATCCAGGCTTCATTCGGTCCGGACCAATAGGACATACGCAGCAAATTCAAATCGCCATCCGCGGATTCACCGCGTAGACGCTTGAGCCAGAGGTCCGTCAGCCACATAAAGGAGTTCGTCGGAGATTGAGCGAGCGCAGCGCTCACGACCATCTGGAGTTCAACGAGATCCGAGGCAGACGGCTGGCGATTACCCGCCTTCAGCTCATCTTCCAGCAACAGCAAGCGAATGACCGCAGCGCTGCTTAAGGCTGACGCCTGAAGCGGTCTGGCCGGCGCCGCATCCAGCTGACGTTTCATCGCACTCAACTGCGCGGCGTTGAATTTGTCGCCCGACAATATGCGTTGCGCGGTATCCGCGAGCGGAGCATCTGTGCGATAAACCAGAATTGCGTCGATGGCCCATGCGATTGCGCAGATTCCGAATATGGCAATGAAGCTTCGCCACACAGCGTGCGCCATATCACCTACTTGTCTCCGCCAAATAAGGATTCTGGCCACCGTAGTAGTTCTTGTAATAATACCTCCCATAATACGTCTCATAGCGTTGCAGCACGCGAACGTCCGCCTTGTTCAATACAACTCCCAGCAAGCGATCCTGGAGTTCGGGGAAACCCGACAGCTGATGCTGCACAAGGTTCACCTGTGTCCGTCCCCACTCGATCACGTAGATATAGGAATCGACGATCTGCGTCGCGGCGCGAACATCGACGACCGGGGCGATAGGAGAAAAATCGATAATAATGTAGTCATGGTCCTTACGCAGGCCGTCGACGAAGTTCTTGAAAGTATCCGATGCCAAAATCTCATTTGTATAGGCGAGACGCGAGTTCACCACCGCCGGAAGAAAGCGCAAGCCGGTATCCTCATCGACGTAGACAGCGTCATCCAACGCCATCTGCCCGTTGAGAACCTCCAGAAGACCCGCCTTTGAATTTGGCGCCAACGCCCGCGAGAGGGACGGATTTCTCAGATCTCCGTCCAACACGATAACCCGCTTCCCGGCATGCGCCATCAGCTCGGCCAGATTTGACGAGACCGTTGACTTACCTTCCCCCGGGACGGTGGATGTTATTCCAATCACGCGGGATCCACTGATATCTGCAGCGACCTTGATCGAACGAAAAGCCTCCGCAAACGCGGAAAGTGGTTCGTCGATGACTTGCCGCATAAACGGCCGGCTCGGAGCAATCGGTCGCTTCGCCGCTGCTTTTCCGAGGGGTAAATGCCGTCTTTCTTCGATGAATTCCGGCTCAGCTCCGATTGTGTCAGCTGAGACACTTTCGCCAGGCCGATGTCTTGAATCTGTGGCTCCGGCCTTCCGCCGACCGGCACCGACCCCACAACCGAAGGGCTGACGACAGGCGCTATTCCGCCTGCCGATCCTCTGTGGCTGACAGGGCGGGCCGCGATTGAATGTTTCCTCTTCGATGATTTCGAAGCAACGAGCAGCGGCAACACTGCAAGACAACGGGCGTGGAGATTGGTTTCGACCTGGCGCGCCGTCCGAAACACCCGGTCAACGGCCTCGCGCAGGAGGGCCGCGCCGAAACTCAGAACGAGTCCAATGGCGCCTGCAATTCCGAGCACAATGAACGTCAGAGGACCGCTCTTGTGCTCAGGCGCAGCGGCCGGACTAATAACGCGCGCCTCCGTAATTGGAAACGACTGCTGCTGAATCGCCTCCATGTATCGCTGCAGGAAACTGTCGTAGAGCGTGTGATAAACCTTGGCAGTACTTTCGAGGTCACGCAGCCCCAGCCGGTCGCGATTGATGACTTGCGAGTTGGCGACCAGACTTCTGGAGGTTTCGTTCGAGGCCCTCGACGCGTGTCTTGGCGATTTCATAGTCACTCTTGTAGCTTTGTGCGATGCGGCCGAGTTCATCGATGATAGACCGACGCAATTCGGTCATCTGGGTACGCAGATTGACCGCCGCCAGATGGTTTGAGCCATACCTCGCGGACCAGATGGCCTCTTTCGCAGCCATATCCAGATATTGATTGCGCAACCGATTGATGACTTCATTTTTGAGCGAGTCCGCCACCGTTGCATCGGGAACGTCTTTCTTCATCACCTCGGTAATTCGCTCCAGACGGGCTTTTGCCTCTTCCGCAGCGGCACGGGCAGAACCAAGCTGGGTGTTCAATTCTTCG
Source organism: uncultured Alphaproteobacteria bacterium (assembly GCA_963825105.1). Taxonomy (GTDB): domain Bacteria; phylum Pseudomonadota; class Alphaproteobacteria; order Rhizobiales; family Xanthobacteraceae; genus Bradyrhizobium. The sequence goes on from CAWGSB010000008.1 coordinate 20,533, forward strand.
AGCTGCTGTTCTCCCAACAATCGAGGACCGCCGCTCGATGAAGTCCCACCGACAGCCACAATTTTATTCTTTTCTTTGTAATCCAGCACGGCGCGGTCCGCGTCGGAGGCCTGCTGACGAAGCTCCTTGATGCGATCCTGCAGCCAGCCACTCGCTCGCCGCGTTGCCTGATACTTGGACTCAAGCTGATCAACGATATAGGCGTCCGCTATGGCGTTGGCGATTGTAGCGGAACGGGCTGCGATTCAATGACGTGTAGCCAATATCGAGGACATAGGTTCGACCAACTCGCGTGATGGTACGCTTGGCAAGGAACGTAGCCAAGACCTGGCGAGTCAGCCCTGTCTCTGATTGCACCTTGGGTGACGCAAGAAGACCCAGTATTTTGCCAACAAGCCCGCCTCCCGATCCCGCAAATTCCGGATCGTCGGTCAACTTCAAGTCCTTGATGACGGATAAGCCGATATTCTCGGACTTCAGGATTTCGACCTGGGTTTCCACCTGCGCGGTATCGATGGGAATATCGCCAATCGGCGCCTGTTGCTGCTGCAGTATCCGCAGTTTGCTGGAGTCGATCAGCAACATTGCGTGCGAAGTATAGCTCGCAGGAGTCGTAAAGAGATAAACTAAGCCAAGGGCAATGGCACAGGCGACAACAAAGACAAATATCGGAAACTGACGCCGAACAAATCCCGTGAGCTGCTCGACAAGCTCCGAAAGTGCCAATCGAGTCTTCCGGGATCTCGGACCTTTCACGTTCAAATCGATCACTAATTTGCTTATTGAAGTTCAAAGGCACGTCCATGCAAGCACCTTTGATCTTCGGGAACCACTGCTAGCAAGCCGTCAGCATTCGGCTAAAATCGCTCTCAGCTTGACCCACACATATGAGAAGCGTTGCAATTCCTCAATTTCACCTGATGGCATCTTTGCTGAAGACGTCTTAGCGCGGACTCACCTGAGAAAAGCCGCCCCCACCTAGCGATTCCGCCAGTCAGGAATGTCGACCCATTCGCGGCGAAGCTATTTCCGGGGCCAAAGGAGCCAGTGTTTGCTCCTCCGGTCGGTGGACCAGCTATTGGACCGCCGCCGCCACCGCCACCACCGCCACCACCGGTCGACGCCGTCCCGGTATCACCAGCAGCATCCGCGTAAGCTTTCGCAAATTCCGGAAGTCCGGCACTCGCGACCGACTGCTGGATCTGGTTCGCAAAGGCCGGGTCATTCGCTGCATAGGCTTTTGCAACCTGGGCGAGGGCCTCGGCGATTGCCTTCCGCTGGTCTTGGTTAGCCGGTTTGGCAAGTGCGATGATCGCAGCGAGAGTGGTCTTGTCCGAGCCAACCAGGTCGACGACCTGCTTTACCAATCCGGGACCGCCGTCGGGAAATTGACTGAGCAATTGACCGGGATTGGCTTGGAAGCCGGCTACCGTGGAGGGTGGCAAGCCGTCCCTTGTGCATTCGCGAATTGGGGCGACAGCAAAAGAAAGCCGCCGATAAGGCACCGAACGACGAATCGGACCATCATTTTCAGTCTCCTTACGCTAATTTAAATAATCATAACGGATTGGGCGAAATGCTATTTGATCTATGATAAACTTCTATTGAACCGTCGGCAATACCAAAGGCCGAAACACCGCAAGGGCCGGACTCTCGGTAAGATATTGATAATTATGACAAATATCAGGAATGCTGGGGATGAAATTCGAAGCCCGGGCGCGCCGAGACCACTAAAAGTGAATTAAGATTAACATCGTTGGTTGTCAGCTTTCGCGTGCAACACGTTAGCGTTATAGGACGCAGCCTCGTTTCCGGGCAAGATCAGCGTCGTAAAAGCCACTACAGCCTATCCGGTTCTGTTTGGATCAGAAGCGAGGCTCTATGTTTTGACGTGCGGTCTTCAGGCGAACCGGTATCCACTTCGCTGGAAAACGCTCTCATTGCCTGCGAAAGCCCCAGACCGAGGAGCGCGAAGACAACAATTGAATAGCCTGCGATCTGCAAAGAGAAGTCGATCGAAGAGTGCAAGAGCGCGATGAGCGAAACGGCGAGAGACGACAGCGGCGCAATCATGTTTCGTCGCCGCCCGCGCAATCCAAAAGACAAGATGATAAGAGCCACAATCCACGCCACGGCAACAACAAGCGTGAGTGGGATCCCCATCTCGGATGCGAATTCCAGATGTGTGTTGTGAGCAATGTCCCATACGCCCTGCATGGAGATATCGTCGCTGCGATAGGCGGGAAAGCCGAAGGCAAACGTCCCCAATCCAGTTCCAAACCATGGATTGTCAGCGATGATTTTCAGCGTTGAGCGATAGGCGGATAGCCGGCCGGCATCGCTAAGGCCCAGCATATCTATACGGCCGCCAATGTTGCTCCCCAGGACTTGCAGCAGAAGCAAGCCCGTCGCGACGCACCCAAGAAGAGCGAGCAAAAGCCCCTTACGCGACAGGTCACGCCCGAAGTAAATCATGAAAGTCAGGATCAAGACCATCAGGGATACGAGAACCCCGCCACGCGAGCTGGTCATGAACATGGCCGACAGGCAGACGAACAGCATCACAAATCGAATGAGCACGTCTTTGCGGGTTTCGACCAAAAGATAGTGCGGCACTTTCTTCCATTCGATGGCGCCCCGCGGGAGGCTTCCTCTGATCGCGGCCATCAGCAAAACGAACCAGACCGCCGAGCAAGAGCCGAAATAGGCGGCGGCGGTATTCCGGTTGATGAACGTCGAGGTCAAATTTCCAACGTACGCCGTCTTCTCGCGCCACAAGATCTCGGTTGGGTCAAGCAGGAGCGCAAGGATGCCGTAAACGGCGTAGCCAACCCCTGCCCACGCCATCACGCGAATGCCTCGGCGGGCTCGATCCGAATCAACTCCGACGATCAAACCAAGAATGAGCGCAAGCATGTTTGCCAGCGGCGATCCAATCGCGAAGAACGGCTGCTCCCCTTACGATCGATACCGACGGAACAAGCTGCTGCCCTAAAGCTTCCGACGCTTTGGCCCACACAGGATTGAACGCAGCAATCCAGGGATGGTCTGAAAGTTGTTCGTGAAGGACGAAGCCAAAACACAACGCAACAAAGGCGAGGCCCCCCAAAAGGAACAAGTGTCCCTTCTGCAGCCGCTTCGGCGACGCCAGAACCAGGCCTACGCCCAACAACGCGCACCACACCGCGATCGTTGTCGGCTCTCGCGAGCCAAACAACAGCGGCGGTCCGGCCAGCGCAACGTAAAGGATGCCCGCAGAGATTCTGTTGGAACGCGAACCTTTTTGGCGGGAATTCGCGGCCTCAGTCGTCGAATGACTTGGCAAGCTTAGACCACCGGCCGGCTCGGCAACTTCAAGGCGGCGCCCAGAGCTGCCCGAGCCAAAAATCAGGTCCCCTTCAGCGCTCTGATCGAATTGCGCAAGATTAATCGCGTGTTTCCAAGCAATGAAGCCATTGTTGACCGTCGCCATCCACGCATTGAGCGTAGATCAGGAACTTCGTGACATCGACAGAGGGCGAATTCGCGATGAACAGCAACGTCCTGGTTTCGCATCTGGAAGTTGGTTGCCAGGAAGTAGCCGCCTGGATCCCGGAAGTTGATGCTGAAAATCACAGGAATGAGTTCACCGGTGAACTTGCTTACGTCCACACCCAGCAACTCGGCGACTTCGCGGGGCTCGGCGCGATAAAGGTACACCGAGGCGGGATCAGCCTGCACATCCACAAGACCGCCGGCCTTTCCGACAGCCTCGGCAAGATTGATCCGCCAGGCGTCAAAGTTGAATTCACCCTGCTGACCAGCCGCACCAAACGCCAGGAATTTCTGCTGCTCGCGGTAGACATAGATACGGTCGCCGGGCTGCACGTAGATATTGTTCGATGGCTCGTAGACGAGATTGGCAAACGGCACAGTCGCGCGAACTGCACCGCGCTGCAGCATCACCCAGGTTTCATAGCCCTGCCCTTTGATACCGCCGGCGCGTGTGATCGCATCCGTAATGCGATCCTGCGCGCCCGCCGCCGCCGCGGGGAAACGTATCGGCGTATTGACTTCGCCGAATACGCTGACCAGTGACGTCCGCTGCTGCGCAAGCGCAACGACAACCTGCGGCTCGATCGCGCGATTCTTGATGCGATTGACGATATCCTGCTGGATTTCGCCGTTAAACCGACCCGCGGCCTTTACCAGACCCGCATAGGGAACGCTTATATTGCCATCGTTGTCGACCGTCTGGTCGGGAATCGTGACGAAGTTGCCCGGTCGGACACCGGCCTCGGTCGGAATGAACAATCCGCCGGCAGCCGCTTCAAATATCGTCACGCTAACGACGTCGCCGATGCCAAATCTTATTTTGGTCGGTGGCAGCTGCTTGTCAGGGAATACGCCCGCGAGCCCCCGCGGCTCATAGTGGCTGATGGTAGATACCGTCTCGGGCGTCAGCTTAACCAGCGCATAGGGCACCGTGGGCGACAACTCTGCATTGATATTGTAATCTGCCGGGCCGGAGGCCGGCACCAGCGCGCAGCCGCCAAGGAGAGCAACCCCCGTCGCCACAAGAACCGCCCTGAGCATTTGCCGTCGAACCATGAAAATCCACCCCACCCAACGCTTAATCGTTATTTGAATGCGAATTCCCGAACAAGGAAACATTCCGGCGAATAGGTGGTTTTTGCGAGCATGCGTCAAAAATACAACAATAGATGACTCGGATCTGTGGATTAAGCCAGGCGTAACCTTCTGTTTTTACAAGATGATTAGCTGCATGCACATTGTTACAGAAATACCGCAACCGGCTCCCGCAAGAACAGGCTGTGCACTAGTATGATCGGGAGGGGCAAAAAAGCAGCGCTGGGATGGCGGATGACGACCTTAGCTCAAACTGAACCAATCTCGCTGATCTTGAGCATGGCACTTATGCATCTCGTTGGAACGACATCTGTTTCCGCTCAAGAGCGCGACGTTTCTCAAGGATTTCGAGAAATGCAAAGTGATCGCAAACGATCAGGCTCGCCTGAATTGCTTGAAGGATTTGCTTCCGAACGTTGCCTCGGATCCTGCGGCTTCCGCTGCTGCATGATTCGTGGCCGCTCGTCAGAACGCCCAATCCCCAGGGAGGCCCGGATGCCGTCGCAATCATGAGGACGGCCGACACCACACAATCCGACCCGGATCTGGCTGGGCTCATGATCCGGTGCGAAGAAAAGACGGGCCTTGAGGTGCTGCTGGCCCTGGTGCGACCATTTCCGCCGCGCACCAAGAGAGATCTGATTGTTGCGTCGGGAACGATGCAATCCGTCCTCCGCGCGGAAGCTTCATCCACCGGAACTGCGCTCATTCTCCCGATTGAAGCCACGGCATTTACAACCGGCCCCTGGCAAGGACTGAAAGAACTTGCCGTTACCATCAAGGATCCTGAAGCCGAAATTCACGGCGTGATCCCGCTAGATGGTCTTGCCCCTGCAATGGCAAAGCTCTCGGCAAGCTGCCCGTCGGGATGACCTGAGCGGCGAGACGGTCGTCCACCGGCGTCAGGCCACCAGGGCCGGACCATCTTAACCGATTGTTAGTCCCCCATGCCGATGATCCCCGGGAAGGAGCCTTCCCGCATGGTCATGATCGCGCTTTGCAGTTCGCTCATCGGCGCGGTGCTGGGCACTCGCTTTAGGGTCCAGGTGCTGTTTCCAGCCGCGATGCTTGGTTTTGTGATCGTGGCTACCGTTGCCGCGTTCAAAGGCTCGGCCATGTCATCGGCGATCGTGGCGACAATCGTATGCGTGATTTCGCTGCAGATCGGGTATCTCGGCGGACTTTTCACACGCTTTTGCATGGCGGCATCCCGGGTCGCGTTCCACCGCTCGCTACGTTCGACCACCGTCCGAAGCTGATCCATCGCGGGATCACGCCATTTGCACATGATTTGAGACCGGTGAGCCCTCAGTCGCGCCTTAGGCTCGCCCGCGCACATTCGACCTGAAGGCGTTTCAGCTAAAAGTCGCTGACAAGATCCCTTGGCAGCCGAGTGATCTCGCACGTTGCAAGGCGCACCTTATCATGTATCTTCAAAACTATTGTTTGAAGAATTGGGCAACCGCTTGTCGATCGCCTTCAGCCTGCTGCTTATCTCAATTGCCATCGTACCCGGCTTGGCGATTCTCGATGGGCTTGTGGCACAATCCCTCATCGCAGCTTTAGCGGCCGCCGCACTTGCCTTCGTCGGAATCTCCGCTCGGGCAGCGGACGTCAATTTTGCCGCTCAGGTCACGCGACGCCTCAAGCTTGCCGCGGCCGTTCCGGCGATCTGGATGGTTATCCAGATTCTGCCGATACCCTTTTCCGGGATGTCACACTCAATCTGGATCAACGCCAACGAAGCGCTCAATCAATATTCGTGGGGTCATATTAGTGTCGATATCGGCACGACTATCGAGGCATTGGCCTTTTATCTGGCCAATATCTCGTTGATCGTCGTCAGTGTGTTTGCGGCCAGAGATCGCCGGCGGGCAGAACTCACTCTGTTTGCCCTCACGGCGATCACCACGTTAACGACGATTGCGTTGCTGATCAGCAAGTGGGGACTGATCGCAGGCCTGTCTGCGAGTGAGATAAACGAAATACTCGGCGCCATCAGCTCGTTGGGAATCATATTATCGCTGACGACCGGCGTGCGCGCTGTTGAACGATATGAGAGCAGGCAGGCAGAACCAACGCGACCAGCGCAAAATACCCAAATGGCTTTAGCTGCATGTGGTGCCGGATTGCTGGTTTGTATCGCCGGCTTGGCCGCCAGTGCAACATTGAACGTTGGCCTGACCGTTGCGTTTGGAGCCGTCACTTTTGCTTCGGTACAGGCTATTCGCCGGGTTGGCCTCGCAAGTTGGGCTCGGGTATCTTCATCGCAACCATGATCACCGCGGCCGCGATGATCATTCTTTGGCGTTATGATTCCGCCCGCGCGCTCTCGCCATTCCTGCAATTCGCAACCGCGGCATCCCCCGACGCAATTTCGGTAGCGCGGCGAATATTGTCGGACACGGGTTGGCTGGGAACCGGCGCGGCAACTTATGCGGCGCTCTTGCCCATCTACCAGGAGCTCGGCAGCTCCGTCACGAAAGCCCCATCAACTGCCTCGGCATTCGCAATCGAGCTGGGTTGGCCAATGACCCTCTTCACGATCGCAGCAACAATCGGGCTTATCGTCATGCTTTATCGTGGCGCGCTCGTTCGCGGACGGGATTCTTTTTATCCGGCCGCAGCTGCGGCCTGCGCCATCATCATTCTCGGTCAGGCCTTTTGCGATACAAGCCTGCTACATTCTTGCGTCGCCGTGGTCGGCGACGCCGTGATTGGACTCGGGTTGGCGCAAAGCGTTAGTCAGCCGGGATGGTCCGTAGCCTTAGAAGATTCCGGTCTCACGCCAAGGCCAGCACCAGCCGTCAGACGTTGCGACCGCCGAGCGAAGCCCAATAGTTCGGATTTTTGGGTGTCTGAATTCGGACCCACGGTACGGCGCCCGCGCCCACGGCCGAATTTGGGGCGTCATGTTGTCGAGCACGAGATCGCCCACCGAGGTTCGCACAACCAGTACCAGGTGGTGTTCACCCCAGGAGGTGACGACTTCGCTGAGAAGAAGTGCGCGAGTGGGCCAACCGCGCTCCAGCAATTCGGAACGCTTGGTCACCGCATAATCGTTGCAGTCGCCGCTGGCGGGACCAATCAGCCACTTTTCGCCGGCCAAACCCTCCGTATTGCGCTCCGGTATAATGGCCGCATTCACGGTTTTGTTGACGGATTTTAGATCTTCCCAGCGCTCCGCGGTGAGACGAACCGGGCCGCCTCGAAACACTATCCGCTGGGGTTTGCACTGGTCTGCATAGCGCAAGCAAAACTGGGTATACGCCATCGGCGGCAGTGTGAAATTGCTGAACGAAATCGGCTTCACCATCAAACCAAGCGCGCGCGGCATCCCAACAAAGCCGGCGTCGGCGCTCTGGTGTCCGACCACGACCATGGTCGCGGTGATTGCAACAAGCCATTTGGAGATGGTACGCATTTTCTCGGCTCCCCGTTCGTTCGTTGCATGGGAACCTAGAGAACAAGATTTGAGATCTCGCTCGATTGCGCTGGATATATCTGATTTAAATCTGAGCGGCCGTATCGAGGATCTGTTAACTATTTGATTGAGCCTCCTTGTCATGATTTGAGCATCGGGGCGTTCGTTCAAAGCTCTAAATCGGGAATTCTCCTTATTATGCTGGGTTTTTTGCGATCACGCAGGATTGTGAAACAGCCCCGGCTGCCCGAAGGAATTCGGATCTATGCCTTCGGCGACATCCACGGGCGTTCCGATTTGCTGAAGGAAATGTTCACCGTGATTGACGCCGACATCGCGCGGAATCCGGTCGACCGACCGATTGAGGTTTTTCTGGGTGACTACATCGACCGCGGACCCGATTCCGCCCACACCCTCGATCTTCTCCTTGAGCGAAGTCTTTACCGCGAGACGGTGTTCCTCAAGGGCAACCATGAGGCGTATTTCCTGGAGGTGCTTCGCGACCCCGCCAAACTCGAGGACTGGCGGCAATTCGGCGGTCTGCAGACCTTGATGTCCTACGGCATCCAGCCCTCGCTCAATCCGGACGCGGCTGAGCAGACTGACTTGATAAGCGCACTCATTGAGGTCATGCCGGGCGACCATTTAAGGTTCCTGCAGAACCTCAAACCTTCATTCCTTTGCGGTGACTTCTTTTTCGTCCATGCCGGCGTGCGACCCGGGATCCCTCTGAAAGAGCAGCAGGAGGCTGATTTATTGTGGATCCGGAACGAATTCCTCGATAGCGAGGAGAATTTTGGCAAATTCATCGTTCACGGTCACACCCCGGTCCGGGAACCCGACATCCGGCCGAACCGGATCAACATTGACACCGGGGCCTACGCAACGGGGAATTTAACGTTGTTAACGATTCAGGGAAGTAGCATGCTGGCGATCTGACCAGACCAAAGATGCCCAGCGACTTTCAAGACCTCTGCGGGATGGCAATTTCGCGCTAAGCTGTAGGTACCGAAGGATTGCGATGAAACCGATTTGGAAATTTCGACTTCTTGCCGTGTTCATCGTTGTGTTTGTCGGGGGTCTTTCGATCTCAAACCTGGTGGCTGAATTTCTGCGGCCGGCTCCTTTGCCGCTACCCTCAAGAACCAGCGCGGCTCCCACCTCGGACCAGGTTTCATCAGCAGGCCGGGCTTCCGCAATCGCGCCGTTTCGGTCGGACCTGAAGGCCGACTATGCCGTGGCGCTGGCCGGCCAAACGCTCAAATCCGAATACACAGGGCAAGCTCAAAGCGATGAGCCAGCACAAAATGCCGTCAAGAACGCATTGAAAATTGGCCCGCATGACTCGCGGATGTGGCTCGTCCTGGCGTTGCTTCAGGCGCGACAGCGATCTTGGTGATTCTCTCATCGCTGAATCGCTGAAGATGTCTTATCTGACTGGTCCAAACCGTGCCGAGCTTATTCCAACCCGCCTGGATACCGTGACATTGAGCCACGCTCTGAACGATCCCGATCTAAAGGAACTCGCGCGTGGCGACGTTCGCGCAATTCTCACGCAATTTCCGGATCAACGCCAGGCGCTGGTGAATGACTACGTTCGCGGCTCTTCGATCGGAAAAGCATTCCTCGAAGAGAGCGTCCGAATGTTCGACCCCAAATTCGCCAATTCGTTGCGGAGCGCGAAGTAACTTGTGCGACAAGCTCTACGCCAATCTTGACGTGCGAGGCCTATGGTCAATCGTTATGATCTGTGGGTGCGTTGCGCTTTGCAACGATAAGGCACTCGGAGCTGAAGACATCCGGCTGAAGCCCCATGTCGGGCAATGCGATTATACCTTCAACCCGATCAAGGATATTCACAACACCTCGTGCTCAGCCGAGGCGCTGCTGGTGAACGCGCAAACTTCAGAGCTTTTTTTCTGCCGCGGCAGTGTTGAGGGTGATCAATTTGTCGCACCATCGATCACCGAGACGGCGCCCGACAGCATAACTTGCACGAGGATTGGGCAACCATATACCGCTCGGGGGTCTTACGACGCCGCGCTGGTCGACGATACCGCCAAGGCGGACAAGACACTGAACAGGCTCCACGGTACCTACACCTGGAAGAATGCTTTTTGGGTGTTTTCTCGTGAGACTCTCGATGTAAAGCTTTGCGCCAGACGCATGTCCGCAGCCGGTCCGGACTACCGGGTCGCCTGCTCAAAGAAAATCGAGTGGATCAAATAGCCGGGGTGGTAACAGGCCCCGTGCGTCGCGATCGGGATCAAGGAACAGCTCCCGCCCGATTTTTCGTCAATTTTCGGCAGACGTGGGCAACCACAATTCCGAGGCAAGCACCCGCCGCATCGACGACAAAATCCTCCAACCTGGCGTGGCGGGTAGCCGGCAAGGGATTTGGCTGCAATTCCAGCGCCAGTGTGAAAACGATGGCGCTCAACAACAACGCCCGCAAATGTACCGGCATAAGCGAGACCCGAACATCAGACCCGCGAAGCCAACAAGCGAAGCACAATGCTCGAAATCCGATGTTGAAGTGCCGCTGACCGAGCACGTTGGCACTTCGCCGGCGTCAAACGATGGTCACGAATGCACCATAGCCAGCAATGATAAGCCAACTCGCCGCTTGTGAGAATTTTTTCAATCATCAGATCACCGAATTCCAGGGCGATCACCTGCGTCGATCATCACTCGGGCCGCGATGACCGACATTCCGGCTCACGCGTCGTCTCTGATGTCACCATGCCTGACGCAACCGTGTCGACTTTGAAGACGTTTACCGTAGAAGACGGCCGTCCTGGCGCCATGGCGACGTAACACGCGCCGATCACAAATATTAACGTGACCGGATATAGCTAACCTTGCAGCGCACGCATCTGTTATGCTGCAGAATGAAAAACTTCTCAAAGCTGTTCATCGTCGCCATTCTTGGGGTGCTTGCCACCGACGCCACGGCTGAACCAATTGGCTGCAAGGGATGTGATCCCCAAAAAGAAGAAAGCTCCCATCGCGAGCAAATCAAGATCGATCGGGCCAAATACGATCGCGAAAACGAAAAGGTCACCGCTCGCCCCTGGGATGTAAAAAAGGACGACAAGTCACTGCCGGACGAGAAGCCACTGCCGAACGAGAATAAGTAATCAGGCTTCGCAGCTGGCCGGGCTTCGATGGTGAAGCCGGTCGAACCAAAGATTGTTAATTCGCTAGCGCTTTTGACACTCGGAGTAAAACGAGCCATTCGCGGCGGCAACACTTTCAAGGCAATGCCTGCTATCCGTGATTTCGCCGGCAACAGTGAAATCATAGGCTTCGCCCTTCAGAATAAGGGCGTAACGACCGGGCTCCAGGGGTTTATCCGCATCTTCGCCAAGCACTTCGTACATGTCGGGTTGCCCCTTGAGCGGAGCTGTTTGGTACGGATAGGAAATATTTCGGATCACCCAACTGTCCTCGGCTTTTGTGATGATCGGCTTGCCGGCTGGATCGAACTTCATCGCCTGCGCGATTTTTGCGATTACCCGCACTTCCGCGTGGTCGACTGCGTTGGTGGCCGAGTTCGCGCCGAAACACAATAAACTTGATATGGCGGTCGGGAAGCATCGTCTTGGAGGGTGTGGAGATCGCAGCCGAAATCGCCACACGGGGATTTGGCGCGCGACCTGGCAGCAATTCCAAGGGATAGAGCTTGCCGTCACTGACGGCATACACTCCAAATGTTGTCGGAAGAATGCTCCCTGCACGTGCCTGCGCGGTCTCAGGTTGCGCCAGTGGGGCTTGTTCAGAGGGCGCCTGAACAGGCTTTGACACAGTTTTTGATCCGACAACTCCCTGCCCGACATTGGATCGCAGCATCGCCAGAGGATTGACGCGTTGCTGAATTGCAAACCCAACAGCCATGACCACTGCGAGCACCGTCAGATAGCGCCAAGGAGCCGTAAATTCCCATCGCCTGCGAGCGGTTTGGCGTCCCCGATCGGGTTCGTGTGATGGCTTTTTGAGCTGCGGCACCGGCCCGTCGGGCGCCTCCAAAGACCGCAACTCCAGTCTGTTAAAATGAGTCTCTACCCCCTGAATGGCAACTTCCAACGCTCTGTCGAGACGGATCATCTCGTCAGGAACTTCATCGGCGATCTGCTCACGCAACTTGTGCCGGGCGAGCTCATAGACAGCAGTTCGCAATTGCTCTGGATCGGCGCTGACCGAATCAATCATCCGGGACAAAACGAGTGCAAAGTCAACTTCAGGAGACGCCGTTACGGCCTCCGCGTTAGGTTCCTTGCGCGATATGTTCCTAGCCATGAAATGCTTTGGCGCTCTGAGCCAGTCGGTTCGAGTTGCTATTTGCGAAAAATTAACACAAAATTAGCCAATGACGAAGGATCAAGCCGGTATCGTTAACGCATCACCTCATGATCGGCTCTTGCCCGTAATGGCATGTTTTTCGTCTATGCAGGTGGCGGCGTAAACCACAAGCTGGGGGCCGAACGGCCGGCATTGCCCGCCTCAGTTGGCTGAGAACCACCCCAAGGCTCCCCCCTGAAGAGAAACGCTTAAATTCATCGGCGCGATGTCAGTAGCGGTGCCTGGGATGCAATCGTCGAAGCCGCACCACGCCGTCGACCGCACCATAGGGTGGATAGATATATCGATAGATGTATCGCGGGCGCGTTGGCGGATTATCCAACGGACGTTGCGGATTGGTCGGATAACCGACGATTGGGTTGGAGGGCTCTTTCGTACCCTGCGCAAAAGCGCAGGACGTCCAGCCGAACAATGCCAGCCAGACGGCCATGCAGCTTACTCGGAAACCTATTGCTATTCTCAATGCCGAGCTATCTCCCGGTCGAGATGCTATTAATATAGGCAATAATTGTGTCAACATCTTGCGGCGACACCTTAAACTGCGGCATTTTCTCGTGTGTTGCCAACACGGCTTTTGTAACCGGTCGCCTCAGCGCGTAAAATTGATGTTTTCGAAACATGTCTTGGAAGACCGTGGCATCCTTGTTCAGACCGACACCCATGGCTCCCATCGCGTGACAGCCGCCGCAGTTTTTCTCGGCCAATGCCGCGCCTTGGCGCACGAGCACGTCACTGTCAGTTGCGGCCGGTTCAGAGCCTCCGAGGCGCTCTAACGCGCGCTTGGCGTCCACCAGCGAGGGGTCGCCCAGAAGCGCCTGTCGGAAGTCTTTTATGGCGTCCTCCGTTTTGCCCTGGCTCTCGAGGAGATAGCCGCGATTGGCGTAGAATACCGGGTGAGCAACGACCGCGATGGCGGCGGTGTAGTCGTCCAGCGCCGCGCTGTAGTACTTTTGAGCGGCGTCGAATTTTCCTTGTGCGGTGATCAGATCGCCCTTCCTGGAATTTGCGATGCCCGCGCTCGTTGAACGCACTCCAATTCCCAGGAACGAGCCGCAGGGCTTCTGTAAAATCACGGATTGCGGGATCCGGGTTCCCGATGACGGTGTATACATGGCCACGCAGGACGTAGAAATCGGCGTAGACGGGCGAAAGGCGGATCGCCTCGCTAAAATCAGCGATTGAGCCTTGCAGATTTCCAAGAGCAAATTTTGCTCGGCCTCGACCTGCGAAAGCGGCGGGATTGTCCTTCTTGAGACGGATGGCTTCGGTGAAGTCGGCAAGGGCCTGTCGATCTGCTCCGGCATCCGCGTGCGCCTCGCCACGCGATACATACGCGAGCGCTTTGTCACCAGGCTTGAAGCTCGAGCTTTTTATAATTTCGGTGCAGGCACTCAAACGGCCCGCAGACGGGCTACCCTGCTGGCATTCATCGACCACACCGGCAACTGCGGCTTGACTGATCACGGCAAAGACAAGGCAGCCGATCGCCACTTTTCCTCTCATCTTCGACCTCCATCGCAAGGCAATACCCAATACTGCTTGGTTTTCATGGGCTCTTATGCGCGCATTTCATTGAGCTAGATCAATCTGCCCGCCCCGGAAACATCGATTTTGATGATAATTTTGCAGCCATGCTGTGCTTGGCAGCAGGCGCTCAATCGTGGCGGCGAAATGCGCCTTTAGCTGTCCTGCACAAGAACCGGCAGGGCTGCCTCGCCTGAATGTGTTTGGAGTGGATTACGATACTCCCGACGGAACGGGCGCCGGAGATTATGTCCATGTGGTGGATGTTGCCGCTGGCCGCCTCAGAGCGCTGGAGGGCCTCGAAAAGCAATGCCTCATCAAGGTGAACCCGGGTACCGGCCGCGGCATCAGCGTTCTGGAGCTTGCGCATGCTTTTTGACGGGCATTGAGCGATCGACGGCGATGAGTTTTCGTCTCGCACACGCAGCCTGATCGGATCATTCATGATCGGCGGGCGGCAGCCGGGCCGGTTGATTGTTCGCAGCCGGCTGCTTGAAGTCAGGAAACCTGCTGAGCATTGCGGCCTTCAGAAACTTGAAATGCGTGATTGTGGTGGCGAGCTCCTTGAGGCGCCGTTGCCCATTGGAAATCTCGACGCTGAACAGGTCTTGATGGTGGGTATCGAGCGGTTCGCGTTCCAAGTATTCGTCGGTTCCGTTTCCCAGGGTTACAGCGGCGCGCGCCAAGACATCTTCGACCCGCCGATTGAGGCCCGATTGTTCCTGCTCTGCTGCAATCAAAGCATTTTCAATCGCCTCTAAAATGGAATTCACGCGCGACCTGTCGGTGTCAGCATCTCGATCAGCTGAACGCGCTTTGAAATCCCGATCGCCCAGGCGGGATCTAAAGTAGTTGTGCGCGCGAGCTCGTAAAAACAGCTGGAACATCGTTTGGTCCGGTCCGCCGCCACGTCATGCGGCGCATGCTTCAAATTGCTTTACCACGATTAGGAATTAGTTAAAGCCTGAACTCGGTCCGCGCAGGTCTGAGCAAGCCACTTCCTCCATGCCTCGTCGTGTTTCGCGTAAAGCTCAAGCCAACGTTTTTCTCGTGCGGTTGTTGCTGATCCATCAGCGTGAAATGCAACGTGATCGCCAGGGTCATCGAAAGCCGGCCGGCTATCCAGAGTTTCGAATTCGAACGTCTCCTCAATCGTTAGTCCAATGAGGACTCGCCGTCCGTCAGCATCAACAAAATATCGCCGCGGCGAGTAGTAGTCACTACGATTGGTCATTTCGCGACAATTCGTCTGCAATCCAGGGCCCGACCCGGATGTCAAGATGCCGCCGATATGCCCAGAGGAAAGTCTGGAAGCCGAGAATAATCAACGGCAACACGAGAAACCAAAATCCGCTCATCGGCACAATCTCGAATGTTTTGGGAGCCGCCGAGGTCAGCCTCGAATGTTCCAGCTTTGCCAGTCACCTACGCGACGCGAAGACCATAACGTATTCATAAATACCAGCAATGCGATCCGCCGCTTAACCTAACCAATCAAGGTTAGCGCGCGGAAGATGCGAAACGATCAATGCCACTACTATGTCAGCCATGCCGCCCGGTGCCTTGATGACCGCATTCGCAAATTGACCATGTCGACCGGGCGTGAGGAGTTGGAGAACCTCGGGCACGAGGTCGACGCCGACGACAATTATTGCTACCAAAATCAAATGGCGGGGGTAGGCAAGAGCCAAAAGTAAACCGGCTAAAGCCTACGCACCGAACCGTTCCAGGTTCGCGTTGCCGATTTCAGGCCTCAGCGCAAGGGGAGACAATGTCGCGAAAGCAACAAGCGCAGCGTTGCCCAGGCTGCAGCGGCGATGCATTTGTGAAGCATAATAAGCACCAGATCCCCGTCTGGTCGCTCCCAAGATTTTTCGCTAAAGGGCAGCCTTATCGTCCGCCAACCTCGTTGCCTACTGCCGCAGATAGACGATGATCAGGGCGAAAACTATTATTGCCAAAAATCCGAAATAAAGCTGGCGAACATCTCGGTCCATACACATCCAACCTGAGGTCGCCGTCTGGCAGCAAACGGAAACCAGAAGCATGTTGGCATGCAGAGAAAACCATCTCGGCAAAAGCTTACCTGAAATTTCCCCGATAATTCACTTTATGCGACTTCGGGTCGCGATTCACGCTGTGTGATTGCCAGGATCGCACGGCATAGCCCGCGCCGAAACCGGCGGCGAAAATTCCAAAGATAAATGCGAGTGCGAGCATCGTGGGACGATACCACGGCCCAGCATGTACCTGATCGCATATCGCAAGTTAACGTAACCGCTCGATCTTACCGCGCCACCCTCCCCTTATCTTTTACCGACGGGCCGTCACTTCGTTTCTTTGGAGTCGCTATCATCCACTTTTCCGCCATTGGTGACGCATTTGCTAAAATAAGCACGTTGGTCTTGCACCGTTCCCTTTGCGCTGCCTGAAGCAGGATTTCCAATCTGGCGCGGAGGAAATGCCTTGTCGGTTAGAGTGTGACACTTCTTCGCCAATTCGGCAGTTATGGCTGAGGCGCCGGTTGTCATTGGCCCAGCTGCGAAAAAAAGCAATACAGCGCTTACAAGCTTCGGGTTGGCCATCGCGTAACGCTCCTCTTTGAATCGATTCTCTACCGCACATCAGTCTCAAACATTACGCCATCACCACCGACCTGGCAGATAGGGACTGCCGACCGTAGTGCGTTGCGAGAACCGAATTTTCCCCAACTAATCGACCTGTGACAGTTGCTTACTCTGACCTGCCTTTTCGGCTGGTTCAAGTCGGTAAAACGAGGCGCTTCATCGCCTGTGGCCTGATGATGATGTAGCGATCGCCGTGATTGGCTTGGGTATCGCCTCAGGAATTCCTTCGATCGCCGCCCATCTGTTCAGAGCTTCCGGTTTTTCAGTCAAAGAATGGCTGGCAATCCGAAGAATTGAGCAGCATCGCACGATGTTGCCGCGCTATTTCACTGCGGCTGGCAAGAAACAGGCTGTGCGCCTGGCTGGGATTTCTGCGGATCGTCGATTTGGGCCGCGAAGACCAAAGCCTATGGCGCGATTGAGATGTCGCCTAAGTTAGAATTCCGGTGACAAAATGCCAGCTCAGCCAACCCAGGAAGTACAGCCATCCCGCCATTGCCAGCAAAGCCACGATAGCGCCCCCGACTAGCAAGGCATTACCCCAGAAATTGGACGAATTCTGCTTGCGCGGAACATTATTGGACGAATTCCGCTTGCGCGGAACATTGGTGTCATTCGTATGGAGGTAACTCATCACAGGCCCCGACTTCCGCGTCCGCGAGATGTGTATTCAACAAACCTTTTGTAGATCCAACGGCGACCGTCATGGCGTCGCCAGACCTTTCCGTAAAGTAATCGCCCCGTAATCGAGCGCCTGGGAACAATAACCGTCCATAGATGCCAAACGCTGGCCCACGCCGGAATAGATCGTCGCGAAATCGGTTGATCGATGTCGTGGCTGTCCGTGATCATGCGCAACCCAAGAAGACAAAGCCGCCAGGCGAAGTACCATCCTCTGACGACTTCGCCTGGGATGTCCGGCCGCGAGCAATGTCCGAGCACCATCACTACGCAGTTTTTTTGCACGATCGCAACGAAACTCGCATATTAAGCTTGATGTCCGCGCCGCGGGTTAATTCTGGAACCGCGCAATTAGCGTGCGCTCCAAGGTCGCACGGACAACAAACATGATCCCCAAGGACCTATGAATTGGACATCTCGCTTCGAAATGAGAGTACAAGCAGCACCTTTCGCTCGGGAACAGTCTCCGCTGATTTACTTTGCCTCTCTGCGCGAGTTAGTTCTATTCTGTTTCCGGAAACCGTTATCCAACTTTCCCCAACGTACCGACGATGAAGATCGAAGGCCTCGGTCCCAATTTATTTTTCCTTTCTAGGTAGTGGGTCAATCATGCAAAATCCGAAGTCTGCCAAATCTGAGCGGTATGTGGATTATGCCAATCATTGTCTAGCTTTGGCCGGGGCGACGCTCGATGAAAAGTCGCGTACGATATTGCGCAGCATGGCCGCGGAGTGGCTTGATTTGGCCGAGGCAGCGTTAAAGAACTAACAGATTTGCGAACCTGGCGCCGACGAGCGCATACAGACGATTGCATTCAGAAGGACCGATTTCAAAGGTTCACGGCAAAACACTTGCGGTCGCAAGCCGAAACCGCTTCTTTTTCCCCACTATAAGCCCATGCCCGAGCAGCGCGTCATCTGTGCTCAGGCTCGGAAGAACACGAACCAGATCACGCCCAGGATCAGCATGGCAAGTCCGGTCGAGACCGTGAGCAGGGCGAGCACCGACGGCCCGGGTTCGGCCTGGCGCGCTTCGGTCGGGGTTTCGATGATCTGGCGATGCTGTCTCGTTGCCATGGGGCCCTCGATTCCTTGGGAAGGTCGCGCCGAACGCCTGCAAGTCCTTGCGGCGTCACGTATCGACAGCAACGCATGATCCCGGACGATGTTCCGGGTTTGGCGCTGCGCTCTCAGGTCGCAGCGCGGTCTCGCCGCATGCCGCACGCCTTTGCGAGTTCCCGCCACGGTTAACTCCATCGGGAAATTCTCCGCCCCATCAGCTTTGAAAGCCGGCTTTCCGGTGGTATCCTTTCCGGTCGTCTGTTGCGTTCCGGAGTATCCCAATGGCCCCCCGCGCCAACTGGAAAGGCTTCCTGCGCCTTTCGCTCGTGACCTGCCCGGTTGCCCTGTATCCGGCGACGTCGGATACCGAAAAGGTCTCCTTCAACCAGATCAACCGCAAGACCGGCCATCGCATCAAATACGCCAAGGTCGATGCCGACACCGGCGAGGAAGTCGCTTCCGAAGACATCGTGAAGGGCTACAAGGTCGATACCGACACCTACATCGAGGTGTCGAAGGACGAACTCGACGACATCGCGCTGGAATCGACGCACACCATCGAGATCGACGAGTTCGTGCCCAAGGCCGACATCGACAGCCGCTACCTGATCCGCCCCTATTATCTCGTCCCCGACGGCAAGGTCGGCCATGACGCCTTCGCGGTGATCCGCGAAACCATCCGCAGCATGAACAAGGTCGCGATCGGCCGCGTGGTGCTGACCAACCGCGAGCACATCATCGCGCTGGAGCCGCTCGGCAAGGGCCTGATGGGAACGCTGTTGCGTTACCCCTACGAGGTGCGCAGCGAGAAGGAATATTTCGACGACATCCAGGACGTGAAGGTCACCAGGGACATGCTGGATCTCGCCAAGCACATCGTCGAGAAGAAATCCGGCGAATTCGAGCCCGACAAGTTCGAGGATCACTACGAAGCCGCGCTGATCGATCTCATCAACAAGAAGCGCAGCGGCGTGCGCATCACCGCGAAGGCCGCGCCGAAGACAGCCGGCAACGTCATCAATCTGATGGACGCGCTGAAGCAGCAGCCTCGCCAGCGAGAGGCAGGCCGCGCCCATCGCCAAGGCCAAGGGCAAGAAGCCGCGCAAGGCGGTCTCCGGCCAGCGCGAGATGCTGCTGCCGATCAGCGGCAAGCGCGCCAAGGAAGAGCCGAAGAAGGCGGAGAAGCCGGTGCGCGCGCCCGCCCGATCGAAAAAGGCCGGATAGTGCAGCGGCGCTTGCGGCGGCGAGCGAACAATTGACATGCCATGGTCGACGCCGTTCGATGAGCCGATACGCCTGCGCGACGGCGGCAGCCTCTCAACGCTGCAGCAGGCCGCCGACTACATCATGAAACTGCCGGAAGACGTGCAGCAACAGGAACGCTGGCAGATCGCGGTCGAGAACCTGATCAACGCCGCCGAGACCGGCGGCGGCTGGCTGATGTTTGCGCGGATCGGGGTGATGCGGGCGCTGAACGGGCGATCGGCGTGAGCCGCTATTTCAGCGACGAATTCACCGAGGTGAATTTGGTGTTGAGGTTGGGGCCGATGCCCTGAACCGTGGCGACAATCACGAATGCGATGCCGCAGGCGATCAGGCAATATTCGATCGCGGTCGCGCCGGATTGATCCGCCAGGAATCTTGAAAACAGCTGCCGCATTCAAAACTCCTGTTGACGCTTCCCACGGGATTTCTCCCGCGCCGATGCCAAGGCGCGCAATCTAGATCGGATTGGTTGCCGGCGTGTTGACAAACACGCTGAACGATCGGTTAAGGCCTGGGCCGGTATTTGCCGGTAGATCGCGATCGCAGCGCCGCTGCTGCGCCGGTATTCATACGGGGCGAAAAATTTACCATCGATTTTGCGCTGGCCTCACATGGTCGCCTGATCGGCGCCCCCTGGAGTGAGCGAACATGCCAGCGCAGCAGCGGGAATTGAGAAAGAACTATATCGGCATCCTCTGCGACAGGATCGACGAGCAGCGTGACGCCGAGCGCCGGCGAAATCCGGCCACCTGATCAAAGACTATCTTCTCGGCTTGATGGCCGCCGTGCTGCACCGCGACGTCGACGCGTGATAGCCGTCGGCTCACGCGATTTCGCGGTGCACGACCCAAAGCCGCCGGAATCAAGACATTTCGTCGCCGCGACGCCGTTCGAGGCCATAATCATGATTTGGGTCAAGGGGGCTGACGCGATAGCGCCTATGATGGTTCTAATGTCCTTACCACCGGCTTTGCCAAATGAACCCTGTCGACACATCCCGCCCGCAACTGGAAATTCGAAGCGTCAATCTCGATACCGGACGCGAGAACGTCGTCGTCATTTCGCGGCAGTCAAAGGCGTTGCGCGCGGAAATCTTTCGAGGATTTAGCCGGGTCGAACTGCGCCGGGATTCGAAAGTGCTGCTGGCCACCCTGCTCATCACCGACGACGACGCCCTGGTCGGCCCCGACGAAATCGGCCTTTCCGAACCGGCGTTCCGGCGCTTCGCCGAACCTGCCGGCAACTGGTGACGGTCACGCCGGCGGCGCCGCCGGAAAGTCTCGAAGCGGTGCGCGCCAAGATCCGCGGCCAGACCCTGAGCGCTCCGGAAATCACCGCTATCGTCAACGATCTCACCCACTATCGCTACTCCGACATGGAGATCGCCGCGTTCCTGATCTCTCCGCCAGTTTCATGACGAGCGATGAGCTGATCGCCCTCACCCGGGCGATGGCCCAGGCGGGAACGCAGCTGAAATGGCCCGATCCGATCGTGGTCGACAAGCATTGCATCGGCGGAATTCCGGGCAACCGAACCTCGATGATCGTGGTGCCGATCGTGGCGGCGCACGGACTTCCGATCCCGAAAACCTCTTCGCGCGCCATTACCTCTCCCGCCGGCACGGCGGACACGATGGAAGTGCTGGCGCGGGTCAATGTCGGCGCCGACGAGATGAAGACGATCGTTGCGGCCTGCAATGGCTGTCTGGTCTGGGGCGGACACGTCAACCTGTCGCCGGCCGACGATATCCTGATTTCGGTGGAGCGGCCGCTCAGCCTCGATACCCGCGAGCAGATGGTTGCTTCGATCATGTCGAAGAAACTCGCGGCCGGTTCGACCCATCTGCTGATCGACCTGCCGGTTGGCCCGACGGCCAAGCTCACCAACGGCGTGGAGGCGATGCGGCTGCGCAAACTGTTCGAATTCGTCGGCGATCGCTTCGGCATAGCGGTGGAGGTGATCACGACCGACGGCCGCCAGCCGATCGGAAACGGCATCGGTCCGGTTCTCGAAGCCGAGGACGTCATGGCCGTTCTGGCGAACGATCCCGCCGCGCCGAGGGACTTGCGCGAAAAGTCGCTGCGGCTCGCCGCCCATTTGCTGGAATACGACCCGAAGCTGCGTGGCGGCACCGGCTATGTTCGCGCCCGCGAGTTGCTCGATAGCGGAGCGGCGCTCAGGCAGATGCAGAAGATCATCGATGCGCAGGGGCCGTCGAACTGCCGCACCGAGTTGGGAAATCTGACGTTCGACGTGAAGGCCGGGAGCGATGGCGTCGTCTCCGGCATCGACTGCCTGCAGTTGAACCGGCTGGCGCGGACCGCGGGCGCGCCGATCGACAAGGGCGCCGGCATCAGGCTGTTCAAGAAAATCGGCGACCGCGTCGAAAGCGGCGAGCCGCTCTACCGGGTTTACGCCTTCGATCAGTCGGAGCACGATCTGGCGGCAGCCGGCGCGAAGATCAATACCGGCTACGCGATCGAAAAGCCGACATCGCGCCGCAGCAAGACGCCGTGAGCAAGTCGCCATTCAGAGCCTGCCATCCTGTGCCGGCGACGCAAGACGGCTGGCCTCGCTGCTTGGCCTTCCGTTGCAGGAAATCGCATTGCACCGTTTCCCCGACGGGGAAATGCGGGTGACGGTCGGCCGCGCCGCCGCCGACGACGATCATCTATGCCTCGCTCGACCAGCCGAATGACAAGCTCATTGCCATTCTGTTCGCCGCGGAAGCGCTGCGGCGGGCGGGCGCAAGGCGGCTCGTCCTGCTGGCGCCCTATCTCTGCTACATGCGCCAGGACGCAGCCTTCCACGAAGGCGAAGCGATCAGCCAGAAGGCGGTCGGCCGGCTGATCGCGGGAATTGTGGATCGCGTCATCACGGTGGACGCTCACCTTCATCGCACCGACCGACATAAGAGCGGTTTTTCCCGGCATCGAGGCCGAAAACCTGTCGGCCATGCCGGCGATTGCGAACGCGCTGCGCACGACCGGGATCGATCCCGCAACCATCGTGGTCGGTCCCGACGCGGAGTCCCGGCCCTGGGTGAGCGATCTCGCGGGCCAGCTCGGGCTGGCACATACGGTTGCGCAGAAGATTCGCCGCGGCGATCGCTCCGTCGAAATCGGCTTTGCCGAGCCGGCACTGGTCGCCGGCCGGCCGGTGCTGCTGGTCGACGATATCGTCTCGTCCGGCGGCACCTTGATCGCCTGCGCGAAGGCGCTCGAAGGCCGCGGGCGCCGACGGCGATCGACGCCGTTATTACCCACGCTTTGTTTCCGTCCGAGATGGCAACCGAGTTTGCCGACGCCGGCATTCGTTCCATCCGTTCGACATCCAGCGTGCCGCACCCCACCAATGCGATCCCGCTCGATGATATCTTTGCGGCCGCGCTGCGCCGCGAGATCAACGGCGCAAGTTTCCCGGAGATAACCACATGAGCGTGACCGTTCGATTTTGCGGAGCGGCGCGCACCGTGACCGGCGCGTGCTATCTCGTCCAGACGCCAGTCCGGGCGTTTCCTGATCGACTGCGGCCTGTTCCAGGGTCAAAAGACCCTGAAGGAACTCAACTATCAGCGCCTTTCCGTTCCGGCCCGCCGACATCGACATCGTGCTTCTGACGCATGCCCACATCGACCACAGCGGGCTGTTGCCGAAGCTGGTGCGCGAAGGTTTTCGCGGCAGGATCCTGGCGACGCGCGGAACGATCGATCTGTGTTCCTACATGTTGCCGGATGCCGGAAGCATCCAGGAATCGGAGGTCGCCGCCCTCAACCGGCGCAATGCGGCGCGCGGGCGGTCCGAGGTCAGTCCGATCTATACCCAGGCCGATGCGATCGCCTCGCTGCAGTCGTTCCAGCCGGTCGAATACGAGACCTGGATCGACGTGATACCGGGCGTTCGCGCGCGCTACTGGAATGCCGGGCATCTGCTCGGCTCGGCCTCGATCGAACTCGAGTTCGACGGCGAGGGCTCCGCCGGACATCCGCTGCGCCTGCTCGCGTCAGGCGATATCGGTCCCGATGCAAAGCTGCTGCAGCCCGATCCGAAGGCGCCGGCGGGCTTCGACTACGTGATTTCGGAATCGACTTACGGCGACCGGATTCGCGCGGCGACGACGCCGGAACAACGCCGTCAGCGTCTCGCCACCGAGGTCCGCGACGCCGCAGCGGCCAAAGGCGCCCTGCTGATCCCCGCCTTCGCGGTCGAACGCACCCAGGAATTGATCGTCGATCTGGTCGACCTGATGGAGCGCGGCGAAGTACCGGCTGCGCCGATATTTCTCGATTCTCCGCTGGCGATTCACGCCACCGAGGTGTTCCGGCAAACACGCCGCAAGCCTCGATCGGGATATCGACGTCAATCGCCTGTTCAACTCGCCGCATCTCCGGTTCACCGAGACCGTCGACGAAAGCAAATCGATCGCCAAACTGACCGGCTTTCATATCATCATCGCGGCAAGCGGCATGTGCGACGCCGGCCGTATCCGGCATCACCTCAAACGCTGGCTGTGGAACGACCGGGCCACCGTGCTGCTGGTCGGCTTTCAGGCTAACGGCACCCTCGGCCGGTTTCTCCAGGAAGGCGCCAAGGCCGTCCGGATCCAGGGCGACGAGATCAAGGTGGCCGCTCGCATCCGCATGATCGACGAATATTCGGGCCATGCCGACGGCAGCGAAATTGCGCGATGGATCGCGGCGCGCCGCCCGATTCAAAGAGGCGTATTCCTCGTTCACGGCGAGGAGACGGCGATCGCGGGTCTGGCCGAGCGCATCGCCGAGCGGATCATTCCGGCGGCAAAACTGTTTCAGCCGGTGCTGGACGACATCTACGAGCTTTCGACGCCCGCGCCCACGCTGATGGATGTCGCGCGTCGCCGCCGGCTCACGCCTGAAGCGGTGACGCATCTCGATTGGCATAACGAGATGTCGAAGCTGGTGCTCGATATCAACGATCAGATCGAGGCGGCGGCCGACGACCGCGCCCGCGGCGTCATCATCCGGCGGCTGAGGCGCGCGCTGGAGGGATCCGGCTGAGACCGCGCGCCGCGCGCAACGCGTCGGAAGACGCATATCAGAGCTTCCCGGCAGAGCGGCGCGCACGCTTTACCGATCGACGGATTCCTGTTCCAACTATCCGCTACCAGGCCGAGCCCAACATCGGCCAGTTCCAGGGGAGAGATCGGCATGAAACTCGGCACCGCCATTGCGGAAATCATGAAGCGCGAGGGAATCGAAATTCTCTGCGGCTATCCGGTCAATCACCTCATCGAACACGCCGCCAATGCCGACATCCGCCCGGTGATGGTGCGGCAGGAGCGCATCGGCCTCCACATGGCGGACGCGATCTCGCGCGTCACCTCCGGGCGCACCATCGGCGCCTTCTGCATGCAGCACGGCCCCGGCGCGGAAAACGCCATGGGCGGCGTGGCGCAATGTTACGGCGAATCCGTCCCCGTGCTGGTGCTGCCGATGGGCTATGCGCGGCGGCTTGCCAATATCGAACCGAACTTCAATTCCAGCCAGGCGATGAAGGCCTTTGCCAAATCGTCCGAGCCGATCAACATCGCCGCCGAGGTCGGCAACATCTTCCGCCGCGCCTTCACAAAACTGAAGAACGGCCGCGGCGGCCCCGTCATCGTGGAAATCCCGGCCGACATGTGGAACGAGGAAGTGCCGGAGCCGCTGAACTACACCCCGGTGCTGCGCACCCGCTACGGCGCCGACCCCGTGCATGTCAAGGAAGCGGCGGCGCTGTTGATGTCAGCCAAGCGGCCGGTGATCTATGCCGGCCAGGGCGTGCATTACGCGCAAGGCCTGGCCGCAGCTGAAGCGGCTGGCCGAGCGGCTCGCCATCCCCGTCACCACCAGCCTCGGCGGCAAGTCGTCCTTCCCCGAGACGCATCCGCTGTCGCTCGGCTCGGGCGGTCTCGCCGTGCCGCGCGCGGTGCCGAAATTCCTCGGCGAGGCCGACGTGATTTTCGGCATCGGCTGCTCGTTCACCGAGACGAAGTTCGGCATCGCCATGCCCAAGGGCAAGACCATCATCCATTCGACGCTGGACCCCGCGCATCTCAACAAGGATGTCGAGGCCAAGATCGGGCTGGTCGGCGATGCCGGGCTGGTGCTCGACGCGCTGCTGGAAGAGATCGGCAAGAGCGTCACAGTCGGACCGCGATGCGACTGCCGTCGCCGCCGAGATCGCCGCGTCGCACAAGGAGTGGCTGGCGAAATGGATGCCGAAGCTGACCAGCAACGACGCGCCATTGAACCCCTATCGCGTGCTCTGGGATTTGCAGCACACCGTCGACATCAAGAACACCATCATCACCCATGACGCCGGCAGCCCGCGCGACCAGCTCTCGCCGTTCTGGAAGCCGGTCGAGCCGCTGTCCTATATCGGCTGGGGCAAGACCACCCAGCTCGGCTACGGGCTGGGGCTGGCGATGGGCGCCAAGCTCGCAAAACCCGACAAGCTCTGCATCAATGTCTGGGGCGACGCCGCGATCGGCTTCACCGGCATGGATTTCGAGACCGCGGTGCGCGAGCGGATCCCGATCATGTCGATCCTCTTGAACAATTTCAGCATGGCGATCGAATTGAAGGTGATGCCGATTTCGACCGAAAAATATCGCTCGACCGACATCTCCGGCGACTATGCCGCGATGGCGCGCGCCTTCGGCGGCTATGGCGAGCGGGTGACAAAGCCGGAAGACATCATCCCCGCGATCCAGCGCGGCATCCAGAAGACCAAGGAAGGCATCCCGGTGCTGCTGGAGTTCATCACCTCAAAGGAGACCGAGGTTTCGAGGCCGGGGACCTGAGGCCTGACCGCGTCAGTGATTTCGGCCTTCGCGGCCCTTGCGAGCATTAACGCCGACCGGAAAAGGCCGGATGGCGCTGGCCGAGATGCGCCCGGGATGGAATAATCGGATACTGTTCTGCTGGATTTACCGGCCGGCCCGTGAACCGGGAGCCCGGACCGGCATGTTTGTTAGTTGGGCCCGGCGCCGCCAGGCACCGGGCAAATGGATTTAGACTGAATGACCGCGCTTCCCCCGGACGTGGTGGCCGATCTCAGGCAGGAGAACGCCCGGCTGCAGGCCGAGCTGCGCGCCGCCCGGGACCGCCAGGCCGGCAGCGCCGAAATCCTGCGCGCCATCGCCGGCACGTCAGGCGATGCCGAGCGGTCGTTGCAGCAGATCGCCGAGACCACCGCGCGCCTGTTCGGCGCTTCCAGCGTCACGCTTCGATCGCCGAGCGGCGACGAATGGAGCCGGACGATCCGCGTCGGCGCCAGCGCGGAACGCATCGGCGTCGGAGGTTTCGGCGGCGCAACTCCGGATCGGCGCCCGGAACCTGCCCGGCACGGTCGTGCTCGAAAACCGGCAGATCCACATTCCCGACCTCGACAATGTCGATCCCTCGATGGCCGACTGGCCCGGCCTGCCGCCCGCGCGCGCCGCGGGCACCCGCACGATGGCCGGCACGCCGCTGCGGCGCGAGGGCAAGGCGATCGGCGCTCTCATCGTGCACCGCGACCGGCTCGCGCCGTTCACGGCCGAGGAGCTCGCGCTTCAGCAAAGCTTCGCCGACCAGGCGGTCGATCGCCATCGAGAACGCGCGGCTGTTCAACGAAACCCAGGAGGCGCTGGAGCGGCAGACCGCGACGCGCCGAAA
This sequence comes from uncultured Alphaproteobacteria bacterium, assembly GCA_963825105.1. Taxonomy (GTDB): domain Bacteria; phylum Pseudomonadota; class Alphaproteobacteria; order Rhizobiales; family Xanthobacteraceae; genus Bradyrhizobium. Next base: position 47,785 of record CAWGSB010000008.1, read on the forward strand.
TCCTGACGCGTCATCGCCAGTCGCCGTCGGACGTGCGGCCGGTGTTCGAGGCCATCGTGCTGAACGCGCCGAGCGGCTGTCCGGAGCGCACGGCGATCGTTCACGCGCGCTGACGACGACATGACTCATCTTGCGGACCGCCAGCTCGCGGGCAGCGAAGGCCCGCAGCCGGATCCGCGAAGCTCGTCCGAACTGCCGCATTGATCCCGACCGGCAACTTCACATCAGCGCGCGATCGTCGGAGAAGAACGCTGCCTTCCGCCCGATTGGTCGGCACCGACCTCGCCCGACCACGAGCGCGGCGCGCGCGACGAGGCTACCGCATGCAACTCGGCGCGTACATGCCGCATGCTGCGCGACGGCGATCTCGATCGGCACTGCTCGCGATGGCCGGCAAACGCGCCAGCATCTTCGGCGACAACGAAATCGCGCTGGCCGAGACCTTCGCGCGACCAGGCGGTGATCGCCATCGAGAACGCGCGGCTGTTCAACGAGACCAAGGAGGCGCTGGAGCGGCAGACCGCGACCGCCGACATCCTGAAGGTGATCGCCAGTTCGCCGTCGGACGTGCAGCCGGTGTTCGAGGCCATCGCGAACGAGCTCCAACCGGCTGATCGGCGGCTTCTCGACCGCGGTGTTGCGCTTCGTCGACGACATCGCCCACCTCGCGGCGTTCACGCCGACCAATCCGGCCGCGGACGAAGCGTTGAAGGCGTCGTTCCCGCGGCCGCTCGGCGAGTTCCCGCCCTTCGAACTCGTGCGCGACGGCGACGTCGTCCAGATCACCGACACGGAAACAATGCCGGAGCCGAGATCAGGGAACTGGCGCGGGTGCGCGGCTTCCGCAGCATGTTGTTCACGCCGCTGATGACGCAATGGCATGCCGATCGGCCTGATCAGCGTGACGCGGGTCGAGCCCGGCACGTTCGCCGCGCATCACGTCCAGCTGCTGCGGACCTTCGCCGACCAGGCCGTGATCGCGATCGAGAACGTGCGGCTGTTCGACGAGGTGCAGGCGCAGGACCCGCGACCTCACGGAGGCGCTGACCTATCAGACCGGACAGCGGCAAATCCTCAGCGTGATCGCGCCCTCGCCGACCGATGTCGGGCCGGTGCTCAAGGCCATCGTCGAAAGCGCGCTGCGAGCTTTGCGACGCCGATGACGCCGTCGTGCTCAACGCGATGACGGCGAGCTGTTCCACACCAGCGCGCACCACGGCCCGATCTGCCTGTGACAAATACCGGCGGAGCCGGCCGCTGAGTACGGCCCGGGCACGGCGCCGGCCGCGCCGTGCTGCAGTCGCGAAGCCGATGGTCGACATCCCCGATCTCGTCGATTCGGATGCCGATCGCAAAGGCGAACCCAACCGCCGCGCAGCTGGTCGATGTCGCGGCGGCGCGCGCAGCCTTTCGCGCGCGCCGCTGCTGCAGCGACGAACGAGAGATCGGCAACGTCATGACTTCGCCGCAGGAAAAGCGGCGCTTTCAGCGACAAGCAGATCGCGCTGCTGCAAGCACGTTCGCCGACCAGGCCGTGATCGCTATCGAGAACGTCGCGGCTGTTCGACGAGCTGCAGGCGAAAACACCGACGATCTTGAGCGAAGCGCTGCAGCAGCAGACCGCGACCGCCGACGTCCTCAAGGTGATCAGCCGCTCGGCGTTCGACCTGCAAACGGTGCTGGACACGCTGGTCGAAGTCGGCAGCGCGGCTGTGCGAGGCTCCGACAGGGCGATCGATTACGCGCCGAACGGCGACGAGTATTTTCGCGCCGCGCTCATGTCGGCTTTACTTCAGGATTCATGGATTACGTCAAGGACATCCCGGTCAAACCGGATCGCGGCGACCATAACCGGTCGGGCCTGCTTGAGCGGCAAGGCGATTCATGTCCACGAAGTGCATCGCTCGACCCGAGACTACGCTTTCATCCAAGGCTCAAGAACTCGGCGCGGACATCGCGCACGATCCTAAGGGTACCCCTGTCTGCGCGACGGCAGACCGGTTGGCGCGATCAGGCTGCTACGCCGATACCCTGCGTCCGTTCACCGACAGGCAGATCGAACTGGTGCAAGACCTTCGCCGACCAGGCGGTGATCGCCATCGAGAACGTCCGCCTGTTCGACGAGGTGCAGGCGAAGACCCGGGACCTCACGGAGTCCCTCACTATCCAGACCGGTAGCAGCGACATCCTCCGCGTCATCGCATCCTCGCCGACCGACTGTCGAACCGGTGCTCAACGCGATCGTCGAAACTGCCTGCGAGCTTATGCGAGCGCCGATGACTCGCAATTTTCCGGCTGCAGGATGGCAACGACGCTCAGATTCAGCGCGCATCACGGTCCGATGCCGGATCATCTGGAAGCAGTCCTGCGGGATAAACCGGAAGTCGACAGCCGGTCATCGCGGTCATCGACGCAGAAAGCGGTGCATGTGCACGACCTGCCTTTCCCTGACGGTGGCGACCAATTTCCGGAAACGCAGGAGCGAGCACGTCGGTACAGCGCTCGGACGATGCTCTGAGCGTGCCGCTGATGCGCGAGGGCGATAGCGATCGGTGCTGATCACCATGCGCCGAACTGAGTTGCACGCCTTTCACGGAGCAGGCAGATCGAGCCTGGTGCAGACCTTCGCCGACCAGGCCGTCATTGCGATCGTCGAACGTACGGCTGTTCGAAGAAGTTCAGGAACGCACCAGGGAATTGTCGCAGTCGCTCGACGAACTGCGCACCGCGCAGGACCGCCTGGTGCAGACCGAGAAACTGGCCTCGCTCGGCCAGCTCACCGCCGGCATCGCCCACGAGATCAAGAACCCGCTGAATTTCGTCAACAATTTCGCGGCGCTCTCGGCGGAACTGACCGACGAACTCAACGATCTGCTGAAACCGCCGCGCTCGCCGACAAGATCCGCGAGGAAGTCGACGAATTGACCGGCCTTTTGAAGGACAATCTCCAAAAGGTCGTCCAGCACGGCAAGCGCGCCAACTCCATCGTCAAGAACATGCTGCTGCATTCGCGCGAGGGTTCCGGCGAGCACCGGCCCGCGGACATCAACGCGCTGCTGGATGAGAGCCTCAACCTCGCCTATCACGGCGCGCGCGCCGAGAAGCCGCAGTTCAACGTCACCCTGCAGCGGGATTTCGACGCGATGGCGGGCATGATCGAGCTGTTTCCGCAGGAGATCACCCGCGTCTTCCTGAATTTGATCTCGAACGGATTCTACGCCGTCACCAAGCGCAAGACGGAGAACGGCGGCGCGGGCTTCGAGCCGATGCTCAGCGCAGCCACCCGGAATCTCGGCGACACCGTGGAAATCCGCATTCGCGACAACGGCACCGGCATCCCGGCCGAGGTGATGGAAAAGATGTTCAACCCGTTCTTTACGACCAAGCCGGCGGGTGAAGGCACCGGGCTCGGGCTCTCGATGAGCCACGACATCATCGTGAAACAACACGGTGGCAGGATCGACGTCGAGACCGAACCCGGAGAGTTCACCGAATTCAGGATCGTCCTGCCGCGGACGAGCCGTTCTTCAGACAAGGATAGAGGTCAGACGTGAGCGTTTTGGTTCTTGTGGTCGATGACGAGCCCGACGTCGAGGCGCTGTTCCGCCAGCAATTCCGGCGCGACCTGCGGGCGCAGCGTTTCGTGATGGATTTTGCGATTTCGGCGGCGGACGCGCTGGCGCGCATTGCCAGCACCATCGAGCAGTCGCTGATCCTGATCCTGTCGGACATCAACATGCCCGGCATGACCGGCCTTGAGATGCTGCCCAGGGTCAAGGAGATGCGGCCCGACGTCCCCGTCATCATGATCACCGCCTACGGCGATCCCGACACCAGGCGCAAGGCGATCGAAAACGGCGCGAGCGGGCTGTTGACCAAGCCGATCGACTTCACCCTGCTGCGGGAGGAAATCGACACGCGGCTGCAACAGGCGAGTTGAGCGGCGAACTTACGGCTTGAAGAACGCGGGATCGTTGAGCGCCTTGATCATGGTGTCGACCATGTCGGCGGCGCCGTGGTCCTCGCGCTCCTCCAGGAGCTCCCACATCTTGCGCAGATTGGCGCGCATCGGCGCCTTCAGCGACGGATCGCGTTCGATCAGGGTCCGCGCGATGCAGAAGGCAATGCCTTCGCTGCCCATCCGGGTTTGCTCGATGGAGGGTTTGCTCATGGCCGGCTCCTGGTCGATTTCAATGCCTGAGGTGCTGGCGCCGCTGTTAGATCAAATCGCCGCCGATAGATAGCGCCCTACTCCGCCATCTCCACCGGCGTGGCCGGGCCGGCCAGCGGCCTTTCCTCCATCAGGATCATGCACAGCGCCGCACAGGCCATCATCGCGGCGGCGGCGCCGAACACATAACGGAATGCCGCGATCATGTCGGCGGCGGGAATCGAATTCACCGGTCCCCGGTGCTCGCCGACCAGCGAAATGTCCGCACCGAGCGCCATCAGCAGGATCGCGCTGAACGCCGCCACGGTGAACGAGGCCATCAGCGCGCGGAAGAAATTCATCGCGCCGGTGATGGTGCCGACCTGCGAGCGCTCCACCGCATTCTGGATCGACACCACGCTCACCGGAAACGCGGTGCCGAGACCGAGCGCGAACACCGACAGCAGCACCAGCAGCGCCCATAGCGGCAGCACCGTCAGCGCCAGCACGCAGCCCGCCAAGGTCGCGCAGGAGGTGCCGATGATGGCCACCCGCTTGTAGTGCCTGACCCGGGCCATGGTCCGTCCGGCGAACGCCGCGCCAAAGGTCGAAATCGCCGCCAGCGGGATCAGCCCGAGCCCCGCTTCGCTGGCGCTGAGGTGATAGACCACCTCGTAATACAGCGGCAGATGCACGGTCAGTCCCAGCATCGCGCCCAGCGCGCAGCCGCCGGCGACCATCGCGTAGGGCACCACCGTCCCGCCCAGCAGCGGCAGCGGCAGGAACGGCTCCTCGGCCTTTCCGGCCTGCCACACGAAGGCCAGCGCGAGCGCCACCGATGCGCCGACCATCGCCATGATGGTCGGCGACAGCCAGAGATAGCGGTTGCCGCCCCAGGTCAGCACCAGCATGAACACGACGGCGGAGGCCATCAGCAGCACGCCGCCGAGCCAGTCGATCCTGCGCCTGCGGTGAAACACCGGAATCTTGTCCATCTTCGGCAACAGCAGCGCCAGCGATGCAAGCCCGAGCGGCAGGTTGATCCAGAAGATCATCGACCAGTGCAGATGTTCGGCGAACAGGCCGCCGAGGACCGGTCCGCCGATGCCGGCAGCCATCCACACGCCGCTGAAATAGGCCTGATACTGGCCGCGCTCGCGCGGGCTGACCACGTCGGAAATCACGGTCTGCACGATCGGCATGATGCCGCCGCCGCCGAGCCCCTGCAGCCCGCGCGCCAGGATCAGCACCGGCATGTTCGGCGCCACCGCGCACAGGATCGATCCCGCGATGAACAGGGCTGAGCGCAGCGATGATCATGACACGGCGGCCGTAGATGTCGCTGAGCGTGCCGAACACCGGCGCCACCGCGGTCGAGGCCAGCAGATAGGCCGTGATCACCCAGGACAGGTTGGAGACATCGCCGAATTGCCGGCCGATGGTCGGCAGCGCGGTCGCGACGATGGTCTGGTCGAGCGCGGCCAGGAACATCGTCAGCAGCAGGCTCATCAGGATGGTGCGGACTTCGCTTTGGGTGAGCGGCGCCTTAGGCGCGATCGGCGGCGCATCGCTGAGTTCGATCACCTCGGCGGGCATCCGCGACAGCTCGTCGGCGACGGCGTCGGGCAATGTCTGTTGGGCGGCCGGGTGACGGCTGTGCCGTTCGAACTTGTTCATGCGGACGTGTTTGTCGGATGCGCGGCGGGAGCCGCGAGGAATCGCTGGTTCGCCCGCAATCTAGGCGGCAAATCCGAGCCGTGGCAGCGGGTTACGCGCATGGGTGCGTCCCGCGGAGAGACAATCGCAATCGCGTGATCGGGCTTTCTACGATTGTGGCCGCTTCTTCAGCCGCGCCCGCTTCGGCAACAGCGCCGGCCATTGCACGATGTGGTCTTCGAGGTCGGCATCCGCGATCTCGTTCTCGGTCCCCTGCACCCGCCCGCGCACGGAGACGCCCGCTTCATGTACCGTGTCAGGATCGCCCGATATCAGCGGATGCCACCAATAGAGATCGCGGCCCTCGGCCACGAGCTTGTAGGCGCAACTCGGCGGCAGCCAGTTCAGGGTGCGGACGTTTTCCGGCGTCAGCCTGACGCAGTCCGGAACCTTATCGGACCTGTTTTCATAGTCCTTGCAGGCGCATAGCCCGGCATCCAGAAGCTTGCAGGAAACGTGGGTGAAATAGATCTTGCCGGTATCCTCGTCCTCGAGCTTTTCCAGGCAGCAGCGCGCGCAGCCGTCGCACAGGCTTTCCCATTCGGCGTTGGACATTTCTTCCAACGTCTTGGTTTTCCAAAAGAATCCCTCTTGACCCGAGGGCGGTTTGGGTCGGGCGGTCATTTGTCCTGATGATTCCGGGCGGTGCGGGCGCACGCCCTTCTAGGGGGTGCGACGCCAACGGTGCAAGTGGGGTGGCTGGACGGCGGAAAAAAGCCCGGGACAGCATTATCCCTGCCGATCAAAATCGTGAGCCAGACCATTGGTTTATGGCCCCCGCTCGGTTAGATAGGGACTGAGTCCCCAAGGGCCTGAAAAAGCGCCTTGGGTTTGCCGCAACATTCCCGCAAGACGTCTCGACGGCGCCCCTGCCGGGTGCTTGAGCGCTTCGAACTGAGCAAGGGCACTCGTGCGCAAGATCGTGCCAACGGAATGGAAGAAGAAAATCCGGCACTGGATGCTGGATTTCGACGCGCGCATCGACTCGACGCTGTTCTCCACCGGCAAGGGCGCGCGCGAGCTCTATGAGCGCTACTCGACCTTCATGGACCGCTTCTATGTCGGCCGCTGGAAACGCTGGGTCTTCATCGAGCCGCTGTCGGAAGCCGCCACCATCGGCCTCGGCGGCCTGCTGCTGATGCTGGCTTTGGCCGTCCCGGCATTTCGCGAAACCGCCGACGAGGACTGGCTGAAGAAATCCGATCTCGCGGTGACGTTCCTCGATCGCTACGGCAATCCGATCGGCAGCCGCGGCATCAAGCACAATGATTCGATTCCGCTCGAGGATTTTCCGGACAATCTGATCAAGGCGACGCTGGCCACCGAGGACCGCCGCTTCTACGACCATTTCGGCATCGACGTCGCCGGCACCTTTCGCGCGCTGGTGACCAACGCGCAGGCCGGCGGGGTGCGGCAGGGCGGCTCCTCGATCACCCAGCAGCTGGCGAAGAACCTGTTCCTGAGCAACGAGCGCACCATCGAGCGCAAGGTCAAGGAAGCGTTCCTCGCGATCTGGCTGGAGACGCGGCTCACCAAGAATGAAATCCTGAAGCTCTATCTCGACCGCGCCTATATGGGCGGCGGCACCTTCGGCGTCGACGGCGCGGCGCATTTCTATTTCAACAAGTCGGTGCGCGACGTCAATCTCGCGGAAGCCGCGATGCTGGCCGGCCTGTTCAAGGCGCCCACCAAATACGCGCCGCACATCAACCTGCCCGCCGCGCGCGCCCGCGCCAACGTGGTGCTGGACAACCTGGTCGACGCCGGCTTCATGACCGAAGGCCAGGTGTTCGGCGCGCGGCGCAATCCGGCCACCGCGGTCGACCGCCGCGACGAGAATTCGCCGAACTATTATCTCGACTGGGCGTTCGACGAGATGCGCAGGCTGGTCGATACGTTTCCGAAGTCCTACACCGAGCGCGTGTTCGTGGTCCGCACCGCGATCGACATGAACGTGCAGCGCGCCGCCGAAGAAGCCATCGAGAACCAGCTGCGCCAGTTCGGCCGCGACTATCACGCGACGCAAGCCGCCACCGTGGTCGCCGATCTCGACGGCGGCGTGCGCGCCATGGTCGGCGGACGCGACTACGGCGCCAGCCAGTTCAACCGCGCCACCGACGCCTATCGGCAGCCCGGCTCGTCGTTCAAGCCCTATGTCTACACCACCGCGCTGCTCAACGGCTTCAAGCCGACCTCGATCATCGTCGACGGTCCGGTCTGCATCGGCAACTGGTGTCCGCAGAATTACGGCCACTCCTATTCCGGCTCGGTGACGCTGACGCAGGCGATCACCCGCTCGATCAACGTGGTGCCGGTGAAGCTGTCGATTGCCCTCGGCGGCAAGGGCGGACCGAAGGCCGGCCGCGCCAAGATCGTCGAGGTCGCGCGCCGCTTCGGCATCAAGGCGCCGCTGCCGGATACGCCGTCGCTGCCGATCGGCGCCGACGAAGTCACCGTGATCGAGCATGCCGTGGCCTATGCGACCTTCCCCAACAAGGGCAAATCGGTGACGCCGCATGCGGTGCTGGAAGTTCGCACCGGCACCGGCGATCTGGTCTGGCGCTTCGATCGCGACGGCAAGAAGCCGCTGCAGGCCATTCCGGCCTCGGTCGCCGCCGACATGGCGGGCATGATGAGCCACGTCGTCAGCGAAGGCACCGCGCGGCGCGCGGCGCTCGACGGCATTCCGACCGCCGGCAAGACCGGCACCACCAACGCCTATCGCGACGCGTGGTTCGTCGGATATACCGGCAACTTCACCTGCGCGGTCTGGTACGGCAATGACGATTATTCGCCGACCAACCGCATGACCGGCGGCTCGCTGCCGGCGCAGACCTGGCACGACATCATGATCGCGGCCCATCAGGGCGTCGAGATCAAGGAGCTTGCCGGGCGTCGGGATGGGCACGAAACTGCCCGCGCCCGCGGCCTCCCCGTTTGTCGCGGCCAACGGCGCGCCGAAGCCGCCGGAAATCAGGCCGGGGCCGCCGCCGATCCTCACCAAACGCGGCGCGGATATCCTGGTGCAGGTGGAAAAAATGCTCGACGAGGCCGCCAAGACCGCGGGCGATCCGGTGAAACCCGTCAAGCCGGTGTCGTCGAACTCCATTCCATTCCCGGATAGTTTCGCGGCGGCAACGCCTGGCAACGCGGCTACCTCAGCGCCGCGCAAGAATTGATCCCGTGCGGCTGATATTCATCACCCTGCTGGCGCTCGATCATCGCCACCGCCGTCGGCCTCGGCGCGACATGGATGACCGCGACGCGCGGCACCGATCTCGGCACGCTCACGATCGGCGCCTGGACCGCCCGGCCCAAGACCGGCACCGCCGACGTCGATCCCTATTCGCGCGCCACCATCGCGCGCAGCGGCGAACTCCCGGTCGGCACCGGCGACGGCGTCGCCTTCTCGGCGACGACGGACGACCGCAAGCGGCCGCTCGACGGGCGCTGCGACGTGGTCGTCAGCGGCGTCACGCCGGCGGCGCGGTTCTGGACGTTGACGCTGTACGACCAGAAGGGACATCTGGTCGCGAATTCGCTGCAACGTTACGGCTTCACCAGCCAGGAAATCATCCGCGGCGCCGATGGCGCGTTCGAGGTACGGGTGGCGTCGCGATCGCGCGCCGGAAACTGGCTCCCGACCGGCGGGATCGAACGCTATGCGCTGATGCTGCGGCTCTACGATACGCCGGTCGGCGTGGCGACGCGGACGCAGCGCGACGCGCCGATGCCCTCCATTGCGACGGTGGGGTGCCCATGATCCGCATGCTGTTCACGATTATCGCGGGCGTGCTGCTGGGCGGCATCGTGCACCTGGTCAGCGTTCTGGCGCTGCCGCGCATTGCGACCCAGGACGCCTATTCGCGCCTGACGCCGATGACGAAGCTCAACGCGGTGACGCCGCTGCCGCTGGCCGATCCGAACAACGCGCCGATGCCGTTCATGGACCCGGCGTTCGCGATGGCGATCTGCCGCTACGATCTGTCCGGCGGCTCGATCAAGCTCACGGTCCCGGTCAGCCAGGCCTACACCTCGGTGTCGTTCTACACGCGCAACGAAGTCGCCTATTACGCCATCAACGACCGCTCCGCCGGACGCAAGGTGATCGAACTCGATCTGATGACCGAAGCCCAGCACGCCGAATTGCCCGAGGACGAGGATGTGACCGCGGCCGACCGGCTGATCATCGATTCGCCGACCGCAACCGGGTTGATCGTGCTGAAGGCCCTGGCGCCGGAGCCCGGCCTGATGCCGCAGGCGCAGGCCTCGCTCGCCGCCTCGAGCTGCAAGGTGCAGACCGAAGCCCCGGCGAAGCAGGCGGAAGCGCCGCGCGCCAAGCGCTGACCGATCCAATCGCTGGTCCTGAAAATCAGCCGCGCACGCTCAGCGCACGTCCGATCACGGGCGGCTGCGCCGCGACCGGCGGATTCGCGGTCTGCGCCGCGAGTTCGCCGATCAACCGGTCGGCGTCGGCCGCGATGTTGTCCGGCGCCTGCAGCACCAGCCGTTCCAGCGCCCAGCGGTACGACGAGATTCGCCGCTCCAGGCATTGCTGCACCCACTGCACGATCAGGCTGTTCTCCTGCATGCGGGCGACCGCGTCGGCGCGTTCGCGCGGCGACAATTCCGAAATTTGCGCAAGCGCGGCGTTACGCTTCCTGTCGAGATCGATCACGCGCACGGCCGCGGCGAAGAACGGTTCGAACCGGGTGATGTCGTCGCGCACGTCTTCCATCAGTTGCGCATAGCGCGAGGAATGCGAGCGGTGCGGCTCGTCGATCAGGATGCGTCCATAGGCGGTGCGATCGAATACCACTTCCTGCCGCCATGGCGATGGCAGCGGCTTGTAATCGCCGAACACGCTCTTCCAGGCGGGGCGCGAATGCGGCGGCTCGATCAGGGGGTAAGCCAGATCGCGCAGCAGCCGTTCGTTGTCGGTGAGCTGGAATTGCGAGGCGCGCAGGCCGACGCTTCCTGTCGCCTCGCCGCCGATCCAGCGATGCATGTCGTCGTTGAGAAAATCCTGGCGGGTGCGGCCGAGATCGCCGCCGCTGCAGCCGCCGAGCGCCGCGCCGATCAGGAACAGTGCGAGCGTCGGCCGTAAGCACCGGCTCGGTCGGCTTGTCCGGATCGGAAAGCACGTCTCCGGCATATCGAAATGTCCTGATGTCAGCGCCGACGGCGACGGCGGCCCGGGGCCGTACCTTCTTCCGGTCCGCTGCCCCCGCTGGTTTCATCGGGTTCGCGTTCGATCCGGACGACGGGAAGGATCAGGACGATTCCCATGCCTTCGCGTGGAGCGCCATCCATGGTTGAGCCCAGCCGCCGCGACGCCGCATCCGCCGGAAATTCAATGATGGTGCCCATATCTCAACTCTCTCTGGTTGCCGCTGCGGCACGATCTCGCCGGCGACATGCCATCATTAAGATCAGGACGTGGTTAACGGCATCTTAATTTGCCGCCATGGGCCCCGATTTCACGCCGGCGCGAGAGCTGCCTCGTCGCGGCACAGAACGCCTCAAATCCGGCGGTCAGCTTCACAGATTGTTTTCCTTAACGAGCTGTTAAAGCAACCGAAGTAGGCTTGGCGCGAGAATTACTCAGTCGCGTATCCCTGACATGACCACACCTCCACTGTTTCCCGGCTTCGACGGGTTGATGACGCTCTCGCGCCGCGAGGGCGTCGATATCAGACCCACTTTGCTGCGCGTGCTGACCGATCTCTACGTTCAGGCCAATGCGCACAGCGGCGACGAAGAGCGGCAGTTTGTCGAACTGACTTCCCGCCTGATCGACGAGGTCGACGACGCGACGCGCGCGGCGGTTCGGGCGCGGCTTGCGATCTATCCGGGCACGCCGGCCGAAGTCCTGCAGCAAGCTCGGGCTGAAGCCGGCCAGTCTCCGATCAGCGCGTGCCGCTCGCTCGCCGAGATTCCCGTAAGCCCGCCTGCGGCCGCCGCCGGTCAAGACGCCGACGCGAGGCGCAATTGCGGATGGCATCGAACCTGTCGATGCAGCCGAAGGACGCCGCCGAAATCAACGACATGTTTTCCCGCGCCAGCGCCAGCGAACGCGCCCTGATCCTGCACAATCTGCAGGACACCCCGTTGCGGGCTTCGGCGCGAATTCCCGCCGCGCGCGCCAGGCGCGCCATCGAGACGCTGGAGATGGCCGCGTTCGCCGCCGACGTCGAGAACTTCACGCTCGGAGCTCGGCGAGACCCTGATATTGCCGTGGCGGGTCGCCACGCAGGTGGTCAACGATCCCGGCGGCGAGCCGCTGGCCTGCGCCGCCAGGGCGCTGGACATGCCGAGCGCGGTGTTTCAGCGGGTGTTGCTGTTTCTCAAGCCGGAATTCGGCTCCTCGGTGCACAACGTCTACCGGCTGTCGCGGCTCTACGACCGGTTGAGCGAACGATCCGCGCTGATCATGCTGGCCGCATGGCGCGGCTCGACCATGGCGGTCACCCGCGCCAAATATCCGGCCCGCACTTTACGACGACGAACGCAATCGCGCGCGCTCGGCGTCCGCCGCAGACCCGCCCGGCGGCGCAAGCCGCCGCGCCGGCGCCGTCGCCAAGCGCACGGGCTCGGAAGGCTAGGCCCGCGCCAGATCGAGAAAATGCCGCCCTGCCCGGTCCTCGGTCTCGACGATCCAGGCATCCGGGTCGAACCGGATTTCCTTGGCGAGACGCTCTTCCACCGAGGCTTCCGGCACCGGCTGCTTTCGAGGTCGGCATGAAAAAGCGCTCGATCGGCCGGCTGTCGTCATAGACCGTCTGCGGCGCCGGGATGTAGAGCATGGCATTGCCGTCGAGCAGCGCCACCTTGACGAAGACCGCGCCCGGCCTCTTCCGCGCCGCGCCGGCGCACGGCGCCGAATACGCCCTCGGTCTGGCAGCGGCGCAGATATGCCGCCACCCATATACTTGATTTCAATCGCATGGAATCGACGATAGGCCAGCGGCAAGATCGAAGCTAGACGACGCCGTTTTCGCGGGCCTTGGCAATGACACCGTCTACGGCGGTCGCGGCGACGATCTGATCGACGGCGGAAAAGGCAACGACAGGCTGTTCGGCGGCAAAGGCAATGATGCCCTGGTTGGCGGTGAAGGTAACGACGATTTATTCGGCGGCCAGGGAAGGGATCTGCTGCTCGGCGGCGCCGGCCGCGACGAACTCAGCGGCGGCGAAGGCAACGACAAGTTCCTTTTCCGCAAGGGTATGGGGGTCGACACGATCGAACATCTCGATGCCGGCGACCGCATCGACGTTCGCGATTTTAATGTCGCGTCTTTTCAGGCGCTTATCAATTCCGCGCAACAGATTGGTCACGATGTTCAGATCAATCTCGGCAATGGCGACAAGCTCGTCATCGAAGACACGCGCATCTCAGAATCTTCATTCCGAACAATTCATCATCGCAAATGAGGTCAAGGGTCCGTCAAGTTCACAGACCCCCTATCTCGTCAGCAGCGATTCCCATGTCTACACCGAATCATTGCTGACCGCGGGCGACAGCGTGGGCGGCTATAAAATGGTCGGCATTCCCGACGGCCTCGGCGCGTTTGACAACGGCGACGGCACCTTCACCGTCCTGATGAACCAAGAAGTCTTAGCGCGGGCCGGGCGCCGTGCGCGCCCATGGCGGCAATGGTGCGTTCGTGTCAGAGTGGGTATTCGACAAGACGACGCTGCAGGTGCTGTCGGGTAAGGACCTCATGCACGACGTCTGGCTCTACGACACGACGACCCACAGCTATGTCGACCACAATGCCGCCAACGACCCGGTGTCGTTCATCCGGTTCTGTTCCGCCGACCTCGCCGATCAAAGCGCGTTTTACAATGCGAGCACCGGCCTCGGCTTCAACGGCGGAAAGCTGTTCCTCGACGGCGAGGAGTCCGGCGTCGAGGGCAAGGCGATGGCCCACATCGTCGGGCGGCGCCCAGGACGGCAACAGCTACGAACTCGCCTGGCTCGGCAACATGGCCTACGAGAACGTGGTCGCCAACGCGCACACCGGCAACAAGACCGTGGTCGCCATGATGGACGATGGCCAGAACGGCCAGGTCTATTTCTATGCTGGAGACAAAAAGGCGACCGGCAACGCCATCGACCAGGCCGGTCTGACCGGCGGCCATCTGTTCGGCATTCACGTGGCCGAGCTTGAAGGCGCGACGAACAACAACGCAGCCGAACACCGCTAGCCCCGCTCGGCGCAGACGAAAAGTCCACCTTCACGATGGTCGATCTCGGCGACGTGAGCGGCATGACCGGCGCTCAGATCGATGCGGCGAGCGAGGCGGCGGGCGTGACCACGTTCCTTCGCCCTGAAGACGGCGCATGGGACACCCTCAATCCCAACCGCTTCTACTTCGTGACGACGGATGCGTTCAATGCCCCGAGCCGGCTGTGGGCCGCTCGACTTCAACGACGCCAGCAACCCGGCCGCAGGCGGCACCATCAAGCTGCTGCTCAACGGTACCGAGGGCCAGCAGATGTTTGACAACATTGCTGTCGATGCTCAGGGCAAGATTGTCCTTTGCGAGGACGTCGGCAACAACGCTCGCCTCGGCAAGGTTTGGCAATACGATCCGGCGACGGACGCGCTAACGCAGCTCGCCCAGCACGATGCGAGCCCGCTTCCTGGCGGGTGGAGCGAATTTCCTGACCCAGGACGAGGAAGCTTCCGGCGTGATCGACGTCTCGCACATCTTCGGCAATGCCGGAGAAAACGTCTATCTGATCGATACGCAGGCCCACTTCACCGTCGGGGGTGAACAGGTCGAAGGCGGTCAGCTCCAGCTGATCCATCAGTATCTCGTGTGAAGCCAGATCATGACCGGTGGAGCGTTCGCTCCGCCGGTCTTAAACAATCGCTTCGAAGGTGCTGACTTTCGGCCGGCACCTTCGCAGGTGCTTTCTTGATTGCTGGCGCATGATTGTTGCGATCGACAGGCAGTGGCGGCCTTGCGCGCTACGTGAACGACAAGGCATACGGCTCTTCCGTGCCGCCGCGGCGTCCATAACCTTCAATCCGCGGAGCGATCGCTCGTGACACCAGCTGCGCAAGCAAGCCATCCCCCCGCAACCATCAAGGCAGGATCGGAGCTGCGCGCAGCGCTCGCTTCGTGCCGCTCTGCGTTGGTCGGCATTGCCATCTTCAGCGGACTGATCAACCTGCTGAGCCTGACCGGCTCGCTGTTCATGCTGGAGGTCTACGACCGCGTGTTGCCAAGCCGCAGCGTGCCGACGCTTGTCGGGCTGTCATCATTACGGCCTTGCTTTTCATCTTCCAGGGCATCCTGGAACTCACCCGCGGGCGCATGCTGGTTCGCATCGGCAACCAAATCGACTGGCGCCTCGGCGACCGTGCTTATGATCTCGTGGTACGTCTGCCGCTGCGCACGCGCGGCAGCGGTGACGGACAGCAGCCGATCCGCGACCTCGACACGATTCGCTCCGTGCTGTCCGGCTCCGGCCCGGCCGCATTGTTCGATCTGCCATGGCTGCCGCTCTACCTCGCCATCTGTTTCGCGTTTCACCCGCTGATCGGCGGGACTGCGCTCGGTGGAGCACTCGTGCTGGTGATATTGACGCTTCTCACTGACCGCTTGTCCCGTCGATCGGTGCAAAAGGCATCGAGCTATGCGGCGGCCCGCAATCGATTGGCGGATGCCAGCCGGCGCAACGCGGAAGTTCTGGTGTCGATGGCGATGTCAGCGCGTTTGCTGGCTCGATGGCGCCAGCTCGGCGTCGTCTACCGGCAGCAACAGACGACCGCCAATGACATATCGGGCGGCTTCGGCGTTACCGGGCGCATGCTGCGCATGATGCTGCAGTCCGCCGTCCTTGCCGTCGGCGCTTATCTCGTCATTCACCAGGAGGCGTCGGGTGGCATCATCATCGCCAGTTCGATCCTGACGGGCCGCGCGCTGGCCCCCGTGGACCTCGCGATCGGGAACTGGAGAAACTTCGTTGCGGCCCGCCAGAGCTGGCAGCGCCTTGAGAGGCTGCTGGCGCTGCTCCCCGCCTCTGCGGTTCAGTTGCCATTGCCGGCGCCAACCCGGACCCTTGTCGTGGAAAAACTGTCCGTAACGGCGCCCGAGTCGGAAAAACTTCTGGTCGCCGACGTCAGTTTTTTCCTGAAGGCCGGCAGCGCGGTCGGCATCGTCGGCGCCAGCGGATCGGGAAAATCGTCGCTGGTCCGCGCGCTTGTCGGAGCATGGCGTCCGTCGCGCGGTCTAGTTCGGCTGGACGGGGCGTCCCTGGAGCAATGGCCGCCTGATACCCTGGGAAATCATATCGGATACCTGCCGCAAGACGTCGAACTGTTCGAGGGCTCCATTGCCGAAAATATTGCGAGATTTGCCCCGGACCCGCCGATGGAGTCGGTGCTCGCCGCCGCGAATGCGGCCGGCATACATCATCTCATCGTTAGCCTGCCGGAGGGATACAACTCCCAAATCGGCGAACAGGGCGCGCTGCTCTCGGCCGGCCAAAAGCAGCGTGTGGCGCTGGCCCGCGCGCTATACGGCAATCCCTTCCTGATCGTGCTCGACGAACCCAATTCAAATCTGGACGCCGAAGGCGAAGAGGCGCTGACACGGGCGATTCTCGGGGTCCGAGCGAGAGGAGGTATCGTTGTGATCGTCGCGCATCGCTCCAGTGCCCTCATCGCAGTGGATTTCGTGATGTCGATGCTCCACGGCAGGCAACAGGCGTTTGGACCAAAAGACGAAGTGCTTTCATTGGCAGCCCGGCGGGACCCGGCGCCCGCAGCGCCCTTGAAGGTCGTTCCTCAAACCGCAACATCAACATGATCGAAAGTTCGTCGAGCGGCGAAGATCGCACCCTGCGCAATCATCTGATCGGAGGAACGGTCATCGCGCTGGTCTTGACCGTCGGAATCGGCGGCTGGGCTGCCACCACCGAACTGTCGGGAGCCATCACCGCCTCGGGATCTGTCGTCGTCGATTCCAACGTCAAGAAAGTTCAGCACCTCACCGGCGGAATTGTTGGCGAGCTGCTGGTTCGCGAGGGCGACCGCGTCCGTATTGGAGACACACTGGTACGGCTCGACGAAACCGTTTTGCGGGCAGGCTTGGCGATTTACACGAAGGGTCTGGACGAGATGCGGGCCCGCAAGGCCCGGCTTGCCAGCGAACGTGACGGCGCCGAACATATCGTTATTCCGCCCGATTTGCTCGACACCCCACCGTCGCCGGAATTTACGTCGGCGCTGGACAGCGAAACCAAATTGTTCAACCTGCGGCGCACCGCTCGCCAAGGCCAGAAATCTCAGCTCCGCCAGCGGATCGCGCAACTCGATGATGAAGTCCGCGGCTACGCCGCCCTGCAGCAGGCCAAGGCGGAAGAGATCGAGCTGATCCAACGCGAATTGACCGGCGTGCGGATTCTCTGGCAGAAGAATCTCATCCAGATCAACAGGCTTACGGTTCTGGAGCGCGAGGCAGCGCGTCTCAAGGGCGAACTCGCGCAGTCGATTGCCTCCAGCGCGCAAGTACGCGGCAAGATCTCCGAAATCGAACTGCAGATCATTCAGATCGATCAGGATCTGAGCAGCGAGGTCGCAAAGGAATTGCGCGAGATCGACGGCAAGATTGGAGAATTTATCGAGCGCAAGGTGACGGCCGAAGACCAGCTTAAACGAGTCGACATACGCGCCCCGCAGAATGGCATCGTCCATCAGCTCAACGTACACACGATCGGCGGCGTGGTGAGCCCGGCCGACCCGGTCATGTTGATCGTACCGGAGGCAGACTTGCTTACCGTGGAAGCCAAGATTTTACCGCAGGACATCGACCAGCTCTATGTGGGGCAGGCTGCGAGCTTGCGATTTTCCGCTTTCAATCAGCGGACCACGCCGGAAATCCAGGGCGCAATCAGCCGCATTTCAGCCGATGTGACGTCGGATCAGCGCACCGGCCAGAATTTCTATACTGCGCGGGTTTCAATAACGCCCGAGGAGTTGGCGCGACTGGGCGCCGTAAAGCTTCTGCCCGGTATGCCGGCGGAGATTTTTGCGAAGACCTATGATCGTAGCGTGCTGTCCTATTTCACCAAGCCGTTGTCCGACCAGATCGTGCGCGCGTTTCGCGAGCGCTGACAGGCCGCGTTTAGTGCCTGGATTGCTTCATCGCAGCGCCAGCGGTTTGCGGCATCGAGTCAATATTCGCTGCGGTCAGCCCGAAATATTGCCGGCCCGCCACCCTAGTCGATCGGGTGACCGATCATCGCGGCGAGTTCGCGCACCAGACGGTCGGACATCTGCCCGGTCACCGGCAGCTTGCGCGCGCGCTCGAATTTCTGGATCGCGGCCTGGGTGTCGGTGCCGACCGTGCCGGTCGGTTTCAACTGGCCGTAGCCGTATTCGGTGAGCGCGCGTTGCACCGCCGCCACGCGGTGCAAGCCCGAATTGGCTGATATCTCGGCGCGGGACGAAACCGGGACCGGCGCGGGCGGCCGCAAGACATTGGAAGGCGCCACCGGCGCTGTGCTGGTCGCCTTGACCAGATTGCCAAGGGGATCGGCAGCCCTCGGCTCGACAGACCTTTCGGCCGGCCTTCGGTTCGGCAAACCTTGGTTCGGCAACGCGATTCGGTGTCGGCCTCAACCGGGCGCGGACGCGGCAACGGACTGGCGGAAGCCAGTCCCGGCGGCGGCATCACGACGACCGAGCCGAACATCGGCGATGGATGATGCCCGGTCTGCAGGAACAGCGCGTTGGCGATGATGGCGCTGACGGCGGCAAACGCCAGCACGCCCGCAACCATGTCCTTCGGACTGTGCAGCAAAATCCGCATTGCCAGACCGCGCTCGGCGTCGGCTTCGATCGCAACCGCGCGCGCGCCACGGCGGCGGCGCGGCATCTCGTCGTCTTTCGCAACTTTTCTAGGCACTTCTCTTCACCTGATGTGGACTTGGTCCTGGGTAGCGGCTCGCGACGCCGGCGTCAGCGTTGCGATATTGCTCGATGGCGCCACCGGCTGCGGGGTGAACACCAGCGGCAGCGCAACGGTCACGGCAGTCCCTTCGTCGATCTTGCTTTGCACGGTCAGCTCGCCGGCATGCAGCCCGACCAGGCTTTTCACGATCGACAGTCCGAGGCCGGTGCCTTCGTGCCGCCGCTGATAGGTCTTGCCGGCCTGGAAGAAGGGATCGCCGATCCGCTTGAGATCGTCGGCGGCGATGCCGACGCCGGTATCGGTGACGCGAAGCACCAGCCGCGCGCCTTCAACGCCGGCGGAAACCGTCACCTGGCCGCCGCGCTCGGTAAACTTGATGGCGTTGGACACGAGGTTCAGCGCGATCTGCTTGAACGCGCGCGGATCGCCGGTCATGACCGGCAGATCCTCGGGCACGCGGGTCACGAGATCGATACCGTTTTCCCGCGCCTTCAGCGCCAGCAGGCTGCAGCAATTGATCAGCGCCGCGCGCGGCGCGAACGGCTCCGGCGCGATTTCGAAATTGCCGGATTCCATCTTGGACATGTCGAGGATGCCGTTGACCACCGACAGCAGATGCTGGCCGGAATCGTTGATCAGTTGCGCATATTCCCTGCGGCGCGCCGCATCCAGCATCAGCGCGTCTTCCTGAACGATCATTTCGGAGAAGCCGATGATGGCGTTGAGCGGCGTGCGCAGTTCGTGGCTCATGGTGGCGAGGAAGCGGGTCTTGGCCGCGTCCGCCTGCTCGGCGGCGGTGCGCGCCAGATCGAGCGCCTGTTCCTGGATCTTCCGGTCGGTGACGTCGCGCATCACGGCGACGACCTCGGCTTCGGAGCCCGCCGCGGCCTGCGGCCCCTGTTCGAGCGGCCGGCAACGCATTTCGACCCAGATGAAGTCCACCTGCTGATGATGGCCCCGTTCGCCGCCGCGCGGGGCATCGCGCCTGAGTCGAAATTCGACGCTGCGCGCCTCGCCGCCGCGCGCGGCGTCCGACAGCGCGGTGAGATAGGCCGGACGATCGGCGACGTGGACGCGGTCGAACAGGCCGTGGCCGAGCAGCCGCGATGACCTGGGTTCCCAGCATCGTCTCCACCGCGGGCGAAATGAACTGCACCGCGCCGTTGCGGCGATGGCGCGAGATCACGTCGCTCATGTTGCGCGCCAGCAGGCGATAGCGATTTTCCTCGACGTTGAGCAGCGCGACGCTGGTGCGCGCCAGCAACTCGGCGGCGAACGCAAGGCCGGCGGCATACAGCGTCGCCGATGCGACGCCGAACGCCATGAAGACGCCGCGTGAGAGCGGGTTGGCCTCGCGCCGCCGGCAGCAGGCCGAAATGTCCCGATACGATCAGCAGCGCGGCGCAGGAAAGCGCCAGCGCGGACGCGAACGCGACCACGCGGCGCGACGCCGAAAGCGCCGCCTCAAGCGGAACAACGACAAGCCAGATCGCGGCAAAGGATTCGATGCCGCCGGTGGTCATGGCCAGCGTCATGACGAGACCCGCCAGCGCCAGCGACGACAGCACATGGGCGCCCTCGTAGCGGCCGGTACGCGACAGAAACCACGACAGCAGGATCGGAGCGATCAGCCATGCGAACGCCGCGACCTCGAGCGCGGTGGGCGCGCCGCGCATCGCCAGATAGACCGGAAATGCCGCGAACGCCACGAGGCTTCCCAGCAGCCGCGGCGCCATGAAGGCGCGATGGCGCGCGCGCGTCAGCGCGTCGTAGCGCGCAGACGGATGCAGCAATGCATCGAGGCAATCGTGGATGATACTCAAAACTGTCACGGCACTCGCGCTTCGGCCGTATCGTCAGACAGACGCGCCGGAACGCCCCCTTTATCGTTGGCCTCAACCTGTCAGAGCGAAATTAAGCGAACGCTAAGGCGCGCGGGCGCGCCGTCAAAGACTGCGGGTTCGCGGGGTTTTCACGCAGCCCGCGACGCCCCATTCGATGCAGATGGTGAACGTCTGGTTTCCAGAGCGGACCGGGTATGGTTTCGAAATGGTGGATGCGCGCAGGCACAGCCATTATTTCGCGGAATCCGCCATCAATCGAAAATTTACACCGAATCCAATCAATCGGATTTTTCGCAAATTTTCGGCGATTTAACCTCAATGCAAACACTTGCGATTTATCGACGGCTGTTAGTCAGAGAACGATTGCGAGATCAACCGCAACGGAACCAAAAGAGACGACCGGGGTCGCGAGATGTTTTTTCTGCTTCGCATGGCATTCTGGCTCGGGCTGGTGCTCGTGCTGCTGCCCAGAGAGAAGACACCCGAATCGGAGAAGCTGCCGCAGCTGGGCGCGTCCGAGGCCGTGTCGGCCGCGACCGCGGCGGTGTCGGACATGAGTCAGTTCTGCAAGCGCCAGCCGGCGGCGTGTGAAGTCGGCGGCCAGGCCGCGACCGTGATCGGACAGCGCGCCCAGGAGGGCGCGCGCAAGCTGTATCAGATCATCACCGACAAGCGCTCGCCCGACCATACCGGCTCGATCGGCGGCGCCGACAATGCAGACGATCCAGCGGCGCCGCATCGCGCGACACGCTGACGCCGGACGACCTGCTGGTGGAGTGGCGCGCCGCGCCATAACGCCGAACTTCAGCCCGGAACCAGCTCCATTTTTCGCCCCGCGAATATCGCTTTCGCTCGCCCGCGATCCTATATATGGCTTTGGGATTGAGCGCGGGACACGATGACGATCGACGAAATCAGGGATAATTTTGCGCTGCTGGACGATTGGGACGACCGCTACCGGTACGTCATCGAACTCGGCCGCACGCTCGATCCGATGCCGGAAGCCGAGCATTCCGCGGCAAACAAGGTGCAGGGCTGCGTCAGCCAGGTCTGGCTCTCCAAGCAGATCGACCGCAACAGCGCCAACGAGCCGCTGCTGAACTATCTCGGCGACAGCGACGCGCATATCGTGCGCGGACTGATCGCGATCCTGCTGACGCTGTATTCCGGCCGCACGCCGCGGGAAATTCTTGCCACCGATGCGCTTGCGGTATTCGACGAATTCGGATTTCGCGAGCACCTGACGCCGCAGCGCTCCAACGGCCTGCGCGCCATGGTCGAGCGCATTCGCTCCGACGCGCGCGAGGCGCTTGCTGCGGCTTCCTGAAACGGCCGGCGCCGTCAGCCCTCATGGCTATTTCCGCCGCTGCCGCTGCTGGCCAAGCCCCATCTTCTTGGCGAGCGTCCGAACGCGCCACCGCATAGTTCGGCGCAACCATCGGATAGTCGGCCGGCAGGCCCCATTTCTCCCGGTATTGTTCCGGCGTCATGTTGTATTGCGTCCGCAGATGGCGCTTCAGCGATTTGAAGCGCTTGCCGTCCTCCAGACATACCAGGTAGTCGGGGTTCATCGATTTCTTCACGGAAACCGCCGGTTTGGCGGGTTCCGTCGGCGCTTCGACCCGGCCCGTGGAGACCCGCAGCAACGCCGCATGAATCTGGCTGATCAGGTTTGGAATTTCGGAAGCCGGCGTCGGATTATTGCTGAGATAGGCCGACACGATATTCGCAGTCAGGTCGATGAAACTCTTGCCGGCGCCGTCGGTCATGGCCTGAACCCTTGGAGGTCGCATTGCCGCGAGGATATGTGCGGATCGCATAGTATCCGACAGCCGCCAATACGCTTTCGGAATTTTGCACTACTGCCTGATATGAGCGGATTACTGCCGAGGTGACAATAGCGGAAGTACATCCCGCTCAGGGGCGCTGGTCGAGATGCGCGCGCAATTCGTCGATGGACGCGAACCGCATCATGCCTTCGGGCATCTGCGCCTCGATCGAGCCGTCGGAATAGAGCGAATAGGCCATTCCATCGACGACGCCCGATTTGAGCACCGTGACCTGTGGCGGGGGCTCCTCGCTTCGCGCGGCCGGCGGCTGGCGATCAGCGCCGGCTGCGCCGGCACCCGCTTCGGCAAATGTCGACGGCGCCCGGCCGCCGCGCCGCGGCAGCGGCGCTTCGCCGGCCCGTGCCCGTTCCGGTTTCGGCCAGGCATCGTCGAAGGTCGCGGGCGGCGCTTCGTCCGGTTCGGCGGCCGGCGCGGCGCGGCCGGATGCAGGAACTCCCGGACGCAGATCGCCCGCGGATGGTTCGGCTGCCCGCGCCTGGGCGCGCTCGCGTTCCTTCCGCGATGTCGAGGAAAACAACAGATTGCGCCGCGGCTTGGGGGCCGGCGCGGCCTCCGCCGGCGCAGCGGCCGGCACGTCGCTGCGGCCGCGATCGCGCGTCGCGGCCTCCTCGAGCCAGGGCGGCGGCGGTGCCGGTTCCGCATGGCCGGGATGTTCCGGCACCGGCTGGTCGCGGCTGAACAGGAGCCCGCCTTCTTCAGGGGCCTGACCACCCAGCGCAGGGCTCAAGGCTCCGGGCGGCAGCGCTCTTGCTGAGCGGGATTCTGCAGGCAGACCAAGGCCAAATTGCCGCGCGATATTCTTCAGCTCCCGGACCACGATCCAGAAGGCGAGCATCATCGCCCCGGTGCAAGCCACGATCGCACCCGTGAGGATCAGCGTATTGCCGAAACTGAGGTCCAGTTGGATTCCAAAAAAAACCGTCAGGAGGCCGCCCAGCAGCAAGCCGATCCCGGCGACCAACAAGACAATCATCATCGAATTCACCCCCTGGCCGCGCCCGGATGGCGCGCCAGCCACCTACGCCACGATACCGTCATATTGTGCGCACCGCCAACGGACAATTACGGGGCAGTTCCCGCAAAGGATTAAGATCCGGAACTAAATTCTCGTCCAGCGCGTCATCGGGGCGCGGGAAGACTTTGGTTTTCAGACGATTGCTGCATTGCATCAGGGAAATTGCGCCACAATTCCCAATTACTTGGAAAGGGAACTGCGCTATATGGACACCGGGGGACGAGGCCCAAAAGCGCCAAGACTGGGCCAAAACGGACGCCGGGTTACCAATAGCCATGTCATCCATTACGACCTCGGCCATCGATACGCCCTTGCGGCGCTCGGTGGAGCGGACTTGCGACGACCTTGCCATGCTGACGCTGGCTGCTGGTCGGGATAATCGCGGGCCTGACGTTCCGCGATTACGGATTGGGCTGGGACGACTACACCCACGCCGAATATGCCGATCTCCTGCTGCGCATGTACGGTTCCGGCTTCAAGGATATCGGCGCGCTGTCGTTCGCCAATCTCTACATGTATGGCGGCGGCTTCGACATGGCGGCCGCGCTCCTGCACAAGGTCATCCCGCTCGAGCTGTTTGAAACCCGCCGCCTGCTCGGCGCGATCGTCGGCGTGATCGGCCTTGCGGTGACGTGGCGGCTTGGCCGGCGCGTCGGCGGCCCGCTTGCCGGTCTCGCGGCGCTGCTGCTGCTGGCGCTGTGCCCGACCTTCTACGGACACATGTTCATGAATCCGAAGGATGCGCCGTTCGCGGTGGCGATGGTGATCCTGATGCTGGGCCTGGTCCGGCTGGCCGAGGAGTATCCACAACCCTCGCCGCGAACCATCCTGATCGTCGGCCTTGGCGCCGGCCTGTCGATCGGTTCGCGCATTCTCGGCGGCCTCGCGCTGGTCTACGCGCTGGTCGGCTTCGTGCCCTTATTGCTGGAAGAGATTCACTGCCATGGCACGCGTGAAGCGATCAGACGCTTCCTGCGCGTCCTCTACGTGCTCGTGCCCGGCCTGATCGTCGGCTACCTCGTGATGGGGCTGATCTGGCCGTGGTCGATCATGGAGCCGGACAATCCGTTCCTGGCGCTGACCTATTTCTCGCACTTCTTCGAGAAGCCGTGGAAGGAAATGTTCGACGGCGCGCTGGTGTCGGTGCCCGACATGCCCTGGTCGTATCTGCCGACGCTGTTTGCGCTGCAGCTTCCCGAAGTGCTGCTCGGCCTTTCGATCGCCGGCGTCGTCGGCACGTTGGCGTCGCTGCCGCGGCGCGATGTATCGGCCCGCCGCAAGACCATCCTGTTGATGCTGGCATCGGCGGCAACGCTGCCGCTCGTGATCGCGATGGTGAAACGCCCGGCGCTCTACAATGGTATCAGGCATTTCATTTTCGTGATCCCGCCGATGACGGCGCTCGCGGGCTTTGCCTTCGCCTGGGGAATGAACTGGCTCGGGGAAAATCGCCGCGGCTGGCAGCCCGCCGCTGTCGCCATCTTCGCGTTCGGCCTGCTGTTGCCGCTCGGCGAAATGATCCGGCTGCACCCCTACCAGTACACCCACTTCAATCACATCGCCGGCACGGTGCGCGGCGCCGACGCTCGCTACATGCTGGACTACTGGGGGCTTGCGCTGAAGCAGGCTTCCGACGGCCTGCGCGAGGAGATCGCCGAACGGCAGGAAACCCCGCCCAGGGGACGCAAATGGAAGGTCGCGGTCTGCGGTCCGCAACGCCCGGCACAGGTCGCGCTCGGTCCCGATTTCACGATCGGCTGGGACAGCCATGCCGCCGACTTTGCGATGACGCTCGGCGAGTTCTACTGCAAGGGACTGGCCGCGCCGGTGCTGGTGGAAATCAAGCGCGATGACGTGGTGTTCGCGCGCGTCTATGACATCCGCGGGCGCAGCATTTCCAGCCTGCTGGCCATTCCGGCGCCTTAAGCCGAGTACACGCCCGGCAAGCATGACTGCCGCGCACGCCCCGCGCCTTGCTGCAAACCATTCGCAAGGCTAGGCTGCAAGCGAAATCAACAATTCAAACGGAGAAGACCGGTCATGTCGCCAGCGGAAGCGCGCCTGAAGGAAGTGCCGTCGGAAATGACGGAGGCCGAATGGAGCCAGCGGGTCAATCTTGCCGCCTGCTACCGCCTGATCGCGCATTACGGCTGGGACGATCTGGTCGACACCCACATCTCCGCGCGCGTGCCGGGACCGGAGCATCATTTCCTGATCAACCCCTACGGCCTGATGTTCGACGAAATCACCGCTTCCAGCCTGGTGAAGGTCGACCTCGACGGCAACCAGCTCACCAAGAGCCCCTACAGCATCAACCCGGCGGGCTTTACGATCCACTCCGCGATCCACGAAGTCCGCGAAGACGCCGGCTGCGTGCTTCATCTGCACACGCCCGACGGCACGGCGGTCGCGAGCTGCATGGAGGGCCTGCTGCCGCTGAACCAGACCGCGCAGCTCGTCACCTTCGATCTCGCCTATCACGACTATGAAGGCATCGCGCTCGATCATGACGAACGCCCGCGCCTGCAAAGGGACCTCGGCACCAAGAACCATATGCTGCTGCGCAATCACGGCACGCTGACGGTCGGCCGCTCCGTTGCTTCCGCCTTCGAGCGCATGTTCCATCTGGAGCGGGCCTGCACCATGCAGGTACGCACCCGCATGCTGGGCCCGACTGCCTATCCGGTCGACCCGGCCGTGGTGGACAAGAACACAAGCCTGCTCGCGAACCCTGACCGGCAGGAACTGCGCTCGACAACGCTGGTATGGCCGGCGCTGCTGCGCAAGCTCGACCGCCTCGATCCCGGCTACAGGAATTGAAAATCCGGGGTTTTGGTGTAGTATTGCGGCCAACGACCTCTGCACTACCGATCAAAACGCCGCCCAATCCCGGGCGGCGTTTTCATTTTGTGATCACGCCGCCGGGTGGCGGCGGGTTGTCAGCGATTTCAGGCGGCCAAACGATCTCGAACCGCTCGAACATGGTTTCGATTTCATCGTGCATCTGAAAGCCCTGGGCGGCAGCGCGCCGTCCGAAAAACCGGCGATGAGCGGACAGCCACCATTCGCGGGTGCGCTCGCCCTCGCCTTCGTCCCGGGCAAACCGTTCGTCGACCGAGTTCAGCGGTCCGGTCCGGACCTCGGTCGTTCGCCAAATCGCGCGCGGGCGGCCGGCGCCATCGAGCAAGACGACGTAGCCCCCGACCACCGGCGGCGGCTCTCCATCCGGGCCGAACTGGCGAACCAGTCCCGCGGTGGCCCGCTTGATCCCGGCAACCGTCAGTTCAGCCAGTTCGGTCGCCATTTCGGGGCCATCGCCGAATGCCACCACATCGTAATGGTCGTGGTGCAGGCTGGCGGCCTTGCGATACCCGCGCCAGAATTCATCCGTGAGGGCAGATCGCGCTCCGCTCCCCATGTGGCATTTATCCCCTCGGCGCGTCCGCAAAGGCCGCGAGGATGCGCGCCCACGAACGAATGCCCTTGTGAAAACTCTTGAGGTCGTATTTTTCGTTCGGCGAATGGATGTTGTCGTCGTCGAGCCCAAAACCCACCAGCACGGTATCGAGACCGAGCGTGCGCTTGAAATCGGCGACGATCGGGATCGAGGCGCCCGAGCCCATCAGCACCGTTTCCTTGCCCCACTCCTCGGTCAGCGCGCGCTTGGCGGCGGCGAGCGGCTTCATGTTCCAGTCGAGCGCAATCGCCGGCGCGCTGGAATGGTCGCCGAATTCGGCCCTGCAATCCGCAGGCAGCCGCGCCGTGACGTAGTCGCGAAACGCTTTTCGGATCTTGCCGGGGTCTTGCCCCTCCACCAGCCGGAATGAGACCTTGGCGGAGGCTTCCGCCGGGATCACCGTCTTCGAGCCCTCGCCGGTGTAACCGCCGATGATGCCATTGACGTCGCAGGTCGGCCGCGAGGAGATCTGTTCGATCAGCAGGCGGTCTTTCTCGCCGGCGGGAATCGAAAGCCCGATCGGTTTGAGAAAGCTATCCGGCGTCATATTGAGCTTCGACCACTGGGCGAGAACATCCGGCGGAAGATCCTTCACGCCGTCATAGAAGCCGGGGATGGTGATGCGGCCATTGTCGTCGAACAGGCTGCCGAGGATGCGGGTCAGCACCCGGATCGGATTTTGCGCAGCCCCGCCGAAGACGCCGGAATGCAGATCGCGGTTGGCGGCCTTGATCTTGACCTCCTCGTAGACCAGTCCGCGCAGCGAGGTGGTGATCGCCGGCGTATTCGGGTCCCACATGCCGGTATCGCAAACCAGCGCGAAGTCGGCCTTGAGGTCGTGCTTGTTCTTTTCGAGAAACGGCACGAAATTCTTCGATCCGATTTCCTCTTCGCCCTCGATCACGATGGTGATGTCGACCGGCAGCGAGCCCGTGACGGATTTCCAGGCCCGGCAGGCTTCGACGAAAGTCATCAACTGGCCCTTGTCGTCTTCCGCGCCGCGGGCGACGATGATCTTCCGCCCGTCGGCATGCGTGGTCACCGCCGGCTCGAACGGCGGACGATGCCAGAGATTGAGCGGATCGACCGGCTGCACGTCGTAATGACCGTAGAACAGCACGTGCGGCCGAGCTCCGCCGCTGCCATTGCTCTTGGCGACGATGGCGGGATGACCGGCCGTCGGCCTGACCTCGGTCGAAAAACCGAGCGTCGCGATGTCCCTGGCAAGATGATCGGCGGCTGCCTTGCAATCCCCGGCGAAGGCGGGATCGGCCGAGATCGATTTGATCCGCAGTAGCGCAAACAGCCGCTCCAGGCTGTTGTCGAAATCGGCATCGATGCGGTCGAGGACCGGTTGCAATTGCGGCGCGTTGGACATTTTGCAATTTTCCTGGGCTAGCGGGGCTCGTTCTTCATATCGGGTTGTAGCTCCGTCGGAGGCAGCGAGCTAGCCGCGTCATCCGGCAGCGGATGCAGGATGTGCCAGACCAGTCCCCCGGCAATCACAGCGGCTGCCGCGAGGTTGTTCCCGTAGGCCTGCAGGTCATTCGGAAACACCGGAAACGACAGGCACATCAAGAGCCCCGCGACCGCAAGGCTGGCCCATGTGCCCGCCCGCACGGCCGCGCGGGGGTCATAGGCCGCCCGATGGATCAGGATGGTCATCGGAAAGAACAGCCACATGAAATAATACTGCCGGGCCAGCGGCGACGCCACCGTCATCAGACAGAACAGGATACCCAGTTCTTCGGCATTGGAACGCGGCGTCGTCCGCGCGCGGGCCGGCATCACCGCGATGTATCCGAGCCCGATCGCCAGCGATATGGCGAGCACGACCCAGTTCGCGGTCTTGAAATCGAGATCGAGCAGATTCATGTAGGCCGGCGGCTTGGCCGGATTATCCTGGTTGTAGTTGACCGGGCGTGTCAGCCGATGCGTCACCGCGATGATGGACTGATTGACCCACGACCAGTTCTGCTCGCCGCGCTGTCCGAACCCCTGCTCGGAGCTCGATCCCACCATGCCCTGAAACCAGGTCTTTAGCTCGGAAACGTTGTGCTGGAACCCGCGCACGGGCGCCGGAACGACGAACAGAAAAATACCGACGAAGACGACCATGCTGGCGGCCGACGCCCACTGCCTTCGCCAGACCAGATAGGGAAACACCGCCACCGGGAAAACCTTGATCGCGGTGGCCAGCGCAAACATGCTTCCCGCCATCCACGGGCGCTCGTGCTGCAGCAGCCAGAATCCGAACAGCATCATCGCCAGCAGCACGAGGTTCGGCTGCCCGAGATCGAACATGTCGAAGACAAAGGTAACCGTGACGAAGCCCGGCAGCGCAAACAGCCACGGGCCGGGTATCCGCCCCGATCCCGTCATCGCGTTCGAGAATTGCGCCGTCATCCACCACGCGACCGCGTTCAGGAACGACAGGCAAATGTAGAGCGGCAGCTTGCCGAAATAAGCGGGTATCGCGAGCAGGACCGCCGGCAGCGGCGGATAGATGAATTCGAAATAGGCCTGGGGATCGCCGGGGTAGAGATCCCTGCCCTGCAGCACCTGCTGGCCCGCCCAGAACCAGAGCGGATAGTCCTTGGTCTTTCCGCTCCCCCAGATCTCGGGAACGAGCACGTCGGCCGTCAGCGCGATGCAGCAGACCAGAAAAAGAATATCGAGCGGGGCTCGCAGCGACGGATATCTCAGCACACGCACCTTTCCGAAAAAATCAGAGGGAGATCACGCCGGCGAGTGATCGCAGGATTGCAAGGCCTTATCGTCGCAGCAAGCCCCCGAGCGCGCCGCGCACCAGCGCGCGGCCGACCGAACCGCCCAGCGAGCCGCCGACCGATTTGCCGAGATCGGCAGCCACCCCGCCGACCACCTTGTTGGTGACCGAGCGCGTGACGTTGCGCGCGATGAGCTGACCGGTCGACAATCTTCCCCGCGATACGTTGGTGCCGAAGATCGTCCCGACGATCGAGCCGATCTGCCCGAGAATTCCTCCGCCGCCGGCGGAGCCCTCGGCAGGCGCCGCGGTGCCGGCCACGCGCTTCTGCAGCTCCTCATAGGCGGAATTCGGAATCGATGGTCGTGTCGTATTTGCCCTTCACCGGGCTGTTGTCCATGATCGCCTTGCGTTCCTCCGGCGTGATCGGCCCGATCCGCCCCGTCGGCGGCCGGATCATGACGCGCTCGACCATCGCCGGCATGCCGTTGCCTTCCAGGAACGACACCAGCGCTTCGCCCTTGCCCAGTTCCGTGATGACCTGGGCGGTGTCGAGCTTCGGATTGGGCCGGAACGTCTGCGCGGCGGCCGCGACCGCCTTCTGGTCGCGCGGGGTGAACGCCCGCAGCGCGTGCTGCACGCGGTTGCCCAACTGGGCGAGCACCTTGTCCGGCACGTCGATCGGATTTTGCGTCACGAAATAGACGCCGACGCCCTTGGAGCGTATCAGCCGCACCACCTGCTCGATCTTGTCCATCAGCGCCTTCGGCGCATCGTTGAACAACAGATGCGCCTCGTCGAAGAAGAACACGAGCTTGGGCTTCGGCGGATCGCCGACCTCCGGCAGCTCTTCGAACAGCTCGGACAGCATCCACAGCAGGAAGGTCGCGTACAGCCGCGGGCTCTGCATCAACTTGTCCGCCACCAGGATGTTGACCATGCCCCGGCCGTCGCTGTCGGTGCGCATGAAATCCTTCAGCGACAGCGCCGGCTCGCCGAAGAACTTGGTCCCGCCCTGGTTTTCCAGCACCAGAAGCTGGCGCTGGATGGTTCCGACCGTCGCCTTGGTCACGTTGCCGAAGCCTTGCGCGGCCTTGCGGATCGGGGCCAGCGGGTCGTCGTCGCCATCAGCCCCCTTCTTGCCTGGGTCCGGGACGATCGCATCCAACAGCGCCCGGAGATCCTTCATGTCGATCAGCGCCAGCCCGTTCTCGTCCGCCACCCGGAACGCGACGTTCAGCACGCCTTCCTGCACGTCGTTCAGATCGAGCATCCGCGACAGCAGCAACGGTCCCATTTCGGTGACGGTGGCGCGCACCGGATGCCCCTGCTCGCCGAACACGTCCCAAAACACCGTCGAAAACTGGTCGGGCTGGAAGCTGAGGCCCATGTCGCCGGCCCGTTTGAGGATGAAATCCTTGGCTTCGCCGACTTCGGAGATGCCGGAGAGGTCTCCCTTGATGTCGGCGGCAAATACCGGAACGCCGGCGCGCGCAAATCCTTCCGCCATCACCTGCAGCGAGACGGTTTTTCCGGTTCCGGTGGCGCCGGTGACAAGGCCATGGCGATTGGCAAGCCCGAGCGTCAGCCAGGCCGGCGCTTCGCCCTTTCCGATGAAAATCTTCTCGTCGGTATCGGCCATCTTGTTGTCGGAGGTCGCCATTGCATCGCCTCTTCGCGCGCATCAGGGGGTTCAGCCGCCAGGCGCCCGCATCATACTGCATCTTGCAAGCCG
This sequence comes from uncultured Alphaproteobacteria bacterium, assembly GCA_963825105.1. Taxonomy (GTDB): domain Bacteria; phylum Pseudomonadota; class Alphaproteobacteria; order Rhizobiales; family Xanthobacteraceae; genus Bradyrhizobium. The sequence goes on from CAWGSB010000008.1 coordinate 79,213, forward strand.
ATTGAAACCGGTCAACGCCTTCCCTCAAGGGATTGGAAACCCGGTTCGTCGAAATCGGATCGACCGGCTGGTTCGCGAACCTCCGACGAAAGTTGGAACGAATGTGCCTGGCGCGACAACTTTTCTGCGAAATTCGCATCTGCTCTTGCATTGCTGCAACACTCGCCACGCGATCGAAGGTGAATTGCGCTTTCGAATGCGGTGATCGCTTGTAATTCGCTTCGCGGAAGATCAAGATAAATTCACAAGGAAGGATCCGGCACGTAACCGGATGAGGGCGGGCCAATATGGACGAATTGATTGGGCGGCTGGCCGTCAAGGCCGGCATCGATGATGTTGTCGCTGAAAAAACCGTCGGCATCATTCTGGGTTTCCTTCGCAACGAGGGTCCTTCCGACAAAGTTCAGGCCTTGATCGACCAGATTCCGGGCGCGGAAGCCGCGATCGCGGCCTCAAGCAACAGCGGCGGTCTCGGAAGGTTGATGGGCGGCGGCCTGATGGCGCTCGGCACCAAGCTGATGGGGCTTGGTTTGGGCATGAGCGAAATTCAGAACGTCGCTCGTGAACTTTTCAGGTTCGGCCGCGACAAAATCGGAGCGGACCAGATGGGCGAGATCATCGCAGGGACACCGGGCCTCAGTCAGTTCGCTTAAAGCACCTTTTTCATATCGAGTACCATGACATATCCAATCTCCGAGATTGATGGCCTGCCATCCTTCGCCGCTTCCAAACTGAAATCGCTGGGCATTCGCACCACGGACGGGCTGCTTGAGGCGGCCCGGACCGTGAAGGGCCGCAAGGCGCTTGCGGCGAAGACCGGCATCAGCGAGCAGCAACTGCTCGAATGGGCCAACGTTTCCGACTACATGCGGATTCCCGGCATGGGCAAGGCCAAGGTCGGGCTGGTGCGCGCCGCCGGCGTCACCACGGTTCGCGAACTCGCGCTTCGCAACCCGGCGCGGCTGGCGCAGAACATGAAAGAAGTGAATACCAGGCGCAAACTCGTCCGCGTCTTGCCCTCGGAAAAGTCGGTCGAGCAGCTGATCGCGCAGGCCCGCAAGCTTCAGCCCAAGATTACCTATTAGGATCACCCATTAAACCGGCCGGCAGCGGCTCGCCGCGCTGCGCGCGTGCCGGCATCTTGACTCCCCTGCACGGACCGCGCAAAGCGACCGCATGATCGCGACCACGTCCAGACCCGCCCCGGCGGCCGCCTCGGCAGATCATCCGGTATTGCCGGCGCTGTTGTCCAGGCCGTATCCGGCCGTGATGGGCGTCCTGAATGTCACGCCGGATTCGTTTTCCGACGGCGGACAGTTTATCGCGCCGGAGCGCGCGCTGGCGCAGGCCAGGCGCATGATCGCCGAGGGCGCCGACATCATCGACATCGGCGCGGAATCCACCCGGCCCTATGGCGCGCAACCGGTCTCGGCCGACGAAGAACTGAAACGCCTGCAGCCGATCCTGGCCGACGTCGTTTCGCTCGGTGTTCCCGTCTCCATCGACAGCATGAAATCGGCCGTCGTCGCCTGGGCGCTCGATGCAGGTGCATCCATCGCCAACGACGTCTGGGGCCTGCAGCGCGATCCCGATATGGCCGGGCTGTTGGCGGCGCGCCATTCGCCCGTCATCGTCATGCACAACCGCGACCGGGTCGATGCCGACATCGACATCATGAAGGATATTGCAGCCTTCTTTGCGCGCTCGCTCGAGATCGCCGACAAGGCCGGCATTTCGCCGTGAAAATATCGTGCTCGACCCCGGCATCGGCTTTGGCAAGACGCCCGAGCAGAGCATGACGGCGCTGGCCCGGCTGGATGAACTCGGCGCATTCGGCCTGCCGCTGCTGGTCGGCGCGTCGCGCAAGCGCTTCATCAGTTCGGTGTCGCCGTCGGAGCCGCATCAGCGTCTGGGCGGCTCGATTGCGGCGCACCTCGTGGCGGCACAAGGCGGCGCGCGGATCATCCGGACCCATGATGTGTCGGAAACCGTACAGGCGCTGCGCGTGGCAGCGGCGATTTGGGACAAGCGATGACCGATATGATCTTCATCACCGGCGTCGTCATCCATGCCCGCCACGGCGTGATGGAACATGAGACCGAGGTCGGGCAGCGTTTCGTGATCGATCTCGAACTGTCGATCGATCTGTCGGAATCCTCGCGCACCGATCGCCTCGCCGATACCGTGTCCTATTCCAATGTGGTCGCGACCGCGACCGCGGCGTTCAAGAATGCCAATTACAAACTGCTGGAACGCGCGGCCGGCGCGGTGGCCGACGCCATACTGGCGGCGTTTCCGCGCATCAGCGCCATCAAGGTCACCGTTCACAAGCCGCACGCGCCGATCGCCGCGATCTTCGAGGATGTCGGCGTGGTCCTGACGCGCACGCGGCAAGCGCCGTCGCATGGCTGACGTTCTGATCGCGCTGGGCGGCAATGTCGGCGACGTCCGCGCGACATTCCAGAAGGCGATCGCCAATATCTGCGGCATGACGCAAGCCGCGCTGCTGGCGCGGTCGTCGGATTACGCCACGCCGCCCTGGGGCGACGAGCAGCAAGCCCGCTTCATCAATGCCTGCATCGAAATCGAAACCGGCCTCGATCCCCACGCGCTGCTGTTCACGCTGCACAAGATCGAAAAGAAGTTCGGCCGCGACCGCGCCAGCGAACGGCGCTGGGGTCCGCGCACCCTCGACCTCGATCTGATCGCCTATGACGATGTTTCGATACAAGAGCCGGAACTGACGCTGCCGCACCCCCGGCTGTTCGAACGCGCCTTCGTGCTGGTGCCGCTCGCGGAGATTGCGCCCGACCGTGTCATTGCGGGACGCAGCGTTGCATCGGCCCTGGCGCAGCTATCGACCCAGGGAATTGAGCGGTTACCCGACCTGAGCTGACCGAAAACCGCCCTTCAAACCCGAAAACAACCGTTTGGCTTGGCGGTCGGCACGTGGCAATTTCCGGCCCAACAACAAGAACGGCTCCCGGGAGCACCCTGCCGAATGACATCTGTAACTGAAGACCTGCGGCTGGCGGCGGATTTCGCGCCGGCGACCTATGACGACTGGCGCAAGCTGGTCGATGGCGTGCTGAAGGGCGCGCCGTTCGAGAAGCTGGTCGGCAAGACCTATGACGGCCTGAGGATCGACCCGATCTATCCGCGCGCCCACGGCGCCGCGCCGATCGCAGGGCGGCCCGCGGCCGCGCCCTGGCAGATCATGCAGCGGATCGATCATCCGGACGCGGCTCAGGCCAACGCGCAGGCGCTGCACGATCTGGAGAACGGCGCCACCGGGCTGACGCTGGTATTCGCGGGCGCCAATGGCGCCTACGGCTTTGGTCTGGAGCCATCGGCGGAAGCGGTCGAGAAGGTTCTCGACGGCGTTTTCATCGATGCCGGCATATCGATCGAACTTCAGATCGGTCCGCAGTCGCGGATGGCCGCGATCCACGTCGCCGAATATGTGAAGCGCAAGGGTCTTGCGCCCGCGGCCTGCGATATCCGTTTCGGTCTCGACCCGATCGGCGCCTGCGCGGTCTGGGGGTCCAGTCCCTATGCCTGGCCCGAGATCGTGCCCGCGGTCACCGGCGCGATCAAAGGCCTTGCGGCAATGGGATTCAAGGGCCCGTTCGCGGTTGCCGATGGACGGGTGATCCATGACGCCGGCGGATCGGAAGTGCAGGAGCTGGCGTTCGTGCTGGCCACCGGCGTCGCCTATCTGCGCGCGCTGGAGGGCGCGGGCGTGGCGCTCGAGGATGCGCAGGAGCGTGATCTATGCGCGGCTCTCCGCCGATGCCGATCAGTTCCTGACGCTGGCAAAATTCCGCGCGCTGCGACTATTGTGGGCGCGGATCGAACAAGCTTGCGGCCTCACGCCAAAACCCTTGTTCGTCGCCGCCGATACCGCCTGGCGGATGCTGACGCAGCGCGACCCCTATGTGAACATGCTGCGCGCGACGATGGCGACATTCTCCGCAGGGCTCGGCGGCGCCAACGCCATCACCGTGCTGCCGCATACGCTGGCGCTGGGATTGCCCGATCCGTTCGCGCGGCGCGTGGCGCGCAACACGCAGCTGGTGCTGCTGGAGGAATCCAATCTCGCCAAGGTGTCCGATCCCGCGGCCGGCTCCGGCGGCATCGAGACCCTGACGCAAGCGCTCTGCGAAGCGGCGTGGGGTCTGTTCCAGGAAATCGAGAAGGCGGGCGGCGTATTCGCCGCGCTCGAGCAAAACCTGATCCAGCGCAAGGTCGCGGCGACGCGGACCGTGCGCGAACAAAATATCGCGAGGCGCAAGGAAGTGCTGACCGGCGCCACCGAGTTCCCCAATCTGCATGAGGCCCACGTCGCGGTGCTGGAGGCGAAGCCGGTTGCGCTCGCGCCCTATGGCGAAGCAAAATTCAAATTCGACGCGCTGCCGCCGATGCGGCTGGCGGCGCCGTTCGAAGCCTTGCGCGACCGGTCGGATCAAATCCTCAAGGACAAAGGCGCCCGGCCGAAGATCTTTCTCGCCAATCTCGGCACGCCAGCCGACTTCACCGCGCGTGCCACGTTCGCCAAGAGCTTCTTTGAAACCGGCGGGATCGAGGCCGTCGAAACGGAAGGATTTGCCGATCCGGCGGCGCTGGCCACGGCCTTCAAGGCGTCCGGCGCTCAGCTGTCCTGCCTGTGCTCGTCAGACAAGGTCTATGCCGGGCAGGCAGCCGCGGCCGCAAAGGCCCTTCAAGCCGCAGGCGCAAAACATATCTATCTGGCGGGCCGTCCCGGCGACCAGGAAGCCGCGCTCCGTGCCGCGGGCGTCAACGATTTCATCTTCGCCGGCGGCGATGCGCTGGCGACGCTGCAGGAAGTCTATCGGCTGACGGAGTGAACATGACATCGGCGACAAAACCTGTTCTGACCGGCGGCTGCCAATGCGGCGCCATCCGCTTTGCGCTGTCGGCGCCGCCGGTGAAAGTCAGCATCTGTCATTGCCGGATGTGCCAGAAGGCGTCCGGCGCGCCGTTCGCGTCCTTCGCCGACATCGAACGCTCTGATTTCGCCTGGACCCGCGGCAAGCCGGCCGCGTTCCGTTCCTCCTCCATCGCCGAGCGCGATTTCTGCGCCAATTGCGGCACGCCGCTGAGCTTCCGCCGCATCGACGGACCCAGGATCGAGATCATGACCGGCGCCTTCGACCGGCCGGACCGGGTGGTGCCGACCCAGCAGTTCGGCTCCGAATCCCGGCTCGGCTGGGTGGTGGGCATCGCCAACCTGCCGAGCCAGACCACGCTGCAGAACTACGGCCCGGACAAGCTTAACAGCATCGTCAGCTACCAGCATCCGGATCACGATTAGAGGTAGCGCCCCCCGGGGGCCGCATGTGCTATGATGGAAACCATGAGCCGCATACCGAACTTTGGGAATATCGCATTTGAGAAGACCGCCCCGGCCCAACCCGCCGGCAATGCCGCGCCGTGGCTGACGCCCGAAGGCATCCCGGTAAAGCCCGGCTACGGCGAAGCCGATCTGGAAGGCATCGATTTCCTTCAGACCTGGCCCGGCATCGCGCCGTACCTGCGCGGCCCCTACCCCACCATGTATGTCAACCAGCCCTGGACCATCCGGCAATATGCCGGGTTCTCGACGGCGGAGGATTCCAACGCGTTCTACCGCCGCAATCTCGCCGCCGGGCAAAAGGGCCTTTCGGTCGCGTTCGATCTCGCCACCCACCGCGGCTACGACAGCGATCATCCGCGCGTGTCCGGCGACGTCGGCATGGCCGGCGTGGCGATCGACTCGATCTACGACATGCGCACGCTGTTCGCCGGCATCCCGCTCGACCAGATGAGCGTGTCGATGACCATGAACGGCGCGGTGCTGCCGATCCTCGCGCTGTTCGTGGCGGCGGCCGAGGAACAGGGCGTGCCGCCGGAGAAACTCTCGGGCACCATTCAGAACGATATTCTGAAAGAGTTCATGGTGCGCAACACCTACATCTATCCGCCGGCGCCCTCGATGCGGATCATCTCCGACATTTTTGCGTACACCTCGCAGAAGATGCCGAAGTACAATTCGATCTCGATCTCCGGCTATCACATGCAGGAAGCCGGCGCGACGCAGGACCTCGAGCTCGCCTATACGCTGGCCGACGGCGTCGAATATCTCCGCGCCGGCCTTGCCGCCGGCCTCGACGTCGACCGCTTCGCGCCGCGGCTGTCGTTCTTCTGGGCGATCGGCATGAACTTCTTCATGGAAGTCGCGAAGATGCGCGCGGCAAGACTGCTGTGGGCCAAGCTCCTGACCCAGTTCAACCCGAAGGACCCACGCTCCCTCAGCCTGCGCACGCATTGCCAGACTTCGGGCTGGTCGCTGACCGCGCAGGACGTCTACAACAACGTGATGCGCACCACCATCGAGGCGATGGCGGCGACGCAGGGCCATACCCAGTCGCTGCACACCAATGCGCTCGACGAGGCGCTGGCGCTGCCGACCGATTTCTCGGCCAGAATCGCGCGCAACACGCAATTGTTCCTGCAGCAGGAGAGCGGCACTACCCGCATCATCGATCCCTGGGGCGGCTCCTATTATGTCGAGCGGCTGACCCGCGATCTCGCGGCGAAAGCCTGGGGCCACATCCAGGAGGTCGAGGCGCTCGGCGGCATGGCGAAGGCGATCGAGGCCGGCGTGCCAAAGCTGCGGATCGAGGAAGCCTCCGCCAAGACGCAGGCCCGGATCGACGCCGGCAAGCAGGCGGTGATCGGCGTCAACAAATACCGGCCGGTCAACGAGGCGCCGATCGACGTCTTGAAGGTGGAGAACTCCACGGTGCGGCGCCTGCAGATCGACAAGCTTAAGCGGCTGCGATCCGAGCGCAACCAGAAGGACGTCGACGACGCGCTAAAGGCGCTGACCCGCAGCGCCGGCGAAGGCAACGGCAACCTGCTGGCGCTGGCGATCGATGCCGCGCGCGCCAAGGCCACCGTCGGCGAGATTTCCGATGCGCTGGAAAAAGTGTTCGGGCGGCACCGCGCCGAAATCAAATCCATCACCGGCGTCTACAAGCGGGAGGCGTCCACCATGTCCAACCGGGTCGAAAAAGTGCAGGCGCTGATCGATGCATTCGAGGAGGCCGAGGGCCGCCGGCCGCGCATCCTGGTGGCCAAGATCGGCCAGGACGGCCACGACCGCGGCCAGAAGGTGATTGCGTCGGCCTTCGCCGATGTCGGCTTCGACGTCGATATCGGGCCCCTGTTCGCCACCGCCGAGGAAGCCGCGCGGCAGGCGGTCGAGAACGACGTCCATATTCTCGGCGTGTCGTCGCTGGCGGCGGCGCATCTCACCGCGGTGCCGGAGCTGAAAGCCGCGCTGAAGAAACAGGGCCGCGACGACATCATGATCATCGTCGGCGGGGTGGTGCCGCCGCAGGATTACGACGCGCTGTACAAGGCCGGCGCCGAGGCGATCTTCCCGCCGGGCACCGTGATTGCCGATGCCGCCGAGGAGCTGATCCACAAGCTCAACGCGCGGCTCGGCCATAGCGAGGCGGCGGAGTAACTCCGCGCCCTGCAAAATTTCTGGCAAAGGATTTCCCTTGCGCCCCGCAGCATCCATCATGTTCGCCCGCAGGATAGGCCTCGTTGGCGCGATCGCCTGCTTCGCGGCGGTCGCCGCGTTTGCCGCGGACAAAAAGCCCGATGCCGTGATCAAGAACAGGAACGTCGACGCCAAGGTCCTGCTCGACGACAAGATCAAGGCCGACCCGGCGCTGGCCGCCGACTGCCTCGCCGAGGGCAAGAAGTGGCTCGACAAGAATGCCGCGGAGGCGGCGACCTCGCGCAAACAGGACCCGGTGATGTTTCGCGACGGCGCCTGGACTTTCGAGCGCAGATACACGGTCCGCTCCGTGGTCGACGGCCACTATGTCAGCATCGTCAGGTCCGACTACATGAACACCGGCGGCGCGCATCCCAATTCGGACGTCAATACGATCGTGTGGGACTCGACCGAAAAGAAACGCATCAGCATCCGCCCCTTCTTCACCGAGACCGCCGATGGCGGCCCGACCATGAAAGCGATGTTGAAGGGCGTGATCGCATCGCTGAACGTCGAAAAGAAGAAGCGCGACGCCGGCGATACCGCCACGGCCGAGTGGTACAAGGACCTCGAGCCGAAACTGCTCAAGATCGGCGCGGTGACGCTGGCGCCGTCGACCGTATCAGGCAAGAGCTCCGGCCTGACCTTTCACTATCCGCCCTATGCGGTCGGCCCCTACGCCGAAGGCGAGTATGTCGCGTTCGTGCCGTGGGAAAGCCTGAAGCCCTATCTGACGCCGGAGGGTACAAAGATTTTCGGCGGCGCGCGGCCCAAGGGCGACGATGACGGCACGCAATGACCGGCCGTAGTCAGCTCGATATCGGCAAGCTGAAGCAAGAGCTGCGCGCCGGACGCCGCGCGGCGCTGGCGCGCGCGATCACGCTGATCGAAAGCCGGCGCAGCGATCATCAGGCGGCGGCGCGCGAGCTGGTGCAGGCGCTGCTGCCCGATACCGGCAAGGCTGTTCGGGTCGGCATCACCGGCTCGCCCGGCGTCGGCAAATCCACCACCATCGACGCGCTCGGGATGTACCTGGTCGAGCGCGGCCACAAGGTCGCGGTGCTCGCGGTGGACCCCTCCTCCGCGCGCACCGGCGGCTCGATCCTCGGCGACAAGACCCGGATGGCGCGGCTTGCCGCCTCCGATCACGCCTATATCCGGCCCTCGCCGGCCTCCGGCACGCTCGGCGGCGTCGCGGCGAAGACCCGCGAGGCGATGCTGCTGTGCGAGGCCGCCGGCTTCGACGTGGTGCTGGTGGAAACCGTCGGCATCGGGCAATCCGAGACCGCGGTCTGCGACATGACCGATTTTTTCCTGGCGCTGATGCTGCCGGGCGCCGGCGACGAGCTGCAGGGCATCAAGAAGGGCCTGGTCGAACTCGCCGACATGATCGCGATCAACAAGGCCGACGGCGACAATATCAAGCGCGCCAATCTGGCGGCCGCCGAATATCGCGGCGCGCTGCATATCCTCACCCCCCGCTCGGAGCACTGGCATCCGCCGGTCGTGACCTATTCGGCATTGACGGGGACCGGCATCGATACGCTGTGGCAAAGGATTCTCGACCACCGCAGCGCGATGCATGCGTCGGGCGAATTCGCCGCGCGGCGCAGGGAGCAGCAGGTGAAGTGGATGTGGTCGATGCTGGAGCAGCGGATGCTGGCGCGGCTGCGCGCCGATCCGGCGATCCGCGCCAAAGTGAAAAAGATCGAGGCCGAGGTCGCCGACGGCCGCGTCGCGCCGGCGCTGGCGGCGGAGCAGATCGCGGACATGCTGGGGTGACATGAGCGAGAAGCTGCGCATCCTCATCACCGGCTTCGGGCCCTTTCCCGGCGCGCCCTATAATCCGACGCAGCCGCTGGTGGCGCGGCTGGTGCGCCTGCGCCGCCCGGCCTTCAGCGATGTCGGACTGACGGGCCACATCTTCCCGGTGACCTACAAGGCGGTGGACCGCGAATTGCCGCAACTGCTGACAAAACACCGGCCGCAGGCGCTGCTGATGTTCGGCCTCGCCTCCCGCACGCCCTATGTGCGGATCGAGACCCGCGCCCGCAACGCCGTCACCACGCTGTGGCCCGATGCCGACCATGCGCGCCTGCGCAAGGGATCGATATCAGGCGGCGCCGATGCCATGATGTTCGGCCCGCACACCACAAAACTGTTGCGCGCGGCTGACGGCACTGGCGTCGATGCGCGCGCCTCGCGCGACGCCGGAAGCTATCTCTGCAACTACCTGAGCTGGCGCGCGATCGAGGCGACCTGCGGCGACAAGGGTCCCCACCTCGCCGCCTTCGTCCATGTGCCGCCGCTCGCGCGTGGCACAGTTCCGCAACCCAAAGGCACGGCACGCCGCGTCACGCTGGAAGAGCTGGTCGATGCCGGCGAGGCCATGCTGCTGGAGATGGTGAGGCTTGACAAGGCAGGCGGTGCGGGCGACTTCGTGACTCTCCATCGTCCCGCACCGGGCGCCGGTTGCTGCCAGACGTATTGACGGCCCGAGCAAATCCGAGCATATATCACGCCATGACATATGGCAGGACCATCCTCCGACGTCGCCGCCCGGCCCTCAACGCGCGGGAGCGATGACGGCTGCATAGATGCATCCGAGTTCGCTTGAAGCCGCGCCCCCAAAGCGCGGCTTTTTTCATTTCCGCTCTCTTGTCTCAACCGCCTATCGCCACCTACGGGAAGACGCACATGGCCATCACCACTTTTGGCAAATCCTCCGGCGGGACCGCCGGCAAGACCCGGATCAAGCCGGCCATCTTCATCGATGGCGAGGCGGGCACCACCGGCATCGAGATCCGCGACCGGCTGGCCGGAATAGCCGGCGTCGAGGTGCTTGCCATTGCACCCGAGCAGCGCAAGGACCCGGCGGCACGGCGGGCGCTGATGTCGGAGGCCGACCTCGTCGTCCTCTGCCTACCGGACGAGGCGGCGAAGGAAGCCGTCGCGCTCGCCGACGGGCTCGGTGCAAGCGCGCCGCGCATTCTCGATGCCTCCTCGGCGCACCGGGTTTCCGAGGGCTGGACGTTCGGGTTTCCCGAGATGGACGCGACGCAGCCGGATGCGATCGCCAGGTCGCGGCGGGTCTCGAACCCCGGTTGCTATCCGACAGGCGGCATAGCGCTCATTCGTCCCTTGGTCGAAGCCGACCTGCTGCCCGCCGACTATCCGGTGACGGTCAACGCCGTCTCGGGTTATTCCGGCGGTGGCAGGTCGATGATCGAGGCGTACACATCGGGGACGGCTCCGCTGTTCGAACTCTACGGTCTCGGTCTAGAACACAAGCATGTTCCCGAGCTGCAAAAATACGGCAAGCTGACCCGCAGGCCGATCTTCGTGCCGTCGGTCGGCAATTTCCGGAAGGGCATGCTGGTCTCGATACCGCTGCATCTCGACACCCTGCCCGGCAGGCCGAAAGCCCGCGACCTGGAGGCCGCGCTGGCGACGCATTATGCAGGCTGCAAATGGGTGAAGGTGATCGGCGCCGACGATCCATCGTCGAAGATGGGGCGGCTCGATGCACTGGCGCTCAACGACACCAACCTGCTCGAACTGCGTGTCTTCAGCAACGAGAAGTTCGGCCACGCGGTGCTGGTCGCGAGGCTGGACAATCTGGGCAAAGGCGCCTCAGGCGCGGCGGTGCAGAACATCGGCATCATGCTCGGCGTGGAAACCTAGATTTCCAGCCGACGGCAAACACGGTGCCGCCTTTCCACCTCGGGTTTCCGAGGGAGCGGCGCGCCATCTTGCTGTTAACCCTACCCCCAACAATCGCCCGCCCGCGCCGTAGCGACCGCCACGCGCCGCCGCATTTTTGCGTTACTCCAGAGCGGTCGCAGACGCGCTTCGCGCGCGTTCGCCGGAGACGCGCTCATGGACGTCAATCGCCGCCATCTCATCGGAGCATCCGCCGCGGGCGTTGCGGGCGCGCTGGCGATGTCGCCGGAGGCGGCGCGCGCCGCGCCGCTGACCTCGGTGCTGGGGCGCGACGCCACGCAATATGGCGTGCGGCCCGGCAGCCCCGACGACCAGACCAAAGTCCTGCAGCGCGCGATCGATGACGCCGCACGCGCGCAGGTGCCGCTGGCGCTGCCGCCGGGCGTCTATCGCAGCTCGACGCTTCGCCTGCAAAACGGCACGCAGCTGGTCGGCGTGCGCGGCGCGACCCGGCTCGTCTTCACTGGCGGCGCGTCGATGTTTCAGGGCGAAGACGCCGGCAGTATCGGGCTTGCCAATATCACGCTCGACGGCGGCGGCATCCCGTTGCCGGCGCGGCGCGGCCTCGTGCACTGCAGCGGTGGACGCGACATCCGCATCACCGATTGCGAAATATCAGGCAGCGGCGGCAACGGCATCTGGTTCGAAAACGTCTCCGGCGAGATCAGCGGCAATATCATCACCAGATCAGCCACCACCGCGATCGTGTCGTTCGACGCGCAGGGGCTGATTGTTTCGCGCAACACCATTTTGGGGACCAACGACAACGGCATCGAGATCCTGCGCACCGCCATCGGCGACGACGGCACGCTGGTCGCCGACAACCGCATCGAGGACATCAAGGCCGGCCCCGGCGGCTCCGGACAATATGGCAACGCCATCAACGCGTTTCGCGCCGGCAACGTGATCGTGCGGGGCAACCGGATCCGCAACTGCGATTATTCCGCGGTGCGCGGCAATTCGGCGTCCAACATCCAGATATCGGGCAACAGCGTCAGCGACGTCCGCGAGGTGGCGCTGTATTCGGAGTTTTCCTTCGAGGGCGCCGTGATCGCCAACAACACCGTTGACGGCGCGGCGGTGGGCGTCTCCGTCTGCAATTTCAACGAGGGCGGACGCCTCGCGGTCGTGCAGGGCAACATCATCCGCAACCTGTTGCCGAAGCGTCCGATCGGCACCGCGCCGGATGACGACGCCGGCATCGGTATCTATGTCGAGGCCGACACGTCGGTGTCAGGCAATGTGATCGAGAATGCGCCGTCATTCGGGATCGTCGCCGGCTGGGGCAAATATCTGCGCGACGTCGCGATCTCGGGCAATGTGATCCGCAAGGCCTTCGTCGGCATCGGCGTGTCGGTGGCGCCTGGCGCGGGCACGGCGCTGGTCGACAACAACATGATCTCGGAAACGCCGCGCGGCGCCGTGGTCGGGCTCGATCACGCGCGCCCCGTTACGCCCGACCTGTCCGCCGAAGGCGCGCAGCGTTTTGCCCAGGTCGTGATCGGGACGAATGCGGTGCGACGGTAGACGCTAGAGCGCGTTATGCAGCAGCGGATAGCGTTCCGCTATTGCCGCGGCAATATCCTGCGCCAGCTCCGAAGCCTCCTCCATCGCCGGCGCCGAAGGTCCTTCGTCGGCACGAACGAGACCGGCTTCCGGGACGATCGAAATAACCGATGGCGGCGGTTCGGCCGGGGTCTCGATCGGCTGCGGCCGGCGAACCTGATCGCGCAGAGGCTCGCCAGCCGGGAGCGCCGGCCGGGCGCGACCGAGCCAGGACATGTCGATGGCGGTATTGTCGCGGGAGGCCTCGCGCAACGAAAGATCGCGCCAGGTTTGCACCGCGGTCTTGGCTTCCTGGATATTCTCGAGAAAAGCGAGCTCGCTGTGATAGCGGCGCCAGCGGCCTGTCTCGAACAATTCGGTAAGGTGTTCCAGCCGCTGCTCGGCAAGAGCGCACCAGCGCGCGACGATGTCGCGGCCGCCTGCCACGTCGAGTTGATGTGTCATGAACCAGCCCGCCAGGAGAGAAGAACGGACGCGGACGCAACAGGCACGAATCAATCAAACGTGACGGAGATATTTTGTGGAAAACCTTAAAGAAGTCTAGCGAGCGACCCTACCGAAGCCCGGCGATCGACAGAAAGCCGTACTAATGCGGGGTTTTCCGCCCTATCCACAGTCAAGGCGCAGGCCGGCATGGCCGGGCTGCGGGCTCCGCGAATTCCTGGGGCATGCGCATGTCCACAGATTTCGTTGGGTTGCAAATCCCCGAATGAAGGCCGGAACGAAGCGCCGGAAACGAAAGACCCGTCCGGGGGGACAACCGGACGGGTCAAGCCATATGGGCGCTTGGGGTGGATGGGCGCTCGCGCCGAATACAGCCTCGATGGGGAGGGATTACCGCTCCCACAATCCTTTTGTCGCGCAAGGGCCGCCGCACGTTCAAACGGCTGACGAATTTTTTTAACTTTTCGGCAGGAATTTTCAGAGCGTTTTCAAGCAAGGTGGCGACCGGTTCGCGCTGGGAAAACGCGTCAAATCAACAATCTAGAGCCCCGCGAAACGAAAAGGGCGCCAGGCGCAAAACTAGTGCGCGGCGGGGCGACTGGCCTCGCCCACGGCCGGCTTGTCCAAGGCCATGGCGGTCGCGGGCGGGTCCAAGGCCCTGGTCGCCGGCGTGTCCTGCCGGTCCGGAACTTTTTCTGCGGCGGGAGCGGCAGCATCGGACGCCGCGACGACCGGCACTGTCGGCGCAGTGGCCGCGGCCGAGACCGCCGCATAGGCATCCGCCTCCCCCGCGCCGAACAGATCGTCGCGGCCGGGAGCCCCGAGATCGCGCGCGGTCTTCATCAGAATCGCGCGCACCTCCTCCGGCTTCAACGCCGGATTGCGCTCCAGCATCAGGGCGGCGAGGCCGCTGATGTAGGCGGCGGAAAACGAGGTGCCGGATGTCATCTGGTATTTTTCGTCCGGCGCCGGCAGGAAGATATCGACGCCGGGCGCGACAACCGCGATATGGCCGCCGCGGTTCGATGCGGCGAACAGTTTGTCCTGGGCGTCGGTGGCGCCGACCGCAATCACGTCCGGGTTCGCAGCCGGATAGAGCGGCGGCGATTTCGCTCCGGCGTTGCCGCTGGCGGCGATCATCATGATGCCCTTGGCGGCGGCGGCGGCGAGGCCGCGTTCGATCAACGGGTCCTTCGGGCCGGCGAAGCTCATATTGACGATCTGCGCGCCGTGCGCGGCGGCGTAGTCGAGCCCCCTGAGCACCACGAACGTCGTGCTTTCCGCGCCACTCGGCGCCGAGCCGAACGCGCGGATCGCCAGGATCCGCGCCGCCGGCGCGCTTCCCATCAGCCGCGCATGCGCCACGATCGCGCCCGCGACGCCGGTGCCGTGGACATGCGGGCCTTCCTTGCTGCCGAGCGCATCGAAGCTGTCTGCAATCGCATTCGCGAGTTCCGGATGCTTGGCGTCGATGCCGGAATCGATCACGGCAATGGTGACGTTGGCGCCATGCGCCAGCCTGTGGGCTTCGGGCAATCGAAGTTTTGCAAGCGCGTATTGCGCGGGATCGCCCTCGGCCAGAGCGGTCTTTTGGTCCTGCAGCAGATAACGGAAATTAGGCTGCACCAAGCGGACGCTGGCCTCGGTGGCGAATTCGCGGCTCGCCGTCTCCACCGAGCGGCGGTCGGTGATGCGGAACAGGCCGATGGTGGCGCCGATAAGCGGAAAATTCTGCGATTGCAGGCGCGTAAGCCCGTGACGCCGCGCCAGTTCGTCGGCCTGCGCGTCGGTCAGCGAGCCGTCGATCTCGGCCACGATGTGGCCGGCGATCGTGGACGAGGTGAGCGCCGCCGTCTGCGACGCGTTGCGGCGCGGGCCGTTGTTGCCCTTCTTGCCGGTCAGGCCGCTTCCGCCGCCATCGGCCGAGGTGACCGGCTGATCCAGGCAATCGCCGCCGCTGTCGCGATAGGCGTAACCGCAGGCCGGATACAAATTGGGAGAATAGCGCACAAAGGGAAGCGATCGCACGCCGATCTGGGACGCGGCTCTCAGCGTCGTCGCGCTGATCCTGGGCGTCGTTCTGCCGACGCTTGTCACCGCCCGGCCGGCGATGTTCGGGTTGACCCGCGGCGCCACGGTCACATTGATCCGCGGCGCCACCGTCGGATTGATGCTTGGAATGCGCGACGGGATGTTGATGGTGGGCGAGCGCATGAAATTTTGCGCATGAGCCGGCGGAGCATCGAGACCGGCAATCGGCAATGCCGCCGCGGCCAACGCCAACGCCGCGCGCCGCGCCTTCATCCGCCAATTCACACGATCGTGGACCATGGGACCTCGGAGCTTATGCGTTGGGCGAAGCGCCGATCGGCCTACGGCGCGGCCACCGCGAGACTGACAATCTTCTCGCTTTGCAGCTTGCTCATCAGGGCGGCAACTTCATCCTTCGTCATCGGTCTGTTGCCGAATTGCAGCCGAAACATGCCGCCCCTGGCGCCGTCGATGATCGAGGCCTGATAATTGTCGAGCAGCGCCGTGATGTCGGCGATGCGCGCGTCCGGCGCAAACCGCACCAGCGCGCGCGGCGGCGCGCCCACACCCAGATCGCGGGTAATCGGCTCGTTCTTGCTCAACGACGCGGTCTGGAACGTGGAGGTCTGGCTCTTCATCAGCACCGCGCCGATCACGCCGGCCTGCAACAACAGCGCCAGCGCGCCGAGGCTTGCCGACCAGGCCAGCGTCCGCGGCGACAGGCTTGCAAAAAACCCGGCGAACCGCGTGGATAAATTGAACGACGCCGACGGCCGGCGTGCCGGCTCCGCGTCGATCGCGGCGAACAGCTTCTGCATGGCGCGCGCGGACGGCGCTCCCAGGCTTTCGTTGAGATGAATGGTCTCGGCGTACTCCTCCCGGATCACGGCGTATTGCCGGGCAAGCTCGGGATCGCGGGCCAGCGCCTCGTCGACGCGGCGGGAATCGCGCGCGTTCAGGGTGCCGGCCGCGTGAAATGGCAACAGCATCTCAATTTCACTGGGCTCTTGCTCCAGCATTTTTTTGCTCGCTGCCATCATGGCCAACCTCGTTCCACGCCGGCTGCCTTCAGCAGCTCGGCCAGTTTCTTGCGCGCATAGAACAAGCGCGTCTTCACAGTGTTTTCCGGAATACCGACGATTTCAGCCACCTCTTCCACGGATTTCTCGTGGTAGTAGACGAGATCGACGATCTCCCGATGCTCCGGCGAAAGTGCAGTCAGGCACTTGCGCAACGCTTCACTGGTATCCTTCTTCTGCACCGCCACTTCCGGATCGTCGGACGCATCCTCGATCGCATTGGCGGCCTCGTCGTCCAGCTCAACGTCCTTCCTGCGCCGCAGCGCGGACAGGGCCTTGAATCGCGTAATCGCCAGGAGCCAGGTGGAAACGGCGGATCGGCCTTCGAACTTGCCAGCCTGGCGCCACACATCGAGGAAAACCTCGCTGATGAGGTCTTCCGCGACCTGTTCATCCCGCACGAGCCGAAGCCCGAAACGGAACACCCTGACATGGTGCCGTCCGTACAGCACCTGCATGGCGAGGCGGTCGCCTTGAGCGATCCGAGCGATCAGGACGTCGTCCGAAGCCGCCTGTGTCGCACTCAATTGCCGTCTCGCAAGGTTGGTCGGACTGGGTTGGCCGGTGGTTCGATGGGAAAGGCAAGATTCTTCAAATTATCGCAACTGCCGGTTGGCATCTGTGATGTACCCCACAAAACGCGATTTTCCGGTAGCCATCGGGCGTGCGGGAACAAGGAATCTGAAAAAATTGGTATCATAATACGGAAATGCTTTCTACACCGCCCATCCGCCGCCGCCAAGCTTACCAAGGCTTGGTTGATAAAACAGCACTGGCTGCAACGGTCCGCCTTGGCCGCCACCCGCCCCGTCCGGCGCATCGGGTCAAATTTGCATTGTCAAACAAGGGGAATAGCAACTTTGGACGGCCCGGATTCGGTTCCGAAAGATACCAAACCTAAAGGCTTTCCCACGTAGATTTTGAGCGCTTTAGTTCCATTAACGGCGAGATCATGGGCACCGCTGCGTCCCCGTTGCTGAATCCGATCGCGGCTGAACTGGAAGGCGCACGTCCCAAGCTGACGGCGAGCGCGCTGTCGCGCCGCGCCAGACAACGCCGTCAAATCCAGGGAATGATCGCTGCCAGCTACGTCGTCGATGCCCTGGTGCTGCTGATCTACGCTCACGCCGGCATCATACCGGCGACGATCGGCCCGGCATTCGCCGCCTGCGGTCTCGTCTCCGTCGCTTTCTATCTGGTGCTGTCGGAAACAGGTTTCATCGAGCGCTTTCAGGATCATTATTTCGTCGCCCCGCAACTGATCGTCAACATGGCGATCATGCTGGCCTTCGCCTACATCGCGCCCGAAGTCGGCGTCATGTTTCTCTGCACCCTGTTCGTGGTATTCAACTTCGGCTCGCTGCGCTCCACGCCGCGGCAAACCGCCATCGTCTGGACCGTGACGGCGCTCGGCCTCGCCGCGCTGTTTCTGTTGACCGACAAGCCGATCTCGATGCCGCACGGCAGCTATCTGGAGCGCTTCGCGACGATGTCGGTGTTCATCCTGACCATCGGGCGCTGCATGTTTCTCGGGATGTTCTCCAGCCAGATGCGGCAATCGCTCTACAAGAGCGGCCTCAAGCTCAGGGAAGCCTACAAACGCATCGAAGAGCTTGCCGAACTCGACGAGTTGACCGGTTCGTTCAACCGCCGCTGCATCATGCGGATGCTGGATGACGAGATCGCCCGCGCCCATCGCCTCAACCTGCCCTGCTCGATCGCGCTGATCGATCTCGACTGGTTCAAGCGCATCAACGACGCCTACGGCCACCCCACCGGCGACGAAGTGCTCAGGACCTTCGCCATCACCGTGTTCGCCAACATCCGCAATATCGACAGGTTCGGCCGTTACGGCGGCGAGGAATTCCTGCTGGTGCTTCCCGAGACGTCAAACGCCGCCGCCGCGCGCATCATGGACCGGCTGCGGGCGATCGTCGCCGATCTCGACTGGAGCGCGTTCTCGCCCGGCATGAAGGTAACGCTTTCCGCCGGCGTCGCGACGCTGGCACCGAATGAAAACCCCGACATATTTCTGGCGCGCGCCGACAGCGCGCTCTACGCAGCCAAGGCGCGAGGACGCAACCGCATCGCCAGCGCCTGATCCTAATCACTTCCGTTTCCGGGGACGGAGAAACCGTCGCCGGTCTGCATGTACGCTCCAGGATAGAGTCATGATTCCGAGATCCGCTTCCAAATCCGAAAATCTGCTTGACGAACTGCAGACCACGCTCGCGCACGGAACCGTCGCGCGGCGGGTCGAAACGCTGCGCCGCGTGACCGATCTCTTCATCAACGGCGCGGTGGATTTCTCGGATGAGCAGATCGGGCTGTTCGACGACGTCTTCCAGTGCCTGATGGAGCACATCGAGACTTCCGCCAAGGCGCTGCTCGCCAATCGCCTGGCCCCGATCGACACCGCGCCGCCCTTCACCATCCGCGCGCTGGCATTCGACGATCTCATCGAGGTCGCGGCTCCGGTGCTGTCCCAATCGGAGCGGCTCGACGACGACACGCTGATCGAGACGGCGCGCCACAAGAGCCAGGCGCATCTGATGGCGATCTCGGTACGTCGGGTATTGAGCGGCGCGGTCACCGACGTGCTGGTGCTGCGCGGCAACGACGAGGTGATCCAGAGCACCGTCAACAATCCCGGCGCGGAATTCTCCGAGCGCGGCTTCACCCGACTGGTCCATCGCGCCGAGGGAGACGACAATCTTGCGACCTGCATTGGCATGCGTCCGACGATGCCGCGGCATCTCTATCTGAAACTGCTCGCGAAGGCCTCGGCGACGGTACGGGAGCGGCTCGAGGCCGCCAACCCGCAGCACGCGGCGGAGGTGCCGACCGCGGTGCGCGAAGCGACGCGGCGGGCGCGCACCGCGCCTTCGGCCATCACCCGGGAAACGGCGATCGCCCACGCGCTGGTCAAATCGCTGTACGAGGACGGCAGGCTCGACGAGCATCAGGTGACGGAATTTGCCGAGGCCGGCAAGTTCGACGAAGCCAATGCCGCGATCGCAGCGCTTGCCAACGTCTCGGTGTCGATCGCCGAGAACATGATGATCGAAACCCGCGCCGAGGGCGTCATGATCCTGGCCAAGGTCTCGGGGATGTCGTGGTCGACGGTCAAGGCGATCATCCATATGCGCGACGGTCTCTCGGGCGGAGAGCCGACCGATCTTGGGGCATGCAAGGCCACCTACGAACGGCTGCGGCCCTCGACCGCACAGCAGGTGCTGCGCTTCCACCGCATGCAGCAGACCGCCGCGCCCTCGCCGGCGGCGTGAGCGCCACGCCGCTAGAACCTGAGCACCCTCGCTCCCGCCAGCGCGCCAATGGCGGTCACCAGCGCCGTGGCGATCGTGTACCAGGTCGCCACGAACAGCGGTGAATCGTCCGTGCAGTGCGAGGCGTACAGCGTCGCCGCCAGCCCTGCCGACAACAGTCCGGCGATCGCGCCGGTGACCGCGGGCTTCGTTGGCGCGCCGTGGCGCAAGCCGATCAGCGCCGCCGCCAATAGCGGCAGCGACATCAGCGGAATGGCAGTCAGGCAAACCCGCGAATTGCTGCCGACCAGCCGCGTCATCATCGGCAGCCGCTGCGGCAGCATCATTTCGCTGGCGATCCCGCCGACCAGAAGTCCGGCCGGAATCAACAACAGCCACGCCCAGCCGCGCAGCGAGGCTTCCGGCCGCGACAGATGCAGGCCGATGGTGATCGCCGAGACCGCCAGCGCCAGCGTCACCGCGAACTTCAGATCGAAGAACGGATTATGCATCGCGGTCATGACGTCCGGACGCACACCCAGGCCTGCGAAGAACATCGCCGCCGAAACCGGCGCCGCTGACAGCAACGCCAGCGCCAGCACGAACCCGACCGGCCGGGCGCGGTGCGCATTGTCGGCGGCAAGCGTCCGAATGAGCTGCTCGGTTTCCATGCTCAGTGCTCCCGTAGCCTGGCGGTGAGGCTGGCAAGCCCGCGATGCAGCGCCACGCGCACCGCGCCCTCGCTCATCGAAAATTTCGCCGCCGTGTCCTTGATCGACGCGCTGTCGACCGCGATCGATTGCAGGACCTCGCGCTGGCGCGCCGGCAGCGACTGCAGCTGGGCCGCGACCTCGCTTGCCGGCGCGGTTTCCGCGGCGGGCTCGCTTGGAATCGTCTCGGCGAAATCGTCGATGTTGACGAAAACCCGGCGACCGCGGCGGCGCAGCGAATCGATCAGCTTGTTGCGCGCGATCGCAAACAGCCACGGCGCGAACGGCGCGTTGACGTCCCAGGTATGCCGCTTCAGATGCACCGCCAACAAAATGTCCTGCACGATGTCCTCGGATTGATCGACCGGTTGCCCTGCCCGCGCCAGACCGCGGCGCGCCGCTGCCCGCAGCACCGGCGTGACGGCCTTGAGCAGACGATGATACGCCGCACTGTCGCCGGAAATGGCCGACCGCATCAGGCCGGTCCATTCGTCTTCACGTTCGCGCACGCGCGCTCCCACACTGCAATTCGGTCGATCTTTCAATTTGTTACGCCCGAAATCGTCGATCACGAAGTCGTGATCGATAGTTCCGGATGCCTTGGGGCCGTCGCGCCCGATCCTGGAATCGCGGCGACGGATCCTCCTGCCTTCAGGCTCATAACACCGATCGGTTCCGCTGACACCCGCCGCTTCGATTCCAGGAAGCTACGCAGCAGAAAGATCCGGAACGGCGCACCTGCCGCACTACCGTTGCCCTGCTTTTGCCCGGTGTAGCCCGAAGATTCCCTTTTTTTGCCCCGCTGCGGTCACGCCATGGGGTCTCATTTTCCGCCGGGTAGGTGGCAAATGCGGAGATCGCCAAAAATGACTGTCAAAGCCAGTGGGCGCGCGGCCTTGATACTAGCAACCGGGCTCTTGTGTTTCGCGGGGCCATCGCAAGCAGCGGCGCGGCAGATGCGGCCGCAAGTTCGAAATCGGAAACCGCCGCAGCGCCCATTGCATCTCACAAATATGCCAGGCACGGCTCGCGTCACTGGAAGAAATATGGGCATCGCAGATCCGCCAGGGTCGCGCTGAAATCCGCCGCTGCGGGCAGGAAAGCCGGCGCAGCCGATGACGGCGACCGTTCATCGGCGATCCCGCCCTCCGTGGCCAACGCCAACGCGCAACTGACATCCTCCGATACGCCGACCGGCAATGCCGCCAAGGCCATGTCCGCCCGGGCCAGAGATATCGTGCAGACCGCGCCGGACAAGCCGGCTGACGCCCAGCCCGCCGCCGACGCCCAGGTCGTTTCGGCCGATCAGCTCAACGATGTCGATCGCGCGCTGCGCGAGACCACGCCGGCGGCGAGCCCGCCTCCCGCGGCGCCCCTGGCGATGGCCTCGGCCGAGGCGCCCGCCGCGCCCGTGGCCGCCAGCAGCAATGGGAGCTCTGCCTGGGACCAGAGCTCCCTGATCGGAAAGCTTTTCATCGGCTTCGGCGCGCTGCTGACGATGGCCTCCGCCGCGCGCATGTTGATGGCGTAAATAGCCTCATCCTCCCGGACACAGCGCGTGCGCTGCTGAGCCGGGGCCGTACTGCGCCCGGACACGGGCGACACCCCACTTGATGCCCAACCCGCCAGCGGGCACATTGCCCGCGAAATCAAGCGCGGGGTGGACCATGAGCACATTCGAATACATCATCGTCGAAAGCAAAGGCGCGGTCGGCATCATTACGCTGAATCGCCCGAAGATGCTCAATGCGCTGTCCTTTGGCGTGTTCAGGGAGATCGCCGCGGCGGTCGACGACCTCGAAGCCGACGACAAGATCGGATGCATTCTGCTGGCCGGCGGCGAAAAGGCTTTTGCTGCGGGCGCCGACATCAAGGAAATGCAGCCGAAGACCTTCATCGACATGTTTTCCAGCGATTTCGCCGCGATCGGCGGCGACCGCGTCGCCAACTGCCGCAAGCCGACCATCGCCGCCGTCAGCGGCTATGCGCTCGGCGGCGGCTGCGAACTGGCGATGATGTGCGACATCATCATCGCCGCCGACACCGCGAAATTCGGCCAGCCGGAAATCACGCTCGGCACCATCCCGGGCATCGGCGGGACGCAGCGGCTGACGCGCGCGGTCGGCAAGTCCAAGGCGATGGATCTGTGTCTGACCGGGCGGATGATGGATGCCGCCGAGGCGGAACGGTCGGGTCTGGTCAGCCGCGTCGTGCCATCGGACAAATTGATGGACGGAAGCGCTGGCGGCGGCGGAAAAGATCGCCTCGATGTCGCGTCCCGCGGCCGCGATGGCGAAGGAGGCCATCAACCGCGCCTTCGAGACGCCGCTGTCGGAAGGGCTCAACGTCGAACGCAACCTGTTTCATTCGACCTTCGCGCTGGAGGATCGCTCCGAAGGCATGGCGGCGTTCATCGAGAAGCGCAAACCGGTGAACAAGAACAGGTAGAAGACAAGTCTGAAGGCGCGCGCCTCGCCGGCAGCCACTCAAGGTGTCACGCGCGGGCTTGACCCGCGTATCCATCAACCTTCTCAAGAAGCATTTTTCAAAAGAGGATGGAGGCAGGTTCATCTACTGGCGCGAAGAGGCGCTTCGCGCTCTTGTCCGGCCATGACGGCGCGCACGCGCGAACCCAAATCATCGCCTGAAGTTGTTACACCTCCTCCCTGTTATCTGGAATGTCGACGCGGAGCCGATACGCGGCCCCGCAATATCTCTTCCAAGGCCTTGACGTTCGCCGAGCCCGCTCCCTTTCGCCAGATGAGGACGGTCTGCGCACAGTTCTCCGTGCTCGCCAGGCGATGAACGCTCAAACGCTTCCGCTCCGGAAATGTCGTCAGCACGCTCTTTGGGATGAGGGAAATCCCCATGCCCGCGACGACGCAGCCGAGTATGGCGTGATAGGACGCCAGCTCGATCGTGCGCTCCGGCATCTGGTGACGACTTGCATACCAGTCCTCGAGCCGCTTTCGGTGCGGACATCCATGCTCGAAAACCAGCACGGTCCGCGGCAGATTGCCCTTCCTGCCGATCGGCGGATGATTGGGGGGTGCAACGATCACGAGCTCTTCGTCAAAGGCGAACGTCTTCTCGAACGGCGCGTCCGCGATCGGCTCCGCGACGAGGGCCGCGTCGAGATCGCCCGCCAGGATCGCGCTCCCCAGCACCTGCGGGTTGCCGGTGCGCAGTTCCAGAACGACCTCGGGATGCCGCCGGTGGTATTCGCTGAGCAGCCCGGGCAGCCTGACCGCCGCCGTACTCTCCATCGCACCAAGCCGGAACGTCCCGCGCGGTCTTGCGTCCTGGACGGCGTCGCGCGCTTCACCGGCAAGCGCGAGCAGGCGCTCGGCGTAGTCGAGCAGCACCTGACCGGCTGGCGCGAGGTGAAGCCGTTTTCCCTCGCGAACGAACAGCGTGACGGATAGATCATCCTCAAGCTGCCGGATACGGGTGGTGACGTTGGACTGCACGCGGTGCAGCCGCTCGGCCGCGCGGGTCACGCCGCCTTCGCGTACAACGGCGCTGAAGATCAGCAGATCCGACAGATCCATTCATCTCTCTCAAGAGATCAACTACATCATAATTATTCATTTTATGTGATCGACAATCCCGAGTAAAGACCGCGGCGTAGGCGCGATGGCTCTGCCATCGCCGTCGAAACCAGCGAGGGAGATCGACCTTGTCAAAGGCCTATTGGATCGTGCGCGTTTCGGTTCGGGACGAGCAGAGATATCCCGAATACCTTGCCGCGGCGGGTCCGGCGTTTCAGAAATTCGGCGCAAAATTCGTCGTGCGCGGCGGGGCGTTTGAAACGATGGAAGGCAACGCCCGCGAACGAAACGTCGTGGTCGAGTTCAAGGACCGTGCAACGGCCTTTGCCTGCTACCGGAGCCCGGAATACCAGAGCGCAAGGACTGTTCGTCAGCGATATGCGGACGCCGATTTCATTATCATTGACGGCGTTGCCGATTGAGGTGGCAGCGTCGCAGACGGCGAGTCGTCGGCCATTTCAGAGGGAGGATCATCGTGATTACACTGTTTTACGCTCCTCATACCTGTTCGCTGGCATCGCATGTCGCCCTGGAGGATGCGGCTGCTGAATACTCGACCGTGCGGATCAACTTCGCCACCGAAGAGCAGCGCAAGCCGGACTATCTCGCCATCAATCCCAAGGGGCGCGTTCCGGCGTTGGTGACCGACAAGGGTATCCTGACGGAGACGCCCGCGATGCTCGCCTTCATCGCACAGAGTTTTCCGCAGGCGCGGCTGGCACCGCTGGACGATCCGTTTTCCTTTGCACAGGTGCAGGCCTTCAACAGCTATCTGTGCTCGACGCTGCACGTGGCGCATGCTCACCGCATGCGCGGACATCGCTGGGCCGACGATCCGGCTGCGATAGACAGCGATGCAACGCAAGGTGCCGGAGAGCGTGGGCGTCTGCTACGATCTGATCGAGGGAAGAAATGCTCAGAGAGCCCTGGGTGATGGGCGAGACCTATACGATCTGCGATCCCTACCTATTCACCATGGCGCAGTGGCTGGAGCAGGACGGCGTAGATCCGTCCCGATTTCCGAAAGTCATCGGTCACCGGCGCCGGATGTCGGAGCGGGCGGAAGTTCAAAAGGCTATCGCAGAGGAACTTGCCTGAACCGGATCCGGTTCAGGCGTGCGCTGCCCCGGCGCGAGAACGGCTCCCACTGGGCCGGCCTTTACGCCGTGATCAAACCGACAAAAGCCCGTCGCAGGCATCGACAAAATCAGGGATATCCAGAGCCCGTCTGCGTGGATACGCGCCCTGTTCCGAACCACAGAAGCTTCTGATCGGCAACGGAAATAGGGCCTCCGCGCAACACCCTTTCAACAAACGCTTGAATTCACGCCGTTTCTCCACCGGACGGTTTGCCTGTGGCGGCAGCGCCCTCTAAACAGGTAAATGTGTCGGAGTCGTCGGCGGGGGCGGACGGCCGGGGTTGGCTTACGGGATCACATGATTGGGCGTGCCGCTAAAGTTGGCCACGTGGCAAGGCGCGTGCTTCGATCGGGCATTTGTCTTGGCGTGGTCACTTGCGTCGGTGATTGCCGCTAGCGCGGCGTTCAGTTTTGCCGCTACCGCAGCCTGGGGCGAAGCCCTCCCGGAGGCTCTTGCAAAAGCCTATCAGACCAATCCGCAGCTCAATGCCGAACGGGCGCGCCAGCGCGCCACCGACGAGAACGTGCCGCAGGCCTTGGCGGGCTACCGGCCGCAGATCATCGCCAGCCTGAGCGCGGGACTGCAGTCGGTACGCAACCTGCTGCCGGACAACACCGTTCAATCCGCGACCCTGAAACCCTGGACCATCGGGGTGACGGTGACGCAGACGCTGTTCAACGGCTTCAAGACCGCCAACAGCGTTCGGGTGGCGGAACTGCAGGTGCGGTCGGGCCGCGAGGCGTTGCGCAATGTCGGCCAGGGCGTGCTGCTCGACGCCGTCACCGCCTACACCAACGTGCTCGCCAACCAGTCGCTGGTCGAAGCGCAGCGCTCCAATGTCGCGTTCTTGCGGGAAACCGTCGGCATCACCCAGAAGCGTCTCAACGCCGGCGACGTCACGCCGACCGACACCGCGCAGGCCGAAGCGCGGCTCAGCCGGGGCCTGGCGGACCTGAACGCCGCCGAAATCAATCTCGCGATCAGCCAGGCGACCTATACCCAGGTGATCGGCAACCCGCCCGCGCAATTGCGCCCCGCCGAACCCGTCGACCGCTATCTGCCGCGCAGCCGCGACGATGCAACCGCGCTGGCCTTCAAGGAGCATCCGGCCGTCATCGCCGCGGGCTTCGACGTCGATGTCGCCTCGACCACCATCCACGTCGCCGAAAGCAGCCTGTTGCCCACCATCACCCTGCAAGGCAACGCCAGCCACGCCAGCGAGTCCGATCCCACCATCAGCACCTTGCGGACCGATCAGGCCTCGGTGGTCGCCCAGATGAATGCGCCGATCTATGACGGCGGCACCGCGGCGTCGCAGACCCGGCAGGCCAAGGAACTGGCGGCGCAGAGCCGGCAGGTGCTCGATCAGGTTCGCAATCAGGCCCGCACCGCGGCGATCGGCGCCTGGGTCGCCAATGAAGGCGCCAAGATCGCGGTGGCGGCATCGGAATCCGAGGTGCGCGCGGCGACCGTCGCGCTGCAGGGCGTGCAGAAGGAAGCGGCGGGCGGCCAGCGCACCACGGTCGACGTGTTGAACTCGCAGGCCGGACCTGATTTCGGCGAAGGCGCGGCTGATCGGCGCGCAACGCGACCGCGTGATCGCCTCCTATACGCTGCTCAGCGCCATCGGCAGGCTCGACGTCAAGACGCTCGGGCTCAATACGCCGGACTATCTGCCGGAGGTGCATTACCATCAGGTGCGCGACGCCTGGCACGGCCTGCGCACGCCGTCGGGGCAGTAGGATGCCATCGCCGCCGGAGTGACCATGTCAAACCAAAACGTTCTCGCGAAAGCCTCCCAGCCGTCGACGCCGGTGAATTTCGACGTCCCCGCCGGCGCCTGCGATTGCCACACCCATATTCACGGCGACCCTGCGGAATTTCCGTTCTTCGCAGGCCGCGTCTATACGCCGGAGCCGGCATCGCCCGAGGAGATGTCGGCGCTGCACAAGGCGCTGCACATCGAGCGCGTGGTGATCGTGACGCCCAGCGTCTACGGCACCGACAATTCGGCCACCCTGTTCGGCATGAAGGCGCGCGGCGCGACCGCGCGCGGCGTCGCCGTGATCGACGAGAAGACGAAGGACAGCGAACTCGACGCCATGAACCAGGCGGGGATCCGCGGCATCCGGATCAATCTCGCCACCGGCGGCGTCAACGATCCTTCGGTCGGCCGCGCGCGCTTCCAGGCCGCGGTCGAACGCGTCAAAAGCCGCAACTGGCATGTGCAGTTGTTCACCAGTCTTGCCATGATCGCCGCGATCAAGGATCTCGTCGCGGCCGCGCCGGTGCCGGTCGTGTTCGACCATTTCGGCGGCGCGCAGGCCAAACTGGGCGTGGAGCAGCCGGGCTTTGCCGACCTGCTGCAGCTCGTGCAATCGGGCAAGGCTTACGTCAAAATCTCCGGCGCCTACCGGGCGTCGAAACTTGCGCCCGATTTTCCCGACGCCGCCCCGCTGGCGCGGGCGCTGATTGCGGCAAATTCCGACCGCATCGTCTGGGGCACGGACTGGCCGCATCCGAATGCGGTGACACCGCCCGGCAGGAAGCCGACCGACGTGACGCCGCTGCTTCAGATCGACGACGGCCGTCTGTTCAATCAGCTGCCGCTATGGGCGCCGGACGCGGCGATCCGGAAGAAGATTCTGGTCGACAATCCGGCGCGGCTCTACGGGTTCTGATGCCATGGACGAGGCCGCGTTTCAGCCCCCGCCGAAAGCGCTTGAAGCCATCATGGCCGAGACACGCAAGATCGGCTTCCAGAGCTGGTGCTGGCCGCAGGTCGGCGCGCTGCTGCGGGTCATGGCCAGCCTAAAACCCGGCGGCCGGCTGCTCGAAATCGGCACCGGAACCGGCGTCGGCACCTGTTGGCTGCTCGATGGCATGGATGCTAGCGCCCGGCTGCTCACGGTCGATATCGATCCCAAGGTGCAGGCTGTCGCCCGATCGCATCTGGGAACTGACCCAAGGCTGACGATGCGTTGCGAGGACGCCGCGGCGGCGATAGGGCGCGAGCCGCAAAATTCCTTCGATCTCATCTTCGCCGATGGAGGGGCGGGCAAGCATGTCCTGCTTGACGAGACGCTCGCGCTGCTCCGCCCGGGCGGAATCTATATCTGCGACGACACGAAACCCCATCCGATGTGGCCTCCGGAACATGCGATAAAGATTCCGCCACTCATGCAGGCGCTTGCCGCGCGCCAGGACTTTCGCCGCGTCTACATCGACTGGTCGAGCGGCGTCGTGGTGATGGTCAAGATAGGTGGATAGGCTCTACGGGTTCCGGGCGCCGGTTGGTGACGCCGCCTGCTCCATCTGCCGGAGCGTTTCCTCGCGATAGCTGCGTAACCATTCGCTGGCCTTGCGCAGCCCGCCGAAGGGGAACAGGTGGAATCCGGCGATCGAGTCCGTCGCGGCGTCAGGCGCCGACCGCAGCCCGCGCATGACATCGTCCGGCCCGGTGTCCGCCAAGAGCCGGCCGAACCGGCCGATCTGGCTGCGCAGCGCGCGTATCGAATTGCCGACCCCGCAGCGAAGCGCGAATTTCGTCAGCGTGGCGGGGCTCGCCGGACCGGCGAGACCGACGATCACAGGCAGGTCGATGCCGCGCGCATTCAGTTCGCCGATCCAGGCGAGGATCGGCGCGCTTTCGAAGCAGAACTGCGTCACGATATCGACGCGGATTTTTGTCCGGTGCCCCCAATCCCGCCAGGCTTCCAGTCCCTTGAAGGTGGCGGCCGCCGCGAGATAAGGGTGGCCTTCGGGATGGCCGGCAACGCTTAGCCGCGCGAAGCCGTGCGCCTCGATCAATCCGCTGGCGCCAACATCGAGGCTCGACCGATACGGGCCTTTCGCGGCGGCGACGTCGCCGGCAATCAGAAGCACGCGCGTGACATCCGCCTCGCCTCGCGCCCTCGCCAGAAAGTCGTCGAGCGCCTCGCGCGAGACCATTTCGCGCGCGGCGATATGGGGCACCGGATTGAAGCCGGCGTGGCGCAGCGCGGAAACCGTCTCGACATTATGGCGGTAGTTGTCGCCGGGCAGGAAGGTCACGGTGACATCCGTGCCCGGACGGAAGTTGTCCTGCAACTCCGCTATTTGATGCCCGCGCGACGAGACCTCGACGGAGGCGGAGGACAGCAGCGCGGCGAGATCGCAGGACGAAGCATGATCGGGTGCGGTCATAGGCTGATCCCGGTTTGCCAAATCATGCCTAAGCGCGGCGGCGCGAAATCACATAGGTTTCGTCGTTGAACCAGAGACCGCCGTGCTTCCTGAGCACCCGGTCGGTGGCCTCGAGGTAGCGGCCGTCGCGAACCACCTCCGACAGCCTGACGTCCTCGATCTGCGCGACATAGATCGCGGCATTCCAGGCGGCAAACAGCGTCGAGGTTCCGATCGGACCTGAGACCTCGTCCGGAAGCGTATGCATGTGATAGCGGAAGATCGATCGCGCGTCGGAGGAAGCGTTGAAATTGTAGTGCCGCGCCCCCGCGCCAAGCTCATGCTTGACCTGACGCAGGATCGCGTAGCGATCGGTCTTGAAAGGATCCTCGCCGGGCCAGACCTCGTCGATGATCTCGATGCCGGGATCGCGGCCGTGCGAATGGATGCCGATCAGCCGGCCGCCGGGCCGCAGCGCGCGAACCAGCGGGGTCACCACCTTCGACGCCTTGAATTCGACGCTGGCCCGCGCCCGATAGGGTTGCGAGGCGATGACCAGGTCGTAGTCCGCCATCACGCGCCCGGGCCGCGGCATGATCGGATCGAGCAGGAAGGAGTGATCCTCGCGCCGCAACGTCAGGATGATGGGCCGCGTATAGAGCGGATTGCCGGTGGTCGGACTGATCCCGGCGCGCCAGTTCTCGGCCAAGAACCCTTCGAGTTGCCCGATCTGTTCGGCAAAGCCGTGCGCGGTATTGCCTGACAGCGCGACATCCTTCCAGATCAGGCTCTGCGCCGAAGTCGCCGAGCGCGGCGTCAGCCATGGCGCCTCGCCATAATAGAGATTGGTGATGACCAGCACCGTGGCCGGATGTTCGAACAGCCGGTCCGCCATCTTTTCCAGCATCAGCCGCACGTCTTCGTAGCTGATTTCCTTGGCCACGACGTAGAGCGGCATGGTGGGGAAGCGGGCGTGCACCGCCCGCATCACGCGCGACAGCACGGTGCCGTCGCCGACGCCGGCGTCGAAGATCCGAAGCGCCGGCGGCGACGGCTGCAGATTGCCGAGTTCGAGCGAGATGCGGTTGGCGATTTCGATCTTCTCGCCGCAGGTCGAGACGAACAAAAGGTATTTCTGCCGGTTGTCGAAAAACCGAAAGCCCGGCGGCGCGACGTCGGCCGCCGCGACGCGCCGTTCAACGGCTTCACGGCCGCAAGCGGCCTGGTTCGCGCCGACGGCGGCGCGGCGCGATGCTCGGTCAGATAGGCGCGGACCTTGTCGAGGGTGCCGGTGGTGATCTTGGCGCCGTCGCGCAATCGCGACACCAGCTTGCCATCGTTGACGACGAGCCGCCCGAAAGTGGATTCGGCCGTACGCGTCGCGCGGCAATAATCCCGGATTTCGCCGAGAATCTGATCGGAGGTTGTGGAGGCGGTCCGATCCTGGTGTTCCCCGTTCCGCATGGCGATCTCCTGCGGTTTTTGTCCTTTGTCGCCATCAAGGAACAACCGCCAGGAGGCGTCAACCACAAATGGAGTGGGCAGGATTCATGGGCATCCGCCCACAAGAGCTCTCTGCGGTCCCGCTCAGCGCGCCCGGCGCGAGAAGAACGAGATCAGCACCGGCAGCGTCACCAGGATCACCAGCGGCGCCAGCATCATGCCGGTGACCACCACGACCGCCAGCGGCTTCTGCACCTGCGATCCGATCCCCGCCGACATCGCCGCCGGCAGCAGCCCGACGCCCGCGACCACGCAGGTCATCAGCACCGGCCGCAATTGCAGTTCGCCGGTGCGGATCACGGCCCGCATCCGGTCAAGACCCTCGTCGATCAGCTGATTGAACTGCGACAGGATGATGATGCCGTCCATCACGGCGATGCCGAACAGCGCGATGAACCCGATCGCGGCGGAAACGCTGAACGGAATACCCGTGACCAGCAAGCCCGAGCACGCCGCCGAAGATCGCCATCGGGATCACGCTCATGGCGAGCAGCGTGTCCACCATCGAGCCGAAATTGAACCACAACAGCACCGCGATCAACGCCAGGCTGATCGGCACCACGATCGACAGCCGCTTGATGGCGTCCTGCAGATTGCCGAACTCGCCGACCCACTCGATCCGCGATCCCGGCGGCAGGTGGACCTGTTCGGCGACCTTGTCCTGCGCTTCCCGGATCGCGCCGCCGAGGTCGCGTTCGCGCACCGAGAACTTGATCGGCAGATAGCGCTCCTGCTGTTCGCGGTAGATATAGGCCGCGCCCGAGACCAGGTTGATCGAGGCCACTTCGCTCAAGGGAATCTGGGTGATGGTGCCGTTCGGGCCGGCCGCGCCGATCCGCAAATTATGGATCGCTTCGGCGCTCTTGCGATACTCCGGGGCAAGGCGGACGATGATCGGAAAATGCCGGTCGCTGCCGGGTTCATAGAGATCGCCGGCGCTGTCGCCGCCGATCGCCACCTTGATGGTGGCGTTGATGTCGCCCGGCGTCAGCCCGTAACGGGCCGCCTTGGCGCGATCGATATCGATCTGGATGGTGGGCTGGCCGAGCGAGGTGAATACCGCAAGATCGGTAATTCCCTGCACGGTTGAAAGCACGGACTTGATCTTGTTGGCGGTGTCGGTGAG
Organism: uncultured Alphaproteobacteria bacterium; assembly: GCA_963825105.1. Taxonomy (GTDB): domain Bacteria; phylum Pseudomonadota; class Alphaproteobacteria; order Rhizobiales; family Xanthobacteraceae; genus Bradyrhizobium. The sequence goes on from CAWGSB010000008.1 coordinate 111,089, forward strand.
CGCCTGCAGATCGTTGCCGTACAGCTTGATCGAGTTCTCGCCCTTCACGCCGGACACGGCCTCGGAGACGTTGTCCTGCAGGTATTGCGAGAAATTGAACTCGACGCCCGGGAAACTTGTCCTGCAGCTGCGCCAGCAACTGCGCGGTGAGTTCTTCCTTGTCATGGGTGCCCGGCCATTCACTGACCGGCTTCAAGGGCGCGAAAAACTCGGCGTTGAACAGGCCGGCGGCGTCGGTGCCGTCGTCGGGGCGGCCATGCTGCGACACCACCGCTTCCACTTCGGGGCGGCTGCGGATCAGCTTGCGCATCTCGTTGACGTAGGTGTTGCCCTCCTGCAGCGAGATGGTCGGCGGCAAGGTGGCGCGAATCCAGAGATTGCCCTCCTCCAGCTTGGGCAGGAATTCCAGTCCGAGCAGACGGCCGAACACCATGGTCATGACCACGAGACCCGCCGCCCCGGCCATCACCAGTTTCCGGTTGCCGATGGCCCAGTTCAACACCGGCACATAGAGCCGGTGCAGGAACTCCATGATCCTCGTTTCGGTTTCCTGCATGTGCGACGGCAGGATGATCGCGCTCAAAGCCGGGGTGACCGTGAAGGTCGCGAGCAGGCCGCCGGCCAGCGCATAGGCATAGGTCCGCGCCATCGGCCCGAAGATGTTGCCTTCGACGCCGCTCAAGCGTGAACAGCGGCAGGAACGCCGCGATGATGATGGCGGCGGCAAAGAAGATCGAGCGCGACACGTCGGCGGCGGCCGAGAGGATGGCATGGCTCTTCATGCCCATGGTGGTGTCGTAGGAGATATGGCTCTGCTCGGCTTCCGAAAGCGCGGTGGTTTGCGACAGCCGGCGGAAGATCGCCTCCACCATGATCACGGTGGCGTCCACGATCAGCCCGAAATCGATCGCGCCGACCGACAGCAGGTTGGCCGACTTCGCCGCGCAGCACCAGAATGATGACGGCGAAAAACAGCGCGAACGGAATCGTGGCGCCGACGATCAGCGCGCTTCTGAGATCGCCGAGGAAAATCCACTGCAGCAGCACGATCAGGAGAATGCCGAGCACCATGTTGTGCAGCACGGTCGCGGTGGTGGTGTCGATCAGGTCCTTGCGGTCGTAGATGCGCTCGATGTGCACGCCCGGCGGCAGGATGCTGGAATGGTTGATCGACGCCACCAGTTCCTCGACGCGCAGGATCGTCGGCGAGCTCTGCTCGCCGCGGCGCATCAGCACGATGCCCTGCACGATGTCGTCGTCCTGATCGAGGCCGGCGATGCCGAGCCGCGGCTTCTCGCCGACGGTCACGGTGGCGATGTCCTTGACCAGCACCGGGTTGCCGCCGCTTTGCGACACCATGGTGTTGGCAAGATCGTCGATGGAACGGATCAGGCCGACGCCGCGCACCACGGCGGATTGCGCGCCGATATCGACGGTATTGCCGCCGACATTGATGTTGGAATTGCTGACGGCCTGCAGCAGCTGCGGCAAGGTCAGACCGTTGGCGACGAGCTTGTTGAAGTCGACCTGCAGTTCGTAGGTCTTGGTCTTGCCGCCCCAGCCGGTGACGTCGATCACGCCGGGCACGGCGCGAAAGCGGCGCTGCAACACCCAGTCCTGCAGCGTTTTCAGGTCGAGCACGCTGTAATTCGGCGGCCCGACCAGCCGGTAGCGGAAGATTTCGCCGATCGGGCTGAGCGGCGAGATCCCCGGCTGCACGTTGCCGGGCAGACGGCGCCAACTGCGACAGCCGGTTCAGCACCTGCTGCAGCGCCTCGTCATAGGTGTAGTCGAACGAGAACTGCAGTTTGACGTCGGACAGTCCGTACAGCGAAATGGTCCGGATCGTGCGCAGGTTCTTGATGCCGGCGACCTGGGTCTCGATCGGAATCGTGATGTAGCGTTCGATTTCCTCCGACGACAATCCCGGACTTTGCGTCACGATGTCGACCATCGGCGGCGTCGGATCGGGATAGGCTTCGATATTGAGCTGCTTGAACGCGATCAGGCCGCCGATCATCACGACGGCGAGCAGGCCTACCATCAGATAGCGGCGGCTGACGGCAATGGCGACGAGGCGATCCATTCAGATCGAAGCTTTCAATGGGCTGGGTTCAAGTTAGCTGCCGGATGCCGCGCGGTCGATGAACAGGCTGCCCTTGGTGACGATCTGCTCGCCGGGTTTCAAATTGCCCTCGACCTCGACGAGGTCGCCGTTGGTAAGACCGGTCTTGATCTGGCGCAGTTCGATCGACTTGTCCTCGTGCGCGACCCAGACCCGGACCTGATCGCCCTCGTAGATCAGGGCCTGCTTCGGCACGCCGACCGCCGGATGATCGCCGGTGGAATAGATCGTGACATTGGCGAACATTTCCGGCTTCAACTGGCCGTCCTTGTTGTCGATCGTGGCGCGGACCAGAAGCCGGCGGGTCGCGGGATCGATCGCCGCGGCGACATAGTTGATGCGCGCCGACAGCGGTCCGGCCCGGCAGTGCCAGCACGTTGAACGCGATCTCCTGCCCCGACCGACACCTTCGACGCATCGGTCTCGCGGACGAAGGCCGTGAGCCAGACCGTGGAGAGATCGCCGATCACGAACACCGGATCGCTGGCGCCGGCGTTCACATACTGGCCGGGGCCGACCTTTCGCTGCACGACCGTGCCCGCGATCGGCGAGAAGATGGTGGTATTCGGATCGATGCGGCCCTTTTCCTGAAAGGTTGATATCGCCTCATCGGTCAGGCCGAGGATTTGCAACTTGTTGCGCGCCGCCTCCAGCGCCGTTTGCGACGAGCGCAGGTCATTCTGCGCCTGGATCAGGGTCGCCTGGGTCTGCTGATAATCCTTCAGCGGAACGGCCTTGCCCTCGAACAGATCCTTGGCGCGCGTCGTCCTGGATCTGCGCGAGATCGAGCGCCGACCTCGCCTTGTTCAGCGCGGTCATGGCGGCAATGAAATCGTTCTGCGCCTGCACGGTATCGGCGGCTTCGATCACGAACAGCGGCTGCCCCTGCGTGACGCTGTCGCCCGGGCGGACCAGCAATTTGATGACGCGGCCGGCATAGGGCGAAAACACCGGCGTCGATTGATCCTCGTCGACGGCGATCTTGCCTTCGGTCACGGTCTCGGCCCGGAAGGTTCGCTCGGTCACGGGCTCGATGGTCAGGGTGGCCCATTCGGCTGGGGTCGGCGTGTAGCGCTGCAATCCCTTGCGGGATTGGCTCGACACCTCGGAAGACCCGTGCGTTGCCCCGCCGATATGCACAAACCCATAGAGAGCCGCGCCGGCAAGCACCAGCACGGCCGCGCCAACAGCCAAGCGTTGGCGGTTAAGCATCTGCAATCGCTGGATAAATTCCGGCAGCATGGGGTCCAGTCACTTCGGCGATGATTCCGGCAATGACTGCCTCATCGGTGCGCTAATAGTGCCAATTTGGCGTTTCAAACAACCTAAAAACGCCAATAGCGCTAGCGTTTAAAGTTAAAATTCTGAGGGATGACCGATTTTTGAAAGGCTGAGCGGTGGTCTCAATCGCGCGCCGGCCATTGCGGCGGATGACTGCCGAGCGGCATCGCCGGGCGGGCCCAGAACGCCGGGGTTTTCGACAGTGTGGCCGAATGGCTGACGGCCCGCAGCGGACCGAAGCCGGAAGCCACCTCTTCCACAAAGGGGCTGACCGCGTCGCCTTTCAAATCCTCGGTCTTGAACCCGTCGGCCACGCGGCCGAGATTCCACAGCCATCGTCCGGTCTGCGCCAGCGACACGCGGACATGCCAGCTGCCGCCTTCGCGCGACTGGCGCGCCTTCGCCATCATGGCGCCGAACGCCATCAGGTAGCCGGTGGCGTGATCGAGCATTTGCGCCGGCAATTCCTTGGGGCCCTCGACGCCGGCGGCCTGGCCTTCGGCGTGGTTGAAGCCGGTCGCGGTCTGCACCAGCGAATCGAAACCGCGTCGTTCCGCCCACGGCCCGGCATGGCCATAGGCCGACAGCGACACGTAGACGATGCCCGGGTTGATGCGCGCGGCGTCCTCCGGCGAGAAACCGAGCGCCGCGAGCGCGTGCGGCCGATAGCCTTGCGAGAAGATATCGGCACTCGCCAACAGATCGCGCAACACGCTTTGCCCCTGCGCGCTCTTGAGTTCGACAAAGCTCGTCAGCTTGCCGCGGCCGGTGTCGATGGTGAGCCATGGGATCGCCGGCAGATCGGGACCCGAGATCAGCATCACGTCGGCGCCGTGCACGGCGAGCGTGCGACCGGCGACGGGACCTGCGATCACCCGCGACAGGTCGAGCACGCGCAGGCCGGAGAGCGGACGGTCGCCGGCCGGCCATGGTTTTGGGGCGGCCTCGCCGATTTTTTCGATTCCGATCAGAGGCAATGCGGCCAGCGCCCTGGCGTGCGGCAGATCGGACCATTCGTCGTAGGAGCGCATCATCGCGACCACGCCGCCGGCGGCATAGGCCGCGGTCTCGAAGGCCTCGCCCTCCCACTGCATCAGCGCGGCCTGAACCTGCTCGCGCTCCGGCTTGCAGTCGAGAACCTTGCAGACGGCGTCGCGGTGATGCGGGAAATTGGTGTGCAGCCGCACGAAGCGCCGATCGCCGGTCTTGTAGACCCCGGCGATGGCGTCCCAGGCCGGCGGCGGCGGCTTGCCGTCGACGCGCAGGTAACGCTCGCTGCGGCACTCGACCACGGCATGACGCATGTCGACCGCGACGCCTTGCGACTGCCCGCTGCGCAGTTTCCAGATGTGCGCGGCGGCAAGTCCGGCCGCGGCAATGCTGGTTTGCGCCGCGGCGGCGACGCGAAACGACGACGGCAGTTGCGGTTCTTCCCCGGTCAGCGTGACGGCGTCGAGCGCGGCAGGCTCGCCGCCGGCCGATGTCCAGAGGTCGGCGAGAATTTCGCGGGGCGTTTGCATGGGGATTGTTCCGCAATACATAGCAATCAGGCCGTTATAGCCGCTTGATGAGAAGACTGCGAGAGCGGCCTCACCGTCATTGCGAGGAGCAAAGCGACGAAGCAATCCAGTCTGCCTTTGCCGTACTGTGGATTGCTTCGCTGCGCTCGCAATGACGACTCTGCCTAATGAAAATCCCGCGAGCGCGGCAGGATGCGCACATTGCGCGGATGGCGGATTTTCTGGGCCGGATTGTCCGGGTGCTGGCGAGGATCGTCATGCAGCGGTTCGATCAGCGCCGGACCCACCGGCACCGCATGTTTCCGGCTGAGTGAGTCATTGGCCAGACCAACCAGATCGCGGGAGCGGTCGAACAATTTTTCGGCGACGAGATGCACCACCTTTTCCGGGCTGCTTTGAATATAGCCTTCGACCAGCACCAGCCGCGCGCCCATCACCTCCTTGCGGAAGCGTTCCATGACCTTCGGCCACACCACGATATTGGCGATGCCGGTTTCGTCCTCCAGCGTCATGAAGACGACGCCCTTGGCGCTGCCCGGACGCTGCCGCACCAGCACCACGCCGGCGCAGCGGACATATTGCCGGTCATTGGCGTCGGAAACCGCCGCGCAGGCGATGACGCGCTCGCTGGCAAACATCGGCCGCAAAAATTCCATCGGGTGGCCCTTCAGCGACAGCCGGATGGTCTGATAGTCGGCGACCACCTGCTCCGGCAGCGGCATCAGGGCAAGGGCTGCGCCTGCTCGTCCGGCTGCTCGCGCGCGGCGGCCATTTCGAACAGCGGCAGCGGCACGTCATCGGGCAGCCGCCGCACCGCCCAGAGTGCTGCGCGGCGGTCGAGCCCGATGGAGCGGAACGCATCGGCATCCGCCAGCAGGATCAGCGCGCGCTTGGGCAGTGCGGTGTCGCGGGCGAAATCCTCCAGCGAGGTGAAGGGGCGGCGACGTCGCGCGGCGACGATGCGCTCGGCCCAGTCTTCCGCTTCTCCACCGTCATTCCGGGGCGCGCGGGTCAGCGAAAGCGAACTCCGATGTGCAGACTCGCGGACATCCGAGAATCTCGAGATTCCCCGATGTGCAGTGCACATCTGAGGTCTGCGCCTGGCGGCGCATCCCGGAATGACGATTGAATTTGTTTCAACCTCTCCTCGTCCGGATCGGCCCACCTGAATCCGTCGATCTGGCGGAAGCCGAGCCGCACGGCGTGGTATCGCCCGCATCGTTCCTCCAGCGTATTCTGCGCACAACTGAACGACACGTCGATCTCGCGCACCTCAACGCCGTTCTTGCGGGCGTCGCCGACGATCTGCGCCGGCGCGTAAAATCCCATCGGCTGCGAATTCAACAGGGCGCAGCAGAACGCATCGGGATGGAAATGCTTCAGCCATGACGAGACATAGACGAGCTGCGCGAAGCTCGCAGCGTGGCTTTCCGGGAAACCGTAGCTGCCGAAGCCCTTGATCTGGTCGAAGCAATTTTTCGCGAATTCGGGATCGTAGCCGCGCGCGATCATGTTGTTGACCATCTTGGATTCGAATTTGCCGATGGTGCCGACATTGCGGAACGTCGCCATGGCGCGGCGCAATCCGTTGGCCTCTTCGGAAGTGAACTTCGCGGCCTCGATGGCGATCCGCATCGCCTGTTCCTGGAACAGCGGCACGCCGAGGGTCTTGTGCAGGACCCTGCGCAATTCGTCCTTGTCGCCATGCTGAGGCGACGGCGACGGATAGCTCACCTTCTCCTGGCCGTTCCGCCGTCGAAGATAGGGATGCACCATGTCGCCCTGGATCGGGCCCGGACGCACGATCGCGACCTCGATGACAAGATCGTAAAATACCCGCGGTTTCAGCCGCGGCAGCATGTTCATCTGCGCCCGGCTTTCGACCTGGAACACGCCGAGCGATTCGCCGCGGCACAGCATGTCGTAGACCGGCTTCTGATCCTGGGGAACCGTCGCCAGTTCCCAGCGCTCGCCTTTATGGTCGGCGATAAGGTCAAAGCATTTGCGGATGCAGGTCAGCATCCCCAGCGCCAGCACGTCGACCTTCATCATGTTCAGCGCATCGACGTCGTCCTTGTCCCATTCGATGAAGGTGCGGTCGTCCATCGCGGCATTGCCGATCGGCACGTAGGTATCGAGCCGGTCCTGCGTCAGCACGTAGCCGCCGACATGCTGGGAGAGGTGGCGCGGAAATTCGATCAGCTCGGCGGCGAGTTCGACGGCGCGTTCGATCATCGGGTTCTGCGGATCGAGCCCGGCCTGCCTGACCTGCATTTCGTCGAGGCCCTTGCCCCAGCTTCCCCACACCGTATCGGCCAGCGCCGCGGTCACGTCTTCGGTCAGCCCCAGCGCCTTGCCGACGTCGCGGATCGCGCTGCGCGGCCGGTAATGAATGACGGTCGCGATAACAGCGGCGCGGTGCCGGCCATATCGCCGGTAGACATATTGCATCACCTCCTCGCGCCGCGAATGCTCGAAATCGACGTCGATATCGGGCGGCTCCAGCCGCTCCTTGGAAATGAAGCGCTCGAACAGCAGATCGACCTTGGTCGGATCGACGGAAGTCACGTCGAGCACATAGCAGACCGCCGAGTTCGCCGCCGATCCCCGGCCCTGGCAGAGGATCTTCTGCTCGCGCGCGTAACGGACGATATCGTGCACGGTCAGAAAATAATGCGCGTATTTCAGCTTCCGGATCAGGCGCAGTTCCTTGTGCAGAACCTTTTTGGTCTTGGGTGAAATCCGGATCGGGAACCTTCTGTGCGCCCCCTGCCAGGTCAGATCTTCCAGGTGGCGCTGCGCGGTCTTGCCCGGCGGCACCGGCTCGTCGGGATACTGGTATTTGAGCTGATCGAGCGAGAAATCGACGCGGCCGGCAAACCGCATGGTTTCCGCAATCGCCTCCGGCACATCGCGAAACAGCCGCGCCATTTCTTCCGCCGGCTTGAGATGGCGTTCGGCATTGGCTTCAAGCCGTTTGCCGATGGTCTCGATGGTGGTCTTCTCGCGGATGCAGGTGAGGACGTCCTGCAGGGGGCGGCGCGACGGATGGTGATACAGCACTTCGTTGGTCGCGAGCAGCGGCACGCCGGCCGTTGCGGCGACATGATGAAGCCGCGCCAGGCGGCGCCGGTCGTCGCCGCGGTACAACAGGCTCGCCGCAAGCCATACGCCATCGACGAGGCTCGGCTGCAAGCGATCCAGAACCTCAAGCGTCTTCGTTTCCTCGAAGCGATGCGGCAGCGTCACGACGAGAAGCTGTCCTTCGGAAAATTCCAGGAGGTCATCGAACTTCAGGTGACATTCGCCCTTCGCGGTATCGTCGCCGCGCTTGCCGCGGGTCAGCAACTGGCATAGCCGGCCATAAGCCGCGCGATCGCGTGGATAGGCCAGAATGTCAGGCGTATCGTCGATGAAGACGAGCCGCGATCCGATCAGCAGCTTCGGCTTGTATTTGACGTTGGGACTGTCGAGTTCCTTGTAAGCCCGCACCACGCCGGCCAGCGTGTTGTGATCGGCGATGCCGATGGCGGGAAGCCGCAGAGCGCTCGCCTGATGCACATAATCGCGCGGATCCGATCCCCCGCGCAGGAACGAGAAATTCGTCGTGATTCCGATTTCCGCGTAAGCCGGGATCGGTCATGCGAACAATCCGTGCATGTACCAGTTCGGCTGTACCGCCTTGCCCTCCTCCTGCACGATCTCGCGGTCGTAAAGTCCGTCGCGATAGAGCCAGAACCGCAAGCCCGCCTCGTCCTCGACGCGGAAATAATCGCGCGTCAGTCCTTCCGCGCGCCACCATTCCATGGCGACGCGCTCGGGGCCTTCGGCGCGGACCACGGCGTGGGTGGCGCGGCGCCAGACGAAGCGCGCGGGCGGACCGTCCGGCACCTGCGCGATGACTTTGATCTGTTCCGGCCGCTCGAACAATCGCAAGGGCCGCAACGGCGGCTCGCCTTCGGCGCGCGCCGGCCAGGCCGCATGCGCGGCGGCGGCAAGATGATGCTGCGCCGGCGCTGCCATCACCGCGCGCTCGGGAATATGGGTGTCCTGCGGCAGGTGCACGACCACGCGCTTGCCGCCGATGCGCGCGGCGATGCGGTCGATAAGCGCGGCCAGTTCGTCATTGTCGTGCACATTGGCATCGAGATCGCGCTGCTCCTGCACGACGATTTCGGTGCGGCTGGCGTTAAGGCGAATGAGATCGAAACCGAAGCCGGGATCGAGCGGATCGTTTAAAGCGTCGAGCCGCTCGCGGAACAGCCGGTCGATCACCTCACCTCTGGTCACGGGCTGTCCGGTATCGACCATGATGGTGCGGACCGCGCCGTCGGTGCGGAAGAAACGGGCTTCCAGCCGCCGCGCGCCCTTGCCCTGCTGCGCCATCGCCGCGACCAGCATCCCGGCGAGCCCCGACAGGGTCGCCGAGATCACCGCCTCCGTCGCCACCGGCTCGGCGAAACGCTTCTCCACGATGTAATCCGGCAGCGGTTTTAGCGGGCTGATCGGCGCCTCGCTCTGCCCCAGCGCCTGTTCCAGCAGCGCCGTAAAGCCGGCGCCGAATCTGGCGGTGATTTCATGCCGCGCGCGGGAGGCGACATCGCCGATGGTTTTCAGGCCGGCGCGGCGCAGGCCGGTGACCACGGCGGCATCGGCGCCGAGCGCCGACACCGGCAGCGGCCTGACCGCCTCGGCTTCCTCGCCTTCGCCAACGATGCGGCCATGGACATGACGGGTCAGCGTCCGCGCGCAGACGGCCGTGCCGGCGATGGCGGCGCTGACCGCGAAACCTTGCGCGGTCAACACGTCGCACAACAGCCGCAGCATCGCGGCTTCGCCGCCGAACAGATGCACGCAGCCGGTGATGTCGAGAAACAGGCCGTGCGGGGGATCGAGCGCCACCAGCGGCGTGAAACGGTCGCACCAACAGGCAATGGCGTTCAGCGCGTGAGCGTCGGCGGCTTCGTCGGCATCATACACCTGCAACTGCGGACAGATGGCGCGGGCATTGGCGAGCGGCAGGCCGACCTCGAGGCCGAGCCGCGCGGCCGCGTCGTCGAGCGCAAAAATCTGCAGCGCGTTGTTCTGCTTGGCGACGACGACACAGGGATCGCTGTTTTGTCTTGACGCGTTTTCTTCACGCGAACCGGTTCCCACTTCGCTTGAAAACGCTTTAGCCGGCGCGGCGCTGTCGCGCGCGAGCTGGCGTTTGAGGCGGTCGATGGGCAGGCGCGGCAGCCACAGGCTGAGGATCCGCCGCCGGTTTCTCGAAAAGGCACTCATCACATTTCCATTCCATGATCCACCGGCCGACAGGGCCATGACGGTTGCGAACAAGCTGCGCGTCGAACAACGGCGCGCCCCACGCGACTCCAGGGCGCCGCAGGCATTAAAGACGAAGCAGCCGGCGGCGAATGCGCCGCGCGCACGATCCATCGCGTCTCCGCTGTCGAGGGCTGTGGCTCCGCCGCCATCCGCAGCAACAGGCAGGTCGCGCCCGAGGCCTGCGCCGCCAGCGTCAGCTTGCGGCTGGCGACGAGATCGAGCTGACGCGCCTCGCCCCAGACCTCCAGCACCACGACGCCAACCGCGTCGCAGGCCAGCGCGTCGGCGGCGGTCCGCAGCGCGCTGTCCACGTCGGCTGCGCGCACGGTCACCAGCAGGCGCGGATCGAGACCGAGTTCGGCCAGTCCGCTCATCGACAGCGCGCCCGATTCAATCTCGGTGAAATCCTGCCGTATCCACACCAGCGGCCGCCGCGCGGCCGCCCGCCCCGCGAGCCCTGCGACAAAACCCGTCGCCGCGGCGCTGTATCGGCCGGCCTCAGCGAACACCTCGTGCATCGCCCCCAAGGCGAGACCGCCCTGCAGCGTCGCGTCCGCCTCGGCATGCCCGAGCGCCGCCCTGCGCGGTGAACAGGCATCGCCATGCGCCTCGATGCGCTCGATGCTGCCGCGCAGACTCGCAAGCGTGTTCGTGCGTGCGCCGCTCATGCGCCGCTCCCGGGGTGTTGGGCCGTCACAGGTTCTTTTCGAAGTGAACCCGCGGTCGGCTCATTTGTTCATGATATGTTCTAATATAAAGGAGGCTCCAACTCTTGAGAAGGTGGAGCCATGACAAGCAAGACGACGAACAAATTCTCACCTGAAGTCCGGACCCGCGCGGTTCGGATGGTTTTGGACCACGAGGGCGAGCATGCCTCGCGCTGGGCGGCGGTTGTTTCGATCTCAGCGAAAATCGGCTGTACGCCGCAGACATTGCATGAATGGGTGAAGAAGGCCGAGGTGGACGGCGGCAAACGATCCGGCGTGCCATCGGACGTCTCGGACCGGCTCAAGGCGCTGGAGCGGGAGAACCGGGAGCTTCGCCAGGCCAATGAGATCCTGCGCAAGGCGTCGGCTTATTTTGCCCAGGCGGAGCTCGACCGCCGGTACAAGCCATGATCGCGTTCATCGACGATCACCGAGAGGTCCATGGGGTCGAGCCGATCTGCAAGGTCTTGCCGATCGCCCCCTCGACCTACCATGCCCATGTCGCCAAGCGCACCGATCCGGAGAAGCTCTCTGCGCGCGCCAAGCGGGATATGGCGCTGAAGCCGGAGATCGCCCGTGTCTTTGCGGAGAACTTCGAGGTCTATGGCGTGCGCAAGGTCTGGCGGCAATTGCAGCGCGAGAGCTTTGACGTTGCCCGCTGCACCGTGGCGCGACTGATGCGAAGCATGGGTTTGCAGGGGATCATCCGCGGCAAATCCATCAAAACCACGGTCAGCGACAAGGCGGCGCCGTGCCCGCTGGACCATGTCAACCGCCAATTCCATGCGCCGCGCCCGAATGCGTTATGGGTCTCGGATTTTACCTATGTCTCGACCTGGACCGGTTTTGTCTATGTCGCCTTCGTCATCGACGTCTATGCGCGACGCATCGTCGGCTGGCGAACCTCACGAACCGCGCATGCGGGCTTCGTTCTCGATGCGCTCGAGCAGGCTCTCCATGACCGGCGGCCGGCGCATCGTGGCGGGCTCGTGCATCACAGCGACCGAGGCAGCCAATACCTCTCGATCAAGTATACCGAGCGCCTGGCGGAAGCAGGCATCGAGCCGTCGGTCGGCAGTGTTGGCGATAGTTACGACAATGCCCTCGCGGAAACCATCAATGGCCTATACAAGGCCGAGGTGATCCATCGGCGGGGACCGTGGCGGACCATGGAAGCCGTTGAGTTCGCAACGCTCGGATGGGTGGACTGGTTCAACAATCGCCGGCTGCTGGAGCCTATCGGCAACATCCCGCCGGCCGAAGCCGAGCAACGCTACTCTAACATGGTCCGGGGAGTCAATCGTGATGTGGATTTAGTTTTTCGTTAGCAATTCCAATGGGATCGGTGGAACCTGGAGCACCCTGCCCGCATTGAGCCCCGCCCGCCGCAATGATAGCCTTCACCGGAAGCGGAAAATGCCCATGGCGACTGCGTCACCCAGCCTCAAAACCCTGCGCGAAGAGGCCGCCGCTTGCCGCGCCTGCCCTCTCTGGAAAGATGCGACGCAGACCGTGTTCGGCGAAGGCCCGCAACACGCGCAAGTAATGCTGGTCGGCGAGGAACCTGGCGACAAGGAAGATCTTGCTGGCAAACCCTTCGTGGGACCGGCGGGGATGATGCTCAACCGCGGGCTGGAGGAAGCCGGCATCGACCGCAAGAAGGCCTACGTCACCAATGCGGTCAAACATTTCAAATTCGTGCGACGCGGAAAAATCCGTTTGCACCAGAAGCCGACGACGCTGGAGATCAAAGCGTGCCGGCAATGGTACGAACGCGAACTTGCCTCGATCAAACCAGCGCTGGTGGTGGCGATGGGCACCACTGCGTCGAAAAGCGTGTTCGGAAAAATCATGCCCATTAACAAAAACCGCGGGCGCCTGATCGATCTCGACGACGGGATCAAGGCGCTGGTGACGGTGCATCCGTCCTATCTGCTGCGGCTGCCGGATGCCGACGCCAGGGCGCGGGAATATGCGCGCTTCGTCGACGATTTGAAGATCGCCGCGGCGCTGTTGCGAAAATCGGCGCACGCGGCCTGAGGACTTTCACAGTATTCACGCCGGCCCTCAATGTGAGGATTTGACATTTTTTCGCACAACCTTTAATTGAAGATCATGCGGTAACTCCGCACCCTCGAGGGGTCGGCGCGTTGCGTGGCTGACTTGGCCCCGGATGCCGCGCAGCGCGCCACTCTTCTGCGCTATCCTTATTAATCCCGACCCTGCGGCGCATCGCCTGAAGGCGCCGCGCCGTGTTCCGGGACACGAGGCCTACGCCGCCGCGGCGAGGTTGACGGCGGCTTCCGCGAGCGAGGTCAGGCTTTCGTCGGTCTTCCTCTCCTCCTGCAGCGTCTCATCCAGCAGACGAACCGCGTCCTTCATGCCGAGTTGTTGCGCCCATTGCTTCAGCGTGCCGTAGCGGGAGATTTCGTAGTGCTCGACGGCCTGGGCGGCGGCCAGCATGCCGGCATCGAGCGCCTCGCAGCCCTTGTACTCCTCCATGATCTCCTTGCCCTCGTCGAGAATGCCCTGGATCGCGTCGCAGGTCTTGCCGCGCGCCGGCTTGTCGATCAATTCGAAAATCTGTTCGAGCCGCTCGACCTGGCCTTCGGTCTCGCCGTGGTGCTTTTCGAATGCCGCGCGCAGCTTGTCGGAACTTGCGGCCTTCGCCATCTTCGGCAGTGCTTTCAAAATCTGTTTTTCGGCGAAATAGATATCTCTTAGCGTATCGAGGAAGAGGTCGTTGAGGTTCTTGTCTTTCGCAGTCATGGCGCACTCCGTTGGGGATGAGGGACGTTTCCCGCATCTCAACGCCGCCTCGGGAGCAATGTTCCCTGAACTTCAAAAGGGCACGCCGAGGCCATTGCCTGCGCGGGGCTGACGTGATACGCGCATGGCTACCCGGGCCATCGGCAACCGCCCGGTCAGCTGTCCCCCAGCCAAGCGTTGTCTCGCTCCGTTTCCCGGAGGTGAGACATGTCTTGCGGCAGAATTATCCGCGCATCGACCGTCCGCGTGACCCTGTGGCGGATCTATCGATGACGCTTTTCTCCTCGACGAAAACCCGCTCCGACATTCTCTGCCTGTATGGCGCAAGGGCGCTTCGCGGATTCGGCGACGGCTTTGCGATCATCATCCTGCCGGTCTATCTCTCGGCCATCGGCTTCTCGCCGCAACAGATCGGGATCGTCGCCAGCGCCTCGCTGCTGGGAACCGCGGCGCTGACCCTGATCACCGGCTTCATCGCGCCGCGCTTTGAGCTGAGAAGTCTTTTCCTCGCCGGCGCCGGACTGATCGCCTTCACCGGCCTCGTGTTCCCGGCGGCGCAAACTATCGCACCTGTTCTGCTGGTCGCCTTCGTCGGCAGCATCAATCCATCGAGCGGCGATCTCGGCATGCTGGTTCCGCTCGAGCATGCGCTGTTGACGAAGGAGACCGCCGACCGCGACCGCACCGGCGTCTTCGCAAAATACAGCCTGATCGGCTCGCTGACATCGGCCATCGGATCGCTGGCGGCGGCGCTGCCGGGGCTGCTTGCCTCCCACGGCTGGCCGCAGCTTGGCGGCATCAGGCTGATGTTTTACCTCTATGCCCTGCTGGGGCTGCTGGCAGTGTTGCTTTACCGGCGTCTGCCGCGCGACCACAGCCACGCGGCGGACGTTCCGAAGGCGGCGCTCGGGCCATCCCGCAACATCGTCTACCGGCTCGCGGCGCTGTTCAGCATGGACGCCTTCGCCGGCGGCTTCGTGGTGCAATCGCTGCTGGCGCTCTGGCTGTTCCAGCGCTTCAACCTCTCGCTGGAAGCGGCGAGCCTGTATTTCTTCTGCGCAAGCCTGTTGGGCGCGATGTCGTTTCCGGTCGCCGCCTGGCTCGCCCGGCGCATCGGTCTCATCAACACCATGGTGTACACGCACATCCCGTCCAGCCTCTGCCTGATCGCCGCGGCCTTTTCTTCCAGCCTGACCGTCGTGCTGTCGCTGCTGCTGGTTCGCTCCGCGCTGTCGCAGATGGACGTTCCGACGCGCTCATCCTACGTGATGGCCGTGGTGACGCCGGCCGAACGCACGGCGGCGGCGAGCGTGACCGCCGTGCCGCGCAGCCTGGCGTCGTCGATCAGCCCGGCGATGGCAGGCTTCATGCTGGCCGGACCGTTTTCCGGCCTGCCGCTCGTGGTGTGCGGATGCCTGAAGATCGGCTACGACCTGGCGCTGCTCCGGATGTTCCGGCACACCAGGCCGCCGGAAGAGATCCGGTAACGCCGACCGGCCTTGGCCTCACGCCGCCAGTGTATTCTCGACCAGCTTGATCCAGTACGAGGTGCCGTAAACGATCGCCTCGTCGTTGAAATTGTAGGCGGGATGATGCAGGCCGGCGCTGTCGCCGTTGCCGCAGAAAATGAACGCGCCCGGCCGCGACTCCAGCATGTAGGAAAAATCCTCCGCGCCCATCAGCGGCGGCATTTCAAGAACATTGGCGTCGCCGGCGACCTGCTTCGCCACCTCCGTCGCAATATCGGTCTGCGAGGCATGATTGACCGTGACGGGATAACCGCGCTCGTAGACCAGGTCGATCCTGGCGCCGGTGATCTGCGCCACGCCCGCGACCACCTCTTGCACCCGCCGCTCGACAAGTTCCCGCACTTCCGGCGTCAGGGTGCGCACGGTGCCCTTGAGTTCGGCGGTTTGCGGGATGACGTTGCGCGCGTTGCCGGCGTGGAACTCGCACATCGAAATGACGGCGGAGTCCAGGGGATCGACGGTGCGCGAGACGATCGACTGCAACGCCGTGATCAGCTGCGCGCCGACGAGTACGGAATCGATGCATTTGTGCGGCCGCGCGGCGTGACCGCCGAGCCCCTCGATCTTGATATCGATCGCATCGGTCGCGGCCATGATCGGACCGGACCGGATCGCGAACGAGCCGATCGGAATTCCCGGACCATTATGCATGCCGTAGACCTGATCGATGGCGAAGCGCTCCATCAACCCGTCCTTGATCATCGCGGCCGCTCCCGCGCCGCCCTCTTCCGCGGGCTGAAAGATCACGACCGCGTCGCCGGCGAAATTTCGCGTCTCCGCCAGATAGCGGGCCGCGCCGAGCAGCATCGCGGTGTGCCCGTCATGGCCGCAGGCGTGCATCTTGCCCGGCGTCTTGGAGACGTAGGGAAGATCGTTTTCTTCCTCGATCGGCAGCGCATCCATGTCGGCGCGCAGCCCGATCACCTTGACGCCGCCGTTGCCGGCCTTTTTGCGGCCCTTGATGACGCCGACGACGCCGGTGCGGCCGAGACCGGTGACGACCTCGTCGCAGCCGAATTCCTTCAAGCGTTCCGCCACGAATGCTGCGGTGCGATGCACGTCGTACAGCAATTCCGGATGTTGATGGATATCGCGGCGCCAGGCCTCGATGTCGGGTTGCAGATCGGCGACGCGGTTGACGATGGGCATGACAATTCTCGGTTACGGGTTGGGGTGCTTCGCCCTGTTTAGCACGCGGCCGCGATCTGCCCAACACTCCCCGGACGCTTGACAAAAGCCGCCATTGCCGGGCTAAAGGCATCCCGCGCCGTCTTCGCGCCAGATGTCCCGGCCATCCACGTCCAAATTCTGATATTGGAAACCAACGCGAAGACGCGGATGCCCGGCCTAAAGCCGGGCCTGACGCCAATAATAGACGGGCGGAAATTCAAAATGCCGAAAAGCCTCGAAGGTGATTTCGACTATATCGTCGTCGGCGCGGGCACGGCCGGCTGCATCATGGCCAACCGGCTGTCGGCCGATCCCAAAAATCGCGTGCTGATCCTGGAGGCCGGCGGCAGCGACAACTGGATCTGGTTCCACATCCCGGTCGGCTATCTCTTCGCGATCGGCAATCCGCGCTCGGACTGGATGTTCCGGACCGAGCCCGAACCCGGTCTCAACGGCCGCTCGCTGGCCTATCCGCGCGGCAAGGTGATCGGCGGCTCCTCCGCCATCAACGCCATGATTTCGATGCGCGGACAGGCCGCCGACTACGACTATTGGCGCCAGCTTGGCCTCTCCGGCTGGGGCTATGACGACGTATTGCCGGCGTTCCGCCGGCTGGAGGATCATTTTCTGGGCGAGAGCGAGCATCACGGCGCGGGCGGCGGCTGGCGGATCGAGGCGCCCCGGCTGTCCTGGGCCATTCTCGACGCGGTCGGCGATGCCGCGGAAGAAATGGGGATTCGAAAAATTGCGGATTTCAACACCGGCGACAATGAAGGCGTCGGCTATTTCCACGTCAACCAGAAGCGCGGACGCCGCTGGTCGTCGGCGCGGGGCTTTCTGAAGCCCGCGCTGGGCCGCCCCAATCTGCGGCTCGAAAAGAACGTGCTGGTCGACCGCCTGATCGTTGAGGGCGGCCGCGCCGCCGGCGTGCGCTTCATTCAGGGCAACGAAACCGTCGAGGCCCGCACCAAAGGCGAAGTGATCCTGTGCGCCGGTTCGATCGGATCGATCCAGGTGCTGCACCGCTCCGGCATCGGGCCTCCCGAATGGCTGGCGCCGCTCGGGATCGCGACCGTGCTCGACCGGCAAGGCGTCGGGCGCAACCTGCAGGACCATCTGCAGCAGCGCGCGATCTACAAGGTCGAGGGCGTCCGCACGCTCAACGAGACCTATTATTCGCTGTTCAGGCGCGGCCTGATGGGCCTCGATTATGCGTTCCGCCGCCGCGGACCCTTGACCATGGCGCCGTCGCAGCTCGGGATTTTCACGCGTTCGGATCCGCATCGCGAGCGCGCCAACATCCAGTTCCACGTGCAGCCGCTGTCGCTCGACAAGTTCGGCGATCCCCTGCATCGTTTTCCCGCGATCACGGTGAGCGCCTGCAATCTGCAACCGACCTCGCGCGGCACCGTGCGCATCCGCTCCGCCGAGCCCGCGCAGGCGCCCGCGATCGCGCCGAATTACCTGTCGACCGGCGAGGACCGCCAGGTCGCCGCCGACGCCATCCGCACCACGCGGCGGCTGATGCGGCAGAAGGCGCTCGCGCCGTATCACCCGCAGGAATTCCTGCCGGGCCCCTCGGTCGGCGACGACGACGCCTCGCTGGCGAAAGCCGCCGGCGATATCGGCACCACGATCTTTCACCCCGTCGGCACCGCGAAGATGGGCACCGCCAGCGATCCCTCGGCGGTGGTCGACGAGCGCTTGCGTTTCTACGGCATCGCCGGACTTCGCGTCGCCGATGCCTCGGTGATGCCGACGATCACCTCGGGGAATACCAACACCCCGACCGCGATGATCGCCGAAAAAGGCGCCGCCATGATCCTCGAGGATTTGCGGTAGCGTTCACGTAATCGTCATCACCCCCGCCGGCCGATTTCGCACCGGCGGGAATAAACCCCGCCTTCGCCCGATCAAGCCCGTGGAAACCCAATCAAGGGTCCATGGAGAACAGGCGATGAGCGAGTTCGATCACGACCACAATGACAAAGGCCCCAGCCGCCGCCGGGTGCTGGAATGCATGACCTGGGCCGGCACCGGCGTGCTGTGGACCATTTCCGGCGGCGTGCCCCGTTCGCTGGGGCTGGTCGATTCCGCGCTGGCCGCGGAGCCCGCCGGGCTGACCTTCCTGCAGATCAGCGACAGCCATGTCGGCTTCGACAAGCCGGCCAATCCGAACGCGCTCGGCACGCTGGAGGAAGCGATCAACCGGATCAAGGCGATCCCCGTCAAACCGTCGTTCATGATCCACACCGGCGATATCACCCATCTGTCGAAGGCGGCCGAGTTCGACAATGCCGAGCGCATCATCTCGCAGGCCAAATTGGATGTGCATTACGTGCCCGGCGAGCACGACTTCCTCGACGAAGAGGTCAAGTTCTACAAGGAGCGCTACGGGCGCGGCGCCAGGGGCGCCGGCTGGTACTCGTTCGACGCCAACGGCGTCCACTTCATCGGCCTCGTCAATGTGGTGGACCTCAAGGCCGGCGGTCTCGGCAATCTCGGCGCCGAGCAGCTCGAATGGCTGGAGAACGATCTCAAGGGACGGTCGAAATCCACGCCCGTCGTGGTGTTCGCCCATATCCCGCTGTGGACGGTGTATCCGCAATGGGGCTGGGGCACCGAGGACGGCGCCCGCGCGCTGGACTACCTCAAGGGCTTTGGTTCGGTGACCGTGCTGAACGGCCACATCCACCAGGTGATGCAGAAGGTCGAGGGCAACGTCACCTTCCACACCGCGCGCTCGACCGCGTTCCCGCAGCCGGCGCCCGGCACCGCGCCCTCGCCCGGGCCGATGAAGGTCGCCGATGACAAGCTGCGCACCCTGCTCGGCGTCGCCAGCATCAACTTCAAGCCGGGCGATCAGCGCCTTGCGATCATCGATACGCCGCTGCAGGGCTGAAGGGAAATTCAACATGGTGTCCGTAACTCCGCGCAGCCTTGGCCGGTTGGCCATCGCTGCGGCCTTTTCCCTGTTGCTCGGCGGCGCTCACGCCCGCGCCGACGATACGGCCGTGACGATCGACAATTTCACCTTCTCGCCGGCGGAGCTGACGGTGAAGGTCGGCACCACCGTGACCTGGACAAACCACGACGACATTCCGCACACGGTGGTCTCGGCGGGCAAGTTCAGGTCGAAAACCCTGGATACCGACGACAGCTTCTCGTTCACCTTCACCGCGGCGGGCGACTACAAATATTTTTGTTCGCTGCACCCGCATATGACCGGGATGATCAAGGTTGAATAGCCCTGGAAACCAAGGCATCACTGCGATGCCCGGCCGGTGGATCCAAGCCGGCCGGGCAGACACATTTTCCGCACCAGCCGGACAAAAGGCGATGCCGGTGAAAGCCGCGAACGACGATCCGGAGAGGGCGCGGCGTTTTCGCGACGCCGCACTGCCGCATCTCGACGACGTCTATACGCTGGCGCGCTATCTGCTGCGCGACGCCGCCGATGCCGAGGACGCGGTGCAGGAATGTTTTTTGCGCGCGCTCAAACATTTCGATAGCTATCGCGGGACCGGCGATAAAACCCTGGCTGTTCGCGATCCTGCGCAATGTCTGCCGCGCCGAATTTGCCCGGCGCGCCAGTTCGCCCACCGCGGCGATCGAAGACGTCGCCGAAGGCGCCGGGCAGACGCCGCTGTGGAGCGAGGCGCCGGAGACGCCGGAGACGCAGATGCTGCGCGGCGCCGACGCCAGCGCGATCCGGCGGCTGGTGACGGCGCTGGCCGAACCGTTCCGGGAAACATTCGTACTGCGCGAAATCCACAATCTGTCCTATCGCGAGATCGCCGATATCGTCGAGGCACCGGTTGGCACCGTGATGTCCCGTCTCGCGCGCGCCCGCGCCATGCTGCGGTCGGCATGGATGGCGGAAGAGGAGCAACCGAAATGACTTGCGACGAGGCCAGGATTCTTCTTCACGCGCTGATCGACGGCGAGCTTGACGCCGGCCACGCGCGCGAGGTCGAGGAGCATATCGCGGGCTGCCCGGCCTGCGCCGCCGAGCTCGCCGCCTGGCGCGGGATGCGCAAGGCGGTCACGGCTGCCGATCTGCGCTACACCGCGCCTCCAGCGCTGCGCCGCCGCATCGAGGCTTCCTTGCCGCAGCCGCAGGCGCCGAGCCGGCGCGCGGTGCTCCGGGGTTTTGCGATGGGATCGGCGGTCTCCGCGATCGCGGCCACCGGCCTGGTCGCCATCGTGCTGCGCAGCGACGACGAGGCGCGCATCACCGTCCGAGATCGTCTCGGCGCATCTGCGCTCGCTGCAGGCCGGACATCTCACCGACGTGGTTTCGACCGACCAGCATACGGTAAAACCGTGGTTCAACGGCAAGCTCGACGTGGCGCCGCCGGTGGTCGATTTGACCGCGCAGGGTTTCACGCTGATCGGCGGCCGGCTCGATTATGTCGACGCCCGCGCCATCGGCGCCATCGTCTACCGCCGCCGCCTGCACGTGATCAATCTGTTCGTGGCGCAGACCGCCGGCACGGAACCGCGCGCGGCGAAAACCGAAACCTTCCAGGGCTTCAATGTCCGAAGCTGGAGCGATGGCGGGCTGAACTACTGGGCGGTCTCGCGATCTCGCCGCCGACGAACTCGCCGAGTTCGGCGAGAAATTCCAGGCCGCGATGAAGAGCAGCACGACGGGGTGAGAACTCTCGATGTCGTCCCTGCGAAAGCAGGGACCCATAACCACAGGGCTTAGTTGTTGCGAAGGCAACTGCTATCCTGCCCCAACGAGAGGCCGCGGCGTATGGGTCCCTGCTTTCGCAGGGACGACGCGTAGAGATTCAATTGTCAAACAGCCCGGACATGACTTCGCGATCTCGCGGCGCATTTCGCCCGAGTTTTGCTTGTGAATTCCCGCCCTCTCCAAATCAGAGGGTGCAGGGAATGCCGGGCGCCCGATGCGCCCGATAGCCGCGTGTGCAATGATAGCGGTAGAACGCACACGCGTTAGTCAGGTCACACCGGAATCACCCGGCATTCCCCGCGCAATGGTTTTAACGGCTTCCTTCGAGCTCTCCCCGGTGACCGGGCTTTCTTGCCACCGTCGCCCCTGAGAAGCTTGCTTCTCAAGAACTTGACGCCAGCGTCGGGGCGTCAGGACCACACGACTTCTCCGTCCGCGAGAAAGCGCCCTCGTCTAAAGCGCCACTTGCGTCCACCGCATCCCGCCCCGCGGCCGTGACGATCGCGTGTCGCCCCTCTGAGGGACGGGACGGCGGAGGAAATACAACTGATTTGGGTCTTCGGAAAATCAGAATATTTTTGCAAAAGGGGCTGGACACGCCTCCCGCAAAACAGCCCGACGGGCAAATCAGTTGAGCTATGCTGCGCCAGAGGTAAGCAATCATGGGGTGGGTTAGGCGTAAGCCGTAACCCACCGTTTCGCGGATGGAACGGCGGATTACGCCTTCGGCTATTCCGCCCTACGACCTATAATCATGGTATCCGCGACAGATATTTTTGCGATCATGGTCTTTTTGACTTCAAGGACAAGCAATGGATTTCCAACTCACCGAACAGCAGCGGCGGATTGTAGCCGCGGTGCGCGACCTCGCTCAGGGGGAGTTCAGGGCCAACGCGCAAAAATATATGGATGGCACGTTTCCCTGGGAAAACATGAAGAAGCTCGCCGAGATTGGCGTACTTGGCATGTCGGTCCCCGAACAATATGGCGGCCTTGGCTTGCCGGTATTCGATACGGCGCTGGTGCTCGAGGAGATTGCGAAGACTTGCTATGTCACCGCGATGGCCACCCTCGGCGAGGCCGGCGTTCAGACCCGCGTGATCGCGGCCTACGCTCCCGACGCCATTCGCGAGCGAATTCTTCCGAAGGTCGTCTCCGGCGATTGCATGTTGGCCGTCTGTATGACCGAGCCGCACGCCGGCACCGACGTAGCGAACTACCGGACTAACGCCGTTATCAGGGGTGACCGCGTCATTCTCAATGGGACGAAGACACTGATCAGCCGAGCCAGGGAGGCCGGCATGTTCGTCATCTTCACGCGGATCGACGGCAAGCCTGGCCGCGAGGGTATCGGCTGCGTTCTGCTGGAGCCCGACACGCCGGGTTTCGAGGTGACCGGAACCTACCACACGATGGGCGGCGAGAACCTCCACGAGATCCAGTTCAATAATTGTGAATTGCCACTGGAGAATCTCGTGATTCGCGACGACGGCTTTCGAAAGCTGTTGAATGCCTTCAACACGCAGCGCTGTCTCAATCCGAGCATATCGCTTGGGCTGGCCGAGGGCGCTTTCGAAGAAGCCCGCAAATATGTCAGGGACCGAACGGTGTTCGGAAAGGCGATCGGGGACTATCAAGGCGCGCGCTGGAAACTCGCGGAAATGTACCGCGAGATCGAGACCGCACGCAGCATCCTCTATCGCGCCTGTATCACCGCCAATCCGTTTCCCGATCCCTTGATGGCGGCGGTGGCCAAGATCACGTGCAACGAGATGTCCAACCGGGTCACCAGCGAGGCGATCCAGTTACATGGCGGATTCGGTTTCACCGACGAATTCGCGGTATCGCGCCTCTATCGCGCAGCGCGCTACGGCACGCTCGGCGGCGGCACCTCCGAGACGCTCCGCGATCTCATCGGCAAGCGGATCATGGATGCGGCGGAGACAGGCGCCGAGCTCCTGGCTTACGACATGATGAACAGTGCCGATCTCGCGGTATGACAATCCAAATGGTGTCACGCGGGCGGCGGGACGATTGCGCAAGAGCTCACACCCATCCTACTGCTTCGCTGTTTTCAAGGCGCAAAGACGCGATCGGCTCCGCCATCACGCCCAAAATTCCGGGATTTTTTGCCTACGCCGTCCTGCGCACGGCGTTGTCGACCAGCGTCTTGCCGAGCGACCAGATCGCGCCGGGGACCTTGTGGCTGGAGGCGATCACGGTGTCGAACGCCGTCTCGATCCAGTTGCAGTCTTCCTCGGTGATGGTCAAGGGCGGCAACAGTTTTATGGTGTGGCTGCCGTGGCCGGAGACCTGCGTGAGGATCTTGTGATCCTTGAACAGCGGCACCGTGATGAGCTGGCAGAACAGGCCCTTGTTGGCGGTCTCCAGCACGCTCCAGGAGGCCTTCAGCCGCAGCGATTTCGGCGGGCCGAATTCGACGCCGATCATCAGCCCCTTGCCGCGGACTTCCTTCAGCAGTTCGTAGCCGGGCACCATCCGGGTCAGCGCCAGCCGCAGCTCGGCGCCGCGCTTGGCGGCCGCCTCGACCAGCTTTTCGGACTTGAGCACCTCGAGGGTGGCGATGCCGGCCGCCATCGCCAGATCGTTTTTCGCGAACGTCGAGCCATGCACGACCGCGCGGTCCATCTGGTTGAAGATCTTGTCGAAGATGCTCTTGCGGGTGAGCAGCGCGCCGACCGGAACATGGCCGCCGGACAGCGCTTTGGCGAGCAGCACCATGTCGGGTTCGACATTCCAGTGCTCGACCGCGAGGAAGCGCCCGGTGCGGCCGATGCCGGTCTGGATTTCGTCGGCGACGAACAGCGTGCCGTATTTGCGGCACAGCGCGGCGGCGCCCGGCAGGAATTCGTCGGTGGGCATGTTGACGCCCTTGCCCTGGATCGGCTCGACGATAAAGGCGGCGACCTGGCGCGACGACAGCGCCTGCTCCAGCGCTGCGAGATCGTTAAAAGGGATCGACGTGCATCCCGGCAATAGCGGCTCGAAGCCGGCGCGGAAATTGGGATCGTCGGTGAGCGACAGCGCGCCATAGGACAGGCCGTGGAAGGCGTGGGCGCAGTACACGATGCCCGGCCGGCCGGTGGCGCCGCGCGCGAACTTGATCGCGGCTTCGACGCATTCCGCCCCGGAATTGGCGAAGAACACCTTGTCCAGATAGGGCACGTATTCCAGCAGGCGTTCCGCCAGCACGCCGGCCAGCGTCGAGACGTCGAGCTGGACGAGGTTCGGCAGGTCGCTGTCCAGCACGCTCTTCAGCGCCTTGCGCAGCGCCGGATGGTTCCGGCCAATCGCAAAAACGCCAAAACCGCTCAGTAGGTCGAGATAGCGCGCGCCGTCGCGATCGAACAGGTACTGGCCTTGCCCCTTCTGAAAGCCGACATCGTAACCGATGGTCTTGAGGACGCGGACCAGTTGCTCATTCAAGTGGCGCGCATGCATGGAACTGCGCTGCGCCTGGCGGTCCACAAACATCTCGGAAACGTCTAGATTTGAATATAACATCAGCTACATACGTCGGGTGATAGCCATTTCGTCAACTGAATTCGTCACCTGAAAACGCTCGATGTGGCGTTTTGTCCTCGTTCGGATCATCTACTTAAGCATAGGGTTAAACCATGTTGCACCGCCCAGGAAACGTCGTGCGCAGAGTAGTCTATTCCGGAATATTTTTGGCGACGGGCCTTGCGCCGGCCCTGGCGCTCGACCCCACCGGCGACTGGCGGGTCGCGGACGGCGTCGCCAACATCCGGGTCGCGCAATGCAATGGCAGCATGTGGGGCGCGGTGGCGTGGGAGCAGACGCCGGGCGGCCGCGACATGCACAATCCCGATGTCTCAAAACAGAACAGGCCGACACTCGGGAATGCCGATCCTGATCGACATGAAGAAGAAGCAAGGCGTCGATGCGTGGGAAGGCCAGGTCTATAACGCCAAGGACGGGCAATTTTACAGCTCGACGATCAGGCCGATCGATCCCGACCATCTCGAGATTCAAGGCTGCGTGCTGGGCTTTCTCTGCGGCGGCGAAACCTGGACCCGCGTCGCGGGCCCTATCCCCTCGAGCCCCGCCAACAGCATGGCCAAGGGCGCGCCGAAGACCACGGCTGCGCTGCCCAGGACCGCCGCCGCGAAGACCGCCGCCGCGCCGCAGACCACCGGATCCATCAACCCGGCGCCCAAGGGTCAGAAACACGCGGCCTCGGCGCAAGCAGCCGATCCGGTCGGCGACATCTGTCTACTCCCCGATATCGCGCGGTTTGCCCATTAGCGCCGGCTGGAACAACAGCACTGCGGCGAGCGTCGTGACCAGCGAGAGCGCCAGAAGCTTGCCCATGCTCGCCGTTCCCGGATGACTGGATAGCCAGAGGCTTCCGAACGCCGTGGCCGTCGTCATCGCGCTGAAAAATATCGCGCGCGTCAGGCTCGACTGCAGCAGGTTGGTCCTGCCCGACCGCCACGCCGTGACGTAGTAGATCTTGAATGCCACGCCGACGCCGAGCAAGAGCGGCAGCGCGACGATGTTGGCGAAGTTGAGCGGCATGCCGATCAGCACGCAGATTTCCAGCGTCACCGCGCCCGCCACCAGGAGCGGCACCAGGGTCAGGAGCACGTCGGTGACCCGCCGCAAGGCGAGCCAGAGCAGAAGGCTGATCACCAGGAGCGACCAGATGCCGGCGTGGATGAAAGCCTTCACGACGGTGTCGCCGGACTTCAGGATCGATACCGGTCCGCCGATCGCGTTCGGCTCGGCGGCCAGCACGGCGGCGGCAAATTTGCGCAGCGTGTCGTTGTCGTTGGGATCGCCGCGCGGCAGCGCCTCGACGCGCTGCAGGCCGTCCTTGGTCTTCCAGGCATTCACCAGATCGGGCGGCAGGGTTTTCAGGCTGACCGGCGCCGCCTGCAGCGAGTTCTTGAGCTGGTCGAGCACCACCTTCAACGGGTTGACGAAGATGGCCTGGGTCTTGTCGCGCGTGGCCTGATCGGAGGCGGCGAGCTTCGACAGCGCTTCCGCCAGCCGCCGCGACGCCACCGCGCCCGGCCCGGTCGCTTCGCCGGCGGCCTTGCGCAGGCTTTGCGCCGATCCCTTCAAGGCCTCGACATTCTCCGCATCCGACGGCGGATCGTCGATGGAATCCGGGTTGAGCGCGGGATCGAGAACTTTGGCGCCTTGCGCGATCAGCTTCAATTTGGCCGGCTGGTCTTCGGGCACAAAACTGTCCAGCGACATGACGCGCAGCACTTCCGGCAACTTCTCCAGCCGGGCTGCGATCTCTTTCGCGTCGGCTTCCGAGTTGGTCAGCACGTCGACGGCATTGGCGCCGGTGTTCGGGTCCTTTCGCAGATCGAGAAAGGTCGCGATCAACTCGACCTTGGGACTGCGCAGGTTGATCGGATTGAAGTCGAAGCGGAGGAAATAAAGCAGCGGCAGACCGGCGAGCGCGACCAGAAGCGTGCCGACGATGATGACCACGCGGTGATCTTCGAGAAACCGATCGACCGGCGCCAGGAACGCGTAGCCGACGGGCTCCATTTCCCCGGGCGGGTTGAGCAATTTCAGGAGCGCCGGCAGCACGGTGATGCTGGAGATGAAGGCGACCAGCATGCCGACGCCGGCGATCTCGCCGAGTTCCGAAATGCCCTTGTAGTCGGTCGGCAGGAACGAGAGGAATCCCGCCGCCGTCGCCATCGCGGCCAGCGACAGCGGCACCGCGGAGCGTTCGGCCGCCTGCACCAGCGCCGCCTTCAGATCGTTGCTCTTGAAGCGCTCCGAGCGGTAGCGAACGCTGTACTGAATGCCGAAATCCACGCCCAATCCGACGAACAGAACGGCGAACGCGATCGAGAGCAGGTTCAGCGAACCCACCATCATCAGGCCGACGGCGGTGGTGATGGAAAGACCGATAAAGAGATTGGCGAACACCGCGAAGATGATCTTCGGCGAATGCAGCGCCATCCAGAGAATGAACAGCACGACGAGGACGGTGCCTATCCCGTTGACGATGGCGCCGTCCTGAACGGTGGCGAATTCTTCATTGGCGATCGGAACCGGTCCGGTCAGCCTGACCCGCGCGCCATATTCACCCGCGAGATTGAGATCGCTCGCCGCCTGCCGGATGGCGTCGGTCGCCGCCTTGCCCGGCTCCAGCGCGTTGAAGTCGAGGATCGGCTTGAACTCGATGAAGGCGCGCCGATCGGAGTCGGTCAACGGTTTGTCGCCGATGAGTTCGCGCCAGGAGAACGTCGCGCAGCCGTTGTTCAACACGTTCTCGACCGTCTGGGCGATCAGGTCGAAGGGCCGCTCGGTGCTGTCGAGCTTGACCTGTCCGCGCTTGACGCCGGCGAGCCCGGTTTCCAGCGCGCCGGTCAATCCCCGTATGCTGGGATCGCCGGCCATGATTTCGATCAGCGGCGCGGCGGATTCGAACTGTCCGGTCAGCCGGCCGACCTCCGCCACGGGGAGAAACAACAACCCGTTCTTTTCAAAGAATTCGCCGGAACCGAGCGGCTGAACCGATTCGAAATGCCTGGTATCGCCAGACAGTTTCTGGGCCAGCGCCGTGCCCGCCGCGCTGGTCAGTTCCGGCGTCGGGGCCTCCACCACGGCAAGGATCGTTCTGTCCCGATCGAAGGCCTCGCCGAACTGATTGTCGCGCTTGCGCCAATCCAGATTGGACGAAATCAGCGTGTTGATGTCGGTGTTGATCGAGAAGTGCCGGGCTGTGTAGAAGCCCGCCGCAATCGCAAGGATGAGCGCGACCAGGACAGTGAGAGAGGCAAACCGCGTGCAGGCTTTAACAATCGATACAACAATACTTGTCAGCACATTTTTTCTTTCTAGTGTTAACGGCGCGCCGGAAACGCCCGCTGTCTACCGGAGTTCCGCAAGCCGATCTAATGTTGCTTTTTAATGGTTTTCCCCTGGAGTGCCGGCAAGCAGCGCAAAACATGCCGAAACCGCGGCTCGGAGGCTGATATAGGCCGGATCGGCGCGCGGTAAAGTGACGAACAAGTGAGGGTTCGGAGGCTTTATTCGCCGCCGATTTCTGAAATACTGTATCATATTACCAGTTCCGACGTCTGCGTCTTTGGTCGGTCGTTTCGCGATCCGCCTTTTCTAGCCGATCGTTTTTTGACACAAAGCCCTGTGTCCTCCATGCGCTTGGGGGAGGACGGATGCGGAAACGGGCGTGGTGCGGATATTGCAGATATCCCGGCGGGACGGAGATTCGGAAATGAGTTTGGTGCAACTTGCGTAACGGGCATCCCATGGAAGTGTATCTGGCGCAGCCGCGCGGGTTTTGCGCCGGCGTCGTGCGCGCGATCGAGATCGTCGAGCGCGCGCTCGAGAAGTACGGCCCGCCGGTCTATGTGCGCCACGAGATCGTTCACAACAAATACGTGGTCGAAAGCCTGAAGAACAAGGGCGCCATCTTCGTCGAGGATTTGTCGGAAGTGCCGCCGCTCGCCGTCACCGTATTCAGCGCCCATGGCGTGGCGCGGAGCGTGGAAGAGGAAGCCGCAGCCCGCGGCCTGCCGGTCCTCAACGCCACCTGCCCGCTGGTGACCAAGGTCCACAACCAGGGCAAGCGCTATATGTCGAAAGGCCGGGCGCTGATCCTGATCGGCCATGCCGGACACCCCGAGGTCGAGGGAACCATGGGTCAGGTTCCCGGCCCGGTGCTCTTGGTCCAGAACGTCGACGACGTGGCGGCCCTGACGCTGCCCGCGGACACGCCGGTCGCCTACATCACCCAGACCACGCTCAGCGTGGACGACACCAAGGACATCATTGCCGCCCTTCAGCAGCGTTTTACGGATATTCAAGGCCCGGACATCCGGGATATCTGCTATGCGACACAGAACCGCCAATCTGCGGTAAGGGACCTCAGCAAGCTCGTGGACGTTATTCTGGTGGTGGGGGCCACCAATAGTTCCAACTCGAACAGGCTTCGCGAAATCGGCACCGAGGTCGGCGTCGCGAGTTATCTGATCGCCGACGGCAGCGAGCTGAACCCGGACTGGCTGAAGGACGCCAGGGCCGTCGGCATCACCGCCGGCGCCTCGGCGCCCGAAGTTCTCGTCGATGACGTGATCGAGGCGTTGCGACGTATCGGCCCGGTCAAGGTGTCGGTGCTGCCAGGCCGTGAAGAAAATATCGAATTCCGGCTTCCGGCTGAACTGGCGGCAGGCTGATCCACTTCTCTCGAGAGTCCAGAAAGAAAACTGTAATGGCAATACCGTTCTTCAAGGAAATGCGTATCGGCGGCTATCTGATCAAGCAGAAGCTGCTGGGCCGCAAACGCTATCCGCTGGTGCTGATGCTGGAGCCGTTGTTTCGCTGCAACCTCGCATGCGTCGGCTGCGGCAAGATCGACTATCCCGACGCGATCCTCAATCGCCGCATGTCGGCGCAGGAATGCTGGGATGCCGCCGACGAATGCGGCGCGCCGATGGTGGCGATCCCCGGCGGCGAGCCGCTGATCCACAAGGAGATCGGCGAGATCGTGCGCGGCCTCGTGGCGCGCAAGAAATTCGTGTCGCTGTGCACCAACGCGCTGCTTCTGGAAAAGAAGCTCGATCTGTTCGAGCCGTCGCCCTACCTGTTTTTCTCGGTGCATCTCGACGGCCTGAGGGAGCACCACGACAAGGCGGTCTCGCAGAAGGGCGTGTTCGATCGCGCGGTCTCGGCGATCAAGGCCGCCAAGGCGCGGGGTTTCACGGTCAACGTCAACGCCACGATCTTCGACGGCCATGCGGCGGAGGACATCGCCAAATTCCTCGACTTCACGACCGAACTCGGCGTCGGCGTTTCAATGTCGCCGGGCTATGCCTATGAGCGCGCGCCCGACCAGGAGCACTTCCTCAACCGCACCAAGACCAAGAAGCTGTTCCGCGACGTGTTCGCGCTCGGCAAGGGCAAGAAGTGGAATTTCATGCATTCCGGCCTGTTCCTGGATTTCCTGGCGGGCAACCAGGACTACGAATGCACGCCGTGGGGCATGCCGGCGCGCAACATTTTCGGCTGGCAGAAGCCCTGCTACCTGCTCGGCGAAGGCTACACCAAGACCTTCAAGGAGCTGATGGAGACCACCGACTGGGACAGCTACGGCACCGGCAAGTACGAGAAGTGCGCCGACTGCATGGCGCATTGCGGCTACGAGCCGACCGCGGCGAATGCGGCGCTGAGCAATCCGCTCAAGGCGATGTGGGTGGCGCTGCGCGGCGTCCGGACCGCGGGACCGATGGCGCCCGAGATCAGCCTCGAAAGGCAGCGGCCGGCGCAGTACATCTTCTCGGCCGAAGTGCAGAAGCGCCTGTCAGAGATCCGCCGCGACGAGGCCCTCGCCGCCGAGCAGAAAGCCTCGACAGCCGCGTAGACGCGCAGCGCGCGATTGAAATCGATTCCGGTCGAGACCAGCGCGCGCAGCGTCATCGGGTTGCGCGCCACGCCGCGCAGCACCTTGCGCAGATCGATGTCGCCGTTCGGCTTGATCGCGGCCATCGCCAGCGCCGGCAAGGCGCGGCTGGCGGGATCGCTGATCACGCGCAGCGCCGCGAAGGGAAGACCGGCCTCCGCGGCGTAGGCGGCGGCGATATGGCTTTCCATGTCGACGGCGGCAGCGCCGGTCTCCGAGCGCAGCGCGGCCTTGACGTGCCGGGCGGCGACCACCTCCTCCGCCCCCGCGAGCCTGCCCCTGACGACGCGTCTGCGCCCGAGCGCGACGCCGGCGATCAGGTCCTCATTCAGCGCCAGACCGGCCAGCCAGCGGGCGTCGCCGGCCAGCACCTCGGTCGCCACCACGACGTCGCCCGATTTCAATGAGGGATCCAGTCCGCCGGCCACGCCGAAGCTGATCACGCCCCTGATCGTCGTCGGGTCAAAGACCGTGAGCAGCGCCCGCAATTGCTGCGGATCGCTACTGCTGCAGATGACGGTCATGCCGGGCCCGGCCGCGATGCGGGCCTCCTGCACCAGACCAGTCACAATCAGAACCGGCCGCGGGTCAATTGGATTGCCCGCGAACACGTCGTCCCCCGCCCCCAAATTCACATTCCGACCCCTACCACCCTGCTGTTGGTGTTCCTCAGATTCCGATACCGCGCCAACGCCCAGAGCGGAAAGAACTTCGGATAGCCATGATAGCGCAGATAAAACACCCGAGGAAAGCCCGTTGCCGTGTAGCGCTGCTCGTCCCAAAGGCCTTTTTCGGTCTGTGTGGCCATTAGGTACTGCACGCCGCGCGCGACCGCCGGATGCCCGACCTCGCCCGCCGCCATCAGCCCAAGCAAGGCCCATGCCGTTTGCGAGGCGGTGGTGGGGGCGCCCTCGAATCCCCTGTAGTCGAGCCGGTAGCTGGTGGCATCCTCGCCCCAGCCGCCGTCCTTGTTCTGGATCGACACCAGCCAGTCCACGGCCTTGCGCATCATCGGGTCCTGGTGGTCGACGCCGGCGGCGTTGAGCGCGCACAGCACCGACCAGGTGCCGTAAATGTAGTTCAGCCCCCAGCGGCCGTACCACGACCCTTCCGCAAGCTGGGTCCGGCGCAGATAGGCGACCCCGGCCGCGACCGCCTCGCTGCTTTGAGCGGTCTCGCCGAGTTGCGCCAGCATCGAGACGCAGCGGGCGGTGACGTCCTCGGTCGGCGGGTCGAGCAGCGCGCCGTGATCGGAGAACGGAATGTTGTTGAGATAATATTCGAGATTGTTGACGTCGAAGGCGGCCCAGCCGCCGTCGCGGCTTTGCATGCCCTCGATCCATTCGCGGCCGCGGGCGATCGCGGCATCGTATTCACCGCTTTGGCTGGCGCGCCGCGCGCGATCCATCGCCATCACCACGACGGCGGTATCGTCGAGATCGGGATAATAGGCGTTGTTGTACTGGAAGGCCCAGCCGCCGGGACGCACCTCGGGCCGCTTCACCGCCCAGTCGCCCTTGATATCCAGCACCTGCTTCGGCTTCAGCCAGTCCAGGCCCTGTTTGGCCGGGGGCAACGCCTCCTCGCCGCCGGCCTCGAGCAGGGCGTGACAGGTCAGCGACGGTGTCCCACACCGGCGAGACGCAGGGCTGGCAATAGGCCTCGTGCTCGCCGATCACCAGAAGCTTGTCGAGCCCCCGTCGCGTGACGGCGCGCGGCGGATAGTCCGCTGGCTTGCCGAGCACCTCGTACATCATCACGGCGTTGGCCATCGGCGGATAGATCGCGCCCAGCCCGTCTTCGCCGTTCAGCCGTTCCTCGATGAACGCGACAGCGGCATCGATCGCGCGCGCGCGCAGTTTCTTCGGAAACAGCGGCTCGATCGTCCGCAATATGCCGTCCAGTCCGCGGAACAGGAGGAACCAGCCCCAGCTCTGATGCGGCGCCTTCGCCGTCATCCCGATCGAATGCGGCTCCTGCAGGAACAGCTCGTCGATGCCGACGCCGCTCGGATTTTTCGCGCGCGGCTTCAGCGCCGCCAGAACCATCAGCGGCACGATCGTGGTGCGCGCCCAGTACGAAATCTTGTTGAGATGAAACGGCGACCACATCGGCAGCAGCATGATCTCGACCGGCAGCACCGGCACGCTGCGCCAGGTCAGCACCCCGAACATCGCCAGCATGAAGCGGGTGAAGACGTTGCTGTGGATGGCGCCGCCGCGCGACCGGATCGCCTCGCGCGCACGCGCCATGTGCGGCGCGTCCGGGGAATCGCCGATCATCTTCAGCGCGAAATAGGCCTTCACGCTGGCGCTCATGTCGAAATCGCCGTCATGCACCAGCGGCCAGCCGCCATGGGCGCCCTGAACCCGGCGCAGGTAATTGGCGATCTTGGCTTCCAGCGCGGCATCGACGGGCTCGCCGAGGTAATGGCGAAGCAGCACATATTCCGCCGGGATCGTGCAATCGGCTTCCAGTTCGAACACCCAGTGTCCGTCCGCTTGCCGGTAGCCGAGCAAGCCGCGCGTCGCCGACGCGATGCTCGCCTCGAGGGCTTGCCGCCTCAATTCCAACCGTGTGATTGCCGGAATGCATCTGGCTCGACATCTCCTGTATTTGCCTTGCCAGGTTACACCGGAAAGCCGCCTGCCCGACCGCGATCAGGCCTGCCGCATGGCGAGGACCAGGTCGGCGGCGCGGTTTCCCGACCGCACCGATCCTTCGATGGTTGCCGGCAACCCCGTATCAGTCCAGTCGCCGGCGAGAAACAGATTTTTCCAGGCCGTGACGGCGCCCGGCCGCAGCGCGTTCTGCTCCGGCGTGGCCTCGAATGTCGCGCGGCGCTCGCGCACGATCTGCCAGGGCGGCAGGTCGCCCTGCACGCCCCCGGCCTTGCAGATATCCCGCCAGATCGCCTGCGCGAGTTCCTCGCGCGGCATATCCACCAGCCGGTCGCCATTGCTGATGGTGACCGACAGGCGCTGCGGGAACGCGAACAGCCATTCCACCAGCCCGCCGACCACCCCGAGCATCGGCGGCATGTCCTTCGGCGGATCGAAGCGGAAATGGGCGTTCACGATCGCCCGGAATTTCGTCGGCGTTTTCAGGCCCGGCAGCAGCGCCGCGGCCGGGCGCGGCGGAACGGCCATGACCACGGCGTCATCGGGCCCGATGGCGACGGTGTCGTCGCCAAATTTCAATTCGCCGACGCGGCCCGCCGACAGACCGAATTCGCGCAGCTCGTGTCCGAACTGGACGCTGGCGCCCTTGTCCTGCAGCAGCTTGATCGCGGGTTCGACCAGCACCGCGCTCAAGCCCTCGCGCGCGATCAGCGGCCGGCAGGCCTGTCCGCCCGCCAGCAAGGTTTCCCGCACCACGGCGCCGGCGAGCCCCGCGGACCCCTCGGGCGGGTCGACGTTCAGCGCCGCCAGCAGCAGCGGCTGCACCAGCCGCTGGTACAGCGTTCCCTCGCACGGGATCGCATCGCCGACCAGTTTGCTTTGCGCTGCCCATATCAGAGGCATCAGTGCGAGATAATCGCGCAGGCCGGTGTCGGGGACACGGCGCGCCTCGTCGAACACCCACAGCGGCAGCCGGCTCTCGCCGAGGTCGAGCTGCCAGCGCTGTCCGGTCGTCAGGTCGACGAACGGAAATTGCGCGCGCTTCGGCCCGACCAGCCCCGCCTCGGTGCCGATCGACCGCGCGTAGGCGAGCGCGTGACGGTTGCCCGAGAGCAGGAGATGATTGCCGTTGTCGATGGTCAGGTTGGTCGCCGCGTCGAAATAGGACCGGCAGCGGCCGCCGGCCTGTTGCGTGGCCTCGTGGACATGCACCTGTGAATTCGGCATTCGCCAGCCGAACGGCTGCCGAGAGGCCCGAAATTCCAGCGCCGATGATGTGAACGGTCTTTTGCATCAGATGAAAGCGTAGCGAAGAATGATGGCGATGCGGGCGAGCTTGTTGAGGCGAACCGGCGGGCGCGGCGCGGCGAACCCTCTTGCGACCAGCAGTTCCAGGATAGCGCGATAATATTTCGACATGATCCGTCGGCGCGCGCACCACGCGCCGCGGATTGCGGCGCATGACTTCGTCGGCTTTCTCGAAATGCGCCCGCGCCCGCTCGACCAGCGGCGCGCAGACTTTCGGCAGCGCCGGATCGGCGGCGACCTTGAGCGGATCGGTCGAGGTGATGCCGGCGTGCAGCAGCCCCTCGCGCGGCAGATACAGCCGGCCGATGCCGGCGTCTTCATCGATGTCGCGCAGGATATTCGTCAATTGCAGCGCGCGGCCGAGATGATGCGCGAGCAGGATGCCGTCGTCCTCGGGAAGACCGAACACCCG
This sequence comes from uncultured Alphaproteobacteria bacterium, assembly GCA_963825105.1. Taxonomy (GTDB): domain Bacteria; phylum Pseudomonadota; class Alphaproteobacteria; order Rhizobiales; family Xanthobacteraceae; genus Bradyrhizobium. The sequence goes on from CAWGSB010000008.1 coordinate 145,997, forward strand.
CACCGACAGCCGTCCGACCGCGCTCGCCACGCGGTCGCAATACAGATCGAGCGTCGCAAGATCCGGCGCCCGGATATCCTGCGGCACGTCCATCTCCATGCCGTCGACGATGGCCAGGAAATCCTCGCGCTTCAGATCGAAGCTTCGAACCGAGGCGACGTAGTCGCGCAGCCGCGCCGGCGGATGGCCCTGATACAGCGCGTCGATATCGTCACGCCATTGCTGCAGCGCCGCGAGCCGCGCCTCGCGCGGTCCGTCGGAATCGGCGATGTCGTCGACCTGCCGGCAAAAGCTGTAGATCTGGAACATCGCCTCGCGCTGCTCGCGCGGCAGAATGCGCATCGCCGCGTAGAACGAACTGCCGGACGCGGTTGTCCCGTAACTCGGGTTGGCTGCCGCCGCCTCGAGCGTCATGCGCCGGCCGCCGGTTTGGACACGGGCCGCCGTCCGACCGCGCGGCGGGCCATCTCGCTGGCCATCCCGCCGAGGCTGTGGGCGAGCAGTTCGACCGGGCCGAGATGCACCCTCTCGCTCAGGGGATCGCGCACTTTCAGCAGACGAACGATCCTGTCGGCGAAAGCCTGGATCACCGAGATCTCGAGCCCGAGCCGGAAATCCTTCACTTCGGCGCTGAGCGATTTGCTTTCATCGAGCAGCGCCTCGGTCCGCACCGCGAGCGAATGCAGGCATTGCAGCAGCGGCGGCGATGCCCGCCCCTCGCCGAGCGCCTCGACGGACGCCCCCGCCGCGGCCAGCGCATCGCGCGGAAGATAGACGCGATTGAGGTTTCTGTAGTCCTTGCCGCAGTCCTGAAGATGATTGTTGATCTGCAGGCCGGCGCACAGCGCGTCCGAGGCCGCCCAGGTCGACGTGCTCTCGCCGTGGACGTCGAGCATGAAGCGCCCGACCGGCATGGCCGAATAGCGGCAATAATGGATCACTTCGTCCCAGTTCTCATAACGCAGCTTGGTCACATCCATCCGGAAGGCGATCAGAACATCGAGCGCGTGGCGCGGCGGCATCGACCGCTCCGCCAGCGCGCGCCGCAGATTGACGGCCTCGGGCTGGCTGTCGCCCTTGCCCAGCAGTTCGGCTTCGAGCAGGTCGAGAAGCCTGAGCTTGTCGCGCTCGCCGAGCGTTGCATGATCGGCGATATCGTCGGCGGTCCTGACGAAATTGTAGAACGCAAGGATCAGCGCCCGGTGACGCGGATGAATGATCCACGACGCGACCGGAAAGTTCTCGTCGCGGTGAGTCTTGCCGGATCGCAGTTCGCTCGCGCTGGTCATCAGGAACTGGCTACATTCGTCTGAGCATGGTGAATTCGCACGGCGCGGCAGGTCCGCGCACGCGAATGGATCGCGAACCCCATATAGGGGAATACGACTACCAAAACCAATGCTATCTGCGATTTCCGCCGTGTCCGAATGAGGCGACAACAGGCCGTTAACCCAATAACAGGCCCGGCGCGACGATGGCGGGAAGCGGACGGCTATTGCCCGTGGTTTTTCAGCACCTGATTGCAGGCCACGGTCAACTTGGGACGATGTTGCTGAAGGCAAGCCAGAATGGTGAAATCGCCCTGATCGATCACCGGACGGCAGAAGCGCTGAACATCGCGCGAACAGGCCGTCTGCTCCTCCGGCGTGCCGCTGCGCTGCGGCTGGCGGGCGATGGCACCGGTGGAAACCGATAGCGACAACAGGATGAGTGCCAGGAAAAATTTACGCATCGTGTTCCTTCATTCTGACGGCAGAGAATTCCAATCCCGCATGACGCAAGGCATGACGGGACCGACTTTCCGGATTGCAAACGCCGCGGACCGCAGCAACGAGCCGACCAGAAGCGCTGGTAAATGCGGCCAAATTTACGGCGGTCCCGGCTCGAATCGCGGCCCCCTGCGGGCCACCTCATCGAGGCTATTAACCCGTTGATATCAAGGTCTTATTTCCTGATTGGTCTTTTTCGTCAATTGGCCGTTGCAGGCAGGCCACGTCAGGAACTACATTGTCAGGACCAGAACTGGGCGAAATCCGGAGCTTTTCTGATTTCGCTTGAGCGAAAATGCGGTTCGCCAGCGTCCATCGGTTCGTGTATTTATCCGTATCCGATCGAAGCGGTGACGAACGGTCAGCGCAATCGCAGGCGGCAGTCGATTTGTCATTTGAACCTAACACACTGCGGCGACACTAAATCTTCGATGCGGCGAGACGTATCTCGTATGAGAACGTCAATTTGAATGGGAAAACTCGATATGAAACTGTTTGGTTCCAGCTTGTTTGGACAGGCGATCAAGGCTGCTGGTGTCGGCGCCGCGCTCATGTTGTCGGTGTCGGCGGGCACACGCCCAGTCAGGCCCGTTTACCGGTTTTAACGGCGCATGGTCCGGCAACGGCACGGTTGCGCTTTCCGACGGAACGACCGAGCGCATCCGGTGCAAGGCCGACTACAAGGTCGACGGCACCGGACTCGGCCTGAAGCAAACTCTCCGTTGCGCCAGCGACAGCTACAAATTCGACCTGAGCAGCGATGTTACGAGCCAGGGCGACCGGATTTCCGGCAGCTGGAGCGAAGCCAGCCGGAATATTTTCGGCAATCTGCAGGGCACGGCGGGCGGCGGCCAGATCGAGGTGTTCGTCGAGGCCACCGGATTTGCCGCCAACCTGACGCTGCGGACCAACGGCAACAAGCAGACCGTGCAGATCAGCTCCAAGGGCGAGATCAGGGGCGTCAAGATTACGATGGTGAAGAGCTAACGCCCGTCGCTGGATCATGATCCGACTGGATCGAATCGGATCATGATCTCATCTCGCCGTTTGAGCCTGATCGGTCGGCGAACGCTTTGCATTTGTCCCGCGGAAAAACCGGTTCCCGCTTTGCGCTGACGCGGCCCTCGGGTCCGGCTAGCCGTTGACGCCGCTTTCCTCCGCCGGCTTCGCGCGACCTGACGTCCCGCGGAGCCGCTGCGACAGGTTGATCAGGAACATCGCCGTCGGCCGCAGGATAAAGAGATCCGCGACCAGCGCCGCGACCATCGAGAAAGCGCTGAGCCAGCCGAACAGGCGCAGCGACGGCAGGTCGGAAAACACCGTCACCACCAGCCCGCAGGCCAGCACCACCGTGGTCAGGATCAGCGCCGGGCCGACCAGCACGGTGGCGCGCTCGACCGCCAGTTCCGAACTGACGTCCGGCGTGGTCTCCAGCCTCAGCCGGTTGAGGAAGTGAATCGTCGCACTCAGTCCGAGGCCGAACGACACCGTGAGCGCCACGACGCTTGCGAACTGCAGCCCCTCCCCGAGCAGCCACAGCACCGTGCCCGACAGCACCACCGGGAAGATGCCCGGCAGGATGCAGGAGAACATCACGACCACCGAGCGGAACGCCAGCCCGATGAAGATCGCGACCAGCGCGAATTCGATCGTCAGCCCGCGATTGAGCTTTTCGATCATGTTGGCGCTGTTGCGCGCGGCGATCGCCGACAGGCCGGTGACGGCGATCTCGTAGCCGGGATGCGCCTTGCGCACCGTGTCCAGCGCGTGATCGAGCTTCTCGACGACGGGAAGAATCTGACTCGAATCGAGATCGGGCACCCGGCCCGACACCACCACCGCATCCTGATCGGCGGAAATGAAGCGCCGCACCAGATACTTCGGGAATCACGTCGACATATTCCTTCAGGGTCGCGACGTCGGAACTTCCGGCCTTTTCCGCGAGCCAGCGGCGCAGCGTTTCCAGCGACCAGACGTTGCCGACGCCCGCCTGGTTCTCGACCGTCGCAGTGAACCTCGGCGATGGTCTGCAGCGTCTCCGGCGCATACAGCGAGGCGCCCTTGGGGAATTCGATCAGCACGTCGATCGGATTGGCGCCGGTCAGCTTGGCGTCGAGACGCCCGCTCGCCGCCACCGCCTGCTGCTTGTCCGGCACCTGATCGGCGAGCCGGTAGCGCGGCTCGAGGTTGGCATAGATCACCGCCAGACCGCCGACAAAGATCACCGCGATCAGGCTGAACAGGCCGGGCCGGCTGACCATGCGCACCGCGATCCAGTAGCAGAAATTGCGCAGCATCTGAACGCCGGCGTCGGCGCTCTGGAACTTCACGGCGAAGACCTTTTCGTTGCGCACGAACAGCACGCCGAACACCGGCACCAGCGACAGCACCGCGATCAGCGCGATGATGGTGGCGGCAAGTCCGGCCTCGCCGAATTTGCGGATCAGGTCGGAATTGGAGAATTGCAGCGCAATGAACGATATGCCGGCGGTGCCATGGGTGAGCACGCAGGCCGGCCCGACCACCAGCACGGCGTTCTTGAACGCGGTGTATTTGTCCTGGCCCGCGATCAGCCGGTCGCGCGCCGCGAAGGTCAGCTGCATCGAGTCCGAGAAACTGATCACCATGATCAGCGGCGTCATCACGTTCAGGAACATATTGAGGTTGAAATTGGCCCAGCCGAGGCCGCCGAGCGCCAGCACAATCGCGATCATCGGCGGGAACGCCGCGACGACCATGAACGATATCTTGCGGAAGAAGATGATCGCGATGATGCAGCCGGCCAGAATACCGAGGATGTTGTAGGTCAGCCCGTCGCGCTCGACCGCGTTGCGGATTTCGAGCTGCATCACGGGAACGCCCGATAGCTCCGCGTTGAGTCCGCTGCCGGCGAGATCCTCGGCCATCGACTTGCGGATGTCGCCGACCGTCTTGGCGAGCTTGTTGCTGGCGACGACGTCCGGTTCGAGCGACAGCACGATCAGCGCCAGCGTGCCGTCTTCGGACAACAGCTTGCCGCGGATGATCTCGTTGGATTTGACGGTCTCGATGAACTTGTCGTAGTCGGCGCCCTGCGGCAGTTCCGACGGGAACAGCGCCGCCGGCAGCTTGCCGGGCGCCGGCGCCTGGCGCGCCGAGAACAGCGAAATCAGGCCGCGCGTGCCGTCGACGAGCTGCAGATCGGTGACGAGATCGCGCAACTTTTCGAGGTTTTCGCGCTTGAGCAGCGTCTTGCCCTCGACCACGACCAGCACGTCGAATTCGATCGCCGGAAAGCGCTTGGTTTCGGCTTCGTATTGCCGGTATTCCTTGGAATTGGACCGGAACAACTGACTGAGGGAATCGTCGATCTTGATGCGGTCGATACCGAACACCGCGCCGATGAACAGGCCAACGAGAATGATGCAGGACAGGATCGGCGCCTGAACCGCAATCAGCCCCAGCCGCTCCAGCCCGAAGGCGATGCTGGAGGTTGGCCGCTGCTCGATCTTCTCGACATGGACCTCACTGTCGCTGTTCTTTTCGAGCATGCCCTGTCCAGTTCTCACATTCGGCTCAATCTGTATAGCTTAAATTCGGGGGCGCGAATGAGGCCTTGATGGGCCCTGTCTGATCGGCGCTAGCCCTTGAAAACATACGATAAATTTGCCGCGACAGGTGTAGCAGGTCTTCACCTCGTCTCGCAAGCGCACGCGCTTCCGCCAAATCGCCGCGGACACGGCGATCGGCGATAATCGGCCGCACGCCAGGGATTTGCGGTGTCAGCCTGAGCCGGAAGTCGCAGCGATCGGCCGGGGCGTCGGTTCCCCGCTTTCATCCTTCAGCGCGACGCCGGTCACCTCCCGGGCCAGGCCTTCGCGAATCAGCCACGCGATCCTGAAAGCGGCTTCATCGTAGCCAAGCCCCGCGCCGTGAATGTTGGAGACACAATTGCGCTCGGCATCGGTGCGGCCGACTCTCGGCGCGAAGGTCAGATACGCCCCGAGACTGTCCGACGCCGACAGGCCCGGCCGCTCGCCGATCAGCATGACCATCATGCGCGCGCCAAGAACGGCGCCGATCTCGTCGCCCAGGGCGACCCGCGCGCCGGTCGCGACCACGGCGTGGCCGATTTCGATTCCGTCGATCGCCAGTCGCGGAATGAGGCTGCGGACGAGCGGGATGGCGTGCGCATTGACCGCCGTCGGCGACAGGCCGTCGCCGATCACGATCGCAAGCCGGCACGGCCGCCGTCATGGCTCGCCAGCAGATTGCTGCGAGGCCTGATCGAGCGTCCGTCCAAGATCGGGACGCCGCAGATAATCCGTCCGGTTGCGCGACGCGGCTGCGAGACCTCAAATGCGGCGAGACCGAGATCGGCGAGGCCGGCGATGATGCCGGCCACATCGAAGGCGGCATGAACCGCGTCGCGGGCGCGCGCGTGGTCCAGCGTAAATTCGAGCAGCGCCTCGGTCGGCAGGCTGGCGCCGGCGCGGCCAAGCCCGACGCGCGCCGGCGTGAGGTCCCGCAGACGCGTCAGCGAACGGGACGGCGGCGCCGGGGTTTTCATCCCGGGTTACTCGGCAGGGACCGAGGCCTCGCGCAGCCGGATCGAATAGTTCGAGGCGTTCTGCTGGCCGACCGAAGCCGCGCGCGCGAACATGATCAGGTGATGCGCGATCATGGCCGAACCGATCAGGCCCTCGATGTCGCCACGCCGCAGCCGGCCCAGCGCAAATTTCCAGAACACCTTCCTGTAGTCGCCGAGCACACCGACTTTCCAGAAGATATTGCGCAGCATGATCAGGCCGCGCCTGATATTGGCCCAGCTCTTCATCTCGGGGCTGACCGGCACTTTCAGCCGGTTGGCATAGGTGTAGTCGCATTGATACTGATAGCGCGCGAACAGCTTCGCCGGCTCGATAGGCGACTTCCATGCATTTGCGCCAGGAACTGACGACCTGGTCATAGGGCAGACAGGAAATCGACGTTGGAATCGCGGCTGTCGTCGTCATGGATCAGCCGGTTTTCGCGCTCGAGGCGATCCCACAGCGGCGTCTTCGGCAGCGCCTGCAAGCAGATTGATCGTCAGCAGCGGAATCCGGGATTCATCGACAAAGGCGAGCAGCGCATCGCCGGTCTCGGGCTTGTCGGTATCGAGCCCCATGATGATGCCGGAGACGACCTCCATCCCGTAGCTGTTGATGGTGTGGATGCCTTCCAGGATCGGGACCATCATGTTGTGGTCCTTCGTGCATCGCCTTCAGCGCATCGGGATCCGGGGTCTCGATGCCGCAGAAGATCGTGACGAAGAACGCCTCGCGCATCTTCTCGAGGATCTCCGGCCGCTTGGCGATGTTGAGCGTCGCCTCGCAGGCGAGCCGCGTGACGTAGCCGGTCTTCTTCTGCCATTCGACGAGGTGCGGCAGCAGATCCAGCGCCGCCTTGCGGTTGCCGATGAAATTGTCATCGACGAAATACACCGTGTCGGTCATTCCGCATTCGCGCAGCTTGTCGAGCTCGGCGATGATCTGCTGCGGCGTCTTCAGGCGCGGATTGCGGCCATAGAGCCCCGGGATGTCGCAGAATTCGCACTGATAGGGACAGCCGCTCGAATACTGGATGCTGCCGAGGAAATATTTTCCGGTCTCGGCAAGCTCATAGGCCGGAATCGGAAAGTCGCTCATGTCGACGCCGATCGGCGGTCTTCAGCACGACCTGCTGCTGCGGGGCGCGACGGATCGCGCGCCAGCCGCGCGATCAGCTCGTTGGTCGCATCGCCCAGTTCGCCGACATGGAGATAGTCGAAGGACGGATAGTAATCCGGGCAGGCGCTGACCGAAGGCCCGCCGATCGCGACGGCAAGATCGAACGCGTGCGCCCGGCGGCAGATATCGTTCATCTGCTGACGCTGGATGTGCATGCCGCTGACGAACACCACCTCCGCCCATTCGAAGTCTTCGGCCGTCGCGGGACGGATGTTCTCGTCGATGAAGCGGACCGGCCAATTCGCCGGGAGATAGGCCGCGATCAGCAGCAGCCCCTGCGGCGGCATGAAGGCCTGGACGCCGTCGGTCAGCGGATAGGCGTATTCGAATGTGCCGAATGAAGACGTATAGCGCGGAAAGACGCACAGGATACGTCGTACCGTCTCGATGCCCTCAGCTCTCATCAGATTTCCTCTGCGATATCCGGCAAGACCTGCGCAAAGTTAAGCACGCCTCCCGACGCTCGGCTATAAATTCCTCAACATTGTGGCAGCCGTTTCAACCCGCCGACGGCCGGATGGTTGCCCGAAAGGACCCCCGGCGGCGGCTTTTGGCGCCCTCAGGCGATCAGCCGCGATGCAAAATCGGGCAACAGCCCCGGATTTCCGGACAGGCGGAAATCGGCGTCGGCCAGGCCGGTGCGGAACAGCCAGTCGTCGAATTCCGGCGCCCGCTTCAGGCCGAACAGGTCGCGGACATAGAGCGCGTCGTGGAACGAGGTGGACTGATAGTTCAGCATGACGTCGTCCGCCCCGGGCACCCCCATGATGAAGGTCACGCCGGCGGCGGCGAGCAGCGTCAGCAGGTTGTCCATATCGTCCTGGTCGGCCTCGGCGTGGTTGGTGTAGCAGACGTCCACGCCGAGCGGCAGGCCGAGCAGCTTGCCGCAGAAATGGTCCTCGAGCCCGGCGCGGATGATTTCCTTGCCGTCATAGAGATACTCCGGACCGATGAAGCCGACCACGCTGTTGACCAGAAGCGGATCGAAGGCGCGGGCAACCGCATAGGCGCGCGCCTCTACGGTCTGCTGGTCGACGCCATGATGGGCATTGGCCGACAGCGCCGAGCCCTGCCCGGTTTCGAAATACATGACGTTGTTGCCGACGGTCCCGCGCCGCAGCGACAGTCCCGCCTGCGTGGGCCTGCCGCAGAAGCGCGAGATCGACGCCAAAACTCCGGTTGGCGGCTTGCGTGCCCGGCGATCGACTGGAACACCAGATCGACCGGCATGCCCTGATCGATCAGTCCGAGCGTGGTCGTCACATGGGCCAGCACGCAGCCTTGCGTCGGGATCTGCAGCCGCGCGATGATCTCGTCGAGCAGCCGCAACAGGCCGCCGATCACGGCCGGATCGTCGCTTGCGGGATTGATGCCGATGCAGGCGTCGCCGGACCCGAGCATGAGGCCGTCGAGGATCGAGGCGGTGATGCCCCTGGCGTCGTCGAAGGGATGATTGGGCTGCAGCCGCACGCTCATCCGCCCGCGCAGGCCGATGGTGTTGCGAAAGGCTGTGGTCACCTGGCATTTTTTCGCCACCAGGATGAGGTCCTGATTGCGCATCAGTTTTGAAACCGCCGCCGCCATTTCCGGCGTGATCCCGCGCGACAATTTGCCGAGGACTTCAGTGCTGGCCGCATCCGAGAGCAGCCAGTCGCGGAACGCGCCGACGGTCAGCGCAGCGACGGGCGCGAAGGCCGCCGCGTCATGCGTATCGACGATCAGGCGGGTGATCTCGTCGTCTTCGTAGGGAATGACGGCTTCGTGCAAAAATTGTCTCAAGGGAACGTCAGCCAGCGCGATCCGCGCGGCGATCATCTGCGCCGCGCTGTCGGCTGCGATCCCCGCCAGGCGGTCGCCCGAGCGCGGCGGCGTGGCCTTGGCCAGGAGATCGCGCAGGTCGTCGAAGACATAGCTGGTGGCATCGATGGCGTGGCGATAGACCATGGCGGCTCCGGGCCGTCGGCGCGGGTGCGTGACGGCCGCCGCAAGACTAGAGCCTTTTCCGTTTCGATAGAATCGAAACGGGGCTCTGGATTCCTGTTTTGACGCGTTTTCCTGGCGCGAAGCGGTCCCCGCTTCGCTTGAAAACGCTCCAGCGGCCGGGAAGAGCCTACGCAGCCCGGACGGTTGCGAGGAATTTGTCCACCTCGGCCTTCAGGTGCTTGTTTTCGTTCGAAAGCATTTGCGCCGACGAAAGCACCTGGGAGGACGCCGAGCCGGTATCGCCGGCGCCGCGGTTGACGTCGGCGATGCTGGTCGCGACCTGCGTGGACCCGATGGCCGCCTGCTGCACGTTGCGGGCGATTTCCTGGGTGGCGGCGCCCTGCTCCTCGATGGCGGCGGCGATCGCCGCGGCGATTTCGGAAACCCGCCCGATCGTGCCGCTGATCTCCTTGATTGCGACCACCGAATCCTGCGTTGCCGCCTGCATGCCGGCGATCTGCGTAGAGATCTCGCTGGTGGCCTTGGCGGTCTGCGCCGCGAGCGCCTTGACCTCTTGCGCCACCACCGCAAAGCCGCGGCCGGCATCGCCGGCGCGCGCGGCTTCGATGGTCGCGTTCAGCGCCAGCAGGTTGGTCTGCTCCGCGATCGTGGTGATCAATTGGGTGACGTCGCCGATGCGGTTCGCAGCGAGCGACAATTCGGCGATCCGCGCGTCGGTCTTTTGCGCCTGATCGACCGCCTCGTTGGCGATCCGGTTGGAATCCGCCACCTGGCGTCCGATTTCGTTGATGGAACTGGCCATTTCCTCCGTCGCGGAGGCGACCGATTGCACGTTGGCGGAGGTCTCTTCCGAAGCCGTCGCGACCACCGTGCTGAGCTGCTGGGTTGCCGCGCTGCTCTTGGTCAGAATGACGGCGGAATTTTCCAGCTCGTTCGAGGCGGAGCCTACCTTCTCGATGATATTGCCGACCGCGGTCTCGAAACTCTCGGCCAGGCTATGAAGCTCGGCGCGACGGGCCGCCTGCAGCCTCGCGATTCTTCTCTTCGCGTTCCGCGGTCTCGCGTTCGGCCTTGGCGACGGCCTGCACCTTGAATTCCTGAACCGCGTGGGCCATCTGGCCGACTTCGTCGCGGCGGTCGAGGCCCGGCAGCTGAACTTCGAAATTCCCGGCCGCGAGCTCGCGCATCGCCCTCGACATCGCCACCACCGGGCGGGAAATATTCCGGCCGATCAGGAACGAAACGACGATGCCGGCGAAGGCCACGACCAGAAGCACGACCATCAGCGTCAACTGCTGCTGTTCCAGCTTCATCCCGGCACGCGCGATCTCGCGATCCTTGCTGTCGCTGCTGCTGCGTGATCAGATCGTCGGTCAGCTTCTCGATATCGGCAAAACTCTGTTCCGCGCCCTTGATGAACATCAGCGCCGATCCGGCGTCGCCATCGGCCATCTCGATCGCGTTTTTCGATTTCTTGAGATAGCTGGCAACGGCAGCCTTCAGCTTTTCAAGGCTCTCCGGCTTGAATTCGCCCTGAGCGCCTTCGACCGCCTTCAAGGCCTCCGAAATCCTGGCGGCGGCGCCCGAGGCTTCCTTGGCGAAAGCCGCCACCTTCTTCTCGTCCTTTTCATTGGCCGCGGTGGCGGCGAGACGATACAGCTTGGCGTGCGCCGTCCACGCCGCGGTGGTGAGATCGTTCGCAAGTTCCGATTGCCGGACCGGCCCTGAGACGAGCGCATCGACCGCGGCCTGATTCGACCGCAGCGCCAGCAAGGCGTAGGCGCCGACGCCGAGCAGGACCAGGATCAGGAAGGCGGGCGCGAGCTGGACTTTCCAGGACAGGCCGATGTTTTTGATCCAGCTGAACATATCAACCTTTCGATGCGACGATCGGCCTGCAAGACTGATTGTCGGGCGTCAGTTCTTGTAGATGCCCGCACACACCGCGGTGTTATCCAGCCTTTCGCAGTACATCTGCTTCGGCTCGACTTTCTTGGTCACCGGATTGACGAACTTGTAGTCCTGCCAGAACGACGGCTGCTTGGCGGCCATTTCAACGCGCTCCTTGACGAAGAGCTTGCCATCGACGTCCTGCGCATCGCTCATGTCCTTGCCGACGAATTTCGGGTTCGATCCGTGGGCCAGCACCTTGCCGTCGAGCTGATAGACGACGACGTACAGGTCGCGATCGATGAATTTGGCGTCCTTGTTGGTGAATTCGGCGTAGGCCTTTTCAGCACCTTCCCCCTTGATGGAGGCGACCGCCTTCTTGACCATCGCGATGGCATCGTCCTTGTTCGCGCCATCGGCCGCTGCGGCGGCCCCAACGAAAACGAGCGTGGCGGCAAGTGCGGAAATCAGCGGCTTCCTTAAGCAAGTGTTCACGTTCCATCTCCCGATCGAATGGCTGGGCAGGCGGTCGCACGACCGCAGGCACTAGGGTTGTCATAAAAGAGCGAACCATCCGTTAAATTGCCTATCCGTATGGCAACTGCCGCTAAAGGTAACGCTTTACCGCAAATCCGACGACCACGCCGATTGAAACATTGAAGCCGCCAAGATGGCCGGTGAAATTGACGACTTCGCCGATGAAATAAGATCCCGGGACGGACCTTGATTCGAACATCTTCGACGAAAGTTCCGATGTATCGACACCGCCGCGCGTCACTCCCAGTGCGGTAGCCTTCGGTTCCATCAGGCCTGACGCGAGCGCGGTCGCCATCTCCTGCCCCGGATGGTCGCCGCGCAACCTTTTGAGCCCGGCCTGGACATCGATCCCCGGCGCCATGTCGACGATGTCCTGGCCCTCGCGCCAATAGGAAGATATCTGCCGGATCGCCGAACCGCTCAACCTGCGATGGTTGAACCGCAGCGCGTCATCCTCGCCGCGACGAGGCGGGAACTACATCGTTGCCCCCAGCACCCACGGCGCAAATTCGGCGCCGCCGAAATCAAAACTCTCGCTCTTGGTCGGCTGGCCGGAAGCGGTCTTCAGCATCAGATCGAAAATGCGCTGGCCGCATTGCTGCACGGTTTCCTCGCCGTCGAGGATGGTGCCGCAATTGACGTCCATGTCGTCTTCCATGCGCTTGTACATCGGCGTGTTGGTCGCGAGCTTGATCGAGGGCGCGGGCTTGCAGCCGAACACGCTGCCGCGCCCGGTGGTGAAGCAGACGAGGTTGGCCCCGCCGGCCACCTGCCCGGTCGCCGCGACCGGGTCGTAACCCGGCGTATCCATGAAAACAAAACCCTTTTTTGTCACTGGCTCGGCGTAGTTCAGCACATCGACTAGATTGGTGGAGCCGGCTTTCGCCGTCGCGCCCAAGGATTTTTCCAGAATGGTGGTGAGGCCGCCGGCCTTGTTGCCGGGGCTCGGATTGGCGTTCATCTCGGCGCCTTCGCGCGCGGTGTATTCCTCCCACCAGCGCATCAACCCGACCAGTTTCTCGCCGACCTCGCGGCTGACCGCGCGGCGCGTCAAGAGATGCTCGGCGCCGTAGGTCTCCGGCGTCTCCGATAAAATCACGGTGCCGCCGTGCCGCACCAAGAGGTCGCTCGCCGCGCCCAGCGCCGGATTGGCGGACACGCCGGAATAGCCGTCGGAGCCGCCGCATTGCAGCGCCACGGTCAACTCGCTCGCCGAGACCTGCTCGCGCTTCACTTTATTGGCATCGGTCAGCGCCTCGCGCACGAAGGCGACGCCGGCCTCCACGGTCTTGCGGGTGCCGCCGACTTCCTGAATGTCCATCGCGCGCAGCCTTCCTGCGAGCTTCTGCTCCTGCATCAGGCCGCCGATCTGGTTGACCTCGCAGCCCAGCCCCAGCACGATGACGGCGGAAAAATTCGCATGCCGCGCATAGCCGCCGAGCGTGCGGCGCAGCAGCGCCAGCGGCTCGTCCTGCGTCATGCCGCAGCCGGTCTTGTGGGTGAGCGCCACCACGCCGTCGACATTGGGGAAATCGGCCAGCGGATTGTCGTGCGTGAACGGATTCTTCTTGAAGACATCGGCGACGAGGCTTGCGACATGCGCGCTGCAATTCACCGAGGTGAGGATGCCGATATAGTTGCGGGTCGCCACGCGGCCGTCGGGACGGCGGATACCTTCAAAAGTCGCGGGCAGATCGAAGTTCGGCACAGGCTTGACGTCGACGCCGAACGCATAGTCCTTGGCGAAATCGCCCATGCCGCAATTCTGGGTGTGGACGTGCTGGCCCGGCGCGATCGGGGCCGTGGCAAAGCCGATGATCTGGCCGTAGCGGCGGATCGGCTCGCCGACCGCGATGGGACGAACCGCGACCTTGTGGCCCGCCGGAATGCGCTCGACCGTCGTGACGCCGTCGGCCACCACCATGCCCGCCGGCAGGCTCGCGCGCGCGATCAGCACGCCGTCGTCGGGATGCAGGCGGATGACGGGGGCTGGGGTCATGGGACAATCTCCTCTCACCTAACAGGCGGACCTCATCCTGAGGAGCCGCGCCATTGCGCGGCGTCTCGAAGGATGGCCGCAAACGCTAAAATGCCCTCGTGCTTCGAGACGGCCCTTCGGGCCTCCTCGGCATGAGGGCATTGTAACCTGTCCTACGCCTTGCCGCCGGACTCTTTCCGGGTCTGCGCCACCTGCATCTTGGCGTAGGTCATCATCAATCCGCTTTCGTTCGACAGCGTCACGAGCTTGAAGCCCATGTTGATCGCACGCACCGCGCCCTCGGCGCCCGAGCAGTGAATGCCGGGATAGAGGCCGCGCTTGCCGCACTCCTTCACGATCTTCTCGTAGATCTTGAGAATCTCCGGCTCGTCGCGGTCGAGCTTCGGCACGAGGCCATAGGAGAAGCCGAGATCGGACGGACCGATATAGACGCCGTTGATGCCCTCGACGTCGAGGATCGATTCCATGTTCCCGACCGCGGTCCTGGTCTCCATCATCGGCAGCAGCACGATCTCCTCGTTGGCGGTCTTCTGATAGGCGCCGGCCGAGCCGTACATGCCGGAACGGATCGGGCCGTTCGAGCGCGTGCCGCGCGGCGGATATTTGCTGTAGGCGACGAGGTTCTCGGCTTCCTGCCTGGTGTTGATCATCGGGCAGATCACGCCATAGGCGCCGCCGTCGAGCACCTTGCCGATGATGCCGGGCTCGTTCCAGGGCACGCGGACCATCGGCGTCACCGGATGCCCGTTCATGGCCTGGAAGCATTGCACCATCGACAGGTAATCCTGCACGCCGTGCTGCATGTCGACGGTGACGCTGTCGAAGCCGCATTGCGCAATCACTTCGGCGGAAAAACCGGAAGGAATCGCAAGCCAGGCGTTCACCACGGCCTTGCCCTCAGCCCAGACTTTTTTGACGTTATTTGCCACTTTGTTTCCTTCCCTTTTGTCAATTCAGGCCGTCATTGCGAGGAGCGGAGCGACGAAGCAATCCATTCTTCCTTGGTAGCCATGGATTGCTTCGCTTCGCTCGCAATGACGGTGAAAATTACTGCACGGCCCTTTGTATACTCACCTCGCTGACGCCGACTTCGCGGGCGGTATTCACTATCGCCGCCCAGGTATCGTCAGGCAAGGGCACGCCGTTTTTGGTGCGCTCGGCGCGCATCTTCCGCTCGGGATCGCCGGGGATCAGCACGGCATCGACGCCGGCGACCGGCTTGGTCGCCCTGATGAAGTCGACATAGCGCGAGATCTCGCCGTCGAAGAAATTGGCAGCGTCGACCACCTTGGGATCGATGTAGATCGCCAGCATGCCGTTGGCAAAGCGCCGGTCCGGCGCGGTGGCGCCGGTGCCGGTCAGCGCGCCGCCGAGCAGTTCGCAGATGAAGGCGAGCCCCGAGCCCTTGTGCTCGCCGAACGCGCGGATCGCGCCTGACCCCTTGGTGTGGTCGCGCGGCCCATCCGGCGTGTGAGGCCCGTACAGCACGGCCGGGTCTTCGCTCAAGGTGCCGTCGAAGTCGATCAGCGCTCCCTTCGGCAATTTCTTGCCGCCGCGGCTTGCGACCAGCACCTTGCCTTCGGCGACGATCGAGGTGGCGAAATCCAGCACGATCGGGTCCTGTCCCTGGCGCGGAATGCCGACGCAATAGGGCGCGGTCGACAGCCGCTTCTCGACGCCGCCATAGGGCGCCACCAGCAGCGAGCCCGCGGCGTTGACGAAATGCACCGACACCAGCCCTTCGGCGGCCGCCATTTCGGCCCAGTCGCCGACCCGGCCGATATGTCCGGCGTTGCGCAGCGCCACCGCGGCAAGGCCCGACGCCTTGCACTTCGCGATCCCGATCCGGACGGCCTGCGGCGTCACCGTCTGCCCGTAACCGAACTTGCCGTCGACCACCGCCAGCGACGGCGTATCGACCACGAGTTCGACGGTCTGGTCGGGAACGACCGAGCCCATCTTCTTCCACCGGATATAGACGGGCACCCGGATCACGCCGTGGCTGTCGTGTCCGGTGAGATTGGCGGTCGTCAGATAGGTGGCGATGCGCCGGGCTTCTTCAGGCGAAGAGTTCGGCATGGGAGAAAACTTCGGCGACGAACTCGATCAGTTTCTGAACTTGTATGGTTACCATGTGCGGATTTTTCGTCCCTGAGATTGATCCCGGCCAGCCGCCGCATCCGCAGCACTTCCCAGCCTCCCCCGCCGGTTTTCATGACCGGCTTGCCGGCACTTTGAGCGAAAAATCGCGGGTGTGTCTATGGCCTCGACCGAGCCCACCCGGCGATTGCCCGAGTTTGGGCAGCCGCTATGCATGGTCTCGATAGCATCATGCAAAATTGCGCTCACTCGAGATCGCCAACCTCCCCGCTTCCTTCGTCACTTGCGCGTAACTCCGACAGACTGCCTTCCAGCGCATGCAGCATGTCCTGCAGCTCGGCGAGTTTGCGCGCGCCATAGCGGGCCGTGATCGCGGCATAGATCGCCTCCGAGGTCGGCGCGACGGTCTCGATCAGCTTCAGGCCCCTGGCGGAGATCGACACCAGGCCGCGGCGCTGATCGGCTTTCGCCGTCCGGCGTTCGATCAGGTGACGCGCCTCGAGGTCGCGCAGGATCCGGGAAAGGCTCGGGCCCAACAGGAACGCGACCCGGGCGAGTTCCGTGACCTCGATCGTATCGACCGAGGCCAGCGCGCGCAGGATCCGCCATTGCTGTTCGGTCAGGCCGTGATCGCGCAGCGAGGGCCGGAACTGCCGCATCACGGCTTCGCGCGCGCGCAACAGCGACATCGGCAGCGAACGCGAGAATTCGCGCATCGGCACGCGCCGGACTGCGGCTTTTTTACCAGGCGATTTTTTCCGCGCCATGTTCGATCGTCCGCAATCGGCAATCCAAGAGAAGTCCCGGCGACGCTGGCCGCCTTTGCACCGCAACAAACCCCAATTCGGTTTGCCCCGAACCATTTAACATGTTAATCATATTTCCGCACCCGCCTTTTCGTCCCACATGACCGATCCAGCATGGCTCTGACCAAAGACGATATCCGGTCTGCCGCCGAGCGGCTTCATCAGGCGGAAAAAACGCGCAAGCAGATCCGCCAGCTGTCGCTGGAATATCCCGGCATCACCATCGAGGATGCCTATGCCATCCAGAAGGCGTGGATCGAGATCAAGGTGGCCGAGGGCCGCATCGTCAAAGGCCACAAGATCGGGCTGACGTCGAAGGCGATGCAGAGCGCGCTTGGGATCGACGAGCCGGATTCGGGCGTGCTGCTCGACGACATGTTCTTTGCCGATGGCGGCCTCGTGCCGTCGGACCGTTTCATCGGCACACGGGTCGAGGCCGAGCTCGCCTTTATCATGAAGCAACGGCTGGCCGGGCCCGGCTGCACGATGTTCGACGTGCTCAACGCGACCGATTTCGTCGTCCCCGCGCTGGAAATCCTCGACACACGGATCGAGCGGGTCGATCCCCAGACAAAATCGACGCGAAAGATCTTCGATACCATCGCCGACAACGCGGCGAACGCCGGCATGGTGCTTGGCGGCCGCCCGTTGCGGCCGCTGGATGCGGACCTGCGCTGGATCGGCGCGCTGTGCTATCGTAACGGGCAATTGGAGGAGACCGGGCTCGCCGCCGGCGTGCTCAACCATCCCGCCACCAGCGTGGCCTGGCTCGCCAACAAGATCGCTCCGCTCGGGCTTGCGCTCGAGCCCGGCCAGGTGGTGCTGGCGGGGTCGTTCATCCGCCCGATCGAGACCCGCAAAGGCGACACGATCCAGGCCGACTATGGTCCGTATGGGTCGGTGAGCTGCTATTTCGCCTGATGTCGTCCTGAACTTGGGAGACCGGACATGCCGCATTTCACGATCGAATATTCCGCCAATCTCGATGGCCGCCTCGACATGGGCAAGGTCGTCGAGGTCGTGCGCAAGGCCGCGGTGGAAACCGGGATTTTTCCGCTCGGGGGCATCCGCGTCCGCGCCATCCGCTGCGAGCATTTTGCCATCGCCGACGGCAATGCGCATTTCGGCTTTCTCGCCATGCTGCTGCGGCTTGGCGAAGGCCGTGATCTCGCTGCCCGCAAGAAGGCCGGCGAGCATGTCTTCAAGGCGCTCTCCGGCCATCTCGACCCGGTCTTTGCAAACAGCAAGTTCGCGCTGTCGTTCGACATGCAGATCAACGACAAGGAAACCAGCTGGAAGCGCAACAACATCCACGAGGCACTGAAAGCGGAGGCCGCACATGGATAAGGTCACGCCGAAATCCGATCTGTTCAAGGCCAATCTCGACCGCGCCGCGCCGCTGCTGAAGAAACTGAGAGCCGACGGCATCGGGCATATGATCGACGGCAAGGTGGTGCCATCGATCTCCGGCGATGCCTTTGAAACCAGGTCGCCGATCGATAATTCGGTGCTGGCGACGGTGGCGCGCGGCAATGCGGAGGATATCGACCGCGCCGCGACGGCGGCGGCGCTGGCCTTCAAGGCCTGGCGCGACACACCCGCGACCATGCGCAAGAAATTGCTGCACCGGGTCGCCGACGCCATCGAAGACCGCGCCGACGACATCGCCGTGCTGGAATGCGTCGACACCGGCCAGGCCCATCGTTTCATGGCCAAGGCCGCGATCCGGGCGGCCGAGAATTTCCGCTTCTTCGCCGACAAATGCGCAGACGCCCGCGACGGCCTCAACATGCCGAGCGAGGAGCACTGGAACGTGTCCACGCGCGTGCCGATCGGCCCGGTCGGCGTGATCACGCCGTGGAATACGCCGTTCATGCTGTCGACCTGGAAGATCGCGCCCGCGCTCGCGGCCGGCTGCACCGTGGTGCACAAGCCCGCGGAATGGTCGCCGGTGACCGCCGACCTGCTGGCGCAACTTGTAAAACAGGCCGGCATCCCCGACGGCGTGCTCAACACCGTGCACGGCTTCGGCGAGGAAGCCGGTAAAGCGCTGACCGAGCATCCCGCCATCAAGGCGATCGGCTTCGTCGGCGAAAGCGCGACGGGAAAGGCGATCATGGCGCAGGGCGCGCCGACCCTCAAGCGCGTGCATTTCGAGCTCGGCGGCAAGAACCCCGTGATCGTGTTCGACGACGCCGATCTCGACCGCGCGCTCGATGCGGTCGTGTTCATGATCTACTCGCTCAATGGCGAGCGCTGCACCTCGTCGAGCCGGCTCTTGGTCCAGCAGGGCATCGCCGAAAAATTCATCGAAAAGCTCACCGCGCGGGTGCAGGCGCTGAAGGTCGGCCATCCCCTCGATCCCCAAACCGAAATCGGGCCGCTGATCCACGAGCGCCATCTCGAAAAGGTCTGTTCCTATTTCGACGTCGCCCGGAAGGACGGCGCGGTCATCGCGGTCGGCGGCAAGCCGCATGACGGACCCGGCGGCGGGCATTATGTGCAGCCGACGCTGGTCACCGGCGCGCATGCCGGGATGCGGGTCGCGCAGGAGGAAGTGTTCGGGCCGTTCCTGACGGTGATCCCGTTCCGCGACGAGAACGACGCCATCGAGATCGCCAATTCAGTGCAATACGGCCTCACCGGCTATGTCTGGACCTCAGACATGGGCCGCGCGCTGCGGGTCGCCGATGCGCTGGAGGCCGGCATGATCTGGCTGAATTCCGAAAACGTCCGCCATCTGCCGACCCCGTTCGGCGGCATGAAAGCCTCGGGCATCGGCCGCGACGGCGGCGATTATTCATTCGACTTCTACATGGAAACCAAGCACGTCTCGCTGGCGCGAGGAACGCACAAGATTCAGAAGCTGGGTATCTGATGTACTGCGCAACTATATCGCACCGGCGTGCATCCCTCTCCCCTTGGGAGAGGGTTGCGATGAGGCGATCACGGTCTATCGTTGGGCTGTAACCCCGCACCTGGCGCTTCGCGCCGACCTCTCCCATGGGAGAGGTAACGCACAATCGACATACCTAGGACAATAACGTATGCCCGTTCCGCAACACGTCTTCGATCCGCCCTTCAACATCATCCGCTGCAGCCATGTCGTGCTCGACGTGGTCGACCTGAACTTGAGCCGCGAATTCTACGAAAACACCGTCGGCCTGCATGTCGAGGATGGCGACGACAAGGCGGTCTACCTGCGCGGCAGCGAGGAGCATCAGCATCACTCACTGGTGCTGCGCAAGGCGACGACGGC
The DNA here is from genome assembly GCA_963825105.1 of uncultured Alphaproteobacteria bacterium. Lineage (GTDB taxonomy): Bacteria > Pseudomonadota > Alphaproteobacteria > Rhizobiales > Xanthobacteraceae > Bradyrhizobium. The sequence goes on from CAWGSB010000008.1 coordinate 166,048, forward strand.
CGCCTGCAACCGGCTGGGCTTCAAGGTCGGCAACGACAACGATCTCGACAAGGCGGCCGCCTTCTTCTCGAAAAACGGCATCGCGCACGCCTTCGTTGGACAGCCGTTCCAGGGCCGCACGCTGCAGTTCACCGACCCCTTCGGCTTTCAGATCGAACTCTATGCGTCGATGGAGAAGCGCCCGCATCTGCTGCGCCGCTACGATCTCTACAAGGGCTGTCACCCGCAACGGCTCGACCATTTCAATGTGTTCGCGGCCGAAGTGCAGGACACCGTCGATTTTTACGCGCGGCTTGGGTTTCGGTTGACCGAATATGGCGAGGAAGATGGACCCAATGGCCGCATCGCCGCGGCATGGCTGCACCGCAAGGGCAATGTGCATGACTTCGCCATCACCAACGGCAGGGGCCCTCGCCTGCACCATTTTGCCTATTGGGTGCCGACCGCGATGAACATCCTGCATCTCTGCGACGTGATGGCCTCCAGCGGCTATCTGAAGAACATCGAACGCGGCCCCGGCCGCCACGGCATTTCCAACGCCTTCTTTCTTTATGTCCGCGATCCCGACGGTCACCGGCTGGAGCTCTATACCAGCGATTATTTCACGGGGGATCACGACCATGAGCCGCTGCGCTGGTCGCTGAAGGACCCGCGGCGGCAGACGCTGTGGGGTGCGCCGGCGCCGCGCTCCTGGTTCGAGCAGGGATCGCCGTTTACCGGACAGGCCGTCCGCGAACCGCTGTTTGTCGCCGATGTCACGATCGGGGACTAGGATGCGCCGTTCACAAATCATCCAACACGATCAAGGGGGATATCATGAAGAGACTTTTGCCGCTCACGGCCGCGTCGATATTGGGTCTGGTGCTTGCCATGTCGTCAACAACTGATCTCCGGGCCGCCGAACTCAAGGTGGTCGCCGGCGGTTCGCTGGTTCCCCTGTTCAAGGAACTCGGCCCGCAGTTCGAAAAGGCCAGCGGCCATAAGCTTTCCATCCATTTCGATTCGACCCCCAGCATCGTCGCAAGGGTGGCCTCGGGCACGGCGTTCGACGCCGCGGTCGTTCCGATCGACGTCTTCAACGATGCCGGCGCGAAGGCACGCTTCGCCCCCGGCACGATTGTCGATGTCGCCCGCGTCGGCTATGGCGTTATCGTTCGCGCGGGCGCGCCGAAGCCTGACGTTTCCACGCCCGACGCGTTGAAACAAACGCTGCTCGCCGCGCCGTCAATTGCCTTCGTCCCGGCGAGCGCGGCCGGAGCCTATATCACCAGCGTGTTCGAGCGGCTGGGCATTGACAAAAAAATGGCGGCCAAGACAAAGCAGCAATCGGCCCCGGTCAAGATCGCTCCGGCGGTCGCCAGTGGCCGATGCCGCGCTCGGCGTGTTCCTGATGAATGTGCTGGTTGCGCCAGGCGTTGAGCTGGCCGGCCCCTTCCCGGCCGAATTGCAGCAGGAACTGGTGTTCACCGCGGGGATCGCCGCCGACAGCAAGGTAGCGGATGCCGCCAAAGCCTTGATCGACTATTTGCGGACACCGGAAGCCAAGGCAGCGATCAAGGCCGCCGGCATGACGCCCGGCTGAGGCGAATATTCCATGGCCTCACCGCGCATTGCGACCTTGCCGTCGACGGTTCGACCAATTACGGCGCCGTCGTCGAGGGCGGAATCGTCGATCTCTCCGCGCGCTTCGGCAAGGAATACCCGACGCTGCGCGAAGTGATCGCCGCCGGCGCGCTGACCAGACTGGCGGAGGATGCCGCGCGGCATCAGCCCGACCATGCGCTGGACGCCATCGTCTGGCTGCCGCCGATCCCCGCGCCGGAAAAGATCATCTGCATCGGCGTCAACTATCCCGACCGTAACGCCGAATATAAAGACGGTCAGGACGCGCCGAAATATCCGAGCATGTTCATGCGCACGCCGCGCTCCTTCGTCGGCCATCTGACGCCGCTGGTCCGCCCGCGCGCCTCGAGCCAGCTCGACTATGAGGGCGAGCTGGTTCTGGTGATCGGCAAGGCCGGCCGGCATATCCCGGAGAGCGCGGCGCTGGATCACATCGCCGCGGTGACGCTGTGCAACGAAGGCACCATCCGCGACTGGGTCCGGCACGCCAAATTCAACGTGACGCAGGGCAAGAATTTCGACTCCACCGGCAGCCTCGGCCCATGGCTCGTGCCCTACACCGACGAGGCTGACATCGCCGATATCAGGCTGACGACGCGGGTCAATGGCGAGACCCGGCAGGACGACCGCACCTCGCGGCTGATCTTCGGCTTCCGCTATCTGATCAACTATATCTCGACCTTCACCACGCTGGTGGCAGGCGACGTCATCGTCACGGGAACGCCGACCGGCGCCGGCGCGCGGTTCGATCCGCCGCGCTATCTGAAGCCCGGCGACATCGTCGAGGTCGAGGCCGAAAATATCGGCGTGCTGCGCAATGGCGTGATCGACGAGGCCATCAATAATTTGCTCGCAAGCGATGGGAAAATGCCATGACAGTGAGTTCCGGCGGCGAAGCCATCGTCTCAGGCCTGGTCGCGCACGGCGTCGACACCGTGTTCGGCCTGCCCGGCGCGCAGATCTACGGTCTGTTCGACGCGTTCCAGCAGGCGCAGTTGAAGGTGATCGGCGCGCGCCATGAGCAGGCCTGCGGCTACATGGCCTACGGCTACGCGCGCTCGACCGGCAGGCCGGGCGTGTTCAGCGTGGTGCCCGGCCCGGGCGTGCTCAACGCGGGTGCGGCCTTGTTGACGGCGCTCGGATCGAACGAGCCGGTGCTCTGCCTCACCGGGCAGGTGCCGACGGCATTTCTCGGCAAGGGCCGCGGCCATCTGCACGAGATGCCGGATCAGCTCGCGACGCTGCGGACGTTTGTGAAATGGGCCGAGCGCATCGAATATCCGGACAACGCGCCGACGCTGGTGTCGCGCGCGTTCCAGGAAATGCTGTCGGGGCGCCGCGGTCCGGTGGCGCTGGAAATGCCCTGGGACGTGTTCACCCAGCGCGCGGAGGTCGGCGCAGCAAAACCGTTCGATCCCTTTCCGGCGCCGCTGCCCGATACCGAGCGGGTCAAGGCCGCCGCCTCCCTGATCGCCGGCAGCAGGACGCCGATGATCTTCGTCGGCAGCGGCGCCATTCACGCGCGCGAGGAAATCCTCGAACTGGCGGAACTGATCGACGCCCCGGTGGTGGCGTTCCGCAGCGGCCGCGGCATCGTCAGTAACGCGCATGAACTCGGGCTGACCATGGCGGCGGCCTATCGGCTGTGGCCGAAGACCGATCTGATGATCGGGATCGGCACCCGCATGGAATTGCCGGCGACATCGTTTCGATGGCCGTTTCAGCCGGCCGGCCTGAAATCAATTCGTATCGATATCGACCCGTCGGAAATGCGGCGGTTTACGCCGGACGCCGCCGTGGTCGCCGACGCGCGAGCCGGCACGCGTGAGCTGCTCGCCGCGGTGCGAAAGGCCGGCTACAAGAAAACCAGCGGTCGCCGCGCCGCGATCCGCGAGGCCTCGGCGGCGGCGCTGCAGGAGATCCAGAAGGTCCAGCCGCAGATGGCCTACCTGAATATCCTGCGCGAGGTGTTGCCGCATGACGCCATCGTCACCGACGAGCTGTCGCAGGTCGGTTTTGCCTCGTGGTACGGCTTCCCGGTCTACGAACCCCGCACTTTTATCACGTCAGGCTATCAGGGCACGCTGGGCTCGGGCTTTCCCGACCGCGCTCGGCGCCAAGGTCGCAAATCCTGACAGGCCGGTGGTCGCGATCACGGGCGATGGCGGCTTCATGTTCGGCGTGCAGGAACTGGCGACCGCCGTGCAGTTCAACATCGGCGTGGTCACGCTGGTGTTCAACAATAATTCTTACGGCAATGTGCGGCGCGATCAGCGCGAGCGCTTCGACGGCCGCGTGGTGGCGTCCGATCTGGTCAATCCGGATTTTGTCAAACTCGCGGAATCCTTCGGCATAGGCGCGGCGCGCGTCACATCGCCGGAAAACTTTCGACCGGCGCTGGAAAAGGCGCTGGCGCATGGCGGCCCCTATTTGATCGACGTCGAGGTGCCCAGGGATTCGGAAACCACGCCGTGGACGTTCATTCATCCGGCGAAGCCGTAGATTATCCACCGACATTCCGAGGCGATGCGAAGCATCGAACCCGGAATCTCGAGGTTATTGGCGCGAGATTCCGGGTTCACGCTGCCGCGCGCCCCGGAATGACGGTCTAAACCGCCCCCGCCCTCGCCGCGCTCGCTTGCGCCCGCGACGCCACGATCACCAGCAGCCCTGCGCCGGCGACCGACCAGCACGCCACCGGCGCCCAGTGCAACAGCGGCGCGTATTCAGGAAGTTTCTGCAGGCCGCCCGCGACCGCCGCCATCCGGGCGAAGGTCGCAAGCGCCAGCGCCGAGAACACCAGCCCCACCACCTTGCCTTCGGCGCCGGAATCCCCGATCGCCAGCGCGGCCGAGATCGCGCTCATCATCATGCAGCCCCAGGCCGCGCCGGCGATGAATTGCGCGACGATCTCCGTGGTGAGGTTTCCGGCGAGCTCCGCGGCCGAGAACGGCCAATGCGCCCAACAGCCCGGCGGCGCCCATCACGACCAATCCGCCGCGGTGTTTTGTCACCACGCTGGCCGGGAACATCGCGATATTGAAGCCGATCCAGAACACCGGCATCAGCCATTGCAGATCGGCAGGTTTTGCAAAACGCAGGTAGAACGGCGCGCTGTTGATGCTGAAATGCAGCTGATAGCCCAGCGCGAGAACGATCATCGAACCAATGAAGATCATCGGCACCTTGCCGAGCGGCCTTGCCGGCTCGGCCGGCTTTTCCGGAGACGAGGCGTCTTGCACGAGACCGCGTTCGACCCTGGACAACGCCAGCGCGGTGATCAGCAGCACCACGCTGGAAATCACGAAGGGCAGCCGGGCGTCCTGATCGCGCAGCACCACGCCGAGATAGGGCGACACCGCGCCGGCCACGCCGTAGCCGAGCATCGCAAGCGCCGACAGAAACGGGACCGCTGGTTTGGCGCGATGCTTGCCGAGCAAGGTCAGCGGCGGGGCGCGCAGCGCCGACGAGGTGATCGACCAGACCACGATCAACGCGATGAACCCGCCTTGCGCGCCCGGACCGGTGCCGGCCACGAATGGCAACGCGACAAAGGCCGCGCATGAGATCGCGGTCAACGCGCCGACGAACACCCCGAGCCGGCCGACGACCGGAGAAATCCTGTCGGCGGCGATGCCCATCGCTGTGTCGGTAACCGTGAAGATCGCCTGATCCAGCATCAGGATGAGGATGACGGCCGACGGCGCGATCCCGACCTCCGCCGCAAGCTTCGGCAGATAGATGACGTAGGTGGTCCAGCCCAGCGTGAACACCAGCTGCAGCACGGCGAGATATGCGCCGGTGCGATTGGCGCTCATCCCGCTCGCGTCGGCCGGCAGCTTCAGGGTGCTCATGTCGGATCCTCGACCCGCAAAGCATAAACCAGCCGAAACGGCGTTGGGAAGCGACCGCGCGCCTCGTGGCCCAACAAGGCGGAGGTCAAGGGAGTTTGACGGACCGCGAGACTAGGCTGGCTTCACGCCGGCGCCGATCCCGGATAGCTCGTGGAAATCCGAGGCCGCGGCGAGTTGGTCCAGCGTCTCCGCGGTGACGCGGATTCTGAACACGGGCTTTCTGGACTCGTCCAAAAGCTCCATTTGCCATTCGGATTGTTGTTTCAGCTTGCGGGCAATGCTGCCGACGAGATCGCCGCAGACCCTGGTCATTTCAGTCCAGGCGGCATCCCTGTCGGCAAGGTCGAACCCTTCTCCGGAAGTGCCCGAATAATTTCCATTGCAGATTTGGAAATAAAAAAGCGGCACGGGCCGTCCAATGCTGTGCGGCCACCAAGGGCCGGGCGCTTATCCAAAAGAGTATCAGGCGCCTAAAATGATCTCGGCCGGTCGCTCTCGAAATTCGCGCACGCGCTGAGCGGGAAGCAGTTTACGAACGAGTCTGCGATCAAGTCCACATCCCCAAATTTAGAAGAAGACTAAATACCCGTCCGCGGACGTCGGGGATAAAGCCTTCTGAGGCAAGAATTCGCCGAAAAAATCACTGCAGCCGAACTGCATTTTTCTTCATTGCAACCTGTGGGGGCATCCGACGCCTTGTCGAATGCCGCCATTCGCGGAATCCGGGCCGGCGCGCTCCCCTGCGCCGGTTGCAGGCAGAACGCTGGAAGCGGGTAGCCGGCGCCCGCCCGGACCGCGCCTGCCCGTGTTTCCCGGCCCCTGGAGCGGTGCAGGACATGAGATAGATCAAAAAGTTCCGGGCAGGGGCGGGCATAATTCAACAGCATAGAGCCTCCCAACCAGAAAGCGGCCCAGCATGTTGAACGATATCTCTGTCCTTCTTCCCGTTGACCGGCCAGCCGGCGCCTTGATCGATTGCGCCACCTCGGTCGCAACCCTTTTTGAAGCGCATCTCGACGGGATCGCTTGCGTCTATCAGGCGTTGAATCCGATGATCGCCTCCGAAGCCGCCGCTGTCGTGATGGCCGCCGAGTACCAAACAGGCGTCGAGCAGGCCTCGGTGGTCCTGGACCAGTTCGAGATCGCCACGAGGAAGCTCGGCATTCCCCATGACGCCAAAAGCACGTTTGACGTTTCCTATGCGGCGACCCGCATGGTGACCCAGATGTCGCGCCTTTACGATCTTAACATTGTCGCACAACCGGACCGCTCGAACCCGAGCCAGACCGATTTCCTGTCGGAGGCGGTGCTGTTTGGCTCCGGGCGGCCCATGCTGATGATTCCCTACATCACCCACGCTCCCATCAAGGCCGAGCGCGTGCTGATCTGCTGGGACGGCGGCGTACCGGCGACGCGGGCCGTGCATGACGCCATTCCCTTCCTTCGCAAGGCGAAAACGATCGACATAGTTGCCGTCAACGAGAAGGAGGAGGCCGCCGGCGACGCATCATCGGCGGCATTGATAACCCACCTCTCCCGGCGCGATCTGGCCGCAACGCCTTACCGGATCACGGCCGACGCCGGCAATATTCACAATGCCATTCTGTCTCTGGCGGCCGACAACAATAGCGACCTGATCGTGATGGGCGGCTATGGTCATTCGCGGCTTCGTGAATTTATCCTCGGAGGCACCACCCGCGGCATGTTCGAGTCCCTCACGGTCCCGGCACTCATTTCACACTGAATCGGGGACGGCGTGAGCTATCGATCGCTGATGGTGTATCTCGAACTCGAACAAGGCAGCGAGCCCGCCTTGCGGGTCGCGTGCGAACTGGCGGATCGGTTCAAATCGAGGATGGTGATCGGCGTAACGGCCGGCCTTCCGGCCGCGCCCATCCACGCCGACGGCATGATCGCATCGAGCGTGCTCGAGGTCGACTACGAACAATTGAATCAGGCGATCGGCCGCTGCGAAGCCCGCTTTCGATCCGCGCTCAAGGGCTTCTGCGATGCACCGGAATGGCGCTCGGCTGCCGCCTATCCCGCGGATTTTCTCGCGGCGGAGGCGCGGGCCGCGGATTTGCTGGTGGCCGGCCGCTCGGAAAACTATACACCGTTTGGGCCGCATCAGCAGCTCGATATCGGCGACGCCGTGATGAAAGCGGGCCGGCCGGTACTGGTGGTGCCCCCGCGCAGCACCAGTCTCTCCCTCGACCGTATTCTGGTGGCATGGAAGGATACCGCCGAATTGCGCAAGGCGGTCTCGGCGGCGCTTCCGCTGCTCAGAAAAGCCACCGAACTGACCATCGTCGAGATCGTGTCCGACGCAGGCGAGCGGGACGCCGCGGCCGCCCGCGTCGCCGACGTGGCCCATTGGCTTCAGCGTCACAATGTCCAGGCGGCGGCACGGGTCGAACTGTCGGCCGGCGACGCCGGCAGCCAGCTGGATGCCATCGCGGCCGAGGCCCGCATCGATATCGTCGTGGCCGGGGCCTACGGACATGCCCGTTTGCGCGAATGGATCTTCGGCGGGGTAACGCGTCACCTGCTGCAACAGAGCTCAGCCTGCGCGCTTCTGGTCCACTGATCCCCGCTCGCTTGCCGTAGCGATCGCGAAATTCTCAAGACTTCATCGACGCACGGCCATGGACCATCGTGGATATCGGCGCGCGCCGCTTTCAATCCTCGAACAGCGGCGGCGCCGGCCGCTCGCGCGGCTCGACGCGCTCGATCGGCTGGTTGTCGTCCGCGGGGATGTCGCGCTCGATCTCGACCTCTTCCCTTTCGATCAGGCCGGGAGCTTCGTCGGTCTGCTCCGAGGGGGTGTTACGGGGGTTGCGGGGAGGCGGCGCCATTTCGAAACTGTCCTTTCGCTTGAGTTCCCGTCCGGGGCATCAGTCGCTTGTGAGATTCTTCTCGATTTCCCAGACCGGATGCTTGGTCAAATCCTTGTTGATCTCGGCAATCACGCACGCCTTCACGTCGGCGTGCAATGCGTTTCGCAGGTCAGCAAGCGTCTTCGGCGGCGCCACCACGACGAGGGCTTTGACCTTGCCCGCCCGGACCACCTGCTCCATGGCGGCGGCAACCTTTCGCGCGAAGTGATGCTCCTCGATATCGTGCCAATCGGTTGTCTCGACCGCGCTTCTGCGCCCCGGTTGCGATCCCTTGCCAATGTGTCCCGGCCGGTCGGTGCCCTGCTCGTGGCTGGGCGGGTTTTCATCCGCCAGAACCTTTTCGGTCTTGAGATTGGGAAATTTCTCGTCGCCCTCATTGCGCAGGAACAGGGCTTTTCGGCCGTCGCCGACAAACACGAACGCATTATGCGGAATGTTGAGCTTGTTCATTTTATCCTCTTTCGCATCATGAATTACACTCCGAACGGATAGGTGTCCGGAAGCCCCCTTATTTCGGCGGTATCCAGCGGGGTAACCGCATGGCTATCGTCGAACCAGACATACTCGTCGAATTGCTGCGGCAGGTTGGCCTCGAAGTAATGGCTGGCGAGTTCGGTTTCGGGCCGGTAGATCACGCCGATCGCCCGTTCAAGACGCTCCTTGCCGAGCCCCTTCGGGCCGCACAGATCGCCGCGGCCGCGCAGGCCCAGCATGAAACGGGCAAGCCCGGTGGCGTGACACAACTGCTCATAGCTGTTGGCAAGCGCCGGCCGCACCTTCTTGACCTCCATCGGGCCATCCCATTCGGACGCCGCGGCAACGGTGCCGCTGTTTGTGCCAAAGCCGATCAGATAGGCCCCGTCGCCGAACTCCTTGCGGCAGAGCTGGCCGATATTGTACTCGCCGCGCGCCGCCATCTCGGTCGCTCCGGCGTTTCCAATATGCGAGTTGTGCGCCCACACCACCGCCTTGCAGTCCGCGCCGTGGAACGCCAACAGGTTCTTCAGGGTTTCGAACATGTGACTGTCGCGCAGATTCCACGACGCGCGCGAGCCGTAATACATGGTCCGGTAGTAGCGCTCCGCATTGGCCACCAGACGGGCGTTCTGCTCGGCATCGAGGAACCGCTCGCCGTCATGCTCGGCATAGGCCCGGCGTTTCGCCAGGAGGTCGCTGAGCGCGTGCACCACGTCGGATTCGCAGGTCGGATAGGATCCGGTCAACGCGGCATGACCGTAGGTGGCGGGATCGCGCTGCCACGGCGTCAGGCAGCCATAGCGCTCGCGGGCGACCTTCGCCGATTGAGGATCGACCTGGTCGAGATAGTTCAGAACCGATCGGATCGAATCATAGAGGCTATAGAGATCGAGGCCATGGAACGCGACGCGCCGATCCCGTTCCACCACGCCGTTGTACTTGCGCAGCCAGCTCACGAAATCGCGCACCTCGGTGTTTCGCCACATCCAGGTCGGGAACCTCGCAAAGGCGGTCCACTCCGACGGCCGATACTGCAAATGCCGCACGTAGTGATCGACGCGCGCGGCGTCCGGCCAGTCCGCCTCGATCGCGATGAAGCGAAAACCCTTCTTGGTGATCAGGTCGCGGGTGATGCGTTCGCGCATCCTGTAGAATTCGGAAGTGCCATGGGTGGCTTCACCGAGCAACACGATGCGCGCGGACCCGATCCGCTGCATCAGCGGGTTGAGATCGGCGGTCTCGATCGACGGGAACGATTCGGCGGCATCAGTGAGGTTTCGGACCAGCGCTTCCTCTTCGGGCGAAACCGGCCGCAGCGCCCGGCGCACCGGCGCGCGGCCCTCGTCTTTCGCGCCCGCCCAGCCCTCCTCGCCGATCAGGGGGACGAAGCGAACGTCGGCAATATCTTCGCTCAGATATTCATCTTTCGAAACCCTGACGATCCGGACCAGTTCCTGGGCGCGCCGATCGGCGCCGACCGGGATCACCAGCCTGCCGCCGATCTTCAATTGCTCTTTCAGCGACTCCGGGACCTGCGGCCCGCCGGCCGCCACGACAATGGCATCATACGGGGCATGTTCCGGCCACCCTTTGGTGCCGTCTCCGTGCAGGACGTGAACATTGTCGTAGCCGAGTTCGGCGAGCAGCGCCGCGGCCTTGTCGGCGAGCCGGCCGAGACGTTCGACGGTGTACACATCGGCCGCGATCTCCGACAGCACCGCGGCGGCGTAACCGGAGCCCGTGCCGATCTCGAGCACCTTCTCGCCGCCCCTGAGCATCAGGGCTTCCGTCATGAAGGCGACGATATAGGGCTGGGAAATGGTCTGCTCCCCGGGGATCGGGAGCGGTGAATCCTCGTAGGCGAATTCGCGAAGATGCTTCGGCAGGAACAACTCGCGCGGCACCCTGCGCATCGCCTCGAGCACCAGGCCGTCGCGTACGCCGCGCCCGGCGATATTTCGTTCGACCATCTCCACCCGCAGCGCAGCAAAGGGATTCACTGCGCCGGAACGGCCTTCTTTCGACGCCGGAGATCCCATGACGGCAACTCCCAGATCCCGGCTGTCCTGCGGAATGACAGCCGATGAACACTCTACGGCCATCGCGGGTCCGTCGATTTGATTGGAATCAAGCATGGACCGGCCGGCCGAAAGCCTGGGCCGGTCACTCGGCTGCCCTTTCCTGCGCCGCCACCGGGCGCAGCGGCGCAAATTCCTCCGCCGTCAACGTCTCCTTCGCGATCAGAAGCGCCACGCCGGCATCGAGATCGCCGCGGCGCTTCTCGAGAATGGCGCGCGCGCAGGCGCCGCCGGCCTCGATCAGATCGCGCACCGCCAGGTCGATTTCGCGCGCCGTCGCCTCGGCTGCGCTGACGACCATGTCCTGCATCGCCGGCAGGAAGGTTTGCGGCCGAGGGGCATAGGTCCGCTGCCCCACTTTGGGATCCATTCCGTGTTTCGTGACCATCTCGACGGCGATCTCGGTTGCCCGCTGCAGGTCGTCGGCGGCGCCGGTCGAGACGTCGCCGCCAAAGATCATTTGCTCGGCGGCGCGGCCCCCCATCAGCACCGCGATCCGGTTCTTGAGTTCGCTTGCCGCCAGCAGAAAGCGGTCTTCGGTGGGACGCTGCATGGTGTAGCCGAGCGCGCCGACGCCGCGGGGAATGATGGATACTTTCTGCACGGGATCGACCCCCGGCAGGCTCGCGGCGACAAGCGCATGGCCCATTTCGTGATAGGCGACCCTCCGGCGTTCTTCCTTGCTGAGCACCCTGCTCTTCTTTTCGATGCCGGCAACGATCCGCTCGATCGCGACCGTGAAGTCGTCGAACGAGACCTCCTCGGCATTGCGCCGGGTCGCGGCGATCGCCGCTTCATTGATGAGGTTGGCGATATCGGCGCCGGTGAAGCCGGTGGTGAGGCCCGCGACCTTGTCCAGATCGACGTCCTTGCCGACCCGGATCTTGCGGACGTGCACCTTGAGGATGGCGACGCGGCCGTTCTTGTCGGGACGGTCCACCAGCACCTGGCGGTCGAACCGTCCCGCCCGCAACAGCGCCGGATCGAGAATTTCGGGCCGGTTGGTGGCCGCCAGCAGGATGACGCCGACGCGGGGGTCGAAGCCGTCAAGCTCGGCGAGCAGCTGGTTCAGGGTCTGCTCCTTTTCATCGTAGCCGCCGAACGCGCCGGGGGCGCGGCTGCGTCCCAGCGCATCGAGTTCGTCGATGAAGATGATGCAGGGCGCGGCGTTGCGCGCCTGCTCGAACAGGTCGCGAACCCGCGCCGCGCCGACGCCGACGAACATCTCGACGAATTCGGAACCGGAAATGGAAAAGAACGCGACCCCGGCCTCGCCGGCCACGGCGCGGGCGAGCAGGGTCTTGCCGGTACCGGGCGGTCCGACCAGCAAAATCCCCTTGGGAACATGCGCCCCGAGCCGGCCGTAACTTTTGGGGTCCTTGAGAAAGGACACCACTTCCTGCAGCTCGAATTTTGCTTCGTCGACGCCCGCCACGTCGGCAAAGGTGACCTTGGTGTCCTTCTCGACATAGACCTTGGCGCGCGACTTGCCGATCGACATCAGTCCGCCGAAGCCCTGGCGATCCGCCAGCCGGCGTCCGAGGAAGATCCAGATCAGGTAGAACATCAACGCCGGCACGATCCATGACAGAAGGGTCTGGAACAGCCCGCCCGACGGCACGCCGGTCACTGTGACGCCCTTCGCCGCCAGCTTTTCGGCCAGCGCCGGATCGACGCGGGCGGTGACAAAGGCCGACTTCCCGCTCTTGAGTTTGTCCTTCAATTTGCCCTGGATCGTATCCTGGGCGACCGTGACCTCGGTGACGCTACCTTGGGCGACGAGTTGCTCGAATTCGCTGTAGGGAATGGTGTCGACCGTATTGTAGGTCACGAACGCCCATTGCAGCAGCATCATGCCGATGCTGGCAGCGAATATATAGCCGATGAGGACGGCCTGCTTTCGCGACGATGAATCCGACTTCATTGCATTCTCCGGTCAAATCGGAAGCACAAATTGCGGCACGCCGGACGAATATAGGCGACGGTCCGAGGTTTTTTAGCAGCCCCGGGTTCCAGCGGCTTGCTCTGGATCAATTCGCGGGCGGCCCCGCCCCACGCGAAAACTTGCGCATCGCACGGCCTGGCGGGGCTTCAGGCCGGATTGATCCCGATCAACATCGGCGCCGGGGAACGGTGCCATCTAGAGCTCGGCCGAGGGAGGGGATCATGATCGGAATTACCTTGAGTGCGGACCAGATCCGCAGCGCGCCGCTAGAGGTTCGACGATGGATCGAGCGCGAGGTCGTGGCCTCGCTTGGCCGACAGCCCCAGCCGGCAGAGAGCCACGGCGAGCATCTGGCGGCTTGCAGCGAAGCGGAGGCGGAAGCGGTCCTGGCACAAATCGAGGCCGTGTTGCCGGTCGTCAATGTCTTCTTTGAGCTCGGCCGGCAGGGCGCGATCTTCGGCCAGCCCAATATCGAGGCGTTCCGGCTGCTCGATATCGCCCACCACACCCGCCTGCCGGATGTGACCCAGGTGATTGCCTGCCTCGACATCATCAACCAGGCCTTCAGCAACGCGTGCGGGGACGTCACCGCGAAATTCTGCGGGCTGGACCGCGAAGGCCACTGCTTCATCGCGCTGGAAACCCAGCAAAGCATCCTGCGGCTCTGGCAGAAAGTGATCGCCAGCCAGCAGCTTGAACCCGAGGAGGAGCCTGCTGCCCCCCTGCCCGGAGGTACCCCCGGCGCAGCGCCGGGGGTCGCGACCAGGCAGCCGACTCTCGTTGGCAAGGAAGCGGCCGCCCGATTGTGAAGACCTTGAAGTACCAAGGAAGCCGGCTTCGTTTCCTGCTCGCGGCGTGCGTTCTGTTTGCCGGTTCGGCGATCGACGCCGCGCATGCGAGCATCAGCGTCCGAATAAAGCTTTCACAGCAAACCATGAGCGTCGCGGTCGACGGCTCCAATATCGCGACCTGGCCGGTGTCGACGGCCCGGCGCGGCTATCGGACGCCGGTCGGCAGCTACCAGCCCTATTCGCTGCAGAGGATGCATTATTCCAAGCTCTACGACTATACGCCGATGCCGTATTCGATCTTCTTTAACGGCGGATACGCCATCCACGGCACCACTGAAATCCGCAACCTCGGACGCCCGGTTTCCCACGGTTGCATCAGGCTCAGTCCCGGCAATGCAAGATCATTGTTCGAGCTGGTGCAGAGCCACGGACGGCAGAATACGACGATCGAGGTCGTCCAGTAGCGCTATTGGAGTCATTCCGCGACATCACGCGCCGCGCACCGGCGATCGACCTCCTCCGCGAGCGCAATCAGTCCCGGCGCCACGGTGACCGGGAACGCGGTTGTTCGGTCACCCAGTCGGCGCAGCGGCTCGGGTAACCGGGCAAGGCTCTGCGCCGCCCTCTGCCGGATATCGGCCAGGGTCGGGGGCGGCCCGAGCCGCCGGCCGTTGCGCATGACCGGAACGAGCAGCGGTTCGCCCGCTTGCCGATCATCGTGGAGCGCCAGCACGTCGCCGGTGATCCGTCCGTCGTCGCCAAAGCTGCGCCAGACCTGCTTGCGGCCGGGCCAGGTGGCCTTTCCGACGGACCGCTTGCGCCGCGCTATTCCGGCATATTCCTGAAGCTTGTAGGCGCAATCGAGCGCCGGCACGTCGGACGACGTGGTCAGGCTGGTGCCGACGCCGAAACCATCGATCGGCGCATGCGCTTCCCCCATCCTCAGGAGATCGTCTTCGTCGAGCCCGCCGCTTGCGAAGATCGTCACGTCCTGCAGGCCTCCGTCGTCGAGAATGCGCCGGACGCCCTTCGACAGCGCGATCAGATCGCCGCTGTCGATACGGACCGCGCGCACGGCAATTCCCGCTTCTTTCAGGCGAGGCGCCAGTTTGACGACTTTTCGGGCCGCGGCTTCGGTATCGTAGGTGTCGATCAGCAGGACGAGATTGTCGGGCCGCGAACGGGCAAATGCCGAAAACGCGGATGTTTCGTCGTCGTGCGCCTGGATGAAGGAGTGCGCCATGGTTCCGAAAATCGGAATCCCGAAATCCTTCGCTGCGAGCACCGTCGCCGTACCGGCAAATCCCGCCAGATAACTGGCGCGCGCGGCCATCAACCCGGCTTCCGCGCCATGCGCCCGCCGCAACCCGAAATCGACCAGCTGCTTGCCCGGCGCGGCAAGCACCATTCGCACCGCCTTGGAGGCGATCAGCGACTGGAAGTGAAGGATGTTGATGAGGCGGGATTCGACCAATTGCGCCTGCGGAAGCGGCGCGGTCACCCGGATGATCGGCTCGTTCTCGAAGAACACGGAGCCTTCCGGCATGGCATCGATATCGCCGGTAAAGCGCAGGCGCGCGAGGTAGTCGACGAACCCGTCGGTAAACCGCTTGCTTTGCCGCAGCCAGTCGATCTCTTCCTTGGAGAATTGCAGGGTCTCGAGAAAGTCGAGCGCCTGCTCGAGCCCTGCCGCCATCAGGAAGCCCCGGCGGGCCGGAAGCCGGCGCACAAAGAACTCGAATACAGCCGTATCGGTTTGGCCATGGTCCAGGTAGGCCTGAAGCATGTTCAATTGATACAGATCGGTCAGCAGAGGGCTTGTCGCCGATTGCATATGCCAAGTCCCATGTGAAGCGGCATCAAACGCCGGGTGACCAACTTGTCCTTGCGATGGGACAATTTGGACAGTCTTACTTACTGTACCGGAGAGATGCACTACCGCATCGCCGATTTTCAGCTCCCTTGACCTCGCTCAAGACCGGACTGCTTGCGAACGCTCATAAAGCATCCGGCTTTTGACGTTCCGCGAGACGCAGCGGAAGAATTCGAGGAACTGCTCTGACAGGCGGGCCCTTGCCGCCGGGAGAACCCCATGCCGTACCGCACCAACGCCGATCTGCCTGCGCCGGTCCGCCACCACCTGCCGTCCCATGCGCAGGACATCTATCGTGAAGCCTTCAACCACGCCTTCGCCGCCCATGCGGGAGACGTCCGGCAGGAGGAGATCGCTCACCGCACCGCCTGGGCCGCCGTCAAGCGATCCTATGTCAAGGACGGCGACCATTGGGTGCCGATAGAATGAAGCGTGCCGACAGGATGAAGACTTAGCTGATCGAAGCCGTTCCGTTGACCGGAAACCGCCGGAGGATCGCCACGACCTCCTCATCGCTGACCTGGCTGAAGTCGCAATAAAAATAGCCGATGGCCCCAAACGGTTCCGGCGTCTCCAGGCAGACCAGGGTATCGACTTCCGGACGCAATTCCGCGACCGTTTCGGGCGGCGCGACGGGAACGGCGAGCACCAGTTCCTTCGGCTTCTGCTTGCGGACGGCCTGCAATGCGGCCTTCATCGTCGCCCCGGTCGCGATGCCGTCGTCGATGACGATCGCCACCTGCCCCTCGATCCTGGCCCGGGGACGTTCTCCGAGATAGAGCTTGCGCCGGCGTTCGATCTCGGCGCGCTCTTTCTCGCATGCCTTGTCGAATTCCTGTTCGGTCGTGTCCGAAAGCCGGATCACGTCCTCGTTACGAACGACGATCGGCGCAAGGCCGTCCACCACGGCTCCCATCGCAAGCTCGGGCTGGCTCGGCACCCCGATCTTGCGGACGAGGATCAGGTCGAGCGGCGCATGGAGCGTCGCGGCAACCTCGGCGGCGACCGGAACGCCGCCGCGCGGCAGGGCGAGCACAACGGCGTGCCGGTCCTTATAGGCTGCAAGCGCCTTGGCCAATCTGTGGCCCGCATCCGCCCTGTCGCGAAACTCCATCATCGATTTGCATCCAGACCGCGCGCTTGCGCGGGGCCGCGATTGTCACCGGCAAGACGGCATGGCCGGTCGCTCCATTTGACCGGAAAACGCTACCCCCTGGCCCGGAACCGGTCTTGATCAGCGTCAAACCGGATTGGGTGACTCCGGCTAATTTTGTTATCATGGAGCTCTCGCAAACGCTGCCGCGGCCTGGCGGATGCATTTCCGGCCAGAATGCGCCCAATCTCGACGATAAAGTCCGGTTTCTGAGCTGTCCGGCGACGTATTCCTGCGCGCCCGGGCAAGTGGTCACGCGCGAGACCCATATGTCCTGGGTCTTCATGGCCGGCGAACGCGTTTACAAGCTCAAAAAACCCGTTCGCTTCGCCTATCTCGATTTTTCAACGCTGGACCGGCGCGAGGCCGCCTGCCGCGCAGAATACCGGCTCAACCGGCGGCTCGCTCCGGATGTCTATCTGGGCGTCGTTCCGCTGACCCTTTCGGCATCCGGTCTTTCGATCGGCGGCGACGGGCCTGTCGTGGATTGGCTCGTGGTCATGCGCCGGCTTGAGGAGAACGAGACGCTTGAAGCGGCTTTGCGCGGAGGCTGGCTGCAGCCGTCGCAGGTCGACCGGCTCGCGGCGACGCTGGAGGCGTTTTACGCGCACGCGCCCCGCGTCCCGCTCGAGCCCGGGCATTATCTTGTCGGATGGCAGAACGCGCTTCAGGCCAACTGCCGCGTGCTGTTCAACGCGCGTTTCGGCCTTCCGCAAGGTGCTGTGGAGCGGATCGCACAGGTTCAGCGCCGGTTTGCCGCTAAAGCGCTCCGCCCTGCTGCTGGAGAGGATCCGCAGGCGGCGGTTCGTCGACGCCCATGGCGACCTGCGCCCCGAGCACATCTGGCTGCGCGAGCCCGTGACCATCATCGACTGCCTGGAATTCGACGCAAAACTGCGGGCGCTCGATCCGCTCGATGAAATCGCGTTCCTGCATCTGGAATGCGAACGCCTCGGCGGCCTTGCGGCCGCCGAACGGATCAGGCGGCGTTTGGCGCACGCGCTGGATGACGACGCGACAAGCGGGCTCTTCCTGTTCTATCGCAGTCATCGGGCGATGCTGCGCGCGCGCCTGTCGATCGCCCATCTGCTCGACGCCAGTCCCCGCACGCCGGAAAAGTGGCCCCGCCTCGCCCGGGTCTATCTCGGGCTTGCCGCAGCCGACGCCGCGGGCCTCGAACGCGTTCTCGGCAGCCGCCGAAAGCTCCGGTCGGGCCGCTAACGGAATATCAGCATCGTCCGCACGACGCCCGGGCCTGCTCTCAATCGTTTTCAGAATACCAGGAGATCGGTGAGCGGCTTGTCCTCGTGGAGGCGGCGGATGGCTTCCGCCAGCAGCGGTGCCGCCGGCACAATGTCGAGCTTGTCGCGCACCGGACCCTCCGGCAGACGGAATGCCGGAACGGCGTCGGTGACCAGAATGCGATCGATGGCCGGATCGGCAAGCGCCGTTTCGGCCCCCGGCATGAACAGCCCATGGGCAACACAGGTCAGGACCCGCCGGGCGCCGCGCGCCCGCGCGGCCCGCGCCGCCCGCACCAGCGTGCCACCCGTGCTGATGAGATCGTCCACGACGACGCAGGTGGCGCCGGCGACGTCGCCCACGAACAGGTCGCCCGAAACCACGCCGGCGCTGCGATGCTTTTCGACAAACGCCTTGCCGATCGGCCGGCCGATCGCCGTTTCCAGTGCTTCCCGCAGCAGGTCCGCCCGCTTGCCGCCTCCCAAATCCGGCGAGATGACGCAGAGCGGCTCGTCTCCGGCGATTGCCTTGATCCGACCGATCATCAGGGGCGCCGCCGTCAGCGCCACGGCGCGGCAGCGAAACGCATTCTCGAAGGCAGCCTCGTTGTGGACCTCGAGCGTGACGACGGCATCGCAGCCGATCGCCTCGAACAGCGCGGCGACGTAGCGCGTCGTCACGGGATCGTTGGCTTTGGTGCGGCGGTCCTTTCGCGCATAGCAGAGATAGGGCGCGACCGCGGTCACCCGCCTGGCGCCGGCGTCCTTCAGCGCCCCGATGAAAAACAACAGCCGGCAGAGCTTGTCGTTGGCGCTCTGCTTCGGACCGCCATGAAGGCTGTGGATCACATAGACGTCGGCGCCGGCGACGGGGTCGAGCGGCCTTGCCTTGTGCTCGCCGTCCTCGAACTCCCGCTCTTCATGCGCGCTGAGCGGAAATGCCAGCAGCCTGCTGATATCGCGCCCGAGATCGTCGGTTCCGTTCAAGGCGAATAGCCGCAGATGCCGGCTTGCAACCGGTGTGGCGGCGGAAGGCGACCAAATCTGATTGTCCGTCACGGCGCGCCTCTCTGATCTGAACCGCTTCACGTGAAAAATAATACTTATACCATTGGCTCGATTGCGCTTTTGACTTGGGTCAATCCATCGGATGATTGACATTTAAGCGAATGGCGGCCGGTTGATTGCGATCAATCGATCTGCTTCACGAGCCGATATGGATAGCTGTGCTATGGACGTGCGATCACTGGCTCCATCGATCAACCCGGCGCGAAGGACAAGAGATATCAAGATGCTTCAAGCGGAGAGCGATCCCGACCTGGAGATGATGCGAGCGCTGCATCGCATTGGCCGAAACCTCGGCCGGCGAAGGAGAATATCCGTTCGCAGCCGTGATCGCGAGCAACGGCGCCTTCCTGTGCGAGTCGGTCAACCGGGTAGAGCGAGACCACGACGTCAACAGCCACGCGGAAATCGTTGCGATCGCCAAAGCGCAGGCGATCCGGGGAGCAAATCTGTCCGATTGCACGATCTATGCGACCGTCGAACCTTGCGCGCAATGCTCCTACGCCATTCGGGAGGCCCGGATCGGAAAAGTCGTCTATGGCCTCCGATCGCCGCTGATGGGCGGACACTCCCGATGGAACATCCTCTCAGATACCAATCTCTCGACGGTCCTTCCCGAAGTTTTCCTGCCGGCGCCCGAGATCGTACCCGGCTTCCTGCAGGATGAGGTTGAAGCCGTCTTCCGTAGACTGGAACCCGCTGTTCTGGCAGGTGATCAAGGCCAGGGGCGTATTCGTCGGCGACGCCGGCGAAAGCAGCTAGAGCGCCCTTACCGCTTCAGCAGCTTGCGCAATTCGGCCAGCGGCCTTGTATTCAGCACGTCGTTTGCCGTGAGCCAGGCGCGCCGCGCCTGATCGATCCCGAACCGCATGCACTGGAAGGCATCGACGGAGTGCGCATCCGTCGAGACCGCGAGCTTGACGCCCGGCGAGCTTCGCGGCGTGGGCATGAAGATCGTTCAAATCCAGACGATCCGGCTCGGCATTGATCTCGAGGTAGCAGCCGGCCTTGCGCGCGGCCGCGATCACGCGATCCATATCGATGTCGTAAGGCTCGCGCTCGCCGATCAGACGCCCGGTCGGATGCGCCAGAATGGACACATGACGGTTCTCCAGGGCACGGACGACGCGGTCGGTCTGCGCCTTGCGCGGCAGATCGAAATGCGAATGCACCGCGGCCACCACGATATCCAGCTTCGCCAGGCTTGAATCCGGCAGATCGAGACTGCCGTCCTTGAGGATATCGACCTCGATCCCCCTGAGGATCGTGAAGTTCTTGAATTTTTCATTGAGCCGGTCGATTTCGCGGATCTGGCGCGCCAGCCGCGCCGGATCGAGACCGTGGGTCATGGCGACACGATGGCTGTGGTCGGTCAGGGCGATGTATTCGTAGCCGCGCGCCTGCGCCGCCGCCGCCATTCCGGCGATGGGGACCGTGCCGTCGGTCCAGTCCGAGTGCACGTGAAGGTCGCCTCTGAGATCGGAAAGTTTTACAAGTCTGGGCAGCTTGCCGGCCTGGGACGCCGCGATCTCCCCGCGGTCCTCGCGCAGCTCCGGCGCGATGAATGCAAGCCCGAGCTTCTCGTAGACTTCTTCCTCCGTGGCGCCGGCGATCCGCCGCTTGCCGGAGAACAATCCGTATTCGTTCAGCTTCCAGCCGTGCTGATTGGCGAGCCCGCGCAGCGCGATGTTGTGGGCTTTCGAGCCGGTGAAATACAGCAGCGCGGCGCCATAGCTTTCCTCCGGCACCGCGCGGACATCGACCTGCAGGCCGGAACGCAGCATCACGGTGGTGCGGGTCGGCCCATGGGCGACGACCTGCGCGACATTTTCATATTTCACCAGCCGGTCGCCGACCGCGGCGCCGTTCTTCGCGGTCACCAGCACATCGAGATCGCCGACGGTGTCGCGGCGCCGCCGATAGCTGCCGGCGACGACGACGCGCCCGCTACCGCGGAGAAAGCCGACCAGCGCTTCAGCCTCGGCTTCGGCCACCGAGAGCTTGAACCGCTTTGCGGGCTGCGGTTTTTCCAGCGCCCCGAGCAATTTCTTCTCGATCACGGGACCGAATCCGCTGAGCTCGCGCAATCGCCCGGTTTTGATGGCCTGACGAAGGTCGTTGAGGGTGCGCACTTTCAGCTTGTCATAGAGCAGCTTGATGCGCTTCGGCCCTAATCCGGGAAGCGCCGCCATATCGCCGAGTTCGCCCGGCAGCTTCTTCTTCAGCGTGTCGAGCAGGTCGAAATGTCCGGTCTTGACGATGTCGGCGATCTTGCCGGCCAGGTCCTTGCCGATCCCCGGCAGCTCCGACAGATCGCGTCCGGACTTCAGCAAACTTGCCGACCGCCTTGGGCAGGCCCTCGATCTCGCGCGCGGCGCGACGGTAGGCGCGGACGCGAAACTGGTTCTCTCCCGCCGATCTCGAGCAGTTCGGCGGCCTGGTCGAACATGGCGGCGATTTCCGCATTCTGCACGGGCATGTCCGAGACCTACGAAAGCCGGAATTTGCGCTCGAAAAATATCGCACGGCTCGAGGGGCCGGAATTGATTCAGATCAGGACCAATGGCTGGAGGTCGCCAATATTGATGATATCAAGCCGCAACCTGAAACCCCTGGCAGGCGGAGGCGCACAGATGGGCGCTCAAATCATCGTCGGCGATACCGACGTATTGATCGTGGTCGACATCCAGAACGACTTTTGCCCCGGGGGCCGTCTTGCCGTGCCGCACGGCGACGAGGTGGTGCCGGTGATAAACCGGCTGGCCGCGCGCTTCGCAAACATCGTGCTGGCCCAGGACTGGCACCCGCGCGACCATTTCTCGTTCGCCTCGACGCATCCGGGAAAGCAGCCCTATGACACGGTTGCCGCCCCATACGGCCCGCAAATCCTTTGGCCGGATCATTGCGTGCAGGAAACGTCAGGGGCTCAATTTCATGAAGCGCTGCGCGTTCCGCAGGCCGCGATGATCGTGCGCAAGGGGTTTCATCGCATGATCGATTTCATATTCGACGTTTTATGAGAACGATCGAAAGACGCCGACCGGTCTTATCGGGTATTTGCGGGAACGCTCGCTGACGCGGGTTTTTCTGGCCGGGCTCGCGTTCGATTTCTGCGTCCGCTACTCGGCCGAGGACGCGCAACGCGCCGGGTTTTCCGTCCTCGTGATCGAGGATGCCTGCCGCGGTATCGATGTGGACGGGTCGGTGGAAGCCACGCGGGCCACGCTGCGCGACCTTGGCATCCGGTCCATCACGGCCGGCGACTTCGCATGATTGTTGATTTGAATCAACGACGGCGACGCATCGAAGGGGTCTCCTGATCAAATAACGAGGGAGGTCTGCTATGCTTGTTCGTGACGTCATGGTTGCGCCAGTCATCACGGTGAAGCCTTCCACCACGGTGAAGGAAATCGCAGAGCTGTTCCTGGAAAAAAAGATCAGCGCAGCACCGGTGGTCGACAGCCAGCAAAAGCTCGTCGGCATTGTCAGCGAAGGCGACCTGCTGCACCGTGTGGAGGCCGGCACCGAGCGGCACCGCTCGTGGTGGCTCAAGGGATTTATCGGAAACGACACGCTGGCCGCCGAATATGTCAAATCTCACGGCCTCAAGGTCTCGGATGTCATGACCCGCACGGTCATCACAGCCGCCCCGACGACACCGCTGCACGAGGTCGCGACCTTGATGGAGAAGAACGCGATCAAACGGGTGCCTATTCTGGAGAACGGCCAGTTGGTCGGCATCGTCAGCCGGGCCAATCTCATTCAGGCCGTGGCCACCGCGCGCAAGCTGCTCGATATTCCGGTCTCCGACACCACCATCCGCGAAAACATACTTTCGCACCTGAAGAAGCAGCCCTGGGCCCATACCACGATGCTGAACGTGACCGTCAATGCGGGCGTCGTCGACCTCTGGGGCATTGCCGAATCCGCCGCCGAGCGGAAGGCCATCAAGGTGGCCGCCGAATCCACCCTTGGCGTATGCGCGGTCAACGACAATCTGATCACCCGGTCGGTCGGCGCATGGGAGTGAGTTGGCGGCTGCACAGGCTGCCGGTTACCCAGGGGGATCACAGCCTGACGGCCGGCGGCGAATTGATCGCCGCCGGCCCGAATGTATAGCGCAGCAGTAAACGGGTCAGACCCGCAATCCGTGTTTTCCCAGAAGTTTCACCGTGGTGGCCTGAGGGCCCTTTTCGCCGATCTCATCGGCGAACATCACCCGGGAGCCGACGGCCAAATCGGAAAACTCTCCGCCGAGAATGCTGTTGCGATGGAAATAGATCTCCGCGCCATCGCTTGATCGAAGGAATCCAAATTCGCCGGCGGGGTCCAGCCGCACGACGGTCCCGACAGGTTGACCTTCGTGGCTTTTGACCATGCCCTCGATACGCCGCGCGTTGTCCTGCAGGCGCCTGCGCGCCCGCTTGAAGGCATCGTTCATGGCGAAGGCCAGGTCGGAGTGCCGCTCGTCCGCCTTCGGCGTGCGCCCGACATTGACTTCACGGCCATCCGGCAGCGCCAGTGCGAATGTTGATCTCGTACAGGCCGCCGGTTTGATGACGGTTGCCGGGACCCTTGACGATGATCCTGCACGCCGTGATGCGGCCATAGCGCTTTTCAAACTTCTTCACCTGGTCCGCGACCTGTTCCTGCACGGCCGGACTGGCAACCATATCCTGGAATTCTAGTTCAACTGGCGTTTGCATTACTCTCTCCTCATCGAATGGAGGCGAACGGGACAAGCGGAACGCATCACAGCTGCCGCTTAAGACCCTATCGTCAGCCGGTCCTTGACGTTTTTCACGCCGGGGGCCGACCAGGCCGCGTTCTCGACCGCAAATTTCTCGTCCCAGTTGCGAACCTTGCCTTCGAGCAAGACTTCATCGTCGTCTCGAACGGTGACGCGTATGTCCTTGGCTTCGATTTCGGCGTGCCGCTTCAGGGCCGCTTCGATCTTCTTCTTTACGTTCTCGGGCTTCGCATGCGGCTCTATTTCGATGTTGTTGACGACGCTGCGCACCCCCGACAGCTTCCGGACATCGCGCTCGGCGCTGCTCTTTTGATAGTACCAGTTGACCTTGCCGGTCAACGTGACCAGCCCGTCCCGCACCGTGACCTGGATTGCCTCGCTGGGAACGACGCTGTCCCAGGACAGCACATTGATCGCGCGGCTGGCGATCTCATCGTCGGACGTCTTTGCATCCGAAGGATAGCGAACTTCGATCTCATCGGCGATTCCATGCACGCCCTTTACCCGGCGCACCGCGGATATTGCCGCGAGCTTCTGGGCATAGCTGCCGACATGTCCGGTAAGCGTTACAACGTCCTGATCGACGGCCACGCCGATATGGGCCGGATCGACGATGGGTTCATAAGCGAGTTCGTCCAGGATATCGTCACGCAGTTTCAATTCATTCATGATCTGCCTCCTGAGCGCTGAACTATCGCGGATAGATTGCCCGCCCTCATCAGCCCGGGCGTTGATGCAGGTCAAAGCCGCCGGAAGGTTCCCTCAAGCGGGAGGCTCTTTCAGCCAGCGCACAATTCTCGGCCAGTATTCTTCGAGCGTCCGTTTGCCCATGAACAGGCCGAGATGATTGCTCGGCGCGATCTCGTGGCGGAGATGCTCCGGCGGCGTTCCCACCAGCCGCTCCACCGCCAGCAATTGTTCCGGGGCAACCACTTCGTCGGCGCTCCCGGCAAGAAGATACATGGGAAGCCGCAGGCGCGAGAGGTCGATCTTTTGCCCCAGGGCGACGAAGCTTCCGGTGGCAAGTTCGTTGCGCTTGTATAGTTTCTCGATGACTTCGAGATAGTATGTTCCGGGAACATCGATGGTCCAGGAATTCCAGTTCCTGAAGATGGCTTCGAGCCGCGTGAATTCCGGCGAGCCGGTCGGCTGAAGCGTCTGCAGCGATTGACGGATATAGTTTGCGTCGACGGTGTCGTTTCCCCAGAGCTTCGCGACATTGCGGCCGATCACGCGGCCATCGCCTGAATCAACCAGGCTCTGGAACATGGTCAGGGGAGTAGCCGCGGCGACAGCCGACAATTCGGATTGCCGCGCGGCAATATCAACCGGCGAGCCGGCCATCACGAGCTTGCGTACCTTGGCCGGGAATCGCCCGGCATAGAGCAGCGATAACCAGCCTCCCTGGCAAAGCCCGACAAGATCGACCAGACCGCCGAGATGATCGACAAGGACATTGAGATCGGCAAGATAGTCGTCAATTCCGAGAAATCGCATGTCGGGGCTGGCCGAGCGCCAATCGGCCATGAACAGCCGTTCAATTCCGGCGCCCCGGAGGGCGGCAACGAGACTGTGCCCGGCGGCAAGGTCGGCAATCGCGGCTCCGTGCAGCGCGAGCGGCGTGCACAGGAGCGTGGGAACGCCGCTTTTGACCGTGGTAAAGTCACGCAGCCGGACCGTATGCAGTTCGAGCGCGATCTTGCTGGGCGTGGCGCCTTCCGGCTCTTGCACGGCGCGGTCGCCGTCGGCATCGAAATCCCAGGAACTGCGCCGCTATGGACGACGCCGTTTCAACCGCAGACGCAGCGGCAAGCGCCGGCCAGAAGAACGCCGCGTACGGGAATTGACCTCCGGGATGCCGATGCATTTGATATAGGAATGCCGGCTTTGTCTCTGCTGACTTGAGCCAGATCAATTTATCCCGTCATTCCTGCATCCCGGGCGGACAGCATGGCAACCACGAGCGCCGGCATCCTGATGTACCGCCATAGCGACGCCGGCATTGTTGTTCTCCTCGTCCATCCAGGCGGACCTTTTTGGCGAAACCGCGATCTTGGCGCATGGTCGATCCCGAAAGGGGAACTGGACGACGGCGAAGACCCGGAAGCCGCGGCCCGCCGCGAATTCGCAGAGGAACTCGGCATGCGAAGCCGCGGGCCCGCTCCGGCCGCTTGGCCAGGTGCGCCAGCGAGCGGCAAAATCGTTCTCGCCTATGCGCTGGAAGGCAATCTTGATGTGGCGCCGTGCGCAGCAACGAAGTCGCCATCGAATGGCCCCCGCGAAGCGGCCGGACCATTTATGTTCCCGAAATCGATCGCGCGGCGTGGTTCGCGCTTCCCCTCGCGCGAGAAGAAAATTCTCGCCGGCCAGCAGCCGTTTCTCGATCGTCTGGAGAAGCTGTGACGCAGCATCCCCCCTGGCGTGTCCGCGGGCCCATTCCGCTCAGTTCGCCGGCGCCGTCAGGATCGCCTTCAGATGACGAGCGAACAATTCCGTCGACCCCGGCCCTGTTGAGGTGGTCGGTGTCGAAATAGAAGCGCGGTTCGTCCAGCTCGGCCGAGAAATTGCTGAAGCCGACCCCGCGGCTGTTGGCCGCCGCCGTCATCGCCGCGTCGAACGCCGGCTCGTTCGGCAGCAGGGCGCGGAATTGAGCGGGCGTCGGCATCTTGATCACGACGACGCGGATATTTCGTCGCTCCGCGAGTTCAAGCAGCTTGGCGAATTCCGTCATATAGCGCGGAAGTGCCCGCTTCCCGCCCGAGAATCCGGAAACAGATACGCGATCCGGCTTTTGGTCGCAGTCGCCGACGGCCGATAGATTCGATCGAATTGCAATTCCCCTTCCCAGACGTCCTTCTGGAAACGATCCCGATTGTTGATCTTCGAAAATCCCGTGATGTAGTCGGCGAGCGCCCGCGGATCGACGCCTTCGCGGCGGCTATATTGCCACAGCAACCACGCGGTAGCCGGATCGAATGGTGTGGCCCTGAGCAGTTTGGCATCGCCAAAGCGATCCTCGTTCCATGTGCGCGAATAGAACGCGAAGGAATCGGCGACATAGAGCACGTTCTTCGCGGTGTGGTCGCGCAGAAACGCCTCCAGCACAAAGCGATTGTAGAGCGGACCGGTGCCGGGAGAAGCGAGATTGACGATCTTGAGGCCGGTTTCGTCCTGCATCCGGCTGTTGAAATCGGCGAAATCCGAGCGGCATCGCGTGCGACGCGCCAAGGATCACCCAGTCGAACGCCTTCACCTCGGTGGTCGCGATCTTGAAGAACGGATTGCTGTGCCCGTTGCGGTACATCAGCCGCTCGGCGGCAAAATGAGATGCCGGCATAGATCAAAAGACCTATTCCGATGAAGGCGATCGCCGACCTGCCCTGACGCGTCATCGTTGCACGCTCATATCCCGCTCGCCTTGCCGGCGCCTCGTCAAAACTGCATGTAGATGAATTCCTTGGCCTGCCATCGGCCAAGGATCAGCAAACCGAAGATCACGACGTAATAGGAACTCCAGCGCAGAACCGCCGGCGCCGCGGCCAGCCGCTGCGCAATCGGCCGGCGTTCGTCGAGCACCTCCACGGCGAGCAGAAGCGCAATCAGCCCGAAGCCCATGCCATGCTCGGCGGTGAATGGATACTGGACAACCAGAGACGGGATTTCGAGGAGGTTGGTCCCGATCTTCCTGATCACCGTCAGCGCGTCGCCGACCGATTTGGCGCGGAAGAAAATCCAGGAAATCGCGATCAGGTGAAACGTCAGGAGGATGCGCAGCAGCGACAGCACCGCATTTTGGCGCACGGCCGGCAATAACCCGCCGAGCCGCTCCCACAGTCCGCGCGTGGCAAGCCCTGCCCACTGATAAGCGCCGTTGAGCGCGCCCCAGATCAGGAACGTCCATCCCACCCCATAGCCGAGGCCGGCATGCCACAGCCCGCTGACCACGAACACGAGCATGATGTTGAAGTAGCGGCGCAGCCGTCCGGCCCGGCTGCCGCCCAAGGGAATATAGAGGTAGTCGCGGAACCAGCGCCCGAGCGAGATGTGCCACCGTTCGCCCCAGAACTCGGCGGTGGAGCGCGACAGATAAGGCCTGCGAAAATTCTCCATCAATCGCAGGCCGAACAGCAGCGAGGCGCCGATGGCGATGTCGGTATAGCCGGAGAAGTCGCAGTAGATCTGGAACGCGAAGAAATAGACGCTGACCAGGAGCTCGATCGGCGAGGCAAAGGCCACGATGCCGAAATTGCGATCCACCAGCGGCGCCAGATTGTCGGCAATGACGACCTTCTTGAACAGGCCCCAGCCGATCAGCTGAAGACCCAACACCATAAGGCCCGGATCGGCGCGCAGGCCGGCTGCGACTTGCGGCAGGAACGCCGTGGCGCGCTCGATGGGGCCTGCGAAGATCTTCGGAAAATAGGCGACATAGAGCGCGACATGACCGGGGTAATGGCTGCCGCTCAGCCGGCGGGCATGAATATCGATCAAATAGCTCGCCGCCGAGAAGGCATAGAAGGAATATCCAACCGGCGTACTGACGGTGAGCCTTGGCAGGGCAACCGGGAATGTCGAAGCGAGCGCGTGCTCCAGCTCGCCTGCAAGAAAATCGTAGAATTTGAACGCAACCAGCGAACCGAGCAGCACGGCAAGCCCCAAGGCCAGCAGCGCCTGTCTCGCGGCCGGAAGGCTGGCGCGTTCCAGCGCCCAGCCGCAGCCATACACGACCAGCGTCACCGCGCCGAGATAGACAAGGTTGAAGGGCTGCCAGATGCCGTAGAAGAGGTAGCTCGCCAGCAGCAGCACCGCCCACCGCTGCGGGACAGGCATCGCCGCAAACAACAACAGCACCAGCGGCAGGAAGACGAAGAATTCCAGCGAGGTGAACAGCATCTGCCCTGGCCCTATGCTGTCGCGGTCACCTCAATAGGACGCGCCGCCGGCCCGCAGCTCCTCGGGCACCTGATCGACCGGAATCCCGCCGTTGAGCACGAGATAGCTGGCCAGCGCCTCGCGCTGCTCGCGGGACAGCTTGATCCTGCTATGGCTGGGCTTGTTCATGGTCCCCAGCCAGGCTGGCACCGGCCGAACCTGGGTGATGACGACGGTGATGATGTGACAGCCCTGACATTTTTCGAGCGCGAAGTCGCGCCCGTCGGGCGGCAGGGCTTTTGCGAGGTCGGCCTTGACGAGATCCGCCGCGCTCTGACCGGACGAAAGCGGCATGTTGAACGACAGATAGTCCGCCAGCGTCAGCAGCTCCGGTTCGCTCAATTTCTGAAGCGCCGTCACGTTGTTCGCCGCGCCTTTGAGATAAGTCAGCCATTCCTCGCGCGTTCGCTTGCCCGTCAGGATCGCCTGCAGCGCGTCAGCCGGCGGGTGGCTGGCGACCACCTGCGTAAACAGCGTTCGCCCGCCGGGGGGAATGAACGCAAACACATCTTTGGTCTGCGCCTTGAGCGGTTCGGCCAGCAAGGCGCCAAACGCGATCAGCGCGCCGCAAAGGAAAATTCGAATGGAGCTCATCGCCTATCTCCTGTTTCCCTTGAGTGCCCGTAGCTCCAACGATTGCGGCGCAGCGGGTCCTCAATAACGCAGCGCGGCCGGCACGTCGGCGGCCTTCATCGGCATGTTGATGGCTGAATAGCGCGCGAAGGTCTCGCGCTGCTGCGCGGTCATCTTCATCCCGCGATGAAACGGCGACAGGAAGATGCTGCGCCAGCCCTGCACGTCGCGCTGCTGCGTCAGATAGCTGGTAAACAGCGAATGACAGAACTGGCACTGCGTCCAGGCCAGCTCACGGCCGTCCGGCGGCAAGGCCGAGGCGATGTCACCCCCGCTTTCAGCCTGCTGAACGGCGCCTTCGGGCAGCGGAAGGTTCACCGCCAGATAGGCGGCGAGTTCGCTGACTTCCCGCTCGCTCAACTGTTTGTGCCGTTCAGCCAGGAAGCTGCGCCATTCCGCCTCGGTGCGGGTGAGATTGCCGATCTCGCGAAGTTCCGCGGCGCGCGGCGTGTCCTTTAGTTCGAGAAACAGCGTCTTGCCGCCCTTGGGCATGAACCCCTCGTCCTGCTGGGCCATCGCCGGCGAGACGCCGGTGGCAATGAGACTCACGGCGATCAAAAGCGCGCGAGCGGGTCCTGCCGCATTCATGTCTCCGCCTCGGCCATCAGGCGGTCGCGGAACGAGAATACCGGAACGAGTATTTCCTCGCGCGCGTCCTCCTCCGGAAAACCATCGCCACGAAGCAGGTCGAGCACGACGACGGTCTGGTCGTCATAGAACTGCTCGTTACAACTGGCGCAGACCAGCGCCGGGATGTCCTCGACAACCACCAGCCGGTCCTCGTGAAAAAACGCGGAGCGCACCCGCGCCATGCCGATGTTCGAGCCGCCACAGCCCGGGCATACGGCGCTGGACTGATCACCGTTAGAGTCAATCGACATAGCTCACCCTTGTTGATGCGAAGCCGGCGGCGCGATCCGCCGGCTTCTCGATCACTGGCCTTCGCACATCAGCTCAGGCGACAAACTTCTTTGCCGCGGCGACGATGTGGTCGGCATTGGGCCGCATCCAGTTGAACATTTCCGGGGCGGCCGGCGGCGGCGCATCCGGGAATGCAATGCGTTTGAACTTGGCGCCGGAGACGTTCTCCGCTACCCGCGCGATGACTTCGGCGCCCGGGCAAAGCGTGTAATAGGACTGATCGAAGGTCAGCAGCCGTTTTGTCTTCTGCACCGACTTGACGAGGGTCTCGGTATCGATCGGCTTGAAGCTGCGCAGGTCGATGGCCTCGACCTTCATCCCCGCCTTTTGCAGCTTCTCGGCCGCGTCCAGCACGTCCGGCATGCCGGCGCCGGAGCTGACGATGGTGATGTCGTTCCCGGTCGTGCGCACCGCGGCCTTGTCGAGCGGGGTCAGATACTGGTCGTCCGGCACTTCCTCGACCAGTTCGCGCAGACCCGCCGCATAGAGGAACACGACGGGGTTGGGGTCGCGGATCGCGGAGGCCATCATCCCCTTGGCGTCCGCCGGCGTCGAGGGAATGACGGTCTTCACGCCCGGAATGTGCGCGTAATAGCTGTCGATCTCGTAGTCGGAATGCTGGCCGGCAAAACCGGCCGTCTGCCCCGTCATCTCCATGATGAACACCACCGGCATGGCGGCGTCGCCGCCGGTCATCGAACGCAGCTTGCCCGCATGGTTCTGGATCATCTGGAAGGGCATGCAGGCCCCTTGGTACGGGATGTAGGTCGCGGCCTTGGAGCCGGCGAGCCCGGCCCCCAGCACGCATCCCGCCATCCAGTTTTCGTCGATACCGGTGTTGACCACCCGCAGGCGGCCAAACTCGGTTTCAAGGTTGATCACCGGCCGGCCCGGGTTGGAAGCAACCGGCGGGGTCAGCTCGAAGATCCAGATCATATTTTTGTCCTGGCGCATTTCATACTGAACCGCCTCAAGGACCGAGTACATGAAGCTCTTGCGTGCCATTGTCTCTCTCCAAATTCTTATCCGCTGTGCGATGTCGCAACGTTGGAACGAATTGACAGGTTGTCGCCTAACCGAACTGGCGGGGGAGAACGCTTCCCTCGACAAAGACGTTCTTCAGGCCGTCCTCCGGCTTGCAGAAGGGCTGCTTGTCGGCCCATGCGACCGCATCGAGAACTTCCTGCTTGATGGCGGCCTCCATCGCCGCCGCCTTGGCGGCATCGATCACTTTCCAGCCGATCAGGGTGTTGCGGCAGATATCGACGGGATCGCGAGTCATCCAGTCGCGCACCTCCCGTTCCGGCCGGAACGAGGAAATTGCCAGCGGATCGTAGCCAAAGGCACCGAGTTCGCCGGGCTTGGCGCCGGGCGCGCCCCAGTGATTGTAATAGCGGTAGGTCTTGGCCTCGATCAGCGTCGGGCCCTGGCCCGCCCGCGCCCGGTCAACCGCGGTTTTGGCGACGTTGTAGACCTGCATCACGTCCTGTCCGTCGACGACGACGCCGGGAATGCCATAAGGCGCCGCGGCTTCCGCGATATCCTTCATCGGGCACGACCAGGAATAATGCGCGTATTGGTGATAGAGATTGTTCTCGATCACGTAGATGAACGGCAGCTTGAGCAATGCCGCGTTATTCAGCGCGCTGTGGAAGTGCGGCGTGGCGTAGGTGCCGTCGCCGCCGAAATTGACGACCACCTGCTTGCTGCCGCGGGCGCGGATCGCAAAGGCCGAGCCGGTCGCGATCACCGGTCCCGGACCGATCATGCCGTCGGCGCCCATGAAGCCGATCGACTTGTCGGAGATGTGCATCTCGCCGCCATAGCCCTTGTTCAGGCCGGTCGCCCTGAAGTCATACTCCGCCGCCATCTTCTTGATGTCGGCGCCCTTGGCGATGGCGTGGCCGGAAGGCCGATGCGTGCTGTAGACGAGGTCGGCTTCCATCACGCCGCCGGTGTTTTTCAAGGCGGCGCAGACGCCGGTCGCGACCGCTTCCTGACCGACATAGAAGTGATTGTAACCGCGGTAGTTGGAATCGGTCAGCATCTTGTCGACCAACGTCCGCTCGTACCAGCGGATCCGCAGGATCGTGCCGAACATGTTGGTCAGTTGAGCGTCGCTGAGGTCCTTGGCCCAATAGCCGATCTCGCCCTGCTGGGCTTTGGCGATCCTGCTGCTGAGCGAAATCGCGGCGCCCGCGCCTGCGAGTCCCTGAAGGAAGTTACGTCGGGTAGCGGACGGAGATTTTCCTTGCGCATCATGCGAATGCGCGTCGTTGCGATCAGCCATGGCGTTTTCTCCCGATCTGTGGCGTCGCATTCAAATGCGCCGCCGATCGAAAAAGGCTGCTCCGGAATGGGCAACTGGTCGTTGATGCAGATCAACGCTGCGCATCATCAAAACGTCATGCCGCATCTGCGAAGCACGGTACGCGAATAACGCGCGCAAATCGAAGCATTTGGCGGCGAGTTGATATCGCTCAACCAGCGCATCGCCGTTTGTTTATTTTGGAAGCGACTTAGCTTGCGCTAAGCCGTTGTTCAGGCTGCAATCGCGCAACCGGCACGGCCGAACGCGTATGCCCGGCGCAGGCTCCCCCGCGCCGGACCTGTCGTGACAGCCGATGTTTGATGAAGATCAATGAATCCCGATGCGGCGGTCATAGGCTTTTCGCTTCTCAACCCACCATCGAAGGAGTATCTGTCATGGCCGAAGCTGCAACAAAATTACCCATCAAGACCGAAGCCACTCCGGTGACGCCGCCAACCAAAGCCGCGGACTGGCAACCCTTCGAAGTTCTGCGCAATCAGGTCGATCGGTTGTTTCATGATTTCCAGACCGGATTTCTGCAGGCTCCATTCTCTCGTACGCTCCCCGACATCGAGTCGTTCTGGCGCCGTGACCTTGGCTTCAACGTCACGCCGGCCATCGACATCGTCGAGAAGGACAAGGCGTTCGAGGTCACGGCCGAACTGCCGGGCCTCGATGCCAAGAACATCGAGGTTCAGCTTGCCGACGGCATGCTGACGATCAAGGGCGAAAAGCAGGAAGAGAAGGAAGAGAAGACCAAGGACCGCTACGTCTCCGAGCGGCGCTATGGCTCTGTTCCGCCGCTCGCTGCAGGTTCCCGGCAGCGTCGACGTCGAGAAGATCGAAGCCAGTTACAAGAGCGGCGTTCTGACCGTCACCCTGCCGAAGTCTCCGGAAGCGCAGAAGAAGGAGAAGACGATTCCCGTAAGCGTGAAGTGAGCGAAGCTGCCCGGCCTCGCCGCATCAGGATTGATCGGCGAGGCCGCGCGGTACCGCTGCGCAGCATGATGACGATTTGACCCACGGAGAAGCGGCGAATGGCCCACAAGCAGATCCTGTTTCATTCCGCCGCCCGCGAAAAAATCTTGCGCGGCGCAACGCTTCTCGCCGATGCGGTGCGCGTCACGCTGGGCCCGAAGTCGAAATCAGTCCTGATTCAAAAGAGCTGGGGCGCACCGATCGTCTGCAATGACGGCGTCACCATCGCCAAGGAATTCGATCTCAAGGACCCCGAGGAGAATCTCGGCGCCCAGGTGCTTCGCCAGGCCGCGGAGAGAACCGGGGACGTCGTCGGCGACGGCACCAGCACCTCGACCATCCTCGCCCACGCGATCCTCGCCGACGGCGTGCGCAACGTCGTGGCGGGCGCCAGCGCCATCGATCTCAAGCGCGGCCTGGACCGGGCCGCGCGCGTTGCGATCGAGGCGCTGCGCGCGATGTCCCGCCCGGTGAAGACGAAAGCCGAGAAGGCGCAGGTCGCAACCTTGTCGGCCCACAATGATCCGGTAATCGGCGACCTGGTTGCCGACGCCATCGAGAAGGTCGGCGGCGACGGCGTGATTTCGGTCGAGGAATCCAAGACCACGGAAACCACGCTGGATGTCGTCGAAGGCCTGAAATTCGACCGCGGCTTCATATCCCCCTACTTCGTCACCGACGCGGAGCGCATGGAGGCCGTGCTGGAAGATCCATTCGTGCTGCTGTGCGACCACAAGATCGGGGCGCTGCGCGATCTGATTCCGGTGCTCGAGCAGGTCGCCAAGTCGGGCCGTCCATTGTTGATCGTGGCCGAGGATATCGAAGGTGAGGCGCTTGCGACCCTGATCGTCAACCAGCTTCGCGGAGTTCTCAAGGGCTGCGCGGTCAAGGCGCCCGGCTTCGGCGACCGGCGCAAGGCGATGCTGGAAGACATCGCGATATTGACCGGCGCGCAGGTGATCTCCGAAGAACTGGGATTGAAGCTTGAGAGCGTGACGTTGCAACAGCTCGGGCGCGCCGCGCGGGTGGTCGCGGACAAGGAAAATACGACGCTGATCGGCAGCGGCGGCGACCGTGCCCGGATCGATGGCCGGATTGCGCAAATCCGGCGCGAAATCGAAAAGACGACCAGCGATTATGACCGGGAAAAGCTCGAGGAACGGCTCGCCAAACTGTCTGGCGGCGTTGCGGTGATCCGCGTCGGCGCCCCGACCGAGGCGGAGATGAAGGCGAAGAAGGAAGCGCTCGACGACGCCATCAGCTCCACCAAGGCGGCGGTCGCCGAGGGAATTGTGCCCGGCGGCGGTCTTGCGCTTCTGAAATGTATCGAAGCGGTCAGCCGGGAAGAAGCCGCCTGCGAAGGCGACGAGAGGACCGGCGTTCAGATCTTGAAGCGGGCGCTCGAAGCGCCCTGCGCGTCAGATCGCGGAGAATTCCGCCGTCGACGGCGGCGTCGTCGTCGCACGGATGCTGAGCGGCCAGGGCAATTTCGGCTTCGACGCCGCGCGCAAGGAATATGTCGATCTGGTCGAGGCCGGCATCGTCGATCCTGCCAAGGTGGTTCGCACCGCATTGGAAAACGCAGTCTCGGTCGCCAGCGTGCTGCTGCTCACCGAAGCGACGATGACGGAAATTCCGGAGACGAAGAGAGAACGGCCGGCTGAGCCGGAAATGGCAATGTGATCTGCGGGCGAATCCTCATATACGAATTCGCTAAGGTTCCTTTCTTTGGAGGAACAGCAGGTGCGGAGAACGCTCATGCTCAAGAATCTGCTCGTCCATATCCCCTCAGAGCGGCTGATACGCCCTGTCGTCGACGGAGCAATCTCGCTGGCAGTGACGCGCGCTGCGCATCTGGATGCGGTCTCGGTCGGCTACGAAACCGCAAATGTAGGTCTCGCCATCGACGGCGGCGCGGCGGTCGCTGCGGTGTTTGAGATCGAACGTGAGCGCGCGTTGGCGCGCGCCAATGCCGCCCTTGCCGTCTTTGAAGCCGAGGCGCGCAACGCAGGCATAAGCTACGGCCTCCAGCCGCTCGCATACCTTCCGGCCGAAGCCGCGGCAACAGTCGGCGTCTCGGCGCGGCTGTACGATTTGACGATCGTGCTGCAGCCCGAACCGGACCGGGACACGTTCGACAACACGATGCCGCAGGAAATCCTTTTTCAGTCGGGGGGCCCGGTTCTCTTCATCCCCTATACGCATAAAGGTCCTTTTGAGCCGAGGCGCATCGGGATCGCGTGGGACGGCAGCCGGCTGGCGGCACGCGCCCTTCGTGACGCCGCGCCATTCCTGGCTCGCGCGCAGGCGATCACCATCATCAGCATCAACGAGGCGCAAGCACCGGCCGATCCGTCCGCGGCGGCTTTGACGGCGCATTTGGCGAGGCATGGGCTCACCGCGCGCATCGAGCGCGTGGCCGCGGACCACGCCGATATCCAGCCTACCATCCTCTCGATCGCGGCAGACAGCGGTCTCGATTTGATCGTCATGGGAGGCTACGGCCATTCGCGCTTCCAAGAGCGCATTTTGGGAGGAGTTACGCGCGGCATGCTTCAATCCATGACCGTACCGACGCTGATGTCGCATTAACCGCCGCGCTGCCCGACCAGCAGCTTTTGACCTACCGGTCGGACGGCTGCTTCGTTCGCGGCGGGCCGCCGCCCAACAGGGGAGGCCCGGCCATTGTCACGTGATGCCTGCGCATCGACGATCGACTTCCTCCGCGAGCGCTATCAGCCCCGGCGCTATGGTGACCGGGAATGTTGTTCCGTCGGTCAGGCGGCGCAACGACTCGGGCAACTGGGCAAGGCCATGCGCGGCCTTCTGCCGGATTTCGGCTAATGTCGGCGGCGAAGCGAGGCGCTGGCCGCGGCGCATGACGGGTATGAGCAGCGGCTCGCCCGCTTGTCGATCATTTTGGAGAGCCAGCACATCGCCATTCATGCGTCCGTCGTCTCCAAAGCTGCGCCAGACCTGCTTGCGGCCAGGCC